>JBMOLS010000043.1:0-296376 GCA_049324055.1 Bacteroidota bacterium | reverse complement strand
ATTTGCCCGAGCGAAACTGCTCCAAGGCTTTCTTCTTGATCCCCTCTAAATTGAATTGTTCTTCGTTTTTCATATGGTGTCAAAGTTGGTGTTTTCCTTCTTTGACACAGTTCAGTTTACAGCCTCTCATAGATATCGTTTGTACATATGACGTGCAGGGTTTTTGAAACGCGTCACTGTCCCACGTGATATACTAAATTAGTTGATTATATGTAAATGGCAACACCAAACCCCTGCATGGCATATGTATTTTGTTGGCGGCTGTAAATTCAATTCACTATAATAGTTATCGTCTTTGTTATAGTTGTCCCAATGGCTGTCGTCACTGTAACACTGAAATTAGCTGTCGATGCAGTAGGATTGCTCTTTGTAACTAAAATTGATTTCGTAACATTGTAGGTCTTTACTGGACTGCTAAAATTTATCACCTCACTATAGGCGGAACCGATACTTTGAAGAAGGATTCCCGTTGAAACGCTTGTTATTCCTGCGTTAGAAGTTAAATCAAATTCAATTGTAAGATTTTGAGGAGTAGAGATAGTTTGTCCCTCAGACGGACTAGAAATATTTATCTGTGTTAGTTCCTCAATCTTAAATGCTTGTTCGGTTGAGACTTCGTTGTTCTTTGTATCAATGGCTGTGACTTTAACCTTATAATTCCCTGGTTTCGTGTCTTCAGAAATTTTATAGAAATCATTTATCTGGTAGTTAAAAACTCCCGAAGAAGAAATACTTTTCTGATCAATAGTCGTCTGAGTGTCAGAAATTATACTTCTTAGTATGCTGCTAATACCTTCTTTATCATAGACTGTCCCCGTAATTGTTAATTCTTGCTTTGGTTTTAAGTTAGGCGGATTTGGAGATAGGGAAATAGAAATTTCACTTGGTGTATCTACAACGGGTGCAAGCTCATTGTCCGATGGAGAACAACTAATTGTTATAAAGAGTAGTAACGAGATATATCGCATGTCGTTTATTTATTTATTTATTTATTTATACTTTCTCATTATGGCAAATGTCGTATAGAGTTCGACCTCAGTATCAGTCAACTCAAAAAATATATTTTGATGGATTTCATATCCTTCAATTTTCAAAGTCGTCATTTTGTCAATAATCTCATTTTTAACCTTTTCAAATTGGTCCTTTGATGCCTCTGAACTTAAAGTAAGTTCCTCATAGTTCGCCTTGATTTCTTTTTCAATCTTTATCATGGTCTACTCTTTGATGAATTTATTGCCGCCAACACCCGAATATATTCAATTGTCATTATATCACCTATGGTCTGTGCCCGGAATGCTACTTCCCTTATTAGCGGCACCTGGTTTTGGTCTGGGCAGCGGCAGGCAAAGTGCTGCGCCTCCCTGGGCCCACAGTGCCCTTGGAGGCGGATGCATGAGGCGGGGAGACCAGCTCATCGGCTTATGGTTCATGGCGCGTCTATGTGTATGGAGCGAGCCCTTTAGCGTTACAGGCTGCGCAAACCGATACATGGAGGGGAACATACGTTGTGTGGCCCGGCACGCAGGCATACCGCATCGGGAGCATTCGCGTGGTTGGGCAACGCGGACGGGGGCTGTAGGCTGCGCACCATCGTGTCAGGGTCAGTGCACGCGCAGCGGTGGGCAGCACACAGAGATGTCGTGCTGGGGGCATTCGTATACGCAGACAGCGCGGACAGAGCTGTGAGCGGCACGGAGAGATACCCCGTTGCGCACATGCGCGGTTGTGGGTAGCACCTAACCCTGTCAGGGGTGAAGCTGAAAGCGGTTGACTGGCATTAACCTGGATTAACAATATTCTAATACTTTTCTAATCGGCCGCAACGGAAAAAATGGCCTTGAACGTGCCAACGTCAAACGGGTTGTGCGGCAGCGGTAAAATAAATTTTTGAAAATATTATAAAAAAAGACAACCAGCAGGTGGTAGGGATGCGTTGTAATACTTAATTAAACATGTACAACTATGACACATGTAAAAAACGTAGAGGCACTAACCAGGTTAGTCAGCCTCTGCTCCGGGTACGGAGGTACGTATAACCCCGGTCGCCAAACCCTCCAGGTGAAAGCGTTGGCAAGTCAGTTGAGCCAGGCTCGGCAGGCGCTGCAAAACGTAGTGTTAACCAAGTCGCGTTACGAGCAGGTAGTAACGCAGCGCGAGTTGAAGTTCCGCGAGGCGGTGCAAGTGGCCCGAAAGGCAGTGCGCACACTCGGCACCTTCGACATCGAACGGCAACGTATGGACGACATCCGCGCGCTGTTACGTCTGCTCGGAGGCACGAAGAAGTACAAGCCACCGGTGGCACTGCCCGAAGGGGAGGAACCCAAGGCAGGCCGCAGCAAGCCGAGGGCTTATCCCAGCCGGGCGCAGTACTTTGCCGAGTTGGTGCAGGCCATCCAACTGGAGCCCTTGTACCGGTCGAACGAGGCATCGTTAACCAAGGAAAGTCTCACCACGCTGGCAGCGCAACTCGAGGCGCTGAACAGACAGGTGGCCGAGGCTTATGCCGCGTGGAGCCACGCCCGCAAGGTGCGCAACCAACTGCTCTACACCAACGCACAGTCGGTGCATCAGGTCATCAAGGCGGTGAAAGATTACGTGAGTGTGCTCTTTGGCACCACCAGCGAAGAGTACCGCCAGGTAATGCAACTCAGTTTCACCAAAATGTACAGATGATGACACCCACCGATGATTAAAAACCCCTGCCGGCAACTGCAGGGGTTTTTTGTTTACCCTCCGTAGCTTCATCGCAGGAGGGTTTTTGTTTACCCTCCGTAGCTTCATCGCAGGAGGGTTTTTGTTTACCCTCCGTAGCTTCAGCGCAGGAGGGTTTTTGTTCACCCTCCGTAGCTTCATCGCAGGAGGGTTTTTGTTTACCCTCCGTAGCTTCAGCGCAAGAGTGTTGCCTTCCGCAGCTTTCACAGGAGGAGATTACCCCGTAGCTTCAGCCCACAATTTGGTATACATGCCGAATTCTATGTATCTTCCACATGTTATGGCCAACCCCAACAATCTTTCCTTCCAACTCGGATTGCTCCACTTTGTGCATCTGCTGGTAACGGTAGACGGCCATATTGACGATCGCGAGCGCAAGGCCATTGCCGCCATCTGCAAAGAAGAAAACATTGCCGATTCAATCGTACTCGACTTTCAAACCATGGTGGAAACCATGAAGGAACAGGAAATCTACACCAAGGGGGTAGAATACCTGAACCAATGCAGCGAAGAGGAACGCCTTACCGCTTTTGTGCACCTCTACAAGCTGGCCGAAGCCGACACCAGCATCAGCAACAAGGAAGTGCGCTTTCTGCTATACGGATTGAAAGTAACCAACATCAGCTTCGAAGACGTGGTGTTGAGTGCCGGTATGTCGGGCCAAAAACAGTAAGTGGTATGTGCACGCGGGGAAATCTGCGTGGTTGATGACAGATGCTATTCCATGTTATTCTTTTGATTTTCCAGAGCACGTGGCAAAAAACCCTTCGCGAAACGCTGCTATATCCAACCCAACTCTTTTACAGTCATGTCGCTTTCAACGGTGCCCGTGTGTAGCGTTGACTTTGGTTCGAAAAGGAGGTTGAAAACAATTTCTCCGTTGGTGTGCGGCCTGTGCTCCACACCTTTCGGCACAATGAGAATTTCGCCTTCTTTTACCTCAACCGTTCGGCCGTCTCTGAAGTCCATCAGCAGGGTGCCCTTGAAGACCATAAAGAGTTCGTCTTCGTTTTCGTGGCTATGCCAAACAAAGTCGTCTTTCAGTTTGCAGAGTTTCACGTATTGCCCGTTGAGTTCCCCTATGATGTGAGGTGTCCATTGCTTTTCAAACAGCGAGAACTTCTCCATAATGTTAATCGACTTGATTTCTTTCATTTTGTCGGTATTGGTTGTTATTGATGTGCTTTTCTCTTGGTTTGATATAACATCGCTGGCGCGATTTTACACAGTCACTAATATCCTAATTTACCCGATTCAGCACACTTTCAAAGTGTCACCAAAGCTTTGTCAGCTTATTGCATGAAACGGCAGCCTGCAATCTACTTCATGCACTTGGTCCTTCTGGTTAGTGGAGAGGCCTGCCTGCCGGATATGGCAGGGCTGCATAATCTATTCCAGATCTAAAATCCCTACCTGCTGGCGGGCTTTATTTTCGCAACCCATTCCGTTCTAAGCGTCTCCATGTTTTTGCCGGTGAGCGATTCGATGGTTTCCATTTCTTTCTGAAAGGAAGAAATGGCCGTCAGCATGGTATTGAGCCCATACGTTTCAGAAAGGTATTTGGCAAACGAGCAGGCGCAGTTATAAAATGGGGGCGCAAACTCTTTTCGATTGGTCAGTAGCCTGGTGGGTATACCGGGCTCTCCCATGTAGGAGAGAAGCGCTTCATTCTCCGTAAGGGATTTGTAACAGGAAGCATCTACCTTGTAGTAGCCCCCCGATTTCATTAGGTCGAACTTCTGGATGGAGTCTTCTGCCGCCACTTTCACGGCCAGGTATTCGGCCATGCCTTCTGTTAGCCAGATGGGCATGGAGAAGTAAAGCGTTACCTGCGACCGCTCATTCCAATTGCCACCTTTATTTCGCAACAACGCATGCATGGTTTCGTGCAGCCAGGGTGCCTGGTTGGATTGTATTCTGAAGAGCGGGATGTAGATATCGCCTTCGATATCGGTTACCGATACAAAATTTCCTGGTTCAAAGTAGTACGTAACGGGCCTGTCACCGAACACCTGCCATTGGTACGGTCCGCCCATATAGCGCAGGGTTGCCTCGATACCGATATTCAGGGAATCGACCAGCTCGTTCATTCTCTCCTCGCTCACCGAATCTTTTGGAAAGAAGGCAATCACCCTGCCCTTTTCAACTTTTACTCCGTTGTTGCTCCAATCAAACTCTTCTTCTGTGTCATTACTGCAACCAAGTAGCTGCAGCATAATCACTGCCGATAGTATCAGTTTAACTTTCAATGCGATTAGCTTCATGTGCAATATTAACTTTCTGCATTGTCTGTAAGAAGAGTCGCTGAATTAATCCGGCCAAAGAGGTGTGGGTTGCAAAAAACATTTGATAATGATTCATGTGTTTCCCTTTTGTTTTTCGAAGTTGCTCTAAGCACCTGTGCTGATTTTCAGTTTAACAAGTACTTTTGAAGAAACATGATTATTACTAAGTCTTGAAAAACCTGATTTTCTTTTTTCTGAAACCCATGGCCCTCATTTTTTGCTAGTAGATACCAAACTTCATTCCCTTTCTTTTGTAGTTTGTTTTTCATTTGCTCCGATTCGGATGGAGGAACTCTTGGGTCATTTTGCCCCTGAATGATTAGCAGGGGTTTGGATATTTTGTCGACATTGTTGGCAGGAGATATTTTTGTTAAAAAGTCATTCATTTTCGGGTCTCGTTCATCACCATACTCAACTCTTCTTAAATCTTTACGATAATCTTCAGTATTTTGAAGGAAGGAAATAAAATTGCTAATACCAAACAGGTCGACACCAACACGGATTTTGTCATTAAAATGGGTTAATGCCGCTAATGTCATGTATCCGCCATATGATCCGCCAATGACTCCAATTCTGGTTGCATCAAGTTCAGGTTGGTTGGCGATCCAATCAATGAGCTTACCAATGTCCTTCACTGATTCTTCTCTTTTATATCCATCATCTAGCTTTAGATAGGATTTTCCGTAGCCTGATGAGCCACGCACATTAGGGACTACTAATGCTACACCAAGCTCACTCGTTAGTATACTTCTGACGGGACTAAAGTTCGGAAAGGCTTGGCTTTCCGGACCACCATGAATGAGAATGATTACCGGTATTTTTCCTTTGACATTCTCTGGTCGATAATAAAATGCAGGAATCTTCCGCGGCTTGTCACTAATCTTATCAAAGGTTTCGTATTCGATTAAAGTTGGCGAGATAAATTTGCTGTTATCTAGGCCGCCCACCTCGCTGAATGTCCACTGCGTCAGTTTATTGTCATTCAAGTCGTAAGTATATATATCGCTTGGTGATTTCGGGGAATTTATCAAAAGGCTGAATGTTGTTCCTTGTGGATGAAATGCAACAGGAAGAGTCACAGCTGGTGGTACTCCGCCTAACGCAGTGTATTTGTTATTGGCCGTTTCCAGTTTGAAAAGCTTATATATCCCATTTTCATTTACAGCAAATACAATGGTGTTTCGTTTCTTGTTTATTATAAATGAGTCTACATCCCATGAGATACCGGTGGTAAGCGCTGTGGACTTTTTAGTAGTAATATCGTAGTATTTTAATGTCATAAACTCCCCACCTTCGTTTGAAACGTAATAGATCCCTCTTCCGTCTGATGAAAATGCACTTTGTCCATACGAAATATCTTCTTTAGCTGTGGCATTGACTTGTTCCAGTTTACCTGTGGCTAAATCAAGAACATATAGTAATGATTTACTGGCGGAAACATAGTTTCCAATTATTACGCTTTTGGTGTCAATGCTCCAATCGATGGGATACCATAAACCCTCCCGTTCCAGAATTGGCTTGGCATTTTTCATGTCGGTCATATCCCCGAGGAACAGGTCATAGTCTTTGCCGTTTCTGCGCGTACTTGTATAGATAAATTGCGTGCCGTCTTCCGACCACTTAAAATCGGAGTTTTGGCTCCTCCCGCCATCAGAAATCATCTCATATTTTCCAGTGTTTAAATCAAACCAATAAAGCTGTTGGAATTCATTTCCGCCAATATCTTTAGTGAACATGAAGCCATGATAGCCTAAGTTCGGACAATAGTATCCACCACCAACTGGCTCTTCAAAAAAGGTTATTTGTTTTCTTGCCCCACCGGGTGCCGCAATCAAGTGAATTTGTGAAGTTTCCGCGAAGCGCGTACTCATCAACATCGCCTGGCCATTGGGACTCCAACCCAACGGCAATGCGCTGCGTGTATTTTGATATTGATTCAATCTCTTCCGTAACTCCTGAGGTATGTCTGGGATATTTTCGGTTATTAAGTTGCCAATTTCTTTTTTGTTTTGGGCTGCGGTGTTACTAGTTACAAGGATGCCAACAACAGCCGTGAGGAGAAGTAGGTGCTTGCTCATAATTTATGGTTTTGTATTCATATTGCCACGGCTTTATTCTTTACCGTGGGCGTTATTAGTGTACCAACATTCGAATATATCCAATAACTGCCTGGCATCCTCGGTTTATACCCCTACTTTGTTCTTTGTGCCGTCAGCGCCTACCAGCTAATGAGAGTTAGCAAGGGTATATTGAATACACCTACCAGAATGCAGGGATTCAACCATGATTGCGTCTCATTCTTGGTTTTTGAGCCCTGTATTTTGGCCAACTAGCGACTTCTCGAAGTCACGCAGAATACTTCTTTTTAGCGATTGCGCCCTACCATCCGGTTGATGTAAATTAACCTCGTGTTATGTGCACTTTATCAGTGAGGTTCCATGCTCACATACTGCGGTTCGTCTTTTTTCTCTTGTGCCTGACGCTGGTTGGCAGTCATGCTGTGCTCGCGCAAAAACAGTTGAAGAAGGTTCGCGTAGCGGCCTTACCCGAGTGGTTAGAGGTCCCCACATCGTCCACAACCTTGCATTTTCAGCTTGTCAATGAGTCATTGTTACCGGCCACCGTTTTTCTATTCGCCTACGATACCAGCCTCCAAATCTTCAGGTCAGTAAACCTGCACGTGCAAGGAGAGCCACAGGTGCCCGAATGTTACCGCTATCATTTTGCACAACAGTTTATAGTCTATCCGTTGAAAATACAGCCACTTGGTGAGGTGGCAGTTGTTGCGGATGTAAAGGCTGGCCTAATTATGGGTATGGTACCACACCCAGATCTGATACCGCAGCATCTGCCTTCGCTGCAGCACGAAAGTAAGGGCAACTTGTTAGAGCTGGCCCTGTGCAGCATGGTGTTCATGATGGGCTTATACATTGTACTTAAATATGTGCAGCTACGAACAAAAGAGTATGGCTTTTATGCACTCTACATTCTCTTTACTTTTTTGCATTTTCTTGTGGTCATGCTGGCAAAGTCGTGGGTAGCATGGTACGAAGATGCTGAAACGCGCATTTTCTATCATCGCCTGTTTCAGTTGCTAAGTCACGTTGCTTATTTTCAATTTTTCCGCCACTTCACGCGCACGTTTGTGCATCAGCCCGTTTTTGATAAGGTGTTGCGTGTGGCCACGGTGGTGGGTCTGGCTCTGGCTGTGATAGATGCCGGGTTGGTGTTTGTGTGGCAACCGGTTGGTTTTAATTATGGGTTTGCATGGATAGTAGTACGAGTTGGTTTTTCACTGTTCGTGGTGGTAAGCCTTGCATTGTGGGTGGCTCGGTCAACCAGCCCGTTGCGGAAATACCTCATTGCGGGAAATTCTTTCCTGATATTGGGTGGTATTCTTACCATGCTATGGAACGCCTTTCCTGCTTTTATTGCTACGTGGCCGGGCCCGCTGAGTCATTCGCTCTTCTACTTTCGGGCGGGCGTATTATTAGAATTGTTGTTCTTCTCTTTGGGTCTTGGCTTTAAGCAGCGGCTAGATGAAAAGCGAAGGCAGGAAGCAGAGTCGCGATTGGAAAAGGAACGGCTGGAGTTGGAGAAAGTACGCGAGGTAGATGCTGCCAAGTCGAGTTTTTTTACCAACATCTCACATGAGTTTCGCACACCGTTGTCGCTCATTCAGGGCCCCGCAGAAAAAATTGCCCGCGACAGTAATGGCCGATACCAGCGTGAGGTAGATACGATTGTTCATCACAGCCAGTCGCTCGTACGGTTGGTGGACCAAATGCTTGAGCTTTCGAAGCTGGAAGCAGGCAAGTGGAAGTTGCAGGTAAAGTGGGTATCAATTAATGCATTCTTCAAACGCATTACGGAGTCGTTTGCTTACTATGCTGCGCAAAAACAACAACAGTGGCGTTTGGAACTACCCCTTCAGGAGATGGAGGTGTGCATAGATCCTTACCTCACGGAAGCAGTAGTACAAAATCTGTTTTCGAATGCCGTCAAGTATACACCACCAGATGGCTGTATCTCGCTGCACGTACGGGTTGTTGATGGGGAGTTGATCATTATCATGAAAGACAACGGGTTGGGCATTGCGCCTGAAATATTGAATAAGATATTCGACCGGTTTTATCGTGTTGAGGGAACCGATCAGCCCGGTACAGGTGTAGGGCTGACGCTGGTGCGTGAGCTGGTGCGATTGCACAAAGGAACGATTAAAGCATCAAGCGAGCCAGGTTATGGATCGGCATTCACCGTGCAGTTGTGCTGCGATCCTGCTTGCTTTGACCGCGAGGAATGGAGCTCTGATAATGAAGAAAATAAACAAGTTGGAATACCAGCGGTTCCAATGGCACCGAAGAAGGGAAATTTGCTGGTATTAGTGGAGGACAATACAGAATTAAGAAGCTTCCTCATTGATGTATTGAAAGATGATTTTACCATACAGCCTGTGCAGGCGGCTACCCCTGCGTGGGAGTTGATTAGAAGCCAGCTGCCCGACCTTGTGCTAACCGATTGGATGATGCCGGGTGAAAGTGGTTTGGATCTATGCCGCAAGATCAAAGAGGACAGCCTGACCAACCATATTCCCGTGGCTATGCTAACGGCACGTGCCAGCGAACAATCGCGTCTGGAGGGGTGGCAGGGCGGTGCAGACGATTATATTGCCAAGCCCTTCAGCGTGGAAGAACTCCGCGCCCGGCTACGCAACCTGATTGTACAACGCGAGCGGCTGCGTGCAAAGTATGCTGCCGATATTGCATCCGGTGTGAAAACATCAGTACATCAAGACGCTTTTCTAAAGCAAGTGCAAGAAGTAATCTATCATCACTTATCTGACTCTTCGTTTTCTGTAGATCACCTCGCGCGAGCGGTGGGTGTAAGCCGCGTGCAACTCTACCGCAAAGTAACTGCCACCACACCGCATGGCCCCGGTGAATTAATCAGGCAAGCAAGGTTAGAGGAGGCGGCTCGTCTGTTGCGCAATGGCCAACAGGGCGTGGCGGAAGTAGCCTACGCCACAGGCTTCGAAAGTGCCAGCCACTTTGCCCGAGTCTATCGCGAGAAATTTGGATTTTCTCCTTCTGAAACGCCAATAAACAGGTCTTAGTAAGTAAATGAAACAATTAAGCCAGCATTTGAAACAAACAGGCTAACTCTGACCCCCACTTTTCAGGAACTTCACCATCGCATTTACAGTGCCACTCCCTGAATTCAGGGATGGTGCTTTTGGTGTTTTTTGGTAACATTTGTTTAGCCATCGTAAAACCCCAGCTATGGCCGTATTGAACAACATTCGATATTATCTTCAGCAAGATGAAGAGGGTGTAGGGCGCCACATTTGTATCAGTGCCCGCATTTATTTACTATCTGCAACACGACAGCTATCTGACGGCCTCCCAAGCCATACTCAGAAAGTTGAACCTGTCGCTGCAGGGCCTGCGGTTCCAGTCTTTTCTGGAACGCATCCATCCCCACGACCGCGTTGGTGTGTTGAGTAACTACGCGCGCGAGATGCCGGAGTTGCTAAGGCACAGGGAAGGAGAGTCGCAGCCGTTGATTCAATCGTTGTATTTCCGCATACTCGACCAGAATAAACGTTACAGGCACGCCATAGTAAAAATGGACATCGCAGGTTACGATGCCCACGGGCACCCCGATAAGTTGTTGGGTATTTTTTGGTTGGACGATGTGCCGTTGGCTAATATGGAGAAAGCCTGTAACCAGGGGCTGGACGCAATCTGCGGTGAGGTCCTGGCCAACCGCATCAGTGCCGTTCACCGAAATGCAAAAAGTATGATGAAAAAGCAAAACGGTACCATGCCGGTTGTTACACCGCGCGAACGCGACATCATGAAGGGTTTGGCGCAAGGTTTTTCAACCAAGCTGGTAGCCGAACAGTTGGGTATCAGTTTTCACACGGTAGAAACGCATCGCAAGGTGCTCCTCCAAAAATTCAAGGCCCGCAATACGGTGCAAATGATGTTGAAGGCAGGGCGCCTGTTACCCGGTTCGTTTTGGCGATAGTTGCCCATGACTCATTCGTGTACAACCTAACATAAACCGTTATGAAAAGCATTTTATTACTCGGGATACTGAGTATGGTCGCTTCACCCCGCGATCCTTTCTGGCACGTGAGGTATAGGCTGCACAACGCCACCTTGCATATGCTTACTGTAAAGGTATTCTGGCAGACAGCGGTGGGACTGGAGCCACAAACTTTTGCGCTACCACCCCGTGCCATGCGGGTTATTTACGAAGAGGGGCAGCTTATACCTGAACACCCCTACGGCTTAATCAGTTCTCTTGTGTTTACACCGGTATGCGAAAAGGGGTATGCGCCTTATGAGGTGGATAACATGCAAGAAGTGGATTGGCAGGAGGACATGAATGACATGGATGCTTATTACACGCTGGTGCTGAGCGATCTGCAATCAGAGCCCCAATGGGGCCCGCATGTGGCAATACTAGCAATACCGGATCACGATTTTCAGTAGCCTGTCGGGGGTACGCACCGCAATGGTATACCGTTGCCAACCCGTGGCAACGGAGGGGCCACTCTTGTGTTTCCAGCCTGAGTTGACTATATTCACCAATCGGTTGCCGTTATCTGGTTGCTCCCTGGTTGAACGCTGCGCAACCGGCTTAAATCAAATCAGGAATTTTCATTGTTGTATCGCCACCATGGAAATGTCAGAGCAATTGCGCCAGCTATACAACGATCCGGAGATCAACAACGACCCCGTACTGGTAGGTTTAATTGACGAGGCCGCCAGCCGCACAGACTGGATGCTGCACATTTGCCGCGACATTACTTCGCGTTGTACCGATTTTGTTAGCGACACCTGTCAACACTTTTTTGGCATTTCGCCAACGTTGTTTGCTGCAGGGGGAGCGAAGGCCATGTATGAAATCACACATGTTGATTCGCGCCCTGCCGCCATGACGCGTCAGATTGAGTATTTGAAGCAAAGTAAGTCGCCTGATTTTGACCGGATGAAGTTGGTGATTCAACATTTTCCTGTTTGGATGAAGACGACCGAGGCATTCGAACTATTTCACATAAGAGGAGTGGTGTTAACGTATCATCTAAGCGGGGATCTTCAATTCGGTTTGGCTCTTACACACCGACATAGCGATGAACTTGCAACACCCTGCGAAGAATGGTTAACCGCCATCAAGCAAAGGCACAATGCTATCCACCAGCAAAAGCATTTCAAACCCAGTGCCTTTCCGCTTCACCCGGTGTATGGCGATATTCCACCCCAAACCGTTACCCCACGCGAGGCGGAGGTACTTCAATTGATTGCCAGCGGAATGGCCACCCAGGAGGTAGCCAACAAACTTTTTATTTCACACCACACCGTTGAGACCTATCGAAAGAAACTGTTGGAGAAATTCGAAGCAAAAAACACGGCAGAGTTGATCAAAAAGGCAAGTAAGGTTTTTTGGCTGGAGTAATATGGCGAGTAACCACTATCTCGAGCGGTTTATTAATGGGCCTGTCATTCAGGGAGATGTGGAGTTGGCTGCTTTGTTGCGCGAGGCCGATGACTTGCCCGATGCAGTAATGTACATGCCCAACTTTTATGATTTCACCACCGCTTACGCAGGCGAACGTTTGATTGATTTGATTGGAGTAAGCCACCACGAGTATATCAAAGAAGGTTTTAAAGTGATAAGGGATACAACGGTAGAACAAGATTTGCCTCGTTTAATGGCACAGCAGTCGATGTACATGCAGCAGGTGGCACAGCCAGATTTCGACCTGCGTACTCCTTTGGTGCAGCACTATCGATGGACGGCCAGGTGGCCTTCAGGGAAACTCGTACCGGTACAGGGCACGGGTATAGTACTGACCTTCACCGATCGCAAAGAATTCAAGATGGGAGTGGGCTTTGCACTCCTCGATCGACCCGAAAGTACGCGCGCACTGGCAGCTTGCCAGGCCATGGTCGTTCGAATAAAAGAAAGACATAATGCAGTCTACCAGCATGTCGTGGCGCCCCAGCACGATGTACCCTTTGTTCATCAATACACCGATGACCTTTCGCTTCAAATCACCTTGCGCGAACGCGAGATTTTAGCCTGCCTGGGTAGGGGCCTGTCTACCAGGGTGGCGGCTTCGTTACTCAAAATCAGCGAGCATACGGTGGAAAGCCACCGCAAAAACCTTTTGCAGAAATTCGAGGCAAGAAATACGGCTGAACTTATTAAAAAAGCGAGTAAGGTTTTTTGGCTGGAGTAATGGTTGTTAATTAAGATGAATCACCGCAGTTACTACATATTCAACTCCCTTTGCCGAAGCGGACATTGCGTAACGGAAATGAAAGTGATTCAAAATGAAAAGACCGATTGCAGATCGAACATTGCTGCCGGATACGTGACCGTGACCGTTGGTGGTAACAATAAACAGTATGGTGGCAAGGTTGTAGCAACGGGTGGTTTTACTTTTCCCATAACCAATGCCACGCTTGAGATTGACGGGAACGTGTGATTAAGGACGGTAAATTACACTAGCTATTTTCCTCCCTCACATCCTCGTGCGATGAAGTGGTCCTGCCTGTTGATTGCCGGAGTTGTTTTAGCCAGCCCCGAGACACCACGCACGAGCCATACTCGTGAAGGGGCTGTTACGGTAAACACGGCCAGTGCTTCCCGGTTGGAACCACCTTAACAACAGCCAACAGCAGCAAGCCGATGTTTGAAGCAGAGCATCAAGGGTTGTTTGTCTGTAAACCCTTTAAAGATGGTCTGCCCATTCGTTTCCATGTAGCGAGTGGTGCATGATGGGGAATGCTGAAGAATGAGTGATGGCGTTGCGGGGAAGGGGCAGGTATGATGGCAAAACTGGAGTATCCGCCCCCCAGCCTCCCGGAGGACTGGAGTCAGAATTCCCCTTTTCATGGCAGAGGGGCATTGGGAAGCATTACTATTCAAATTGGCCATTCATCCGGATTATATCACGGATGCTGTACCTCCTGATGCGGCAGGCGTATATTTTTCGTTGCATTGGTTACCGAACAATCGTAGTGATGAGGGATGTTACGTTTTTGTTACGGAGTCACGGGTTTCGGTTCATGAAATCGTGCACGGAACTAGGCGTAAGCGGTAGTATGTATCCCTGAATTCTGGGATTGACCACTTAATTCTGGTTTGCGAACTTGGGTAGAATAATGGGGAGAAAGTAACAGATTTAAATTCAAGAAGCCATTCAATTACTTCAACAAGATTCTACAACACTTATGAAAACAAATCATCTTCTACTTGTTTGGGCATTTTCTCTATTGACTTTTGGTGTACAAAGTCAGGATATTATTGTGATGCGCGATGGCGCAGAGATTAACGCAAAAGTTGAAGAAGTGGATGAATCCATCATCAAGTATCGAAAATTTGACAATCTGACGGTGCCATTGTTCACCGTTCCTAAGTAGAAGGTTTTTATGATAAGATACCAGAATGGAGATAAGGATGTTTTTGAGGAAAGTTCATCGCCCGAAAAGCGACCACTTCATGCAAGGTCTTTTTCTGTAAATCCGCTAGGAGTCTTGCAATTTGGGCCCATTTTTCAGTGGGAGGTTCAGGCTGGAGCTAATTCGTATTTTGTCCCGCATTTTAGATATGGATATCTTGGAGTGCTAACCCATCTTGTTTGGACAGGATTTGATGATGAAGATAGGTTATCGCCCGCCACATTTGGTTTGGGTGCTGGCATTCGTGGTTTTGCACCATCGCAGAACTCCAGCAATGCAACATACTATGGTGGTCTTGCTGAAATTTCTTTCGGGAAGGCCAACTATGGTGTTGGCCAACCTTATGAGACTGAAGAGAGGGCGACAAATCTTGGTCTGATAGGTAATGTTGGCTATCGTTGGAGATATCCCTCACAAAAGTTCTTGAATTTGGGACTTCTTTTTGGTGCCGTGTTCACAATATCAGACGTGGAACAATCGGTCGTTCCGGGCTATAATTACTATCAGGAGTACTCAGAAATCATTCCCTTTGCTATGCTGGAGTTGTCTTTTGGTTGGGAGAAAGGAAAGCGTTAATCGTTTGGCAAAGCAAGATGGGATAAAATCTGTATGCCAAGTGATCTTTGCTCCCTCCCTGAATTCAGGGATTGACCGACCTGTATTACTTTGCCGATCTTTAGTTCGCCATGAGGGGAGAACGTAACTGCCATAAACATTAACCTCATGAAAGACCGCCTACATGTAAAAAAAATGGTGCAGCAAGTTGTTGCTGCCGCATTAACAACTCTATTAGTTTCATGTTCGCAGACCAAGCAGGGTGGCCAAATACCTGCGCCTCCGCCAACGCCTGTTAAGACAGTGGTCGATGAATTTCATTCGGTAAAGGTACCAGACGATTATCAATACCTGGAATTTTTGAGTGATGATTCTGTTCTTTCCTGGTTTAAAGAACAAGATGAATATGCGCGGGGTATTCTGAAAAGAATTTCCCTGCGACAGCAACTACTCGACCGCATCAAAGAACTTGATGAATCGGTGCCAAAAATCAGCTCTGTTCAGATGGCAGGAGATAAAGTCTTTTACCTAAAGAAGGAGCCTGATGAGGAATCAGGTAACCTTTATTACCGCGAAGACATCAAGTCTCCCGAAAAACTGCTTGTTAATGTTAAATCGTTTGGTGGAGAGCAGGACGAGAGGGTATATACTATCAATGGTTACTATCCCTCGCCTGATGGAAAACTCGTTGCATTGACTAGCTCGCCAAGCGGGTCGGAAGATGACGTAACGTATGTGTTGAACGTACAAACAGGGGAAGTGCTTCCCGATCGGTTGGAGAAAACAGGCGTAAGTCTCAGTTGGCTACCTGACAGTAAAAGCTTTTTCTATACCCGACTAAGAAAGCTTGGGCCAGATGATCCTGAAAGCGAAAAGTACCTTGACTCAAAGGCTTACTTGCACTACGTAGGCACAAGCCAATCCATGGATCGTGAGATTCTGTCGGCTCAGAAGTATGGAAACTTGAATATTGACCGAATTGATTTTCCGATTTTGGTAGCCGATCGGAAATCCGAAGTGACCTTCGGTGTTATTGCCAAGGGTGTTCAAAACGAGGTTCGGATTTTCAGTGCGTCTATAAAAGAAACACTGAAAGAGAGGGTATTGTGGCGAAGCGTTATCAATGAATCGGATGATGTTACCAATTTTTCAACTATCAACGGGAGCACACTGATTGCACTTACGCACAAAGGCACACCCAATTTCAAGTTGGTAGCAACGTCATTAACCAAGCCTGATTTGAGCAGTGCCACAACGGTGCTTTCGTTTGAGGATGCCGTGATCCAGAGTTTTTCAGTGAGTAAGAATTATATCATTGTGCAGTCGCTAAAAGATGGCATTGGTAGAATCCATTTGGTTGACAAGAAGGATCCAAATAAGGTACGAGAAATTGAACTGCCGGTTTTGGGTTTGGCGGCCATCGCTTTTGCTGATGAGGATGCAGAAAAGTTTTTGCTGATACTAACTTCTTGGACAAAAGCACCCCAGTATTATTTGTACGATGAAGTAACAAACACGCTATCGATTACGGATTTACAACCTGTTGGCAAGTTTGATACCCCTGCTGATCTTGAGTCGAGAGAGGTGTTGGTTCAGTCGCACGATGGTGAGATGGTTCCGTTGTCAATCATCTACAAAAAAGGAATCGAATTGTACGGAAAGAACCCCACTTGGCTTACAGGATATGGTGCATATGGCGTTTCGTCTCAGCCCTTTTTCAATCCTACAAGGATGGCTTGGTTAGAGAAGGGTGGCGTTTATGCTGTTGCCCACGTTCGTGGCGGTGGGGAGAAAGGCGAGGCGTGGTACAGAGGCGGATACAAAGCAACGAAGCCAAACACATGGAAGGATTTTATTGCCTGCGCGGAATATTTAATTGAAAACAAGTATACCGCGCCTGCCTACCTGGCCGGTATGGGTACCAGTGCCGGGGGCATTTTAATTGGCAGGGCCATGACCGAGCGCCCAGACCTATTCGCAGTGGCTATTCCTCGCGTGGGATGCATGAATGCGGTGAGGTTTGAGTTTACAGAGAATGCCGTAAACACCCCTGAGTTCGGAACGGTGAAAGACTCGCTGGAGTTCACCTACCTGCTTGAAATGGATGCATATCAAAAAATAAAGGAAGGAGTTACCTATCCAGCCACGTTTGTTACAGCCGGTATGACGGATTCTCGTGTGAGCCCCTGGCAGCCGGCAAAATTTGCGGCAAGACTTCAGGCCGTCAACAAGACTACCAAGCCCGTTATTCTACGGGTTGAGTTCGAGGGAGGCCATGGTTTCTTGGCTGCATCAAAAACACAAATTCAGGAAGAGTTGGCCGACATGATGGCTTTTATGCTGTGGCAAATGGGCTTGGCGGAGTTGAATTGACCAGTAGAAAAAGAAAGATTTAGAAATCCCACAGTGGACGACAAATCTTTGTGTAGAGAGGAACCATTGATGAAAAACGAATATGACAAAGAAGCTATCTGCCCTGCTTTTCTTTTTCTTAGCACTTCAACTGTTGGTACAAAATCCGTTGGCTGATCTGGCTAATCCGGCCAACACTGATATTCCCCACAAATAGTATGTTTTGAACAACGGGTTACGACTTTTTGTACACGAAGACCACAAGGCGCACATAGTCGCAGTGAACATCTGGTACCAGGTAGGCTCGAAAAACGAAAAAACAGGCAAGACGGGTTTTGCCCATTTGTTCGAACTCCTGATGTTTAACGGCAGCGAGCATTTTAACAGTGATTATTTTCAAGCATCGGTGCCACCAACTTTAACGGCACCACCAACGAAGATATTTAATGGGGTGAAGGCGCAAATGTGAAGAAACGAGATCGATGTGGATGAGGGTGTTGGTAGCACGTTGTGATGACACGGGCGGAATGTGGATGAAATATGGCGTGGTGTATCCCTGAATTCTGGGATTGACCGTCCCGCATGACTTGCCGAACTTTAGTTCACCATGAGGGGAGAACGTAACTGCAAAAAACGTTAACCTCATGAATCACCTCATACACCGAAGGAAATTCCTGCAACAAGGCATAGCAGCCGCTTCTGTATTGTCCGGTTTAGGGGTATCACTGGGGGCAACGGCCATTAAACATCCGGTGGCCGACCCCAGTGTATACATGACACAACCCTTGGAGTGCTACGCGCCACACATTGGTGCGCTGGTGTCGATGCTGAACTATAATCGCCACACCGTGGTCAATGCGGTGAAGAGCCTCACTATCGAACAACTCGATTACCTGCACGATGATGATGCCAACACCATTGGCTCGCTGATACTGCATCTGGGTGCCACCGAAGCGTTTTACCAGGCCAACACGTTTGAAGGTCGGCAAGACTTTAATGATACAGAGAAAAATGAGTGGAGTGCCGCCATGGAACTGGGCGACCGTGGACGAAAGGAAATCAAAGGCCACGAGGTAAAGTATTATCTCGAACGAATCGAAGCGGTGCGCCAGAAAACACTGGAAGAGTTTAAAACGAAAGATGATAACTGGTTACTCGCCATAGACCCTGAGTGGTCGAAGGAGCGGAATTTCAATTGCTATTCGAAATGGTTCCACGTGTGCGAACACGCACCGCGGGCAGATCACTTGGTTGAAAAGGAGAATGCCGGGAGCGGAGAAGGGGAGGGAGTAAAAAATGTGGCTTTTTGTTGTGTTACCGATGTCATGCTCGTACGAAACCATGAATGATATATGAAACTAACAGGACTTATTTTGCTTTTTATGCTCTCAAGCGTATTCCCCCTAGCCGGCCAGACAATAGAAGTGGATGGGGGTATGGGTTATGCTGCGGTCAATTTGGAGAGCTGGTCGGGTATTTCTGAGACAGGATCAACCTTCCGCTTGTACGACTGGAGTAATTTTACTGGCTATGCGTCATTGCAGGTACTTTTTCCAGTAAGTAAGAGTATTCAGGCAGGTGTCAGCGCAGGTTACCAACATTTGTTCTGGTATGAATGGAAATATTTTTACGATACGTACAATGGCTATTTCTACTACCAGGAGGCGGATGTAAATGCCAGCAGATTTTTGGGGATAGTTAGACTGAACGCGGCCAAACTACAATTCGACCTGGGGTTAGGGACGTTTGTTTTCGATGACTTTGCCGATTTCACAACGCTTGCCGCGTTGATCTATCCAATCAAATTGACGGATCAACTTTCCATACCGGTGAAAGTGGCCACTAATATTATTTTCGATAGTGACGCAACCATTGTTCCCTTAACGTTGGGCGCAGGCTTGTCCTATCGAGTGAAATGAACAAATGTTTTGTTGAGTTCTAATTTTTCAAAAAATAGTCTCAGATGAAAAAGGGGAAAGCGCTTGCAATAGGGATTTATACGTTGTTGACGTTAGCAATAATTAATTGCGAAGAGGAGAATCTTCCACCATCGGCTGAGCTAAGTGTTGATAAAGTGAGCGGAACGGATCCACTCGAAATTCGCTTCGATTTCTCGGGAACTGACCCCGATGGCCAGGTGGAATCCTATCAACTCGATTTCGAAGGAGACGGTGTTTCAGACTTCGAAAGCGCGACAGCGGGCTCGCAAATGTATGAATATACCAAACCTGGATCGTACAACGCAAAGCTTACAGTCACCGATAACCAGGGCGCGTCATCCAGTAAGCAGGTAGCCATTTCCGTTATTGAAAACAAAGCTCCATCGGTAACAACCACGGCCTCGGTAGTGGAAGGGTATGCTCCGCTTCATGTAAACTTCAGCGCAAATAGTTCTGATGTTGACGGAGTGTTGGTTAAATACGAGTGGGATTTTGAAGGCGATGGAATCTATGACTACAACTCTACATCCTCACCGGAAACAAGCTTTACATATTTAACCAGTGGCATCTACAATGCTACATTGAATGTAACAGATGATAAAGGTAAGTCAGCGAAAACCACCATTTCAATAACAGTTAAAGAGAATAAATATCCAGGCTTCGACAATCTGTCGCTTTTTATCGGAGCATTTTGGAAATACAAATGGACATATGATAAAAAAACTAATGGTTCGACAGAGCCACAAAAAACAGGATTCACAACAATTCAGATAGTTGACACAGTTTCTGTGACTTTTAATGTGCTTGGAAAATTGAAATTATATAAAACCGCATACTCTGGTACCGGAAATGTTTACCCTCTTATTTGGTACAGCAGACCTTATCTGGCTTTCAAAGATGGAGTGCTCTATATAGCACAAGTGCAGAACGGAGCCTGGGGTGCAGCAGTGCTTTTTGACTCCAGAAGCGGTGAGTTCTTTGGCTCGCAAGGTTTTGTTGGTTATTTCTCTGAAGGCGCACCAGAGGTTATTTCCACAGGTATAATTACCAATACTTTTAACCCAAACTATTCAATAAACGCTGTAATTGTTTCCGAGCCCTTCTACCAGCCTGCTTGCGAAACGATTGCGGGAGTACAGATATGTGGCACTGTTTCCCACGACTACCAAGTAAAAGAATACTATTTTCCTGGTATCGGCTTCGGAGGCTTTTATCGCTCCGGTACTTCAGTTTTTACAGGTGGTGGCTTTGTTGACATTTTTCAAACTACCATGACTGTTTGGTTAGTTGATACGAACGTAAATTAGCCATGCAAGCCAGTTATATAATGATAATTCCCCAGCAGTTATTACAGGTTTGCGTTGCGCTACTATTGTCGATAGCGCTTACATCATGCTTAGAGCAAAGCGCATTAGACCCCAGCGTACTTGATACGTGGACTCAGATTAGAGCGAAAGATGGCTTGGCAGGAGATGACGTTACTGCAATTTTTAAAGATGACAAGGGTAATATTTGGTTTGGAACAACCTCAGGCCTTTCGATGTACAATCAAAGCTACACCTCTTTTCGAAAGAATAATGGACTACCAAGTAATTACATTACATCTATCACCCAAGACAATGATGGACGTATTTGGGTAGGAACCGATGCAGGGCTGAGTGTCTATGTCAACAATTCTTGGATTGTTCCCGAGGTTTTTCTCGATATCACGATAACAGCACTTTTAGAAACTTCTGGCGGGCATGTTGTGGTTGGTACAGCTTGTTGTGGTGCTTTCGAATTCCGTACGGATGATGCTAATTTCTATTATTTCTATAATCCCAATAGTTGTGCCCCTTGTAACTATATCAACACGATTTACGAAGACGGAAATGAAAGAATTTGGCTCGGAACGGATGACGGAATCAAAAGAATAGAAAAGAATAGCGGGGTAACCTCTTTCAAAGAAAGTGATGGCCTACCTGGTAACTACGTGACGGCCATTACAGAAGATAAGTGGGGTAATTTTTGGATTGGCACGTTTGATGGATTTACGCTGGCAAAGATGACCGAGATGCAAATAACCCAGGTGGGCTTGGCTAATCTGCAGCAGGCAAACTGGATTCGCAGCCTGTTGGTTGATAGAAGGGGTATTTTGTGGGTTGCCACCGGCAGCAACGGGTTATATCAGTTCGATGGCGCGTACATGCGAAGAATGACTGATCGCTTTAAAGAAGAAAAGATTGGCCCATTGCTGCTGGATGAGCAAGGTAATATTTGGATTGGAACAACCAGTGGTGCATACAGGTATACACCCGGAATAGGTCGATAGGTTAGATCAAACATGGAAAGATATTTTTGTGTATTTATTCTTTGGCCAACCATCTTGTTTAGCCAGGCAGGGAGAGATTCGGTCTTGCTAAAAGAACGAAGCATAGCCAGACCTATTACTTTGCATAGAGGGCAGGTGAGGTTGGAAGGTGGGTACACGCTTGCTACCATAACTAAGGGTTTTGATGAGGACGGTCAGGTTTATGATCTGAAAAGTTCAGGTACTTCATTTGCGAGGCACCAGTTCTATTTTGCTTTTCGGTATGGGTTTTTTCAAAACCTAACCATAGAAGTGTACACTGATCGCAAATCGCAATCAATCAGGAAGGAGCAGATAATTACATTGAGTTCCACCGAAGGTATTGTTGAGATTTCTGAGATTGAAACAAAAAAAGGTTGGGAGAATCTGAATTTGATGTTGGTTGGCCGGTTGCCTATTCGCAACGCAAGACTTGATCTTATCGGGGCAAGTGGGTTGGGGTTGCAACTTGGTGAGGATCAAGAACAAAGACCGGATCATCGGTACTCATCCGATCCAAACGGAGCCACTTCTTTACATTATCGCTTTAATAAGAAATGGGGAAACGGCACGAGCTTGCTTCAGGTTGGCTCCTGGATAAAATATCGTTGGCCGATGATGGCTGTTACAAGTGGCGTCTTCTATGCGTTACCCGTAACAGAGGCAAAGGATGTTCGATGGGAATACCAATTAAAAAACCAAGTATTCCAATATAGGCCTGTACCATATCAGCATCAAAGCCCTGCAATTATTAGGTACAACTTAGAAGTTGAGTATCAAATTGCTCCATGGTTTGACATATCAGTTTCCTTATCAGGCGAGAATTCAAACGGTGGATGGGTGAAAGAAGTTGATCAGCGTTATCAAATACCACGT
Organism: Bacteroidota bacterium; assembly: GCA_049324055.1. Classification (GTDB taxonomy): domain Bacteria; phylum Bacteroidota; class Bacteroidia; order Cytophagales; family Cyclobacteriaceae; genus ELB16-189. The sequence goes on along the minus strand of JBMOLS010000043.1, from coordinate 273,851 downwards.
GCCTCTTTATTTGTACTGGCCCCAGGATACGAGATTATTGTAACGCCCAAGGTTTGGCTTAGGCAGAAGATCAATTTCTCCCTGTTTGGTGAAAGCAGTGAGGCACCCTTTTCAATATTTACATCATTGGTGTTTAATGATTTTCCCATTTTAAAGAAATGAAAAAATTTGTACCTATTTGCTTGGCGTCTTTTGCATTGGCCTTGGGAGTAAGTGGCCAAATGCTGGAAGAGCTAACGCCAATTGAAAAGAAACAGCTTACGGTGGTAAACGAACCACAGACTCTTTTCAAAGGGTTTCTTCGCGCGGGGTTAAGCTTTAACACAACACCTTTAGATAAAATTTTTGACAATGAAGGAAATCGTGAAAGTTTTCCAAGCAATGTATGGGCAACCTCTGGTGATGTGCAGTTTGGTATTGGCTACGGTGTGACTGATAGATTTCAATTAAGTGCATCTCTACCATACAGGTACTTAAAACTATATCAATCGGTGCGACATGAGGTTCAGGACATTGGCACATTGGGCACCAAGAGATGGCAAAATGAAGCCCGCGGATTGGCCGATATTACCATTGCGACTTCCTATCAAATCATCACCCAGGTTGCCTCCCGACCCTCGCAAACAGTTACAGGCTATTTGAGACTTCCATCCGGACAAAAGAACCCTAGCAATATTAAGAATGAGTTCGAATACGAACCGGCCCTCGGTTCTGGCGAGATGAGCGTAATAGCAGAATATCAGTTGAGGCAGATTGCCTATCCATACGTATATTCGGTTTACTTATCTTACCAGTATTTTGCGGGAGGGAGAAAGAAGTTGCGGCCGCTGGCCCCCAGCGAACAGTCTTTTAGAAGTGGTAGCAACATATCGTTAGGAGGCTACTTTAATTTTCACCTCAATGAGTGGATAGCGCTAAGGAATAGTGCTCAATACTTTTTTTCGAACCCCGACACATTTGATGGCATAACCGAGCCCGATCCTTCCTGGACAGTTCAATATTCCCCCGGTTTGAATTTCCAGATTCGGCAATTTCGCATAGCCCAGGGAGTAACCATTCCTTTGGCAGGTAAATTGTCTGCTGCAGACCCAACGTATTTTTTTCTGGTACAGGTAATTCTTTAACATGATAAGAGATAGTTTTTTGCTGGTCTTGGTGATGGCAATGGTTAGCCGATGCACAACGCCATCAATCGTGGCCACAAACGCCATCCGCCTTGGTGATGACGCGAGTAATCGTAAAAACTATCAAGAAGCAGCCAGGCACTATACGCAATACTTGCAGCTAAGCCCACAACTTGGTCTATATAGAAATCCGTTGATGGAAGCGCAAGTCCACCGTAAACTTGGATACGTGTATTCTACCCAGGGTAACTACCAAGTCGCGATTGGTCATGTGCATAAGGCTATTGGCATTGATTCACTCTATAGCGAAGCCCAACTTGAGCTGATAGCAGCATTCCGCGATTTGGGTATTTTGAATGGGTTCGCAGGCGACTACCCCAATGCGTTAAAATATCTTTCCAGATCTTTAGATATGACCGGGCAGATAACCTCCAGTCGCAAAGAAGAGAGGAGATCATCTGTGGCCGATACATACATTGCTGCGGCAAAGATCCACATGGCCCTGGGCAATTTCAAGGAGGTAGAAGAATTTACAACGCGAGGCCTGGAAATTTACGAGGGGATGGCGAGCGAAAACGAAGGTATTATTGAAGCTACTTTTCTTTTGTCGATCGTTAAACGAGACAGAAATCAGTTGGACGATGCTCGCGAGTTCGTGAATATTTCATTGAAGCTGGCCAAGCAACATCAGCTAAGTACTGCCAGACAAAATCAGCTATTGGGCGACATTGCATTTCTCAGGGGCGATATTGAGGAGGCCATTCGCCATCAACTTATGGCAGTAGAAGATGCTGAACACTCGAAAATAAAACCACAGGTTTTGGTTGCCTACATGAAACTTGGAGATGTCTACCTGGCTTTAGGAGATCGAAAACGGGCTGGCGAATATTATAAGAGGGCCATCTCTATCAAGAACGAAATGCAGGGGCCGGATGCAAGCGAGTCGACACCCTCATTAGAATTGAGGTTTGGAGACGTTAGGCAATCATATGGCCGCCATGCAAAGCAAGGATCATTGGTGGGTACTGCATTGGCCTCTCTGCGCCTTGGAGCCCTTTATCTTGATCAGGCAAACCTGGACAGTGCGCAGTTGCTTTTCGAAAAAGCTAAAGCGCTTCTTACCGAGGCAGAACAGCCAGAGGGCATAGCAAGATCGAATCTGGAGTTAGCACGCATTGCCCTTCGAAAAGGCCTTTACGGAGATGCAGAGAAATTGTTGAGAGCGGTTTTATCGACAACAATTCAACCCGAGTATAAGTATCAGGCATTCTACCAAATTGGTTTGTTGCGCGAACTTGAAGGTGCACCGGATAGTAGCTATGCCTACTACTCCCGGGCCATAGAGGTAATTGACCAAATCAGGGGTAATCTGACCATTGAAGAATTCAAGACCCTTTTAGCGAACTCGAAGGTGGCCGTGTATGATCGCATTATTGCTCTTTTAATGCAATCCACATTGCATGGCGTTCCGCAAAATGAAGCCGTGGTTAGAGCGCTGCATTACAGTGAGCAGTCACGGTCGCGTGCCTTTCTCGACATGTTGGGTAATCAAAAAATCGTGGCGAAAACAAGTAATGATGACAGCCTATTAGAGGAAGAGCAATTGGTAAAATTAAAAATCCAACAACTTACACGAGAACTCCACAACACCGATCAGAATTCAAACCTCCGTAAACAGTTGGTGGGTGAGCTCGAGGCGGCAAGAATCAAATATGAAGAGGTAATTCATAAGTTAAAATTGAATAATGAAGCATACGTTTCCGTTACCAACGTTGAGCCTCCGTTGCCAGAGGAAGTCCAAAAAATACTTCCAAAGGGGACGGCAGTTGTTGAATATTGGCTTGGTGAGAAATCGCTTACCGTTTGGGTGGTGACGAACGAAAAAATTATTGGAAGGGTGGTCAATATTTCACGCAGAGAGGTTAGTCGTGAGATTGCTTTTTTCCGGAAGTCCATTTCTATTCACGAGAGGGAGATGACAAATGAGAGCAGTCAGCGACTGACCAACCATCTTATTCGGCCCATTGAAGATCTATTTGCTGGCGTGGGAAGCATCGTTTTTGTTCCACATGGCGATTTGCACTTCATACCCTTCCAGGCTCTCCGAACAGGAACGGGAGACTATCTCCTGGAACGATTTAATATAAGCAGTTCGCCATCTTCTGCGGTTCTTCATTACTGCGCTTCCAGAAGGCCTCCCGAAGGCGATAGGATTCTAGCCATGGCGCTGGGAAGTATCGAAATTGGAGGCTTCCCAGGTTTACCAGGCACCGAGAGCGAGTTGGAAAAAATAAGGCAGATCTATCCTGAAGCAGACTGGGTGAGTGGAGCTGCCTCATCAGAAACGTTTTTGAAATCAAAGGCCTCCGAGTGCAATTTTCTTCATATTGCTACTCATGGCGCATTCAATAAATTACAGCCATTGTACTCTTATTTATTGATGACACCAGGAGAACATGACGATGGACAATTGACGGTACGCGAAATTTTTGAGCTTCAATTGCAGTGCAAGCTTGTAACGCTTAGCGCATGCGAAACTGGTCTTGGAGACATTGGTGAAGCAGATGATTTAATTGGCATGAGCAGGGCGTTTATATATGCCGGGGCCCCTGCTGTAGTGGTAAGCCTCTGGAAGGTAGACGATGCAACTACAGCCACCATCATGGCGGGTTTTTATCGGAATCTAAAGAAAGGACTGCCGGCCTCAGAGGCACTTACAGCAGCGCAGCGGGATTTCTTAGATCAAGAAACTGTGCTTCAAAGACAAAGCAGTTCGGGAAAAATCAAATCAATACGCGCAGTCACTAATATGCACCCCTACTTTTGGGCATCGTTTGTTCTTCTCGGTGATGCCGGCACTCAATAGTTTTTTTGAACGGATACTTTGTGTTCCGACCCCTCTTCTTGCTATGAAATGTTTGTTGCGAACATTTACAGCGGGGTACTACTTCTTCATCACAAAGTCATCCATGTTTCCCTGATGTATTACTTTGAACTTGGCTTCAGGGTAGGCATCAGCCCAGGCGGCTGGCGCTTTTATTTTTTTTTTCGGGGGGGTGAATTTAAACTCATAGCCAAATAGATTACCCTCCCTTTCTTCAACCCAATCTATTTCTTGTCGGTCGTGAGTGCGCCAGAAATAGTTGTTGGCATGAACGTTTTTGTAGTGCTGTACTTTTAATCTTTCGGCAGCTAAATGGTTTTCCCACAGCGCACCAACATCATTTCGCTGGGTGAGTGCCTGAAAGTTGGATAATATGGCATTGCGTATACCATTGTCATAAAAGTACCATCGCTTTGTTTTTACAATTTCCTTCCGAAGATTCCGGCTAAAGCCCTGTACTTTATAGATAACAAAAACTTTGTTTAGCAGGTCAAGGTAGCGTTCCACCGTGTTTTTGCTCATCTGCAGTTTTCTCCCCAATTCTTCTAACGATACCTCGTGCCCTATTTGCCACGCAATGAGTTTCAGCAGGTCAGCCAGTTTATCTGCGTTTCGCAGGTTCTCCAGCACCAGTATGTCTTTGTACAGATAGGAGCTTATCAAGTCGCGCAGATAGTCGCGTTTTTGAGTGGCGGTTTTGAGGTGGACCAGTTCAGGATAGTTGCCATAGATGAGTCGTTCTTCCAGGCGGCTTTGGCGAGCGATGGGGTCTTCGATCAGAGCATACTCCAACTGCGAAAGCGTAAAAAGCGTAAATTCTTTCTTTCTACCTGTAAGTGGTTCTCCAAGGTTATTTTTCAAATCGAACAGCGAAGATCCGGTTACCAGAATTCGCAAGTTCTTCATCTCATCTACCATGAGCTTTAATGCCAGGCCTATCTCTGGCACTTTCTGCGCTTCGTCAATGATGAGTAAGTCGATACCTGCTGTAAGGCCGCGGTAATGCGAAATGCTTCTGCGGGCCAACTGCTCTTGTACGGTAAGGTCTTCACCATTCAGCAAAAGACATTTCAAATGCCGTTGATTTTCTACTACCTGGTTAACCAAGAAAGTTTTCCCGGTTCTGCGTGCGCCCAGTAACACCACTACTTTTTGGGGAGCAAGGGCTTTTATCAATAGAGGCAGAAGAATCCGGGGGAGGTCTTTCATATACCAAAGGTATATAATTTCCGTCTACAAACTGACGGAATTTATACAATTTCCGTCAGTTAACTGACGGAAATTAGATGCTCCGCATGGCGAAACTATCCCTCCAACGCCTTCAGCCTTTCCTCCAGCGCCTTGATTTTCGCTTCGGCATCGGCCTTCTTTTTGCGCTCGCCCTCAATTACCTGCGGAGGGGCGCCTGCCACAAACCGTTCGTTGTCGAGCTTCTTGTTTACAGAAGCCAGGAAGCCACGCTGGTAGTCCAGGTCTTTTGCAACCTCTTCCCGTTCTTTCGCTACGTCTACTTTACCTTCCAGGGGGATGAAAAACTCGGTAGACTTGATGACAAAGCTCGTAGCCCCGGACACCTTTTCTGAGGAAAAGTGGATGTCGCTCAAGTTAGACAGTTTTCGCACCACGGGCCAGAACGATTGAATGAGCTTTACCTCACCCTCCTTCACTACCAGTTTCAAGGCCTCCTTGGGTGAAAGCCCCTTACTATTGCGGGTGTTACGAATTTCAGTAATAACTTCAAAGCCATAGGTTGCTTCATGCAGAATGGCCTGGTTGAATGATTGAGGAACTGGCCATGAGGCTTGAATAACGCAATCGTTGGCTGGTCGCTCTTTCAATTCATGCCAAAGCTCTTCAGTAATAAAGGGCATGAACGGATGCAATAACTTCAAGACACTTTCAAAAAAGCTCACAGTAGCATCGTACGTGGCGCGGTTGATGGGTTTGCCGAACTCCGGCTTTATCATCTCCAGGTACCACGCGCAGAAGTCATCCCATACCAACTTGTAAACCGTCATCAGCGCATCGCTCATACGGAATTTCCCGAAATGGTCGTTCAGTTCTGTCAAGGAAGCGTGGAGTTTGGCTTCGAACCACGCAATGGCCACCTTGTTTTCTTCGGGTTGGGCAATGGCCTCCGGAGTCCAGCCCTTTACCAGGCGAAAGGCATTCCAGATTTTGTTGGCGAAATTACGGCCTTGTTCGCACAACTTTTCATCGAACAATAGGTCGTTGCCGGCAGGCGAGCTGAAAAGCATACCCGTGCGAACGCCATCGGCTCCGTATTTTGCAATCAGGTCGAGCGGATCGGGCGAGTTGCCCAAACTCTTCGACATCTTTCTTCCCAGCTTATCGCGCACAATGCCGGTGAGGTACACATCCTCGAAGGGTTTCTCGTTGGTGTATTCGTAACCTGCAATGATCATGCGTGCCACCCAGAAAAACAAGATTTCGGGCGCGGTTACCAATACCTGCGTTGGGTAGAAGTAACGCAGGTCTTTGTTATTGGCGATGTTGATTTTACCGGTGGCCTTGTCAAAGTACGTATCGCTAAAGCCATCGAACACGGCCATGGGCCATAGCCAGGAAGAAGCCCACGTGTCGAGCACATCGGGGTCCTGGCGCAGGTCTTTCTCCGTAAGTGTTTTACCACACTGCGCAGAAGCCAACTGAACCGCTTCTGCCAGCGTTTCAGCTACCACAAAATCATTCTCGCCCGGCCCATAGTAGTAAGCCGGAATGCGGTGGCCCCACCAAAGCTGGCGCGAAATACACCAGTCGCGTACGTTCTCCATCCAATGGCGATAGGTGTTTTTGAACTTGGCGGGATGCAACTTGATTTCATCGTCTTCCACGGCCCGGTAGGCACGCCTCGAGATTTCTTTCATCTTCACAAACCACTGCAACGATAGTTTGGGTTCTACCACGCTGTTGGTGCGCTCGGAGCGGCCGATGCGGGTTACAAATTCTTCCTCCTTCACCAGGTGCCCGGCTTCGCGCAAATCTTTAACAATTTCTTTACGCACGGCAAAACGGTCTTTGCCCACAAACTTGGGCAGTTCGCACTTTTCGTTCAGCGTGCCATCGTCATTGATGGTGTCAATCACCGGTAGTTGGTGGCGCAGCCCGATCTCGTAGTCGTTTACATCGTGCGCAGGTGTTACCTTCAAACAACCGGTACCGAACGTTTTGTCAACGTAATTATCGGCAATTACCGGAATCTCGCGCTCAATAAAGGGCACCAGTACTTTCTTGCCAATCAGGTGTTGGTATCGTTCATCGCCCGGGTTTACGGCAATGGCCACATCGCCCATAATGGTTTCGGGGCGCTGTGTGGCAATGGTTACCCACTCGTCTGTCGTGCCTTTTACTTTGTACCGCACCGAGTAGAGCACCGATCGCTCACCTTCTTCTTTGTAGAGCACTTCCTCGTTGGAGAGGGCCGTTTTGGCTTCCACGTCCCAGTTGATCATTCGCAGGCCGCGGTAGATGTATCCCTTTTTATAGAGGTCTACAAACACCCGAATCACCGCCTCGTAGTAGGCGGGGTCCATGGTAAAGCTGGTGCGGTCCCAATCGCACGAGGCGCCCAGCTTTTTGAGTTGTTCCAGAATGATGCCGCCATATTTTTCCTTCCACTCCCAGGCATGTTTCAAAAACGCATCGCGGCTCAGGTCCGATTTTTTGATTCCCTTTTCGCGCAGCATGGCCACTACCCTGGCTTCGGTGGCAATGGAGGCGTGGTCGGTGCCGGGCACCCAGCAAGCAGCTTTCCCTTCCATGCGTGCCTTGCGGATCAGCACATCCTGAATGGTGTTGTTGAGCATGTGGCCCATGTGCAACACGCCCGTTACGTTGGGCGGGGGAATCACGATACAGAACGAGGGCTTTCCGGGCGCGGGCTCGGCATGAAAATAGTCATGCTCCATCCAATACTGGTACCACTTGTTTTCTACTTCGGCCGGGTTATACTTGGTTGAAAGTGACATAATTCGCTTAAAAAAGAGGGCAAAAATAACCCCAATTCGGGCCAGCACCAAGAATTTCCTGTTTCTTTCACCTTGGTTTTCAGTTACTTGATGTTGCGGCAGGGTAGGTGAAAATCTACGAGCTTCCTTAACTTCGTACATCCACCCAAAACCAAAATAATACCCATGAGTCAAGTTGCATCAATGGAAGATCATACAGCCGAGGGCATTCAATGGAAGCAGTTGTGGAGCCTGGCCGCTTTGTATGGATCGATCGTAATAGGTTGGATTGCCTACCACAACTACCAACCCAAGTTGCTGGTTAAGTTTGAGTTTACTGATTTCACTTTTTTACTCACCGTGGCGCAGGGTCTTATATTAACTATTACACCGCCTATTGCAGGTAAATTGGGCGACCGCTTTCGATTTAAGGAGGGCCATCGCCTTCCCATCATCTCCTCGGGTATCAGTTTTGCGGCCATGGTCTTTATGGCGGTGGCGTTTACGTTGTTAAGTAACCCTGGCGAAGTGTTTAAGTGGATATTGCCACTGTTGATTGTGTTATGGCTGGTGGCCATGAGTATTTTTACAAGCCCTGCGTTGTCTACCATGGAACTTTTTACCCCCATCGACAAGCTGCCGCGTGCCATGGCCATACTTACCATTGTGGGTAGCTTGATTTATGCGCTGGAGCCTGTGATAGTAGACTTGATTGACTTCATAGGTGCACCGGCTACGTTTGTGGCTGGTGGTGTGGCAGTGTTTCTCTCGGGCTATGCACTGAAGAGAAATTCTATGGGCTTGTTCGCTCAAAATACCACTCGCCCCCGTGCGGCTATTATGTTGGATACGCAAAAGTCGAACTACTTGTTTATTTGGGTGCTGGGCATCTGCCTGGGCTTCGCCACCACCCTGCTGCTAAAAATTTTCCCCGACATGCTGCAAAATACGCTTGGCAATTTGTGGCAGATAGAAGGCAAGTGGATTGTGGTGCTGGTGCTGGTGGTGTCTGCGGCCTTCTCCATTCCTGCCAGCAACATGGTAAACAAGTATGGCATGTCTTCTGTGTTTTGGTACAGTGTGGTGTTGGTGTTGCTTAGCATATTGGGCATCGTGTTCTTTTCGCAGCCGTGGGCAATAGTGGCTACGCTTCTTCTTTTCGCGCTCACGTTTACCACGCTTTCGGTTAGCTCTTTACCATTGGCCATTAAGAGCGCCAATTATTACGAGAAGGTGTTTTGTGTGGGTATTTTCTTCAGCGGTGTTGAATTGCCCGAAGGAATTATTGAATCTATCTTAAGTTACCAATAGGTCACTTTTCTGTTGACAGAAAGCCGTGTCGCCCGGAAGAAAATGGCGACACGGCCTCCTTTTTTTAACCCACTACGCGGCAAAATTTAACTGCGGATTGAGGTTGAGTTTGATCTGTTCATCGATCTCCCGAAAGAAACAATCGTTCTTCAGTTTGGTCTCTTCTTTTTTCATAATCTCTTTAATCAGCGGCTGGTAGAAGTCGATATCTACACTGCGTCTTTTAAAGGCCAGGAGCCGGTCGAATATCAGCGCCAGGTCTTTGCGGCTCGGCTGCTGCCGAAACTTAAAATCAATGTAGGTGGGCAGGTCTGCCAGAACACGGTCTACCAGCGCATCGCGGTGCTGGTCTAACACATTGCGAATCTGAAAAAGCTGAATGTTGGGTTCGCTGGCCCGCACCAGGCGCGCCCCAATCAGGGTGGATTTAATCACTCTCATAGCCGTAACGTTTAACGACAATAAAAGTACTTATACTAATTATTTTAGCAAAATAAAATACTAAATAATTTAGTTATCTGCCTACTCCCAACCCCGACTACGGGCATACTGGCTTAACTGGCTGATATTATGGATATTGAGTTTTCTCAAGATGTTTTTTCGGTGTGTTTTTACGGTATGCTCCGAAATAAAAAGTTGCTCGGCAATCTGACCATTGGTGGTGCCCTTCACTAACAGCCTGATGATCTCAATTTCCCGGCTGCTGAGCTTTACTTTGTCCTGATCAGATTCTGCCGGGTCGGGAATAAAATCAAAAAAAGACTTGCCCTCCATAATGCGGGCAATGGCTTCGCGTAGTTCGCGGCTGCCTTTGCTTTTTAAGATGCATCCGTGAGCTCCTGCTTCTATCATCTGGTTCACCAGGCTGCGATCGTGATACATGGTGAGGAACAACATTTTCAGTTGCGGAAATTCAAGCTTTAAGATGTAAGCACATTCCAGCCCATCGTGGTGGGGCATGTTCACATCCAGAATAACCAGGTCTGCCGGTTGGCTGCGCACCAGTTCCAGCAATTGAAGTCCATCGTGCGCAATGCCCACCACTACTGTGTGTGGTATGGTCTTTAAAATTTCCTGAACACCTTCTACCACAATGGGATGATCATCGGCCAATAGGATACGAATAGGTTGCTGCATTATGATTTTAGGTTTACTTCAATAATAACCGTGGTGCCTTTGTTTTTAGAGGCATCGATGGTGAGGCTGCCCTGAATACGGTCCAGGCGGGCCCTTATGGTCTGCAGGCCAATGCCGGTAGCGGGCTGAGAGGCATCGAAACCGATGCCGTTATCTTCAAAAATAAGACTCAGGTAGTCACCTTTGATTTCAGAAATTTCAAGGCGCACGTGCGTGGCCCGTGCGTGTTTCAGTGTGTTGGTGAAAAGCTCCTGAATGATGCGATAGACGTTCAGGGTAATTTCCCCGCTCAGCCGGGTGGTTACTTCGATAGAGGTATCTATCTGCAGGCGGTGCGACTGGCGAATGGCTTCGCAGAGTTGTTCAACGGGTGGTTTTAGTCCTGCCTGCTCGATTGCGCCTGCGCTCAGGTTGTGCGAAATTCTTCGTGCCTCGGTAGCAGTTTGTTCAGTGAGTAGTGAAATGCGTTCTGCCAGCCGTTTGGTTTCGGGGTCTATATTTTTTTCGGCCAGCAAATCGCTGTAGAGCCGGAGCGTGGCCAATATGCTTCCCAGGTTATCATGCAGATCTTCGGCAATGCGCTTGCGTTCTGCCTCACGACCTTCTATGAGCAGGTAAGCAGACTTCAGTTCTTGTTTTTGTAAGGTTTTCTCTATTTGCTGATAGGCTTGCTGCTTCTTAATCAATTTCCTTTGAAAGACAAAGGCAAAAGTTACTAACGCCAATGTCATCATCAACATTGCAGCGGTTCCAGCTATCAGCGTCACCAGATCACTTAGTTGTCCCTCATCAACCATAGACCAAAGCAAATTATTGGAGATTTTATTATATCAGCGATGCTTCTGATTATCCAGGCATTATGAAAAAAACCAACTGCCTCTCGAGAGAATATGTCAATGGCTAACAGATAGGTAAAAATCGATCCGGCAAAGTATACCATAAAGCCAAAATTGACGACAAATAATGGTGCTTTTTCTAGTTGAATATCTTCTATGTTCTGATAGAGTATATACAGGTAAACGAGTCCTAGAAAAATCAGCACAAGCGTATTCATGGCCCAAGCGTTGGAATTAAACTGATCGAATGTCTGAACGAAAAGGGAGTTTACGAGATTGATTACAATGACTACAATAATCGAAACGTTTACAAAAAGCCACTTTGGAAGGATTTGTTTATAAAAAAAAGCCAGGCAAGTAAATTCTGCCAGCGATAATGCATGATAGAAACCAAGTGTATTTATTCTCTGGCTGGCAAGAAATAAGGTTGTTGTTTTAAGAAATGAAGCCAGTAAAAAATATACCCCCAATACTTTGTATTTCTTTTTGATTGAACGAGGTAGTAAAAGAAAGACAAAGAATGGGGGCCAATCAGAAAGATCGGAAAGGTGTGATAGGACTACGTTCCAACTTTTTAAGTCCACTAAGGACAAGATACTGCTTTGTTTTGGCAAACGTTCGGGCACGGGGTAGACATGCTCAAAATTATTGGATCCATTGATGCAGTAAGCGCTTGTGGACGAGGGTATACAATGTGATAATCGTCCCCATTGGCAAGCGTAGGCACTATCACTAAGTCGTACCCATCTTGTACTTCGTTTCTACTGCTTTTTGCCAGATAAATTCTTATGCTGTCGATAGGAACTTTACTGATTAATAGTTTATCAATTTCAAGCATGAAGTCCTTCACCAATGAAAGATCAAACCGGTGGCCGACAATAATGTCTTTTTCCGGCTTATGAGTTCTTGCCATTTCATCGACAACGAACTTCCGAATGTTTGCCCTGGCTGTTGCCAGATCAATTGCTTTTCCGTGTGCCATAGTTGTTTGAGTTGGGGTATGAAGTAGTGTTTAGAAAAATTTAAGGACATAAAGTATCCATTAATGAAATAAAGGTTTTTATGGCTGCTTTCCAAGTGCCGGGAATCAACGGAAAATTGGAAATGACCACTAAAATAGGACGGATAACCTTGTAAATTCCACATACCTTTTGCAGCACCTGGCCTGGGTTCGCTAAAGAAGCAGCGTTAAAATGCAGTTCCCCTCCGGGCTGAAACTTGGCAATGTCGGCATTTAAAATATGCTGGTTGATTTCTTCGAAATCCATTTCACTGTTTTTCATAATTTTTCTTTTTGTTTAATTTAGAATTGGGAGCGAATTTGTTGATCAAAGATCAATTACAATTTCAATCAGTTCAATACCCTTGCAGGCTAACCCATATACCCCAATGAGGGTATTTTTGCTATAATTTTATGACACGTACGGTTGTTCTATATGGGGTGGCGTTGGCAGTGCTGATTTTTGCCATGAAATTCCTGGAATACCGCCTCCTCATCCGCGACCATTCCATCGAATTTTATGTGGGCACGGTGGCGCTGTTTTTTACTGCCCTGGGCGTGTGGGCAGGCCTGAAGCTTACGCGTAAAAAGGTGGTGCTGGCACACCCGTTTGTCCTCAATGAAGCAAAGTTGAATCAGTTGGGCATTAGCAGGCGCGAGTTGGAAGTGTTACAACTCATGGCCGAAGGACTTTCCAACCAGCAAATAGCAGACAGGCTGTTTGTGTCGCTCAACACCATTAAAACCCATTGCGCCAACCTTTTTCTAAAACTGGAAGTAACCAAACGCACACAGGCGGTGCACCGCGGGCGCGAATGGCAGTTGATTCCCTGACAATCACTCCCCCTTTCGTACTATTTCGGCTAAATTTCGAAAGTTCATCCTTTCGGGTGAAGGCAGATATGCGGATGGAGCCCTCCTTTGGCAAAAAATAAATCACAGACACATATGAAAAAAATTGTCATCACGTACGGCCTCATTGCAGGCCTTATCGTGGGCGGCCTCATGCTCGCTAGCCTGCCTTTGTGGAAAAGTGGGGCCATTACTTTCGACAATGGCGAACTGGTGGGCTACACCACCATGGTGATTGCCCTCTCCACGATATTTATTGGCATCAAATCGTACCGCGACAACCATGCAGGCGGGATTATTACCTTTTGGAGCGGTTGTAAAATCGGGTTACTCATCACACTTATTGCAGGTATTATGTATGCCATGGCGTGGGAGGTTTCTTTTGCCAACATGGGAGAGGAGTTTACACAAAAAATGACCGAGCACTATCTGGCCGAAATACAGGCGGGCGGTGCCAGCGAGGCAGAGCTGCAAAAGGCACGCGAAGAATGGGCAGCCTTCAGCGAATTGTACCAAAACCCGCTGGTGCGTTTCCCCATCACCCTACTGGAAATTTTGCCGGTAGGCATCATCATTACTTTGCTCAGTGCGGGGTTGCTACGCAAGAAAGAATTCCTACCCTCGGCAGAGACCAACCACGCCTAAGCATTATGCAATCCAATTCAATAACACCCGATGATTACGTGGCCACCTTGCCTCCAGACCGTGCCGAGGTGATTGCTGCGTTACGTAAAGAGATCAAAAAAAGATTACCCAAAGGGTTTGAAGAAACCATGCAGTATGGCATGATCAGTTATGTGGTGCCGCATAAGCTGTATCCTGCGGGTTATCACACTAATCCAAAAGATGCTTTACCATTCATCAGCATTGCTTCACAGAAAAATCATGTGGCCATTTATCACATGGCGGTGTACGATGGCCCGCTGCGCGATTGGTTATTGAAAGAATCGAAGAAGGTGAGCGATAAAAACCTGGATATGGGCAGGTCGTGTATTCGTTTTAAAAAGCCTGCCGACATACCAGTAAAACTTTTCGGTGAGTTGGCCACTAAAATGACTCCGCACGAATGGATAGAGAGGTACACAAAATCTTTAAAGAAAAAATAATGAAACGAGTAACGGGTTTAGGAGGTGTTTTTCTTCAGAACGAAAGATCCAAAAATGCTGGGCGAATGAATATTAACGTCACTTACGTATACCATTGAATGATTTTAGGGCCGTTTTTAAGTGGAAAGAATTAGATAAACCTGATGCAACGGCACCTGCCATTACGGTGTGGAGCCCGTTCGAAGAGAACACGCAATACTTCGATCCCAGCGAAAAGCCATTCATGTTCAACTATTGTGTAGAGAATCTGGAGGTTTTGCTGCGCGTGTTGAGGGAAGAAGGTGTGCCCGTGGTTGGAGAAATACAGGAGTATCCTTACAGAAACTTGGGTGGATTTTGGATCCCGAAGGGAACAAGATTGAACTCTGGGAACCGAAAGACGATGGATTTTAACCGTTAGTAGGTGGCCGTGGAGGTAAGTTGCAAAGGCCTGATTAAATTGGTTTTTGATCTGTAAAATTACCTGCATGAACTTTTCGCTTTTGCTTGGCCTTGTGTTTACAGCCACCACGTTGTCTGCACAGATGGCAAACATTCCGTTGCCGGAACACCCGCGCCCCGATTGGGAGCGCGCGCAATGGCAAAACCTGAATGGCAACTGGCAGTTTGCCTTCGACTCACTCGATCGTGGCCAGGTTGAAAAATGGCACGAGGGCCGCCATACATTTCCACAAACTATCTCAGTGCCATTTCCGTGGGGCTCCAGGCTTTCGGGTGTGGCCAACAAGGCCGACATTGCCTGGTACCAGCGCAACATTACGGTAAACAGCGCCTGGAACGGCAAGCGCACGTTCCTGACCATTGGCGCCAGCGATTGGCATACCACGGTTTGGCTTGATGGCCAATACGTAGGCGAACACAAGGGAGGTTATGTTCCCTTTTCTTTCGATCTCACACCCCTTGTAACGTACGATCGGCCACAACGCCTCACCGTTCGGGTAGACGACAAAAGGAGAGACTTTACCCTCTATGGCAAGCAGGGCTACGGCAATGCGCGGGGTATCTGGCAAACCGTTTACCTGGAAGCGCGCGGTACCGACTACCTGCAGAGCGTTCAGTTTGTTCCCAATATCGACAACCAAACCGTAACCATAACTGCATACCTGCCTGACGAAGCCAATGAGCAAAAGAAGGTAACAGTTACTATTCAAACACCACAGGCCCCCATCAGGCACGAGTGGTTGTTTGAAAAAGGAAAACACAAAGCCGTTGCCACTGTTTCCATTCCCAACCCCCGGCTTTGGTCGCTGGCCGACCCCTATCTCTACCAAGCCGAGCTTACAGTGGGCAACGATGTGGTGAAAACCTATTTTGGAATGAGAAAAATATCGGTGATGAACCTGCCCGGTACGGAGTTTCCCTATGTGGCACTGAATAACCAGCCGGTCTATCTTCAACTGACGCTCGATCAGTCGTACCACCCCGATGGCTTCTATACTTTTCCCACGGACGAATTCATGCGGCAGGAAATTGAGCGCACCAAGGCCATCGGGTTAAATGGCATTCGCCCGCACATCAAAGTAGAAATTCCGCGCAAATTGTATTGGGCCGATAAGCTGGGTGTGTTGGTAATGGCCGATTTGCCCAACAGTTGGGGCGAACCCGACCACCGCATGCAACAAGAGTCGGAGTACACACTACGCGGCATGTTAACCCGCGACTTCAATCATCCTTCTGTGTTTTCGTGGATTCTCTTTAACGAAACGTGGGGGCTGCGCACACAGGTGGAAGAGGGAGGCAAGAAGCAGAACCAATACCTGCCATCTACACAGCAATGGGTGGCCTCCATGTACTACCTCGCCAAATCATTAGACCCCACCCGGTTGGTGGAAGATAATTCCATTTGTTGTGGCGCGGGGCACACAGTTACCGATCTCAACTCCTTTCACGATTACCTGCCGGGGTGGGAGTGGGAACCACACCTGAAGCAATTGACCGAACAAAGTTTTGAGGGCAGCACTTTTCAGTTTGAAGCCGGGTTTAGGCAAGGCAAGCAACCCAAAATAAATTCTGAATGTGGCAACGTGTGGGGTTATGAAGGCAGCACGGGCGATGTGGACTGGAGCTGGGACTACCACCGCATGATGAACACGTTTCGCAAATACCCGGAAATTGCAGGCTGGCTCTACACCGAACACCACGATGTGATCAACGAATGGAATGGCTACTGGCGTTTCGACCGGTCGTTGAAGTTTACAGGGCTCGAGGAATGTGCACCCGGCATGACGCTGAACGACCTCCACGCTCCGGTATATGTTTCTACCGGTAACGAAATTTGCCGCACGGTAAGGGCGGGTGAAAAAATAAGCATACCTCTTTTTATTTCTTCTATGTCGGGCGATGATCATGGCAAGACACTAAAGCTTTCCTACCAGGCACAGTTAACCAACGTAATCGGTGAGTCGGCACCAATCGGCAGTGGAGAAGTGGCCATCGAGTATCAGCCCTACTTGCAGAAGGAATTGGCGCCTTTATCGCTTACCATGCCCAATCAGGCGGGGCTGGCTGTTGTCGCCTTTACGTTGTCGGATCAAAGAGGAAAAGTATTGCACCGCAACTTTATGCACGTGGAGATTGTGGGTGGCGCTGCTGCGCCCAAGGCGGAAGTAATTACCCAGGCAGCCAATGGGTTTACAAATGCCGGGTGGAGCAGTAAACAATGGCAGGTGTTAGACGGCTTGAAAGTATGCGGGGCCGGAAAAGGATTTTTTGAGTACACATTTCCGGTGGGAACAAATCTAAAAGTAAGCGAGGTGAAAGACGCGTATTTTGTGGTGGAAGCTTCAGCCAAGGAGTTGTTTGCCAAAGACAGGGACACACAGGGAAACATGGATCTCGACTATATGTTGGGTGCCCGCGCATTGCCCAGTGCCAATCCCAACGCCTACCCGATGACGGATGAACAACGGTTCCCCTCTGAAATAGAAGTGTTGATAGATGGCGAGAAGGCTTTCACCACCTTACTGGCAGACGACCCGGCCGACCACCGCGGGGTATTGTCGTGGCACCATCAGTTGCAAGATCGTAAACTACGCGAGGCAGGTTCTTACGGTTATCTGGTGAAAGTAAAAGTAACGCCCGCGCAACTAAAGAAAGCGGCCGCCAACGGTAAATTAACAGTGCGGCTGCAAACCAAAGGCGAAGGCGGTTTGGCAATTTATGGTCAATCGTTTGGTCGTTATCCGGTTGATCCTTCGCTGGTTCTGAAGATGAAGTAAGAGTAGTCCACCGGACACCGCGTACAGTTAATCGGCTTGGTAGGTTTGTTACCGCGAAGCCCCTGCCTCCATGCGTATGCGCCAGTTAGACGGATACAGGTTATTCACACGGTTGCCCAACTGGTTAATCCAGCCCAGGGCATTGCCTTCATAAACCACCAACGCAAAGCCTTTGTCTGCGGTGAACGGTGCCAGTGTGTCTTTGCGCAGGTATTGAATGGCCTGTTCTTTCGAAACCTCTATTTGAGCAAATTCAAAACGGTTTAGGTCGACCGATAGCGCCAACGCGTGTTCTGGTATCCACTTGTTGTGTTTTACGGTGGCCATGGCTACACCTTTGGTAATCGCATGCAGTCTTTCGCTTACCAACAAAATATCCTGTGTAAGGGTAGCGGGCCATCCCATTACCAGGTCATCTTGCTTCTGTAAGTGAAAATCTGGCGGCAGCCACTTCGACTGAAGGGAGGCTTTTAGAGAATCTTTAGAAAACTTTCTCCGCTCGGTCGCCTGCGCTTCCTTCTTTCTCATTACCGAAAGAAAGAAACCCTCACCCTGCAGCCTGTGCGGGTACAACCTATATCCTACAACGCCTGGCTTTGGCCGAACTTCTTCAACACCTTCTGGCAGATTTTCTATTTCAACAAATTCTACCCGGTGGTTTTCGTGCATCCAAACCAGGTTACCCTCATTTTCGGCTGTGCTGTAGGTGCAGGTGGAGTAAACCAGGAAACCATCTTCGCGCAAGGCAGGCCAGGCATCGCTTACAATTCTTTTCTGGCGCGCAGCGCACAGTTGTACGTTGTCTTCCGACCATTCGTTCATGGCGTCCGGCTCTTTGCGGAAAAGCCCTTCGCCCGAGCAAGGAGCATCGATCAACATCATATCAAAAAAGCCGGGCAGCGCTGCAAAGTCGGCCGGATCGTTGTTGGTAACCACCACGTTGGCGTAACCCCACTTTTGTATGTTTTCGGAAAGGATGGAAGCACGGCTTCTGATTACCTCGTTGGTTACCAGTAAACTTTCGGGGTGCAATAAACTGAGTAAATGGGTAGACTTTCCACCGGGTGCTGCGCACAAATCGAGTACACGCAAGGGCGTATTAACAGGTAGCTGCCTTACAGCTTCCTCCAGAAACATGGAGCTTGCTTCCTGCACATAGTAAGCGCCTGCATGCAACGCAGGGTCTAACGTGAAGACGGGGCGCTGTGGCAGGTAGTAGCCGGTACGGCACCAGGCAATTCGTTCGGGGGGTGCAGGATATTTTTTTCGGAGATTGAGGCGAATGCTGATGGGCTGGGGCTGTTGCAGACTTTTGCGAAACGCATCCATTTCTGCGCCCAATTGTGCCTGAAGGCGCTGCTCAAACAATTTGGGTAAGGCAAACAATCTTTCCAACAGGGTAAAATTCGCTTGAAAATGCTGATAATCCTGACTTGTTTTGAAAAAAGTTATTCATGATTGAAGCCAACAATCCGCGATTGAAAAGTTGGGTGGAGGTGCCCCGCGGTTCTGATTTCCCCATCCAAAACCTGCCATTTGGTGTTTTTAAAACCAAGTACCTTTCTGCAGTGGCCGGTGTAGCCATAGGTAATTATGTGCTCGACCTGGTGTACCTGCACGAACATGGCTACCTCGATGGATTGGGTCTGCCGGCAGGGATATTCAATCAAGCCTATCTGAACGACTTTCTGGCGCTGGGTAGAAAGAAAGGTGGAGCGGTGCGCAACCGTATTTCGGAATTGCTGCGCCACGACAACGATGAACTGAAAGGCAATGTCGCTGCACGCGAAATTGCATTGGTACCCATGGAAGAAGTGCAGATGCAGATGCCAGTGAAGATTTACAACTACACTGATTTTTACAGTAGCGAAGAGCACGCCACCAATGTAGGTTCTATGTTTCGCGATCCGAAGAATGCTCTGCTGCCCAATTGGAAACACCTGCCCGTTGGCTACCACGGCCGCGCATCGTCCATTGTGGTTTCGGGTACGCCCCTGCACCGGCCTAAAGGACAAATCAAACCTCCGGATGCGGACTTACCGGTGTATTGTCCTTCGCACAAACTCGATTTCGAGTTGGAGATGGCGTTCATTACCTGTACCGACACGAAACTAGGCTTCAGCATTCCCACCCGCGAGGCCGAAGATCATATTTTTGGTTTTGTGCTCTTCAACGATTGGTCGGCACGCGACATACAACAGTGGGAGTATGTGCCCCTGGGCCCTTTCCTCGGAAAAAATTTCGGCTCTACTATTTCGCCATGGGTTGTTACATTGGATGCGCTGGAGCCCTTCCGTACCGCGGGCCCGGAACAAAAACCGCATGTGCTGCCTTACCTCGCTTATGAGGGCGACCGGAATTTTGATGTGCTGCTGGAGGTGTTGTTGCAACCATCCAACGGTGAGGCTACCACTATTTGCCGCTCGAACTTCAAATATTTGTATTGGAATGTATGCCAGCAATTGGCACATCATACCGTGAATGGCTGCAACATTCAGGTTGGCGATTTGTATGCCTCGGGCACCATCAGTGGTCCATCACCAGGGTCGTACGGCTCGCTGCTTGAATTGACCTGGAACGGACAAAAGCCACTGCGCCTCAGTGACGGAACGGAAAGAAGATTCATTGAAGATGGCGATACCATCATCATGAAGGCCCATGCCGAAAAAGAAGGCGTGCGCATCGGTTTTGGAGAATGCAAAGGAACGATTTTGCCCGCGTTGTGATTTGCTCCTCGTGCTTTTTTATAGTATAAACTTCGTACAATGATCATCAATCCCAAGGAAATACCGGTTCCCAAAATGCATGGCTACCTGCTGGGTGCCGTGGCGCCACGCCCCATTGCCTTTGCCAGCACGGTAGACGAGGCAGGCCGGGTAAACCTAAGCCCGTTTAGTTTCTTCAATGTTTTCAGCGCCAATCCGCCCATTGTGGTTTTTTCACCTGCACGCAGAGGCCGTGATAACACCACCAAGCATACCTTTGAGAATGTGAAGGTGGTGCCGGAAGTAGTGATCAACATAGTGAACTATGCCATGGTAGAGCAAACCTCGCTGGCCAGTTGCGAATTTCCTAAGGGCGTGAACGAGTTTATCAAGGCGGGCTTTACCGAGGTGAAATCCGATGTAGTAAAGCCGCCCCGCGTGGCAGAGTCGCCTGTGGCTATGGAGTGCAAGGTGAACCAGGTGATAGAGTTGGGTACAGGCGGTGCAGCGGGTAACCTGGTGATTTGCGAGGTGGTGTGCATGCACATCAAAGACGAAGTGTTGGACGAACAGGGGCGAATTGATCCCTATAAAATAGACCTGGTGGCGCGCATGGGGCAAGATTACTACTGCAGGGCGCAAGGCGAAGCCATCTTCTCGGTGGCCAAGCCCAATGAAAAACTCGGCATTGGATATGACCAGATTCCGGAGTTCATTCGCAACAGCGGTAAGTTGACAAACAACGAACTAGGAAAGTTGGGAAACATTGAACAACTCCCCGATCGGGAGCGCATTCAATTGCACAGGCAGAGCCCGGCCATGATGGAGGCGCTCGCTAAAGGTGCGGATTCTGTATATGCCTTGGCAAAAGAGCAACTGAAGGCCGGTAAAACAGAAGAGGCCTGGAAAACGTTGCTCGCTCTCGGGGCCTCCTGACTTCTGATAAATGATTTTCTTTTAATCCCGGTATAGCACTGCCTTCACTGCCTTGATGGTCTTGGCCACGTTGGGCAGAATGGCCTCAATCAAGGTAGGTGCATACGGCAGCGGTGCGTCAAAGCTGTTTACGCGCTGAATGGGTGCATCCAGGTAATCGAAAGCGTGCTTCTGAATATGGTAAGTAATTTCTGTTGCAATGGACGACAGGGGCCACGCTTCTTCTACAATCACGAGGCGATTGGTTTTCTTCACCGATTCTACCACGGTGGCATAATCTATCGGGCGAACGGTGCGCAGGTCTATCACTTCGGCCGAGATGCCCTCTTTTTCCAATTCCTGTGCGGCTGCCAGGGCCACCTTCATGATTTTTCCAAACGAAACAATGGTAACGTCTGTGCCACTGCGTTTCACATCGGCCACGCCCAGCGGAATCAGGTATTCCTCTTCCGGCACGGCACCTTTATCGCCATACATCAACTCCGACTCCATAAAAATCACAGGGTCGTTGTCGCGGATGGACGTTTTCATCAGCCCTTTGGCATCGTAGGGATTCGAGGGCACCACCACTTTTAGGCCTGGTGTGTTGGCAAACCAGTTCTCGAAATTCTGCGAGTGTTGTGCCGCCAATTGACCGGCATTGCCGGTAGGGCCTCGGAACACGATCGGGCAGTTGTATTGCCCCCCCGACATATTATACACTTTCGCGGCCGCGTTGATGATCTGATCGATGGCAACCAACGAAAAGTTAAAAGTCATGAACTCAATAATGGGGCGTATGCCATTCATGGCGGCACCCACGCCCACGCCTGCAAAGCCTAATTCGGCAATGGGTGTATCGATCACACGCTCGGGCCCAAACTCATCCAGCATGCCCTGGCTTACTTTGTAGGCCCCATTGTACTCAGCCACTTCTTCGCCCATCAGGAAGATTTTGGAATCTCTTCTCATCTCCTCACTCATGGCTTCGCGAAGGGCCTCTCTAAATTGAATTTCGCGCATAAAAATTTGTATAGAAAGCCCGTAAAAATAGGACGGGAACGCTCAGAATAAAAGATTTCGCACCTATTTCTAATCTGCTCGGAAATAAAAAACCCTCCCGGTTCTGGCCGGAAGGGTCTTTTTATCCCTGAGAAATTAGGTATGTCTTATTTCAACGCATTGCGGAAGGCCTCTGAGGTAGCAAACTTGCTGAACTCCAGGTCTGTCAATGCTTTCTCCTTCAATGAAGGGTCTACTTTCACGGCATTGGTCAGGTTGCTTACCACACCATCGGCATTGCCAGAACGTGCAGCGGCTACAGCGGCACCGTAGTGGGCAATGGCAAAGTTAGCATTGGCCTTTATGGCATCGTTGAAAGAAGTAGCCGCATTGGCATAATCCTTATTTAACAACTGAGCCAAACCTTTGTTGAAAGAGTTTACGGCAGTAGTAGCAGCAGAGGATTCAGAACGAACGGCATCGTTGTACTTAGCCATGTAGATTTCGCTGGCACCTTTCACACCGTTTACACCGCGGGCTACATCGCTGCTGGCACCGTTCAGAGCCTTGCTGGCGTGTGCATACGCTTTATAAGGGTTGCCTGTCCACAAAGCAATGGTAGCCAGGTTAGCATGCACTTCCGGTGTTTCTTTGATCTTAGCAGCAATATTCAGCTGGGCAGCAGCCTTG
The DNA here is from genome assembly GCA_049324055.1 of Bacteroidota bacterium. Lineage (GTDB taxonomy): Bacteria > Bacteroidota > Bacteroidia > Cytophagales > Cyclobacteriaceae > ELB16-189. The sequence goes on along the minus strand of JBMOLS010000043.1, from coordinate 251,103 downwards.
TCAGTATATTCTCCGGCCTTAGAAGGATTTTCCATGGCCATTGAAATATAAGTGGCAGCCAGGTTGTTGTGTGCGTTCCAGAAAGAACCTTTCTTGGTAGCAGCTTCGTAGATAGCAGCTTTCTCTTCCAAAGAAGGCGTGAGGGTAGCCGCATACATCAACTCTTCGAAAGAAAGGGTATCCGCTTTCACAGCATTTTGAGTGACCTGCTTGGCCAATACGGACATCTCTGCATCGGTCTTCTTCTTCTTCACCGTAAGGATTTCAGTTTTGGCAGTACGCAAGCCGGGGTACACATCTTTAAACACCTTCTTGTAAGTGCCAAGCTTCTTTAATTGCTTCTCTTGTTCTTCAAATGAGCCACCACCGTTAATGATGTTCAGATAAGCCGACTTTTCGTCATCGCTGATGCCGGTATAAGCGGCCAACGCCTTCTTGAATTCGTTCCAATCGTCTACGATGGGCTTCTGGATGAATTTGATTTCATCGGCCATGCCCTGGTAGTCGTATTTTTTCATTTGTGCACGGTAGTACTTCTCGATAGCGGCAGCGCGCTCGTTAGCCAGGCGGCTGTTAATGCGCTCAGCACCTTCAGGAGAGTGGGTACCGGTGATGGTTACCGTACGGGTTACGTTTTTGGCGGCAATGAAAGCATCTAACTGCTTGCCTTTGTCGCTCTTAATTTCAGAGGTTCTCAAAACAGAGCGGCCTTGTTCGAAAATGAAGTCCGGGATAACCACGGGGATGATTTCTTCCTGGTTGTTATAACCGTGATCCGCGAAAGCGGCATAGTAAGCGTTTTGAACCATCTTAGAGGTGGTGATCAGGCCGGTGGCCACATCCATGCGGGGAGTGGTTTTCGACTTGGCACCTTTAGCCGCTACACCTTCTACCTGAAGGGTGCCGGTTTTGTATTCGGGCTTATAAGGGAAAGTGAAAGTCTTGGTTGTTTTAGGCTGTTCAGTTCCTGCATTCGGATAGTCTTCAGCCTTAAAAGGAATCGGATCCAGGGCCAATTCGCTGTCGCCATATTTATAGAAAGAGTTAAGGGTGTAGGCAGTACCTTTCTTCAGCATTTTTACTGGCAGATTGGCAGACATCTCGTAAGTAACGGTGTCTTTGTGTACTTCCAGCGGGTTGGGGCTTACGGTCAGGTTCTGTTCCTTCGACATCTTGATCATCTGAGGCAGGGTACACCCGGTGAAGGTGAGCGTGCCGATGATTACAAAGGCGTACAATAATTTTCTCATGGATTTTGATTTAAAGGGTTAGTTCAAACGACTGGCAAAACTAAGTTTATACCTATTTTTTTGCAATAATAAGCCAAAAAAATCAGAACTGGGCCGTTTTTTGCAGGGTACATACCGCTTATATTTGCGAGTTGAATTATTTCTCGATAAAGAGTCGTTTACTCAGGTAAATTGAAGAAAAGAGGCGAATATGAACGATTGGGTGAAGCGAGTACAGCAGTTTTTTGAAGTGTATGCGTTTGGTGTGTGCACCTGGCTGGGCGAAAAGCTGGGCATTGCCACCTCCTCTATCCGGCTTTTCTTTATTTACGCGTCCTTTCTCACGTTTGGGTCGCCCGTCATTATTTACCTCGCTCTGGCATTCATTATGAATATGGGGCGCCATTTACGCAGGCGGAGCACTATTTGGGACTACTGAAAGCGGGTAAACTGCTGAAAGTCCTGCGTTTCAATACAAAAAAATCGAATACAATAAGCCTGGGATAGTAATGGCATGTGGTTGACCAACCCAACTGCCGGGCGTAACGCTTGCGTTTCTGGTTGGTTTTTCGCCAACCCCAAAAAAAATGCCCGTGCGCCTTCCAAACTGCAGCACCCTGGGCGGGCGATTCGATGAGGAACCGAACAGCGGCCACCCAGTCCAACCCCAATCGCAGGGGGAACTTCCACCACAATTGGCGCCAGGGCAGGTGCTGATACACCAAGGCCAGTCCGTTGCGAAAGTTGAGATAGGTTTTGCGCGGATGGGTGGCGGCCAGCGTGCCCCCACCTACGTGATACACCACGCTTTGGCCGGTGTACACAATTTTTTTTCCTGCTCGCTGCAGGCGCCAGCACAAGTCTATTTCCTCCATGTGGGCAAAAAAATCTTCATCTAAACCTCCCACTTCGTGAAAGTGGGTTGCCCGCACAAACAAGCACGCCCCCGATGCCCAGAAAACCGGCCGTGTATCGTTATACTGACCACGGTCGGCCTCTAACTCATCAAATATTCGGCCGCGGCAGAAGGGGTAGCCCAGCGTATCGATAAAGCCACCGCCCGCCCCGGCATATTCAAAGTGGTCTTTTTGGTGATACGATAGAATTTTAGGTTGGGCAGCCGCAACGGAGGCATCGGCATCCATCAGTTCAATAACGGGGTTCAGCCAATTTTCAGTTACCTCCACATCGCTGTTCAGCAACACATAGTAGTCGGCCTGAATTTGCTTCAGCGCCTGGTTATAGCCACCACTGTAGCCTTTGTTTTCTGGCAGGTGCAGGCAGGGCACGTGGGGGTAATTTTGCGAAAGCCATTCGCGCGACTGGTCTGTACTGTTGTTGTCGGCTACAATAACCTGTGCCTGCCGACTGTGCTGTAATACTGAGGGTAAGAATTGGCGAAGCAGGTCTTTGCCGTTGTAGTTCAGAATAACTACGGCAACGCGACTCATCGCATAAGGCTGCTTAAGTCGAAGCCGGGAATGTTGGGCAGTATTCCTTCCGTACTTTTTTTAAGTTGCTCCTGGGCCAATACCTCAGCATCGGCAGACGCTTTGTTTACGGCAGCCACCACCAGGTCTTGCACCAGCACTTTGTCATCGGCTTTCAGAATGGCTGCATCAATGTCGAGTGCGATGAGTTGTTTTTTTCCGTTTACCGTGGCGCGCACCATGCCACCCCCCGACTCACCTTCGGCTTTCACTTTGTCCAGGTTGTCCTGGGCCTCTTTCAGCCGGGCCTGCATTTCTTTCACCTTGCCCATCATACTCATCATGTCGAACATACGCGTAGAATTAAATGGTAAAATTTCGGATTACGCAACAAAGGTAAAAAATTTGGACAACGGCTTACTTGCGCAGCAACACCAGTGTGCCCTCGCGCGAGAAGGTGCGGCCGGCCAGGTCGGTAATTTCTGCCTTCCATACGTATGTAGCCTCCGGCATGGGCAACCCTCCGCGGGTGCCATCCCACGGTTCGTTGTTTTCGCTGGCATACACCAGTGTTCCCCACCGATCGAAGATGCGCATGTTCATTTTGGCCACATACTGTCCCGTAACGGTGAAGCGGTCGTTCAACTGATCGCGGTTGGGTGTGAAGGCCGTGGGGAAGATCAGGTTGATTTCTTTTGTGAAGGTGACCGTGTTTGAGCGCGAAGCCGTGAGCCCCGCCTGGCTGGGCAGCGCACGCACGCGGTAACTCACCACCTGGTTGTCGAGGTCGTGTTGGTCGTCCACCAGAACCGTGTCGGTGCCCACATTAAAAGTACGTATCAGGTTGCTCGCCTGGTTGTATTTCTCCACAACGTAGCTGGCTACTCCGTTCTGCCATCCGCGGTAACGCGACCAGTTTACCGTAACAATATTTTTTGCATCGATGGAGCCAAACAAACGCACCGGGCAGGTAAGGATGCCATCCTGGCTGTTGTTGCCACACAAGTCGTTGTAGTTTACCTGGTAGCAGAACGCGCCTTCTGTAAAGTAATTGGCATCGGTAAAAGGCGCGGGTGTTGCCGTGTTGCTGATCAGCGTAAGCGGGCCTGTACCTGTTGAACGTCTGATGAAGAAATTACCGATATCAATCAGCGGGTCTGTACGCCAGTCCAGGGTTACGCCCTGATCTACCTGTGCCGTTACGTTGGTAATGGCGGGCCGGGTGGTGTTGATGAACGAAGTACCGCATTTTTCGAGCGAGATGGCCCGGATGCCATTGTCGTAGTCGGCCGTTAAAGTATAGCAGTACCTGATGTTGCAGTCGATGTCGGCATCGGGGTACGAATTTTGAAAAGGGATTTCTGTGGTGAAACTAGTGTTGTCAGATCCGGAGCGGGTGATGATGAGGTTGGTAACACCCGTGTTGGCCGTATTCCAACGGAATGTATTTAACGCATTGGTAATGTCGAGGTCTACATCGGCACTGCAAATGGTGTTAGAGTAGCGGTTGGTGTTGGAGCACGGGTCGTAGGCGCTGAGGCGGAAGCAATAAAAATTGTTTTCGAGCAGCAGGTTGGGCACTGTGAGAGTATTGGTTTCGTATAGCGTGCGGAACAACTGAAAGCTGTTGCCATTGTTCACCGCAATTTCCAGCCTGTATTGTATTTGCTGCTGAACGTTGAAGTCGAGTTGCAGCGAGGTGGCATCCAGCGCGGTAAGGGTTTGGATGGTGGGCGTGGGCAGCACGGCCAGTGGTGTGAAGTTTTCCTGTTGTACCGCGCAATTATCTGCTGAGTTCAGATCGCGGCCACGCACCTTAATTAACTGCGGAGTATTGGTGCCGTAGTTGAACTGTGCCACGGCATTGTTGCTGAAGGGAATGATGTTTTCCGGAACGTTGTCGTTGTTGAAGTCGATCAGGTATTGATCGTAATGGTTATCGGTAACCTTGATGGATACACCATTGCCTGTGCAGGCGTATACTTCGAAGGGAGGGGCGATGTTTTCGTCTACCGTGATATCAATTTCATCAGCTCCAACACTTTGATACAGAATGGTAAGCTTGTAAGTACCGGGTGTGTCGTATACAACCTCGTTTGCGTTTTGCCCGGGGTTGGCGGGATTGGTGATTCCGTTTCGGTACACCAGACAAGGAATGGTACCGCTACAATTACCTGCGCCCGTCAGGTCGGGATTGGTGATGCGAACCGTTAGTGGCGCACAGCCCTTTACCTGGTCTACCTGAAATCTTCCGCCTTTGCTTGTATACTGTGCCTCCGCCTGCAAATTCGGCAATAGCCAGATGAAAAGCAGCAACAGCATTGCTTTGAACATCGCTATGGGCAGGCAGTTGGTCAACCTTCTCTCTTTCACACCCCTAATTTAGTCTCCTTCAGGAATTTCTCCGCTTTTAGCATGTCGGTATGCAATAAACGATCTGTTTCTATAAATGGTACATGCTGCCGGAATTCTTGCACCCACTTTTCCAGCCGGGTGCTGCTTTTCAGCGGTCTGCGAAAGGCCAGGGCCTGCGAAGCGGTGATTAACTCGATGGCCAGGATGGAATACAGATTCTGCACCACACGGTGCAGCTTGGTGGCTGCATTAGCGCCCATGCTCACATGGTCCTCCTGCCCGTTAGACGAAACGATGCTATCCACCGAGGCGGGGGAGCAGAGCTGTTTGTTCTGGCTCACCAAAGAAGCGGCCGTGTATTGCGGAATCATCAGGCCCGAGTTGATACCGGGATTGGCCACGAGGTAATTGGGCAGATCGCGCGCGCCCGAAATCAATTGGTAGGTTCTGCGTTCGGAAATATTGCCCAGCTCGGCCAATGCAATGGCGAGGAAATCCAGCGCCAGTGCCAGCGGCTGCCCGTGAAAGTTGCCGGCAGAGATGATGGTGTCGTCATCGGGAAACACATTGGGGTTGTCGGTTACTCCGTTTATTTCGGTTAACAGAACCCCGGTGGCATAGTCAATCGCGTCTTTGCTGGCCCCGTGTACCTGCGGTATGCAGCGGAACGAGTAAGGATCTTGCACGTGCTTCTTCGACTGTTGAATGATTTCACTGCCCTGCAGCCACTGGCGAATGGCAGCTGCCGTGGCCCGCTGTCCGGCATGTGGCCTTATCTGGTGCACACGGTCATCAAATGCTTCCATGCGGCCATCGAAGGCATCCAGCGACAGTGCGCCAATGGCGTTGGCTAACTGGTACACATGGTGCGCATGTTGCACCGCCCAGATGCCATAGGCACTCATAAACTGGGTGCCGTTGAGCAACGCCAGCCCTTCTTTGGCCTTCAGATGGATGGGCTGCCATTTCATTTGCTGCAACAACGCCTGCCCTGTCAGTAGTTCACCATCCAGGTACACTTCGCCCTCGCCAATCAGGGGAAGGGTCAGGTGTGCCAGCGGGGCCAGGTCGCCCGAGGCGCCCAGCGAGCCCATTTCGAACACGCGCGGCAGGGCGTTGTGGTTAAAAAGGTCGATCAATCGTTGTACCGTTTCTACCTGCACACCCGAGAAGCCGTAGGCCAGCGACTGCACTTTCAAAAACAACATGCGCTGCACAATTTCTGGCGGCACTTCGGGGCCGGTGCCGCACGCGTGCGATTTCACCAGGTTCTCCTGCAGTTTCTCTAGCTGGTCTTTGGGAATGTTTTTATTGTAGAGCGAGCCAAAACCCGTGTTGATGCCATAGACGGGGCTAACGGAAGTCGCGATTTTTTCATCGAGGTATTGGCGGCATTTTTGGATTTTCTGTTTCGCTTCATCCGACAGCGCCAGGGTAGAACGATGGCTTGTTATCTGCTCAATATCGGCCAGCGACAGCGGCCGGGTGGATATGGTGTGAGAGGGGTGCAAGTTGTTGGTTCGTTAGGGGTCAGTGGTCTATTGTCCACAGTCGACAGTTACCAGGTTGTTGACCATCGTCTGCAGACGGTGGACTATTTCACCTTTTCTACAATCATTTCAATTTTCATTTTTACCTGTTCTCCGCTTTGCATGTTCTTCAGGGCTAGCTCACCGGTGGTCATTTCTTCCGAACCAATTACGATGGTATAAGGCACGCCCTTTTTGTTGGCATATTCCAACTGTTTCTTCACCTTGGCTGTATCGGGATACACCTCGGCTGCAATGCGGTGTTGGCGCAACTGGTGGGCTACACCCAACGCATACCGCTGGCTGGCTTCGTCCAGGTGGCAGATCAATACTTTCGATGAAATCTGCGCTTCCTGCGGAAAGAGTTTCAGCTCTTCCATGGCATCGTACAGGCGGTCGATACCAAAAGAAATACCAACACCCGAGAGCTTTTCTTTCGAGCCAAACGCCTGCGTGAGGTTATCGTAGCGGCCGCCACCGCTTACGCTGCCAATGGCCACGTTGTTAATCTTCACTTCGAAGATGCAGCCCGTGTAGTAGCTGAGGCCACGCGCCAGCGAAATATCAAAATCTACGTGCTGGTGGTCGGCACCGTAGTGGGTAAGCAACTGCATCATGGCCGCGAAATCGCCCACACCTTTTTGCCCTTGTTCCGACTGGGCAAAGCGGTCTTTCAATAGTTGTATTTTCTGCTCATTGCTGCCGGTGAAGTTTAGGATGTCAAATACCGTGGTTAGGCTCTGGTCGTTGAACCGTTTGCTGCGTAGTTCTTCCTTTACTTTTTCTTCCCCTATTTTGTCGAGCTTATCGATGGCTACGAACAAAGCCGTTTCGTTGCCTTGTGCCCCGGCCAGTTCGGCCAGCCCTGAAAGAATGCCGCGGTGGTTTACTTTGATGGAATAGTGGGTAATGCCCAGCAGTGCAAACACTTCTTTGATCATGAGGATGATTTCCGCCTCGCAGATCAACGAATCGGTGCCCACCACATCGGCATCGCACTGGTAGAACTCGCGGTAGCGCCCCTTCTGCGGGCGGTCGGCACGCCAAACGGGTTGTATTTGGAAACGCTTGAAGGGCAGGGCAATCTCGTGGCGGTTCATCACCACGTAGCGCGCAAAGGGCACAGTGAGGTCGTAGCGAAGACCTTTCTCTGAGATTCTTGAAGACAGAAACTTGGAATCCTTTGTTAAAATTTTTTCGGTGTCAACATCTTTCAAGAAATCTCCCGAATTCAAAATCTTAAACAGCAACTGATCTCCTTCCTCTCCATACTTCCCCGTAAGGGTATCCAGGTTTTCCATGGCGGGGGTTTCCAGGGGCTGGAAGCCATAGTTTTGAAACACCTGGCGGATGCGCTCAATAATATAGTATCGCTTGGCCATCTGCGCGGGGCCAAAATCGCGGGTACCTTTGGGGAGAGAGGGTTGTGTCATAATGCTTTGAGCAAGTGATCGGGCCGACCTAAAAGCAAGTGCCAGGACAAGCGGTCAGACCACTCTTTGAATGCGGGCAATTTACGCAGGAACCCCCATATTCATTAAATTTTGCCACAATTTGGCTTTTGCCCCTCAAAAGAGGGCTAAATCTTGCAATACTATAATTTCTCTCCTACTTTTGCGCCCTTTAAACACGAATAGTCATGTCAGTAACCAGACTCAAGCGCAAGAACCGCAAGGACAAGGCCGCAGCAGCCCGCAGACGCACCGACCTCAAAAACCAGAATTTTAAGCCGGTGATGAAGTCTGTGGACATCGAGAAGATCAAAGAAGAGTTCAAGGCGAAGAAAAAATAACGGCAAGCCGGTTTATGCCGGCCTGTGATCTATCAAAAAAGCCAATGGAGCGTTTCCATTGGCTTTTCGTTTTGGTGGGTTGCGCACTTATTTCTTTAACACGGCACTGCCCGAGCCGGTGCCTATGCTGATGCGGTTGGTGGCGTTGCCCTTTACCACTGTTTTTTGAATCATAATGTCATCGCCCCAGCCGTCTAGTTCTTCAGTTTTATCGAACGCAAAGGGTGCCACAATTTCGCCCCTGCGCTTGCTGGCTTTCATCACAATTTCACCTTTTATCTCGTTGCCGTTAAAGTCCAGTTGGGCATCGCCCGAGCCGCTGTTCACCGACAGATCGTGTGTGGGTGTGGCACCGAGTATCACCAGCGCATCGCCAGAGCCTGTATTGAATTTGCATGAGCCCTGCGTTATCAGGTTGCGCACCCTTATGTTGCCACTGCCGGTGTTGGCCGCAATAGACGCTTTATTGTTTTCGATGCGCAGGTTGCCCGAGCCGCAGTTCAGCGAAATATCGCCCGAGCTGTTTTCTACCAACATGTTGCCACTGCCGGTGTTGGCCTGAAAGTCGCCTTCAAAATTTATCAGCTCCACATCGCCCGAGCCCGTGGCTCCCTGTATGTCGCCCTTTGCCTGGCTAATGATGAGGTTACCCGAACCGGTAGTGGCTTTCAGGTCTATGGTCAGGTCGCCTACATCCAAATCGCCCGAGCCGGTGCTGAAAGAAACCGTGAGGCCATCGGGTATGGTCAGCGTCCATTTAGACGAGCCCGTGTTGTTGCCCCGCTCAAAGCGCTCGCGTATTACCAGCATATCGCCTTCCTGCTCCATGCGCGGTTCGTAGCTGTTTTCATCGAAAGTGTAGCTTACCTCTGCCTGCACCGTATTGCTGTTTCCTTTCTTGATGCGGCAACTGCCCGAGCTGGTAGTCATGCGGATTTTCCTAATACCCTCGAAAGACTTGCTTTCTGTTCGCTGGGCTTCTGCCACGGGCGCCATCAGCAGCAACGTTGCCACAACGCCTATCCATTTAAATGTTTTCATCATAAAGTGTTCGGTTGTTTTGATGCGTGTGTTGAATACAGGCTAAAGATGCCGGGGTTACAGCAAGGGTTGCCTGCCGAAGACAATTAATTTGCAGAGTGGAGAAATTCGGGCACGCTGGCGGTTTTGCCGCCACGCCTGGTATGGCTGGCAATTGCTTCACGAAGGATTTTTAGCAGCCCACCCGCGTGAAGGCCACGTGAAAGGCCGCTCCCTTGCCGGGTTCCGACTCGCACCACACGCGGCCACCCATCAGTTCTACGTATTGCTTCACAATGGAAAGCCCCAAGCCGGTAGATTTTTCGCCATCGGTAGGGTGGGTGCTCAGCCGCTGAAATTTTTTGAACAGCAACTGCTGGTCTTCTTCCGACAGACCCGGGCCCTGGTCAATCACGCTGATGCGCACCTCGCTGCCTTCTTCGCGGATTACTACCGATACCTGTTTGTGCTTAGGCGAGAACTTAAGGGCATTGGAAATCAGGTTTTCAAAAACCTGTATGAGGAACAGCGGGTCGCCAAAAATCACCGGGCTACCATCGTGCGGTTGCAACACCAGCTCCATCTCTTTCTTTTGCGCCTGCTTGTCAAAACTTCTGATGACCTTTTGTAGCAGCGCCCTGATGTCCACATTTTCTTCCAGTATTTTGATGCGTTTGTTTTCGGCTGCGTCAATGTCCAGTATGTTCGAGATCATTTTGTTGAGGCGCAGCGAGGCATCGGTAATGTTCTGAATAATCTGTTTCTGGTCTTCGGGCAGTTGCGGATTGCTGAGCAGAAACACCTGCGCCAAACCCTGCACGTGGTTTATGGGAGTGCGCAGGTCGTGGGCCAGAATTTTTATAAGGTTGTTCTTTTCTTCGTCCAGCGCCACCAGGTGTTCGTTGCGTTTTTCCAACTGTTCGTTCTTCAGGGCTATGCTTTGGCGTTGTATTTCAATTTTTTCTTTCTGCTCGTTGCGTTTGCGATACATCACCACAATAATCAGAAGAAAAGTACCTACGATGCCGGTGATGGCAACGAGGTACCGGCTGGTGCGCGTCTGCTGGGCCAGTTGCACCGATTTACTCAGCAGGTCTTGGTATTGAATTTCTTTTTCTTTGTTGAGCAGTTCCAGTTCATCGTCCGATTCGCGTGCCAACGCTTCCACGAACCGGTACAACTCTACATCTAAATATTTACTGATAATCGGTTCGAAGTTGTTACGCACCATCGAAAAGTATTCGTCCACGGGCACTTTCCAGTCGCTTTGCAGCGGATAGATAACGGAGTACCCCCTGCGCTTAACCGGGTAATGGTTTTGCCGCTTTACTTTCATTGAAGGGTCTGCCCGGAACAACATCATGTACACCGGCAGGTCGATAAATCCGAATGCATTGTCCATTGATTCGATGGTGAGCAGAATGTTTTCATAGCTGGGAATGTATTGTATGTTAAAATCCACACCCGCTTCTTCCTTCAGCCGCAGCAGGTCCTGTTCGTAGGTGGTGCCTTTGATGGTGATGGCCGTAAGTCCGTTAAAAACTTCGTTGAAGTGGGAAACACTTTGGGTGGAGTGTACATTTTGGCTCGATATCAGCACCGAGATGTCCGCCATGTAAGGGGGGGCGAACTGCACTTCCGCTTCGCGTTGGCTGGTGATGGAGAATGCAGATACACCAAAGGAATGTTGTGTATTTTGGCGCACGGTAAGGTAGGTGTTGTAGAAATCGTTGGCCTCCTTCCAGTTCATCTTCAGGTCGACATCATACCTGTCTTTCAGGTATTTACGAAAGCCTTCCATCAGGTCGTACTCCACACCCTCTAGTTGTTCTTTGGCGTTGCGGTAGATAAATGGCTTCGACTCGAACCAGTAGACTGTAATTTCACCGCGGCCCTTTTTGCGGATGCTCTGCCACGAAGTGGGCGCATCGTTGGGTGCCTGGGCACGGACGGTAGCCCAACAAAAAAACATACTTGCGGTAAGCGCTGCCCGAAGCAGCCAACCAATCAATCCCATCAATCTAATGTAGAAACATGCCTTCAAAAAAGGAAACCGTGCAGGTGGTTGAAAGCACATTTAGGCTGCGGTTCCCGATTTTTTAATATTCGGCCTGTTTTGGCTGGCCAAGAGCAAAGGTGCGGGTGCCTGTTTCACAGCAGGCAATGAACATCTTCAGCCGTTTTTTCCGAATGTAACTTGCCACGTTCTTCACACTGACTAAAATCAGTTTTTTCGCTAAGGTCGATCATGCGCGCCCCGATGGGTCTCGCTCTACTTTTAGCCCCTGAAAAACCGACTTAAACTCCGCCACATGGAACTGGAAAAAATCTACTACGACAACAAGATTGTAAAGGCCTTCATCATTGCCACGGTTATCTTTGGCATTGTGGGCATGACGGTCGGCCTGCTGGCCGCCATTCAGTTGTTTTATCCCGTCTTCAATTTCGACCTGCCATACACCACCTTTGGGCGCATACGGCCACTGCACACCAACGCGGTAATTTTTGCCTTTGTGGGCAACGCCATGTTTGCCGGGGTGTACTACTCCATGCAGCGCCTGCTGAAAGCGCGCATGTTCAGCGATGCCCTCAGTTGGGTTCACTTCTGGGGCTGGCAGTTGATTATTCTGGCTGCGGCCATCACGCTGCCGTTAGGTTATACCACCTCTAAAGAGTATGCAGAGTTGGAGTGGCCCATCGATATCGCCATCACCATTATTTGGATAGTATTCGGCTGGAATATGATTGGCACCATTCTGCGCAGGCGCGAGAAACACATGTACGTGGCCATCTGGTTCTACATTGCCACCTTTGTTACCGTAGCGGTGCTGCACGTGGTCAACTCTTTCGAGATGCCCGTAACGCTTTTCAAGAGCTACTCGTGGTATGCCGGAGTGCAGGATGCCCTGGTGCAGTGGTGGTATGGCCACAACGCGGTGGCGTTTTTCTTAACCACACCTTTTCTGGGCATCATGTATTACTTTTTGCCCAAGGCGGCAAATCGCCCTGTGTATTCCTATCGTCTTTCGATTATTCACTTCTGGTCTTTGATTTTTATTTATATATGGGCAGGCCCGCACCATTTGCTGTACACCGCTCTGCCCGATTGGGCTCAGTCGCTGGGAACGGTATTCTCCATCATGCTCATCGCGCCATCGTGGGGCGGTATGTTGAACGGCTTGTTAACATTGCGAGGGGCATGGGACCGCGTTCGCGAAGACGTAGTACTGAAATTCATGGTAGTAGCCGTAACTGCCTATGGAATGGCCACCCTGGAAGGCCCCTTGCTCTCTCTAAAAAATGTGAACGCCATTGCCCATTTCACTGATTGGATTGTGGCACACGTGCACGTGGGTGGCCTGGGTTGGAATGGCTTCCTCATCTTCGGTATGCTGTACTGGGCCATACCCCGCATGTGGAACACACAGCTCTATTCATCTAAACTGGCCAACTTACACTTTTGGCTTGGTACACTGGGCATCATTATGTATGCGCTGCCCATGTACACGGCCGGTGTGGTGCAAAGCCTGATGTGGAAAGAGTTTACGCCCGATGGGTTCCTGAAGTACCAGAACTTTCTGGAAACATCTACGCAGATTCTGCCCTTCTACATGATGCGCGCGGTAGGTGGCACACTGTACCTAGTTGGTGTGCTGATTATGACTTACAACCTGGTGAAGACCGCCTATGCAGGCCAGTTCATGGCCAATGAAGAAGCGGAGGTGGCACCCATGGTATCATCCGCTTCAACGGGCGGCTACTGGCACCACGTGCTGGAAAGCAAACCTGTTCTGTTTACCGTACTTTCGCTGGTGGCCATACTCATCGGGGGCGTTATCGAAATGGTGCCTACGTTCCTCATCAAATCCAATGTGCCTACCATCAGCAGCGTGCAACCCTATACTCCGCTGGAATTGCACGGCCGCGACATTTACATACGCGAAGGCTGTGTAGGCTGCCACTCGCAAATGGTGCGCCCTTTCCGCAGCGAGGTGCAGCGTTACGACCCCACCAACGCAGAATATTCCAAAGCAGGAGAGTACGTGTACGATCACCCGTTCCTGTGGGGATCTAAGCGCACCGGCCCCGACTTACATCGGGTGGGCGGCAAATATGCCGACAGTTGGCACTACCGTCATATGCTCACGCCTGGCGATGTGTCTAATGGTTCCATCATGCCCGCATACCCGTGGCTGTATGAACAAATGATCGACAAAGAAGAGACAGCGGGCAAGATCAGTGCCCTGCGTACCATCGGTGTGCCCTATGCCGAAGGCTACGAACAAACAGCCAACCAGGATTTGGACGCACAAGCCAGACGCATTGCCGATAACCTGAAGCTGGAGGGTTATGAAGTGGTGCCCGAAGCGGAAATAGTAGCCCTCATTGCCTACCTGCAACGCATCGGCTCCGATATCAAGTCTTCAAAAACAGCCAACAACCAATAATTAAAGACAGCTATGTACAAAGACATACTCCGGAGCATCGACCACGTGGCCATCTGGCCTGTCATCTCCTTCATCATCTTCTTCCTCTTCTTCCTCGTTCTGTTGTGGTGGACGTTCACAGTGGATAAAAAATTCATTCGCGAAATGAGCGAGATGCCATTACAAGACGGAGCACAAAGTGCCAAAGCCAACGCCAAATCCTGATCGCCATGAAAAAGTTACTTACCGTTCTGCTGATTTTATCGGGTGCGCCACTGGCCCTGGGCCAAACGGAGGCGCCCGCCTCTGTGTGGGATGATCCCATGATTTCATTCTATGTGGTGGCTGGATTTCTGATAGTAACCGCCCTGCTGGTGTTGGCGGTGGCTACCTACATGCTGAAGGTGTTGAACATATTGGCGCGCAAAGCTGCCGAGGAGAGAGCGACCCGCGAAGGGAAAGTGTTTGTGCCCGAGCCATCGCTGCTGCAACGCCTGTGGGATAGCATCAATGGATTTGTTCCTGAAGAGAAGGAAGCCACCCTGGTAATGGATCACAACTACGATGGCATCAGAGAACTCGACAACCATTTGCCGCCCTGGTGGAAATGGCTGTTCTACATTACCATTATTTGGAGCGGCTTTTATCTGCTGGCCTATCACGTGTTCGATACGTTGCCACTCTCGCGTGGGGAATATGAAAAAGAATTGTCGGTAGCCGAAGAACAGGCACGTGCACGCAAGGCAGCCAACCCCGGCCCGCAAATAGACGAAACCAACGTAACCGTTGCCCTGGATGCACAGGCGCTGGCCGAAGGCAAAACCACCTTCCTGGGCACTTGCGCCTCGTGCCACAGGCGCGATGGTGGTGGCGATATTGGACCTAACCTGACGGACGAATTCTGGAAACATGGCGGGTCCATCAAAGACATTTACAAAGTGGTGAAAGACGGTGTGCCCAACACCAACATGGTTGCGTGGGGTGGTGTTATGAGCCCGGAAGCCATCCGGAATGTATCGAGCTATGTACTCTCCCTACAGGGAAGCAACCCGCCCAATGCCAAGAAGCCTGAGGGCAACCGTTATGAGCCGCCTGCCGCACCGGCCGATTCAACCAAAGTGCAGTCGGGAATGTGAGTGGGAAAAAATTTACGATGAAAGAGCAGGAAAACCTTTACGCTTACGATGAAGAATTCCGCGATGCCATTGCTACGGTAGATGCCACCGGCAAGCGCATCTGGATGTATCCCAAAAAACCTTCGGGCGCATTGCACCAGTGGCGGGTGCTGGTAACGGTGGTGTTGCTTTCGCTGTTCTTTGTGGGGCCCTTTCTGGAAATGAATGGCCATCCTTTTCTGTTACTGAATGTGTTCGAACGTAAGTTCATTCTGTTTGGGCAGGTATTTTGGCCGCAGGATTTTTTTCTGCTGGCACTCACGCTGATTGCCTTGTTCGTTTTCATCATACTCTTTACAGTGGTATTTGGGCGTGTGTGGTGCGGGTGGGCTTGCCCGCAAACGCTCTTTATGGAAATGGTATTCAGAAAAATTGAATATTGGATAGAGGGCGATGCCAACGACCAGCGAAGGTTAGACAAGGCGCCCTGGGATATTAACAAGATCATCAAGAAGACCGGCAAACAGGTCATCTTTATAGCGATTTCTATACTAATAGCACACGTTACCATGGCCTACCTCATTGGCTTAGAGCAAGTGAAAGAAATCGTAACGCAACCGCCCACCGAACATTGGGCCGGGTTTTTAGGCCTCACTGCGTTTACCGCGGTCTTCTATGGCGTATTTGCGCGCTTTCGCGAGCAGGCCTGTATTGCGGTGTGTCCTTACGGAAGGTTGCAGGGTGTGTTGCTCGTAAAAGACTCGATTGTTGTGGCCTACGATTGGCTGCGGGGCGAACCCCGCGGCAAACTGAAGAAGAATGTGGTGGAGGAAAAGAAAGGCGACTGCATAGACTGTAAGTTGTGTGTGCACGTTTGCCCCACGGGCATAGATATTCGCAATGGCACGCAGTTAGAGTGTGTTAACTGCACCGCCTGCATCGATGCCTGCGATGAAGTAATGCTGAAAATCAACAAGCCGAAAGGGTTGATCCGGTATTCTTCGTTCACCGCCATCAAAGAAGGAACACAGCGCCTGCTCACCCCGCGTGTGTTGGGCTATTCCGTTGTGTTGGCGGGCCTGTTGGGGTTGCTCGGTTATCTCATCTTCACCCGCCAGGACATAGCCGTGACGATTCTGAAAGCACCCGGCACTTTATATGCCCGCACCGATGATGGCCAGATTTCGAATGTGTACAACTTCGAGTTTCTCAATAAAACTTTTGATGATGTGCCCCTGACTTTGCGCATTGAATCTCCGGTCGGTGCCTCGCTGGCCAAGGTGGGCGAAGGCGGTATCATCGTTCCGCATGAAGGCATCCTGAAGAACTTATTTATTATAAAAATACCAGAGGGCGAGCTTACTTCGTTGCGCACCACCGTGGAGGTGGGCGTGTACCAGGAAGGCAAAAGAATTCTGACAAAGAAAGTGCGGTTTGTAGGACCCATGCCCAAAGCGCGCAACCAGGTGAAACCGTAAATTGAAACGATATGCATTTTGGAAAGTGGATTGTGGTGGCGTTTGTACTCTTCGCGGGTTTCATTGCCACGCTGGTTACGGTTTGCATTCGGGCAGACGTAAACCTGGTTTCGAAAAATTATTACCAGGAAGAGCTGAAGCACCAAAATAAAATAGACAAGGTACAGCACACCGCGTTGCTAGCGGCCGTTCCGGCACTCACAGCCAGTGAAGGCAAAATACTACTGCAGTATGCAGATTTCGCAAAGGTAGATGGAGGCACCCTAAGGGTGCTGCGCCCCAGCGACCCTTCCCTCGATCATGATTTTGACCTTTCCGATTGGAATAGCGAAACACACGTGTATGAGTTGACTAACTGGAGCCGGGGGTTGTACCGCATCACCCTGGAGTGGACCATGAACGGAACAGAATACTATCTGGAAAAAACGGTGGTGTTATAATGATGTACGCAGCCCTTTTGTTGGGATTAGCCGGTAGCCTTCACTGCGCAGGTATGTGCAGTCCGTTGATGTGGGCAGTTACGGCTCATCAACCGTTTTTGGCCACCAAAATTGTTTACAACACCGGCCGCATTGTTACCTATGCGTTGTTGGGGGCGGCAGGTGCCGGGTTGGGCACTCTATTTCAGTTTCATCAATACCAGCAGTTCTTGTCGGTGGCATTCGGTGGGTTGCTGGTTGTTTTGGGGCTGGTCGGCATCAGCGGGGTTTCTGTTCCCATCGTTTCGGCTTTGCTCAGCAGAGGTACCCATTGGGTGAAGCAACAATTTGGGGCGCACCTGGGCAGCGGCACGGTGGTATCGCGTTTTATGCTGGGTGCGCTCAACGGTTTGTTGCCCTGTGGGCTAACCTACCTGGCATTAACGACTACGTTTATTTTGCCAAGTATTTGGGATGGCGTCCTTTACATGCTGGCATTTGGTCTCGGCACCTGGCCGGTGATGATTGGGGTGGGGTGGTTGATGCAACGCCTTACCTTTCTGCGCTGGGTGCAGCAGCCGGGTGTGTACCGGTGGGCTTTTGTGGTTGCGGGCATCTTGCTGATGGCGCGTGTATGGACGCATACCCCAGCCGGTGACCATGCCCTTCGCGCGGGTGTGGAAAAAGAGCAGCTATGTCCCTGATTACGTTTTTATTTAGGCGCTAAATATTTACTTTTACCTATACCCAAAAGAATTAAAGACAATCCAATGAAAAAAATTCTTGTTCCTACCGATTTCTCGAAGACAGCGGCCACAGCGGCCGAAGTGGCTGCTGATATTGCAGCCAAGTATGGCGCCCAGGTAATTCTACTGCACGTAATTGAAGAGGTAACGGGTGGATCGTTCAACGTGTCAGGGCAGATAGCTTTCGATGACATGGAAGACAAACTTTTTAACATGAAGATGATTGAAAAGGCACGCAAGCAGTTGGAGAAAGCCGTAAACGATCCGAAACTGAAAAACGTGCGTGTAGATGGCGAATTAAGAATGGGTAACCCTTTTCATGGCATGCGCACCATCATTGCCGAACAGAAAGTGGACCTGGTGGTAATGGGTACGGCAGGCCATTCTAAAATGGAAGAGATGCTGATAGGCTCCAACACCGAGAAAGTGGTGCGCACTTCGCACTGCCCGGTACTTACCGTTAATAAGAAACCGGCTACCACCAATTTCAAAAACATCGTGTACGCCACAGCCATGTCGAAAGACGAAGAGGTGTTTTCGCGCATCGTAAAGAAAGCGCAGCAAACCTACGACTCCACCCTCCACCTTGTACGCATCAACACCCCTGGCGACTTTCAGCGCGACTACGTGGTGAAGGGCTACATGGAGAAATTTGCCAAAAGCCTGGGCCTGAAGAACTACACCATTAATGTGTATAACGATTTAAATGTAGAAGAGGGCATTATCCGCTTTGCCGACTCCATCAACGCAGACATGATTGCCATGGCCACCCACGGCCGCACCGGCTTTGCCCATGTGTTGGCGGGCAGCATGGCCGAAGATGTAGTGAGCCACTCAAAACGCCCCGTACTCACCTTTGTGGTGAAGCACCGGTAGAAATTGATTTTGATATTGCAGGAAAAGGGTCGCGTGAGACCCTTTTTTTATTAATCAACCAACGCACCACGCTTCCCCAATTCAATCAATTCCATGTTTTGCAGTTGGCTTCCTCTTATTTCGAAGCGCACAGCCGTACGCATGTGGTGAAAGCCGTGATTACCGGCTGCCCCGGGGTTCAGGTAGAGCATCTGTGCAAAAGCAGGGTCGCGCTTGATGCGCAGTATGTGTGAGTGGCCGCAAATGAAGATATCCGGAGCTTTTGTCTTCAGTTTTTTTTTGATGCGTGGATTGTAGTTGGGCGGAGCCCCGCCAATGTGGGTCATCCAAATGGTGAGGCCTTCCACCTCCAGCCACACATCTTCCGGAAAGCGGGCCTGCAGCGTTTTGTCATCGATATTGCCAAACACAGCGCGCAAAGGTTTGAAGGCTGCTAACTGGTCGGCCAGTTCCATGGTGCCGATGTCGCCTGCGTGCCAGATCTCATCGCAATCTCTAAAATGGGTAAACAGTTTGTCATCAAGGTAGCTGTGTGTGTCTGATAACAAGCCGATTCTCATGTCGAAGTTTTGTTGGAATAAAATGTATGGGAAAGAAAGCGAAAGCGTGGTTATTTTGCAATTTGAAAAGTATTGTGCCGTTTCGATTGGGTATGCTGATCCGCAGTTTTTTGTTCGCACTCGTAGTGCTGGCCAGTGGTATGGCCTTAGGCCAAGCACAACCAGAGCGGATGAGCGGCATGGTAGTAGACTCGGCCACCTATGTACCCTTGCCGTATGTAAGCATTCAGGTGAAGAATACTTCCAGGGGCACCATCTCTGATGCGAAGGGCAAGTTCACCCTCATGGCTCAACGCACCGATACGCTTCAGTTTTTTATGTTGGGCTACGAACAAACGGAAATACCCCTGTACGACTGGGAAACCAACGTGGTGCCTTTGGCTGAGCGGAGCACTTTATTGAGGCCCGTGGTCATTCAGGATACAAGACTGGAAAATTCGTATGCGCTTCTTTTCAGCGAAGAATATGCCGCTTGGCGGAAGTCGAACCGCGCCCTGCCTTTTTATTATTCCAGGTGGAAGAAGGAAAAGATTTTGGTGCGCAGGGCGCAGCAGGAGCAAATACGCACGCGCACTTACGTGGATGTGGTGATTAAAAACCCCGACACCAAAGAAGGACTGATGAAAAAATATAGTCTTACGGAAGATGCATACTACAAAGTGCTCACCCGATTCAACGAAGAAAGCCAC
Organism: Bacteroidota bacterium; assembly: GCA_049324055.1. Taxonomy (GTDB): domain Bacteria; phylum Bacteroidota; class Bacteroidia; order Cytophagales; family Cyclobacteriaceae; genus ELB16-189. The sequence goes on along the minus strand of JBMOLS010000043.1, from coordinate 231,438 downwards.
ACCTTCATGTACTACCTCACAGCGCCAGAACTCTTAACTACGCTGCACACCTTTTTCGAGCAGGAGGCTGAGCGCACCCGTTAGTTATAGAATGTTTTCAAACCGCTGCGATAGTTCTACCGACCTTTTCAGGTTTACTGCCGCCATGGCTTCCACGAAGTCGGGATAAATACCCAAAGGCGCTTCGCTCAGTTTTTTCTTTTTTTCTTCCGGCAGCGATTCAAAGGCTGTTAGCGGGCAAACAAACGCCATATACGATATTTTCGCCTTCACCAGGCGCGGAATGTATTCCATGTAATAGTTGCAGAGCACGTGGCGCACTTCATCGTTGGTTTGCGAGAAGTCCGACACAAGGTACGCTTCTTTGAATTGCTTGCGAATGCTTTTGGCCAGCTCAATCTGTGTTTCGAAGAAAAGGATGGCCTGTGCCTCGGAGGCCGGTTTTTTAGAGATGAGTGTAAATACGTTGGGAGAAAGATTGTCGGTCCACACTTTTCCGAAATCCGCTTCAAAAGCAATCTTCATTTTTGTCTTAATCTGTTAGGGTCTTACGAACGGTTTCATCCCCCAAAGGATGCAATAGTCAACACTAACTTATGTGAATGATTGTCACCTTTTAAGTGCCAAACGCAAAAGGTGCGAAAAGCAAGACGGAAATTGATTTCCTACTATGCCGGTAGAGTGATGACTGCCCTGTTGGCAAACAAAAATAAAATGGCGAGCGGCTGGTTACCTGCTGCCTCTGCTGCGCTTTTCGGAGTGAGTATTTAGTTCAAATGAAAAGGCTGTTGCGCCAACGGTAAACGCGAAGCCAGCAGCAAAGCCAGCACAATAATGCCGAGCACAATGGCCAAGGCAATCTGCACTTGCGAGAGCACTTCTGTGTTGGCGCGTAAAACCTGCGCATCGCGTATCAGCTCCTGGCCTACACTGGTTTGAATCTGGGCCAGCTCATTCAGGTAATGAATGGTAGTAAGCAGATCTGCCTTCCCTTTCGTTTCGTATAAGTCCGCAGCCTCTGTTTCTGAAACCTCGGCCAGGGTAAGAATTTCTTTTTCCACTTGCGCGTAATGTTGCAGATGCTGCTTTAGCTGCGCCAGGTAATACGACTCTTGTGCCACCAGGTAGGTTTGCTCGAATTCCTTCAGGCGGTTGCCCATGTGGGCGTTGAGTGGGGCAAGGCGTGCACGTAACTCTGCAACCGCATAGTCGGGGTCGGCAAGCCATGCCTCCATGAGCAATCTTTTTTGGAACAGATTTTCCGTGAGATAGAATATGTCTGTAGCTGGACTAAGCCTGTCGTAGTAGATAGATGCGAACGAACGATTCAGCGCGCTGGCATTGCGTTGCTCCAGCACGGCTATCAGTGCAATGGCACCCATTAGTGTGGTAAGCACCAGCGAGGCTTTTATTTTCTGAGTTACCACGTACGTCCATTTCATAAGCATTATCTTTAAAAACCCACAAATTGTAACACAACCAAAGATACCGAATATAACCATGGAAAGCGCGCAAAAGTGGATAGCCCAGTTAGGTTTGCAGCCCCACCCGGAAGGCGGATTTTTTCGCGAAACGTATCGGGCCACCGAAGAGCTTGCATCGGCCGGCTTGCCAGCCAGGTTTGAGGGCCCGCGTTCCTTCAGCACCGGTATTTATTTCTTGTTGCGATCGCAAGACAGGTCCCTGTTTCACCGCATACAGTCGGACGAGATGTGGCACTTCTATGCCGGCTCATCGCTTGCAATCTACGTGCTGCACCAGGGCAAGCTGGAAATAAAAAAACTGGGCGCCAGGCCTGATGATGGTTTTTCCTTTCAATGTGTGGTGCCGGCAGGCGCCTGGTTTGGCGCTCGCGTAAACGAGCCAGAAAGTTATGTATTGGCAGGATGCACGGTTTCTCCCGGCTTCGATTTCCGCGATTTCGAGCTGGCCAGGCGAAGCGAACTATTGGCAGAATACCCCACCCATCGCCACATCATCGAAGAATTAACCCTTCCATCCTGACAACTTTTTGCGAACACCTTGCGTATATTTGCCCGCCATCTAACTCGCATAGCCAACATGATCTCTTGAGTTGAGCAGCCGCTCACCATCTTCTTTTCCGAACAGTGCCCGCTGAGGCATTCCTAATTTTCTACATTCTATCTTAATCGAAAAAGAATATGAGAGAACTCGTATACCATGTTGCTACATCATTAGATCATTTTATCTGCGATGCCAACGGATCGGTAGCTGCATTTCCTGCTGATGGCGACCACGTAACAGATTACCTTGCATACCTTCAAACATACGACACCGTGGTGATGGGCCGCCACACCTACGAATTTGGCCACCAGTTTGGCCTTCAGCCCCGGCCAGTTGGCTTATCCGCACATGCGCCACTATGTGGTTTCTAAAACGCTTGAATTACCGGAGAGCTCGCAGGTTCACGTTGTGCGCCACAATGCAGTCGACTTTATCAAGGGGCTGAAGCAGGAGGAAGGAACGCCTATTTACCTGTGTGGTGGTGGTAAACTGGCCTGCACGCTGTTACAAAATCAACTGATCGACCGGTTGCTGATGAAAGTAAACCGATTTTGCTGGGAGCAGGAACACCGCTTTTTGATGGCGTGCCTCCCTTCACCTCGTTAAAACTGCTGGCTACGAAATCGTACCAGTCGGGTGTGGTGTTGCTTACCTACCTGGTGAACCGCGCCACCGCCTAAGTCAATTTTCACAACCCTTCGGGAGGCTTCTCCGGGTGGAGGGCCTCCCACTTTTAGGGTGAACCACTCTGGCCCGAAAGGCTAGGCAAATACAAAAAAGTCCACTCTCGTAAAAAACACCACCAAAAGTGCTTTGCTTCGTTCATCTTCCGAAAAAAAGGCCCACCCATGTTTCGTAACTACCTGCGCATCGGTTTCCGTAACCTTATCAAAAACAAAGTTTACACTTTCATCAACATCAGCGGCCTGGCTATTGGGTTGAGCTGCTTTATCCTCATTTCCATCTATATCAAAAATGAAATTGGCTACGATAAGTTTTACACCCATGCAGACCAGATCTATCGACTCAATACGCATGTAGATGTAAACGGCATTTCGAATCATTACCCCACGGCCCATTACCCGGCTGCCTTCGATATGGTGCGCGACTACCCCGAAGTGACTAGGGCTACCTCGCTCTACCGAACATTTTACCTCTCGCAGGTTTTACCACGCCTTAAATACGAGGACAACGAATACGAGGAAAGTAAATTCTACCTGGCCGATTCCGCTTTCTTTTCTGTTTTCGATTTTGAATTCAAGCAGGGTAACCCCGAGAAGGCATTTGAAAACAGTTACTCCGTGGTGCTGACGGAGGCCGCGGCCAAAAAATATTTTGGCAACTCCGACCCCATGGGAAAGATCATCCAGTTTCAGGATACGGTATCTTTTAAAGTAACAGGCGTGCTGAAGCCGCTGAAGGGAAAAACCCACCTCGACTTTGATTTCATTGCCCATGCCGATCTGTTACTCAACCAGATCATCGGCTTCCGCATCGATAATGCCTACGTTGGCCTTTGGTATTACAGCTATGTTGTGTTGCAGCCGGGCGCTTCACCCGAACAACTGCAGACGAAATTTCCGCAGTTTGTCGAAAAATATTATCCGCCCCGCTACACAGAAAACAACGCCCAGCTCACGCTGCAGAATATCAAAGACATTCATTTGTATTCCGATTTCTCCACAGCCGACATGTCGCCCAATGGCGATATTCAGTATGTGTACACATTGGGGTCTATAGCCATACTGGTGCTCATCATTGCGTGCATCAATTTTATGAACCTTTCCATCGCGCGGTTTTCCAACCGGGGTAAGGAAGTGGGCATACGCAAAGTGATGGGTGCCGAGAAGCACAACCTGGTGGTGCAGTTTTTGGGCGAGTCGGTTTTTATTGCGCTCGTGGCTGGTGTTATTTCATTGGGAGTGGTGTGGCTGGCAGTGCCCTTGTTCAATAACCTGGCATCAGCGCAGATAGATGCCCGCGAGTTGTGGCAACCAGCCAACATGTTGATCATACTCGTCATTATTTTGGCAACAGGTCTCATGGCCGGGCTGTATCCCTCTTTTGTCATGGCTTCTTTTCAACCCGTGCGCGTATTGAAGGGCCTCCATAAAACCCTGTCGGGAAAGTTCGACTTGCGCAAAGCACTGGTGGTGGCGCAGTTTACGGTGTCTATGATTCTACTCATTGGCACACTCATCATCTCCGATCAGTTGGATTTTATGCGGGGTAAGAACATGGGTTTCGATAAAGAACAGGTGGTGGTGGTGCCGGTAGCGGGTACTATCATGGTTCGCGATTTTGCATCCTTTAAAAACAAATTGCTGGCCATGCCGGAAGTGGCCTCTGTTACAAGTCTTTCGCACGACCTGGGCCAGAGTGCGCTGCCCTATCTGCCCATGTTTGTAGAGGGAAAAGAAGATGAGCAGATGCTGCCGATAATGTATGTGGGGTTTGATTTTCTGGAAACATTTGGTGTTGAGATGAGTGCAGGTCGCTTTTTTGATATCAACAATCCCTCCGATAGTTCATTGGCTTTCGTGATCAACGAATCGGCAGCCCGTTCGTTGGATTGGCAAGATCCGCTGGGCCGCAAAGTGAGTTTTGGTGTGAACGGCAATCCCGACAGCAAGGTGATAGGTGTGGTGAAAGACTTTAACTTCGATCCGCTGCGCAACAAAGTGGGGCCGCTCATCATTAAGTTTTCTCCTGCGGGCACCAACATAGCCATCAAGATGCGTCCGGGCGATCACAGAAACGTGTTGCGCAACATTGAAGACCGTTGGAACGAGGTGATCAATAACAAGGCTTTCAGTTATTATTTTCTGGATGAAGCGCTCAGTCGTACTTACGAGGCGGAGGAAAAGCTGGCCCGCATCTTTACGTACTTCTGTGGCCTGGCCATTTTTGTGGCTTCGCTGGGGCTGTTTGCGTTGGCCTCGTTCAGTGCCGAGCGAAGAATGAAGGAGATAGGTGTCAGAAAGGTGCTGGGCGCTACGGAGCCGGGCCTGGTTTGGCTGATGTACAAAGAGTTTCTTGTGCTGATTGCCATCGCCTTTGTGCTGGCCAGCCCGATGGCCTATTACTTCTTCAACCAGTGGCTGAACGGATTTGCCTATCGCATCGATATTCAGCCTTTCACTTACCTGGTGGCGGTCGTGTTCATCACGATTATTGCCCTGCTAACGGTGGGCTACCAGTCGGTGATGGCGGCCCGCACCAACCCGGTGAAGGTGTTGCGGTCGGAGTAAAAAAAAGTCGGAGTAAAAAAAGAAAGGGTCGTAAGGCAAAATGCCACGACCCTATTCACTGTTGGAAAGAGAATCTTACCCTCTGTTCTCTTTTTTGGCTTTCTTCTCAGCCCGCTTTTCCTTCAGTGTTTTGGTGGGCTTCTTTTTTTCTTCTTTTTTTCTGTCCATTCCTTTCGACATAACCTTTTGCGTTTAAGGGTTCAAGATATACGAAGTTGAGACAATTTCACGAATCAGTCAATATCTCTGGCGGCTGAACCATGTCAACACCAGGGTTCATCGGGCAGTCCTCATAAAATCCGGTCCGTGCTGTTGGCATTAATGGGAGAAACCATTAAGTTGAACATTCCTAACCCACTTAAATACTATGAAAGCTACCCTGTTTGGGCTCCTACTCGCTGCTACAAACCTGGTTTCTGGCCAGACATCTATTGTGTTGAATGCCGATTTGGGTCAGACCAAAATCAGCAAACATATCTACGGCCATTTTTCCGAACACCTGGGTCGTTGTATCTACGATGGCTTCTATGTGGGCGAAGCCAACCAGAAAATTCCGCATACCAACGGGGTGCGCAAAGACGTGGTGGAGGCACTGAAAACCCTGAAGGTGCCCAACCTGCGCTGGCCGGGTGGCTGCTTTGCCGATACCTACCATTGGAAAGATGGCATTGGCCCTAAAGAGAAGCGGCCTTCCATGGTAAACACCTGGTGGGGCGGAGTAACAGAAGACAACAGTTTTGGCACCCACGACTTTCTGAACATGTGCGAACTGATTGGAGCAGAGCCCTACCTGGCGGCCAACGTGGGCAGTGGCACCGTGCAGGAGTTCACCGAGTGGATTCAATACGTCAACTTTGGCGGCACCAGCCCCATGTCGAACCTGCGGGTGGAGAACGGGCGCGACAAACCCTGGAATGTAAAATATTGGGGTGTGGGCAACGAGGCATGGGGTTGTGGTGGCAACATGCGACCCGAGTACTATGCCAACATCTACCGGCAATATGCCACGTTTATGACCAGCTGGAGCAATACCGAAAAACTCTTCCGCATTGCTTCGGGTGCCAACGGCAACGATTACCACTGGACGGAGGTGCTGATGCGCGACATACCGCATAACATGATGGAAGGTGTGGCCCTACACCATTACTCGGTGATCGACTGGAATAAGAAAGGTTCTGCCACCGCTTTTTCCGAGCAGGAATACTTCACTACCATGAAGCGCGCATTGCTCATGGATGAGTTGATCACCAAACACACCACTATTATGGATAAGTACGATCCGGCCAAGAAGGTGGCATTGGTGGTGGATGAGTGGGGCGGCTGGTACGAAGTGGAGCCCAACACCAATCCCGGATTTTTGTATCAGCAAAACACCATTCGCGATGCCATGCTGGCGGGTGTAACGTTGAATATTTTCCACCACCACAGCGACCGGGTGCGCATGGCCAATCTGGCGCAGACCGTTAATGTGTTGCAGGCCGTTATCCTTACCAAAGAAGATAAAATGCTGCTGACGCCTACGTACCACGTAATGGAAATGTACAACGTGCACCAGGATGCAACCCTGTTGCCCATGCAGTTGAAAACCAACGACTACGTGCTGAACAATGAAAAACTGCCGGCCGTCTCTGCCTCTGCATCGAAAGATGCCAACGGGGTTACGCACATCTCGCTGGTGAACATTGATGCGAAGCAGGGCCAGGAAGTAACGATCGAAATACGTGGCGCTAAATACAGTTCCGTAACCGGCAGGGTTTTGACTTCAGAAAAGCTTCAGGATTTCAACTCGTTTGAAACACCTGACAAAATAAAGCCCACCACTTTTAAAGATGCGAGCTTGAGTGGCAATACGCTAAAAGTAAAACTGCCTGCACATGCCGTGGTGGTGCTGGCGCTGAAATAGCTGCCTGCCGCAAATCCATTAATCGATTACTCCGGAGCCAATCAGTTCGTCTGCCTCGTACCAGGCCACAAACTGGCCGGGCGTTACACCGCGCTGCGGCCTGTCGAAAATGATGTAAAGACCTTCGGGTTGCTGGTGTAAGGTGCAGGGCTCCAGCGGTTGGCGGTAGCGGATGCGCGCCATGTATTTTTTCGATTCTCCCACGGCTAACCGAAGGTCTTCGCGAATCCAATGCGCATCGGCAGCGGGCGCAAAAAGGCCTTCGCGGTAAAGCCCGGGGTGGTCTTCGCCACTGCCAGTGTAGATCACGTTCTTGTCGGTGTCGGTGCCGATTACAAACAATGGTTTTTCGTAACCCCCAATGTTCAAACCCCTGCGCTGGCCAATGGTGTAGAAGTGGGCTCCCTTGTGTTCGCCTACTACTTCGCCCAACGATGGATCATAGACGTAGGGCTTTGTGAGGTTTTTCAGATCGTGGGCCTCATGGTTATTCTTGAAGGCTACCGAATCGAACGGCACCTCCACCACTTTGCCTTTTTTCGGTTGCAGGCGTTGTTGCAGAAAATCGGGCAGGTGCACCTTGCCAACAAAGCACAGCCCTTGCGAATCTTTCTTCTCGGCTGTTGCCAGCCCGGCCTGGCGCGCCACTTCCCTTACTTCGGGTTTTAGCAATTCGCCCACCGGAAACAACGCTTTCGATAGCTGGTATTGGGTTAGCTGGCAGAGAAAATAGCTCTGGTCTTTGTTCGGGTCTTTGCCCGCCAGCAGCCTGAAGGTTCCATCGGCTGTTTGGCCTTTGCGCGCATAGTGGCCGGTGGCCACAAAGTCGGCTCCCAGCTTCAAAGCTGCGTTTAGAAAGATGTCGAATTTTATTTCGCGGTTGCAGAGCACATCGGGGTTGGGTGTTCGCCCGCGTTGGTACTCCGCAAACATGTAGTCTACAATGCGCTCCTTGTATTCTTTGCTCAGGTCTATGGCCTGAAAGGGGATGCCCAGGTGTTGGGCCACAATCATGGCATCGTTGCTATCGTCCAGCCACGGGCATTCGTTGCTGATGGTAACGGAGTCGTCATGCCAGTTTTTCATGAACATGCCAATCACCTCGTAGCCCTGCTCTTTCAGCAAATAGGCTGCTACGCTGGAATCAACACCTCCCGAAAGACCGACTACTACTCTTTTCCCCATGCTACTTTAAAGCGATTTCTTCCGCCAAAAGTTCATTGATGGTGTCGTTGAACTGTTGCACAAACTGTTCGTAATACACGCCCGTGCCCGGCCCCGAAAAGCCGGTGTGTATTTTTTTCACCTTGCCGTCTTTGCCTACGAAGATGGTGGTGGGGAAGGCCAATACGTGGTTTAAGGCAGGCAACGTTTCCGCGGCCTTCGCCTTGTCGTTTACTCCGGCAATCACAAAGTCGTAACCCACGTTCCACTTCGCCTTCATTTTCTTCACCCGGTCGCTGGCATAGGCAAAGTCGTCTTTGCGCTCGTAGGCAAGGCCCAGAATTTCCACACCTCGTTCTTTGTTTTGTTGGTACCAGGTGGTAAGAAAGCGGGTTTCGTCCATGCAGTTGGGACACCAGGTGCCGAAAATTTGAAGCACTACCACTTTGTTTCGAAAACGTTCATCTTCCAACGTAACGGGTTCACCGTTCAGGTCGGGGAAGCTGAACGCAAGCTTTTCATAACCCGGTTTCAGGTAGGTAAGGGTGTCGGCTGCGGGCATGGTAGCGTTTTCATTTTTTATGCCGCGAAATGTTTCGTGCGAGGTTTTACCCGAGTAAAAATCACCCTTCAGGCTATCGCCCTGCAACGTGGCCGTAAACACAAAAGCATGGTTGCCATCGAAGGTGCTCAGCCACAAACGGCCGTCTACCACGTTGCCCTCCAGGTAGCGGTAGTCGCCTGTAGGGGTAAGGAAGCTGCCCGTTACCTGATTGCCGGTTTGTTCAAAAAAGCCAACCGAAGGATAGGTGTCCTCTCCGGTGACAAATTCAACCTGGTATTTACCGGTAAAGTCAGTGGTCGCCTCGCCCGGTGGGGCATAGCGGTAATCTTCGCCAAAGGCAGCGCGAAAGGGTAGGTTGTCCTCGGGTGCGTAATTTTTCACGAAAGTGCCGCTCAAGGTGTTGTTGTCTATCTTGGCTTTCAGCGCTGCATCGAACACGTGCAACTGCAGCGAAACCGAATCGCCCGTAAGGGTAATTTCATCGAGCAATATTTTTTCTGATGCATTGCGCAGGTAAGCGCGGTACTGCCCGTTGGTTTTTTCTACGTCAAACTGAAAGGGGAGCTCCTGGTTTTGCAGGGAGATAACACCCCGCCAGGTACCTGTTTTTAATTCGGCCGGCTGCCGGTTGCAGCCCGCCATGGTAGCCAAAAGCAATAGAAAGGACAATGCGCGCATGGAAAGTTTCTTTTCTGACGAGATACAAAACACAAAAATGCGATAAATGATTGGCAAGCTGTAGAAGAAACCTTCCGATTGTCAGCTATTTTGCAAAATTATTGGCTGCTATGTTTAAAAATGTACGGGTGCTGGAGTTGGCTTCGGTGTTGGCAGGCCCCAGCGTGGGTCAGTTTTTTGCCGAACTGGGTGCCGAAGTAACCAAAGTGGAGAACCTGAAAACCGGTGGCGATGTAACGCGTACGTGGAAGGCGACCCATGAACAAACCGATGATCGTTCTGCCTATTTCTGTTCCGTTAACTGGGGAAAGAGGTCGGTGGCCATCGACCTTACTACCTCTGAAGGCAAACAGCGCGTGCAGCGCCTGGCTGCGCAAAGCGATATCATCATTGCCAGCTTTAAACCCGGTGATGCAGAAAAGCTGGGAGTGGCCTATGCGCAGTTGAAAGAACATCATCCGGCATTGATCTATGGACAGATTACCGGCTATGGTGCCCACAATCCGCGCGTGGGTTATGATGCGGTACTGCAGGCGGAGACCGGGTTTATGGACCTGAATGGCGACAAGGAGGGACCCCCCACCAAAATGCCGGTAGCGCTGATTGATGTGCTGGCGGCACACCATCTGAAAGAAGGTATACTGCTGGCGTTGCTTAAGCGCGAACGCACGGGCGAAGGCAGCCTGGTGGAGGTTTCGTTGGTGCAGGCTGCCCTGTCATCGCTGGTAAACCAGGCCAGCAACTGGCTGGTAGGTGGCCAACTGCCCGCGCGGCAAGGCTCGGCCCACCCGAACATTGCCCCTTACGGGGATTCGTTCCTGACGGCCGATGGGAAAAGAATTTTGTTGGCCGTTGGCAGCGACCGCCAGTTTTTCGATCTCTGTGAAGCATTGAATATTCCCGATACGGCCAACCAGCAGGCATTTGCCACCAATCACCAGCGCGTGCAAAACCGCTTGCAATTGTGCGAACTGCTAACGGCCGCCATGGCCCAATGGAATGCCACCGATCTGCTGGCCCGCCTGCATGCGCTGAAGGTGCCCTGCGGGCTGGTACAAAACGTGAAAGAAGCACTAGCTATGCCCGAGGCAGATTCCCTGTTGCTGAGGCGCGATGGACTTACCGGCATTAAAACATTCGTAGCAACGGGAGTGGTTGAGGCAGAACAAGGTTTGCTGCCGCCACCGCACTTTGGCCAACACAACACCCAATTGGAGTAATGCAGACACCCGGGCCCTTAAACGTACTTTTTTACCATGCCCAGTTTTTTGTGGGCAGCGAAACGTTTATTTATCAGCAGGCCATCAACCCGCATGTTCGCCCGCTGCTGCTGGCAAAACGGTTTGTCTCATCCGGTCCGCTGGTTACAGACGGCTTTACCTGTTTTACATACAAACGCACACGGTGGGACGGTGCCGTGTCGAACCTGCTGGCACTGGCAGGCGTAGACCGCTACTACCTGCGCGGATCTATTAACCGACTCCGGCAGTTGCTGGCCGCCCAGCGGATAGATGTCATCCACGCCCAGTTTGGATTCAATGCGGTACGCATTTTACCATTGGCGAAGCTGCTTCAAATTCCGTTGGTGGTTTCGTTTCATGGCCTCGATGCTTCCAAACTATTGCGCAGGCGATCGTACCGCAACGGACTGAGGGAAGTTTTCGATTACGCTTCGGCCATTGTGGTCTGTAATCCCGCCATGGCCCAGGCGCTGCCCCTTACCGAACAGCAGCAGCAGAAAGTACACTGGATTCCTTACGGAATTAACTTGCAACATTTTTCTGGCGAACGGGCAGCGAAACGCGGAGCCAGCCCATTGAATGTATTGCACGTGGGACGCTTTGTCGAGAAGAAGGGTGTACCTGATTTGATTCGCGCTTTCGCGGATGTTAATCGCGTTAATAAAGAAGTGGTGTTGCACCTGGTTGGCAACGGCCCCCAGGAAGCTGAAGTCCGGGCGTTGGTTGACCGGTTCCATCTGGGCGAGTCGGTTGTTTTTCACGGATGGAAATCGCCCGAAGAGGTGAAGCGATTGATGGCGCAAGCCGACTTGTTTGTGCTGAACAGCCGCGTGGCCAGCGATGGCGACAGCGAGGGGCTGCCCGTAGGATTGCTCGAAGCCATGGCCATGAGCCTGCCCGTGGTGTCTACACGCCATGCCGGCATACCGCTGGAGGTGGAGAGTGGCGTGAGCGGCCTGCTGGTAGCTGAGAAAGACACATCTGCCCTGAGCGGGGCGATGCTTGAACTGCTCAGCCATGAAACGCAAAGGCTCGCATTCGGGCGGGCAGCCCGTTTGCGGGTGGAGGCACAATTTACCATGGAGGCCATGCACCAGGCCTTGCTCCGTTGCTACCAAGCGGCAGCAGAGGCGGGGCCTGACTTATGATCGAGCGCTCCCCTTGATCACTCCACTCAAAATCGTTTGCCGGCCAGACCGGCTACTGTTTCGCCAATGGCCAGCGAAGAGGTTGCCGCAGGCGAGGGCGCGTTGCACACATTGATTACCTGCTTGTCTTCCAGAATCAGAAAATCGTCCACAAGGCCCCCATTGCGATCGCAGGCCTGCGCACGCACACCCGCGCCACCATCCACCAGATCTTCCTGCTGAATTTCAGGAATGAGTTTTTGCAGGGCCTTCGTAAAGGCCGCCTTCGAGAAAGAACGATACATCTCGCCAAAGCCGGTGCGCCAATACTTGGCGGCTACTTTCTGGAAGCCGGGCCATGCCAGTGTTTCGGCCAATTCACCCAGGTGTATTTGCGATTTTCTATAACCTTCCCTGCGAAAGGCCAGCACTGCATTCGGGCCAGCCTCCACGCCTCCCTTGGCCATGCGTGTAAAGTGAACGCCCAAAAAAGGAAAGTTCGGATCGGGTACCGGGTAGATCAGGTTCTTCACCAGGTATTCCTTTTCCTTCTTCAACTTATAATACTCTCCCCGGAAGGGAATAATTTTTACGTTGAGATCGGGCACGGTAAGCCGCGCCACTTTATCGGAGTATAAACCCGCACAGTTAACAATCAGCTTGGTGGTATAGCTGGCACGTTGGGTAACCACTACCGCCTGGTTTTCCTGCTTTTGAATTTCGATAACCTGCTCACCCAGTTTCAATTCGCCATCAGCTTTCTGAATTTGCTGGGCATATACCTGCGCCACGCGTGCGTAGTCTACTATGCCGGTCTGCGGCACAAAAATACCTTCAAGACCTGCCACATGCGGTTCGTATTCTTTCAACTCCGCCCCCGACAGTTTTTTCAGGTTCTGAAGGCCGTTCTGCTGGCCTCGCACATAGAGGTTTTGCAGCAAGGGGCGCTCGGCTTCTTCGGTAGCCACCACAATTTTGCCACACAATTCGTAGGGGATGCCGTGCGTGTTACAGAAGTCAATCAGCAGGTGGTAACCACGTATGCAGTTGGTGGCCTTGAGGCTGCCCGGCTTATAATACAAACCGGAGTGAATGACTCCGCTGTTGTTGCCGGTCTGGTGTCTGGCAACGGCCTCTTCTTTTTCCAGCACCACCAGCTTCAGAAAAGGATTAGTCTTTTTCAACTGCAGTGCGGTGGCCAAGCCCACTATGCCACCGCCTATTACTACTACATCGTACCTCACGTCTGTAACAATTTCAGCGCGAAGCTAATTGAAAAAAGCATATGCAGTGTTATACCTGTATGGGGCGCACGCGCACGTTCAGCGATTGCTCCACCACCACAAAATGATTCTTTGGAATCTTGGTCCAATGGGCTTCGTCCGAAAGTTTTTCCGACACAATCAACACGGCCTGGTCATCATCTTGCGGGGCCTCCAGCCGGGTTTCGCCATTTTCTACCACGTAGCGCGAGCCTTCCGAATGATACAGCGTTAGTGCCTCTTCTTTCGGGTCGCTCACGTAACGCGTGGCCACAATGAACTGGCCGTTGGTGAAGACCATGTTGAGGTAGGCCGGCTCTGAAATGCCTGCATCTTTCATTAGTACATTCAGGTGTTGGTAGGTGTGCTCAAAAGAGTTCATCACGGTTTCCTCTGTAATTTCTGCCTGGCTGTAAAGTAGATGATTGAGCATGTAGGCGAAAATGTGCTCAGAGTCTGTCTGGCCTTTTATCCAGTTATACATCTCATCGCTCAGGCCACTCCGCAGCCTGCGTTTTATTTTGTAAAACTGTTCTATGCCGCCATTGTGCAGGCAAAGAATGTTTTTGTATTGAAAGGGATGGCAGTTGTTTTCGGTTACATCGCCCACGCTGGCCGCGCGCACGTGTGCCACCAAACAACTGGTGCTCACCTTGGGTGCCAGGTTGCGCAGGTTGCGGTTGTTCCAGGCGGGGTTGATGGAAACAAAGTTTACCGGCTCGGGATGCACCGGCACATAGTAGCCAATACCGAAGCCATCGCCATTCAGCGGTTCTTCGCGTTCTTTCGAATCGAAGCTTTGCGTGATGAGCGAGTTCTTGGGTTGATACAACAATTTGTCGATGATGATGGGTGTACCCAGGTAGGCCAGTAAGCGACACATAGTTTCGTGATAGGGATAATTACTTTGAAAAGATAGGAAAAACCCGTTAAGTAAGCACCTGTGTCCGTTCAATTCTGAGTTGTTCGCCATTTGCAATGGCGAACAACAGATAACAAGGATTTCTAATCCGGAATAGCGAGGATCGTGCCACACAGGCGTTCATAGTTAGCACACAGTTGCCTGCATCGTTCTCATAAGCGTTAATGGTTAGTGCACTGCCGCCTGCATGGCGCACATAAGCGATAATGGTTAGTGCAGAGCCACCTGTATTGTGCACATAAGCGATAATGGTTAGTGCACTGCCACCCGCATCGTGCACATAAGCGTTCATCATTTGCGCACTTCAGCCTGCATCGGATACATAGCCGATAATATATTACGAGCACTGACCTTCCAGTCTTCACTGGAAAACAATTTGAACGGAAACGTGCCTGATTTTGAGTGAAAGCGGTGGTTTTACTTTACCCTTTCCGGCTAGAATCATTTCCTCTTATCCGTTTTCTCAAACACCATGGCGGCCGAGTTCATACAGTAGCGCAAACCGGTAGGTGCGGGGCCATCGTCAAACACGTGGCCCAGGTGGCCGCCACAGCGGCTGCACACCACCTCTTCGCGTATCATGCCGTAGCTGGTATCGCGCACCAGATCAACCGCCCCCGAATCAAGCGGCTGGTAGAAGCTGGGCCAGCCAGAGCCCGACTCGAACTTGGTTTCCGAGTCGAACAAAGCCTGGTGGCAGGCAGCGCAGTAGTAAATGCCTTTCTCGTGGTTGTTCCAATATTTGCCCGTAAACGCCCGCTCTGTCCCCTTCTCGCGCAGAATATGGTACTGCTCGGGGGTGAGTTGCTTGCGCCATTCAGCGTCCGATTTTGTCAGGTAGACCTTTTTGCCCGAAGCCTTGGGCTGGTCTGCTTGCCCGCACGCCATTAAGGTGGAGGCCAGTAAGGCGGCATGTAAGAAATAGGTGAAACGCATCGTATTAAAGTTAATTTATGAACAACGTAGTAGGCAAAATAGCGGGATTGGGCACCCTCCATCAGTCGGCTGCCATACAAACCGGGTAAATATGGCCTAACCTTTTTGATGTGCGAAATCCAAAGAATTGTTCCATTTTTGTTCGTTTTTAGCGCCTAATTTTGAACTTTGATCTACGCAATCAACAAACGAAGTAACCCGAAAGTTAGATCATGAAGCGAATTTGTCTGGTAGTGGCTTTTTACCTGGCAGCCGTGGGCACCTTGTCGGCCCAGAACTACCAGCTATATGGGGTTTTTATGTACAGCTTTACGCGATATGTACAGTGGCCCGATGATGCCAGCGCGGGCGATTTCGAGATACATGTGCTGGGCGATTCACCTATCTTGCCGGAGCTGCGCAAAATGGCTCAAACCAAAAAAGTAGGGGAGCGCGCCATCAAAGTTTCGCAGCTCACCAGCCTTGCAGACATCAAAAAATGCAATATCCTTTTTGTACCTGCCGATAAAACCACCCAACTGGCCGATGTGCTAACCAAAGTGGGCGAGCAGGCTACCCTGGTAGTTACCGAACAAACGGGCAGCGCACAGAAAGGAAGCTGCATCAACTTTGTGGAGAAGGACGGCAAGCCCGCCTTCGAAATAAACCAGGCTGCCCTCAACAAGCAACGCCTAAAGGCTTCCACAGAACTGATGCGATTCGGAATAGTAATTTAAAATTTAACTATACCTCTACACCATGAGCGACAACAGTGCAATGAAAGGAAAATTGCGCCTCACTATCGGAACCAAAATTTTTATGGGGTTCCTCTCCCTTATTTTGCTGGCCGTAATTGTGGTGGCCGTTATTTTCTGGAAGGGTAGCGTAATCGACAACTCTACCAAGTTCTCATCAGAAAACGCACGCCCCTCCAAAGAAGCCATCAACGAATTTGTGCTGATGGTGACGCAATCCAAAATGCTGATCACCAACTGGGTGTACCTGCAAACCAATACAGACGACAAAGAGGCCTTGCGGCAGATCAAAGATTTCGACTACCCCGCCCTGAAGGAACGCATCACCAAGCTGATGCCCAACTGGAGCGACAGCCAGCGCGTAAAAATTGACACGGTCTTCGCCAACTTCGAAAACATGATGGCCACAGCCGAAGATCAGGTGATGAACAAACTCATCACGTTCGAGAACTACGAAGATCCACTTACCAAGTTGCTGGCGGAAGACGCTATTGAAAGCCAGATCATACCGCAATCGGCAGACCTGATTAAACGCCTGAATGAAATTGTGGCCATCCAAAATAAGATTACCGAAGAGTCCGACCAGGAGATCATTCAGTCCACCAGCGAACTGTATTACTACACGCTGATATTAGGGGGGGTAATTGTGGTTCTCGGTTTTGTGATCGCCTACTACATCGTGCGCTCCATTACCAACCCTATCCTCTACATTAAAGATGTGGTGGTGAAGCTCGGCAAAGGCGAGTTGGTGGAAGACCAGAACAAGAAGTTCAGCAACGATGAAATTGGTGAGATGGCATTGGCAACCGATAACCTGGTAGCCGGGCTGAAGGCCACCACACAGTTTGCCGAAAACATTGGTAATGGCAAGTACGATTCGGAGTTTCAGCCGTTGAGCGAACACGATGTGCTGGGCAACGCCCTGTTGAACATGCGCGAGAACCTGGCGCGCGTGGCCGAAGAAGACAAGAAACGCAACTGGGCTACCGAAGGGCTGGCCAAGTTTGGCGAGATACTGCGCACCAACAACAACGATGTGCAGAAACTTTCGGATGAAATTATTGGCAACCTGGTGAAGTACCTGAAAGCCAACCAGGGCGCGCTCTACATTATTGACGACAACGAGGGCGATGATCCTACCATGTCGATGACGGCCTGCTACGCCTGGGACAAGAAGAAATACCTGAACCAGAAAATCCACCGGGGCGAAGGCTTGGCCGGCCAGTGCTGGCAAGAAATGGACTTGATCTTCCTGACAGACGTTCCGCAGAATTACATCCGCATTACCTCAGGTCTGGGCGATGCGAACCCCAATTGCATTTTGATTGTGCCGTTGAAGGTTAACGACCAGATTTTTGGCGTGGTAGAATTGGCATCGTTCAATGTGCTGAAGGATTATGAAATAGAGTTTGTGCAGAAGATTGCCGAAAGCATTGCCTCTACCATCTCGTCCGTCAAGATCAATGCACGCACCCAGCGCCTGCTGGAAGAATCGCAGCAGATGACCGAGCAGATGCGTGCGCAGGAAGAAGAAATGCGCCAGAACATGGAAGAGTTGCAGGCTACGCAAGAGGAGATGCAGCGCGGACAAAGCGAAACAGAAGGAACCCTGCGCGCCATGAACGAGTCGCTGGCCATTGTAGAGTTCGATCCGGAAGGCAACATTTTGAAAGCCAACCACAACTTCCTCGACATGATGGGCTATAGCCTGAGCGAGATTCAGGGCGAACACCACCGCCTCTTTGTGCACAAAGACGACCGTAGTTCGGATGCCTACCGCCAATTCTGGCGCGATCTGGCCAATGGCCGTTCGGTGAAGGGCGAATTCAGACGGGTAACCAAAAAAGGCGACCAGGTATGGATACGTGGCAGCTACTCGCCCCTGCGCAACAAGAATGGCGAGGTGGTAAAGGTGATGGAAATAATGTTCGACATCACCGCTTTGAAAAAGGCCACCGCCACTGCGTAATTGTACAAACAGTATAAAAGCAAAAAACCCCTTCCGCCTGAAGGGGTTTTTTGTTACCTAAACCTAAACCTATGAGAAGATTTACTCTACTCTTATACTACTGTAACGGCATTACATCGCTTAGGTTTCAGTAAAAGTCTTAATAAAGTGTAAAAAGTTGGTTTTTTCGGTCGAAAACGATTTCGGAGATAGTTGAAACAACAAAATGAGGCGTTGAACGGCTCCGTTATTTCAACTTGCTGCTGAACTGCTTTTTGAACTTCTCTACCTTCGGGCGTATTACATACTGGCAATAACCCTGGTTGGGGTTCAGCGCATAGTAATTTTGATGGTAGTCTTCTGCCGGGTAGTAGTTGATCAGCGGTGATATTTCCGTGACAATGGGATTCTTGAAAGTTTTGGCTGCTGTCAGCTGCTGCTTATAGGCCTCCGCTGTTTTTTTCTGTGTTTCGTTGTGGTAGAAAATCACGGAGCGGTACTGCGTGCCCTCATCGGCCCCTTGCTTGTTCAGGGTGGTGGGGTCGTGGGTGTTCCAGAATATTTCCAGAATTTCTTCAAACGAAACCACCTTGGGGTCGAAGGTAATTTGTGCTACTTCGGCATGGCCAGTCAGGCCCGTGCATATTTCGCGGTAGGTTGGATTTTTTACTTTACCTCCCGAATAGCCCGACTCTACTTTGGTTACGCCCTTTACGGCCAGAAACACCGCTTCGGTACACCAAAAGCAGCCAGCCCCCAGGGTAGCCACTTCAAGGTTAGTTGAACTCATGGTTTTTGGATCGTTGCTTTTTTGAGAACAAGCCGCATGAGCCATAAAAAGGCTCATGGCGACCACGGTTGTTATCAATTTCATGGTTTACAGTTGTAATGGTTAGACTCGATTGATGTTACTATAAACCGTTCCAACTCCGAATTGGTTTAGCACAAAGGGCAACTATGTCTGCCACGATACATTTTCTGGCGTTAGTAGTTGCGGTAAAACCCAGCGATGGCGTTGGCCAACTTACCGTCCAGGTCGCGCTTAACCTGGTTGCGCAGGTAGTCGCGGCCCACATTCGGTTCACGTTTTTCTATCAATTTTTTTTCGCCACTGGTCAGGGCGCGCAAGTCGCCCGTGTAGATCGCCCACGAATCGGTCCAGATCTGGTCGCTGGTGATTTCCTGGTTTTGCAGTTCTGCCTTACTTTCTGCATCTACAACCAACAAAGACACCGAGCCGCGGGCCGTTACCTTCTTTTCGAAGATGGTTACTTTAGCCGACACCTTTTGGTAAACCGGCACTTTCTGGCCATTCACGGTTTTCTCGCCTGTCTTCACACTGTCGGTTTTGTCTTCAGTGCGTTTGCTGATGCTGGGGCGACCCTCACTGAAGCCGTTTACCACCACCTTTAAGAAGTGATCCACTTTAGGCAGCTTCTGCTCCGATGCTTGTGCAGGGGTATACAGTTTCACAAACTGGTTGCCATTGTACCCAAATACTACGGGCTCAAAGTTCCAGCCGTACATATTGTCTAACGAAGGTTCTACAACTACTTTCAGCGTAGCATTGAATCGGGCCTGCTCCATCATTTCAATAGATTCGCGATAGCCGGGTTCGAAGGTGTTGGCATCGGAAAAGTGAAAATAGGCCTGCTTGGCATCATTGCGCGTGCTTTTCATCATCGCCTGTATGCCGGCCTCATAACTTTCTTCAGCCGCTTTGGTTTTTAGCGCGGTAAGCTCTTTGTAGCGGCTTACGGGTTGTGGAATCACCTTCAGCGCGCCCGGAGAGGTGCGAATGGCTTCGTAGAGCCGGTTGATTTGCTCATAGTCGCGCACGGCATTCGCATATTTGAAATTAGCGTTCGAAGCTATTTGATTTTGGGCATCCGTTTCCAGGTAATCGATGGCGGCCTGGTAGCTGAGGCTGAGTATCTCTTTTGATTTTTTGTGATCCGGATTTTGGCGCAACCGGTTCACGGCAGTAAGCACCGCTTCGGAATAATCGCCCTGCTTATAGGCGGCCTTGCCCGAACTGCAGGCATCGAGAAGCAATAAGCCGAACGCGGAAAACAGAACGTACAGTAGCCTCATGGGGTAGCTTTTGCGGTACAAAGAAACAAATTCAATGCCTTAATTTGAAGCGCTCGCTGCTTCAGCGACAAATGATTTAGACTTTTGACTGATGTGGTACCCGCAGAGGCAGGTCAAGCCATAGTTACCTCATCTTCATCTTTTACAACCAGATTTAGTAAGCCGGCAACAATCATGGCTACACCACCGGCCACCAGAATATAAATCGACTCCCCATCGAAAACATAGCGCAGCAAAAGGCCCAACACCGTGGCGGCCACTATTTGCGGAATAACGATGAAGAAATTGAACACGCCCATATAGTAGCCCATTTTTTCGGCAGGCAGCGACCCGGAAAGCATGGCGTAGGGAATGGAGAGGATGCTGGCCCACGCAATGCCAACGCCAATCATAGAATACCAGAGATAAGACGGATCGCTCACAAAGTAAAACGAAATCAGCCCCACACCACCACAAGCCAGGGCAATCAGGTGGGTGATTCTGCGGCTGGTATAGCGGGCCAGGATGGGTAAAAACAAGGCAGCGATGGCAGCGATACCGTTGTACACACCGAACAAATTGCTCACCAGGTTGGCGCCTTCATTGTAAGCGGCCGAGGTGGTATCATTGGTCTGGTATAAATAGCTGGTTACGGCAGGGGTGGTGTAAATCCACATGGCGAACAGCGCAAACCATGAGAAGAATTGCACGTATGCGAGCTGAATCATGGTTTTGGGCATGCCATGAAAATCTTTCACAATATGTACCAGCCCGAGATATGATCTGTCTTGCTGAATGTAGGCAGAGGCCACCAGGTGCGTGAGGCCAAACACCACCAGCCCCAGTGCCAACACATACAGTTCTTTTTCGAAATTGCTCAGGTAGATAGCTACGGCTATCAGCAGGCCACCTGATAAAAGAGAGAACCCGATGTACCGGAATTTTTTCTGGTGGTAAGCCTCATCATCGATGCGCCTTTTTTCGCGGTTGCGCAGTGCTTCTTCCGCTTTCCGGTCGGGAGGGTACTCTTTGGTGCTGAACACCGTCCACATAACGGTGATGAACAAGATGAGAGCGCCCAGGTAAAAGGCGTATTTAACGGAATCGGGCACCTGGCCATCGGCAGCGGTATTGGAGATGCCAAACCAGTTGGTGAAAATCCAGGGGAGGAAGGAGGCTACAATGGCGCCAATGCCAATAAAAAAGCTCTGCATGGCGAAGCCGGTGGTGCGCTGTGAGGGAGGCAGCATGTCGCCCACGAAAGCGCGAAATGGCTCCATGCTTACGTTGATGGATGCATCCATGATCCAGAGCACACCGGCTGCCATCCACAACGCCATGGAGTTGGGCATCAGGCACAGCGCAAAAGAAGCCAGCAGTGCACCAATGGCAAAATAAGGTCTGCGCCTGCCCCACGTAGGGTGCCACGTGCGGTCGCTGTAAAAGCCGATGATCGGTTGAACCAGCAGGCCGGTAACAGGTGCGGCCAGCCACAGAATCGGGAGCTCGTCAGGGTTGGCACCCAACGAGGAAAAAATGCGGCTGGTGTTGGCGTTTTGCAGGGCGAAACCAAACTGTATGCCAAGAAAGCCGAAACTCATATTCCATATTTGCCAGAAACTGAGTTGGGGTTTGTAGGTGGGTTGACTCATGGTTAGGGCTGTTGAGAAAAAAGAATCAATGAAACCAATTCAATTTAGGCTATTATTTGAATTACCATGGCATTGCGGTCGTAGGGCAGCGTAAAGCGCTGAACGGTTTCAGAGCCCATCCATTCAGGGTCGTTAATGGGATCGTATTTTTCCAGGGGCGTGAAGAACGAAAACTCACCTTCGCTCACAGTATACTGCTGCCCGCTTTGTTGTGCGCGCGTTGCCTTCGGAAAACCATGAAGTACCACCGTGAGGGTTTTGTATGTGGACGGGTAGGATCCTTCTGTGGCACTGAGCGTAAGGGTATTGCCTTCCATGCAGATTTCACGTTGTGCATATACTCCTTTCTGGTATTCAAATGTTTCGCCATCGTCCTCATAAAAGCTAAAGGCATGCGCTTCGCCCTGGTAGCAATGCAACACGAGATCGGTTGTTTCGGCCTTTGTGTTCTTCCCCGCTTTCTTCATCGGCAGCACGGCACCCCCCTTAATGAAGATGGGTAGCTTGTGGATAGGACACTCCAGGAAAATCTCCTGGTCTCCTTCATAGCGCTGGCCTGTGTACAAATAGTGCCAGGTGCCCTTAGGTAAAAATACCTTCATCAGATTTTTGGTACTCTCTACGGGTGCTACCAGTATGGAAGGGCCCAGCATAAACTGGTTGTGGTAGCTGTGGTTGTACACGCGGTCATCAAACGGCTGGTCGATGGCGAGTGTGCGTTGCACGGGCAGCCCGGTGGCGGCAGCCTCCTTAAACAACGAGTAGATATAGGGCAACAGTTGGTAACGAAACTTGATAAAATTGCGCGCGATCTGTTCCACTTCTTCCCCATACGACCACGGCTCTGAGTCGCGGGTGTTGATCATGGTGTGGCCACGGAAAAAAGGAGAGAGGGACGCAATGGAAATCCACCGGGCAAAGAGTTGCGTGTTGGCATCGCCCACGAAGCCACCGGCATCATAGCCTGCGAAGGCCACGCCCGTTAGCCCCAGACTGTTCACCAAGCGTACCCCCAACAGCATGTGGTCATCGTACGATACGTTGTCGCCCGTCCATACTGCAGCGTAGCGTTGTATACCCGAAAATGCGGAACGGGTAAGGTTGAAAGGTCTTTTTCCTTGCAATAATTCTTTAGCTGCCTCGTAGGTGCTGCGCGCCATCTGGAAGCCGTACACATTGCGGCCTCTGCGCGTGGTGGCGTTTTCTCCGTCAAAGTGGAACTGAAGATTATCTGGCAATGCGTGCCCCCAGGTGGCAATCTCGTTCATATCGTTCCAGTAGCCCTTCACACCTAACTGGGCATATTGATGGAGTTGCTTTTTCCACCACGCTCTGGTTTGCGGATTGGTAAAATCAGGAAAGTGACACCAACCCGGCCACACCTGCCCGGTGTAGTAGGTGCCGTCAGGATATTTCAGAAACACATCTTCCTTAACACCGTCTTCGTAGGTGGTGTAACCCTTCTCTTCTTTGATGCCCGGGTCGCACATCAACACAACATGAAAACCTTCTGCTGCCAAAAAATCGATCAGCCCTTGTGGGTCGGGGAAGTTTTTCGAATCCCAGGTAAAGATCTTGTACTTGTCCATGTAGTGGATGTCGAGCACAATCACATCGGCCGGAATATCTTTTTCGCGGAAGGTGCGGGCCACACTTTTCACTTCCTTGTCGGGATAGTAACTGTAGCGGCACTGCTGGTAGCCGATGCTCCACAACGGGGGCAGTTCCATGCGCCCGGTTAGCCAGGTGTATTGCCCGATGATTTCCGCCACACTTTCTCCGTATATGAAATAATAATTCATGTCTCCGGCATCGGCCGAAAAGCTGGAGAATCGGTTGTTGGAAGCACCGAAGTTGAAGAAAGTTTTGTAGGAATTATCAAAGTAAATTCCATAGGCGCGTTGCTGATGAAGCCCAATATAGAAGGGGGTGGAGCAATACAGGGGGTCGGAGCCACCGTGGTAGCCATAGGCATCGGTGTTCCAGTTCTGGTAGGCATGCCCCTTGCGGTCGAGGGCACCTGTTTTTTCACCCAGCCCAATGAAGCGCTCGCCCGGCTGCAGTTTTTTGTAGGTAGTTACCTGCTCGCCAATCCAGGCGGTTTCCAGGCCTTGCTCATCTTCGTTCAGCACTTGCCCGCCCGGTGTTTGGAAGGTGAAGCGAACAGGATGGCGGCCCATCACCACTTTTAGTCGCGCAGAGGATAGAACCAACTGGTCGACCGTTTCGTGCAGTTGCCATTGCACCTGCTGGGGTGTTTCTACCACTGCATACGAGAAGGAATCGGGCACTTCCTCGCGCGAGCATGCCACCCGCACCACCCGATCGGTGTAGAACTGTACCTCGAGGGAGATGCCGGTTTGTGTGCGTCCTTTGATGCCGTTCGCGGTTTTCTCGAACGACTGGAGCGCGCCAATAGACAGCGGTTGGGTATATTTTTTCAGAGCCATGGTCTTCGGATGAAGTTAATGACCTAAAGAAATACACCCGTTTCAACTTAACCTAAATTGTTAAGCAAAAATGCCGGAAACGATTGCGCCTTATTTTTTCTTGGCACCCTTGCGCAATGAAGAGTTACGGATGATCAGGCGGGTTTTCAACACTTTGGTTTCGGGAGTAGGGTCGCCCTGGTCCTTGTCGCGCATCTCGATGTGGCGTATCAGCAAACGGGCGGCCTCTTGCCCCATTTCAAAACCGGGTTGATCCACGGTGGTGAGCGAAGGATCCATGATTTCACCAAAAAACCAGTTGCTGAAGCCTACCACAGCCACATCGTCTGGAATCTTCAGGCCTTTTTCCTTGATGGCCATCATCGATCCCATGGCCATGGGGTCGTTGCTGCAGAAGATGGCATCAGGCGGTGGCGACATGGCCAGCAGTTTTTTGGTGGCTTTTTTGCCTTCTTCGAACGATCCGAGGCAGGCTACTACATAGTTATCGTTCACTTCCATGCCCCGTTCCTTGAGCGCATCCTGGTATCCGCGCAAACGGTCCTTGCTCAAGATCAGGTTGGGTGCGCCTTCCAGGTGGGCAATGCGCTGGCAGCCCTGGTCAATCAGGTGGAGAACCGCCTCTTTCGCCCCCACGTAATCATCAACAATTACTTTGCTGGTATTGGGGTTGTTGTAGCCGCGGTCGTAGAAAACGATGGGAACACCTTTGGAGATGATGGACTCGATGTGATCGAAGTTGGTGGTTTCGCGCGAGAGGGAGAGCAGCATACCGTCTACCCGGCTGTTAAACAGCGCCTTCATGTCGGTTACTTCACGTTGAAACGATTCGTTTGACTGGGCGAGGATAACGTTATAGCCGGCCTCGTAGGCAACGTCTTCAATGCCGCTGATTACCGTAGAGAAGAAGAAGTGTACAATCTCGGGTATGATGACACCGATGGTGTTGGTTTTTTTCTGGCGTAGGCTAAGCGCCACAATGTTAGGTTGATAGTTTAGTTTTTCGGCCAGTTCGTTTACGGCCTTTTTGGTTTCTACGCTGATATCGGGGTGATCTTTCAGTGCGCGCGAAACAGTGGAGGGAGATATACCCAATTCGCGGGCAATGTCTTTGATGGTGACCTGATTGAACTTCATTTGGCTAAAGGGTTGAAAAGGGGATGATTTTTGTTAAATTTATAGATGTTTCGGAAACGTTTGCGGAACCGTTTCCATTAAATTTTCGAGGAATTTTCGCTGAAAAACAGCAATGAAGCGACAAATTCAAACTATTATTGATGGTTAACATAGAGTTAATCTTGGCGAAAGTAAATAATTCAACGAACGAAAACTCATCTATAAACCATAATTATAAACCCAAACAAAAACCAGTATGATTAGATTGTATCTGTCGAAGTGCAGGTTCGCTACGCTGTTGTTGGTGTTTGTCACCTCGGTGGCATTCGCCCAGGAACGTGTAGTAACCGGTAAGATTCTCTCGGGTGACGACAATTCGCCCATTCCGGGAGCGAACATTCTCGAGAAGGGAACCAGCAATGGTACAGTATCGGATGCGGACGG
This sequence comes from Bacteroidota bacterium, assembly GCA_049324055.1. Taxonomy (GTDB): domain Bacteria; phylum Bacteroidota; class Bacteroidia; order Cytophagales; family Cyclobacteriaceae; genus ELB16-189. Next base: position 205,947 of record JBMOLS010000043.1, on the reverse strand, counting down.
TAACTACCGCATTACGGTTGGGGCGAATGCGACCCTCGTTTTTTCTTTCGTAGGCTACGCTTCACAAGAGGCCGTAGTGGGAACTCAATCTACTATCAACGTAACGTTGGCATCTGACGTAACAGCACTGTCGGAAATTGTGGTGGTTGGTTACGGTTCTCAGGAAAAGAAAGAGATTACCAGTTCTGTAGTAGCGTTGGATGAGAAACAGTTTAACCGTGGTAACATCAACGACCCTACGCAACTGTTGCAGGGTAAAGTTCCTGGTTTGAGTGTGTATAACCGTGGTGGCGACCCGAACACCAATTCCACCATTCGCTTGCGCGGTATTTCTACCGTGGGCCAGAACACCTCGCCACTTGTTGTAATTGATGGTGTAATTGGCGCATCGTTGGATAACGTTGATCCCAACGACATTGAATCAATCAACGTTTTGAAAGACGGTTCTGCTGCTGCGATTTATGGTAGCCGTGGTTCCAGCGGTGTTATCCTCGTTACGACCAAGCGTGGATCTAATAAAGGTGGTGGACTTCAGACTACATACAATGGCTATGTAGCCGCTGCCACTATTCAACGCAGACAACCGAACATGTCGGCCAGTGAATACATTGCAGCCGGTGGTAACGATTTGGGTTCAGAAACAGACTGGCAAGATGAAGTTACCCGTACTGGCATTACCAATGTGCACAATGTGGCCATCGCTGGTGGAACACAATCAACTACCTTCCGTTTGTCTACCAACTTCCGTAACGTGCAAGGTATACTCAAAGAGTCTGGCTTCGATCAGATCAACTCGCGTGCTAATCTTACCCACAGCGCACTCGATAATAAGTTGCGGTTCGATTTGAACATGTCATTAACCAATCGCAACAGTAATTTCTCTTTCAATGAAGCTTTGCGCTATGCGGTGTTATTCAACCCCACTGCACCCATTCGCTTCTCTAATGGAGATTACTACCAGGCTATCTTGTTCGATAACTTCAACCCGGTTGCCATTATCGATCAAAATACCAACGAGGGAAAACGCAAGAACATCAACTACAACGCCAAGGTTGACTACACGGTCGTTGACAATCTGACCCTCACTTTGAACTACGGTCAGCAATTCGAAAATAACCTGAATGGCGAATACTACTCTCGTAATTCACTCTTCCGCGGTTTGAACCGTGGTGGGTTGGCCAGAAGGTTCACCTCAGACCGTACCTTCTCGTTGTTGGAAACATATGGTACTTACAGCAAAACATTTAATAATGTGAACCTGGATGCTTCCGTAGGTTATTCCTTCCAGGAAGACACCTATGAAGATATTTTTATTGAGTTGGGTAACTTCCCGAGCGATGACTTGGGCTACTTTGCTTTAGAGAACTCAGGAGATCGTTTGTCTGGTCTCGCCAGCTTGGTGAATATTACCAGCAATCGCTCGCCTAACAACAGGATTATTGCGGGCTTTGCTAGGGTTAACCTCACCTTTAACAATGCCATCTTCTTCAATGCATCCGTTCGCAGGGAAGGATCTACGAAACTTGGTGCTGAAAATCAGTGGGGTACCTTCCCCGCAGCTGGTTTAGGAGTGGATCTGACCCAATTTCTCGATCTGAATAAGGTAGATGTGTTAAAGCTTCGTGTGGGTTATGGCGTAACCGGTTCGTTGCCGAATGAATCAGGTCTGGCGCAGGATTTTTATCAATATAACTTCCAGGGTGGGGGTAACGTAACCAAAACCCGCGATGCTAACCCTGATTTGAAATGGGAACAAAAGCAGGAAATTAACCTGGGCTTGGACTTTGGACTGGGATCGAAGTTGACAGGTGCTTTGGATGTGTATACGCGCGATGTCAAAGATTTTATTCTGCAAAACAACCAGGCGCCAGTTAGTATCTATCCAACAGGAACCATCTTCCAAAACCAGGGAGCTTTGAAAACAAACGGTATTGAATTGGCTTTGAATTACAATTCATTCCAGTTTGGAGAAATCACCTGGAATCCCGGCATCATATTGAGCAGCTACAAAACGACTTTGGAAGATTACATCGTAGAGTCTCAGATGCGTGCCGAATTGGGTGCGCCCGGGCAGAACGGTACCTTCATGATCCGCACCAAGGTGGGTGAAGAAATTGGCCAGATCTGGGGCCCTGTTTTTGCCGGTGTGGAAGGTAACGGAGCGCCTCGTTTTGAGGACTTGAATGGCGATGGACAGGTAATCTCAAACCCCGGAGCAGCTTTAGCCGCCAATGGTGACTTTAAGCAATTGGGCAGAGGCATTCCTACCATGGAATTGGGCTGGACAAACCAATTAACTTACAAACAGTGGGATTTGAATGCGTTCTTCCGCGGTGCCTTTGGCCACAGCCTGGTGAATAACTTCCGTGCTTTTTACGAGCCAATTGATCCAGGTGCGATTAACTCATATAACCGCATTAAGACCGACAAGGCAGTTGCTGGTTTGACCTCCGCACAATACAGCTCTCTCTATGTAGAAAAGGCCGATTTCCTAAAATTGGATAACATCACACTTGGCTACAATATCAAACCATCCAAAGGATTTAAGAGCATGCGTTTGTATTTCAACGTGCAGAATGCGTTCGTATTGACCAATTATACGGGTATCGATCCCGAGCCTGTGTTGCAGGATTTCGGCAGCGCGGACAATGGTGGCTTCACCGGAACAACTCCTGATGTGCTTTCTCCGGGTATCGACCGCAGAAACAGCTACTTTACTTCGCGTACCTTTACGTTTGGTGTGAACATTGGACTGTAAAAAATAAGAGGAATGAATATGAAAAATTTTTTAAAGTATAGCTTGGCGATCGCCTTTATGTTCGGTGCCTTTGCGTGTACCGATTTGGAGGAAGAGATAAAAGGCGATTTCACCAAAGATTTCGAGCCAGGTAACCCGGGTGTTGGTCAGAAAAACAACGTGAACGGGGTGGTGCCCAACGATGGTTTGTCGGGTGCTTTCGCACGAGTGCTGAACGGAACCGCCAACCATGGCGGCTACTTTTCAGTACAGGAAATTTCATCTGATGAGGCTGTAATTACTCAGAAAGGTGGCGACTGGTTTGATGGTGGTATCTGGTTGGTAATGCACCGTCATCAGTTTGCATCGGCCGGTTTGGGTGGCATTAATGGTGCCTGGACTGATACCTACAATGGTATTTTCCAGTGCAACGACTTGCTGAAGAACGGTGATCTTTCAGATGCTGGTGTGGCGCAAATTCGTTTCTTGCGCGCTTACTTCTACTGGAGGTTATTGGATTTGTTTGGTCGCGTTAAAATTGTGACTGAACCCGGTGTAGATGCTCCGCAGGCTACACGTGCACAAGTGTACAACTTTGTAGAAAGCGAATTGCTGGCTGCATTGCCTGATCTGCCCGCGGGCCGTGGTGATTATGGCCGTGCCAGCCAGGGTGCAGCTAACGCATTGTTGTGTCGTTTGTATTTGAATGCGGAAGTTTACAAGGGCACGCCCGAATGGCAAAAGGCCATCGATGCAGCGGATGCTGTGATTAACTCCGGTAACTACAACCTGACTCCAAACTATGCAGACGTGTTCTCGCCTCGTAACGTAAACGACCCCGAACATATTTTCGTGGCACCGTTTGATGAGGCTACCGGCACCGGTATGAACTTCGCGCAGATGACGTTGCACTACCCCAGCCAGTTGACCTATCGGTTGGCGCAACAGCCTTGGAACGGGTACTCCACCCTGGAAGAGTTCTACAACAGTTATGAAGATAATGATAAGCGTAAGGCTGCTAATTTTATTGTGGGCCCTCAAAAAGATATAAATGGAAGCCCTATTTTGGATTTGGCTTTCGACAAGGCCGATCCAGATGGTGCTGAGATTAACTACACCCCACAGATTAACGAATTGGCCCCTAATGGGTCACGTCAGGCAGGTGCGCGTTTGGGCAAGTTCAGCTTTAAGATTGGCCAGAATCCTGATATGGATAACGACTTCCCTCTTTTGAGATTTGGAGAAGTGATTCTGAATAAGGCCGAGGCCCAGTTCAGACTGGGTAACGTAGCAGGAGCCGTTACTACCATCAATGCCATTCGCGAGCGTGCCGGAGTGGCTCCTTTTACAACTGCTACGTTAACGTCTGGCAGTTTGTTAGCAGAGCGCGGTCGCGAATTGTTCCAGGAAGCTTTGCGTAGAACAGACCTGATACGCTTCGGTGCATGGGGTAACGCATGGTGGGAAAAACCGGCACACAACGATACTTACAAGATTCTGTTCCCCATTCCTTTCGAGCAGATTCAGGCAGAAGCTACTACAGCTAACCCGTTGACCCAAAACCCAGGGTATAACTAAGAAGTTCAGTTTTCCTAATTTTGAAATAGCGTCCACTAGTTGGACGCTATTTCTTTTTATTGTGTAATGAGGTCATTTTCTACTTTTTATTCGCTATTGATTTTACTAGCTAGCTGCACTTCCTCCGGAAGGAAAATCACTTTGTTTCAAAATGTAACTGAAGAAAGTGGGATACGCTTTTCCAATAGCCTGACCTATACAGAAAGACTGAATCCTTATACATACCGAAATTTTTACAACGGTGCAGGTGTTGCCCTGGGCGATATCAACAACGATGGATTGATTGATATTTTTTTTGCGGGTAACCAGGTAGGTAATAAGCTGTACCTCAACCAAGGTAACTTCAAGTTTCGAGACATTACCGATTCGGCTGGTGTGGCATGCCAAGGGGCCTGGTCTTCTGGTGCCACTTTGGTGGACATAAACGCAGACGGGTGGCTCGATATTTATGTCTGCAAGTCGGGCGATCCAGAGTCGCCCAATCGGGCCAATTCATTGTTCATCAACAATAAAGACCTGACTTTTACAGAGCAAGCCAAGGCCTATGGGTTAGATATTCAGGGTCTATCCGTTCAGGCTGCATTTTTTGATTTCGATAGGGATGGTGACTTGGACTGCTACCTTCTAACTAATTCATTTAAACCAGTGGGTGCGTACGATCTGGTGAAAGACCAGCGCGAAATACCTGATCCCATGGGAGGCAATAAGTTTCTTTTAAACCAAAACGGACGGTTCATTGACTATACCCGCCAGGCGGGTATTTACAGCAGCAACATCGGTTTTGGTCTTGGCATTACCTTGGGCGACTTTAACAAGGATGGATGGGTAGACATTTTTGTCTCGAACGATTTTTTCGAGCGCGACTATTTGTATATCAACAATCGGCAAGGCGGATTCAAAGAATCCTTAACCGATTACTTTTCGTCAATCAGCATGGGTTCAATGGGGGCGGATTTTGCCGACTTGAATAACGATGGCAGGCAGGAGCTTTTCGTTACGGAGATGTTGCCAGATTCGCTGCATCGCAGGAAATCTAAAACTGTATTCGAAACCTGGGACAAATATCAGCTCAGCGTGCAGAGTGGATATCACCATCAATTTTCACGTAATGTGCTGCAAACACCGATAGGGGACGGGATGTACGTGGAGGTAGGCAGGCTTGCAGGCATTGCGGCCACGGAGTGGAGTTGGGGTGCACTGCTGTTTGATATGGACAACGATGGCCTTCGCGATATCTTTGTTGCGAATGGAATCTACAAGGATTTGCTTGATCGCGATTACCTTACCTATACCGCTTCGGAAGAAAATATTAGAACCCTTATACAAAAAGAGAAAAACCCCATACTGAAGCTGATTGACCAGATGCCCACCTCGTTGTTTCCCAACTACGCCTTTAAGAACGAAGGTGACTTTCAGTTTACCAACATGGCGGCAGAATGGGGCCTGGATGCCCCTCAATTTTCGAGTGGCAGTGCGTTTGGAGATTTGGATAACGATGGAGACCTTGACTTGGTGCTAAACAACCTTAATGCCCCCTCGGCAATCTACCGAAACAATACCGACACCTCCGTCTACAAGAGCATTACCCTGTTGCTTCACGATTTTGCTGGCAAGAATACCTATGCAGTTGGGAGTCAGGTTACGGCCTACATAAATGGTGGACAACGAGTGGCAGATAATTTCGTCACCAGGGGTTTTCAAAGCAGCGTTCAGCCCTCTATTACGGTTGGCTTGGGTAAGAATGTACGCCAGGTTGACAGTTTGAGAATCACTTGGCCAGATGGAACGCATTCCATGCTACGCAACCTGGCTGCAAATCAACAATTGGCTATCGACAAATCTGATTTACCATCGCACAAAACATTCCCTGTCGGGCCACCGTGGCAGGCAGGCATTAAATTGTCTTTAGTGGATTCCGTTTTGTTTGTGCACCGCGCCAGTGGCCTGGTTGATTTCAACCGCGACCGACTATTGCCGATGATGTACAGCAACGAAACGCCCTTTTTGGCAAAAGCAGATGTGAATGGTGATGGCCAAGACGAAGTATACGTTGGTGGAGGCAAAGACCAATCAGGCATTTTGTTGGAGTTGCACAACGGCTATTTTAGCGGTAGCACGCTCTTGAATGAAGAGTTTGACGCGGCTGAAGAAACCAAAATCTTGTTTTTTGATGCTGATGGCGATGGCGATCTTGATTTTTACCAGGCATCGGGAGGAAGGTTTTACCCGGGAGGGTCCAGTTTGCTGATGGATCACTTGTTTTTGAACGATGGACGTGGAGGATTCTCCCCTTCACCAAATCCGTTGCCTTTTACCAGGTTTATTTCAACCAGTGTGGTAAAAGCCCTAGATGTGGATCAGGATGGAGACATGGACTTGTTTGTGGGTGAACGATTTGATCCCTTTGTTTATGGAAAAGGAGGTCGCGGATATTTGCTTTTGAACGATGGGAGAGGCCGGTTTACCGAAAGCACCGCAACACATTTTGTTGAAGCGAAAAACCTGGGGATGGTTACAGATGCGGTGGTGACCGATCTGAATGCCGATGGGCAGGCAGACCTGGTAGTGGTGGGAGACTGGATGCCCGTACTGGCTTGTATAAACAACAACGGTAAGTTGGAGCCGGCACCCGAGTTCTTTGGCAAAAAGTATTCCAGGGGTTGGTGGCACACCATTGAAACCCATGACCTCAACAGCGATGGGATGCCCGATTTTATTCTGGGAAATAACGGACAAAATTCTTTTTTCCGCGAAGGTGACAAAATGTATGTGTCAGACTTCGATGGTAATGGCTCAGTAGAGCAAATATTTTGTACTACAGAGGGTGGTAAGTACTATCCCATATCAGACAAGGACGATTTTCTGTCCCAATTGCCCTCGTTTAAAAAGCAATTGATTTTCTATAAAGAATACAGCCGAAAACCCATTGAAGCGCTGATACCCGCATCCGTGCTGGCATCAGCCACCAGCTACCAGGTCGACCTCTTAGCGTCCTACATGTTACTTTCGTCACCGGATGGTTACCAGTGGAAAGAACTACCACAGGAAGCACAATTTTCGCCCATCTACAGTTTACTGGTTTACGACTTTGATGGCGACTCGACAGCCGATATACTTGCAGCGGGAAACCACTACGCGGTAAAGCCCCAGTTTGGCAGAATGGACGGCTCAAAGGGTTGGTTTTTCAAGGGAAAAAAATCGGGCTCTGATTATTCTTTGCAGAAAGGAGTAACATTGAATGTAAATGGTCAGATAAGAGATATGGAAGTAGGGGAATGGGGGAATAACATTTATTTATTTTTTTCAAAGCATGGAAGCAATTTGGAAATGTATCAAGTCGACAGGTAGTTTTTTTGCGCTGTTGCTAGTTTTAACAGGGTGTATTCGGTCTGAATATACCAAGTTGGTGACTGAAGAATTGGAGAAAGGTGTCCGGCAAGACTCGCTTTTGTTCGGCATTCGCCTGGGCGATTCGCAGGAGGAATTTTTTGGAAAGTGCTATGACCTCAATCAACAAAGATTGATAACTCAAGGTCCCAGCGGTAGTTCTGTTCAGTACCTTTTTTCCGATTCTTCTGTACACAAGAAGGCTACACGCATGCGCTTGTTATTCTATCCCACGTTCGATGAAAAAGCGCGCATAGCCGAAATGAAGATGGAATTCAGCTACCAGGGTTGGGCACCGTGGAATAGAGCGCTGCAATCTGACAGCTTGCAAGTGAAAATCATGCAAATGCTCGAACATTGGTATGGTGGCAATGAATTCATAACGGTTAACCTGAAAGGTACAGAGGTTCCCGTGAAAGTGGATGGCAACCGCAGAATTTTACTTGACGTGAAGGACGCTCAGAGTGTGCGCGTGATGGTGCAAGATATGCTACACCCCATGTTTGCCCATTCTATCACCCTAACAAAAAAAGAAGCGAAATGACAAGGAGGCATTTTTGGTTTCATCTCATTTGCCTGATTGTCTCGGTACTGCTCTGTAGCTGTGCTTCCCATCTTTCGCAGGATGATGAAGCTTTGTTTACCGCCATACCCGGAGACTCTACGGGTATCAATTTCGTAAATAGACTCTCCTTCGATCAAAAATTCAACATCTATACCTACCGTAATTTTTACAATGGCGGTGGCGTGGGGTTGGGCGATGTCAATAACGATGGATTGATTGATGTTTACCTGACGGCCAACCAGGCGCCCAACAGACTGTTCTTGAATAAAGGAAAGTTCAAATTTGAAGACATTACACAAACGGCAGGCGTTGCCGGTACGCGTGCATGGTCTACAGGTGTGGCCATGGTCGATGTAAACGGAGACGGTTGGCTGGATATCTACGTGTGTAATTCAGGAGATGTGGCGGGAGATGATAAAGAAAATGAGTTATTCATTAACAATGGCGACAATACGTTTTCGGAACGAGCGGCCGAGTATGGCTTGGCCGACAAGGGTTTTACCACACACGCAGTATTTTTCGATTACGACCGCGATGGCGACCTCGATGTTTATATTCTGAACAATTCGTACCAGGCCATCGGCAGCTTCAACCTGCGCAAAAACGAAAGGCCCAAGCGCGACCCGCTGGGTGGTGATAAGTTGATGCGCAACGATGGTGGACGTTTTACCGATGTGAGCGAGCAGGCCGGCATCTATGGCAGCGTGATCGGGTTTGGACTGGGCGCCACCGTAGGCGATGTGAACAAAGACGGTTGGCCCGACATCTACGTTTCCAACGACTTTTTTGAAAGAGACTACCTGTACATCAACAACCAGGATGGAACCTTCAAAGAGTGTTTAACCGAGCAGATGAAATCAATCAGCGGTGCTTCCATGGGGGCCGACTTGGCCGATATCAACAATGACACCTGGCCCGATATTTTTGTTACCGAAATGCTTCCCGAGTCGAACGACCGCCTGAAAACAGTCACTACGTTCGAAAATTGGGATCGCTACCAGACCAATGTGCAGAACGACTACTACCATCAGTTCACACGCAATATGCTGCAGTTGAACAATGGCAACGGCACCTTTAGTGAAATTGGAAGGCTTGCTGGTGTACAAGCCACTGATTGGAGCTGGGGAGCCCTGATGTTTGATATGGACAACGATGGCTTGAAAGATATTTTTGTGGCCAATGGCATTTACCAAGACCTCACCAATCAGGATTACCTGCAATATGTGTCCAATGAAGAGGTGGTACGCTCGATCATTTCCGACAATCGGGTAGACTACAAGAAATTGGTAGAACTCATTCCTTCCAATCCCGTTCCTGACTACGCGTTTCATAACATGGGCAACCTGCAGTTCGAAAACAAGGCGCAACAGTGGGGCTTTGGCGAGTCTGGGTTTTCTAACGGATCGGCATACGCAGATCTTGACAATGATGGCGACCTCGATCTGGTAATCAACCGCGTGAACGAGCCGGTAGGAATAATGCGAAATGAAGCCGATCACCTGTTCCCTCAAAGGACATACTTACAGTTTGTCCTAAAAGGTCATTCAAAAAATAGGCAGGCCATCGGCACACGCATTACAATCGTAAGCCAGGGCAAGCAGTTCTATGTTGAACAAATGCCTAACCGGGGCTTCGAGTCCTCTGTAGATCCCCGCCCTTTCATAGGTTTGGGAGAGATTACTACGGTCGACTCTGTGATTGTTCAGTGGCCCGATGGCAGGGAAACGCGCCTGAGTAAGGTGGCCACGCGGCAAACTTTAACGTTCAATCAATCAGAAGCCTCAGCGCCCAAAGCCAGTGGGCGTGTTGATTCGAACCAAATATTCCAGGTAATGCAAAGCCCTCCGGTGGTGCATCAGCATGTTGAGAGCGACTTTGTAGACTTCGACCGCGACAAATTATTATACCACATGCTGAGCAGTGAAGGCCCTTGCTTGGCGGTAGCCGATGTAAATGGGGACGGCCTGGATGATTTCTTTGTGGGTGGTGCCAAGGGATTTCCCGGTGCGCTCTATGTGCAAAACAAAGCGGGTGGTTTCGAAAACACAAATGCTGCGTTGTTTGCCGCAGATGCCATTGCCGAAGACGTGGCGAGTTTGTTTTTTGATGCCGATGGCGATGGCGATCAAGACCTTTATGTGGGCAGTGGTGGAAATGAGGTTTCAACCAGTTCTTCCGCCCTGGCCGACAGGTTGTACTTCAACAATGGAGAGGGGGTTTTTACAAAATCGGACCAACTGCTGCCCACTTCCCAATTCGAAAGCACTTCTACCGTAAAGGCAGCCGATTTCGACAAGGATGGTGATGTTGATTTATTTGTAGGAATACGAAGTCATCCATTTCTGTATGGTGTTCCACAGAATGGGTATATACTCAAAAATGACGGCAACGGCAGATTTGAAAATGTGACAGGCGATGTGGCCCCCGGCCTAACGAGGCTGGGTATGATTACGGATGCGGAGTGGGCGGACATCAATAAAGACGGCAACACAGATCTGTTGGTGGTTGGAGACTATATGTCTGTGAAGGTTTTCATTAACCGCGGTGGCAAACTGGAGGATGAAACTGCGATTTGGGGGATGAACGATATGGAAGGATGGTGGAGGCGCATAGTTGCTTCGGACATCGATAAAGACGGAGATATGGACTTTATACTGGCCAATCATGGACTCAACTCCAAGTTCAAAGCCTCTCTTTCAAAGCCGGTTACCATGTATGTTTCTGATTTCGATAAGAATGGAACTACAGAGCAGATTGTTTGCGCATACAATGGGGACACAAGTTACCCGGTTGTTTTACGGCATGACCTTGTCATGCAAATTCCTTCCCTCAAAAAGAAGTACCTCAAATATGAGAACTTCAAAGACCAAACAATCGCAGATGTTTTCAATAAGCAAGAACTGAGCGAATCCATCCAGCTAAAGGCGTATGAATTCAGAACGGGTGTACTAATTAATAATGGTAACCAGTTTACATTTAATCCGCTTCCGATAGAGGCACAGTTCTCCTGTATGTATGCTGTCCACACATCCGATGTAGATGGAGATGGATATACAGACCTGGTAATGGGAGGAAATCTGTATCGGGTGAAACCTGAGGCAGGGCGCTACGATGCCAGCTATGGTGTGGTATTGAAAGGCGATGGCAAGGGAGCTTTCGCTGCGCAAGCCGTTTCACAAACTGGTCTTGTGCTCGATGGCGAAGTTCGCGACATAAAGTCCATGGTCGTGAATGGACAAAAGGTATTGCTGGTGGCCAGAAATAATGATGCTGTTTTGTTTGTGAACCAACGCTGAACGTGAAGTACGCCTACATCATTCTAAGAAATAGCTTCATCTTCGGTGGCATGCTATGGATTGCGTTGGGGTGTAACAATCCCACAGCCGATAAGCCTACACTCTTTAGACAAGTTCCTTCTTCTCATTCCGGTCTGGACTTTTCAAATCAATTAACAGAGAACGATGACTTCAACATCATCGAGTATTTGTATTTCTACAATGGCGGTGGCGTTGCCGTTGGTGACATCAACAATGATGGATGGGAGGACCTGTTCTTCACAGCCAACCAGCAACCGAACAGACTATACCTGAACAAAGGAGGTCTTCGGTTTGAAGATATTACCGAACAAGCGGGCGTGGCCGGAACAGGGAATTGGAAAACCGGAGTAGCAATGGCCGATGTAAATAATGATGGCTTGTTAGATATTTACGTTTGCGGAGTAGGTGCCTACAAGAGCTTCGATGGGTTCAATCAACTTTTCATTAATAACGGCAATCTAACATTTACGGAAAGTGCGGAGGCGTTTGGCTTGGCGTTTCAAGGCTTTTCTACCCACGCCTCTTTCTTCGACTACGACATGGATGGCGACCTCGACATGTATTTGCTCAATCATTCGGTGCATTCTACACGCTCATTTGGCAAGGTCTCGCTTCGGTATCAATCCGACTCGCTGGCGGGCGATCGACTATACAAAAATCTGTATAAAGAAACAGGTCGGCATTTTTTTGAAGATGTAACGAAACAAGCCGGTATTTTTTCCAGCCAGATTGGGTATGGCCTGGGCCTGGCAATCGCTGATTTCAATCGCGATGGATATCCGGACATTTATGTGTCGAATGATTTCCACGAGAACGATTACCTGTACATCAATCAGAAAGATGGCACTTTTCTGCAACAGGCGGAGAGAAGCATGGCCCACACCAGTCGGTTTAGTATGGGCAACGAGGCAGCTGATATTAATAATGATGGATGGACTGATATCATCACACTCGATATGCTTCCCAGGGAAGAATCGGTAATCAAAACGTCAGCAGGCGAAGACTCTTATGAAGTCTATAAATTCAAGCTCAGCTCCGGATTTGCCAGACAGGTGTCGCGCAATGCGTTGCAGCTTAATCACGGCCTCATCGATTCGGGTAGGTTGGTATTTGCGGATATTGCCCAGGTGGCAGGTGTAGATGCAACCGATTGGAGTTGGTGCCCCATAGCAACTGATTTCGATGGAGATGGCTGGAAGGATTTGTTCGTTAGCAACGGTATTGTGCGCAGACCGAACGATCTGGACTACATCAACTTTATGTCGACCGACTCTGTTCAACAGAACCCCGATCTATCAGATTTTACGTTGGCCGATCGGATGCCTGCGGGCGAGGTGAGTAATTTCATTTTCAAGAATAACGGTGATCTTACATTTACAGATGTAACACGCAACTGGGGGCTTTATCTCCCCAGCTTTTCGAATGGCGCAGTAGCGGCAGATTTAGATAATGATGGCGATCCTGACCTGGTGGTGAACAGGATTAATGAAGAGGCCCTTCTGTACGAGAATACTTCTGACACAAACCGTTTTGTTACTGTTACCCTGGATGGCTCCGGCTTGGATGGAAATCACTATGCAATCGGTGCCCGGGTAGAGTTGACATCGGGCAGTTACACGCAGACGCAGGAATTCTATCCATCGCGTGGTTGGTGTTCTTCTTCCAGCTATCGACTGTACTTCGGATCGCCACAAGCCAGCGGTCAAATAAAAATTTACTGGCCAAACGGAAAAGTAACGGAGATCAATTCGCCAGAAAACAAGAAGATACGGGCACGCTGTGGAGCCTTTGCTGAGTTAGAAAGCAGCCATGGGCAGGAAGCAACGCCTTTACTAAAACAAGTGGAAGGTCCGCCTTTTCTGCACCGCGAAGATGACTTCAATGCCTTCAACCGCGAGTTGCTGATACCGCATATGCTGAGCACGCAAGGCCCACCGTTGGCTGTGGGTGACATAAACAGCGATGGGTTAGACGATGTGTTTGTAGGCGGTGCCAGAGGCCAGGCAGGCGCCATGTTTTTACAGGGTATTTCGGGAGGTTGGAAAAAAGTAAATGAAGCGCTCTTTGCTGCACATGCCGCGTGGGAAGATACCGATGCCTCCTTTTTAGATGCAGATGGCGATGGTGACCTGGATCTGGTGGTCGTTTCCGGGGGACAGGAGGAGATGGAAAACAGAAAGCTGTTGGCGCCCAGGCTGTATGAAAATAATGGTCGCGGAAGTTTTACCTACCAGCCCGATGCCATACAAAACGTGTTTCTGCACGCATCGTGCGTAAAGCCTTTCGATTATGATGCAGACGGAGATGTGGATCTTTTTGTAGGCGCGTTAGTGATGCCCTATTTATATGGTATGAGCCCTCTGAGTTATTTGTTGGTGAACAACGGCCAGGGTAAGTTTGCTCCCGATATGTCGTGGCTGGGTGATAGCAGCTTTGACAACCCCATGCCAAAGCGCCCCGGTATGGTAAAAGATGCCGCGTGGATAGATGTGAATCAAGACGGGTTGTTTGATTTGGTATTGGTGGGCGAGTGGATGCCTGTGACTGTGTTAATACAACAACCCAACCATCGCTTTATTAACCAAACAAACGCATGGGGACTTGCCGGTACCAAGGGCTGGTGGAACACCATTGAAGCCGGAGACTTTGATCAGGATGGCGATACGGACTGGATAGTGGGCAATCTGGGTTTAAATACACGCCTCAAAGCTTCCGTGGAAAAACCGGTAACGCTTTACCTGGGCGACTTTGATTCCAATCAGGGGTCCGATCACATCATTGTGTATTTCAATGGCGATCAGAGCTATCCCTTTGCCTCGCGCGACCAGTTGGTGAAACAGATACCTTCGTTGAAGAAAAAGTTTTTGCGCTACAGCGATTACCGCGATGTGAAATTAAATGACATCATCACCCCCGTGCAGCAGGGTAACGCAGCCGCCCTTTCAGCGCAAATTTTCCAGACCAGCATCTTCCTGAATCTTAAAGACAGCATCAGTTACCGGCCGCTTCCGTTAGAGGCGCAATTTTTTCCTGTTTTCGGTGCCAAAGCCGCTGACTTGAACGAGGATGGAAATGCAGACTTGCTCCTGACAGGCAACCTCAATGCCACACAGCCTGATTTTGGCGCTTACGATGCCGGGGTGGGTCTGGTGTTGGTGGGAGACGGCAAAGGAAATTTCCAGACCCTCACACCGGCTGCGGCAGGTTTCATTACACTGGGTGAAGGAAGAGATGTGGAAGAAATTGCCGCTCGGGATGGCAAAAAATTGTACCTGGTTTCTCGCAACAACCATACGGTACTCTCCTTTCAGAAAACAGGTAACAAATAACGGGCTTGTTTTTTGCAAAGGGGTATGAGCAAGGAAACAGAATTCCTTAAATTTGATGAGTTAAAAAGCATTATGAAGAGACTTTGTATTGCATGGGTCGTGGTTCTGGCGGTGGCCTGCTCCAGCGAAAAAGAAGGGTGGCAGGAGAAGACCCAAAATCCTGACAGACTTCACCGCACACTCAAACAAGTTACAGATGTGATTGTGCACGACATCTTTTCACCTCCGGTGGCATCCAGAATCTATGCATACACCAGCATTGCAGCCTACGAAGCCGCCATACACCAAAACAAATCCTACCAATCGCTGGCGGGCCAGTTAAATGGCCTTGAACCTTTGCCACAACCCGATGCCAACGAACGTTACGATTTTTCGTTGGCCTCTGTGCAGGCTGCCTATAAAGTGGGCCGCACCCTCGTTTTTTCGGAGGACAAAATGGATGCATTTTATGCTACCATTACCCAGGAATTTAAAGACACTGGTATTCCTGACGATGTATTTGACCGTTCTGTTGATTTTGGCAACAAAGTAGCCGACCACATTATTGCGTGGTCTGGCCAAGACAACTATAAGCAGTCGCGGTCTTTTCCAAAATATTCCATACAAACCAATCAACCCGCCACATGGAAGCCTACGCCACCTGCCTACATGGACGCGGTGGAGCCACACTGGAATAAAATCAGAACCTTTGTGTTGGATTCTGCCGCACAATTTAAACCAGCGCCCCCTTCGCCATTTTCTACCGACAAGGGCAGTAAATTTTTTAAAGAGGCAATGGAAGTCTATGAAACAGGAAATAACCTTACTGACGAGCAGCGGCAGATAGCCTACTTTTGGGATTGTAATCCTTTTGTTATGAACGTACGGGGCCACGTTATGTTTGCTACTAAAAAGATATCGCCAGGCGGTCATTGGATCAACATTACCAATGTGGTATGCAAGAAAGCCAATGCAGATATTGTGAAAAGCGCAGAGGCCTACGCGTTGGTTTCTATCGCATTGATTGATGGGTTTATTTCTTGCTGGGATGAAAAGTATCGGAGTGTATTGGTTCGTCCCGAGACCTACATTAATCAAAATATCAATGAAGATTGGATTCCCCTCTTGCAGACGCCTCCTTTCCCGGAACATACCAGTGGCCACAGTGTTATATCGGCTGCATCTGCCACCGCACTCACTCACCTATTTGGCGACAACTTTGCCTTTACCGATTCCACCGAGATAGAGTTTGGCTTACCGGCACGATCGTTCCGGTCGTTTTACCATGCGTCAGATGAAGCAGCCATCAGCAGGCTCTATGGCGGCATCCATTACCGCCCGGCTATTGAAGAAGGGGTGATGGAAGGAAAGGCAGTTGGTCAATATGTTATCAATAATATCAGGACCCGAAAAGAAGAAATAACGGACGCTCTCTGATGAATTTCAAAATATTTTGCATAGTCGCTCTCGGCTTGCTTACCGCTTGCCAACCACAGCAGGAGAAAGCGGTTGACTTATACACCTCTGCGCTGTTTCATGATGTGCAAACCCTGCCGGTGTTTCCAGATTCGAAAACCTTTGTAGACTGTACACCCAAAAGGCCGCTTTCGGAAATCATTGCGTCTTACAATACCTTAAGAGACGAGGATTCAGTTGATCTGATCGCCTTTGTTCAGGAAAACTTCTACTTGCCCCAACGTCCGAAAGCTACGGTTGCCAGTGAGCAGATTTCAATAGAAGAGCACCTCACGCGACTGTGGCCCGTGTTAACCAGACAGGCCGACCAGGAGGTTGCGCAATCTTCATTGCTGCCCTTACCCAATGCATACGTGGTACCGGGTGGTCGCTTTGCAGAGGTGTACTATTGGGATAGCTACTTTACGCAACTGGGTCTGAATGTGCACGGCAAGTCCGACCTGATCCGCCATATGCTGGATAACTTTGCTTACCTGATAGATACATTGGGCCATATTCCCAATGGCAACCGTAATTACTACTTTAGCCGGTCGCAGCCACCTTTCTTTTCTTTGATGGTGGAACTGCTGCAGGAAACAGACTCTGCCGCACGCTTGAGGTATCTACCCGCAATGGAGCGGGAGTATGCCTTTTGGATGGAAGGTAGTGCGCAATTGCAGGAACCTGGCCAGGCGGTCAAGAGGGTCGTGAAGATGCCAGACGGAAGTGTTTTGAACCGATACTGGGACACAAAATCAACCCCGCGCCCAGAGGCGTACAAAGAAGATATAAAACTACGCGAAGAGTCGGGTCGGGATTCTTCTATCTTTCGGGATTTGAGAGCGGCTGCTGAATCGGGTTGGGATTTCTCCACTCGTTGGTTTGCCGATGCACGTTCGCTGAAAACAATCAGAACGCAGCATATCGTTCCCGTGGATCTGAATTGTCTTTTAGTCCACCTGGAGCAAACATTATCAATTGCGTGGCAGCTTAAGGGCGACAAAGACAAGCAAGCTTTTTACAGACGGAAAGCTTCGGCCAGGCGCAGAGCTTTGACTACTTTTTTTTGGAACCCCGAAATCCGGTTTTTTATGGACTATGATTTTGTTAACAAAAAAAACACATCTGTTAAATCACTGGCAGGCGTCTACCCTCTGTTCTTTCATGTGGCATCGCCAGAGCAGGCATCTGATGTAGCCAACACAATTGAGACGGAGTTCCTCAAGCCTGGTGGTGTATTGACTACGCTAACAGAAAGTGGCCAACAATGGGACGCACCCAACGGGTGGGCTCCACTGCAGTGGCTAACCTATAAAGGTCTGAAAAATTACCAGTTTGATGAGCTGGCAAATAAACTGCGCGACCGGTGGCTAACAGTGAATGAGCGCGTGTACAATCGAACCGGCAAGATGGTAGAGAAGTATAATGTAGTGGATACCACACTATTGGCGGGCGGTGGGGAATACCCGAACCAGGATGGCTTCGGGTGGACCAATGGTGTGTACCTGGCCATGAGAAGCGAGCACCATAAAGAGAAACAGGGATTCTAAAGGTCGGTAATCACGCGCCATTATCCCTTCTAGGTTATTCATACCCTCCTTGCATCTTTGGCATACTTTGCCCATCTTCCACCAGCTAAAACCCGGCTGAGATGCAGTTGAAACCCAAGCTCACATTTTCGCAAATCATCAACATGAATGTGGGCTTTTTTGGCATCCAATATAGCTTTGGCTTGCAGCAGAGTGCTGTCAATCCCATCTATGATTTTTTGGGTGCCAGCCCGGATGAAATTCCGCTCTTGAACCTGGCCGGGCCTGTTACAGGCTTATTGATTCAGCCCATTATCGGAGCGTTGAGCGACAAAACATGGCACCCGCGGTTTGGCAGACGCAAGCCGTACTTTTTCATCGGTGCCATCCTGTGTAGCCTGTGCCTTTTCTTCTACCCCTTCAGCAGTGCGCTATGGATGGCTGCAGGCCTGTTATGGATTCTGGACGTGGGCAACAACACGGCCATGGAACCCTACAGGGCATTCATTGCCGACAAGTTGAATGACGAGCAACGGCCGCTGGGCTTTCAAACGCAGAGCTTCTTCACGGGGCTGGGTCAAACGTTGGCCAACGTATCCCTTTTTGTTTTTCCGCTCATCGTCATCGGCAAAACGGGTTACCTTCCCAACTGGGTATTTGCCTCTTTTTTTCTGGGTGCGCTCTGCTCGGTGGGCACCATTTGGTGGAGCATGCGTACAACGCCTGAGATTGTTCCTTCAACGGAAGAAATTGCCGCCATCAAAAAAAGTAATGAGGGGCAACCACATCTGGTGATACAGTTTTTTATTTCTGTCCTTACGTCTGTGATAGCATACACGGTGTTGATACTGCTACTGCTACCCTCTTTGTTGTCCAAGTCATTAATTCGCAAGGTGGTAGAAGTCGTGCGGAGCCATCGGGTCACCAAAGTAGCATTTGCCCAAAACATAGAGATTACCGAAGCGATATTGGATATGCCCCGCGTAATGTGGCAGCTTGGTCTGGTGTACCTGTTTCAGTGGTACGCACTTTTTTGTTATTGGCAAAATTCATCCAAGAGCATTGCCTTGTCGGTGTGGAAGACGAGCCCTTCTGATGATCCGGTGTTGTACGAGCAGGCAGTCAGCTGGGCCGGCCTGGTAAACGGTTGGTATAATATTGTTACGTTTCTAACCGCGTTTGCCCTGGTATGGTTCGTGCGAAAATCGTCTGCCAGGATGGTACACTTTTTTTGCCTCGTGCTGGCAGGTGTTGGTTTCATGGTGTTTCCGTTTATCGAAAACAGATTTCTGCTGTTCCCGGCCATTACTGGTTTTGGAATTGGATGGGCCAGCATGATGGGCATTCCCTACCTGATGGTGGTAAAGCAGATTCCGAAAGAGAGATATGGTGTCTACATGGGTATCATTAATATGATGATTGTGGTGCCGATGATCCTGCAAAGTCTCAGTTTCGGGTGGATCATGAAAAATCTGCTCAGCAACAATGCAGGCTTTGCCATACTCTTTGCTGGGGTGTTGTTGTTGCTGGCTGCGTTGGCCACTTTGCTGATGCCGTCAGCGCAAGCCGATGATAAATGGGTTTTGAATTCAAGTAATCATTAAAGTCTAATAGCGTATGCATGCATATCTTGCCGAATTTGTAGGTACATTTCTTCTTATTTTATTAGGCGAAGGCGTAGTGGCTGGTGTAGTATTAACGGGCACCAAGGCCGAGAGGGCTGGCTGGTTTACGATCTGCGTGGCCTGGGGCTTGGCCGTAGCCATGGCGATCTATGCGGTTGGTAACGTAAGCGGTGCGCACCTAAACCCTGCCGTTACCATCGGCCTTTTGATCGATGGCAGTTTTCCATCCGACTTGGTGCTGGGCTACATCCTGGCACAAATGGGTGGTGCTTTCTGCGGTGCGGTACTGGTGTGGCTTTTTTTCTATCCGCATTGGAAACTCACGGCAGATGCCTCGGCCAAGCTGGCGGTTTTTTGCACCGCGCCCGCCATACGCCACACACCGTCTAACCTGTTGGGTGAGGTAGTGGCCACGGCCGTTTTGGTGATGGGAATTCTCTTTATTGGTGCCAACCAGTTTACGGAAGGACTCAACCCATTGGTGGTGGGCGCTCTGATTACCACCATTGGCCTTTGCCTCGGTGGAACAACCGGCTTTGCCATTAACCCCGCCCGCGATCTGGCGCCACGGCTTGCGCATTTCTTGTTGCCCATACCGGGAAAGAGGGATGCCGACTGGGGTTATGCATGGATACCCGTGGTGGGCCCGTTGTTGGGTGGGGCGCTCGGGGCATGGCTGTACAACGCATTATTTATTTTATAGTTTACACCAGCACGTTCATGACTAAATACATTGTAGCACTCGATCAGGGAACAACCAGCTCGCGCGCTGTGCTCTTCAATGAAAGAGGAGGGATTGTGGGTATTGCGCAGCAAGAGTTCCGTCAATATTTTCCGCAGTCGGGTTGGGTAGAGCACGACCCTGAAGAAATCTGGAAAACACAATTGGGAGTGCTGGTAAAGGTGGTGCTGGAGAACAACGTGCAGCCTCAGCAGATTGCGGCTATCGGAATTACCAATCAGCGGGAAACCACCGTGGTGTGGGACCGCGCCACCGGACAGGCCATTTACCCGGCTATTGTTTGGCAAGACAAGCGCACCGCGCCACTTTGCGAGGCGTTGAAACAAAAAGGACTGACGGACTACGTCCGTACCCACACGGGCCTCGTGATAGACTCGTACTTTTCAGGCACCAAAATAAAATGGATTTTAGACCAGGTAGACGGTGCACGCGCGCGGGCCGAAAAGGGTGAGTTGGCATTTGGTACCATCGATACCTGGCTGATGTGGAAGCTGACACAGGGTAAGGTGCACGCTACCGACTATTCTAACGCTTCGCGAACATTGCTTTTCAACATCCGCGACCTGAAGTGGGATAGCCGGATGCTGGCCGAGTTAGAAATACCGGCATCCCTACTTCCCGAAGTAAAGCCCTCCAGTTACCTCTTTGGGCATTGGAACTTCGATGGCTTGGCCATTCCTTTGGCAGGCGTTGCAGGCGATCAGCAAGCCGCGTTGTTTGGGCAGGCGTGCTTTGAGCCTGGCATGGCCAAAAATACGTACGGCACGGGTTGCTTCATGTTGATGAACACGGGCGATAAGTTGCAGTATTCCAAAAATGGATTGATCACTACCATTGCCTGGGGCCTGGACAACAAAATTACCTATGCCCTGGAGGGAAGTGTTTTTATTGCCGGGGCTGCGGTGCAGTGGTTACGCGATGCCATGCATTTGATTGATCAATCCAAAGACTCAGAATATTTTGCGGCTAAAGCGCTGGGCTCTAACGAGGTGTATGTGGTGCCTGCCTTTGCGGGATTGGGGGCCCCCTACTGGGATATGTATGCACGTGGCGCCATTTTTGGCCTCACACGCGATACGGGAAAGGAGCACATCATCAAAGCCACGCTCGAGTCGATGGCGTATCAAACAAAAGACATTCTGAATGCTATGCAGGAAGACGCGGGCTTGAAACTGGCCAGCCTCAAGGTAGATGGCGGTGCCAGCGCCAATAACATGCTCATGCAATTTCAGGCCGATATCCTGGGCACAGAGGTTGAAAGACCGGAAGTCATAGAGTCAACTGCACAAGGTGCGGCTTACCTGGCCGGCATACAGGTAGGCTTATGGAAGAAACAAGACATCCGCAAGAATCGGAAAATACAGAAGACCTTTGTTCCGGAAATGGATGAAGCCTTCCGCAACCGCCTTTATAGCGGCTGGCTGAAGGCGGTAGATCGTACAAAGGGTTGGGTTGATTAACGGGAACGCAGTGTGAATTTCTCGGCTACGCATCGTGAAACTTTTTTGCAACGGCTGCAAAGCGAGCCTTTCGACTTGTTGGTGATTGGCGGGGGTATTACGGGGGCGGGCGTGGCGCTCGATGCCGCTTCGCGCGGATTGAAGGTGGCGCTGGTTGAGAAAGAGGATTTTGCCTTTGGCACCAGCAGCCGCTCTACCAAACTGATACATGGCGGGCTTCGCTACCTCAAGCAACTGGAGTTTGGCTTGGTGAAAGAAGTGGGTAGCGAAAGGGCGGTGGTGCATCATTTGGCGCCACACCTGGTGGTGCCCGAAAAAATGTTGCTGCCGCTCTACGAAAAACGGGGCTTCGGCAGTTTGCTTACTTCGCTTGGCTTGAAGCTGTATGATTGGCTGGCGGGTGTGCGCCCGGAAGACCAGCGCAAAATGCTTACCAGAGGTCAGACGTTTAAGGCGGAACCGTTGTTGAACCCGCTGGACATCAACGGAGGGGCCCTCTATGCCGAATACCGTACAGACGATGCGCGCCTGACCATCGAAATCATTAAAACAGCATATAGAAAAGGGGCATTGCCGGTAAACTACCTGCGCGTAACCGATTTGTTGTACAAGCACGAGCGCGTGGCCGGTGCGCGGGTGATGGATGAGGTAGGGCAGCGTGAAATACTGATCCATGCTTCCATCGTAGTGAATGCAGCCGGCCCGTGGGTGGATGAACTGCGCGAAATGAATGGCTCCAAAACGGGAAAGTACCTGCACCTCACTAAAGGGGTGCATATTGTGGTAAGCCGCCAAAAGTTGCCGGTGCGCCAGTCCATCTATTTCGATGTGGGCGATGGGCGGATGATTTTTGCGATCCCCCGCGATCGCACCACCTACATTGGCACCACCGACACGAACTATGCAGGCAGCAAAGACCAGGTGTACGCCACACAAGAAGATGTGGCATACCTGTTAAAAGCCATCAACACTACTTTCGCAGGCGTTGATATTCAATCCAGCGATATCGAGTCGAGTTGGGCCGGCTTGCGGCCGCTGATTCACGAAGACGGTAAAAGCGCCTCCGAACTTTCGCGCAAAGACGAAATCTTTGAATCCCCCTCAGGGTTGATTTCCATTGCAGGCGGTAAGCTGACGGGCTATCGCAAAATGGCCGAACGGGTAGTGAACCTGGTGGCCGAGCGCGGCTTTGCCAATCGCAAACTCGCAACCCCGCATACACACAAGATCAGGTTGCACGATGCTTTTTTTTCGGACGACCAGGAGGTGCGCCATTTCACGGCCATGACCGCGTTCGACCTGAAGCAGGGAGGCTTTGACGAATCGTTGGCCGAATACCTGGTACACAACTACGGCAAACAAGCCAAAGAAATTGTTGAAAAGGCAGCTACTTTTGAAGAGGACAAAGGAGTGGCGTTGATCAGGGCGGAGGTTATGTTCTGCATCAACAAAGAAATGGCCAACTTTCCGGTCGATTTTTTGATACGTAGAACGGGTATGTTGTACTTTAGAATTGAGCGGGTGCGCCAATACCTCGATGTAGTGCTCAACATCTTCTCGAACGCTTTTCATTGGCCCTTGCCAGTAGCGGCACGCGAGCGCGCGCGGGTGGTAAAGGAAATTGATTCGGCTACATTATTTCTAAAACTATGATAAAGACGGTGTTGTTCGTGGTAGGTATGCTTGTGTTGCTGGTGGCAGAAATTGCCAAGGTGTATTTCATCATGCCGTTTCCGGGAAGTCAGGAAGGCGATAGCATCGCCTTGGCCTACTTTCTGCATCAATACATTTGGCTGTTTAGGATTGTAGGCTTGGCAATGATGGTTTTTCCTGCGGTGCAGTTTGTAAGAAGCAACCAGGTTTGGGTGAAGTGGCCAACCCTGGTGGTTTTAAGTTTTTGGCTGCTAGTGGTGTACCTTTTTAATTTCCGGTTTCTGGCCGACAAAATGTTTCTGCAACCCGAAACAAAACAGGTAGTGCCCGCGGCTGCCAACACAGTACCGGAATCGCAGTTGGTGATAGGTGTACATTGGAATGGCGCCAGCCGCGCCTACCCCATTGAGATCATTGGCTACCACCACCAGGTGCTCGATACGATAGGAGGAAAGCCCATGATGATTACCTACTGCACCGTGTGCCGCACGGGCAGGGTGTTTGCACCCGAGATAGATGGGCGGGCGGCCACCTTCCGCCTGGTAGGTATGGATCATTACAATGCCATGTTTGAAGATGACCACACGGGTAGTTGGTGGCGGCAGGTAAATGGAGAGGCGATAGCCGGACCGTTGACGGGTACCTATTTGCCTGAAATCCCTTCGCAACAGATGACGCTCGCAGCGTGGATGGCCGCCCATCCGGACACCAAAGTACTGCAACCCGACAGCCTTTTCCTTTCGGCCTATGAAGCGTTGGCACAATATGATGAAGGTAAGATGCCCGGCCGCCTGGAAGGAAGAGATTCGGTTTCGTGGGGAGAGAAAGCGTGGGTGGTAGGTCTGCAGGTAAACAACGAGGCCCGTGCGTATGACTGGATTGAACTGACGAAGGTGCGCGTGGTGAACGATGTGGTGGGTAGCCAACCGTTGGTAGTGGTGCTCGCAGCAGACTCCGCTAGTTTTTATGTATACCACCGCGTGTTGGAAGCTGACACGCTCTCCTTTTCGCTCTCTCAGAGTGCGCAACATTTCGTGGACGACAAGACCGGGTCGATGTGGGACTGGAATGGCACCTGCGAAGATGGAACTTTAAAAGGTAAAAAACTAACTGCCATACAAGCCTACCAGGAGTACTGGCATTCGTGGCGAACGTTCCGGCCGCAAACAACCCGTTACCAACTGCCCTAATTATTCCGGTATGAGCCGACATTCCGATAAACACGCCTGGTGGAAGGAAGCCATTGTCTACCAAATCTATCCGCGCAGTTTCAAAGACAGCAATGCAGATGGCGTAGGCGATTTGCGCGGCATCATCCAGCAACTGGACTACCTGCAAGCGCTGGGGGTGGATGCCGTGTGGCTCAACCCGGTGTATCCATCGCCCAATGCAGATGGTGGCTACGACATCAGTAATTACTGCGACATTCAACCCGAGTTTGGCAGCATGGCCGACTTCGATGAGTTGCTGGCACAACTAAAGCAGCGTGGCATGCGCCTCATCATGGACGTGGTGGTGAATCATTCATCCGATGAGCATCCGTGGTTTATGGCTTCACGGCAGTCCAAATCAAACCCCTACCGCGATTACTATTTTTGGCGCCCTGGAAAAAAACAGGAGCCACCCAACAACTGGCCCTCCTTCTTCGGTGGCAGCGCGTGGCAGTTCGATTCGCTCACCGGGGAATATTACCTTCACCTGTTTTCGCACAAACAGCCTGACCTGAATTGGGAAAACGAATCACTGCGTAAGGAGATACATCAACTGATGCGCTTTTGGTTGGACAAAGGGGTAGATGGCTTGCGGCTGGATGTGATTTCGGCTATATCCAAACGAACCGATTTTCCAGACACAACTACCAGCGATTTCAATGAAACCATTCGCTTGTTCTATGCCAACGGCCCGCGACTGAAAGAGTTCATTGCCGAAATGCGCGAGGCAGTGTGGAATCAATACAACTGTGTAACCGTGGGCGAGGGGCCGGGCATCACCACACAAAATGCCATGAACTACCTGCATCCTCAAAACGGTTTGAACATGATCTTTCATTTCGGTCACATGTTCATAGACCAGGGGCCGGGCGGCCGGTTCGATCCTGTGCCTTGGACGATGCACCAATTCAAAGAAGTATTTAGGGCCTGGGATGCCGCCTTGGCCGATGGGTGGGGCAGCGTGTTTCTGGGCAACCACGATTTTGCCCGCATGGTGTCGCGCTGGGGCAACGACAAAGAGCATTGGAAAGCCTCCGCCCAGTTACTGGGCACCTTGCTGCTTTCCATGCGTGGTACACCCTTTATCTTTCAGGGCGATGAACTCGGCATGACCAACATGGTGCTGACGCACGTAAGCCACTCGCAAGACATTGAAACGCAAAATGGTTGGCGCGAAGCACAAAAAAGGGGCATAAGTGAAGCCGACTTCTTGAAGGCCGCAAACTATGCCGGCCGCGACAATGCGCGCACCCCGGTGCAATGGACCAGCGGCCCGGAAGCGGGCTTTACCACCGGCCGCCCCTGGATGCCCGTCAATCCCAACAAAGATAGGATCAATGCGCAGGCACAGCAGGCAGAAAAAGACTCTGTCTGGGCTTATTACCAACAGATGATTCGCCTACGCAAACAAAACCCCGTGCTGGTGTATGGCGCCTACCAGCCTGTTGCCACCGGCCACGAAAAATTGTTTAGCTATTTCCGTGTGCTGGACGAAGAAAAGTGGCTGGTGGTACTTAATTTTTCTGATGATACAATTAAATTTCCTGACTTGATGAGCCCGGAAAACAGGGAGAGAATGATCGGTAACTACCCCGCATCAGGCGAACCATGGTTGCGCCCCTGGGAGGCTCTGATTTTTAAGTGCAAATAAAACCTATGAGTAAAGTAAATCTTTGGGGTATCGACCTGGGTGGCACAAAAGCTGAAGGGCTGATACTCGGGCCGGGCGGACTGAACGAGATACTATTTCGCGACCGGCTACCGACCGGGGCCGAAAACGGCTACGAATACATTCTTAACCAGATCAAAACGCTGGTGGCCATGATGGAGCAGAAGATGGGCTATCGCCCAGACAAACTGGGTATCTGTACGCCCGGCACCCTCGACCCCGGCCTGGGCACCATGAAGGGCTGCAACTCAGAATGCATGAACGGCCAGCCCATGAAAGCAGACCTGGAGAGAATACTTGGTATGGAGATAGCCATTGCCAACGATGCGGATTGTTTTGCGCTGGCAGAAGCACGCATGGGCGTGGTGAAAGAAAAATTCCCGAAGGCACAAGTAGTGTTTGGCGTCATCATGGGCACGGGGGTGGGTGGCGGCATTGTGGTAGAGAACAAGGTGATCTACGGCTTGCAAGGCATCGCAGGCGAGTGGGGGCATAACTTCCTCGATGAGTCGGGTGGCCCTTGCTACTGCGGCAAAAGTGGCTGCGTAGAAAAAGTAATATCAGGCCCCGATTTGGAGCGGTTCTACTTCAAGCAGTCGGGCAAAAGGTTGAAGCTGAAAGAAATTTATCAACAATATAAAGCGGCAACAGACCCACATGCCCAAGCAACCATGGAGCGGTTGTTTCATTTCTTTGGCCTGGCGCTGAGCGTAATCATCAACATACTCGACCCAGACGTGGTGGTGATTGGCGGAGGCGTTGGCAACATCGATGAGTTGTACACAGAGGGTGTAAAGTCGGTGCAGAAGCATGTGTTTAACCATCGCCTGGATACGCCCATAGTGAAGCCCCTGTTGGGCGATAGTGCCGGTGCATTTGGCGCGGCCTATTTGGTAGCCTGAATTGGAATAAATAAATAGCGCATGAAAAAAATTGCCATAATCGGACCCATTCCACGCGATCACATCATTACCCACAACCAGGAGCTGATCCAAAAGTGGGGTTGCGTTACACACCCCACCATCGGGCTGTCGGTTTTGGCCGGCAACAAAATCGAGATTATACCTGTGGTGCATCTGCGCAAGGTAGACCTCGATAATGTGAAGGAGGTTTTCAACGGGTACGCTGGTATTAACCTGAAGCACCTTACGGTGAACAACGACCAGGGTGACATCATCAGCCTGCGGTTTCTCGATGTAAACAACCGGGTGGAGCAGCAGACGGGATTCATGGATCCCATTGTGCCAGATGACGTAAAGAACCTGCTCGACTGCAAGGCATTTGTATTCATCCCGATCAGCGATTACGAAATTTCTCTGGACACGCTGAAGTTTTTGAAGAAGAAAAGCAAAGGCACCATCATTTTCGATGCGCACGGCCCCACCACCGCCTGCCTGGTAAATGGCGAGCGGCAGCGTAAGTTCTGGATCGATCGTGATTTGTGGCTTCCCTACATCGATGTGCTTAAGATGAACCTGGAAGAAGCACAGGCCTCGTGGTTTAAAAAAGAGTACGAAAGCCAGGATTTTGGACACAACGAAGAACCCAACCGAGAAGAGCTTCGCGCATTCGCCCTGCACTGCCTGGGCAGGGGCGTTAAGTGCGTCTATATAACCGTAGACTCCCGCGGCTGCCTGGTCTATTACATGGAAAGAAGTAAGCTAAAGGAGGAACTGGTGCCACCCATTAGGGTAGATACTGTTATTGATACTACCGGCTGTGGCGATTCATTTGCCGGGGGCGTAGGCTATGGCCTGATGCAGAAACCCAAAGATTACATTGGCGCAGCACGATTTGGTAATGCGCTGGGGGCACTCCGTACACAAGGGAAAACGTTTGCTGTTTTTAAATCGCTCAGCGAAACCGAGAAAATAATAAAGCAAGGCTATATTCGCGCCAACTAATAACTTAACGGAGTGATTAAGGCTTGCATTTTCGATTTGGATGGAGTAATTGTAGACACGGCTCATTACCATTTTCTTGCCTGGCAGCGATTGGCGCGGGAGTTGGGCTATACCCTTACGTTAGCTGATAACGAACGGCTAAAGGGCGTTAGCCGCATGGAGTCGCTGGAAATTATTTTGCAACTGGCAGGTAAAAGCTACACGGCCGCAGAGAAAGAGGCCATGGCCAACCGCAAGAACGAGTGGTTTGTAGGCTATATAGAAGAACTAAAGCCCGCAGAAATTTTTCCGGGCGTGAAGGACCTGATCACCGCACTGCGTGGCAGGGGTGTAAAGATTGCGCTGGCCTCCAGCAGTAAAAACGCCAGGCGCGTGGTAGAGTTATTAAATATTGAGGCACTATTCGATGCCCTGGTAGACGGCACCATGATTGTGCACACCAAGCCCGACCCGGAGATATTTGTGCTGGCTGCAAAAAAATTGGGCGTGGCACCTGCCCACTGCATAGTGGTGGAAGATGCGGAGGCGGGGGTGGAAGCTGCCATCCGCGCAGGCATGAAATGCGTAGGAGTGGGCAAAGCCGAACAGTTGCGAAATGCAAACCGTTTAGTCAACCAAACAGCCGACTTCCAGTTGGCGTGGTTAAATGGAATTTAAAAACGTGTTGTCATGAAGAATTACATCAAACACCATGAGTGGGAAATCATTGAGGAAGGTTTCGATCCACACCTTAACCGTATTTCCGAAAGTATTTTCAGTCTGGGCAACGGGCGCATGGGCCAACGTGCCAACTTCGAAGAGAAATTCTCTGGCGACACACACCAGGGCAGCTATGTGGCGGGTGTTTATTATCCCGACAAAACGCGTGTAGGCTGGTGGAAGAATGGCTATCCTGAATACTTTGCCAAAGTATTGAATGCACCGAGCTGGATCGGCATCCACGTGAACATAGGTGGCATCGACCTGGACCTGGCCACCGCGCGAATAGAAAATTTCAGGCGTGTGCTCGATATGAAAAAAGGGGTGCTGCATCGTTCGTTTACCGCCACGCTAACAGATGGCAAGCGTGTACAGGTATCGGCACAACGTTTTTGCAGCATGGCCGATGGTGAAATAGGTGCGATCAAGTACAGCCTCACACCGCTCAACTTCTCGGTTACAGCGCGGCTTACGCTGAGTGTGGATGCTGACGTGGTGAACAAAGATTCCAACTACGATGAAAAGTTCTGGAATGAAGTTTACCAGGAAGCGCAGATGGGCTGGGCCATAGTAACGGCCGAAACAAAAAAGACGTTCTTCCACGTGTGTACCGGCATGGAATATCAACTGGAAAATGGTGGCAAGAAGATGAAGGGCAAAGTGTTCACCAATACACGCCAGAAGTATGCCGACAATGTTGTGGAGGTAGATTTGGCCGAAGGCGTGGAATTGGTGGTGTACAAGTATGGGGCGGTGCTCTCGTCTGAAAATCATGAAAAACAATACCTGGTGAACGTATGCCGTGCGAAGCTGGAAGAGGCCGTGGGTAAGGGTTTTCAAAAACTACTGGCAGACCATGCGCAGAAGTGGGCCGACAAATGGGAGGAGTGCGATGTAACCATCGATGGCGATATTGCTGCCCAGCAAGGCATCCGTTTTAATATTTTTCAACTGATGCAAACCTACACGGGCGATGACGAACGATTGAACATTGGACCCAAAGGTTTTACGGGCGAAAAATATGGTGGCTCTACCTATTGGGATACCGAAGCCTACTGCCTTCCTTTTTACCTCGGCACGTCTGATCCGAAGGTAGCACGCAACCTGCTCATCTATCGTTACAAGCACCTGCCCAAGGCCATTGAGAACGCCCAGAAGTTAGGCTTTACGGGAGGTGCCGCCTTCTACCCGTTTGTTACCATGAATGGGGAAGAGTGCCACAACGAGTGGGAGATCACATTCGAAGAAATACACCGCACCAGTGCCATGGCCTACGCCATCCGTGATTACATCGACTATACGGGCGACAAAGCCTACCTCGCCCAGTACGGACTCGAAGTGCTCATTGGCATTTCGCGTTTCTGGTCGCAACGCGTTAACTGGTCGGCCGATAAAAACAAGTATGTAATACTGGGTGTAACCGGGCCCAACGAATACGAGAACAATATCAACAATAACTTCTACACCAACTACCTGGGCACCTGGACCCTCCGCTACACCATGGAGGCCATCGAGTATGTAAAGAAGTCAGACAAAGCGCGGTATGATGAAATCACGGGCAAAACCTCTTTCCGCGAGAAGGAAGAGACCACACGTTGGCAACACATTGTATCCAACATGTATTACCCGGAGGACACGAAGCGGGGTATCTACCTGCAGCAAGATGGTTTCCTCGACAAGGAGCTGCTCACCGTAAACGACTTGCGACCGGAAGACCGACCGTTGAACCAAAAGTGGTCGTGGGACAGGATATTGCGCTCGTGTTTCATCAAGCAGGCAGATGTACTGCAGTGCATTTATCTGTTTGAGGACGATTTTAAGCAGGAGCAGATCAAGCGAAATTTTGATTTCTACGAGCCCATGACGGTGCACGAATCTTCGCTGTCGCCCTGCGTGCACGCCATACTGGCTTCGAAGTTGGGCTACGAAGAGAAGGCGTACGAAATGTATCTGCGCACCTCGCGCCTCGACCTGGACGACTACAATAACGACACCGAAGACGGCTGCCACATTACTTCTATGGCCGGCACGTGGATGAGCGTAGTTAAAGGTTTCGGGGGCATGCGCGTGCGCGATGGTAAATTGCACTTCCAGCCATTTATTCCCAAGCAATGGAACTCATACTCATTCCGGCTTGAATTCCGCGGTCGCGTTATCAAAGTAAAAGTGTCCAAGGCCAAAACAGAAACCATTCTCGAATCGGGCGAACCGATGGAGATTGTGCTGAATGGCCAAGCCATGTTGTTGAAATAGAAGAGGCCAGGAGATTAAAGATGAAAGAACACTGTGCTTTCATCTTTAATCTTTGGTCAGTTGCTGCTGGCTGCTTTCTATGGCAAAGTTTATAATTTATAATGCGAGAGCTTCCTAAATTATTAAGTGCTGAAAAACTATATCTCTACTCCAAAAAATGAGCCATTTTCGCAAA
Source organism: Bacteroidota bacterium (assembly GCA_049324055.1). Lineage (GTDB taxonomy): Bacteria > Bacteroidota > Bacteroidia > Cytophagales > Cyclobacteriaceae > ELB16-189. Next base: position 174,680 of record JBMOLS010000043.1, on the reverse strand, counting down.
TTGTATAGATAATATTACCGATTCTAAAAGGAATGCAAGGCCATTTAACTTCCTCTGGATAAGTTGCAATTCGGGTTGATACAAATGTTGACAGATCTATACTATTCAGGTAATTTGAGTTGTTATTATCCAAAGAAATATAAAAGTGGCTATTGTTAATGTCATAATGAGTTTTGACTCTTGTGTCTTCAACCAGTTTTGCTTCTCCAATATCTTCGCGGTAGCTAAGTTGATTGGTTGATAAATCAAACTCAAAAACTTTTTCCTTATTTGTATATGGGTCAATACGCGTTACGATGAAGATTTTTTGATTTTCGTAAAAAGACATCAGGATGGAGTAAATATCATTAGGAAGTTGAACTAAAAGGCTCCATTTCTTTTCGTTGATGTCAAATTCAAAAACAGCGAGTTTTCTTATAAATTCACTTGTATCTCTAACAACGATAAAGCCGAATGCCTGGTCATCAATTGTGATTATGTCTGTTTGTGGTATGGAAGAATCATTACGACTATTGATTCCATCGAAACCTTCAAACTGTTGCAATGCAGGTGAGTAAAGATCAATCGCGAATATTGATTTGTTAACGGAGCTTGAATGCCCCAAGCCAATATATGGTTTATCATTTATTACAAAGCTTGCCATGTCCGAATTTGTATTGTGAGCCAGGAAGAAATTCGATGTATTCGTTATGGTTGAGTTAGTCCAAGCTCCAGAGGATGGATTATATTCAGCGAGGTATAATTCATTATAGTTGTAGTGATGTAAAATATACCCTTTTTGATTAGCGGAAAACCCAAGCTTATACTGAAAAATTTGTTGAATGGATTGATTTGACTCTAGTTGAAAAATAGTTCGCTTCGGAAACGTTTTGATTTCAATTGGGTTCGAAATAATTGTAGTATCTGCAAACTCTATCAAAGACCGGACGTAGTAAGGGGAATTGTCTTGTGCTGAATTTACCCTCCACTTGAATTTGTCTTCAGAGGAATAAATAGCACTACTAATAAGACGCTTCTCTACTCCTTCAAAATTAGAATTTGTGTGGTATTGAATATAAACACCATTTGCTTTTTGATTCCCTTTTTCAGTCATCAACATTTCAATCATGAAGGATGTTGATGCTATATCTTTTACCTTGATTGTGCTTACTGGGTATTTTTTTTCTATTTCCTCTTCCGGATCTGGTACGATAATAGGATTTTCAATTGGCTCTTCTTTGCAGTGTACTAGAATTAAGAGGACTGCAGTAAAGATTGCACTGTTGATACGTTGTTTCATAAGTGACAGTATTTTAAATTTTAAAATATAAAAAACTGGCGAAAACTCTTTACCAGGCGTTTGGTGTCCATAGCGGTGAATGTAATATTTAGAACAATATTTGACATTATTGTAGCCATAAGGCTAGTAGTTGCACTAGGAGGCCGGCACACCTACTACTTTAGAGGTATTTTTTGTTTTGTAAGATTAGTTGAGACATCGTCCCAACTAATACTTATACTTCTTCCTATACGCCTTTGCCTCGCGGGTCACGCGGCCAAACAGTTTACCCATGCGCTTGCGGTCTTCGGCACGCACCTCAAATCTGCTGCGTTCGCGCTTTAGTTTCAGGTAGCTGTCGTACACCGTGCTGCTCAATATGCCTTCCTGTAGTGCCTGCAATACCGCACAACCTACTTCGTGCACATGTTGGCAATCAGAAAAACGGCAATTGGGGGCCAGCGCATCGATGGCGGGAAACAAGAGGTCTCCGCTTCCATCACCTTCAAAAGTAAGCCCGAACTCTCGCATGCCGGGGGTGTCGATCAGCAGACTTCCATTGGGCAGTTGAAAGAGTTCACGTGTGGTGGTGGTATGCTTACCTTTGGTGTGGGCTTTACTTACCGCCTGCACCGTTTGCCGTTCGTTTTGCATCAGGCTATTGAGCAGCGAACTCTTGCCTACACCAGACGAACCGATAAGTACATGTGTTCTCTGCGGCAGCAGCACGTCTTCCAGCAATGCCTGAATACCGATGCCCGTTACCGTGCTGCAAAAGTAGATGGTAGCCTGCCGTTGCAGCTGTTGTACTTCAGCCGACAGCGTGTTCCAGTTTTCAACCAGGTCGGCTTTGTTGAGCACCACTACTGCGGGCACGTGGCATGCGGCCAGTTGTGCCAGGTAGCGTTCCAGGCGCATCAGGTTAAAGTCGCGGTCAAGGCCCTGCACCACCAGGGCCGTATCGATGTTGGTGGCGAGCACTTGGCGCGTGGCGCTATTGCCTGGCTGCTTGCGGGCCAACTCGTTGGTGCGTGGCCACAGCCACACCATGTAGCCCATGTTGTCGTAGTCCAGGTATTGCACCCAGTCGCCCACCTTGGGTAGTTGGTCTGGCTCCTGGCCGTAGAGCAACTTGCCTGCGAGCTCCGCTTCCAGCTCACCATTTTCGGTAGCGAGGTGGTATTTCAGGCCTTTTAAGGCAACAATGCGTGCCGTTTTTTCATCTGCGTTGCCAGCATGGGTGCTGCGATGTAGGTAATGATGCCAACCGAATGATTCCAGTCGTGTCATGACAGAAAAATTTGTGAACAGCCTGGGGCTGTTCGTTGTGTTAAGAATTAAATAATTGTGAAAATTTCGCCAGCAGGCGAACCAGTTGGAAGGCAGCAAGGAAACGTTAGCGGTTTCTGCTGCTTATGCCCTCATTCCAGGCATCCAGGGGCGATATGGTGCGGTAATCAGTACCATCGGTGGCAAAGGTATGCACTTTTTTAGTTACCATCCAAGGGGGGGCCTCGCTTTCGCGCGATGTAGCCAATTTTCGCTATTATTGTATTTCACACACGATTTGTCTACACGCATGAAAAAAACGGTGCTATTGCTGCAACTGGTGCTCGTTGTACAGACCTTGTTCGGTCAGGAGCTTCGCTCGCCCAACGGGCAGTTGGTGATGAACTTTGCTTTGCTGGCCGATGGAACACCAACCTATCAACTTGCTTACAAAAATAGACCGGTGATCAAACCCAGCGCCCTGGGTTTTGAATTGAAGAACGACCCGACCTCGTTGCTCAGCGATTTCATCGTAACCCAAACCGAAACCGCCACGCACGATTCCAGCTGGGAGCCGGTATGGGGCGAAGTGAAAACCATCCGCAACCACTACAACGAACTGCTGGTTACGTTGACGCAAAAAGCAACCGAACGCCAGTTGCGCATCCGCTTCCGCCTCTTTGATGAGGGCCTGGGCTTCCGCTACGAGTTTCCTGTGCAGCCCAAGCTGGTCTACTTCGTCATCAAAGAAGAGCGCACCCAGTTTGCCATGACCGGCAACCACACCGCCTTCTGGATTGCAGGCGACTACGACACCCAGGAGTACGACTACACCACCTCACGCCTCACCGACATACGCGGACTGATGAAAGGCGCCATCCAACCCAACGCCTCGCAAACACCCTTCTCGCCCACAGGCGTGCAAACCGCTTTGATGATGAAGACCGATGACGGCCTCTACATCAACCTGCACGAGGCAGCACTCATCAATTATGCCTGCATGCACCTGAACCTGGACGACAACAACCTGGTATTCCAGAGCTGGCTGACGCCCGATGCCACGGGCGACAAGGGCAACCTGCAGGCGCCCACGCAAACCCCGTGGCGCACCATTATGGTGAGCGATGACGCCCGCACCCTCCTTGCTTCGAAGATGACCTACAACCTGAATGAGCCTTCGAAGATCGAAGACACCTCGTGGATCAAACCCATGAAGTACGTGGGCGTGTGGTGGGAGATGATTACCGGTAAAAGCTCGTGGTCGTACACCAACGAGGTTCCTTCTGTGCAACTGGGTATTACCGACTTTACAAAAGTAAAACCCAATGGTACCCACGGAGCCACTACCGCCAACGTGAAGAAGTACATCGACTTTGCTGCGCAGCATGGTTTTGATGGTGTGCTGGTGGAGGGTTGGAACATCGGCTGGGAAGACTGGTTCGGCAACGCCAAGGATTACGTGTTCGACTTCCAGACACCCTATCCCGACTTCGATCTGCCCGGGCTGCGCGACTATGCCAGGGCCAAAGGGGTGCAATTGATCATGCACCATGAAACCTCAGGCTCTACCCGCAACTACGAGCGCCACCTCGATCAAGCCTTTCAGTTGATGAAGGACAATAATTACCATGCGGTGAAAACCGGCTATGTGGGCAACATCTTGCCGAAAGGCTACTACCACTACGACCAGTGGACCGTGAACCACTACCAGTATGTGGTGGAGAAGGCGGCACAATATAAAATCATGGTGAATGCCCACGAGGCCGTGCGCCCCACGGGCGTGGCACGTACCTGGCCCAACATGATCGGCAACGAATCGGCCCGCGGCACGGAATTCCAGGCCTTTGGCGGATCGAAGCCGAACCACGTCACCATTTTGCCTTTCACGCGCCTGATCGGTGGTCCCATGGACTATACCCCGGGTGTGTTCGAGATGGACATCAGCAAGATCAACCCTAACAACAACTCATGGTGCAACAGCACGCTGGCTAACCAGTTGGCGTTGTATGTCACGATGTACAGTCCGCTGCAGATGGCGGCCGATCTGCCCGAGAACTACAACCGCTTCCCGGACGCCTTTCAATTTATCAAAGATGTGGCGTTGGATTGGGACGACAGTTGGTACCTGGAGGCTGAGCCCGGCCAGTACATTACCGTGGCGCGCAAAGCCAAGGGCAAGAGCAGTTGGTTTGTGGGCAACGTGAATGGCGAAACACCACGCACCTCTAACATCACTTTTGATTTTCTGGAGGCGGGCAAGACATATGTAGCTACCATCTATGCCGATGCCAAAGATGCGCACTACAAAACCAACCCGCAGGCATACCAGATTCGAAAGGTGGTGGTAGCCAGCAAATCTAAATTGGCCCAGTGGAGCGCCCCCGGAGGAGGTTACGCCATCAGCATTACCGAAGCCGGCAAAGAGGAAGTGAAGGGGTTGAAGAAGCTGTGAAGCTAGGGCAACATTTATTTTCTGTGTAGTGAAATGGTCTTCGCCTAAAAAGAAAACTTAAACGCACTAAGTGAAAAATACGCAAGACCAGTTAATGCACAGCTCAATAAAGAATAGGGTTCAGTTAATGAAACCTCGAATGACTATTCCAAGAATATTTTTAAGAATATCAATCGTGGCAGCCCTTGTAGTTTCATATTCGGGTGATGAGCAAGTTCAAAATACGTTTCTCTATCTGAGAACCAATGCATACTATGGGGTGGTTAACGGTCATCCTTTTATTTTCGATGTCATGCGCTCGAATAAATATTATGATATTGAAAACTTAACAGATCATAGTCAGTTGTTAATTAACAACGAACCCCTTTCAACAAATTTATTTAAGCCTACAAAACCGGGAATTTTCCTTGTGCAGGCCAAACACGGGCAATGGACCAGTGATGTGCTTAGAATTGAAGTCAGAGAAGACGTGTTTTATGACTCAATATCTATTCCAATCATATTTCACGTCATGCCAGGAGGAGCGCTTTCTGAGGAAGAGGCAGTATCTTGTATAGAAAAATTAAATAGAGGTTTTAACGGTTGACTTCAAGATGGGTATCCCAACCGAATCAAGTCGAATATTTGACAATACCGTTGGTACCTTTTACTTAGATGATGCTTCGCTGACGGTGCAGTAGACGGCCGTCAAGGTTGGAGAGTTGCTGCTGTTTAGAAGGAACGCGTGCTTTAGCGGCAATCACTTTCTGCAGCGTGTCATCCCGAAAGGCTTGACGCGTTGGCATTACGCCTGATCCGGTATGCGGAGGAAGGTGCACGCATGTTATCAAAGCACACCCAGCCAGTGCGGGATAAGGGACGACTAACTCACGCCTTTACAGAACAACGGAGCAACAGACGATCCGATCGCCAAGCTCACGGCCCCGTTAGTAAAGAGTAATGGGTTTTCTGGTTAGAAAGGGTATAACTTATAAAAATCGCTCTTATAGGTGCTACCAACGCCAGCCCCAATGTAGAAATGGTCTGTGCCTACAAAAATTTGTGGGTTGTGACGGGTACCGCCTGGTATGCGGTCGGGGTAGAGACTCCAGGTGTTGGTTGCAACTTCGTATACCCAGATCTGGTCTTCACTGATGACAAAACCGCGGTTGCCCAACGCGAAGGCTTTCATGAACGTACCAAAGGGACCGGGATAATCGGCCACCTGGGTCCAGTTGTGGTTAGTGCGGTGGTAAGCATAGAAGTCGTTAACCCACGCGTCACTGGCTACATTTTTTCCGCCTCCCACCAACACGTATTCCCCCACGGCAAAGGCTACTCCATAGCCAACGGGCGTGCCGGGGTAGTTGGCGCGTTGAGTCCAGGTTTTGGTGGTGCCGTCAAACTCCCAGAACTCGGTCAGTTCGCTCCCAGGCCCGCTGTCAATCTCTTGGTAACCCAACCCAAAATAGGCCTGGTTACCAGCGGCAGCGTGTACGCCATAGTAAAAAGAGCGCTTTGCACCCGGGAAAGTGCCCGCATTGGTCCACGCCTGGGTGGGTAGATCGAATGCCAGCAACTGGCTTGTGGCGTTGAAGCCGACATAACACGTTTGGGCGATTTTAAAGAACACCGGGTTGTTAATGATGCCCGCGGCAGACGGATACAATGCATCGTTTTGTATCCAGGCATCTGTCAGCCGGTCGTATAGGTAGGCGCGGTTGGCGGTAAAATGGTAAGCCTTGGTGCCATCGAGGTAGTTAAACCCAAGGTCGGTCGTTAGAGGGCCCTGGAATGAATTGGGCGAAGGAATGGTGGCCAACACCGACCATTTGGAAACGGCTATCGTTTCGGATACGCCCAGATTATGCCCTGCCACCGATAATTGTATTGTAGCCTCCGATCCGATGGCTATGTCTTCAGGAACCAGAAAGGTAAGGCTCGTGCTGGAATACGACAAGATGATGGGCTTGCTGTTGCCCACCATCAAGGTTACATCGGCTACCTGGCTGGTTTGGAAGTTGCCGGTAATGGTTACGCGTTGGCCACGTCCTGCCGTCAGGGGGGCCACCGTTGTATAGGTGGGCGCAATGGTAGAGAAAGAAATTTCGTCTCCGAGAAATTCCTGCCCTTCTGCAATGGCAAAGGCCCGCACAAAATATTGCGTAGCCGGAAGCAAATTGGTTTTGGTAACAGTAAGCAGGGAAGTGGCTCCGGGCACGTTGAGTTTTTCGCCATTCGTCATGGTGAGGCCGGCAGTGGTGCCTAGCAGAAAGCCCGCACTCGTGGCCGTACCGCGGTTAATCGACATCGTGCCCGAGAGGCTTACCTCGGTAAGGGTCGCCTGTGCGGTTATCGGCCCAAAGGTGACAGAGATGGGTTCCGCTGGTTCATTTTCTGAGCAGGCGCTCCACAAAAGCAGCATTAAGACGGCCAGGTACCAAGTTTTCATCGTAAAGAATTTGATTTAGCCAAATATATCTATGTGTATTTGAAACGCCAAGCACAACCGGTAGGTTGGTTCTTGGGAACCGGTCCAAGTGACTACAAGTATTCTACAGCTAAATTTTATGAGAGCCAGATCGTTAAATTTTACAAAAGACTTGGAGAATGAGTTTGAGTTTTTGTTGTTGATGGTCGTTCATGCAGACACGAACCAAGGCGGGGGTGGATCAGAGGCATCGGATTTCAAATCCAAGAAACAGTCAACATCCGCAATTTCAAAACGCGAACAGTTATAGTTAAAAGCGTATTTTGTGATGACCCAACCAAGGGCGAACCGTGTAGAATTCACACCAACCTGTTCTGCACGGCCTTCTGCACGGCTTCGGTTTTGTTGTTTACCTGCAGCTTGCCATAGATGTTGCCAATGTGTTTTTGCACGGTGCCCACGCTGATGAACAGGTTGGCGGCCACCTGTTCGTAGCTCAGCCCGCTTTTCAGTTGCTGCAGTAGTTCTACCTCGCGCTTGGTGAGGCCGAAGTCTTGGGTGGGCTGTGCGGGCAGTGGATGACGCAGCAGGTTAAGCGTCTTTAGCGCAATGCCTGCCGACATGGCTGCACCACCCTGCAGGGTATCGTGCAGGGCGCGCACAATGGTTTCGCGCGGCTCGTCTTTCAACAGGTAGCCGCAGGCCCCTGCCATGATGGCTTCAAAAATCTTTTCGTCATCATCGAAGGTGGTTAACATCACCACCGGTATGTGTGGGTACCTTTGCTTCAGCAGGCGCGTGGTGGCAATGCCATCCATCACCGGCATTTGTATGTCCATCAGCACCAGGTCTGCTACCGCATCCGCTTGCAGCAGGTGCAACAACTCGGCACCATCAAAGGCTGTGTGCTTGATCACAAAGTCTTTCTGATCGCGCAGCTTTTCCACGATGGCCTTCATAGCGAAGGCATTGTCTTCTGCGATGGCGATGCGGTAAGTGGTCACGGCAAGGAGCGGATGTGTGGCGGTAGTGGCAAAGGTACAAATGTTGGCCATTTACTTTGCAAAGGCGTTCTTTAGCGGCTCTCCCAGGCGCACCCCCACGGTCAGCTCCAGGTACAGACGGTTCAGGCGCTTGTTCACCTCATCGAAGCGGCTGCCACCATTGTAGCCCACATATTGTATCAAGCCGGGAGGACCTTCTTCACCACTGAAGGTGAGCTGGTAAGCCAGGCGAGGGTAGAAGAAGAGAAAATCGGCCAGCTCAATTTCTGCCAACAGGCCGTTGTTCCACGAGGCGAGGCCGCTTTTGTCGTACACTACACCGGTACCAAAGGGCCATTGTTTTTGCCATTCGCCATCGTTACCCACCCTGAACTGTGATGTGGCAGAACCAAAATACAGACCCGAAATAAAATAAAGCTTTGTGTGTAATCCTTTTACTTCTAATTCTTTGATGCGCCTGGCTACATCGAAGCCCATGTACCAGTGTCTCACCTTGTATTTAGTAAGTTCAGGAAGCATCTGGCGGTTTTTGCCGAAAGTGGTTTTATAAGAGGTGCGCTGGATGTTGAGCCCCCACTTCCACTCACCGTCTTTGGTGTCTACCAGCATACCCAACGCAATGCCCGGGCTTACTGGTGCAAATTTGGCCCGGTCGCCTTTCTCATATCCATCGTACTCGTTGGCCAGGTCCATCAGCAGTTGGTATGACTTAGGCCGACCCAAGGCCATGGGCGAGCCAATGGTGAAGTTGAATCCGATGTTGCCCTGGGCGAACGAAAAATGTGCAAAGAGTAATCCAACAAAGAGAGTAATACCTTTTTTTCTATTCATGGCTTAGTTGTTCAAAGAGTTACAATCAAACGTTTCGGTGGTGAAGGTGCCGATGCTTTTGTTGATGGCATAGGCCACCTCGGAGAGGTGCAAAGAGATTTCCGGTGAGGCAGGGGTGAAGTTGCTGCCTCCCACTTCTACTACCAGCACCAGCGGGTCGTTGGTAAACGTAAGGTTTCCGTTGCCGCGGAGGGTTTGTGTTGCGTTCGCGGGGTTGTATTCTGCGGCACCAACGGTTGGTTCGGCCGAGGCAAGGCCATAGGTAAACACAACCTGGCCACGCGCCTGCCGGTTGGTGATTTCGCGTGTGTAGTAGTTGCTGCCCACGGTTATTTCTACATACTTCTCCCACATTTTTATTTTGAGCAACGGTGTAGCCGGGTCTTTTTGATAAGCGATGGAAGCGGCCCAAAATCCGTCATAGCTAAGGTTTCCGCCTGCGTTAAAATTTTCGAAATTGATTTTGCAGAGAAGGGTACCGGGCTTGTTTTCGTCTGGGTCTAACGGGTAGATCAATTTCAGGTCATTGTCGGATGCCGGATCGGTGACAGATAGTGTCAATGCTCCGTTTTCGATCCGGGCAAAGGACTGCCGTTGGGCCGCCACCTCCCATTTTTTCTGGCAGATGGGTTCTTCGCTGCCCGAGCAACCCCACCAGGCCGCAGCGAGCGTGATGATTATCAAGCGGTGCAGACGCATGGCTTACAGGGAAATGGCTACATCTTCAAATACGCCCCGCTCAATGTAGTCCAACTTGCTGGTGCGCGAAGGAGGCGAGCCGATCGAAAACCGACCACTGGCGTTCTGGTTGGTTTCATCATATTCGGTGAATTCTAGCCAACCGTTTACGTTGGGTGTGTGGCAGGCACCTTGTTCCTGCACCCAGCCTACGGCCTCGTAGCGTTTGCCGGTAACAAATGCTTCTGCGGAATAGATCTTCACCCACAGTTCTCCGCAAGAGGGAAACACAGGGTTTATGCTGGTACGCATCTGGAACAGGAATCCACTTCCCGCATTAGGGAAATGCGTATCGGTACCGGCCCACTTTTGTGCTTCGGCATACTCGCAGGTTTCAATGCCGCCACCGGTGCCATACGTACGGTAGTAACCAACGTTGATACCACCTGATTCAAATTTGCATTGAGGGCCTGCTGGTTCCTCTTCTCCGCAAGACAAATGGAGAACGGTAAATGCGAACAATAGAATAATACGCTGCAGGGATTTCATAGACATTTTCCTTTTTTTTTGACTGGGTCAAAGTTGAATGTCTGCGACTTGCCGCTCAATACAATGAATATGGTATTCTTACAATGGAATGATAGGGTGCTCCCTGGCAGGATGCGCTATCAGGAAAGGGGTACTGTCGCTTGCACACGCGTGTGGCCTTGGCGCGATTGAAGCACCATGCTCCCGTTCAAGGAACCAATTCGCTTCTGCATGTTTCTTAACCCAAACCCACCAGAGGCAGAGGTAGTATCGAAACCTTTGCCATTGTCGATTACGGACAGTGTTAGCTCCGCTGGTTTTTCTATGTGCACTGCTACTTGCACCTGGGTAGCGTCTGCATGTTTAAGGGCATTGTTGATGGCTTCCTGCGCAAAGCGAAACAAGTGGTTGGCCGTTTGCGACTTGATCACCACCTCGTGGTTGCTCTGCAACTCCACCTCAATGGGTGTTTGCAGACTGGCGGGTATATAGTCGCGCAGTTTAATGACGAATTCATCTGCCGTGGCGCTGTCGCGGTTGATGAGCCACACGGTTTTCCGCAGTTCGCGGATGGTATCGGCCGTCAGGCGCTGGACTTCTTTCAGCGGCTCGCTATTGGGCGCGTCATCCATTTTCGAGAGGCATGACTTGACGAACGTGAGCTGCGACCCGATGTTATCGTGCAGCTCCTGCGAAATGCGCAGCCTTTCTTCCTGCAGCGCGTTGCGCGTTTGGGCCTGGGCCAGCTCCGCTTTCAAAAGCAACTGTTGGTTTTTCACTTTCTGGTTTCGGTACACCACAAAGGCCGCCAGCAGCGCCACCACCAGCCCGGTAGAGGCCAATACCAGTTGGTTGCTGCGCACTTTAATGGCCAGCTGACTCTGTGCCAGCGCCACTCGGCTCTCTGCCAGTTCTCGTTCCTTTTTTTCTGTTTCAAACTGGGCCTGCAGTTGGCGCAGTTCCCTCACCTTGTCTTGCTGAAAGAGACTGTCGCGTGCGGCCAGGTAACGCGTTTGTGCCTGGAACGCCCGAGGGTAGTCGTTGAGGCGTTGATAGACCGTGGCGAGCAGCAGGTTGGCATCGGCTGTTTGCTGAAGCGCCCCTGCTACTGTGGCTGCTTGCAAGGCCGCGTTGGCGGAAGCGAGTGCACCTGGCAGTAGGTTGCCGTCCAGTTGGAATTCGGCCTTTTTCAGGTGGCAGAATGCCAGTTCTTTCAGGTTGTTGTTTTGTTGGTGAAGGGCAATGGCTTTGTTCAGGTACTGCTCCGCCTCCCGCGGTTGCTGCAGCTTGCCATAGGCAATGCCCGCGTTGCCAATGGCCACTGCTTCGAAGCGCACATAATTCAACTCACGAAACATCTTCTCGGCCAGCAGGGAATATTTCAGGGCGCTGTCGTATTGGTTTTTGGATAGGAACACAGAACCTATGTTGACATAACACACCGCAACCGGATAGCTTTGCTGCGTGCGCAGGAACTGTGTCAACGCCTGGCGGTAGTTCCTTTCAGAATTGTCGAAGTCGCCCATGGCCTTGAACACCACACCCAGGTTAACATTCACCAGCGCAAGCTTATCGGGGGCGTTCAGCTTTTTGTAGAGCTCGTAGGCGGCCATGTAGTTTTTTACTGCATCGCGGTACCGGCCCTGTTCATCGAAGATGAGGGCAATGTTGTTCAATGTGTTGGCCATGCGCAGCGTGTCCTGCAGCCGGGTGCTGATTTGCAGCGAACGTTCATCCAGATGCAATGCCTCGGCATAGTTGCTTTGCACCTGGTGCGTAATGGCCAGGTAGTGTAGGGTTTCGGCCAGCAGTTCGCTGTCGGTTTCGGGTTGTTTACCTAATGCCTGCAGACCATAGGCACGGGCAGAGTCTGCATTGACGTAGGCCAGCTCATAGCACAACAGGTTGAGGGTCTTTATTTCTTCCGTGCCGGTAGCCTTTGGTAAAATCTGTTTTAATGAATCTACAGCCGATTGGCACCACGCGCTGAGGCCAACACAACAGCAAAACAGAAAGCAGGCATTTTTCAGCATGGTGTTTAATGTAGACCAACCGCGCAACAATGGCAAGGTGTTTTTAACAACGGGCAGGTGTTGTTAAAGCAAAAAGTTTAGGCTGGCTGAAAAACTTCGGCTACTTCGCAGGCGTAATGACGATGCTTTTGAAATCAATCGGCCCATGGTCTCCTTGCAATAAGATGGGTCCAGGTTCGCCCTCCTTGCTATCGATGGCACCACCCGTAATGCCGGGGATCTCCTGGTTGCTGATGATGGTAACACCGTTGGCCACCACGGTAACCATGCGGCCCACGAGGGTAATGTCATACGTTTGCCACTCGCCCGGATCTTTGGCCACCATCTCGCTGGGCGTTAAGAAGCCATAGATGGCACCGAGGTATCCTTTCCACGGGTCTTTGCCTTTATCGTCTTCAATCTGCACTTCGTAGCGGCCGCGCAAGTACACGCCACTGTTGCTGCCCTTGTCGTACCGAAATTCTACGCGCAACTTAAAGTCGGTAAAGGTTTGCTCGCTTACCAGGTTGGCCCCTGACTTGGGGCTGCGTAAGATGCCATTCTCTACCACCCACTGATTGGTGCCCATGGCACGCCAGCCTTTCAGGTCTTTGCCGTTGAAGAGTGCGATGGGTTCGCCCCACTGTGGTTCGCCCGTTCTTTTCAACTTCGGGGCGCGCACGCCTGTCCACGGGTAGGATTTGCCATCGGTATAAACCATGGTGCCCTTGATTTGCTCGCCCGTAAGTTCGCCAGCAAAGTCCATATTGCGGTTGCCGGGCTCCCACTGGGGTGGGATGGAGAAATTAAACTTGTTTCCATCTACATTTACAACAGCAATCGGGCGGGCGCTGCCGAACGCATAGACGAAACGGCCCACCAAGGTAGTGTGTCCCGAGTGCTCAATCTCGAGCCAGGATGGAAGCTGTTGACCATCTTTTTCAATAACAAGGTCCCACCGGCCTTCGAGCATATGGCGTTGCCCCTGTACCGTGTTGGCAAAGCACAAGGTTGTTAGCAAAAGGGCTGTACAAAATACATTCGATTTCATAGCTGAGAATTTTGATGGTGGTGAAAATAATCATTTTGGAAGTAGGGCAACACCTAAATTTGTTGAGGGCGGTGAACCCATTCAACCAGTGGTCACTACTTTGAATTTGCCTATCTTGTTTATCAGATAAATTAAACATTTAATCACGTGGAGGATCAGACTACTATCAACAAAGATTTAATCTTGCGTGAAAGACTGGCTTTACAGCGAACCACGCTGGCAAACCAAAGCACCTTCCTGGCATTTTTACGAACATCGATGTATTTTTTGATGGCAGGTTTGAGCCTGAGGAGCCTGTTGAACGTGGAAAATGCGTTGACCTTTGAAGTAGTGTTGTTTACGATTTCTGGCCTGGTGTTGCTGATCGGGATCATCAACTTCATTGTACACCAAAAGCGGATCGTCCAAAGCGAGATACGCATTGGTTATTACCGCGAAGCATACCATAAAAGCTGATTTACTTAGCCCTTCCGAAATCAATACCATCGAAACTAACCTTCGCCACTTGGCCGTCTGGGCCGAGCGTAAAAGTACAATTGGCTTTGCCATACCATTTTTTGTCGTACCATCCCCGGAAGGTATCGTAGTGCCAATGGGCGAAAGTCGCTTTCAAATGGTTGTTAGCCACCGCAGTCAGTTCGGTGCCATTTACGGTAATCACCACTTCGCCATAGAGCGGGTCGGTGTATGTGCCGGCATATGCATCTAAGGGAAGCGTTGCATTTGTACCCGTTACTCGTTTTGCCTCCCACGCCTGCTGCTGTTTTTCCCAGCCGGCCTGTATGTTGCCGTAGAGTTTCAGCAAATCGGCACTCCAGTCGCGCGTGCCACCCAGCGCAAACAGATCGAACGCTTTATACATCAGGGCATGCCGCACCTCGGCATGGTCGTAGTTGCCAAATACATAGATGCCCAGGCGTGCCTCTGGCAACTGGCCGTGGATGGCAATGGCGCCCGCGAGGCTGCCCGTGTGGAAGTTTACCTTCTTGCCTTTGTAGTCGTGTTGAAACCAGCCGAGCCCATAGGTGGTCCAGTTGGGTTGGGTAATTTGCATGGTAGGGTAGAACTGGCCGGGCGGCACCATTACTTGCGGCTTAAACATCTCCTTCCACGTTTGGGCTGAGAGCAGCCTTCCACCGGCATATTTGCTGCTGTCGAGCATGCAGGCCACCCACTTGCTCATGTCTTCTATGTTCGACCACACACTGCCTGCCGGGCCAATTTCATCTGCGCTGGTGTGGGTAATCACGGTGATCTGGCCCTCGACTTTGTAGTGCGGTTTGGTTTGATTGCTGTCTGTTACCTCTTTCAAGAAGGGCACAGTGCGCGCCATGCCCAACGGCTGGAAGATGCGCTGCCGGATGAATTCATTCCAGGGTTGGCCGCTAACTTTTTCAATTACCTTGCCTGCCGCCAGGTAGAAAATGTTCTGGTAGATGAAGCTGCTGCGCAACGAGTAGCTGGGCTTTACGTCACGCATTTTGTGTAGCACCACATCGGAGGGCACATTCATAATATCCCACAGGAAGTCTGCATTGCCCACGCCCGTGTTGTGGGTGAAGAGGTCACGGATTTTGATTTCGCGTGTTACGTAGGGATCGTAGAGTTGGAACTCCGGCAGGTATTGGATAACGGGATCGTCCCATTTTACTTTTCCTTCGTCTACCAATATGCCCATGCATGTGGCCGTCATGGCTTTGGTAGTAGAGGCGCATGCAAAGAGCGTTTGTGCGTCTACGGTGTGGTTGGTACCCAACTCGCGCACACCATAACCTTTGGCCAGCAGCACTTTGCCATCCTTTACCACGGCTACGGCCATGCCGGGCACTTGCCAGTCTTTCATAGCCTGCTGTGCGTAGGCATCGAAGATTTTTACCTGTTGTTCGGTGGGTGCCTTTTGGGCAAAGGCCGGTATCGCCAAACCAATTACAAGCAGCCCGCAAAGGGCATAGTGGGAGGAGCGAAAGGAATTCATGATTAGTTGTTAGTCTGGTTTTGGTAGCTTTTGTGAGTTCAATAAGTGAAGAGTGGTGCCAATTTGTTATGTAGTACCGCTGGTTTGCGTGTTGTTCTTTTTCCAAATTTGATAAAGGGCGGGGATGGCGATGAATACCCAAACAATGTTAATGAATGTAGACGGGTAGGCTCCGTAGTACACGGTGTTCACGATGAGAAAAATGCCTCCGGTGAGGTTAAGGATTTGAAAGAGCACCGAATCGGACTTTATTTTCTGAAAGCTATTGAGGCCATAGGCCGCAATCACTTCCACCGACCCGATCCATCCAAGGATGTCTACCAGTAGTTGCATAGCAGAAGATGTAACGTAATCAATCCCTCATCTTTACCCGCAACACATACATGTCGTTGGTTATAAACAGTGTTTTTTCATCGTCCGAAAGGGCTATGTTGGAAGTGGGATGATCGAGTTTGATTTTGCCGAGCAATTGGCCGCTTTCATCGAAAATGGAAACACCCCCGGGGCCTGAGGCGAACACGTTGCCGCGGCTGTCGATCTTAAACCCATCGGGCAGGCCGGGCTGGCCTTGCGCGGTGGGTGTGGCATCGAAGAAGATGGATCCATTTGCTACGGTGGTGTCGGCCAGTTCATATTTATACCACGTGGCTTTGGCCGGGTCGGAGTTGGCCACGATTAGGTGTTTGCCATCGGGCGTCAAGGCGATGCCGTTGGGGCGCGTCAGCGAATCGACCAACAGGTAGACCTTGCCTTCGGGCGTCACTTTATATACACCCTGCCAGGCCACTTCGCGCGTAGGGTCTTCCGCTTGCTGGGGCAGTCCGTAAGGCGGATCGGTAAAATAGAAGTTCCCTTGGGCATCGCGGCAGGCATCGTTGGGGCTGTTGAATTTTTTACCCTGGTAATTGTCGGCAATAGAAGTGAAAACCGGTTCGGGCTCATTCAGTTCTGCATCCATCATGGCCAGGCGCCTGTCGCCATGCTGGCATAGTACCAGCAGGCCTTCGTCATCCAGCAACAGCCCGTTAGAGCCGGGTTCTCTGCTGTATTCGCCCGAGCCTGTAAACCCGGAAGGGCGCAGGTATTCGCGTACGCCCTGCTGTTCATTCCACTGGTATATGGTGTTGCGGGGCACATCCGAATACAGCAACGTCTGCATTTCTTCCACCCACACCGGCCCCTCGCTCCAGTCGTGTCCTTCGGCAATGATTTCCGCGCGGGCGTCTGCAGAAAGGATGGCGTCCAACGCTGGGTTATAACGTTCTATGGTGCCGGTGGTCTTTGTTTCTTTACCACCACAGGCTGTCAGCAGCAACAGAAAAGGAAGTAACTTCTTCATCGGTTTTGGTTTTCCGATGGAAGTTAGGAAAATTATTGCTGGATACGCCCCTGCCGCAGGGAAAGAAAGTGTAATCCGTACGCCAAAGGCACGAGAAACGCAGGCAGAAAGATGAACGGAAACTTTAGCACAATGGTATTGGCTGGCTCTTGCATAAACACGCGGAAGGGAGTGGGCATGGAGAGCAACGCAGTACCTACAATATTAATCAGCAGCGCCAGGCCGATGAGGTTGTAGGCCAACACCACGAGGCGGTTCTTGTGAAAAAAGAGACCCACCACGCCCCCAAGTACGCCAGAGAGTATGTCGAAGTTGCGGCCTTCGAACGTCATTTGAATGGGCAACAGGTGTTGAATGAACAGCACCCAGAGTAAAACTTCCACCGCGATACGGAATACCTGCAGCGTGGCCAGCACCGAGGCCGGTACGTGCATCAGCAGGTCGCGGGCCGTACCCGATAGGCTGAACAGCAGAATGGACACCAGCGGCACCAGCAGTATCGGTGCCGCGTTGCCTGGAAACCAATCGAAACGTGAAGTAAATCCCGATAAGGAGGCAGCCGCAACAAACATTGCCCACCCACCCAGCGCCCACAACAGGCGGTTGCGTACACGCGATTTTCTCTCCGCTGGCCAGGACATGGCGGCTATGGCGCGGAAGAAATACTTGGTGAGGAGCGAAAAAAAGACCACCGTAAGCACCACAAAGCCGAGGCCGGTAAGCAGATAAGCTGTATTCATAGCACAAAGGGTTAAATCAATTTACCCATTCTACGGCTTTGGCAGGCCGGGCGCATCACAAAAATTGCTATTTTCTGTGTGCGGCCATGTATTGGGTAGGCAGCATGCCGACCTGCTGAAAAAACAGGCGGCTGAAAGAACGCGCATGTTCGAAGCCCAGTTGGCGGGCTACCTGGTTGATGCCAACATGGGGCTGCAGCAACAGTTCTTTGCTTTTGGCGATGCGCAGACGTGTGAGGTATTGGTGGGGTGTGATGCGGTGAAACTGTTTGAACAACCGCAGGAAATGAAACTTCGACAGGCAACCGACCCGCGCCAGCTCATCCAGCGACAGCGGCCGGTCGGCATAGGCATGCATATAGTCTGTGGCGACAATGAGGCGGTTCAACACCTCCTCGCAGGTGCTCTTCTTCAGTGCCGATAACTGTTGGCCTTTGTCGCGAAGGTCGGTTTCGGCCTGCAGCAATTGCTGCAGCACCTGGAACAGCAACTCCTCGCGTTTCAGGTTGCCATCCTGGTGGGTGGCCACCAGTTCACGCAACAGCAGTTGCAGCATCTCCGGCTTGGGGTGCAATTTCTGGTGGAAGTGCAGGCTGGCGAACCGGGCCCGATCAGGCTGGTCGAGCAGGCGTGCGGTGTCGCATTGCAGGCTTACCCACGCCTCTTCGGCCCAATGTTCACCAAAATGGATATTGAGTGTTTCAGCAGGTTGTAGTTTTTCAATTTGTAAGGTATAGCGTTGGCCCGCGTTGGTCACCACAAAGGCATCGTGAGCCACGCGCGTGCGTTTGCCATCGGCTTCCACCCAACTCTGGCCACTCAGGTTGGTAAACAATGACAGAGGTCCCGGAATGTTATCGCGGTAGGTTTCGCCTGCCCGCACGTTCAGGATCACGGTGGGCCAGCCGGTGTGGCTCAGGGCTTGGTTATTCCATCCGCGCTGGTTGGCAAAGCGGCTTTCAGCCTGCTTTTTAAGCCACGCCAGGTCTGGAAACGACTGACAGAACATGCGGGGTTCAACGAAAATTGCCCACGGCAGGTTATGCGTGGGTGCCGAAACGCTGGTGCACTTTGTCCACCGTTTCTTTATTGTCGGCCATTACCAACAAGTGGTCGCCTTCTTCCAGCACGGTTTCCCCCGAAGGGCTAAGGTATTTGCCTTTGCGGTGGATGAGGACAATGAGGGCGGTGTTGGGTAATTTTAGATCCACTACTGCTTTGCCTATTACAGGCGAATCGGGTAACACGTCCAACTCCAGCAGCTCCGATCGCTGGTCGTCTTTCAATTCAATGTCAAGCGGGAATTTGCGCTTTACTTTTTCAGGCACCTGCACGTGCAGCCATCGGGCCATTAGCGGAAGCGTGGTGCCCTGAATCAACACGGAAGAAACCGAAATGAAAAACACCAGGTGAAAGATGGTGGACGAGTGCGTAACACCTGCCAGCATGGGGAACGTGGCAAAGATGATGGGCGCAGCGCCCCGCAGGCCCACCCACGATATAAAAAGTTTTTTGCGGAAGTTCAGGTCTTGGGCGAAGGCCAGCGACACAAACACCGAAAGGGGCCGGGCCACCAGAATCAGGAAGAGCGAAATCAGCACGCCTTGCCCCAGAATGGGCGGAATTTGTGAGGGAAAGACCAGCAGGCCCAAAGTTAAGAACATGATGATTTGCAGCAGCCACGCCTGGCCATCGTAAAATTTGATGAGACTCTTTTTATGGATCACGCTGGCGTTGCCTACCAATATGGCGGCAATGTAAACTGCAAGGAAGCCGTTGCCTCCCACCGTGTCGGTGAAGGAGAATGCGAAGATGACTAACGCCAAGACCAGCACCGGGTAGAGCCCGTCCGCGTTTAGCTTGATTTTGTTCACGGTCCACACAATGAGTTTGCCAAAAGCGTAACCGGCCACCGCCCCGATGATCATGCCCTTGAAGAAGCGGGGAATGAGCGCCAGCAGCGAAGCATCTTCGTGTGTGAGCAGGAAGACAAAGCTGAGGGTGAGAAAATAGGCCATAGGGTCGTTGCTACCGCTTTCGAATTCCAGCAGGGGGCGCAGGTTTCCTTTCAGGCCAAGGTTGCGAGAACGGAGGATGGAAAAAACAGCCGCAGCGTCTGTAGACGATACAATGGCACCGAGCAGCAATCCCTCGTACACGTTGAAGCGGAGGATAAGCGTGGAGAATAAGCCCACCAGTATGGCGGTGAGCAATACACCCAGCGTGGCCAGCGAGATGCCGTCTTTCAGCACCGGGCGAATGCTTTCAATCTTTGTTTCCATACCGCCCGAGAAGAGAATAAAAATAAGGGCGACTGTACCCAGGAACTGCGCTACTTTCGGATCGTTAAAGTAAATACCACCGGGACCATCCGAGCCGGCCAGCATGCCCACAATCAAAAACAGAATCAATGCGGGAATGCCAAAACGGAAGGAGGTTTTGCTGGCGATGATACTGATGAACAGCAGTACCGATCCCAGAAGTAGTATGTTTTCAATGGAAAATGTCACGCAATCGTTTCTATGTTACAGTCGCCCTCTTTATGGTCAGGCCATTTTGATCATCACAAATAAAGCGATCAAACCTAGACCCATCAATATAACGAATCCAAAACGCGAAAGGAAGTCAATTACTTTTTTCATACAATAAAGTTTTTGTGCAACGGGCATACAGCCTCATGGCATTTTTTTTAAATGATTTTTACTAAGGGGAAAAATGGTTGGCTGCGGAGGTTAGCCGTGAACGAGCCGAACGCTAAGGCGCGTGGATAGTGGGATGGATGTAGAACGGATTTTGCTGGTAGCTGTTGCGTTGCAGCGCTTCGCCAGCCGAAATCTCTTCCTGCGGCAGTTCAACCGATGCCGGTGTGAAGAGTGCGAGAAGGAAAATGCCCTTAACGGGTGTGTGTGTTTCCGTAGGAGCCGGAACTTGGCTGATGGAGAGCAGTTCGTGGAAGGTGGCCGTGTGCGTATGGTCGCGGGCAGCGCTGCTCTCTGCCGGCAGGGAAGTAGCCATTGCCACCAGGAGCAGGCACAGGCTGAACCAGGCCAGTACGGGCAGGCGACAGTACTTCATCATGCGGGCAAAGATAAATTATTCAATGTATCACGAAACCAGTTTCGCTTTCTCAGGATCCCAGTTGATAACCTTTTTGTCGAAATAACTTTTGTTGGCTGCCAGCGAAGGTCCTGCCGCGCGCATGCCAAAGAGGGCATCTTCCACAATGGGCTTTCCTTCGCGTATGCCTGCATAGAAATTCAGGTGATGGTCGAGGTTGGCGCTGTAGCGCTGTGGCGCTTTGAACTCCATGTCGGGCTCAATCATGGCGGGCTGTGGTGCGGGGTACTTGGCCCTGTACCACTTTTCATATTCTTTCTGCTGGGCTTCGGTAAAGGTGTGGAAGGAATCCCACCCTCCGTAGCCGGGCTCTTTCCTGATTTTCCTGCGCAGCACTTTCACCGATCCCCAACCCATTTGAATCATGCCATCGGTGCCGATGATGCGCAGGTCTTCTCCATCCTCGCTGCCGTCAACAAAGTTTACGCGCATCTGCAAGGTAAACTCCGGGTGCCTGGGTGTGGCGGGGTAGTCGAACAAGGCGGCAAACACATCGGGCACATCGCGTCCGTCTTTCCAGTACCTGAGCCCACCCGTTGCGTAAATGCGGTTGGGACCGTTGGAGCTGGTAACGGTATGAAGGCCGGAGAACAAGTGAACGAACAAGTCGCCAGCCATGCCGGTGCCATAGTCCTGGTAATTGCGCCAGCGGAAAAAGCGCACGGGGTCGTAGGGCATCTTGGGGGCATCGCCCACAAACTTCTCCCAATCTACGGTGTTGGTGTTGGCATCGGTTGGTATCGAATATTGCCAGGCTCCGTTGGCGCTGTGGCGGTCGTTGTAGGTTTCTACCAGCACTAGGTCGCCAATGATGCCCGACTCAAAAAGCTCTTTCGCTTTCAGGGTAACGATGGAGCTAACGCGCTGGCTGCCTATCTGCATTACCTTACCCGATTTTTTCTGCGCGGCAATCACGGCTTCGCCCTCCTCCAGCTTGTGCACCATCGGCTTCTCGCAGTACACATGTTTGCCTTTGTTCAGTGCCGCTATCGACATGTGGTCGTGCCAATGGTCGCTGGTGGCAATGATCACGGCATCTACGTCTTTGCGGTCCAGTAGTTCCTGGTAGTTTTTGGTGGTGAACACATCTTTGCCGTACAGTTCTTTGGTGCGGTCCAGGCGTCCGTTGTACAGATCGCACACGCCTACCAACTTGATGCCCGGCACCTGCATGGATATCTCCAGGTTACTGAAGCCCATGATGCCCATGCCAATAACGGCAATGTTTACCTGATCGTTGGCTGCATACTTTTTAGTGAGATCATAATATGGGGCCTCCAGCAATATGCTTTCTTTTTTGGTGCTGCCCAGCAGGGCAGGGGCTGCGGCCGAGGCGAGGGCGGTGCCCAACGCTTTCTTTACAAAATTTCTGCGTGTGGTTTTGGATGACATAGGACGTTAGCAATCAGTTGGTACAAAGGAAAGGTAAACAATTTGGCAACAAAAGCAGCAGTAAATTATGCAACCGGTTGAGATGGGTACACCAAAACGAAATGGCTTCCTTTTCAATATTGAGCTCAGATAACCATATCAGATCTGGCGGAGCTTCTGCGGCTCGTGTGAATTGCCTGCTGCCGACATCTGGTTTTTCTAATGCAATTTCAACGAAGAAAATAATGAGCCCAGCGGCACCTGTTTTACCCTCTGCACTCGTTAACTTGGGTGCTCAAAAGTAATCTACATACCGTGTATGCGTTCTGTATTGGAAATTCCGAAGCGCCCAGCGCGCACCTTGTTGCCCGAAGATTTTAAAGTTACTACCTGGGAGGCTTTGAAGCCTTATTTCGATGATCTGCTGCAGCGGCCGATCGAAAGCCTGGCAGACCTGAAGACCTGGCTAAGCCACCGCAGCGAGCTTGAATCGGTTATTTCAGAAGACCTGGGCTGGCGCTACATACGCATGACTTGCTACACGGAGAACAAAGCATACAGCGATGCCTACCAGGATTTCGTACAAAACATCCAGCCGCAGATGGCCCCATTGTCGGACCAGCTAAACAAAAGAGTGCTGGGCTCGCCTTACCTGAAGGCGCTGGAGAACCAGGAAGGCTACAACATGATGGTGCGCAACCTGAAAAAGGAAATTGATATTTTTCGCGAAGAGAATATACCCCTCTTTACCGAAATCACTACCGAAACACAAAAGTATGCCCAACTGTCGGGCGCGATGTCGGTGGAAGTAGAGGGCAAAGAGCTTACGTTACAACAGGCGGGCGTGTTGCTGATGTCTACCAACCGCATCCTGCGCGAAGACGTGTACCGGAAGATTACCACCCGCAGGCTGGCCGACAAGCAAACGTTGGACGATCTGTTCAGCCGGTTGATTGCGCTGCGCCACCAGGTGGCCACCAACGCGGGGTTTGCCAACTTCCGCGACTACATGTTCAAAGCCTACGGCCGGTTCGATTATACGCCCAACGATTGTTTCAGCTTCCACCAGTCTATCCAGTCGGAGGTGGTGCCCATACTCAACGATTTGGCCCGCGACAGGAAAGAAAAGTTGCAAGTTACGGCCCTGCGCCCGTGGGACAAGGCCGTAGACCCCGAAGGGCGCGAGGCGTTGAAAGCATTTGCAGACGGCAAAGACCTTACGGAAAAGTCCATCGAATGCTTTCGCAGGCTCGATCCGTTTCTGGGGCAATGCCTTGCCATCATGAAAGAGATGGGCCACCTCGATCTGGAGTCGCGCAAAGGCAAGGCCCCGGGGGGCTACAACTACCCGCTGGCGGAAATGGGTGTTCCCTTCATCTTCATGAACGCTACCTCCACGCTGCGCGACATGGTAACGATTATGCACGAAGGCGGCCATGCGGTGCACAATTTTCTTACCAAAGACCTGGCGTTAAGCGATTTCAAATCGCCCCCTATGGAAGTGGCCGAACTGGCATCAATGTCTATGGAGTTGATCTCGATGGACCACTGGGATATATTCTTTCCCAATGAAGAAGAGTGCAAACGTGCCAAGCGCGAACACCTGGAAGACTTGATTGAAACGTTGCCGTGGGTAGCCACCATCGACTGCTTTCAGCATTGGCTCTACGAAAATCCGCAGCACACGCAGGAAGACCGCAAGCAGGCGTGGCAGAAAGTGTTTCATCGGTTTTCGGATGTGGTGACCGATTGGAGTGGACTGGAAGAAGGGAAAGCCTATCTGTGGCAGAAGCAGCTGCACCTGTACGAAGTGCCATTTTATTATATTGAGTATGGCATGGCGCAGTTGGGCGCCATTGCTGTTTGGCGCAACTTCAAGCAAAATCCGCAGCGCGGCCTGCAGGGCTATATGAATGCACTGAAGCTGGGTTATCTGCGCACCATACCCGAAATCTACGCAGCAGCCGGTATTCGCTTTGATTTTAGCCAGACGTACATTAAGGAGTTGATGGATTTTGTGCGGGCAGAACTGGCCAAGATTTAGCTACGCAACTTGTCGAGCAGTTTACTCAACGTGTTGGCTTCTTCTTCGCTAAGGCCTACAATTTCGCGCTCCATCTGGTGAAGGGGTTTGTCGACCTGGGCCAGCAGTTCGAGGCCTTTTTCGGTAATGCTGATTTCGCCCGCACGCCTGTCGTTGGGGCATTGTGTTTTTTGGATATACCCTTTCTTTATCAGGCGGTAGAGCAGGCGCGGAATGTCTGAGTTTTTGTCGAGCATGCGGGCTTTTATTTCTACGCCCGAAATTTTGTTTGGGTACTGCCCACGAAGGATGCGCAGGATATTGAATTGCTGAGGGGTGATATCGTAGCTTTTGAAGAAGGCGAGCAACTTGCCTTGCATCCAGTTGGCGGTAAAAAGCAAATTCACCACCACGCGCTGATAAGGCGAGCGAAATGCCGATTCTTTTATTTCTTCTTCGATGTTCACGATATAAAAAAGGGGGCTTTTACACCCCCCTTTACCCATCCCTCCAACTCAATTACGCCTTTTTGTTCAACTCAATTTTGCAGCTAATCCCCACTTCATCGCTCACCACCGCGCTGCCATCTTGCAATTTGTTAGCCCACTTCAAACCATAATCCTGGCGGTTAATGGTGCCTACCAGTTTGAAGCCCGCCTTTACACCACGGCCTGTGTCAATGGTGCCCCCATAGGTTACATCGAACTCTACATCCTTGGTTACATCTTTCATGGTAAACTTGCCCTTCAGCTTATACTTGCCGCCTTCTTTCATCAACGTACCTTTGAATTTGATTTCAGGGAATTTATCTGCGCTGAAGAAGTCGTCAGACTTCAGGTGCTTGTCGCGGTTTTCGTTTTCGGTATTGATGGATGCCACTTTGGCTGTAAACTCTACATCTGCTCCATTAAAGTCGTCTGACTTAGATACCACGGTAATGTCGAAATCATCGAACTTACCCTCTGCTTCGGCTACCACCATGTGGGTAACACTAAAGCCTACTTTGGAGTGCGATTTATCCACCGTCCAGGTGGTTTGAGCCAACACGCTGCCCGAAAGCAGCAGACCTACTACAAATGCGTTCAGTTTTTTCATTGATTAGATTGATTTTGGTTATGTAACGATAACACGATTCTTTCAATATATGTTTAAACATCTATTTATCTTTTTGCAACTCATTGAAATAAAAGGAGATGCAATTGTTAAGAAATTGCAAACACCCGAAAAGAGCCTATAAGTTTAGCCAATAGGTGAGCTTAACAACCAGCGCGCGAAGCTTGGGTTGTCTAACGTGCAGCCAACTTTCGCCCCCGGTTTCTGCCACATAGTTATCGGTGTAGACCACAAACAAATCGCTCACGGGCCTAAAACGCCATTGTAATCTTGAGTTGATATTCAGGTTTTCAATCTGGCTGTTGTACTGCACGAAGGTAGTCCAGAAGAGGCTCCGTGTGAAGGTGAGGTCGATGCGGGGTCCAATCAAAAACAGGTGGGCGCTGCTGTAGGGCTTGGGGAGGCGAATGCGGTTGTAAGTAAAATCGATGGAGGCAAAGCCCCAGGGTTGGTAGCGATAGCTTATCGATCCATCCAAATTCATACGCAAGCCGTTAAAGTAACCGCCTGCGCGGCTGCTTAGATCGAAAAAGAAACGCTTACGTGCATCGCTGGTGAAGTTGAGTACAATCAGGTTGTTGGCATATTCGGTGTTCTGAGCTAACTGCAAGCCATCCGTTCCGCTGGGGTCGAAGGGGTCGAACAAGAAGGTGTACTCTCTTCGCAGGCGCATGTTAAACAATGCGGTAGATCTAAATCGGATGCGGTACATGAAGTTATAGTCCCAATCGAGAAAACCGTATTGTTGGTTGCGCACCATGTCGAAGTCGAAGCCGGGGCCATGACTTTGGATAGGGCCTTTAGCGGGATAGAAGTTGTACCAATTGGTAGAGGCAAGTTGTTGAATGTCGGAGCGCCTTACAAACCCCACTTCGGGGTTGTAGTTGGCGCCCACCTGGCGGGTGAGCACGTAGAGGTTCCAGCGTACCGTGCTGTAGTTCAAAAATCCTCCAAAGGCAAAAGCCGAGTCGCTTCGATTGTCGTTGAAGGCGCGGTGGTAAAACGCCTTGCCGGTCCAAACATTGTTTTTAGAGGCCAGGTTAAAGTCTACACCTGCTAGGCGGTCGTATTGGGTAGGCCGAATGGTGAAGTCGGCCCCAATAGAATCTTGAAATGCCTGTTTGTTGACCATAATCACTCCGATGTTGGAACGAGCGAAAACCTTTTGTTGCACCGTGGCCACCGTATAGTTGGTAGAAGGCAGTGCGATAGAGCGGTCTTCGCCCGCTTGCATATTCAGCAAGCCTACACGGGTGTTGTTATTGATTTTGCCGCTGAGGCGGGCCCCGCCATAAATGGTGTTTTGAATATTTTGACCCGTGGAAGAATCGCGGGCAATACCGATTCTACGTGAGAAGAAGGGGCGCGTGCCGTCCATGCCGAAGTTGGCAAACAGATCGGCATTTTCCAGAAAGAACTGCCTGCGTTCGGGGAAGAAAATTTCGAAGCGGTCGAGGTTGGTAACCTGCTGGTCTACTTCCACCTGCGAAAAGTCTGGGTTTACGGTGAGGTCGAGGTTAATGGCCGGCCCGATGCCAATTTTGGCATCGCCACCAAACTGTATCGAACCTTCGGCTGGCTCACCTTCTTCAAAGTTGCGGCCGTTCACCGCGGCTGCGTAAGGTATCACCGCCAGGTTGGTGCCGGGCTTTGCAAGGGGTGCGTCCCACACCAGTTCCTGGTTAAATGCCATGTTTACAATGTCGAAGTTGCGCGGTATGGGCGACCAGGTGGAGCGTTCGGCATACTCGCTGTCGATGCGATAGAAGTTGACATTCCAGCTTAAGAGCCCCGCTTTGAAGCGCAGCGTTTTGAAGGGAATGGCCATCTCGGCCACCCAGTGCTCATCGTGAATCTGCGTTTCAGAATACCATTTGTTGTCCCAGTTTAGCGAAAAGTCATCTCGGCCTGTACCCCCACCGTTGGCAATTAATCCTTCGCGTTGCACGCCAAACGGATTTACGCCAAACACAAAACCGTTGGTACGGTCTTTAAATGTATCGAACACTACCGAAATGCCATCGTTAGCCTCTCCTCTGAAATCTCTCCGTAGTGATGGTGTTACGTAGCCGCGCGGCCCCAGGTTTTTCATCACCGCTCCAATATAAAAGAATCGGTCATCGTAGGTTACCCGAACCAGGGTGGGCGCGATGGCCTCCGAGGTGTCGTAGGGAAAATATTGGTGAAATCGGTCGGCCACCTCAGCGTGTTGCCAGTCTTCCTCCGAAAGGTCACCATCTATCACGATGGGGCCCTGTGCCTTTTTAATATGCAGACTTCGCTGGCCCCAGGCAGTTGGCATCGCCAGCGCCAGCCCACACAGCGCAAAAAGAAAAAATCGCATTACAGAAACTTGAAAAATAGCTCCAAGTATAAATCAATTTAAGGTAGAGCGGGTGTGATTTTTTGATGAGCGGAAGTCAGCCAGCCAGGTACAGGCTCTTGGTGAGTGCGCGGTATGGCCCGCTCCAGGCTGAACCTTCGCCTTCATACAGACATAGTGTTTCCGTTTGTGTGGGCGCGCCAGCTCGGCTCCATTCCATCAGCCAACGCTCTTGTGGCTTATCAGGGCGCGAAAAAAATGCAAGCCTGCGAAGGAGATACCAGCCGGTGCTGAGCGCTTGCCGGCCCCACAGTTCTGCCTCCAGGGTGGGCAGCACAACTGCCAGCCTGCCGGTGGGCAGTAATAGCCTGCCGGCTGCCGTTAGCAGATCGGTTGCCGTAAGGGTTTGGGTATGGCGCACCTGCTGGCGTGCAGTAGAGGGCGGCAGCGGCCCATTCGAGAAAAACGGTGGGTTACACACAACTAGATCGTAAGCCTGGCTGGCGGCAAAGTCCTGAACACGTCCGTGGTGGATGGTGATGCAATCTGGCCATGGCGAAGCAGCCACATTCTCGCGCGCCTGCTGTGCATCTGCATCGCGTACCTCTATCCCATCAATGTGGGCAAAGCCGTTGGTGCGCTGGGCCAGAATCAGGGCAATGACCCCGGAGCCGGTGCCCACATCGAGCGCCCGACTTACACCCTTTACCGATACCCATGCCCCAAGCAGTACGGCATCGGTGCCTACTTTCATGGTGCAACGGTCGTGCTTAACACGAAATTGTTTGAAATCGAAAGCCTCTTTTCTTCGTTGGCCCACAAGCACGCAAGGTCTGGCTTTTTCTCCTAACTTTCCATTGAAGAATCAATGTTTTTATGAAGTACTCATCAGACCTTGCTATTGCCCAGGCCGCCCGACTACGACCCATTAGAGATATCGCGGCAAAACTGGGCATTGCCGCGGAAGACCTGGAATTGTACGGCAACTACAAGGCCAAGCTGCCGCTGAAACTTACCAAAGAAGAACGCATCAAACAAAGTAAACTGATACTGGTAACGGCCATGACACCTACGCCTGCTGGCGAAGGTAAGACAACTACCTCCATTGGCTTGTGCGAAGGCATGAACCGCATTGGCAAAAAAACAACGGTGGTGTTGCGCGAGCCTTCGCTGGGTCCCGTGTTCGGCATGAAAGGCGGAGCGGCCGGTGGCGGCTACTCGCAAGTGGTGCCCATGGAAGACATCAACCTGCACTTTACCGGAGATTTTGCCGCAGTGGAGAAAGCCAACAACCTGTTGGCCGCACTCATCGATAACGACATACAAAAGCCGGGTGGTGGTGTGGGCATTGACCCGCGCACGGTAGAGTGGAAGCGCGTAATGGACATGAACGACCGCGCCCTGCGCAACCTGGTAACCGGGCTGGGGGGCAAGAGTGGCGGCATGATTCGCGAAACGGGTTTCAACATCACTGCTGCCTCCGAGATCATGGCGATTTTATGTTTGGCGCGCGATATACAGGATCTGAAAACCAAAGTGGGCAACATCTACGTGGGCGATACTTACCAGCACAAAGCCATCTTCGCCCGCGATCTGAAGGCCGAAGGTGCCGTAACACTGCTGCTGAAAGACGCCATTAAACCTAACCTGGTGCAAACGCTCGAGGGCAACCCCGCCATCATTCATGGTGGGCCATTTGGCAACATCGCGCAAGGGGCCAACTCCATTATCGCCACACGCATGGGCTTGGCGCTTTCCGATTATGTAATTACCGAGGCAGGCTTCGGCTCCGACCTGGGCGCAGAAAAATTCGTTGACATTGTGTGCGGCTATGGCGGCTTTTCGCCCCATGCCATGGTGCTGGTGGCTACCATCCGCGCACTGAAATACCACGGTGGGGTACCGCGCGAGGACCTTAAGAAGCCCGATGTGGCGGCAGTAGAACGCGGATTTGTAAACCTGGAGAAACACATCGAGAACACAAAAATATTTGGTGTGCCCGCGGTGGTATCGCTGAACAAGTTCGTAACCGATTCTGAGGAGGAATTGCAATGGGTGATGCGTAAGTGCGAAGAGCTGGGTGTTGACATTGCACTTTCGGAAGGATGGGAGAAAGGAGGGGCCGGCATGGAAGACCTGGCCAACAAAATTGCCCACGCAGCCGACAACTTTCATGGCAAGTACTGGCCCGTGTACGATTGGAAGGCCTCCATCAAAGAAAAGATTGAAACGGTGGCTGTAAAAATTTATGGAGCCAAGGGAGTAGAGTTTCTGCCCAAGGCGAAGCAGAACCTGAGCAAGATCGAACGCATTGGCCTCAATGGTGTGCCGGTCTGCATTGCCAAAACGCAGAACTCCTTTTCAGACGATGCCAAGAAACTGGGCCGGCCGAAAGACTTTGTCATCACCGTGCGCGAAATTGAGGTGGCCGCTGGGGCGGGATTTGTGATCCCCATCACCGGAGATATTTTGCGAATGCCTGGGTTGCCGAACGAGCCCGCAGCTTTGGGCATGGACATCGACAACGATGGCAGAATCAGCGGGCTTTCTTAAAAAACTAATATGTGGAGTGTAAGATTTTTAGCGCTGCTTTTTTTGTTGATGCCATTTCTAACGGCATGTGCACAGAATGGCGACCCGCTGAAAACACAAATTGTTACGTCTGACATCGAGCATTTCTGGCGTGCATTCGAACAGGCAAAGCCTGCTTTTGATGCCCTGGTTTTTGAGAAAGAATACATCGCCAAAGGATCGCCCGGGTTAAAAGGATTTCTGCCAGGCCGAATTAAAAATGCCGACAACCTGGCCAAAGTAGTGAACCGGCACCAGCAGTACTACGCGCATGAATTGTGGCTTGAATTCAAGGCGCGTATGTTCGAGAAAGATTTCGAGGGCTGGCTGTACAGCTCACAAGAAGGTCGCCCCAACGACCTGGGCTATTGGATGGGGTACCAGATTACAAAAGCGTACTACGACCATGCGGCCGACAAAGCGGCTGCTATTCAAGACATCCTGAACATCAGGAGCGAGAAAAAATTTCTGGAGCAAAGCGGATACGAAGCAAAATTCAAATGAAGGCCATGAGCCATCACATCACTGCTTCCACAAATGCAAACAACTCGTGCTTCAGGGCGTTGAACGTGTGCGCCAACGAAGCAGCCTCCTCCATAATGCCCTTGTGGGCGCTGTAATAGCGCGTGTCGGCTTCATTCTCTTTTTGCAGCGAGTTGGCCAGTTGGCTTTCGTGGTCGCGAAGCTTTTTGCGCAGGCCGTCTACCACTTCGCCTTGGTAGTAGATAATCAGATTTTGAAAGTGGCTGATTTTCTGTTTGTCTTCTTCAGACGTCAGGCGGGGTGCGTAGGTGTCGAGTAACTTTTGAAAGAAAGCAAGTTCTCGTTTCCACAGCGCAGAGGCGGAAAGCCATTCAAGGCTTTGGCGGTGCATGTCAAGCAGGCTGGGCTGCAAAATGTATTTGCTGGTGGTGGATAGTACGGAGATCATAACGGTTGGTTTTGACTTGTCATGAAGTTGACCATCTGCCGGAGAATGCCGAATGATGCTCATCAGGTTTCCAGATGATCCCTGTCATAGACCAGGATTATGCAAGTTTTCATCTTTCCGTGGTTATGGGGTAAAGACATATGGTCGGATCGCTTAACAGGGTACAGGCAGACTACCTTCTGCGCTCAGAAATGGTAGGTCGTTTAGGATGCTCGTGGGATACCTTCACCTACGTGGTGCCTATCGCCTACCTGTACGATGGCGCCTACATCTACGGGCACACCAAGAACGGTTTGAAAATTGAGTTGTCGCGCAAAAATCCTTCCGTTTGTTTTGAGGTAGACCGCATCGATTCGATTGCCAACTGGCAAAGTGTCATCGTTCAGGGTGAGCTGGAAGAACTGAGTGGCCGCGAAGCAGACGAGGTGCTGCAAATGTTGGTAAACCGCTTTCATCCCTTCACCACCAGCGAAACCAGCGTACCCCGCCACGGCCTCGACCGGCCCCATGCCGCCATCAGTCCCTACATCCAATCGATCGTGTTCCGCATCCGCATCAAGGAAGTAACGGGGCGGTACGAAAAGCAGTAGGTGAAGGGGATTTCAATTCGTAAGTGTTGGTTGACAGCAGTTAACTTTCAGTCTCACCACCAACTAACAACTAACAACCACCAACTAACAACTAACAACCAACCACTAACCTACACCACCACGTTCACAATCTTACCGGGCACCACAATTACCTTCTTGGGTGGCTTGCCTTCGCTCCACTTTTGCACGATCTCGGAGGCCAGCACCAGCTTTTCGATGTCTTCCTTCGGCATGTCTAACGCGAACTGCATCTGCGCGCGCACCTTGCCGTTGATGGAAATGGGATAGTTGAACGAACTTTCCGTGAGGTATTGTTCATCGAAAGCCGGGTAGGAGGCATGCAGGATGCTTTCGGGGTGGCCGAGTTTCTCCCACAACTCTTCGGCTATGTGGGGTGCAAAGGGCGAGAGGGCAACCACCAGTGGCTCCAGCACTGCGCGCTTGTTGCACTTGAGGGATGTCAACTCGTTGGCACAAATCATGAACTCGCTCACCGAGGTGTTGAACGAAAAGTTATTGATGTCTTGCTCTACTTTTTTGATGGTTTTGTGCAGCACCTTCAACTCTTCGCGGGTGGGTTCCGCCTCGCTTACGCGGAATTGGCCGTTGCCATCGTGGAACAGGTTCCAGAAGCGCCTCAGGAATTTGAACACACCATCGATGCCCTGCGTGCTCCACGGCTTGGAGGCTTCCAGCGGACCGAGGAACATTTCGTACATGCGCAACGTATCGGCACCGTAGCTGTCAATAATCTGATCGGGGTTTACTACGTTGAAGTACGATTTGCTCATTTTCTCGATGGCCGAGCCGCAGATGTATTTGCCATCTTCTTCCAGAATGAACTCAGCGTTGGCGAAGTCCGGCTTCCATTTTTTGAACGCATCAATGTCAAGCTCCAACCCATTGACGATGTTGATATCTACATGAAGTTCGTTAGTTAGTTGGAGAGCATTGAATTTATAACCGACTTCTTTCTTAAAGTAGCCCTTAAGAATAGTTGTGACTGCATCGGTGATAAATTTCAATTTTGGGTCATCAGAGTTGTTCGATTTTAAGTAATGATCTAATAAATTTTTTGAAATAAATATCTGAGGTAAATCACTATGGCCATCAACCTCATACGAAAGCCTATACACAAACCTCGAATCCCCCGTAATCTTTCCCTGGTTGATCAGCTTCTTAAAGGGTTCATCGAAATTCAGGTATCCTAAGTCGTGCAGTATTTTCGTCCACAGGCGCGAGTACAGTAAGTGTGCCACGGCATGTTCGGAACCACCGATGTACACATCTACCTGGTTCCAGTAGTCCAACGCTTTTTTATCCGCGAAAGCGTGCCCGTTGTGCGGATCCATGTAGCGCAGAAAATACCAGGCCGCGCCTGCGTGGGTGGGCATGGTGTTGCTATCGCGCTTTTGGCCGGGCGCGAAGTTGATCCACTCGGAGAGGTTGGCCAGGGGCCCTTCGCCATTGCCACTCGGTTTAAAGTTGTTGGTCTCCGGCAAAGTCAACGGCAAATCTTTCTCCTCCATGGCGTACGGCATGTCGTCCTTAAACACCACGGGGAAAGGTTCACCCCAGTAGCGCTGGCGGCTCCAGCCGGCATCGCGCATTTTATAGTTCACCTGGCGGTGCCCAATGCCCATCTCTTCCAGTTTGTCGATCACCACGTCCATGGCCTTCGTCATCACCAGCCCGTTCAGGAAGCCGGAGTTTTCGAGCACGGCTTCTTTGGTGGGGTTGGCATCTTCGCCATCGTAATGCTTGCCAATGATGTTGGTGATGGGCAGCTTGAAATGTTTGGCAAACTTGTGATCGCGTTCATCGCCACAAGGCACGCCCATGATGGCGCCCGTGCCGTAGCCGGCCAGCACGTACTCGCTGATCCACACCGGCACCTCGCGCCCACTCAACGGATTGATGGCATACGCCCCAGTGAACGCCCCGGTTACTTTCTTCACCTCTGCCATGCGCTCTACCTCGCTGCGGCTCTCCACGTACTTCAGGTATTTTTCAATTTCGCCCTGCTGGGCGGTGGTGGTAATTTTCTTTACCAGGTCATGCTCGGGGGCCAGCACCATAAAGTCTACGCCAAAGATGGTGTCGGGCCGGGTGGTGAACACGTCAATGTGCGATGCTGACCCGGCAACCTGGAACTTGATCCGTGCGCCCACGCTCTTGCCAATCCAGTTGCGTTGAATTTCCTTCATCGACTCGCTGAAGTCGATTTCGTCCAGCCCTTTCAACAGGCGCTCTGCATATTCGGTGATGCGCAAACTCCACTGGCGCATTTGTTTTTTTACCACCGGGTAACCACCGCGGTAGCTCACGCCATTGATCACTTCGTCATTGGCCAGCACCGTGCCCAGCGCTTCGCACCAGTTCACATCGGTATAGGCCAGGTAGGCCAGCCGGTATTCCATCAGAATCCTTTGCT
Source organism: Bacteroidota bacterium (assembly GCA_049324055.1). Taxonomy (GTDB): domain Bacteria; phylum Bacteroidota; class Bacteroidia; order Cytophagales; family Cyclobacteriaceae; genus ELB16-189. The sequence continues at coordinate 140,660 of JBMOLS010000043.1, read as the reverse complement.
GGTCTTTTTCAGCGAATGATTTCCATTCGGCTGCGCTGAAGTGTTGAATGTCGAATTTTGTATTGGGAACAGGATGGTTTTTGTTGCCTTCGGCCTCAAAAGTCCTGATCAGCTCGTTGATGCGTTCGGCCTTTTGTTTCTTTCGGTTAAACCAACTGTCGAAAATCTGCAGGAAGATCCACTGCGTCCACCGGTAGTAGTTCGGATCGCAGGTTTGTACTTCGCGGCTCCAGTCGTAGCTAAAGCCGATGTTCGCCAGTTGGCGCTTAAAGTTCTGGATGTTGCTGGCGGTAGAGGCAGCCGGGTGAATGCCGTGTTCCAATGCATATTGCTCGGCCGGCAGGCCGAAGGCATCGAAGCCCATGGGGTGCAGCACGTTGAAGCCTTTGATGCGCTTGTAGCGCGCCACGATGTCGGAGGCAATGTAGCCCAGCGGGTGCCCCACGTGCAGGCCCGCCCCGGAAGGGTAGGGAAACATGTCGAGCACATAGTATTTTGGCTTGGAGGTATCGTTGGTTACCTGATAAACACCGCGCTTTTGCCACTCGTTGCGCCACTTTTCTTCAATGCGTTTAATCTCTTCTTTGCTGTAATCGGCCATTGGTGTGTATTCGTGTCAATAGAACCACAAAAGTAACGAATTGGGGCCAATTGGAAGGAGTCGGCAGGCGACTAAAAAGACCTATTGAAAAGTCGAATCAAGTACCAAGCCACGCTGCGCCAACGGGTTTGGAAAGTCAGTGTACTCACCGCAGCACTTCCGGGTTTACAATGGTGATGGGTTTACCTGACCGGTAAAATGAAATGATGTTTTCGGCAGCCAGCCGTGCCATGCCGGTGCGGGCTTCGATGGTAGCCGAACCGATGTGCGGCAGCACGGCCACATTGGGCATGTCGAGCAGCGGGTTATTGGCCTGCATGGGCTCCGGGTTGGTAACATCCAAACCCGCCCCCCAGATGGTTTGCTTTTGCAACGCCTCTATCAGATCGGTTTCGTTGTGAATGCCGCCCCGCGCGGTGTTGATGAAGACAGCGGTGGGCTTCATTTTCGAGAAGGCTTGTCTATTAAAGATTCCCTGGGTTTCGGGCGTGAGTGCACAGTGCACGGAAAGAATATCGCTCGCGCACAGCAGCGTTTTGAAATCTACATACACGGCCCCGGTTGCTTTTTCCCCTTCCGGGTTGCGGCTGCGGTTGTGGTAAATCACCTTCATGCCGTAGGCTGCCCGGCACCGCTGCGCCATCAGGCTACCGATGCGCCCCATCCCGAAAATGCCCAGCGTTTTACCCGTCAACTGGAACCCCAGGTTTTTCAGGGGCTCAAATTGTTTCCACTCACCTCTCAGAATCAGCTTGTGGTTGTAAAACATCTTGCGCGAAACGGCAATCATCAAACCAAAGGCTACATCGGCTGTGGCTTCGCTCAGCACATCGGGTGTATTGCACACCGGAATCTTGAAATCGGTGGCGGCTGCCACATCAATATTGTCGTAGCCCACCGCAAACTGCGACACAATGTCGAGGTGCCGGCACTGTTCGAAAAAAGTACGGTCTAGTTTGTTGGCACCCAACGAGATCAGCGCATTTGCCTGCAAGGTCTGTTCCACCAGTTGGGCAGGAGTCATGGCCTTTTCGCCCGACCATACGGTTACTGCAAAGCCGGCCTCCTTCAGCAGGTTTTCGGCAATAGGGGGAATAACGCGCGTGATGAGAACCTTTTGCGACATAACGGATTTAGGGAACGATGGCTGCAAATTTACTTTGGTTAACGTACAAACCTGCCGGAAGTTTTGACAGCCATTTCAATCTTTGGCATGCGGCTAAGCCAGGTTACGAATTGTAAATCCTTGGTATCTGTCGTTCGACATCACAAATGTCGAACCGTGTTGTAAGATCGAACCAGGCACCTCACCAGGTGCGATTGCGCGTGGGCAGCATACAACCAAGCACCGTACAGGATGAGACCACACATTGGATAGGATACCACCGGGCACCTGTTAGGATGAGACAGGCGAAGGGCAGGAAGATCAATCCAATGAATCCTGGTAAGCAATTCCAAAAGCCCATGCCCTTAACCCTGGCAATCCTTACACTCCATCAGTTCCTTTCTACAGTTCGGTAACTCTATTTATAGAAGGAGCCACCGGCAGCCCACTTTTGTCGTGTAAACGCCACAAAAACACGGCATATGAAGTATTTGTACGTTTTCCTTTTGTTGATCAGCGGTTTGTCGGCCTGGGCGCAAACCACCCTTTCGGGCAAGGTAACCGATGAGAAGGGCGAGCCCATACCCGGTGCCAACATTGTGGTGGCCAACTCTTACGATGGCACCAGCTCGGCCATAGATGGCACCTTTCAGTTTACCACCGAAGAAACGGGTGCACAGGTGGTGCAAGTCACTTTCGTGGGATACAAGTTGTTTCAGCAAAACGTAACCCTTATCGGTAAGCCATTGGTGCTGGAAGTGAAACTGAAGGAAGAAATCAACCAGTTAGAAGACGTAGTGATATCGGCAGGATCTTTTACGGCTGGCGAAGAGAAGAGAAGAACGATTTTGAAGGCGGTAGACATTGCCACCACGGCCGGTGCCACGGCCGACATAGCCGGAGCGTTGAACACGCTGCCCGGCACACAAAAAGTGGGGGAGAGCGGAAGGCTGTTTGTGCGCGGTGGCGATGGCAACGAGGCGCGCACCTTCATAGACGGCATGCTGGTGCTCGATGCCTATGGGGCAGCCGCACCCAACACACCTTCGCGCGGCCGGTTCCTGCCCTTCATGTTCAAGGGCACCAGCTTTAGCACGGGCGGCTACTCCGCAGAATACGGCCAGGCTTTGTCTTCGGCTCTGGTGCTCAACTCGCGCGACAAGGCAGACATCACCCAGACCGATATCGGGCTGCTTTCGGTAGGGGCCGATGTGGCGCACACGCAGGTGTGGGACAAAGCCTCCTGGTCGGGTAAGGTGCAGTACACCAACATACGCCCTTACTTCGGGTTGATTAACCAGGAGATTGACTGGAGCAAGGCACCCGCCTCCGTGGAGGGTAGCACTGCCTTCCGGCAAGAGGTGGGCAAGGGCGGTATGTTTAAATTCTTTGGCAATTTCAACCGCTCCGACTTTTCGCTCTTCAACCACGACATAGCAGACCCTTCGCAGAAGCAACTGTTCGAGTTGAGCAATACCTACGGCTATGGCAATGCTTCGTACCAACAGGTATGGGGCGATCAATGGATGGTACGCGGTGGGGTTTCTTACACGCTGAACGAGAACGATGTAAAAGTAGAAGGCCTGCCCTTGGGCCAGGTAGAACAGGGGGTGCACGCCAAGGCTGTGGCCGAGTATTCCGCTTCCGATCGTTTGGAAATACACTTTGGCAGCGAGGTGATACACCGTGGCTACGAGGCCTCGCGTTGGAATAACGATGCGGGCCAATCGCAGCAACTGCACTTTAATGAAACACTATCTGCCTCTTTTGCTGAGGCAGAACTCTATGCCAGCAAAAAACTGGTGACCAAAGCAGGCTTGCGTTCCGAACACAACAGCCTCACCAACCAACTGAGCGCAGACCTGCGCGCTTCGGTAGCCTATAAGCCGGGCAAGAAGGGCCAGTTCTCTTTCGCTTACGGCACGTTCCGCCAGGCTGCCAAAAACGAACTGTTGCGCTTCAACACCCAACTCGCCCAGGAGAAGGCGGAACACTACATCCTGAACTACCAACTGATAACCGACCGCAGAACTTTCCGGGTGGAGACGTACTACAAGAATTACAAAGACCTGGTGAAGTTCGAAAACAACAACCCAACCCAACTCAATAACCTGGGTAAGGGCTTTGCGCGCGGGGTGGAACTTTTCTGGCGCGACAATCAGACGTTGCGCAACGTAGACTATTGGGTTTCTTACTCTTTTCTGGATACGGAGCGCGACTACCTGAACTTTCCCGTAGCGGCAGCGCCTTCTTTTGCTTCGAAGCACAATTTTTCGGTGGTGTACAAACACTTCATTCAGGACTTGAAGTCGCAGGTGGGCGTTACGTACTCTTACAGCAGTGGTCGCCCGTATTTCAATCCCAACACAGAAGCATTCCATCAGGATCGTACTCCTTCTTACCAGGATTTAAGTGCCAACATCAGCTACCTGCCTACCAACTGGATGATCATTCACGCCTCGTGCACCAACCTGCTGGGTCGCGACAACATCTTCGGCTACGAGTATGCCCCTGCGCCCGGTGCCAACGGTGTGTATGCCGGCCGCGCCATACGCCAGCCAGCGCCCCGGTTTTTATTTCTGGGTGTGTTCATCACCATCTCCAAAAACAAAGGGGTGAACCAACTGCCCAATCTTTAAGAGGACTCAAGGACAAGGAATATCAACCACTAACCAGCAACCATCAACTAACAACTAACAACTAACAACTAAATATGAAAACAATCATCTATTTATTCACTGTGTTACTCGCGTTTTCAGCGCACGCCAACGATGAGCGGTACATCAGCACCATGACCAAACAGATTGAAGCGGTGTACAAGGCACAAACCGCAGAAGAATTCCAGACTGCCATCAATACGTTCGAACGCATTGGCAATGCTGAAAAAACTAAATGGGAACCTTTCTACTACGCCTCGTTCGGCTACATCATGATTGCCGTTCGGGAGCAGGAGGCATCTAAAAAAGACAGCTACCTGGATCAGGCTAAAGCCGCCCTCGACAAAGCCAACGCGATATTGCCGAACGATTCGGAAATACTGGCGCTGGAAGGTTTTATTCACATGATTCGGGTAACAATAGATCCGCCCGCCCGTGGACAGCAATTTTCGATGATGGCCATGCAGGCATTTGGAAAGGCCGTTGGTACCAACCCCAACAATCCACGGGCGTTGAGCCTGATGGCGCAGATGCAGTTAGGCACAGCCCAGTTTTTCAACCAGCCACCCACGGAGGCATGCGAAACGGGCAAGAAGGCGCTCGCATTGTTTAATAACCCCACGCCCTCAGAAAACCCGTTGGCGCCCCGGTGGGGCAAAAGCATGACGGAAGGCATGTTGAAGAGTTGTCAATAATATAACTGAACGAACAAGGATAAACTATGCGTACCCGATTGCTTGCTGTGTTGGTTCTGGTAACCAGCATGGCCCTGGCACAGCAACGCCTGGCCTGGTATCCCATCATCGGCAGTTCGCCCGAAACAAGTCTTATTTTGGGCGCTGGCGGTTACTATACGTTGAAGAAGGCAGACTCCGCCACACGCACCTCCTTTTTAAACGGCAACGCCATGGGCACACTTCGCAAGCAGTGGATGGTGGGCCTCAGCTCCAACTACTTTACGAAAGGAGAAAAATACTACATCGATGCGGACATCAGCTACGTAGGCTTTCCACTTTACTTTTACGGTATCGGCAACGAAGTAAGTCGCGTTGAAAGAGAGATCTATCACTCGAATACCTTTCGTTTCCAGTTTTTGGCCTACCGCTCGCTGGTGAAAAAGTTGTTTTTGGGAGTGGGCTACCGCGCAGGCAACGTGCACCGCATGGAATACAAAGAAGGCGGTATACTGGAAACGTTGCAACCCCTGGGCGTAAATGGTCACTATTATTCGGGGTTGCAGGCGGCTTTGTTGTTCGACAGCCGCGATAACCAGTTGGGCGCCAGCCGCGGCTGGTATCTGCGGATCAGCCGGTCGTTGTTCCACCCATCGTTGGGCAGCAGGTATCACTTCTCAGGTCAATCCATCGACTTGCGGAAATATTTTAAACCGTTTAAGAAAAGAGAAGATGTGTTGGCTTTGCAAGCCTTTGCGCAAGGCACCACGGGCGATGTTCCGTTTACCGAACTGGCCCTGCTGGGTAGTGGCAACCTGATGCGTGGCTACTACTCCGGCCAATACCGCGACAGGTACTATTGGGCCACGCAGGCAGAATACCGCTACAAGCTGAACAGTTGGCTGGGCTTTGCCGGTTTTGTGGGCATGGGTTCGGTAGCTGCCAGTGCCGATGGTTTCCGAGCCGATGAAGTGAAACCCAACTATGGCGTGGGTGCACGCATTGCCATTATGCCGTCCGGCAACCTCACGCTGCGCATAGACTACGGGCGGGGCAATGAATCGGGCAACTTGTACATTGCCATAATGGAAGCATTCTGAAAATCGCCTATGGAGCCACTGATAAACATCTTCACGTACACGCACATTGCAGCGGGCATGCTCTCGCTGGTGGCGGCACCCGTGGCGTTGGCCGTAACCAAAGGCGCGCAGGCGCACAGGCGGTGGGGCAAAGTATTCTTCTTCAGCATGACGTGGATATTTGTTTCGGCCACGTGTCTTTCACTTTATAAAGGCAATTTGTTTCTGTTGCTGATAGGTGTGTTCAGCTACTACAACGTAGTGAGCGGCTACCGTGCGCTCTACCACAAAAATTGGCACCGTGGTGGCAAAGTTGCCCTGGTTGACTGGATGGCCCTGGTTGTGGCGGCCGGCTTCAACATCTACTTTATAGTGACGGGCATACGCCTCGCTGACACGGGGCAGGCCATTGCCTACCTATGTCTGCTTTTTGGCGGCATTGGCTTGATGAACGTTTGGCAAAACCTGCGCAAGTTCGTATGGGGTCCTGCCGACAAAAACGGATGGCTGTTTCAACATATCAGCAGCTTTGTGGCGGGCTTCATTGCGTCTGTTACTGCTTTTTCTACGCAGGTGCTGGTCTTCCTTCCCGACTTTTTAATGTGGGCTTGGCCTACGCTGGTGGGCACCCCGGTGATTGTGTATTGGATACATTACTATAAAAATCAGTTGAAGAATGGTGTGCGGTTATCAGAGCTCGTTGAATTACGCAGATAAAAGTTATTTTCGGGGCATGCTCTGGATGTTACTGCGTCAATCGTGGAGGGTGGCCGTCATTCTTTTGGTTTGTGGCGTAGCCATGACGTTCTTGTTAAGTATGGGCCGCACCTGGTCAAACACAGTGTTGATAAAGGTGGCATCTTTTACCACCGGCATGTGGTTGCTGCTCTGGTTGGGTAATTCTTTCCTTACCGAAATCATCGACCGCCAGGTATCGTGGACGGAGGAGCCCGTGAAGCGGCTGATCTATGGCATCGTGGGCATGATTGCCTACACCTTGGGGGCTGTCTACTTCATGGTTTACTTCTTCCGCTGGGTGCTCAATTTCAACATCAGCAACGACCTCACCGATACGCTGTACACCACCATTGTCATCACCACGCTTATTACCATGTTTATGACGGGCCGTTCGTTCCTGCTTAACTGGAAAAAAGCCGCGGTAGATACTGAAAAGTTGAAGCGCGAAAGTGTGAAGGCACAATATGAAAGCCTGAAGAACCAGGTAAACCCGCATTTTCTGTTCAACAGCCTCAACGCACTTACCAACCTGGTGTATCAGGATCAGGACAAAGCGGCCAAGTTCATCAAACAGCTCTCCGAAGTGTATCGCTATGTGCTCGCCACGCGCGACAAAGAGCTGGTGCCTTTGGATGAAGAAGTGAAGTTTCTGGAATCGTATTTGTTTTTGCAGCAGATACGCTTTGGCGATAAGCTGAAGGTGGACTTGCAGTTGGCGGGTGTGGAAGGTTTCGTGGCACCCTTGGCGTTGCAGATGCTCATTGAAAATGCCATCAAGCACAACATCATTGCCGAAGAACAGCCCCTTGCCATCCGCGTAAGCGCACAACAGGGTAAGCTGCTGGTAGAAAACAGCCTGCAGAAACGAAAAACACACGCAGACGAATCCAGTGGTGTGGGACTCGACAATATCAAAAAAAGGTACGCATTTCTTTCGAGTCAGCCCGTGGAAGTGCGCGAGGAAGCCCACCGTTTTGTGGTGGCCTTACCGCTCATCTCCGAATAGCCGTCTGGCTATTTTACTTTTGAAAAGTATTTCATTATCAGTAGCTTAGTGGTGTATATTTAATTTTTTAAGCTAACTGCAAATTGTATGCGCGCCATCTGGAAAGGTCATATTCAATTTTCTCTGGTCAACATCCCCATTCGCATTTATAATGCCATCGACACCGGGCAGACCATCAGCTTCAACCTGTTGTCGAAGGAGGGGCACAACCCCGTGAGCTATGAAAAGAAAGACAAAGTAACCGGCCAGCCGTTGAAGGGTGAAGAGATTGTAAAGGGCTACCAGTACGAACCCGGCCAGTTTGTAATTGTGGAAGAAGAAGACTTGGCGAAGGTGCGGTTGAAGAGCACCAAGGTAATAGAGATTGAAGGCTTTGTGAAAGCGGAAGAGGTGCACCCCACCCTGTACGAGGCGCCTTATTTTGTAGGCCCCGATGGCGATGTGGCGGCCAAAACGTACGGTTTGCTAATGCACACCTTGAAAGAAAGCGGCAAGATTGGCGTAGGCAAAGTAGTGCTGCGCGACCGTGAAACGCCCGTGTTGATAACCCCACATGAGGGCGGCATTCTGATGTATCGTTTGCGTTACCCCAGCGAGGTGCGCAGCATGCGCGAGGTGCCCCAATTGCTGGAAGTGAAGGCCGACAAAGAGCAACTGAAACTGGCCAAGACATTGGTGGACTCTATGACCACCAGCTTCAGCAAAATCGAAATGAAAGACCACTACTTCGATGCCCTGAAAGCCATTATCGATGCCAAGATTGCCGGCAAAGAAATCGTTACCGTAACCGAAGAGGAGCCTCAAGTGGTGGACATTATGACGGCTCTGAAGGCCAGCATTGATGCAGCTAAGAAGAAACCGATGGAGAAGGCCAAAGGCACCACCGCCAAGGCAGAGAAAAAAGCCGAGAAGGAGCCCAAGGTGAAGCACCGCAAGGCGAGTTAGTGCAAATCATTGCCGCCACGCATTGCGGCCCGAACAAAAATGAGTGCGCAATTAGTTACCTTTGCACATGGCCAAGATCGTGCAATTTCCGGTACCCTCTCCCGAGAAATTCGGATTCAAGCCTGTTCGCAAAAAAAAACAAGGCGAGCCCGGGCGCAAAGGCCAGCTCAACCTCTTCACCACCGCCAGGGTGGTAAAACTCAACCAACTATCTTCATTCGAAGAAGCATTGATGCTGGATGAAATGGGCGATACCGCCAAGGCCCGCGAACTGTACCTTCAGGCCATTCATGAGAAAGACTCACTGGCCGATGCCTATTGCAACCTGGGCATCATCGAATCGGAGGCGCGCAACTTCAGCAAAGCCATCGACTGTTTTACCCTTTGTTTGAAAGAAGAACCCCGCCATTTCGAGGCGCACTACAACCTGGCGAATCAATATGCGGAAATAGGTAACCTGCCTTTGGCCAAAGTACATTATGAGATGTCGATTGCGCTAGAGCCCGATTTTCCCAACAGCTACTTCAACTTAGCGCTTACGTTGGCACTCAACAAAGAACTTCAGCCTGCCATCGAAGCCTTGCAAGCCTATCGTAAGCTGGTGGCCGCGGAAGACCGAGCCCAAGCCGATGACCTGATCAAAACACTCAGCATGTCGTTGCGTTAAAACTCTGCCGTTTACATAGAACTGATGGTAACCAGAAAGAGGATGCCACGGTATAACTCCAGCGCTACCTTCAAAAAGAAAATCATAGCCAGCGATTTCACAATCAGGCGCCAGCCTTTTTCGTGATAGAAGGTAATGGACGAGCGAATTAAAAAATACAGGTTGGTGGATATAAAAATAACGGTAAGCACCAGCTCGTTCATCCACTTACCCAGGCCCAGAAATTTCGCAACCAATGTAAGTGCGAGCGCATTTACAAACAGGTTGAAACAAGCCAGCTCTACCGCGTAGCCCACATGGTCGGTAAAGTAACGGTTGCGCTTACGGTAGAGAAAATTAAGCGGCAGCGAAGCCAGCACCACAAATATCATCACCATCAACTTGGCCAGGCCGGTTGTTTTAGTGTTGTAGATTAGACTAAACGCAGCCATGTCAAGCCCGGTGTTCACCATTTTGTGCGCAATCACATCTTTAAGCAGCGAACCATAAGGCGCCATCATCTGCGTGGTGAGCGAGGCATTGAACAACTGAATCACCGGGAAGAAAAAGTAGAACAGGTTGAGCAAAAAGAACAGTGAGATGGGCTTCAGGTACTTTACCGTACGGCCGTTGGCAAACTCGAATGAAACAAAACCAGGATTTTTTAGTACCAGCCACAGGGTTTTGATGAACTTACTGTCGGCAAAGGTTACGGCTATCAGAATGTTGCTGAGGAATTTCCGAAAGGAGCGGTCCACCGGCAGAATTACCTTTTCGCCACATAGGTTACAGTACACGCCCCGGAATACGTTTTGACAACTTTTGCAGGTATGTTCTTCAGGCTGCTGTTCCATGTCAGGTCGCGAAGTTAACGCGATTTTGGTTGCCTTCTCCATTTGGCCAGCAGCTTACGGCCACGCGAAACAAACCCTGCCGACTGGTAAGGCAGTTGGTCTTCTATGAATGGAATGAGTTCGTTTTTCAACTCAGGCAGGTTCTCGGCCAGGTTGGCCAGCACTGTCATGGCAAAAACACGTATCGCCACCGGCTCGCGGCCATCTTGCAACAAGTTAAAGCACAGTTGCACGGTCAACCCCTGCAGGCGCTCAGGTATGTCAACAAACTGCAGCAGGCGCACAATGTTTCGCTTTACGGCATTGTGTTGCCGTGGTTTTTGCAGTTGCAGCAGCAGTGTTTTCAGGTGGGGCAACATCAGGTGTGGGTGGTTTTGCACACATACACTCTGGGGCCATGATGCGCGCTGGGTAACGCGGTAAGGACCGGCCAAAAATACATTCACCAGTTCCCGAAACCGGTCCGCATCATGGCCCACATACCTTACAATGCGGTCGCGTTGGGCAGCCGAGTGCTCCGCCTCGATGATTTTTACCAAATTCATTATCAGTTACTTATCATCTTATTGTTTTTCATAACTAACTGAAAATTAGGTTATTTAACCCAATGATGTTAATTTTCTATTCAACTAAATGATGTGTGCTATGCCAGTACTTTTTGCCATCATTGCCACTTTGGGGCTCCAGTTGGGTCTTTCTTTCTACTGCTTCCACCTGCAGCGGGTAAAAAACTCATCGGGTAAGTTTCAATGGGCAAGATTACATTTTTAAAACTTCGGCTCCTTCCGGTTCGTAGCGGGTTGTGCTAACTTGCAGACTTTTGCTGCAAGCCAATCTAACTTTTTACTGAATCGTGAATTATCTCTCTGCCGAATCTCTTTCTAAATCCTTTCGGGAACAATGGCTCTTTAAAGACCTCACCTTTGGCATTGGCCAGGGCGAAAAGGTGGCCCTGGTGGGCGCCAATGGGGTAGGTAAATCCACCCTACTCAAGATCCTTACCGGCCAGCTACAACCCGATGCAGGCCGCGTGGCCATTCGCGAGGGCATCAGATTAGGCTTTTTAACGCAACAGCCTACCGTGGCCGATGCCCTTACGGTGAAAGACATCCTGTTCGATGAGAAAAATGAGGTGGCCCGGGTAGTGGGCGAGTACGAAGATGCCATCCATCACCCCGATACATCGTCCGAACGCATGCAGTTTTTGCTGGAGCGTATGAGCGACCTGAACGCGTGGGACTACGATGCAAAAGTGCAGGAGATAACCGGAAAGCTGGGCATCACCAACCTCGATCAGAAATTTGGCGAACTGTCGGGCGGGCAACGCAAGCGCACGTTCCTGGCGCAGCTGCTACTCTCGGAACCCGACCTGATTATTTTAGACGAACCGACCAACCACCTCGATCTGGAAGCGATTGAATGGCTCGAGACTTATTTGTCGGGCCAGCAGGTTACCCTCATCATGGTTACCCACGATCGTTATTTTCTCGACAACGTGGTGAACGAGATCATAGAAATAGACCGAGGCAAGCTATACACCTACAAGGGCAACTACGCCTACTTTCTGGAGAAGAAGGCAGAGCGCGAAGAGATGTTGAAAACGGAAGTAGCCAAAGCGCGCAACCTGCTAAAGAAAGAACTGGAGTGGATGCGCAAACAGCCGAAGGCACGAGGCACCAAAGCCAAGTACCGCATCGATGCGTTTTACGAACTGCAGGAGAAAGCATCGCAGAACCTGAAGCGCGACTCGCTGGAGCTGGACATACAAGAGCGCAGGCAGGGTGGAAAAATTCTGGAACTGCACCGCGTTTCCAAAAGCTTTGGCGATACCACTATGGTGAAGGATTTCAGCTATGTGTTTAAGAAGAAAGACCGCATTGGCGTGGTGGGGAAGAACGGAGTGGGCAAGTCCACGTTCTTAAATCTCCTTACCGGAGCACTAAAGCCAGATACAGGCGAAGTGATTCCCGGCCTCACAACCAAAATAGGTTACTTTACGCAAGAGGCAGCCGATTTGAACCCGGCCCACCGCGTACTCGAAGAGGTAAAGCAGATCGCTGAATTCATTACGCTCTCTGATGGATCGTCTGTTTCTGCGTCCAAATTCCTCGACATGTTTTTGTTTCCGCCCGAGAAGCAGTATACGTTTATTGAGAAGCTGAGCGGGGGTGAGAAAAAACGGTTGCAGTTGATGAAAATACTCATCACCAACCCCAACTTCCTCATCTTGGATGAACCCACCAACGATTTTGATATCGACACCCTGAACGTGCTGGAAGATTTTCTCGAGAAGTTCAACGGGTGCCTGGTGCTTGTTTCGCACGATCGCTATTTTATGGATCATCTGGTAGACCAGTTGTTTGTGTTTGAAGGCGGAGGCCATGTGCGGGTATACAACGGCAACTATTCCGACTATCGCACAGAGCAGGAAGAAGCAGAGCAGGCCAGGAAAGAACCCAGGAAGCAGGAAAAGAAAGAGGCCGAGCATTCGGAAAAACGCAAGGTGTCTTTCCAGGAAAAGAAAGAATACGAAGAGGTGCAAAAGGAGATAGCCAGGCTGGAGAGCGAAAAGAAGCTGCTTACCGACCGGTTGAACACGGCCGGCCTGACCAATGGAGAGATCATTGAGATTTATGCCAGGCTGCAAAAGCTAACCGAAGAAATGGATGCCAGAACACTCAGGTGGATGGAGTTGGAAGAGTTGATGCAATCATAAAAGGTACCATGGCCATATGAAATGAGCATACAGACTGTACCCAACGGGAAGTTACTACCTGCACCGTGTAAAGATGACAGGTCTCGAAATGCGAATGCCGTGTGGCGTTCAAAATAATTCTTAACACATGAAACATCTACTTACTGTGTGCGCCTACAGACATGATGGTAGGCATTGGATACTCTACTGCACCTGCTGGAACCTTAAACAAAAATTAGTAACAGATGAATTGCTGGCGTAAAGCGCTGCGTTGGATGGTCGGCCTGGTGATAAGCTTGGGCCTGGCGCTTGGTTTATTGGTGGCGCCTATCGATCGAACACCCCTGCAAGAGCAGGATTTCTATCAAACCATGGCGCAGCGGTTGGATACGCTGCAGTTAAGCCAAACGGCTGCAGGCAAGCTCTCTGTCGATTGGGGCGTAGTGAATATTACACCCGGTTATTCCATGCCCATGGCCGGCTACCGACCGCGTAATGGTTTCGATGCCGTGCACGATTCTTTGTTTGCGCGCATATTGCTGGTGGATAACGGTCATGCCAAAGCTTTGCTCGTAAATGTAGACCTGTTGCTTTTCCCTACCGCTCTGAAAGAAAGGCTGCAGCAGAAGCTGGCAGCGGCAGGTTGGAAAGAGTACTTCTTATATCCTTCCGCCACACACACGCACAATGCTGTGGGCGGTTGGGATGAAAGCACCGGAGGGCAATGGGTACTGGGCAAGTTTGATGAAGGATGGTTAGAAGGCATTGCCAACGCCATCGCAGAAAAGGTAGTGCAGTTGGCTCCGCGTGCATGCACCATGCAACCCTGGTATGCCGATGCCAGCGAGTGGGTAGAGAACCGATTGGCGCTCGACAAAGGTGCCAAGGATGGCTTGATAAGAGGTTTTACAATGGAACGGGAAGACAAAAAGCGGGCGTTGTTTTTCACCTACAGCGCCCATGCCACTTCCATCAGCAAAAAAAGTCGCGTGTTGTCTGCCGACTACCCGGCCGCAGTGTTCGAACGACTACAAAATGAATTCGACTTTGGCATGTACATGGCCGGCATGGTGGGCAGCCACCGGTTTATCTGGGCGCCAGAAATGGATTTTGAATGGGTAGCAAAGGCGGGTGATGTATTACATAACAAGATAAAAGAGAGAACTTCTTTGATTTCTCGCGACAGCGTGGAGATGGAATATGCTGAGATTCCGATTGTGTTTGGCCCTTCACAATTGCGCATTGGTAAAAACTGGAAGTTGCGCGATTGGGTTTTTAGTTCGCTATTTCAGCCATTGGAAGGGAACCTGAGTGTTTTGCGTATAGGCAATGTGTGGCTGGTAGGTACCCCCTGCGATTTCTCAGGCGAAATTTATGTCGAAAGCAGTATGAACGAGTTGCTGCAGGATGAAACAAAACTGCTCATCATTACCAGCTTTAACGGCCACTACAACGGTTATATTACCCACGATGCCCACTACGACCAGTTCCGGAAAGAAGAAGTGCGCTCCATGAATTGGGTAGGGCCCTATTATGGAGCCTATTTTGCGTGGATGATAGGCGAAGTGCTCAGCAAGGAGTCGGTCGACAACAAATAGAAAGGCTGTCTTGAACAGCAATCAATCGCCTTCAAGACGGCCTTTTTGTCAAAGTCAATAATTACAAAGTCCAGCCGTTGCGGTATTCGCGTTTCACAAACTGGTTCGCTTCATCGAAGTTGGTAATCTTCATGTTCTTTGCATCCCATAATAATTTTTTCCTTCCGGGATATCCTTTGTCGTTGCGCATGGCATAGCTGCGAATGGCGAGGTTACCCATCAGTACGGCCTCAGTAAAGGGGCCTGCATACTCGAATGGAGAACTGAGTTTCATCTTTCCGTAACCCGCCAGGCACGCATCTACCCATTGGGTGTAATGGCCTGCCTCGCCACCTGCCACGCGTTCCAAAGTAGGCGGGGGGAAAGTTACTTCATTCATGCGCGAAGTAGGCAGCAAGCGTGGGGCGGTCTGGTAGTTACCCAATATTTTTCCTTTCGTTCCTTCGAAGATGTAGCCGTTTGTTCCCATCTGTTCATCGGGCAATAATTCATCGGGGCGCTTGGGCAGCAGTCCGCCATCCATCCAGGTAAACTTAATGTCGCCCTTGCCATCTGTTCTGGGAAACTTCAGGTGAATGATGGAAGAGGCCGGACAGCTATCTGCGTAATTTGCTTCCTTGAAAAAATCTTCCCATGCGGTGGTAGAGCTGCACTCCACTTCAGACGGGAAATCGATGGGCAGTATGCGGAATGGTGCATCCATAATGTGGCACGCCATATCTCCCAGGGCACCGGTACCAAAGCTCCACCAACCCCTCCAGTTGAATGGCAGATAGGCTGGATTGAAATCAATGTATTGGGCAGGCCCTAACCACAAATCCCAGTTCACCTCTTTGGGCACCGTATGTTTCCCGGTAGGGGTGGGTATGCCCTGCGGCCAAACCGGTCGGTTGGTCCAGGTAAGCACGTTGGTAACATCGCCAATCAAACCGGCATCTACCCACTCTTTGGTGATGCGCACATAATCCGCGGAAGCGTATTGGTTGCCCATTTGTGTTACCACTTGATATTTTTTAGCTGCTTCGGTAAGCATGCGCGCCTCGTAAATGTTATGCGTTAAAGGCTTTTGCACATACACATGCTTGCCACGTTGTAAGGCGGCCATAGTAATAACGGCATGGGTATGGTCGGGTGTGGAAACAGAAACAGCATCAAAGTTTTTGCTCTCCTTATCAAATAGCTCGCGGAAATCCTTGTAGTACTTGGCTTTCGGAAAGTTCTTTACAGAGTTAACGGCCATCCGGTCGTCAACATCGCAAAGAAAGGCAATGCGTGCTTTCGGGTTTCCTTTCGTTGAACCATCGGGACTTCCCGCAAATCCGGTAAGGTCGCTTTCGCCTTTACCACCCACACCCACACCGGCAATGTACAGGGTGTCGCTGGGGGCAACGTAGCCTTTGCCCAAAACAAAACGGGGCACAATGGTGAATGCTGCGGCTGCTAAGCCGGCATTTCTGATAAAAGTTCTGCGCGACATGGCCGCAGGTGGATTCATCTTCTTTAATGGCATGGTGTAATTACTGGTTTATATGCTCAATTATTAAATCTGTTAACTCACTATAGTTTCCAGCCTTCACGATACTCGCGCTTCACAAACTGGTTGGCATCGTCAAAATTGGTGATCTTCATATTGGGCCCATCCCAAAGTAATTTAATAAATCGGCCGGGGTAGTCGAACTGGTCGGGCCGGCCGCCCGGGCGTGGCTTGCGGATGTCGTAACTGCGGATAGCCAGGTTGCCCATCAAAACACTTTCTGTCAAAGGTCCGGCAATGTCGAAAGGCGAGGAAAGTTCTTTCTTGCCATAACCGGCCAGGCAGGCTTCTACCCATTGTGCGTAATGGCCTTCGGCACCGCCCGGCACTCTTTCGTATTTCTGCGGTACGGTTACCTCATTTGTTCTGGAGGTGGGCAGCAAGCGTGGGTTGGCGCCATATGTGCTGCACATCATTTTGCCTTTAGAGCCAATCATAATCACACCGTTGCCTCCATCGCCCATCATTTCGTTGGGCCCCAATTCTTCGGGTCGTTCGGGTTGAATGCCACCGTCCATCCAATGGAACTTAACATCGGGCTTACCGCTGGCCCCGGGGAAGTTCATGATGATGTGCGAGGAGGGCGGGCAGCTCTCCGGGAAATAGCCTCTGCGAAACTCATCAACGTATACGCTTCCTACGCTGCACTCCACACTGTTGGGGTAGCCCAGGCCCAGCACGCGAAATGGCGGCTCAATAATGTGGCAGGCCATGTCGCCCAACGCACCGGTTCCGTAATCCCACCAGCCTCGCCAGTTAAAGGGCACCAGCTTGTCGATGTAATCTTTGTAAGGGGCTGTGCCAAGCCACAGGTCCCAATCCAATTCTTTAGGCACTTCTGCTTTCTTATCGGGCCACGGAATTCCCTGAGGCCATACCGGCCGGTTGGTCCAGCAGTACACAGTGTGCACATCGCCAATAATGCCGGCCTCGTACCACTCGCGCATCTGCCGAACGCCATCGCCCGATGCACCCTGGTTGCCCATTTGGGTTACTACCTTGTATTTTTTGGCCGCCTCGGTAAGCATTCGGGCTTCATAAATGTCGTGCGTCAACGGTTTTTGCACATACACGTGTTTGCCCAATTGCATGGCCGCCATGGTTTGTACCGCATGCATGTGGTCGGGTGTAGAAACAGAAACGGCATCTATGTTTTTATGCTCGGCATCGAGCATTTTACGATAGTCTTTGTAATATTTTGCTTTGGGAAATGCGGCCACCGATTTGGCTGCCCTGCGGTCGTCCACATCGCATAAAAATGAAATGGTGGCTTTCCCGCTTTTGTAAAAGCTGGAAAGATCGCTCTCGCCCTTTCCACCCACACCAATTCCGGCCACATACAACGTGTCGCTGGGTGCACGGTACCCGTTGCCCAGCACAAAGCGCGGAACGATGGTGAATGCGGCTGCTGCCGTGGCGGCTTGTTGAATAAATTTTCTTCGCGTAGTCATGTTGCTAACGGTTTTATTTTATGTGTCAAACTTCACGCTTTCATTCAATGTTCGTTCATCGTATTTCAGACCGTATTGGTCTAACACATCCTGGGGAACGCCATCCCACTGGTTGGGTCGGTTCCCCATATAGCCCAGGTCTTTAATACCAATTTCGCTGGTAAAAAATCCACAGGCCGTGAGGTCGCGCATCCGGTTAAAAAAAGCCACTCCCTGCTGAAACTCAGGCTTGGCCTGCTCCGGAAAGGCGATGGCATCCACTATTTCCAACCGTTCTTTTTCATTACAATCGGCAAATGCTTTGCCGAACTGTTTCATGCACTGGAGATCCAACCATTTGATACCGCCCCGAAGTGGCACCTGGTGGTGAGGCATGTCTTTGGCAATAAATTCGATGAAGGCCGGTACACCCGCATCGGTGGCGCTGCCCGATGTTTCATCGGCAGGGATAATGATATCTGCCAGGATCGAGATGGTCCTCATCTCATGCTCATTAAAAAACTTTTCTTCCATTAATTTTTGGAAGTGAGCCAGTTCTTCCGGTGTGCGATCGATGGTAGGGGCGGGGGTAGCCGTGGTTTTTTCTGGTGTTCCGCAGCCTTGCAACAGTGCCGGGGCGGTTAGAGTACCCACCGTGCCTGCTGCCAATGTCTTCAGGTATTTTCTTCTGTCCATAAGCGCAAAGTCTTAACGTTGAATCAGATGTTTTGCTTTTTCATTTCTTCTATCATAAAGTCGGAGGCGCGCATGGCCAGCGCCAGAATCGTCCAGGTAGGGTTTTTATCTGCCTGCGACACAAAAGGCCCACCATCTACCACAAAGAGGTTCTTACAATCGTGCGCCTGGTTGTATCTGTTCACCACCGATTTTTTAGGATCATCGCCCATGCGGGTAGTGCCTACTTCATGAATGATTCTGCCAGGGGCTTCCAGCCCGTAGTTGTCCTCAGGCCCGGATTTGCCCCAGGTTACTACACCACCCATTTTATCGATGATTTCGGCAAACGTTTCTTTCATGTGCTTGGCTTGCTTCACTTCAAAGTCGCTCCATTTATAGTGAAACCGTAGCACCGGAATGCCATATTTGTCTACCGTGGTCGGATCAATTTCGCAGTAGTTATCTTCGCGTGCAACGGCTTCCCCCCGGCCTGCCATGCCAAAAGTGGCGCCATAGAAATAGCGGTAGTCATCTTTTAGCGCAGCACCATATCCACCGGCTGGTTTCAGTTTGCCATCGCGGCCTGGGTATTTGCCATTGGTATTTTGCATACCAAAACCAAATCCATAACCGGGCATGCCCATCCCTCCCCAGTATTCGATATGGTAACCTCGGGGAAAGTCAAGTTTTTTGTTGTCGAGCCACCAGGGTGTGTACACATGCATACCGCCTACCCCATCTTCGTTGTAGCGCTTGCGGCCAATCAATTTCGGAAGGATGCCGCCCATAGAGGTACCTGTGGAGTCGTGCAGGTATTTGCCCACCACACCGCTGTTGTTAGCCAAACCGTTGGGAAATTGTGCACTCTTGGAGTTGAGCAGCAGGCGCGCAGACTCGCAAGCGCTGGCGGCTAATACTACAATGCGCGCATGTACTTCATATTCTTGCAGGTCGGTTTTGTCTACATAGGAGACACCGGTGGCCAGGCCTTCTTCATTGGTGAGTACCTGGCGCGCCATGGCGTTCGCAATTACATCTACATGGCCCGATTGGACGGCCGGTTTTACCAACACCGATGACGAAGAAAAATCGCCATATACGGTGCAGCCGCGATTGCATTGACTGCAGTAGAAGCAGGCGCCACGGTCTTTATTAATGGGCTTCGTTAGAATGGAGAGGCGGGACGGAATGACCGGAATACCGATGGAGGTGGCCGCTTCCTTGATAAATAATTCGTGCAGGCGCGGCTTGGGAGGCGGCAGAAAAATACTATCGGGGTCGTTGGGTAAATTCTCTTTCGATCCGAACACGCCAATTAACTGGTCCACGCGATCATAATAGGGTGCAATGTCTTCATAGCCGATTGGCCAGTCATCGCCCAAACCGTCTATGCTTTTACGTTTAAAGTCTTTCGGCCCAAAGCGCAACGATATTCTGCCCCAGTGATTGGTTCGTCCGCCCAACATGCGAGAGCGGAACCAGTCGAACTGCGTACCATCTTTGTGGGTATATGGTTCGCCTTCCAATTCCCAACCTCCGTAGGCCGCGTCAAAATCGCCAAAGTGGCGATGCTTGGTAGCAGCGCCTCTGCGGGGCGATTCCCAAGGCCACTTTAGTTGTGTCACATTTTTGGCAGG
Source organism: Bacteroidota bacterium (assembly GCA_049324055.1). Classification (GTDB taxonomy): domain Bacteria; phylum Bacteroidota; class Bacteroidia; order Cytophagales; family Cyclobacteriaceae; genus ELB16-189. The sequence continues at coordinate 120,783 of JBMOLS010000043.1, read as the reverse complement.
ATCGTACATGGGGCCGGCTTCCAGCAGCACGGTTTTAATGCCGGCCTGTGCCAGCATGTAGGCGGCCATGCCACCCCCGGCACCTGACCCTACAATACACACATCGTAGGTTTTTGGATTTTTTTTGATTTGAAAATCGGGCATAGAGAAGTGCGAAGTATTATTCGGTTAACTTCTCTAAATGTAGAATATTATTTTTTTAAAGAGGAACGAAAATCCGCTAGTGGCTGTGTGGTTTTTTCCGAGGCACCGGATCGTAACCACTGGTGCCCCACGGGTGGCAACGTGCAATGCGTTTGCTGCCCAACCAAATTCCTTTCGCCACGCCCCACTCCTGTATGGCTTCTACCGTGTATTGCGAACACGAGGGCGTATGCCGGCAGTGTGCGCCCAGCATGGGCGACAGCACCAACTGATACATGCGAATGGGAAGGATGAAGATTTTTTTAAGCACTAGTCGATTTGATATTCCATGCTGCCGTCTTTGCCGTCTTTGAGTTGTATGCCAATGGCTTTCAAATCATCCCGTATTTTATCAGACAAGGCATAGTTGCGGTCGGCACGGGCTTTTTTGCGTAACTCAATCAGAATGCGGATAGTTCCATCGAGCAGGTTATTATCGGCCGCCACTTCCTCGCGCAGGCCAAGCACATCGTGCATAAAGCCGATGTAGGTGTGCTTGAACCGTTTGAAAGCATCTGCATCTACTTGGGCCAGGGAGGCATTGCCGGTTTTGAAATCGTTGATGCGCGCAGCCATTTCGAAGAGTGTGGCAAGGGTCTTCGCTGTGTTGAAATCGTCACTCATCGAGTGGTAGCAGTCTTCGCAGAGCTGGGTCAGCGTGGCGCTTAATTCTTTATTCTCTCCGCTGGTAGTTGCTGCCTCCATCGACTGAACAGCGTTCAAGGCCGCACTCAGTTTTCTAAAGCCTTTTTCAGCCGCATTCAATGCTTCATTCGAAAAGTCCAGCGTGCTTGAATAATGGGATTGCAGCATGAAGAAACGCACCGTCATGGGGCTGTAGCCTTTCTCCAGCAAAGGATGGGCGCCACTGAACAATTCTGAAGGCAGAAAAGAGTTACCCAGCGACTTGCTCATTTTCTGGCCGTTAACAGTCAGCATGTTCGAGTGTATCCAGTAGTTAACAGGAGGCTTCCCGTTGGCGCCCGTGGCCTGCGCTATTTCGCACTCGTGGTGGGGAAATTTCAGATCCATGCCGCCACCGTGTATATCGAATGTTTCGCCCAGATATTTGGTGCTCATCACTGTGCACTCAATGTGCCATCCGGGAAATCCTTCGCCCCACGGTGAGGGCCAGCGCATAATGTGGGCAGGCGAGGCCTTCTTCCACAAGGCAAAATCTATCTTCTCGCGTTTTTCGTCCTGGCTGTCCAGATCACGCCCGCTTTCCATCAGTTCCTCAATGTTGCGCCCCGAGAGGATGCCGTAGTGGTTGGCTTTGTTGTACTTGCGCACATCGAAGTACACGGAGCCGTTGACTTCGTAGGCCAACCCCGCCTGTATGAGGCGCTGCGTAATATTGATTTGTTCAACAATATGTCCGGTGGCAGTTGGCTCTATACTGGGTGGAAGTATGTTGAACTGCCGCATCACCGTATGGAAGTCTTCGGTATAGCGCTTCACAATCTCCATGGGTTCAAGTTGCTCCAGCCGTGCCTTCTTGGCAATCTTGTCTTCTCCTTCATCGGCATCACTCTCTAAATGGCCCACATCGGTGATGTTGCGCACGTAGCGTACCTGGTAGCCCAGAAATCGTAAATACCTCGAAATGGTATCGAAAGTGAGGAAGGTACGCGCATTGCCCAAGTGCACATAGTTGTAAACAGTGGGCCCGCACACATACATGCCTACCTTTCCGGGAGTAAGCGGAGTAAAAATTTCTTTTTTACCAGAGAGCGAATTAGTGAGCGAGATCGGGTATTGATTGTAGAGTGCCATATACTAAAGTAGGGGCGAAAATAGGCGCAATTATCGGAGCAAAAAAGAATGAATTTGTGGTCAGCGCGAAGCACCCTTATGGTCGTTAGGACTATATTTTAACAAGTCTCAATGCTTATCGCAAACGATTGTGCATTCGATTTCTGAATTTCTTTTACACTTTTACGAGGTTTTTTTTATCAAAACTTTAATTTTGATAAGTAGCTGTGTTTGCGGAGAAAATTTGGCAATACAGCCAACAAAACAAATTTTTACCCAAAACTCTAAACAAAACAAATCATGATGAGAGATCTCTACAGAAAACTCAGGTTGACGCTCTGTTTTCTGCTAACGATTGCATCGGCAATGGCCCAGGAAAGGGTGATTACCGGTACAGTGACGGACGAGACGGGCGCCACCATGCCTGGCGTGAACGTGTTGTTGAAGGGCACTTCAACAGGTACCGCCACCGATGTGGATGGTAATTTCCGCATTAGCATTCCGAATGACCAGGCCACGCTGGTAATTTCTTTTGTGGGTTACGCCACTTCCGAAATACAGGTGGGATCCCGGTCGGTTGTAAACGTGCAGTTGGCGGCCGATGTTAAGACGCTGACAGAATTGGTTGTTACTGGTTACACTATCGACACGCGTAGGCAAACCACAGGGTCGGTCTCCACAGTAAAAACCAAAGATTTGACCATCGTTCCTTCGGGCAACGTAGAACAGCAACTGCAAGGACGAGTGGCAGGGGTTACTGTAGTAACTAATGGTCAGCCAGGTACGGCTAGTCAGATACGTGTTCGTGGCTTCGGTGCCTTTGGTGGTAACGAACCCTTATATATTGTGGATGGACTACCTGTTACATCCGTAGACTTCCTCAACCCGGACGATATTGAGTCGACCACGGTATTGAAAGATGCCGCCTCTGCCTCTATCTATGGGGCGCGGGCAGCCAATGGTGTCATCATTTACACAACTAAAAAAGGCGCCAAGTCGAGCAAACTCAACATTTCTTATGATGGTGTTTTTGGGGCAACTGACCCGGGAAAGGGTATAGAGATGATGAACCCCACCGATTTTGCGGAATGGACCTGGAATGCGCGCAGAAACACCGCAGCGCAGTTAGGGCAAACACCCACATTTAATCACCCTCAATTTGGCACAGGAACTTCGCCTGTCATTCCTGAGTATCTGTTGGTAGGCTCGGCATCGGGGGTAACGGGAGGAGTAAATTTGGATGTTGAAAGAGGCAATTACAACGTAACAGATTTCAGTCGTCCGATTTATCAGGTAGTGCGGGCAAATAGAGAAGGAACTGATTGGTATGATGAGATCACGCGTAAAGCTCCGCTTGTAAGAAATACCATTGGTATTAACGGTGGCTCCGACAAGAGTCGTTTTTACATAGGAATGAGTATGCAAGACCAGGCTGGAATCTTGCTGCACCAGCACTTTAAGCGGTATGCGTTCCGGGCCAATTCGGAGTTCAACCTTCGCAACAACTTAAGAATTGGCGAGAATTTGCAGTTTACATATCGGCAAGTGAGATTATTGCAAGGCGGTAGTGGAGGATTGGGTGTTTCTGATGATGAAAATGATGTTTTACAGGCATTTCGGATGCCCACGATTATTCCGGTATACGATGAGTTTGGCGGATACGCAGGGACAAGGGCTGCCGGTTTTAACAACCCACGTAACCCGGTTGCCAATTTAGACCGATCTGCCGATAACCGCGGATTCAATGCCGGGGCATTCGGCAATATCTATCTCGAGTGGGATCCCCTCAAAGATCTGACACTCCGCACCAGCATTGGTGGTAATTACGCAGGAAGTTATTTCTGGAGTTACTTTGGCCGGCAGTATGAGAACTCTGAAAACAACTCGGCTGTTACTTATTCTGAAGGAGCCGCATTTTCGTTTGGGTGGACATTTACAAATACAGCCAGCTACAAAAAGACCTTTGGAGATCATAATCTGGACGTAATTGTTGGCCAAGAGGCGCTTAATACCGGTGACGGTCGAAACATGAGTGGTACTGGTTTGAACCCCTTCTCGGAAGATCGCGATTTTGTTACGCTGAATACAACAACCCCCGGGGCCACACGCACAGTGGGTAGCAACTACTTCAAAGGAGTTAGGTTTGCTTCTTACTTTGGGCGAGTAAATTATATGTTTCAGAACAAGTACATGGTCTCCGTTGTGGTCAGACGAGACGGATCGTCAAGATTTGGTGCTGAGAATCGCTATGGAACTTTCCCGGCTTTCTCTTTTGGGTGGAGGATTTCAGAAGAAGGATTCATGGATGGACTGTCGTTTGTTGATGACTTAAAGATCCGAGGTGGATACGGAATCATGGGTAACTCCAACAACGTAGACCCCAACAACCAATACAGCTTATATGCCACCACCGTGGGTAACTCATCCTACCCCATTAGCAATACCAGTCCCGCGGTAGGGTTTTTCAGGAGCCGTATTGGTAACCCTTCGGCACGTTGGGAAAAGGCGATTACGACCAATATTGGTTTTGATGGTACACTGTTTAACGGCAAATTGGACGTGATATTTGACTTGTGGAGAAAGGATACGGAAGACCTGCTTTTCCAAGTTCCCATTACAGCAACCAATGGTCCTAATGCAACGCCACCAACTGTGAATATTGGCAAGATGTTAAATCAAGGTGTGGATTTGCAAATAATAAACAGGGGTGAGATTACAACAGGTCTTGGCTATGAGGTTACTGTGAACGGAGGATTCCTGAAAAACGAAATTGTAGAATTAGCCCCGGGAATTACCTATTTGTCGGGTGGCAACAACGAACCGAGTTATCGGGGTATTGTGCCAATCAGGAACCAGATTGGCAGACCGATTTCATCATTCTTTGGTTATGAGGTGGTGGGTCTCTTCCAATCGGCAGAAGAGGTAAACTCTGCACCTACACAGGCAGGAGCGGCCCCGGGTCGTTTCCGTTACCGGGACATCAATGGTGACGGAGTCATCAATACAAATGATAGGACTTGGTTGGGTAGCCCCGTGCCAAAATTTACCGGTGGGTTGAACTTCAAACTTACTTACAAGAATTTTGAGCTTGAGTGTTATTCGTTTTTGTCGCAGGGCAACAAAATATTTAACGTGTCTCGGTGGTTTACTGATTTTTACCCCTCGTTTGCTGGTGCTTCTATTGCCGAACGCGTGAAAGACAGTTGGACTCCTCAAAACACGGGAGCAACCATTCCAATTTTTGAAAACGTTTCTAACTTCAGCACGAACACTCAGTCAAGTTCTTATTATGTCGAGCCGGGCTCTTATTTCAGACTTCAAAATATTTCGCTTGGATATAACGTGCCTAGTGCTATGTTGAATAGAATGAGTTTATCCCGGTTGAGGGTATTTGCTGGTCTGAACAATGTTTTCACTATCACAAAGTATGAGGGATTGGATCCAAGTGTGGGAGGAGATGCAGATACACGCTTCGGTGTAGATGTGGGTAACTATCCCATTACCAGAAGTTGGACAGTCGGATTGAGTGTAGGCTTCTAATTATTTTAAATGATGAAAAATATGAAGATCACAAAAAAGATTATAGCTACTTTCTTGGCTACGATTGCGTTTGCTGTGTCTTGTGATGACAGCTTTTTGGAGGTAACGCCAACAGCGTCTATTACCAATGCGCAACTTACAACGAAGGCAGGACTTGAAGGCATGCTGATAGGAGGCTATAGCATGTTATCTGGAAGAGGGGGGTTCTATTCGGGCACCACGAATTGGCTTTGGGGCGGAATTCTCGGAGGAGACGCTAACAAAGGTACCAATGCGGGTGATCAGTCGCAGGTCAATGAAATTCAGGCGTATAATTCTCTCCCAACCAATGGATCAGTTCAAGATAAGTATCAAACCACCTACGAAGGTATTGCACGCATAAATGCCTTGTTGCGCGTGCTGCCCGAGGGAGCGGAAGATACGGGTGAGCCCGCATACAAAACGCGGATTGAGGCCGAAGCCAAGTTCTTACGCGGCTTCTACTATTTTGAACTAAAGAAGATATACAACAACACGCCATACATCGATGAGACCGTGGATTATGGCGCAGGTATTAACGAGGTATCCAACGATGCAGACCTTTGGCCTAAAATTGAGGCCGATCTGTCGTTCGCCTATAACAACCTGCCAGAAACACAAAATGCAGCTGGCCGCGTGAATAAATGGGCTGCTGGTGCTTATTTGGCAAAAGCTTATCTATATCAGAAAAAATATGCGGAGGCCAGGACGTTGTTCACAACGATAATCGCGAGCGGAAAAACGTCCACTGGTCAGGCTTACGATTTATTGCCTCGTTATGGAGACTTGTTCAGGGCAGCCAACGATAATAATATGGAGATTGTATTCTCGATCCAGTCTGCTGCCGGCACGGGAACGATTAACAATGCTAATCCGGATTTTGTGTTAAACTTCCCTTACAATGGAGGCCCTGCCGGATGTTGTGGATTTAACCAACCAAGTTTTGACTTGGTAAATTCTTTCCGAACATCAGCGCAAGGACTCCCCCTACTGGACGGATCATCTAATTCTCCTGCTAACGAGGTTAAATCAGACCAAGGCATTGCCGCCACTGCTACCTTTGTTCCGGATGCAGGAAACCTTGATCCGAGATTAGACCATGCGGTTGGTCGCAGAGGAATTCCCTATTTAGATCACGGTAATCATCCGGGCATCGCATGGATTCGTGACCAGAATTACGGAGGGCCTTATGCTCCTAAAAAATGGGTTTGGACGAAAGCCGAAGAAGCAGGTGGTGCCGTAGACAAAAGTTCGTGGACTCCGGGATACACGGCCGTTAACTATCCGTTAATGCGTTTTGCAGATGTACTATTGATGGCTGCTGAATGTGAAGTCGAGGTCGGTTCGCTAGAAACCGCTAGAAGCTATGTAAATAGAGTGCGTGCCCGCGCAGCAAACCCGGCAGGATTTGTAACAACGGATGGCACCACACCCGCAGCCAATTATGTGATATCTGAGTATACTACCCCCTGGACTGATCAGGCTTTGGCTCGAAATGCCGTGCGTATGGAGCGAAGGTTAGAGCTGTCAGATGAAGGGCATAGATTCTTCGATCTGGTTCGTTGGGGTATTGCCAGCACAACCCTCAACGCATATTTAGCATATGAACGAACAAAAGTTTCTGCATCGCCATTTGCAGGGGCTTCCTTCACACCCAATAAATCAGAGTACCAACCTATCCCTCAACGAGAAATAGATATTATCGGTACTGCGATCCTCAAACAAAACCCGGGGTATTAAAAAGAACCAAATACTCGGAATAAAAATAAGGCCAATGTAAATTGGCCTTATTTTTTTATTTACCGATAGATGAAAACGCATAGTAGATTCTTTGTTGTTCTGCTTACCGCTTTCGCTTTTTGTTCTTCTTGCAAAAAGCAAGACCACACACTGTTCAGATTACTTCAACAGGTAGAAACAGGTGTTGGCTTCAATAACCTGATTGTAGATACAGACAGCTTTAATATTCTCACGTACGAGTATATCTACAACGGAGGCGGTGTGGGTGTTGGCGACTTTAATAACGATGGTCTGTCTGATCTCTTCTTTACAGGCAACCAAGTGTCCAACAGGCTCTATCTCAATCAGGGTAATTTCAAATTTCAAGATGTTACCCATGTGGCCAGTGTAAACGTTCAGGGTCGGTGGAATTCGGGACTGGCAGTGGTTGACATCAATAATGATGGATGGCAGGATATTTATGTTTGTGCCACCGCTCAAATCGACCCTGAGTTGCGCAGAAATATGCTGTTTGTCAATCAGGGATTGAATCAAGACGGTATTCCCACATTCAAAGAGATGGCAGCTCACTTTAATCTTGACTTTAATGGACATAGCATTATGCCCGCTTTTTTTGACTACGACAAAGATGGTGACCTCGATCTATACATCTTGGTGAACGTGAAATTGAATAATGTGCCGACTAATTTCAGAGCCAAAATAACGGATGGCTCTTCAGCCAATAACGACCGACTTTTCCGCAACGAGGGCAACGGCACGTTCACAGACGTATCGATGGAAGCCGGCATTCGCTATGAAGGGTTTGGATTGGGTTTGGCTATTCAAGATTTAAATAACGACACATGGCCCGATATTTACGTGTCGAACGACTATTTATCCAACGATATTATTTATATCAATAAGCAGGATGGAACCTTCGAGAACCAGACGGAATCGTTGTTAGGTCATCAGAGCCAATTTTCAATGGGCAACGATGTGGGCGATATTAATAACGATGCCTTGCCAGACATCATTACGCTGGATATGCTTCCTGAAAACAGCGAACGAAAAAAGACCACCATCGGCAACAAGAGCTACCAGACCTATGTAAATAATGAGGACTTTTCTTACCAATATCAATACGTGCGAAACATGCTTCACCTAAACAATGGTGCAGCAACGGGTATTAAGTTTAGTGAGATTGGTCAGTTGGCAGGAGTACACCAGACTGAGTGGAGTTGGTCGCCTTTGTTTGCGGATTTTGACAACGATGGTTGGCGCGACCTGGCTATTACAAACGGTTTCCCGAAAGATATTACCGATAAAGATTTTGCCAACTATCGCTCCGAATTAATGAACCTCGCTTCACCCGGGTACCTGGTGGACTCCATACCAGTAGTAAAAATTCCTAACTATGGATTTAAGAACAACGGAGACCTCACATTTACGGATGCATCAGCGGTATGGGGCTTAAACCAACCTTCGTTTTCAAATGGTGCTGCTTTCGCAGACCTCGATAATGATGGGGACCTTGACTACGTTGTCAATAACATCAACGCCCCGGCATTTGTATATGAAAATACATTGCGCGATTCTAAAAAAACAGAACTGTCTGCACCAGCCTACCTGCGCATCAGGTTGCAAGGCCCGGCTCAGAACAGAGATGGATTCGGAACGAAGTTAACAATCTATTTGCCCGATCGGACGAAACAATTCCATGAGCACTATACGCAAAGGGGATACCTGTCTTCGGTAGAACCAATCGTGCATTTTGGTTTGGGCGCCAACCAGGTTGCAGATTCCTTACATGTTGTTTGGCCCGATGGCAAGCAGCAGAAATTCAACCGGGTAAATGCAAATCAATTGCTAACCGTCTCTTATGCGGATGCGAAGGATCTTCCGTTCTATGCGTCCACCTCCTCAGTAAAAATGGTGAGCCCCTTCGAAAAGGAGTCGCAACTGAGCTTTTTGCATGTGCAGAAGGACTTGATAGATTTTAATGTGCAACGCACCATTCCCCATAAATTTTCTCAGTTCGGGCCTGCACTAACTGTGGGCGATATCAATGGCGATGAACGCGAAGATATCCTGGTGGGTGGATCGCCCGGGGCGCCTTCTTATTATTTTATCCAGCGTGCAAATGGAACTTTTGCACAAAGTGAATTAATGCCTGCGGCCGCGCTTGTTGAAGACACAGGCTTGCTCCTGTTCGATTGTGATGGCGATGGCGACCTGGACCTTTACACAGCACGCGGTGGCTTTGAGCTACAGGCAGACCATGAAAGTTACCGCCACACATTGTATGTAAACGATGGAAAAGGCAGACTGAGCCCGGCAGACAAACTACCGGCCATTACTACCAGCGCGGCCGTTGTGCGGGCGTCAGATGTTGATTCGGATGGTGACCTTGATCTGTTTGTTGGAGGCAGGGTAGTACCCGGTCAATATCCACTGCCACCGGCCAGTTATTTATTAAAGAACGAAAACGGCACTTTTGTCGATGCAACCGAAACTTGGTGTGCGCCTCTCAGAAATTTAGGTATGATAACAGATGCGCTTTGGAGTGATGTAGACAACGATGGAAAGATGGACCTGGTGGTGACTGGGGAACTGATGGCCATTTCTGTGTTTCGAAACTCGGGCAATGGACTTCAGCCATTGGCAACGGGCTTAGAGTCGAGTAAAGGCTGGTGGAACAGCCTGGCGGCCGGAGATTTCGATGGTGATGGCGACACCGACTTTCTGGCCGGAAACCTGGGCAAGAACAATCCTTACCAGGTAGACGCGCTTAAACCCGTTGTTGTGTTTGCCAAAGACCTGGATAAGAATGGAAGCATAGAAGCGCTTACGTTCTGTTACAGCAAGATGCTGGACGGCAGCGAACAATTATGCCCCTTGCATTTTTGGGATGAACTCAATCAGCAGAGCCCGCGATTCCGAAGACAATTCAGCAGGTACAAACATTTTGCCAAAGCCACGTTTGAGACACTACTGTCTAAGGAGGACAAGGAAGGTGCGTTGATGCTGGAAGCCAATATGCCCAACAGCAGTTATGTTGAAAACCTGGGTGGTGGCAAGTTCCGGTTAACCTCGCTACCCATGCATGCTCAGGTGGCGCCCGTAAATGGCATTTTATCCGATGACGTGAATGGCGATGGTCATCCGGATGGTATTTTGATTGGTAACAATTTTGGAAATGAAGTATTCATAGGCAGGATGGACGCCTTTACCGGCTTGATTTTACTGGGTGATGGCAAAGGCAACTTTTCGGTGGTGCCGTCTGCTAAAAGTGGTTTCTATGTGCCCAACGATGCAAAGGCGCTGGTGCGATTGACCGACCCCGTTAAGGATCTGTTGATAGCTTCGCAGAACCGCGATAGCCTGAGGGTATTCGCTACGCGGCCGGCCTCCAAAAAGATTTTTAGTCCGGAGACGTTGGACACATACGCCTTCCTGTACTTCGCTGATGGCAGAAAGCAAAAAGTAGAGTTTTACTATGGCAGCGGCTACCTCTCGCAGTCGTCTCGTAGGCTGCGCATTCCGGTAGGTGTTCGTGAGCTGGAGGTGTTCAATTCAAGAGGGCAATCCAGAAAGATAGCCGTAGAAACATTATGAGCCGGTTGGTTGCAGAGGGATTTGGCCCTCTGCAACCAACCATGCTTCTACCCGGCCTTACTCAACGCTCTTTGGTACTTTCTCCAGCGCTGCTCCAGCACCACCATGGTTATCACATAGATCAGCACAATCACGACCGACACGGACAAAAATCGTTGCTGTGGAAAGAGATACCAGGCGGCAACAATCAGCACGGTGCGGGTTACCGCGTGGAAGATGCCTATCCAGTGCTCAATGATCCACGACAGTGGTAACCACATGAGGCCTGCCAAAATACCGACCGTTAGCGGAAGCGAGGTGTAATCTACCCGAAAGAATGGAATGGCGATGGCATAGACCAACAGCGACATGAAAACGCTGTGAAAGAACAGTGAGTCGAACGTGTTTTTGGGGCGGGATTTGTCAAGGAAATTCTCTCCGGTAAACCGTGACAGGAGTATTCCCAGATAAGCGATACAGCCCGTGGCGATAAACAAGGTCCATACAGTATAGATAGGAGTGAGAAATAAGCTCGACACGCCCACCAATGCCCACATAATGGTGCCGGCCAGTGGCATTGCCAAAAAGCGTCTGCTCTTATAAAGTTCGCGTTGTTGATCCAGCGTAAGTGTTGGTGATGAATTCATCGTTAATTGAGCGTTAATGATAATGATCTTATTTTCTTTGGTAGACAGACATCCACCTCTGTTGGTTCTTTCGGTAAAACCAGGTGCCCACACCCATAACCAGGAAGGTAGCTATGCCCACCATGATGCCGAAGTGTGTGTGTACCACCCTGGTAATCACCTCCGATGCAAAGGCCGCATATAAACCGATTACAGAATAGTACATGAAGGAGAAGTGAAGACCCAACCAATTTGATGTCGGCTTCTTCAGGAGCACCGGCACCATGCCGCCCACCAGTCCTAGCAAGCTAATCAATGCAGCTATGTGAAATGGGCCAAAACCGCCAAACAGATGATAGAGTCCGAAAGCTGTGATGTTGAGCACCAGCATGCTGGCGGTGTAAATATAGCCCACGCGTTGGTGTTGCCTCGATCCTTTTTTTGCAGCCAATACCCAGGTGCCCAGCACCAGCGCCATACAGGCCGAGACCAGATGAATGAGCCCGGTGGTGTCGTGATAGAATTTCATTGCTTAACCAGGTTCATTTGAATAAAAGGGAACCACTGGCTGCCATCGCGCGAGTACTCACCCACCTCGTACCAGGTCTTTTTCTCCGGATCGAGCGTGATGGTGTACTTCGATTTTCCTCCTGCCGGAATATCAAAACCCCATTCGAACTTGTTGGCCTCCATGATTTTGAAGTAGGCATTGGTAGAAAAGCCCTCTTTTACGTACGACTTCAACTTGAACTGCTGGTCGGCCGGGTCGAAGTTCACGATTGCAAATGCCTGAAAGCTCACGGCATCACCTTCGCGCCCGGTGCCTTTGATGGAAAGCACCAGTCCATCCATCTCCCAAACAATGTGTTCTGTCTGCGAGATTTTGCGTTGGGTGCCACGCTCGTTAACGATGGCTTCTCCTTGCCAATCGCCAACCAGGTAGCTGAGTTTAGTCATTTCTTCTTTGCATTTGGCAGAAAAATCAGGGCGCTGTGCGAAAGACGCAAGGCTGATCAACATCAGACTAATCGTCAGGAATCGGGTTTGGTTTTTCATTATTGTAAACAGGTTTATAATATAAACTAAAATGATAAAAAAATTATTGAATGTATTGTTTGAGGTTATGTACATATTCCTGAAACGCCTTCAGGCCCTGCTTCGTAATCTTGCAGGTAGTAACAGGCTTCTTACCTTTGAAGGATTTTTCGATCGTGATATAGCCCGCTTCCGAAAGCTTATCGAGTTGTACACTTAAGTTGCCAGCCGTGGCATTCGTTTTTTCTTTCAGAAAAGTAAATTCAGCCCGATCTACATTGATCAATATCGACATAACGGCCAGGCGCAGTTGCGAGTGCAGCAATGGATCAAGATCCTTAAACATGATCGTTATCGGCCTTTATGTTGCGAAGCAGATAGCCAGGTACAATATATCCGAAGATCATAGCGAAGCAGCCAATCAGGTACTGATCAATAGGGTGCACCAGGTAGCACAAAATGCCAGCGATCCAAAAAGTAATACCTCCCAACAACAGCGGCCGGAACTTTAAAATCACACCCGATACAAACGTGGCCAACCCCACCGGCATCAATATAATGGCATTCACCATCCAGTTTGTCTTCGCGCCAAAAATCCATGCCGGTAGAATGGTGCAGCCCAAACCGATCCACAACCACATGCTGATCTTGTCCAGGTGTGTAAAGGCCCTTCTGCTTTTGTCTTGTTTGCTTGCGTAGAGCATGGTAACGATCCACGCGGGAATGGCGAGTGTCCACACTAACGCCACATAGTGCGCAGGGTAGGTGGTGAACTTCAGAAAGTAATACATGCCGAGGTTACAAAATGCAATTACCCAACCCCACAGTAGAAAATAGAAGCTGGCACTGCTGATGTTGCCTTGTGCCTGGCGTATCATGGCGCTGATCAGGTCGAGGCTTTGCTGCGGGCTGAGCGGGGTGTCTTCCGTTTTCATACGCTTACAGTTTCGTTTATGCTTGCAGCCGTGCAATGGCCGCTCTTAAATGTTTATACGGAACAAATTTAAACTGGTTTATATCATAAACCAAAATATTTTAAACTGCTCTTTTTACCATTAAAAACACGTTTTTAACCCTCCTTATAAACGAAAGAGATGCTGTGTGTATTTGCTTAACTTGTCATTACTAACTTAAAGAGCTATGAAAAAGGGTTACTTCCTTCTTGTTGGTCTTTTATCACTAAACGCCCTTCTGTTTGCGCAAACCGAATTGCAGCAGGTAGAGAAGCTGAAAACAGAAGCGGCTGCGGAGGTGGAAAAGTATGCGGTGTTGGGTCAGCAGATCAACGATATGCTGTTCTCTTTCTCTGAACTGGGTTTTCAGGAGTATGAGACCTTTGCCTACCTCACCAACCTGTTGGAGAAAAATGGTTTTAAAGTAGAAAAAGGCGTGGCCGGTGTGCCTACCGCCTGGATTGCCAAGTGGGGTTCGGGTAAGCCGGTGATTGCACTGGGATCTGATGTCGATTGCATTCCCAAAGCTTCGCAGAAGCCGGGCGTTGCCTATTACGATCCGATTGTAGAAGGAGCTCCCGGCCATGGCGAAGGCCACAACTCGGGCCAGGCCCTCAACATCATTTCTGCCCTGGCACTTAAAAAAATCATGGAACGCGAAAAAATATCAGGCACCATCATGCTTTGGCCGGGTATAGCCGAAGAACTGGTGGGCACCAAAGCCTATTACGTGAGGGCCGGTTATTTTAAAGATGTAGATGCCTGTATTTTTACCCACGTGGCCAACAACCTGGCGGTGTCGCATGGGGATGCGGGTAACAACGGCTTGGTTTCTGTAAAGTTTACATTCGAAGGGGCTGCGGCACACGCGGCCGGTGCACCCTGGCGCGGTCGCAGTGCGCTGGATGCGGTGGAACTGATGAACATCGGTTGGAACTTTCGCAGAGAGCACCTGGAACTTACACAACGCTCGCACTATGTTATTTCCGATGGAGGCGACCAGCCTAACGTGGTGCCATCCAAGGCATCGGTGTGGTACTACTTCCGCGAACGCACCTATCCCAACATCAAAAAGCTCTTCGATATTGGTGTGAAGATTGCCGAAGGTGCAGCCTTGATGACAGACACCAAATTTACTTACGAGGTGCTGGGCTCTGCCTGGCCCGGCCATTTCAACAAGCCGATTGCAGAGGCCATGTATCAAAACATCAAAAAGGTAGGTTTGCCGCAGTGGTCGCCCGAAGACCAGTTGCTGGCCAAAGCCACCCAGTTGGAGCTGAAAGCACCCAAGGCAGAGGGGCTGGCCACCAAGCTCGATACCTTGGGTTTACCCACACCCACCGGCCCGGTTAACGTAATGGGCAGACAGCTCATGGCCATGGGCGGAGGTTCGGACGACATTGCAGACATTTCGTGGTCGCTGCCAACCGTGGTACTGCGCTATCCCAGCAACATACCGGGCCTGCCCGGCCACCACTGGAGCAATGCCATCTCCATGGCCACGCCCATTGCACACAAAGGCATTCTATACGGAGCCAAAGCAGAAGTGATGACGGTACTCGATATGCTGTTGAAGCCGGAACTGCTGCGCAACGCGTGGGATTACTACAAGAACGAACAAACCAAAGAGCTGCAGTACACGCCTTTGGTGGGCGAGAAGGATCAGCCTGCCATTTACCTGAATCAAAAAATTATGATGGAGTTTGCACCCAAGTTAAAGCCCTACTACTACAATCCGGCCAAGTACAAAACCTACCTCGAACAATTGGGCATTGCTTACCCTACGGTGCGCCCCGATCAAAAGGAAGCGGTAGAGAAATTGGATAAGAAGTAGAAGCTATCTCAGAAAAGATGACGTGATGCGATCCCGCCTGTGTGGGAGGAGCGATCTCCGATTCTGAACGAAAAACAAATGGCTGAGGTCATTCCTCCTTCGCATAAATAAGGTCATCATGCTTGAGATGACTATCAAGCTAACGCTGCTCACAAAAAAGCGTACACTTTGATTTATAGCGAAATTGGCTGAATTTCGCGGAGAGAAACAACAGCTATGTTTACAGGCATCATCGAATCGGTGGCGAAAGTAGAGCGCATTCAGGCGGAAGGAACCAACAGGCACTTTATGCTTTCCTGTACGCTCTCATCCGAACTAAAGGTGGACCAAAGCGTTTCGCACAATGGGGTGTGCCTCACGGTTACCCGCATAGAAGCAGCAGGTTACTGGGTTACTGCCGTGGCAGAAACGTTATCGAAAAGTAACCTGCGCCACTGGCAGCAGGGCACCCAAGTAAATGTGGAGCGGTGCATGCTGAACAACGGCCGCTTCGATGGGCATATTGTGCAGGGGCATGTTGACCAAACAGGGGTGGTGGCTTCCGTGCGCGATGAAAACGGCAGTTGGCTCTTCCGCTTTTCGTTCGATCCCTCGCTGGGAAATGTGGTGGTGGAAAAAGGTTCCATTGCCGTGAATGGCGTAAGCCTTACCTGCTTCGATGTAGCCGATGATGGTTTCAGCGTAGCGATTATTCCCTACACCTTTCAACACACCAACTTTCACCAACTAAAAAAAGGCGACACCGTAAACCTGGAGTTCGATATCATAGGCAAGTATGTAAAGCGCCTGTTGGGAAAGGCCGGCTAAGCCAGTTGGGGCTCGTTGCCTTTGTTGAGGCGCTGCACAAAATGATAGGCCACCCAGCCGCATACCAATCCCACGGCAGCGCCCACCAAAACATCGCCTGGGTAATGCACACCTAAGTAAATGCGCGTGTAGGTCATGAAACCGGCCCACAGAAACAGCCAGGCCGAAGCGCGTGTTTTATTTTTCCACAACAGCCAGAAAAACATGGCCACGCCAAATGTGTTGGCCGCGTGGCTGGAGGCAAAGCCGTATAGGCCGCCCTTGTATCCGTCTACCAAATGCAACACGCCATCCAGCACCGGTTCTTGCGAAGGGCGCAGGCGCTGGAAGAAGGGTTTCATGAAGCCCGAAGTAATCCGGTCGGTAAGCAGAATAGAAAACGCCACACCGCTGAGTGGCAGCCACCAGCCTTTACCATGCCAGCGCACAACCAGATACAATAAAAAACCAAATAGCGGCAGCCACGCTACGGTTTTGGAAGCATAAAACATCACCGGGTCTAGCCACGGTGCGTGGTAGCTGTTCAACGCCACGAGTAAATTCCGGTCCCACTCTAAAATCGCTTCCAACATCGCGTAAAATTAAGAATTTCGGATAATTTGCAGGATGCACCTACAGAACCCCAAAGCTGTGCTGATGATTCGGCCTGCCACTTTTTTTTTCAATGAGCAGACTGCGGGCACCAATGCCTTCCAGCAGCAGGCGGCCGCCAATCGCCAGCAGGTGCTTGCCCAGGCGCAGCAAGAGTTCGACACCATGGTAGACCAACTGCGCGCGCACCACATTGAAGTTTTTGTAGTGGCCGATACACCCGAGCCTGAGAAACCCGATGCCATCTTCCCCAACAACTGGGTGTCGTTTCACCATGACGGCCGCGTGATTCTCTACCCGATGATGGCGCCCAACCGCAGGCACGAACGCAGGATAGACATATTGGAATGGCTGCGCCAGACATTTATAATCGCAGAGGTACTCGATGAATCTACCTACGAGCAGGAAGGCAAATTTCTGGAGGGCACTGGCAGCCTGATTTTCGACCACGCGCATCAAACCGTTTACGCCAGCCGGTCGGCCCGCACGCACGATGAATTGGTGACGCGCGTAGCCTCGCTGCTTAGCTACCAGCCAATTGTGTTCGATGCAGTAGACGAGCAGGGCCTGCCCATCTACCACACCAACGTAATGCTTTGGGTTGGCAGTAGCGTGGCGGTAGTCTGCCTCGATGCGGTGCACAGCGAAGCCGACCAGGATGCGCTGCTCGATAGCTTTGCCCGTGCCGGCCACCGCGTAGTGGCCATCAGCTATGCACAGATGAAGGCTTTTGCCGGCAACATGCTGGAGGTAGCCGATGCCGATGGCATGCCCTACATTCTTCTTTCGCAAACGGCCTTCAACAGCCTGTTGCCAGGGCAGATCGATGCACTCAGCAAAACGGCAGATCTGCTGCCCCTGGCCGTGCCAACCATCGAACGGTATGGTGGTGGCAGTGTACGCTGTATGGTGGCGGGCATTCATCTGCAAAAAAAATAACAGTGCACAAATCAGGACGGTAACACGTATTTACTTTTACAATGGCTTCGAAGTTGAAACAATAGTATATTCGTATCAGTGGTCTGATCTTTCTAAAGTTGGCTATGGAAAAATTTGATTTGGTTGTGATTGGTGCCGGCCCTTCCGGCTATGCGGCCGCCATGCGCGCGCTGGATTTCAAAAAGAAAGTGTTGCTGGTTGAAAAGAACAGGGTAGGAGGCGCGGGCGTTACCAACGGGGCACTTTCCTCTAAAACATGGTGGGAGTTGTCGCGCGAAGCCTCCGCCTTTCGCAGAAGTCTGAGACGCTACAACATACAGGCGCCCTCCATCAGCTACAAAGAAGTGCAGGCAGAAGTAAGGCGGGCCGTGAAAGAGCGCAACGACATGCTACTGGAGCACATGGAGCAACTGAAGAACTCCAACTACACCAACCTGCTGCAGTTCCGCAAGGGCACTGCCCGCCTGGTGGGGCAGCACACCATACAAATAGAGCAGGGCGCCCACACCGAAACCGTAGAAGCCGACTACATCATTTTGGCCACCGGCAGCAGGCCGCGCTACCTGCCCGAGCTGCCCATCGATGAAAAAATAGTAATGACCAGCGATGGCATCGAAAACATGGAAGACTTCCCCGAGAGCATGGTGATTGTGGGGGCAGGGGTAATCGGCTGCGAGTATGCTACCATCTTTTCAGGCTTCGGCAAAACCAAAGTGCATGTAATCGATAAAGGCGACCGCATATTGCCGTTTGAAGATGAAGACGTGGTGCACATCATCGAGCGCAACATGGAAAACAACGGGGTGCTCATCCACCGCAACTCCAAGCTCATCCGCATGGAAATTAAGAATGGCCGTGTGGAATACGAGCTGGAATACACCGATGGCGGCAAAGAGGTGTTCAACGTAGAGAAAGCGCTGGTGTCCGTGGGCCGCGTGCCCAACCTCGAAGACCTGTGGGACGATAAAGTGGAGATCAACATCTCCAAACGCGGCATTGAAGACAACGACACGCAAACCAACATCTCCAACATCTTTGCCGTGGGCGACCTGACAGCCGACATCAGCCTGGTGAACGTGGGCGAACTGGAAGGCCGCTATGCCGTGGAGCGCATCTTCGGCCACCCCAAACGCAAGCTGGTATACGAAAACATCAGCAACATCATGTTCTTAAGTCCCGAGGTGGCAGGGGTGGGGTTGAATGAAATCCAGGCCAAAGAGAAAAAGATAGACTATAAAGTAGTAACGGTGGACTACAGCGTGATACCCCGCGCCATTGCCAAACGCAACACACAGGGGTTCATCAAGCTGCTGGTTACCAACGATGACGCCATGAAGATACTGGGCATGAAGGTGGTGGGCAACCACGCCTCCAGCGCCATACAGGCCGTGGCCGTGCTTATTTCCATGGATAAGGGCATAGAAGAACTGGCCGAGTGTGTGCACCCGCACCCCTCCATTACCGAGGGCATACAAGAGTGTGTACGGATGCTCATGGGCAAGTCGCTGTTTAAGCCCACTGCGCTGCATGGCCGCCTGTCGTGCCGCAGCCACATCTGCGGCCGCTACGAGAACATCATTTTCTAAATGAAGGTAGCCGGGTTATTGATATTGTCCGTTTGCGTGCTGTCGGGTTGCTCCATCGACAAGTTGTACCGCCTGCGGCAACGGCAGAAAATATACGCCCTCGAGCAGTTCGACTTCAAAGACCTGGTAAACAAATACATGAGCAAAGAAGCCACCAGCGTGGGCACCATCGAGGGGGTGTATTCCGTTACCAGCGTGGTGAGCCGCAAAGGCAAAGGGTTACTGTCGGCAGAAGAAACCGACAAGGTAACGCAGCGCAAAGAAAACTACGCCAAGGTGGCCATCGTGCGCGACCAGGACAGTGCCAACCGCGAGTTCCTCGAAATATCGCTCGACAAAGAGTACCTGCCCTCTTATTCCATTGTGGGCGAGTTTAACCATGCCGCAGATGCCAACCTGCTGGTGTATAAACATTTCGAATCGCGGGGCCGCCACACCACCTATACGTTCAGCTACGACAAAAGCCGCGACATACTGGAGGGCATCCGCACCGAAAACAACGGCAACTTTGTGTACACCTACAAGCTCACCTACCTCAAGTTGTCTCCCAAGGCGTAGTAGAGCCGGGCGCAGGTCGTTAGGGTTTTAGGTTACAGGGTGGGGTTGCTCCCATCTCACGTCTCCCATCTCAAATCTCAAATCTCACTTCCCACCCTCAAACAAACATCACCACCTCCGCCAATTCTTTGCGTTTCAGTTTAGGCACCCAGGTTTCTTCGGCTGCATAACCTACCGGTATCAGCAGGAAGGGCCGTTCGTTGTCGGGTCTTTTCAAAATCTTACTCAGGAAGTTCATGGGGCTGGGCGTGTGCGTAAGGGCCACCAAACCCGCATGGTGTATGGCCGCCAGCAGCAAGCCGCACGCCAGGCCCACCGACTCGGCCACATAGTAGTTGTTGCGCTTTGTGCCATCGGGCAGCAGGTCGTACGCTTTTTTGAAGACCACAATCAGGTAAGGGGCGTCCTCCAGAAAAGGTTTGTGCCAGTCCGTTTGCAACGGGCGTATGTCTGTCAGCCACTCTTCACTCATGCGGCCCTGGTAGCTTTCGTATTCTTCCTTCTCCGCGGCGGCGCGTATTTCCTTCTTCACAGTGGGGTCGCTCACCACACAGAAAGTCCATGGTTGCTTGTGTGCGCCCGAGGGTGCCGTGGAGGCCGCCCGCAACAAGTTATCAATCACTGCGCGTGGCACCGGCCGGTTAGAGAAGTCGCGCACCGTTCTGCGTTGGTCCAGCCATTGGTAAAACTGCTCGCTGCGCGCCAGCATTTCCGGTTCGGGGTAGGTGGGTGGCTGATGGCGTACAAATGGGTAGCCATCCACAATTTTTTCAGTCATGCAACAAGATAAATAGAATGACAGAAAACCAACGCCCGCCATGCACACTGTTTGTGCACTTTGTCGGGTGGGTGATAGTTGGGGCGGCCCCTGACGTTTTTGCTCCTGACGTTGCTTTGCTTGTGCGGATTAAGTCAGTGGCAAACGTCAGGGCGGGCTTTTCGCTGCTACTCCTCGCGCCCGCGCACCACCTCTGCGCCACCGCGGGGTATTTCTGTCTGCGGCTGGCAGGCGCTGCAATCCTGCCGCAAGGGGAACCACGCCAGCGGTAGCTTTCCCCTTTCTTGAATAATGAGTTTGACCTCACCCACCTGTATGTGCGCCTTTTATGTGTCTACATAGGAGAGGGGAATTTTGTTGTGTGGTGATGGATGGAGCCGCTGGGGTCCGACCGCTTTGGTTGGCCACCCACTGGGATGAGGGCCATCGCTAAAATTCTTCTCAAAAGCCAAGAGTGCACCGGGTAAGCCGGGCGTCCCTCCCAAGCATACTTTGGATATGCCACACAGGGGCGCAGTGGAACGAACTGCCCAACAACTGGGTAAAGGTGTGTG
Organism: Bacteroidota bacterium; assembly: GCA_049324055.1. Classification (GTDB taxonomy): domain Bacteria; phylum Bacteroidota; class Bacteroidia; order Cytophagales; family Cyclobacteriaceae; genus ELB16-189. Next base: position 99,713 of record JBMOLS010000043.1, on the reverse strand, counting down.
GGATAACAGCAAAGTTTATTTACCACAGACACCTTGGTGTATTTGCCCATTGGTTGAATGGCCACACAGTAGTAAAACACCCGGGCCTGTTGTAGGCAGGTCGGGTGTTTGGCGAGTGGTAGTTATTTGTTAGCAGTGGCAAAGGCTCCGGAGTCTTCGTAGAAGTGATACTCGCGGATCTTGCCCCCTTCTACTACGCATCGCAGCGCCCACGCGCTGGTAAACAATTTTCCGGTAGATTTAAGGCGGTGGGTGAAGGTGCCGCTGGCAAAAAAAATGGAACCTTCAGCAATCAGGTGATCAACCGCGAAGGCTTGTGTTTCGAACGCCTTGCCCAGGTTGGCAATGAAAGCGTGCGCCCCCTCCTTGCCCGTATAGGTCCCGTACACTTCATCTTCCTGCCGTGCGGCATCCCGCACAGCAACTAAATGGTGCGCACATTTACATGGCTTTTTTTTCTGTAGGTTCTTCCCGGGTAAGCTACCAGCAACGGGTAGCCAGGCTATTTGTGTCGCTCTCGCAACACTTTTACCACATCACGCAAAGAATGCCCTTTAGCCTCCAGCAGTACCAGGTAGTGGTACATCAGGTCGGCAGCTTCGTTTAGAAAGAGTTCTTTATTCTGATCTTTGGCTTCAATCACCAACTCCACAGCCTCTTCGCCCACCTTCTGTGCTATTTTGTTGATGCCTTTATTGAAAAGCTCGGTGGTGTAAGAACCTTCTTTGGGGTGTTGCCTGCGGTGGCTAATGATATCGGCCAGGAATTGAAGACTTGAACTTTCGTTTTGTGCCTCGAAGCAGGTGGCAGCCCCGGTGTGGCATACAGGTCCCAGCGGTCTGGCTTTGATCAGCACAGTATCATGGTCGCAATCAATTTGCATGGACACTACTTCCAGAAAGTTGCCAGACGTTTCACCTTTGGTCCACAAACGGTTTTTGGTACGGCTGAAAAAAGTAACGCGCTTTTCGCGGATGGTTTTGTTCACCGCTTCTTCGTTCATGTAGCCCAGCATCAGCACATTCAGGGTGTGCGCATCCTGCACCACGCAAGGCACCAGGCCGTTGTCTTTGGCAAAGTCGATTTGGGTAACGTCTATCATAGGCCGTTCAGGCGCATGGGCACGCCATTAAGTTTTAGAAACGATTTCAACACGGGTACTTCTATTTCGCCAAAATGGAATACGCTGGCAGCCAATGCTGCATCTACACGCGCCACTTTAAAAGCTTCCAGAAAGTGTTGTGCGTTACCTGCACCACCCGAGGCGATTACCGGAATGGAGAGCAGTTCGTGCAGTTTGGCGAGGGCATCTAATGCGAAGCCGCTCTTGGTTCCATCGTGGTCCATGCTGGTAAAGAGAATTTCGCCTGCCCCGCGCTGCTGCCCTTCTTTGGCCCACGAGAATAATTTTTTGTCGGTGGGCTGTTTGCCGCCATGGGTGTGCACCACCCACTGGTTGACGACTTTGCGTGCATCGATGGCCAGCACCACACACTGCGAGCCGAATGCCCTGGCGAGTTCGTCAATCAGTTCGGGCCGTTTTACAGCCGATGAGTTTACGCTGATCTTGTCTGCCCCTGCGTCCAGCAGTGGCCCCACGTCTTCCACGCTGTTGATGCCACCGCCTACGGTAAATGGAATGGAGATGTGTTGGGCAATTTTCTTCACCAACGCTGCCAGCGTTTTGCGCTTTTCGTTCGTGGCCGAAATGTCGAGGAAGACCAGTTCATCGGCCCCTTGTCGGGCATACATCTCTGCCAGTTCCACAGGGTCGCCCGCATCGCGCAGGTCGATGAAGTTTACACCCTTTACGGTGCGCCCGTCTTTGATGTCGAGGCAGGGAATGATGCGTTTGGTGAGCATGGGCTAGGTGTGGCAGAACTCGGTCAGTTCTTCGAGTTTAATTTTGCCCTCGTAAATGGCTTTGCCGATAATGGCTCCATACACTTCCATGTACTTCAGCTTTTCCAAATCTTCCATAGAGGCCACACCACCGCTGGCAATGATTTTCAGATCGGGGAAGCGGCTCTTCAATTTTCTGTAGAGGGCAAAGTTGGGGCCCTGCAGGGTGCCATCGGTATGGATGTCCGTGCAGGTAACAAACTTCAGCCCATGGGGTTCGAATTGTTCGATGAGGTCGTACAGCGACACAGCTGCTTCGTCTACCCAGCCGTTGATTTGGATGCACTCGTTCTTTACATCGGCACTGAGTATGAAGTTGTCTGGTCCGTATTGATTGAGCCAGCGCTTGAATTTTTCAGGTTCGCGCACAGCCAGCGATCCGATGTTGATGCGGTCGATTTCCATTTCCAGCAGGTCTTCCACATCGGCATCGGATTTCACGCCTCCGCCAAAGTCGATGCGCAGGGCGGTGCGTTCGCGTATTTTCTCCAGCACGCGCCAGTTCACCACTTCGCCTTTTTTGGCGCCATCCAGGTCTACAATGTGCACGTACTCCAGGTCGGCATCTTCAAAATTTTCGGCTACCTCAACAGGGTCGTTGCTGTACACTTTCACCTGTCCGTAGTCTCCTTGTGTCAGTCGCACGCACTTGCCTCCAATCACATCAATCGCGGGAATAATTTTCATAGTACTTATAAATCCAAAAATGATCTCAACATCTTTTCACCAGCTTCAGCCGACTTCTCCGGGTGAAATTGCACTGCGTAGAAGTTGTCTTTCTGCATGGCCGCGCTGAACGGCAATGCGTAATGGGTGGTGGCAACGGTATAAACGTTAACAGGCACATAGTAGCTGTGAACAAAATATACGTACTGGCCATCCAGGCCGGATGCAAAACCCCGGCATTGTTGAAGGGTGTTCCATCCCATGTGTGGAACTTTTTCTTCCGTATTGGGAATAAACCGTTTAACCGTTTCCGGGAAAATACCCAGGCAAGGGGTATCATTTTCTTCAGAATGGGTGCACATCAGCTGCATACCCAGGCAAATACCCAACAAAGGCTGCTTTAAAGAAACAATGATTCGGTCCAATTGGTTTGCTTTCAGGTATTGCATGGTGCTGCTGGCTTCGCCCACACCCGGAAATATCACTTTATCGGCTTTCAATATTTTTTCTGCCTCCGAAGTAACCTCAAAATCAATGCATAGCCGCTCCAGCGCGTACGACACGGATTGGATGTTGCCAGCATTGTATTTGATAAGTGCTACTTGCATATTGAGGAGTTAGGGATTTGAAATGTGGAATTTAGAATGTTGAATTCGGAATGAAGAATGTAGAATGACGAATTTAGAATTATTGTAATCAGGACGATTTGATTTATGCATTGTTTTTAGCCGTTTTGATAGATGTAACTATGATAGCGAGCAATTCATTACCTTCTTTGGCAAGCGTAGCAATTTTCTCTGTGTGATTAGGATTAAATTCTGACAGCATTTCGAGAAAGAATATCGATTCGTCCATTTCTTCTTAGACAATCTTTAATTAATTAATAAAATGAGCGCGAGATTTTCCTCTGCATGCTGCCCGATAGTTGGCTGCGGATGAACTAGAAGAGCGAATCAGTTGATTACTGTATGCCCGGTTGGTAATGCCCTGAGGTAATTCGCCAATGAGCTTGGCCACATCAATGGCAAACCTTTTAAACCGACTCTTTAGTTCCTCAACACCCATATTCACTATTTTAAATTCGTAATTCTTCATTTTAAATCACTCCCTTCGTACTGGGCAGCTGGTTAGAGTATGCATCTTTCTTCACGGCCATTTTTATGGCTTTCGCGAAAGCTTTGAAGATGGCTTCAATTTTATGATGCTCATTCTGGCCTTCTGCTTTGATGTTCAGATTGCATTTGGCGGTGTCTGAAAACGATTTGAAGAAATGAAAGAACATTTCGGTAGGCATTTCGCCAATACGCTCGCGTTTAAATTCGGCTTCCCACACCAGCCAGGGTCGGCCGCCAAAATCGATGGCTACCTGTGCCAGGCAGTCGTCCATAGGCAGGCAGAAACCATAGCGCTCTATGCCACGTTTGTCGCCCAAAGCTTTTGCGAAGGCTTCGCCCAACGTAAGCGCTGTGTCTTCAATGGTGTGGTGTTCGTCAATGTGCAGATCGCCTTTGGCTTGGATGTCAAGATCCATCATGCCGTGGCGCGCCAGTTGGTCCAGCATGTGGTCGAAGAAGGCAAGGCCTGTTTTTATATTCGACTTTCCTTCACCATCCAGATTCAGCGCAATGGTTATCTCCGTTTCTTTGGTTTTGCGATACACCCGTGTGGCACGCTGCGAGCGCAGCAACAGATTGGCAATTTCATCCCACGAGGTGGTGATCAGTTTGCAGGTATGTTGCAGTTCGAAGTCGTGGAGCTTTTTTACCAGGCTGCCATCGTTGATCAAAATACCCTGGGCACCGAGGTTGCGCGCCATTTCCATATCGGTCAGGCGGTCGCCAATCACCCACGAGTTCTTTAAATCGTAGTCGCCTGTAAGGTAGGCGCTAAGCATGGCGGTGCCCGGCTTACGGGTGGGCTTGTTCTCGTATGGCAGCGAGCGGTCCACATAGACGCCATCGAACACTACGCCCTCGTTTTTCAAGGTTTCAATCAGCAGGTTCTGCACCGGCCAGAATGTTTCCTCCGGAAAGGTGGCTGTGCCGAGGCCATCCTGGTTAGTTACCATGGTTAACACGAAATCACCTTGCCGGGCAATCTTTCCCAGGCCATTGAACACGCCCGGATAGAAATGCAATTTATCGAGACTGTCTATCTGCGGATCGGAAGGCGGTTCGATGATCAATGTTCCATCGCGGTCAATAAACAATACTTTCTTCATAGCGTGGACAGCACGTTGAGTAATCGATCGTTTTCCTGAGGGGTGCCTACTGTAATGCGCAGGCAGCCTTCGCACCCGCGAACATTCGAGCGGTCGCGCACCACGATGCCGTGCTTTAACAACTGTTGGTATTTCGCGGGGGCCTCGGTTACCTTCACCAACAGAAAGTTGGCATCGCTGGGGTAAATGTGAAGCACGCCCGGAATGGTCTGAAGTTTTTCAGCCAACCTTTTTCGTTCACTCACCATTTCATCTACCCAGCGTTTTGTTTGGGTGGTTTCTTCCAACACATTTTCCACCCTCTGTTGCGTAATGCCGTTGATGTTGTAGGGAGGCTTGATTTTGTTCATCATCTCGATAATGAACGGATGCGCAAAGGCCATACCCAGTCGCAAGGAGGCCAGGCCCCACGCTTTGGAGAGTGTTTGTAATACGACCAGGTTATTGAACTCCGGCAGGCGTGTTATCCAACTGGGTGTATCGGCAAAGTCGATATAAGCTTCATCTACCACCACGATTCCGTTGAAATTGCGCACTACTTTCTCTATGCTGTTTGCCGATAACAAATTGCCAGACGGGTTATTCGGGCTGCAAAGGAATACAATTCGCGTATCGGAATCAACATTTTTCAACACCAGTTCGGCATCCAGATCGAAGGTGGCTGTAAGCGGCACACTTTTGATGCCCGCCTCGTTGATTTCGGCACTTACCTTATACATGCCATAAGTGGGCTGCGGAATCATCACCGTGTGGATGCCAGGCTGGCAAAAGGTGCGGATGATCAAATCGATGGCCTCATCGCTGCCGTTGCCCAGAAAAATCTGGTTGGTAGGTATGTTTTTGATGCGGCTGAGTTTGTTTTTGATTGTTTTCTGGTGCGGATCGGGGTAACGGTTAAAGCCCGTGTTGTGTGGATTCTCGTTGGCATCGAGGTAAACGGAGGCGCTGCCCTCAAACTCATCGCGTGCGGAAGAGTAGGGACTGAGTTGCAGCACATTTTTGCGAACAAGGGAACGTAGTTGATCGGGTGTCATGATGTGGGTACTGGCGCTTGTTAGGAACAATTTACTTCGATGTAATTAGCGGGCGTTGTGGAGAGTCCTTTGATTTATTCATTGTGGTCATTTCCGTGAACCACAAAGGCACAAAGACACGAAGGTTCATTAAGAAATGAGGCATCATCATTGCGTCATTGCTGGCTATTGGTTATGGAGTCGTATTTCAATGGCTCTCTGGTGAGCGGTCAGTTCTTCTGCTTCGGCCATGCGCGCCACGTGCGGGCCAAGGTTTTGCAGGCCTTCGCGCGTCAGCTTTTGAAAGGTGATGTACTTCATAAAGCTTTCCAACGACACACCGCCATGGCTTTTGGCAAAGCCGTTGGTGGGCAGCGTGTGGTTGGTACCCGAGGCGTAATCGCCTGCGGCCTCTGGCGACCAACCCCCGATGAACACAGAGCCTGCGTTGCGAACGGATGCAGTCAGATCTTCGGCATCGGTGGTGTTGATGATAAGGTGTTCGGGCGCGTAGTCGTTCACAAAAGCCAATAGTTCTTCGCGCTTATCGAAAGTAATAGCCATACTGTTGGCCAGGCATTCTTCGGCAATGGCTTTCCGCGGAAGCGATACCAATTGTTTACTGATCTCGGCCTGCACATAGGCCACCAATTTTTCGCTGGTAGCTACCAGTACCACCTGGCTGTCTTTGCCGTGTTCGGCCTGCGATAACAAGTCAGCGGCTACAAATGATGGGTTGGCCGCAGCATCGGCTATTACCAGCACCTCAGATGGACCGGCCGGCAAATCGATGGCGATGCCATCCTGGTTCACCAACTGTTTGGCTTTGGTTACAAACTGATTACCCGGCCCGAATATTTTGTTCACGGCCGGCACCGACTGCGTGCCATAAGCCATGGCGGCAATGGCCTGGGCGCCTCCACACTTATACATTTTGGTGATGCCTGCCATGGACGCAGCATACACAATGGCAGGATGAATTTGTCCGTTGGCACCCGGTGGCGAGCACAAAATAATTTCAGCGCAGCCGGCCAGTGCGGCTGGTATGCCCAGCATCAACACAGTAGAAAACAAGGGGGCCGTGCCTCCGGGAATATAAATGCCCACTCGGTCGATGGCGATGCCTTTTCGCCAGCACTGCACGCCCGGCATAGTCTCAATCACTTCAACGGTTCTTCGTTGTTTTTCGTGAAAGGTGCGGATGTTGCGCGCAGCCACTTCGATGGACTTTTTCAAATCATCGCTCAGTTGTTTGCTGCTCTGTTGAATTTCTTCTGCCGTTACCTGTACTGATGTTACCGTAGCTTTGTCGAACTGTAGCGCAAATTCTATCAGGGCGGCATCGCCAGCCTTTTTTACACGGTTCATAATGTTGCGCACCGTGCTTTCTAGGTAGTCTAGTTCAAAGCTGGGCCGTTGTGTTAGCGCAGGCCATTCGCTGCGCGGGGGATTCTTCCATTGCTTCATAGTTATCAGGCAATCATTTTTTCGATAGGTATCACCAATATGCCTTCGGCACCGAACGATTTCAATTGATCGATTTTCTGCCAAAAGTCATTTTCGTTTACCACGGAGTGCACAGACGACCAGCCCGGCTCGCCCAGCGGCAAAATAGTGGGGCTGCGCATACCCGGCAGCACCGATGTAATTTTTGGAATGGCCTCGTTGGGGCAGTTCAGCAAAATGTATTTGTTGTTTTTAGCTGATTGCACGGCTTCAATGCGGAAGAGCAGTTGCTCCAGTATTTTCGATTTGCCTTCCGAGAGTGTAGTGTTGGCTACCAACACCGCTTCCGAGTTCAGCACTACCTCCACTTCTTTCAAGCCGTTGCTCATCAGCGTGCTGCCCGTGCTCACCAGATCGCAAATGGCTTCGGCCAAGCCAATACCGGGTGCAATTTCTACAGAGCCGGATATTTCGTGAATGCCGGCTTCAATGTTGTGTTTGCGTAAAAACTGACGGGTGATGTTAGGGTAGGAGGTGGCGATGTTTTTGCCTTGCAGAAACGAAAGCCCCTTATACGTTTCGCTTTTGGGGATGGCGATGGATAGGCGGCACTTGGCGAAGTCGAGTTTTTTAACGAGGCGTGTGTTCTTCTGCTTTTCGGCCAGCACATTTTCTCCTACAATGCCAATGTCGGCAACACCATCTTCAACGTATTGGGGAATGTCGTCATCGCGCAGAAAAAGTATCTCTACCGGGAAGTTGCGAGCCTGTGTTTTCAGTTGGTCTTTGCCGTTGGAAATTGCCAGCCCGCTTTCTTTCAGCAAACCCAGCGAGCCTTCCTGCAGGCGTCCTGATTTTTGAATGGCAATGCGTAGAATCGGTTCCATGGATGATAATTTACTTTTCATTTTTTCTTGTTCGTTCTCACCTGCTTCACCTTCCTTCTCCAGCGCCAAAGTGAACCCTGGCTTAGCTGGTGGTTCGGGGGAACCCCCTTCGCTAAAGCTTCGGGATCACCCTCCTTCGCTAAAGCTTCGGGATCACCCTCCTTCGCTAAAGCTTCGGGATCACCCTCCTTCGCTAAAGCTTCGGGATCACCCTCCTTCGCTAAAGCTTCGGGATCACCCTCCTTCGCTAAAGCTTCGGAGGGCAAATAAAAAAGGCTTGCCGTTTCGAGTGGCAAGCCTTTTACAAGTCTTTTTCGATTATGGTTACAACAATAACCTGCCACCGCACAATGCGTTGCTGTGATGGTGGTGCAGATGTATGTTGGCTATTTTTCTCATTTGCTGCGTCAAAGTAACGGGCCCCTTATTTAATTTGCAACACCTTTCGTCAATTATTTCTGTTTTGTTCAACTAAACCTACCTTCCACTTGTTCTGCTTGCGATTAACTCGATTAGGCATGATCCGTAAAATGGTTCTGCAAACGTTGGTGATGGCGTTGGTGCTGGGGGGCTGCAGCGACAGCAAGGATACCAAACTTCAGAAGTTTTTGCTGAAGGGAAACATCAGCCTGAAGGAGGGCAACAACGAACAAGCAGCCTACTACTACCAGGAAGCATTGAAGGTAGACCCCTGTTTTACAGATGCGTTGAATAACCTGGGCACCCTGCATTTCAATGCGCGCCATTTTCAGGAGGCGCTGATGCGTTACGATGAAGCGCTCAACTGCAACCCACAGTTTTTGCCTGCCTATTTCAACCGCGCCAACACACTGTATGAATCAAAGGAATACTTCCGCGCGCTGGCCGATCTGGATCGGATACAAAAAGAAAAACCCGACACCGCTGCCGTGTATTTTCTGAGAGGGCTCGTGCTCACAAAGATGCGCAACTATCCGGAGGCCCTGCAGGCTTTTGAGGCGGCCATGGAAAAAGACCCTGCCAACAAAGTAGAGCGCATGGTGAACCAGGCAACGGTGAAGTTTTACATGCGAAGATATGAAGAGGCAGAGCAGGAGTTGAATGAGGCCGCATTGCTGACAAAAGAGGAAGCCAACATTTTCAATACCCTGGCCATGATCCAGGCCGAACGCGGGCAATATGAACAGGCACTGGACAATGTGAATAAAGCCCTGGCACTGGAACCCGAACAGCCCTATTTTCTCAACAACAGGGGTTACATTTATTTGGGTTTGAAAAAGATGGCCGAAGCCGAAGCCGACCTCAACCGAAGCATGTCCATCGATCCTTACAACGGATGGGTTTATCGCAATAAAGGCATTTATTACCTGCACCTGCAAGATGGCGCTTCCGCGGAAAGACTTCTGCGGCAGGCACTCGACCGCGATGGGTTTATTGACCAGATACACTTTTACCTTGGCAGTGCCTATTTGCAGCAAGGCAAACAGGATGAGGCATGCGCGCAATTCCGCTTGTCGGAAGAGGCCGCAGAGCAGAAGGTGACAGATGCCATGCGTAAAGCGTGTAACTTCTAAGCCATGGAGTTATTTGATTTAGTCAATTTTCTGGAGCAGCGTTTGAAGCAGCCACTGCCCGGGGCTCAGGCGCACGAAATCATGCGCGCAGTTCCCAGCGGTTCCGTTATCCCCAGGTTTGAGCACAAACTGCCACCCAAGCCAGGCAGCGTAATGATATTAATTTACCCAGACGAATCCGGTGTATTACACTTCCCACTCATCAAACGCCCCGACTATATAGGGGCCCATAGCGGGCAGGTGAGTTTGCCTGGAGGGAAGGCAGAACCTGGCGAAACAACCATTGAAACAGCGTTGCGCGAAGCCGAAGAAGAAGTAGGGGTGAAGCCCACCGATGTAAAGATTTTGGGAACGCTGTCGGAATTTTTTGTGGTGCCCAGTAATTTCCTGGTAAGGCCCGTGGTGGGTTATGCCGAGCAAGAACCTCTTTTTATTCCCGACCAGGTGGAGGTAAGCCGCATATTAAAGGGCGATGTGGACGCGCTGGTGGCGGAGCAGGCGGTGAAGCGCAAAGAAATTGTGGCCGCAGGCCGCTATAACATGCTGGCGCCCCACTTCGAAATTGAAGGCGAAGTGGTGTGGGGTGCTACGGCCATGATGTTGAATGAATTTCGGCTTTTGCTGCAGGAAACAATAAGATAGACTTCTCCAGAAAAACTTTCTTCATTCGCTGCACCTTCTGTTTTTTTGAAGGTACCGCTTGTCAGTCTTTCACAATGGTAAATTCCACCCTGCGGTTAAGGGCGCGTGTTTCTTCAGCATCGTTGTCGGCAATGGGTTTGGTGCCTCCGTAACCTTTGCCGCTAATTCGCCTGCTCTCAATACCTTGGGCCACTAAATATTTCTTCACCTCTTCCACCCGCTCGCGCGATAATTTCATATTCAGTTGGTGGTACCCTCGGTTGTCGGTGTGGCCTGCCAGTTCTATCTCCACCTGGGGGTTTTGCTTCATGAAGTCGGCCACCATGTTTAATTCATCGTACGATTCTTTCAGCAAGGTGGCCGTGCTTTGTTGAAACAACACATTCTTCAGGTTAACGGTAGTGCCCACCGCTACGGGCTGCAGTTGGAAGTTCATTTCCAGGTTATTCAAAACCTGTGTGCGTAGGTCCAGTTTTTCCATCACTCCGATAAATCCGGGCGCTTCTACTTTAATGTGGTATTCTTCACGTGCCGCCAACGAAACTTCGTACATGCCATCCGCGTTGCTTTCGCTTGCCAGTTGCTCACCAGTCGATAAAATATGTACCTGGGCTAACAAAGGTGCTTGTGTGTGGGCATTCAACACCGTGCCCCAAACCCGAAAAGATTTTGCTTCTGCTACAGCGTCTTTCGCATAGTCGATCGGCATTATCTGCGTGATGGCGGAATCGGTCGGCTCAGCGGTCTTTATCTCCGATAACAATGGCGACACCACCTGCATGGAGTCTTTGGGCGTAGGGGGTTGGTAGAAGCGGATATCTCCATAACCATCGCTGTTGCGCGTGCTGGTATAAAAATCTCCCCACGGGGTGGGCCGGTAGAATAGTTCGCGCCCTTCCGAATTGATGTCGGGTCCTGCGTTTACCGGCTCCGACCAACTCAGCCAGGTGTCGTCTAACCGATCGGAAAAGAATATATCGAAGCTGCCGTAGCCGCCATGGCCGTTAGAAGCAAAGTACAGGCGCCTGCCATCGGGCGACAGCGAAGGACTTACATCCTGGTAGGGCGTGTTAATGGTGTTGCCCAGGTTCTTCGGCTCCGACCATTGGCCTGCCGACCGCAAACTAACGTAGATGTCTTCGGCCCCGCGCGTAGCGTACGACTCTGCCGAAAACACCAGCACATTGCCATCGGCCGAGAGGCAGCCGCTTTGAAACGGGGTACTGTTTTTAAAGTAAGGTATTTTGATGTTGACCGGAGCGGCCCATCCGGTGCCGTTCCACCGGGCCACAGCAAGGCCCTGCGATTGCACGGGTTCGCCCTTTGCGGCATAGTGGCCCATCAAAAACAATTGCGTGCCATCGGCAGAAAAGCCGGCCACCGTATTATGAAGCGTATTGTTGATCTGCGTTCCGCCATGAATGGGGTCGCCCCAACCTTGCTCCGTGAGGGTAGCGTACCAAATGTCGCCCAGGTCTTTGGTGCCACCTACGTTTTGAGGGTGGTTGGAAATGGTGAAGTATAAAGTGCGGCCATCGGGCGAGAGCAGCGGGTTCTGTTCATCCAATGCAGAGTTGGCTCTGTCCAAACGGGCGGGTACAGGCTGCGCATTGGCCAGCGGTAACCATCCAATGAAAAAGAGCCAAGCAACTACGCGCATATTACAATCTCAATCAGGTGAAAGTCAAAAATAGAGAATCCACACTACTTACGGCTCACCCAGGGGTTGTCTTTCATATAAAATCGCCAGGGCAGCAATGCATCGGGTCCTGCATATTCAATGCCAATGCGGGTGGTTTGTACCACCTGGGCCTTACGCAGGCTCATCCCTTCCTCCAGCCAGATTCGATCGCCCCCCAACCACAGCCCATTGTAGCTACGGTCTATCTGCAGGGCTTTGGTTAGCTTGCCCGGGCCAGCGGTAACACGCGGTGGGAGCCTTTTACCGTTTGGAAGGGGCTGAATGGCCCGAATCAGTACGGCATCACCCTTTCCTTCCGGGCCCGTTACCACGTTGAACATCCAGTGCATGCCATAACAAAGATACACGTAGGCATGGCCCCCGGGCAGGAACATGGCCTGGTTTCGGGCGGTCATTTTGTTGCCAAAAGCATGACAGCCCCGTTCCCGGTGCGAGTAGGCCTCTGCTTCTACAATCCACCCAGCCTGCACCACCCCATCTATACCACTGGTTACCAAAAGCTTACCCAGCAGGGAACGGGCAATGGCGGTAACGGGACGGCCGGTGTAGAAGGAGGCGGGTAGTTTCACAACGTGTAATAGGACGCAATTTAGACCGATTTTACAGTGCTTTTGTTCTAAACTCTGTTAGCTTTGCCTTCTGTTACAACGATTGCGACCCCCAATTGTACCTCATGATACCCTTCGTATCCTTTGTACTCTTTTCAAAATCCCACAGGGGGTCCCTTCCATCGGCATCCGTTTCAGTAATCTATTTATCCTAATAATTCAATTATGAAGAAAATCCTTACGCTTTTACTGTTAGTGTTAGTTATTGCTGTGTGTTCGGAAGCCCAGATTCAAACCCCTGCCGCCAGCCCCGCGGCAGTAGCCAGCACCCAGGTGGGGTTAACCGATGTAAAAATTACCTATTCACGGCCCCGTACGAAGGGCCGCAAAATTTTTGGTGCCGGTTCCGACTTTCTGGTGCCTTACGGCCAGTTGTGGCGCACCGGTGCCAACAACGGCACGGTGATCAGCTTTTCTGACGATGTGGAGGTAGAAGGAAAGAAAGTAGCCAAAGGCGAATACCTGTTGCTGTCTATCCCCGGAGCAACCGAGTGGAGTATTGTATTATATAAAGACGTGGCCATGGGTGGCAATACAGCGGCTTATAAGCCTGAGAACGATGCCGCCAAGTTTACCGTGAAGGCTGAGAAGCTGACAGAGAAGGTAGACATGTTCACCATGAATATTACCGACCTGTCGGACGACAATACCACCGCTAAGATTCAGTTGGCTTGGGAAAATACTTCAGTGAAGTTTGGCATTAAGGTATCGTTCGATGAGAAGGTGATGAAAGCCATTGAAGCCAACACCAAGGTAAACCCCAACAACTACATTGCAGCCGCGCGTTATTATTATGAAACCGGCAAAGACCTGAAGAAAGCCATCGAGTGGATAGATATGGGTTTGGCCGCCAACCCCAACGCTTTCTGGAATGTGCACCTGAAGGCCCAGATACAAAAAGCGGCTGGCGATAAAGCCGGGGCGCAGGCCACCGCCCAAAAATCGTTGGAACTGGCCAAAAAGGCCGAGAACGACTTTGGCTACATTAAGCTGAATGAGGAGTTTCTTAAAGGATTGAAGTAAGTAGTTACTAAATCCATGCATCATCTTGTCAACACGGATGTTGCAATTAGGTAAGTAAAGGATTTGGACAAGCAGCTACCTAATAAGTAGTAGTACAGTAAATGGTAAGACAGTAGTACAAAATACCGACAAAGAGGTATTGTAAGTCAATTACTGTTCATAAAACTTTGTTGTATTAAACCCTTTACCACTGTGTTGTTTATAATTTCTGTAAAAAATCTCTGGAACAGTCAGTTTCCAAGTTATTCACTCAAGGCAATTCAACAGTATTGTTATAAACTAATCAAAAACCCCTAATAGCCCATGAAGAAAAAGTGGATTTTCATAATCGCTTTGTCTGCGCTGTCGTTGGGAACGATGGCGCAGATCAAGGTGGGATTTCGCGCTGGAGTGAGTTCTAATTCATTCCGTCCGCAAGACAAGGTGAGACTCTTGGTGACTCAAGGAAAGGTTGCCGATGATTTGCAGCGTGCTAGCGAAGCAGAATTTCGGTATCAACAGGCAAAAACAGCAACGGTAATTTCTGGCAATGACTACGATGGGCCAATTTACTCGCCCGCATACACGCCCGCCTACATTGAACAGTTGCGTCTGGCAACGTTGAACCAGCGTTACTACCTAAGCGATCAGAGTGTGCTGGGTGCTACAGCGGGAGGCTATGTATCGATGTCAGTAACTACTTTCCTCGCGGGCCGTGCAGAAGTAATGTATGCCATTAGCGGAGGTACAATGGAAAATTACTCCATTGGTGGATTCACTCGCACCAATGTGCGTGCCATTACGCACAATTTAGAATTTCCGGTTATGGCCGAACTTAGCATGCCCTCCATGTCTGAGTCGAAGGTGCAGCCCAAAGTCCGTTTAGGGGTTCAGTATGGTGTCAATTTGAGTGCGCAAGAGAAGTTTGAGACGCGCGTCAACAGCCCGTTCGGTTCGCAAACAGAAAGGGACTACGCTAGCATAAGCAGCGGCTTTACCGCCAGTTATTTTGGTTATTTGGTAGGGTTAGGGGTAGACATCGAAGGATTGAGCATCGAGTTTCGTTACAACCACAACCTTACTTCTATGGAGAGTGATTCCGCGCCTACTTCTACGCTGCAATCTACCTTGAACAATTATGGTGGTGAACTTCGTACTTCCACCTTCAGTATTAACTTGTCTATGCCTCTTTTCGAATTCTGAGAAACTTCAATTAACCCTATATTTTAAATCAATTCCCTATGAAAGAAACAAACAAATTTCGTTTCGGAATTACAGGTTTGTTCGCGATCCTGATTACCGTGATCGTGCTCTCCTGTGATAACGAGGGCGTGGACATCACGGCCCTTGAGCGCCAGCGGCAACAAGCCCGCCTAGACTCTATTGCCTTTGTGGATTCATTGGCAAGACTGAATGACAAACTGCAGCGCTTCTACGATTCGTTGGACCTAAGAAATCAACGAATATATGATTCACTGGAAAATGTGAACTCGGCTGGTTTGGTAAGCTACGCCATCACTGTAGTTGACGGTTCTACTTCGTCTTTCGCAAATGGCAGAACCCAATCGCTGGTGTCTGGTGCTTCTGTCACGGTAAGCCAGGCAGGCCGCAGGGAAACCAAAACTACGGATGCCTCCGGTTTGGTGGTATTTAGCGGTTATTTCCGCAACAGCATCAACGTAACGATTCGTCAAACCGGGTTCACAGAGGCTAACTATATCGTGGGCGTTCGCGAAAATAATGCCACTCCAAACGACTCGTGGAATTATGTGGGTAACATCATCCCTATATTTCCCGTGACGGGTGCTAACACAGCCACTATTATCGGCCGTGCCACCATCCAAACCAACCTGACCAACAAAACACGTGAGTTAGCCCCGGATGGTACTACTGTGCTGGTAGGTATTGACGCCACTGACCCTGATTTCGAAGATAAATTCTTGTTCATGAACGAGGATTTGACTCCCATTAGTGAGCCGAATGCCGATCCTAACATTCCCCAAGATGAAGAGACATTCTATTATGTAGGCGACATTAAGCAGGCAAACTACCAGACAGGCGTTGTTGGTACCGTTACTGCCGGTGAATATACGGTGTCTGTTCCGGCCGCATTCGATGGCCTCCCGTTAGCAATTTCTTACTCGCAAGTTGCTGCTGACCAGACCTTGTTTACCAACGTAGCCATTGACGGAGTAACTGGCGATCGTACGATTGTTCAAAGAACTTTGTTTGGCCCTGGCTTGGCAACTACATCGGTACCCTCGGCTTCCGGTATTAGCATTAGCTTTGATGCTGGAAGTGGTGCCTCTGCCTCAGCAGTTATCAGCAACCAAACAGGAACAGTTGATCGCATCAACGTAACCAACGCAGGTTCTGGATATACCGGTGTACCTTTGGTTACCATTACTGGAGGTGGTGGAACTGGCGCCACCGCCACTGCCACTGTTGCCAATGGGCAGATTACTGGCGTTACAGTTACCAGCCCTGGATCGGGTTATACATCTGCTCCCACAGTAACCTTCGTGGCTGGTGCAGGTGCAGCTGCTGCGATCGCATCTCTTACTGTTGACGGAACCGTAGTGGGTGTTAACATCACCAACACAGGTGCAGGATATTCCGCAGTTCCGACCATTACGTTCTCACCGCCTGGTGGATCCGGAACTACCGCCACTGGTACTGCCGTTATTCAGAGCGGCCGCCTTACTGGTATCACCATTACCAACCCTGGCTCTGGCTACACCAGCGATCCGACTATCACTATTACTGACGTAGGGACCCCTGCGGCTACTGTCGCTGCGACTGCCGTTGGTATCTATTCTGGTCAATCTATTGGCGCAGTACAGATTACATCGAATGGTAGCAACTATACATTTGCCCCCTCTATTATATTCCCGGCTCCTAGCCGCCCCAATGGCGTAAGGGCCACAGGTACCGCGGTAATTGATCCGAATACCCGGCAATTAGTGGGTATCACTATTACCAACCCCGGTTCGGGTTATCTGGGCGCCCAAATTGGAGGTTTCTTAACCATTAGCGCGTTTACTGCGCCCGCAAGTGCGCAGTCATTCTTGACGGGCGGTTCAGTTCTCTCTGCGAACATTACAGCACAAGGTAGCGGTTACGTAGCTCCTCCCACCGTGGTGTTTGACAACGCGGGAACCGGAGGTTCTGGTGCTGCGGGTACGGCCATTATTGCTGACGGAAAAGTAATCGGTATTAACATCACTTCGGGTGGAAGCGGCTATACTTCGGCTCCGACTATCAGTTTCACTGCCGGTGAGGGTGCCAATGCATTCGCTACCGTTGTGAATGGCGCCATTTCTGCGATTACTGTCTCGGATGGTGGCCGTAACTGGGTAGGCGCCCCGCGTGTTACCATTTCGTCTACTGTAGGAGGCGGTGCAACGGCCACGGCAACCGTGGCTGGGGGCTCGATTACTGGTGTAACTGTTACCGCTGGCGGTACAGGTTATACCGAGGGTAACGTTCCTGGTGCTGATGAAGCGTTCTCTGGCCCGACATCGTTAACAACAAAACCTGGTTTGCGTTATGTGAATGATATTCACTACGGAACGGGTCAGCGTCAGCCAAACTAAAATCTGCATTGGTTTATTAACCGCCAAGAGGCTGCTCTTGTAGAGCAGCCTCTTTTTTTTGACCCGAACTAAATTTTACTGTGATAGTCAACCCGAACTATACAACAAATTTTATATTAATTAATAACTAGTGAAAATCACTAAGTTTCCCTTACTAAGCCCGCACCCCTATGGCTGGTTGAAACCCTCTTCCAATTCTTCATGGATAGTTAATTTTTTCGAGCGCATTGTGCTCCCCCATTTTCCAAACTTAATTTGAGAGTTACCCAAACACCTGCTTGGCCAACAGTTTCATCACATCGTTTTTGTAGTTGCGGCCAATAGGTATGTGGAATTTTCCGATTTCTACATCGGTGGCAGAGTAGGCGTCAATCTTCTCTATGTTCACCATGAACGAGCGGTGCACACGCAGAAAGTGCCGCTTGGGCAGGCTTTCTTCCAGGTAGCTGATTTTCTGCTGAGTGATGATTTCCTTTTCAGCCGTGCGCACTTTTACATAGTCTTTAATGCTTTCAATGTATAGTATGTCGTTCATGCGGGTCTTCACCATCTTCTTATCTACCCTAAAATAGATGTGGTTATCAGTGGAAGCAGTGGCCACAGCCGGGGCGGGTGGAGGAGGGGTGTCTGCCGGGGCCGGTAACACCTTGGCAACGGCCTTCAAAAACCGCTCGAATGGAATGGGTTTCAGCAGGTAGTCGGCCACTTCCAACTCAAAACCTTCAATGGCATAGTCGCGGAAGGCGGTGGTAAATATCACCTTGGGGGGGCGTTTTAGGGTTTTCAGAAAGTCGATGCCCGAAAGTTTTGGCATCTGAATATCGAGAAAGATCAGGTCAACGTGGTTTTGCTGTAAAAAGGTGAAGGCGGCCAGCGCGTTGCGGAACGTGCCCGTTAACTGCAGGTGATCGATCCGCGCCACATAGGTTTCCAGGATTTCGATGGCCAGCGGTTCATCGTCTACAATGATGCATTTCATCTTGCTGCTATTCGGTTTCTTTCTCGTTGATTGTTAAAATCACCAAAAAGGTTTCCTCTCCCTTTATCATTTTCAAATCGTAGCGGCCGGGGTAGAGTAGGTCTAACCTGCGTTTCACGTTCTGTATGCCAATGCCCTCGCCATTTCCTTTCTCGGGGCCGGTGGCCTTGTTGTTTTCTACTTTAAAGACAACGGAGTCGGGCTGCACGTCTACATCTATTTTTACCCATGCCTGTTCCAGGCCTTCGCTGGCACCATGCTTGAAGCAGTTCTCGACGAATGGCAGTAGTATCAGTGGCGCAATTTTTCTGTCGGCCTGCTCTCCATTTACGTGGATGTCTACCTCCAGTTTGTCTCCATAGCGCATCTTCTCAATATCCACATAGTTGCGGATGAACTTGATCTCTTTGCTCAGCAACACCTCATCGCCTTTGCATTCGTACAGCATGTAGTTGATCAATTCCGAAAGTTTCAACACCATGCCCGGGGCCATGTCCGATTTCTTCAGCGTGAGTGCGTAGAGGTTGTTCAGCGTGTTGAACAAAAAATGAGGGTGGATCTGCGTCTTCAAAAACTTGAGTTCTGCCTGCAACTTTTCCTGGATCAGCACCTGTTGTGCGTGCTGGTTGGCATACCAGTATTTCAACAACTTAATGGCCACCGCCACAAAGGTGGCCGGATAGATGGCTGCAAACATTTTGATGATCTTGGGCAGGTAGAAGAAAGAATCCTGAAGGGCCTCTGGGTAGTAGATAGGATAATCGAAATTGAAAGCCACGTAACGCTGTACGATGCCGGCCGCAAAAGAAGCAAACGCGAGCCAGGCAAAAAAAGCCGTGTATTTGCCAACCAGCAGGTAGTGCGGCAGCAGGTAATACATCACAAAATAGGTAAACACGATTTTCACCGGCAGGTAAATGGCTTCTTCTAAAAAGGTCTGCCCATAGTTGTCGGCAAAGCTGCCGTAAAGCGTGGCGTAAAACACCAGATGCGTAGCCCAGAAGAGCACATGTTGCAACAGGCGGTTGCCAAAAAGCCAGTTAAGCCTTGCCTTCATGGGGTTGAATTGGGGTGCTGCAATGGGTTATTTCACCTTGTACAGGCATTAATGGCATTTGGTTGCGTGCCGTTGTTCAAAGATAACCCTCTTCATGGTATTCTGCTGGCGGTACGCACCGGAAGGGCGCGCTGGCCTCCCTAATAACCGGTTGCACCCGATGAATTGCATCCGAGTGAAACAGGGGCACGTGTGAAGTACACAAACCACTGTTGGGTACAACCTGGAAAATCGGGTTCGCGGTCACCGTACAGGCAGTAAAACGCCACCCTCCATGAAACACATGTTCCTGCTGCTGTTGCTCACCATCGCAGTGTCTGCGTGGGGGCAAGATCCACCGATTCTTAAAGAAGCCTTTTCCATCAACGTTAAGCGGGCCCACCAGCCGATTGAGATTGATGGAGTGGCAGATGAGCCAGCCTGGCAGTTGGCCGAGGCAACCACTCCGTTTCTCAATAAGTGGCCCCTGGATTCCGGGGAGGCGAACGTACAGACACAGGTAAAAATGCTTTTCAACGAACAGTATCTGTACATTACGGCCACCAGCTATCAGAACAAAAATGATCTGGTGATTCAATCGCTGAAACGCGATGTGATGGAGGCGTTTTGGAGCAGCGATGCCTTTGTGGTGGTGCTCGACCCGATTAACCAGCGGTCGAACGGTTTCCTTTTTGGGGTGAATGCAGGTGGAGCACAGTTGGATGCCGATATCAATGTGCAGGGAAGCCGGTCGCGGGCCAACGAGAATTGGGACAACAAATGGTACAGCGCCACTATGGTGTACGATGACCGGTGGGTGGTTGAAATGGCCATTCCGTTCTCTTCACTCCGCTTCAAGGGCAAAGCCACGGAGTGGGGGCTGAATTTTATCCGGGCCGATATGAAGAACAACTTGTTTTCCACCTGGGCCCGCGTGCCGCTTCAATTTAATGGCATGGACCTGGGCAGCCTGGGCACGCTGCGTTGGGAAGAATCTTTTCTGCCTGACCAAAGCAAGGTAACCCTGATACCCTATGCTTCCGGTGGTTTGGCGAAAAACTATGAAGAAGGCAAGCCGACCGAAACCATGGGAGGCATCGGCTTAGATGCAAAGGTAGCCGTGAGTTCATCACTCAACCTGGACCTTACAGTGCGACCCGATTTTTCGAATGTGGAGGTAGACCAGCAGATGACCAACGTAACACGGTTTTCTCTGTTTTTCCCGGAACGAAGGAATTTCTTTCTCGAAAATGCCGACCTCTTTACCAACTTCGGTTCGTGGCAGGTAATGCCCTTCTTTTCGAGAAAGATTGGTATGCATGAGGGTACCCCGGTGCCTATTGTGGCCGGTGCGCGACTAAGCGGAAACGTTACCAAGGGAATGCGTGTGGGGCTGATGGATGTTCAAACGGCCGCCACGGATGAATCGGTGGCGAATAACTACCTGGTGGCTTCGGTGCAGCAACGGGTCTGGAGCCGGTCGCTGGTGAAATTCTTTGGTGCCAACCGGCAGCACACCGCGCGGGGCGAGGGGAGCGATCAGGATAATTTTAACCGGACGTATGGTGGCGAGTTTCAGTATGTATCTGCCAATGGCGCCAACAGCGCAACGTTACGTATGCATCGGGCAGAAACGCCCTACCACTTGCGCGACAATGGTTATTACAGTGCGCAATACAGTCGCAATGTAAAAAAATACTACACCGGGTTGATGGTTGAACACGTTGGCGAAAATTATGTGAATGATTTTGGGTTTGTTCCCCGGCTCTACAACCACGATGCCCTGCGCGATACAACCGTTAGGTTGGGGCACTACACGTTGAATCCGTGGTTTGGATGGCTTCACTATCCTAAAAGCAGCAAGCGCATTAACATGATTGAACCCAACACATGGAGCGTGATTAACTATAAGGCAGATGGCGGATTTCTGGAACGCAACACTTCCGTGAATCTGTTTATCGGGTTGCGCAACACAGGATCGTTGTTTGTAGAGGCTTTCCAAACCGATGTGGCCCTGCCCTTTGCCACCGACATCATTGGGGAGGAAAAACCATTGCCAGCCGATCGTTACACCTTTATACATTATCGTGCGCGATACCGCACCGACACACGCAAGTGGCTGCGCGGGGAGGTGAGTGCCGGTATGGGCAGATTCTATGGCGGAAGGCGCATGGAGTTGGGTGGTTCGGTGCATGTGCGCAGGCAGCCGTGGGGTAGTTTGGGCGTTACCTTTCTTCAGAATCGCATCGAATTGCCGCCACAATATGGCTCTGCTGCTTTTTTGCTGGTGGGGCCGCGCAGCGAGATAAGTTTTCGTCATAACCTCTGGTGGACTACTTTCTTGCAGTACAACACACAGGCCAAAAATTTTAACATCAACAGCAGGCTGCAGTGGCGCTTCAGACCCATGTCTGATTTCTTTCTGGTATATACCGACAATTACACCGATCAGAACCTGGTTGTGAAGAACCGCGGGCTGGTGTGCAAACTCACCTATTGGTTAAACCTCTGATCGCTGAATCGTGAAAAGAAAACTACTGATTATACTAGGCGCAGGCGTTGTGTGGATTCTTTACCTGATGTTGCTGTATAATTTGTTCTGATGTTGGAATAACGCCCGGAGGCTAGTACCCATCGGCTGTGTCATCGCCCCGTGTGTAGTCGGCACCACCTTCCAGGCGGCCATCGGGTAGCACCAGTATGGCATCTACTCTTCCAAGCCCTTTTCGCGAGCGAAACACGTGCCCCTTTTCCACCAACTCCAGACTGTCGTCTTTAGATAGCGCATTGTATTCAGGTGCCACCACATCGGGCAGCCATTGGCTGTGGAAACGCTTGGCGTTTACGGCCTCCTGCATGGTCATGCCGTGCTCCAACACATTCAGGATAACCTGGAACACCGAGGTAATGATGGTAGATCCACCGGGTGTTCCCACCACCATGAGCAATTTATTGTCCTTTTCAATAATCGTGGGCGTCATCGCGCTCAGCATGCGTTTATTGGGTTCTATCTTGTTGGCCTCGCCACCAATCACACCAAACATGTTCGGCACTCCCGGCTTGGCGCTGAAGTCGTCCATCTCGTTGTTCAACAAAAAACCCGATCCTGCCACCACCACAAACGACCCATACCAACCGTTGAGGGTAGTGGTAACCGCCACGGCATTACCCTGCGCATCTACAATGGAAAAGTGCGTGGTTTCTTCCGACTCATAGCCCGGCACAACACCCGGTGCCACGTTTTCACTTGGCGTTGCGCGGTCTTTGCTAAAAGTAGCCATTCGCTCGGCCATGTATTGCCCATCGGTAAGTTGCTTTACCGGTATTTGATAGAAATCAGGATCGCCCAGGTAGCGCGAGCGGTCTGCATATACGCGCCTTTCGGCTTCCACCATCAGGTGCACGGCTTCTGCGGTGTTGTGGCCATACTCTTTGATGGGATAAGGCTCTACAGCCTCAAGTAGTTGCAGCAGGCAAATACCACCGCTGGAGGGTGGCGGCATGCTGATGATTTTGTGGTTCTTATAAAACCCCACCGTTGGTGTTCGCCAAACCGAATGGTAGTTTTTCAGGTCTTCGTGCGTAATGAGGCCGTTGCCTCGCTTCATTTCGGCCACCAGGTCATCGGCCGTTTTACCTTCATAGAAACCGGCACGGCCCCGGTCGCGGATGCGCTCCAGCGTGTGGCCCAGGTCTTCCCAATAGATGGTATCGCCTTTGCGCCAATGGCTTCGCAACAGAAATTCGGGTTGAATGGTATTGTATTTTACAAACGCATCGCGCATGTCGTTCAACGAGCTGGCTTCCCGTTCGGTAATGGTGAAGCCGTTCAGGGCCAGGTCGATGGCGGGCTGCACCAGGTCTTTCCAGGGTAACGAGCCATAGCGGGCATGCGCTTCTACCATGCCGTCTACCGAGCCAGGCACGCCCGAGGCCAGGTGGCCGGCCGTGCTGAGGCCATCCACCACGTTGCCCGCTTCGTCTAAATACATGGAGGTAGAGGCAGCAGCAGGTGCTTTTTCACGGAAATCCAGCGCATTTACGGCTCCGTCATGCGTTCGCAAAACCAGAAAGCCGCCTCCGCCAATGTTGCCTGCGCCCGGAAAGGTAACGGCCAGGGCAAAGTGCACGGCCACGGCCGCATCAATGGCGTTGCCCCCCTTTCGCAGTACCTCAACCCCTACGCGCGAGGCCAGCGGATGGGCCGACACCACCATTACCGAATCGGTAATGAGGCCCGTTGTCCTTTCTTTTTTGGACGATGTACATGCAAAGAGAGAGACGACCAATAGAAGAGAAAGAATGCACTTCATAGAAGACGGGTTGGTTAATTGCTCCCAAATGTATTATTTGAAAAGTACATTCTCATGAGCCTACGTAAAGAAAAAGCCGCACGTCTGAAGCTGAGCATTCTGGACTGCACGCTAAAGTTAATCGGGAAAAAATCATTCGATGACCTCTTCGTAGACGACATCTGCGAGAAAGTGAAAATATCCAAGGTTACGCTGTTCAAATACTTTCCGCAGAAGGAAGACATTCTGCTGTACTATTACCGCATTTGGTGCTTGCGCAGAGCCGTAGAACTGAAGGAGAAGCCGCGCGAAGGAGTGCAGGCCATGCAATACATCTTCGACAAGTGGAGTGAAGAAGCAGAGAACCACCCGGGCATTGTGCTAAGCCTGATAGCCTACCTAACGGATATGAAGCGCACACCCAGGCCCTTTCCGGTGAAACCGGAAGAGAAGAAGTTACTTTTCCCGGCCATTACCGACATTCAGAATACGGAGATACAATCGGTTGATCAGATGCTGGAAAAATTTTCGCTGGAGGCCATCTTCAAAAAAGAAATTACGCGCACCACCTCCACGCGCGACATTATGTACCTGCTGACGGCCGTTTTCTATGGATCGGCATTAACAGCCCACATCAATCAGATTTCTACCATCAAAATGTTTTATCGCAAAAACCTGGAGCTTACGCTGAAGGGCCTGCAATAGCGGGTTTTACCCTTTCATTTTTATTTTTTTTGTTCCCTGTTTTTCGAAGGGCCTCACTTGTAGGCGGCCCACTTTCCACTTCTTGTTCCATCGGTGGTTTTTATACCATGACTTATGGTAGCGTGGTTTGGCTACTTCCGTGCCTCGGGAAGAGCAGCCCGCAGCGATACAGGCCAGCACAAGGGTTAAAACCAGAAGAGAATAACGCATTATTAAAGGTAATGGAAAGTTACAAATACCATTTTAACGGTATTGATGCCGGCATCGCAAAGTTGTAATTTTCTGACTCAATCTTACCCTGTTCTATGCAACGATTTTTCTTCGTTGGTATTTTGTTTAGCTTTTCATTGACAGCCATTGCACAGTACAGTGGCACGGCTTACGAATCGTTAAAGAAGCAGTTTGAGGCAGAAGCATACAAAGAGGTGCTGGCCCAGAAAAACGGAGCCCTTGCCTTTGCACAAAACCGGCAGGATTCAGTGGCCGCAGACGTTTACTCGTACATAGGGTACGCCTATTCGAACCTGGGCCAGGCCGACAGTGCCTTGGTGTTTTTTGAGAGAGAGTACCTGATCAGAAAAAGCCTGAAGTTGGTTGACTATAGCAACTACAGCAACACCCTTTACAACTTAATGACCGCCTACAACCAGGCTGGCAACTATGCAGCGGCAACAGCCATAGGCGAGGAACTGTTGGCGGAAGACAAAGCCCATTACGGTGTGAAAAGCAGGGAGTATGGCGAATCGGTAATTTTTTACCTGCGCACGCTGGCCGACCAGGGCAATTTCAGGAAGGCGAAAGAGGAGGCTGAAAAAATTCTGGCGGATATTGGCGATGATCACCTATTGTATGCTTTGGTATTGAACAACTATGCAGACATACTGGCGGCAGTGGGCGAACATTCCAAATCCGAAAAAATATTCTACGAATCGCTGAAAGGAATAAGGGCGGGCACGGCAATGGGCGCGCTCGATGAAGCCAGCGTATCGGTAAACCTGGCCTCTTTGTATGTGGACAAAGGCCAGTACATAGAGGCAGAAGAAATTTACACCAAGGCGTTGGCTACCTTTAAGGCACACAATTCGGTGGAGGCGCAGGAAATGTACTATTCATCGCTAAACAACCTGGGTATTGCCTGGTTACGCCTGTCGCGCATGGACGAGGCCACGCGCCTGTATGATGAATTGCTGGAGCATGACAAGGTAACCTACGGGCAAGAACACCCTTATTTTATTTCTTCGCTGAACAATGCGGGCACGGCTTTTACCGATGCAGGCGATTACACAAAGGCATCGGGTTATTTGGAACTGGCCCTTCAATTGGAGAAGGCTTATTCGGGTGATCAATCCTACGAGTATGCTTCGTTGTTGAACAACCTGGGCAAACTGCGGTACCTCAACGGCCAGCCGAAAGAGGCCATACCCATGCTGGAGCAGGCTGCAGACATTTTCGGCAACGAGGTAGGCAAAGAGAGTATGGAATATGCCACCGTTGTCTTTAATCAGGGTGTGGCGTGGGCGATGCTGAAATCGACAAAAGCCAAAAGCTTGTTAACGGAAGCATCCAGGATACGGCAGAAAAAATTTGGAGAAGCTCATCCCAAGTTCGGAGAGACCACTTCCAAACTGGCGCTTTATGAGTGGATGATGAACAACCCAAAGGGAGCACAGGATCATTTCAAAACTACCTTCACCAACTACTACCTGCAAATAGACCGTTACTTTCCGGGCTTGAGCGAGGCCGAAAAAACCTCCTTCTATTACCAGGGGCTCCGCCCTCAGTTCGAGGTGTTTAATTCTTTCGCGTTGCAGCATGAGAAGAAGTTGCCCGAACTGACGGCAAGCATGTATGATGTGCAACTGAATACGAAGGGCTTGATCTTGTATGCCACCAACAAGGTGCGCGCAACCCTCCAAAAAAATGGAGACCGTGCCACGTTGCAGCAATATGAAGACTGGCTGCAGATGAAAGAGCAGATCAGCAAGATGTACGCAGCCGCAGACGAGAGCCGGGCCGGTGAGTTGAGCGAAATGGAAAAAGCAGCGAATGCCATTGAAAAAGAACTCACCAAAAAATCTGCTTCTTTCGAGAAAAATGTAAAGCGTACTTTCTATACATGGAAGGATGTGCAGGCCAAATTAGGCAAAGATGAGGCCGCCATTGAAATGGTGCGGTTCCGCGACTTTTCACCCGATTCCGGAGGGTACTACACCGGGCAGGTGCGCTATGCCGCATTGGTGGTAAAAAAGTCCTCCAAACGGCCGGAGTTGGTGCTACTGCAGAACCCGGGCAATCGGCTGGAGAAACAGAACCTGAGCTACTACCGAAACGCCATCAAATTCGAAATTACCGACAACTACTCTTACGATTTGTTCTGGAAACCCATCGCTCTACAGTTGGCGGGTATAAAGAAGATCTACTTCTCTCCGGATGGCGTGTACAATCAGATTAACCTAAATGCCTTACGCAACCCGTCCACCGGCAAATACCTGCTGGAAGAAACAGTGATTGAAAACGTAACCAATACCAAAGACCTGGTGGCAAGAGCTGCGCCCGGTAAGCGTGTGGGCAAAACCTACCTGTACGGATTTCCGCAGTATGCCATCACCACCGAGGTGCAGCAAGAAAAAAAGGAAGACGGTGTGACCAGGAAAATACACCGCGGGGAGCGCGCAGGCATACTCCGCTTTTTGCGCGGAGAGAATGGCATTGTGATGTTGCCCGGTACGAAAAATGAAGTGGAGAAAATTCAAAACATTTTAAAGGCGGCCAACGAAACACCCGCCACCCGCCTGAGTAAAGAAGCACAAGAGCACTCGTTAAAGAACCTGGACGAAATACGGTTGCTGCACATTGCTACCCACGGCTTCTTTTTAGATGATCCTGACTTTGCCCTATTGGGCAATGCCCAGCGCTACATAGAAAACCCGTTGCTAAGGGCAGGTCTCATTATGGCCGGAGCAGAAGATTTCTTGCGTACCGGTGAACTGGTAGCAGAGGGTGGTCAGGATGGCATTCTCACCGCCATGGAGGTGATGGACCTCCCGCTGGATCAATCGGAGTTGGTGGTGCTGTCTGCCTGCGAAACAGGCTTGGGCACCATTCAGAATGGCGAAGGTGTGTATGGCTTGCGCAGGGCATTTGCCATTGCGGGCGCTCCTTGTGTGGTAATGAGCATGTGGAATGTAGACGATGAGGCCACGCAGGAACTGATGACAAACTTCTACAGCAACTGGCTGAAGGGAATGTCGAAGCAGGATGCTTTCCGCGAAGCACAGTTTCAGTTGAAGGAAAAATATCCCAATCCATTTTTCTGGAGTGCCTTTGTAATGATTGGCGAATAGGGTAGGTGGCATTCGTCCGTTTTTACTACCTTTTCCTCAAATACTGCACCATGTGTTTATCGCTTACCATTTGGTGGGTGTGTGTGCCCACGCTGCTTTTTGCCCAGCAACTGCAGCGCATGGAGGTACAAAGCGGCATCGTTCATCAATTTCAGGTAGATGGCCAACGGGTTGCCGTACCCAATCAACCGCTCGCAACATTTCTTGTGAATGAGGTGCCGCACCATAGCCACGTCAGTGGCCCCTTAGCCCTGACTTGGGCGCTCGACCAGAATTTCCCTGATGGGGTAAAGGGTACCCTGCGTTTCAAAAATACTTCGAAAGACACGGTGCGCCTGGCCAACGTGGTGCCTTTTGGAACGAGCACCGATGAAGTTTACATCACCGGATTGGGCAACCATAGATTATCCCGTACCCATATTTTCTTACCCGGGCGCACACCCGTGAATGTGATTGTGCCCGACAATGCCTGGGAGTTGGGCTTCCGCATACTGCAACTCTCGGACGATGTACATGTGTATGGTTTGGCCCGCAGAGATATTTCTACGTTGCAGCAAGGCTTGCGCAGAAGATTCGAAACAGTGTTGTACCCGGGAGGAGAGGTCAGTTATCAGCTGTATGCCGAGGCGTTTACAGGGGCATGGCAGGAGGGTCTCACGCGGGCATTTCATCAGCGCAAGCTTTACGATTTGGCCGCTTTCGATAGCACACTCTACAAACGCGAAGATTTAAAGTGGATTCGCAGCGCCTATGTGATGCATCTGCTGATGGCTTGGGACAAAGATTTTTACGATGGGGCCACGCAAAAATTTACGCTGCTTGATTTCGTAAAACGAGGCCAGCGCCTTTACGGAGGTGATGACGTGATCTGCATCTGGCCCACGTGGCCTTCGCTGGGAGTGGACCAACGCAACCAGTTTGATCTGTACCGCGATTTGCCCGGTGGATTGAGTCAATTGAAAAATCTGGCCGATTCGCTGCGTTTACTCGGCACACGGTTCTTTATTGCTTACAACCCCTGGGACGAAAGCACCCGAAAAGAAGATCATTTGCAGGGACTTGCTGAATTGATTGGGGCAACCACGGCCGATGGTGTCGTGTTGGATACCAAGGGCGAATCGAGTGGGGAACTGCAGGCTGCTGCGGATGGCGTGCGCGGGGGAGT
This sequence comes from Bacteroidota bacterium, assembly GCA_049324055.1. Lineage (GTDB taxonomy): Bacteria > Bacteroidota > Bacteroidia > Cytophagales > Cyclobacteriaceae > ELB16-189. Next base: position 70,954 of record JBMOLS010000043.1, on the reverse strand, counting down.
GATCATGTACAGCGAAGGCATGGCCGTTCCGAAAGACATGCCGGGTATTGTTTCTGGCAGGGTACACAATGCCTTGTACTACCCACCCATGCTCAATCTCAATAAGCTTATTCAACCCGATTTTGCCATTTTCAGGGTGGCGGAAGTTTTTAAGGAACCGATTGTGCGCGAATATGCTACTTCGTTTTTCAATGGATATGGAACCGAAATCAACCAGTTTGCACCCGGGCACCCCGAGTGGGAAGAAGAGCAGTATCGATTCCTCGGGCGCACCACGCGCATTTTACGAGAACACAGTTCATTATTCACCAGCGAACAGCTTACCCCATTATTGGCCACAACACGCGACAGTATCTGGGTGAACGAATGGAGTCATGCAGACAGAAGGCTATTCACCGTATTCAGCCAACTACCCCGTGGCTGCGATGGACCATTGTTTGAAGTACGGCCACGGGTGGGCTATCACTTTGTGGATGTGTGGAATCATGAACCGGCAGAACCGATTTCAATTAACAATAAGTGGTTCATTCCGGTAAGCCTTCCACCTTTTCAGCAAAAGTACCTGGGCACGAACAACGAAGGCGCAGTGGGGGCCATCGCTGTCTATCCGCAACTCTTAAAGTGCAGACTGAGTGGCAACTGGCTTTATTTGGAGGCGCCCCGCGGAAACGAAGTGCGTGTGTTTGCCGGCATGCCCACCTATCAAAACGACAGGTGGTGGAGCAGCCGCAACGTAAATGCTACTCTTGACTTGTTTAAAACTTTTGGAGACTACGAGGGAAAAGTGGTGGTGCAGTTACTGGAGGACAATGAGGTGCTGGATGAAGTGGTATTTACCCTACAGGCCGGCACCCCGCGCCTGGTGAGCGAGGTGAAGAAAACAACCTCGGAGTCAGGTGATGACGGCATGGTGAAAGTGCCTGCGGGCAAATTTATGTGGCGAACCACGCATGGAGATGCCTTTATTCCCTATCCCGAAACACCGACTGAACATGTTCTGGATATGGCTGGTTTTTGGATGGACAAATTTCCGGTTACCAACAGACAGTTTCAAAAGTTCCTGGTTGCCACGGGCTATACGCCAGCCGATACGGCCAATTTCCTGAAACATTGGGAGGGAGGGAAGCCTAAAAAGGGCGAGGAGGATTTCCCCGTGGTTTACATCTCCTACGAAGATGCACGGGCGTACGCGGCATGGGCAGGGAAACGACTTCCCACGGAAGTGGAGTGGCAATACGCAGGCCAGACCAGCGCCTTGCGCGAGTGGCCCTGGAACCAAACCAAGCCGGTAAGCCGAAAGCAACAGTACGTTACCGAAACATTAACGGTGTCGGCTATAGAAGGCATTGACCCCCGGGTTTGCAACCTGGGCGATGGCCAGCCGTACCGGGTGGGCAGCTATCCGAAAGGGGTTAACCCGCTTGGGCTGCACGACCTGGTAGGTTGCGTGTGGCAATTAACCAACGATGTGTACGAAAGCGGCAGCTACCGGTACATTATGATGAAAGGGGGCAGTTATTTCAAACCTTCTTCCAGTTGGTGGTACGTGCAAGGGGGGCCGCGCGAGTTGCATTACCGGCAATACCTGTTGCGCGTTTCGCAGGGCTTTGAGCGCAACGCCACCGTAGGTTTTAGGTGTGTGAAAGACATGCCCTGAGGGGAGAGTGGGATACGAAACGTTCGGAAAAATTAAGCGGACAATTTTTGGATTGAACCACTCAAAGTCTATCTTTGCAGCCTGTTTTTAAGGAACAGATCGTTTTGGTCCGGTAGTTCAGCTGGCCCTGATGACGCCCGAGGCGTATCAGGGTGCTGACCGCAGCGTCAGCATTAGAATGCCGGAATTTATTGAAGGAGTAATTAAATATTAGGTCCGGTAGTTCAGCTGGCCCTGATGACGCCCGAGGCGTATCAGGGTGCTGACCGCAGCGTCAGCATTAGAATGCCGGAATTTATTGAAGGAGTAATTAAATATTAGGTCCGGTAGTTCAGCTGGTTAGAATGCCTGCCTGTCACGCAGGAGGTCGCGGGTTCGAGTCCCGTCCGGACCGCCAGCAAAAAGCCCCGCACTAGCGGGGTTTTTTTATGCCCCTACGCTGTTAAAAAGCTGACAGGTAGACAGATACCCTCTAAGCAACCGAAGTTCCCTTTTTCTTCTATTTTTGTTCCTTCAAATCACCAAAAGAGAGAAAGGGATGTTGCTTGATTTCGAGAAACCTATTGCTGAACTGGAAAGCAAACTGGCTGATATGAAGCGGTTGGCCGATGACAACGATGAAACGGTGAACAAGGCCATTCTTGCCCTCGAAAAGAAAATCGTAGATCTGAAAAAGGAGACTTTCGAAAACCTAACCGGCTGGCAGCGCGTGCAGCTATCGCGCCATCCAGACAGGCCCTACACGCTGGATTACATTTACGAGATTACCGCTGACTTCATTGAACTGCATGGCGACCGCAACGTGGCTGACGACAAGGCCATGGTAGGCGGGCTGGGAACCATAGACGGACAAACCTTTATGCTGATAGGCCAGCAAAAGGGTCGCAACACCAAGCAGCGCCAGCTCCGCAACTTTGGTATGGCCAACCCCGAAGGCTACCGAAAGGCGTTGCGCCTGATGAAACTGGCCGAGAAGTTCAACAAGCCAATCGTTACCTTCATCGATACACCGGGGGCATTTCCGGGTCTGGAGGCCGAAGAAAGAGGACAAGGGGAAGCCATCGCCCGCAACCTGAAAGAAATGTTCATGCTGAAGGTGCCCGTGATTTGCATCATCATTGGCGAGGGGGCTTCGGGTGGCGCGCTGGGCATTGCCATTGGCGATCGCGTATTTATGCTGGAGAACACCTGGTATTCCGTGATCTCACCCGAATCGTGTTCTTCCATTCTTTGGCGCAGTTGGGATTACAAGGAGCAGGCGGCAGATGTATTGAAGCTAACGGCCAAAGACATGAAGACCAACGGGTTGATTGATGAAATAGTGAAAGAGCCACTGGGCGGAGCCCACACCGATGTGAAGTGGATGGCAGCAGAAATTAAAAAATTGATTACCACCACCTATAAGGAACTGAGCAAAATCAAAACCGATCAATTGATTCAGCAACGCATTGATAAATTCTGTGCCATGGGCGTGGTTAAAGAATAATGTTTCGCCCGGAACTCAATCGATTTAAAACCGCCCAGAAGAGCGGTTTTTTTTATTTTTACACTAACAAATCTAGCGATGGGTAAAGGCAAAGAGAAAATCCAGTGGAAGAATCAGTTGGTGAACCTGGTGGCCATTATTATTGGTGTTTACATCGCTTTCTACCTTACCGAGCGGGCTTCGGCAGCTAAAGACCGCGATCAGGCAAAAGCTTTTTTGGTGGCGATGGCAGAAGACCTGCAGGATGATATCGTCAGCCTTACCGAGTCCACCGACACATTAAGGTACTATGCGCAGGTATCGCGGGCGTTAACGCAGAGTGTCATTACTAGGCGCATTCCGAAAGATTCACTCAATGCCATGATCAGTAGCTTGTATCTCATCGTTCCGTTCAATCCAAAGGACAATGCATACCAATCTCTTCTGGCCTCGGGTAAGTTGGAATTGGTTGGTGACTTTGATTTAAGGCGCAAGATTACGGCACTGTATCATCAACACTACGGAACGATTCGTATCACAGACGACATATCGAATCAGATGCGTATTCAGTTAATTACACCCTACTTGATGGAACGCCTGCGCTTTACCTCGCAGGGTTTACTCAATGCGGACGAGTTATGGCGCGACAACATGTTTGTGAATATGGCCTTCTCCATGCAATACAGCATGCAGATGAAGTACCAGGTGGACTCTGTTGCGCTGGTACACGCCAAAGAACTGAAACAACTGATTGAAGAGGAATTAGAATGAAATTACATGTAATAGATACCGGTTTTTTTAAGTTAGATGGCGGTGCCATGTTTGGTGTAGTGCCTAAAACCATCTGGCAAAAAACCAACCCGGCCGATGCCAATAACCTTTGCACGTGGACCATGCGCTGCCTGCTGATTGAAGATGGTAACCGACTGATTTTGATCGATTGCGGCATTGGCGATAAGCAAGACGCGAAATTTCTTAGCCATTACTACCTGCATGGCGATGCCACGTTGTCTTCATCGCTTCGCAAAGCCGGCTTTCACGAAAACGATGTCACCGATGTTTTCCTTACTCATTTGCATTTCGACCACTGCGGAGGTGCGCTGAAGTTTGATACAACGGCAAAGATTGTGCCTACATTTCCTCATGCGCAGTATTGGAGCAACGAAGCGCATTGGCGCTGGGCCACCGTGCCCAATGCGCGCGAAAAAGCAAGCTTCCTGAAGGAAAACATATTGCCTTTGCAGGAAAGCGGCCAGTTGAAAATGGTAGACCCGCAAGGGGTGCCCTTTTCGCAGTTCGGCATTTTCTATGCGGCCGGCCATACCGACCAGATGATGATACCCATGATTCGCTATAAGGGCCGCACCATCTGCTACATGGCCGATTTGTTGCCCTCGGTGGGCCACATACCATTGCCTTATGTAATGGGTTACGACACACGGCCGCTGCTGACCTTGGAAGAAAAAGGAAAATTTTTGAAAGAAGCAGCCGACCAAGAATACATTTTGTTTTTTGAACACGATGCGCAACATGAATGCTGCACCGTTCAACACACAGAAAAAGGTGTAAGGCTGAAGGAGACATTTGAATTGAACAGTTTATAAAAAAGTTTATGAAGATTGGAATTGCATTGTCGGGTGGGGGCGCACGGGGTATTGCGCACATTGGCGTGCTGAAAGCTCTGGAAGAAATGGGTGTACACATCGATGTCGTGGCCGGTACCAGTGCAGGTTCAATTGTTGGAGCGCTGTATGCCTATGGTTACAAGCCCGATGAAATCTTCGCGATCGTAAAACAGTTGAGTATTTTCAAATCGGTAAGGCCTGCGTGGACATGGTCTGGCCTGCTCACCATGGATGGTTTGAATGAACTGCTCCTCAAACACATTCCAGAAAATAAATTCTCCGCGCTCAAAAGACCCCTTACGGTGGCAGCCACGGAAATCAGGAAAGGACACATTGTATACTTTACAGAAGGAGAGCTGATACCTGCCATCGTCAGTTCTTGCAGTATCCCGGCCGTATTTAACCCGGTTCAGTTCAATGGTGGGCTTTATGTAGATGGAGGCTTGTTTGATAACCTCCCGGCAAAGCCGCTGAAAACGCAGTGCGATCTGGTCATCGGTTCGCATTGCAACCACATCGGCACCGAGTTCGATCCCAAAAATCTGAAAACCGTTATTGAAAGAAGCTTGCTGCTGGCGATTAACGCCAATACGCAATTGAGCCGCAGTTTGTGCGATGTGGTGATTGAGCCGCCCCGCATGGACCGTTACAGCAGTTTTGAGATAGGTAAGGCCCAGGAAATTTTTGAGTTGGGCTATCACTTCACCAGGTCGAACTTTTTGCCTCACCATTTCGATAAAGCCGCGGCCGCATGACAGATACTGCCCTTACCTTTAAGGAATTAATTTTGCAGGGTATACCCGATACGCTGCCCGGCCCCAAACCGTTCGATGCATCGGTAAACCACGCCCCCAGGCGCAAGGACATACTATCGGTAGCCGAGAAGAAGTTGGCGGTAAGTAATGCGTTGCGGTATTTTCATCCCAGGCACCATGAAGTGCTTGCTCCGGAATTCTACCATGAGTTGCAGCACTTCGGCCGCATCTACATGTATCGTTTCCGTCCGGACTATGCCATGCACGCCCGCCCGTTGAACGATTATCCACACCGCTCGAAACAGGCAGCCGCCATCATGCTGATGATCCAGAATAACCTCGATCCGGCAGTGGCGCAACACCCCCATGAATTGATTACCTATGGCGGCAATGGCGCAGTTTTTCAGAACTGGGCCCAATACCTGCTCACCATGAAATACCTGGCCACCATGTCGGATGAGCAAACGCTGCACATGTACTCAGGCCACCCGTTGGGTCTTTTTCCTTCCGGCAAAGACGCGCCACGGGTAGTGGTAACCAATGGCATGATGATACCCAACTATTCGAAGCAAGACGACTGGGAGCGTTACAATGCTTTGGGCGTAACACAATATGGACAGATGACGGCCGGCTCGTACATGTACATTGGCCCGCAGGGCATTGTGCATGGCACCACCATTACGGTGTTGAATGCCGGAAGAAAGATTGCCAAAGCGGGAGAGGGACTGGCCGGGAAGCTGTTTGTTACATCGGGCCTGGGCGGCATGAGTGGCGCACAACCCAAAGCCGGAAATATTGCGGGATGCATTACTGTGGTGGCCGAGGTGAATGAAAAAGCTACACGCAAGCGGCACGCCCAGGGATGGGTAGACGAAATCGTATTCCATCTGAAAGACCTGGTAGCACGTGTCAGAAAAGCAAAGGAATCAAAAGAGGTGGTATCGATTGCTTACCAAGGCAATATTGTGGATGTGTGGGAGTGTTTTGCACGCGAAAATATTTTTGTAGACATCGGTTCAGACCAGACTTCGCTGCACAACCCCTGGGCGGGTGGCTATTACCCCGCAGACATCGGTTATGACGAGGCCAATGAACTGATGGCAAAAAACCCGGAAGAGTTTAAGGAAAAAGTGAGGGCCACGTTGCGAAGGCAGGCCGCGGCCATTAATCAGCATACGGCCCGGGGCACTTATTTCTTCGACTATGGTAACGCGTTTTTGTTAGAGGCATCGCGGGCGGGCGCAGATGTTTGGAATGACGACCGCACCCGATTCCGTTATCCTTCTTATGTGCAGGACATTATGGGCCCCATGTGTTTCGATTTTGGGTTTGGGCCCTTCCGGTGGGTGTGCACCAGCGGCCAGGAAACAGACCTCGAAAAAACAGATCAGTTGGCTACGGCCGTTCTGGAGGAGATGTTGAAAACGTCACCCGCGCATATCCACGGGCAGTTGAACGACAACCTGAAGTGGATCAGGAGCGCCAAAGCCAACAAGTTGGTGGTCGGGTCGCAGGCGCGCATTTTGTATGCCGATGCGGAGGGCCGCATGCGTATAGCAAAAGCATTTAATGAAGCGATTAGAAGGGGTACCATTGGGCCAGTAGTGCTGGGCCGCGATCACCACGATGTGTCAGGTACTGACAGCCCTTTCCGTGAGACATCGAATATCTATGATGGCTCTCAGTTTACAGCCGATATGGCGGTACACAATGTAATTGGTGATTCTTTCCGTGGCGCCACCTGGGTTTCGTTGCACAACGGTGGCGGTGTAGGCTGGGGCGAAGTAATCAACGGTGGCTTTGGTATGCTGCTCGATGGCAGTGCGGAGGCCGATCAACGTTTGGCCAATATGTTGCACTTCGATGTGAACAATGGTATCGCACGCAGGGCGTGGGCACGCAATGAGGGCGCACTTTCAGCCATTGAACGTGCAGAAGCGATGGAAAGCCGGCTGCAGGTAACGAGGCCTCACCTGGCGGGTGATGATTTGCTGAATCGACTCATCAAGTAAACGTATGTTTCGACTGCTGGCGCGATTTATTTTTTGGATCACCGGCTGGAAAATAGCAGGCGCCTTTCCGGCCGAATTGAAAAAGTATGTGGTGGCGGTGGGGCCTCATACCAGCAATTGGGATTTTCCCATCGGCTTGCTGGCGCGCAGTATTTTGCGGATGAAGAACACCAAATACCTGGGTAAAAGCTCGCTCTTCAAGCCACCATTTGGCTGGCTGTTTCGCGTGCTGGGTGGCTACCCGGTAGACCGGTCGTCCAGCCATGATATGGTGGAGCACGTGGCAAACATTATCAAAAGCAAGGAGCGATTTATTCTGGCTATTGCGCCAGAAGGCACCCGTAAAAAGGTGGAGAAACTGCGCACGGGCTTTTACTACATTGCTAAAGCTGCAGGCATACCCATTATTCCGGTGGGCTTTGATTTCCAGCGGAAGGTGGTGCTGATCGGAACGCCTCTTTGGACGTCCGATTTCGAAGCAGACTTGGCAACGCTGATGGCCTTTTATCGAACGGTGAAGGGAAAGAATCCGGAGTTGGGTATTGGTTAACGCCTAAAACGACAACTTACCCGTTATTCCATCCGTAATATGGTCGACAATAAAGCAATTGGGTCGATTCAATTATCTTTACCTCATTAAACAATTTAATATTATGCAGAAAACAATTCTATCTATCGTGTTCTTTTTGGCTGCGTCAAGTACTTTTGCCCAATTTAATCAGGGTAGGATTCTGACAGGTGGTAGTGTAGGCTTTTCCACCGATACCAATAAGTCTAAAGCTAATTCAACGACCACCACCAACGGCCGTTCCACTTCATTCACACTCAGTCCTAACGCTGGCTATTTTGTAATAGACAACCTTGCAGTTGGTGCGGCTCTTGAAATTTTCGCCAACAGTTATAAGCCAGACGGGAATGGATCAAAGTCAAACCAATCCAGTCTATCTATTGCTCCTTTTGTTCGTTATTACCTCAGCCCCGGAATATTCTTCCAAGGTCAGTATGCTGTAGGCGCGGGAAAAAACAAGTACAGCGTGGGTAATACCAATGTCGAGGAAAAATATGGCATCTCGGCCGTTTCATTGGGGGCTGGATATGCCCATTTTTTGAATGACCATGTGGCAATTGAACCATTTATCGGCTATCGTTCCTCCAGCTTGAAGGACAAGGATGATGATAGCAAAAATATTGACAGTGGTTTGTTTTTAAATGTTGGTCTGCAGGTTTACCTTGGCAATAGGAACTAAAGTCCAAAATAAAAACAGAAGATTATGAAAAAGATACTATTCAGTCTGTTTGTGGTGGTGATGGCGAGCGGTGTTGCATTCTCGCAGGCGCAGGTGGCGCTGGGGTTGAAAGGCGGTCTTAACCTGGCCAAATTCAACATCAAGGAGGGTGCTTCGAATATTGAAAACCGCACGGGTTTTCATGCAGGAGCGTTCGGTTTAATTAAGCTCACTAAAATTGGTATTCAGCCTGAAATCCTTTTTTCGCGGCAAGGTAGTGAGTTCACGTTCAACAGTACCAATTACGAGGCCAACTTCGACTACATCAACGTGCCCATCTTGCTGAAACTGTATCTGGCGGCAGGCTTGAATGTGCAGCTCGGCCCACAGTTCGGTTTTCTGTCTACGCAGGAGTTGGTGAACACCGCCAGCGGGGTAAAGGACACCAAAGATGCCAAAGACCTGTTTGACAAAAAGTCGGATGTGGCCATTGCAGCCGGTCTCGGGTGGGATCTTCCGTTTGGCATTACATTAGATGCGCGCTACAATATCGGCTTGGCCGATGTGGAGTTGCGCCCCACCAACCAAACTAACCCGGTTAATTTCAAGAACCAGGTTATTCAGGTTTCGCTTGGATATAAGATATTCAAGCTGGGCAAATAACCTTTTTAGATTTTACACTTCGAAGGCCACCTCTCCCGGTGGCTTTCTTTTTTTATCTTCGCGCCTTCATGCTGGCCAGTTATTCCGAAGTACTTCACTATTTGTATAGCCACCTGCCCATGTTTCAACGGGTGGGTGCAGTGGCCTATAAAAAAGACCTTACCAACACGTTGCGTCTGTGCGAGGCCCTGGGTAATCCGCAGCACAAGTTTAAGTCCATCCACATAGCGGGCACCAATGGCAAGGGCAGCACTTCGCACCTATTGGCATCGGTGCTGCAGGAGGCAGGCTACAAAACGGGTTTGTATACATCGCCCCACCTCAAGGAGTTTACGGAGCGCATTCGCGTTAACGGGCAGGAGGTAAGCAGGCAGTTTGTTGTCGACTTTGTAAACAAAACGCAACAAGCAATAGAAGAAATTAAGCCCTCCTTCTTCGAGGTTACCGTGGCCATGGCGTTCGACTACTTTGCCCGGCAAAGCGTAGATGTGGCCGTGGTAGAGGTGGGCCTGGGCGGCCGCCTGGATTCTACCAACGTCATCACACCACTGATTTCAGTCATTACCAACATTGGGTGGGACCATATGGATTTGCTGGGCGATACCCTGCCCAAGATAGCGTTCGAAAAGGCAGGAATTATTAAACCGCATGTGCCGGTGGTGGTTAGCGAGCGCCAGGAAGAGGTGCAACACGTATTTATTGAGAGAGCTCAACAACAAAGTGCCGCGTTGTTTTTTGCCAGCGACCAGTACGAAGCTACTTTGCACGGCCACCACCTCACCATCAAAAAGAATAAAGCGTTACTGTTGGAGGTTGATCATTTTCCTTTAACAGGTCAATACCAGCAACAGAATTTACCAGGCGTTATGCAGGCCATCGACTTCCTGCAAGCCCAGTTACCGGTCTCATTGCATCACCTGCGGGCAGGTTTACAGAAAGTGGTTGTTAATACATCGTTGAAAGGAAGATGGCAGCAGTTGGGTACATCGCCAACCGTATTCTGCGATACGGGCCACAACGAAGCAGGGGTACGGCAAGTTTTGCAGATGATTGAAAAACAATCGTTCGATCGGCTGAGAATAGTGTGGGGCATGGTGCGCGATAAAGATCACAGCAAAGTATTGTCGCTGTTGCCGAAGGATGCCATTTACTATTTTTGCCAGGCCAGGATTCCTCGCGCAATGCCCGCCCTGGAATTGCAACAGTTGGCAGCCAGATTTTCGCTTCGTGGTGTAGTGGTAGAAGATGTGAACGATGCGTTGGCGCGGGCGCGCAATGAAGCGGGCGCGCGCGATTTTATTTTTGTGGGCGGCAGCACCTTTGTGGTGGCAGAACTAAACGAAATGTAAGAAAGGGTGAAAAGTAAGCTGAAGCGTTTTGAGATCATAGCGGGCCGCGAGAATGTAATTGAGCCTGGCAAGGAGTTGTTCGCGAAGATAAAGGGACGCTGGCGTGCCGATTACTTTAAGAATGACGCACCTGTAACCGCAGAATTTGCCTGCGGCAGGGGCGAGTACACAGTGGGTATGGCGGCCCTGTTTCCTGAGAAAAATTTTGTTGGCGTGGACATGAAAGGCGACCGTATCTGGAAAGGCAGCACCTGGGCTGTAGAGCGCAACCTGAAGAATGTGGGCTTTCTGCGCACGCAGATGTTGAATATTGAGAATTTTTTCGATGCTCAGGAGTTGGATGAGATATGGCTCACCTTCCCCGACCCGCGACCCAAGAAGCGAGACATCAAAAGGCGGTTAACGAGCCCGCGCTTTATGGAAATGTATAAACGCCTGCTCAAAACAGGAGGCTGGTTTCGGTTGAAGACGGATAACACAGGCCTCTTTGCCTACACGCTTGACCAAGTGCAGCAACGAAACGACATCACCGACTTTCAGTTTACACACAATGTGTATGAGTCTGATCTGCGGCCCGAGTGCTTCGATATTAAAACCCGTTACGAGGAAATGTTTGCCGGCAAAGGTGAGACCATCAAATACCTGCGCTTCAGGTTTACGCACTAAAGGTTTGGTAACATTGGCTTAATGCTTCACTGACACATGGGTAATAGAAACCCTTTACCTTTGCAAGCAGTTTTAGAGTGTGAATGGAACTCGACAGGGAGCACACCTGCGATTCCTGAAGTATGGCCAAACGAAGAAAAAGAGAAGTAGAACTCGTAGTACTCTCCGACATTCACCTCGGCACGTACGGCTGCCACGCAGAAGAACTTCTTCGCTATCTTAAAAGCATCAAGCCCAGGCGCATCATCCTGAATGGCGACATCATAGACATGTGGCAGTTCAGCAAGCGGTATTGGCCGAAAAGTCATATGCAGGTAATTAAACACCTTACCGGCTTGCTGGCCAAAGGCACCAAGGTTACTTACCTTACAGGAAACCATGACGAGATGCTGCGGAAGTTTGCCGGGTTTAAGCTCAGCAACTTCCAGATAGAAAACAAAAAGGTGGTGCAGCTAAATGGAAAGGCGGCCTGGATTTTCCATGGCGATGTGTTCGATGTAACCATGCGTTATTCCAAATGGATAGCCAAACTGGGCGCCATTGGCTACGATTCGCTGATCTTGCTGAACACATTTGTGAACTTTGTTTTGAAGATGCTGGGTCGGGGCAAAATATCTCTTTCCAAAAAAGTGAAAGACAGCGTGAAGACAGCGGTTAAATTCATCAACGACTTTGAAAAAACGGCCGCTGACATCGCCATCTCTAATGGATATGACTACGTGGTGTGTGGGCACATTCACCACCCCGAAATGAAAAAGATTGCTACCGAACAGGGCGAAGTAATGTACCTTAACTCGGGCGATTGGATAGAAAACCTGACGGCATTGGAATACAACCAGGGCCATTGGCGCATTTACCGCTACAGCGATGATTTTTTTGCACAATCGATTAAAATACCCAAACGCCTGCGCAGCGACATGAACAACCAGGAATTGTTCAAGGAGTTGGTAAACGAGTTTATGGCGGTTAAGAAGTAAGTGGCCAAATGCTTAAATCATCTGCGTGAAAATTCTTTATGCCATACAAGGAACGGGTAACGGCCATTTAAGTCGCGCGGTAGATATCATTCCCGAGCTTAAAAAATTTGGTTCGCTGGATTTATTTGTAAGTGGTGCCCAGGCCGAAATTACTTTACCCTATCCTGTAAAATACAAATCAAAAGGGCTGAGCTTTTATTTTGGCAAGAGCGGTGGTATTAACTTTTATAAAACCTTTCAGAAAAACAGTTCGAAAGAGGTCATCAAAGAAATCAACGCGTTTCCGGTAGAAAAGTACGATCTGGTGGTGAACGATTTCGAACCCATTAGTGCATGGGCGTGCCGCAAGAAGGAAGTTCCCTGCGTGGGGCTTAGTCACCAAAGTGCTTTGTTATCCAAAAAATCGCCCCGGCCTAAGTGGGTAGATCCGTTTGGGGAGTGGATCATCAAAAACTATGCACCGGTTAAAAAGTATGTAGGCTTCCATTTCGAAGAGTACGACAAGAATATTTTTACACCTGTTATCCGTGCGGCCATCCGCGAGGCGAAGACACGAAACGATGGTCATTACACCGTTTACCTACCGGCCTACGATGACAAGAAATTGGTGTCGTTGTTTATGAAACTGCCGAAGGCGAAGTGGCATATTTTTTCCAAACATACAAGGTCGGCTTATCATGTGGGCAGGGTATCGGTTTATCCGGTAAGTGGCATCGATTTTATTGAGAGTGTGGTTTCTTGCAAGGGCGTGTTGTGCGGGGCCGGTTTCGAAACACCGGCTGAAGTGTTGCACATGGGCAAAAAGTTGATGGTGGTGCCTATGAAAAGCCAGTACGAACAACAATGCAATGCGGCAGCGCTAAAGAAGTTGGGTGTGCCCGTAATCAAAAAGGTGAGAAAGAAGAGCCTTCAAAAAATTGAGCGCTGGATGGAGGAGGGCAAGCCGCTCGATATTGTCTACCCTGATGTGGCGGGCGAGGCAGTGGAACGGCTGATGCGAAAGTTTGCTCCTGAAATTTAAGACTGAATCATTCTGCGGTGGTAGTTCATCTGGCCCAGGTGGTAGCCCAAATGCGCAGCCAGGTGAATGAGAAAATACCGCGTGGTCATGGGTTCGGCAAATACCTTTTCGGGATAGATTTGGTCCAGTTGGTCATCCTTCAGCAACGGAAGTGTGTGGACGATGGCCTGCCGGGCTGCGTCAATTTCTGTTAGCAGAAGCGTACGACTTACATTTTTTGTACTGAACTCTGCATCGCGGTTGCGTTGGTAGCCTGTGCTGCCCAGGTTAGTACCGATGTAATGCTGCAGATTGCCGCACAAGTGCAAGCACAGGTTTCCAGCTGTGTTTTTAATATCTCCCCTCAGCATCCACACCGATTCCTCGTTGGGGTATTGCTGCAACTCTTGCGCCAGCTTGTTCAGGTCGCGCAACAGTATTTTTTCAATCGAGCGGATGAACTCGCTCATACCAACTCCTTTTCAAAAGCCAGAATGCGTGCATCCAATGTTTTGTTGACGGCAGCAAAATCTTCCTTGCGGGCAAGCCGTGCCTTGACGCTGATATAGAATTTTATTTTTGGTTCTGTGCCAGAGGGGCGAACCGAAACCTTGCTGCCATCGGCTGTGTAGAATTGCAGTACATCCGATTTCGGCAACGCAATCGGTTTGCTTTTCCCTGTAATCAAATCCCTTTCTTCACTTGTTTGGTAGTCCAGCACCCGCACCACGGTTTGACCCGCCAATGTGGCGGGTGGTGCCGTGCGAAAACGCTGCATCATGTTTTTGATCTGCTGCTCGCCTTCCGCACCTTTCCTCACTACATTGATCAGCCCTTCTTTATAAAACCCAAACGACACGTACATCTGCAAAAGCCAGCTATAAAGTGTCTGCCCTTCGTCTTTGGCGGCAGCAGCCATGGCTGCGAAAAAGGCACAGGCGGAAACGGCATCCTTGTCGCGCACAAAGTCGCCCACCATATAACCATAGCTTTCTTCGCCCGCGGCAATAAATTTCTTGGTGCCTTCCAGGCGGCCCATTAATTCGGCTATGTATTTAAAGCCGGTGAGTGTATTGTAACACTCCACACCAAAATGTGCGGCCATGTTGTCAACCAGTTCGGTGGTAACAATGGTTTTGGCGATGTAGCGGTTATTCACCTCGCGCTCGTTCTTCAAAATAAACCACATCATCAGACTGAAGGCCTGGTTGCCGTTCAGTAAAAAAAATTCGCCACGGTCGTCTTTAATGCCTATGCCCACCCGGTCGGTGTCGGGGTCGGTGGCCATCACCAGGTCGGCATTTTCAGCCTTTGCCTGGGCCAGCGCCATGGCCATGGCCGACTGCTCTTCGGGGTTGGGTGAATGAACGGTTGGAAAATTGCCATCGGGCTTTTCCTGCTCCTTCACCACTTTGATATTGGTGAAGCCCATGCGCTTCAGGCATTCGGGCACCATGGTAATGCCTGCGCCATGCAGGCTGGAATAGACCAGGGCAATGTCTTTCTGCCGGGCGATGGCTTCTTTCCTCGGAATGAGTTTTTTTACTTCCTCGTAGTAGGCATCTTCCACGTGGCTTCCAACCTTTTGTATGCGCGATGGGTCTGATGTAAAGCGCACCTGGCTGAAAGAGTTGATGGCGTTCACTTCGGCAATCACATTTTTGTCGTGTGGAGGAACCAGTTGGGCTCCGTCCGCCCAGTAGGCTTTGTAGCCATTGTATTCTTTTGGGTTGTGCGAGGCAGTGATGACAACGCCCGCCTGGCATTTGAGGAGGCGAATGGCATAAGAAAGCAGAGGCGTGGGGCGTAGCTCATCAAACATGTGAACCACGATGCCGTTGGCTGAGAATACATCGGCCGTTACGTGTGCAAAGTAGGCACTGTTGTTCCTACAATCGAAGGCAATGGCTACCCGAATCGGTTGTGAAGGGAATGATTTTTTGAGGTAGTTGGCGAGGCCCTGGGTGGCAACACCCACGGTATACTTATTCATGCAATTGGAGCCTGCGCCCATAATGCCGCGCAACCCTCCGGTGCCAAACTCCAGTGTTTTATAAAAATTGTCTATTAACTCTTTTTTGTCAGCCTGCGCCAGCAGCCGCTCAATCTCTTTTTTGGTTTCATCGTCAATGCCGCTGTTTAGCCATTCTTGTGCGCGCTTTTCTGCAATTGCAAGTAGTGAGTCCATGCTTTTGGTGTGTAAACGGAGTGCAAAGTTAATTTTTAATTCGTTTAACGAAAGAAGGCAACCCTACGCTTGCCTAACCGTTTATGGAGGCAGAACAAACAGAAATAATAAATGAAAAAAAGTTTATTGGTATTGGCTCTTGTGGCTGCCGGATCGGTGGCCTGGGCGCAGGAATACAAAGTAATTACCACGGTTGAATCCATTGTGCCCTTAGGTTTGGGGCGCTCGCGCATGATCGATGCGAAGGAGCAGGCGAACTACCGCGAACTTACTACCGAAAGGGTAGACGGCAAAAAGAGCGATCAGGGCGACATCAAACGTTCGGATGTGAAAATCGAAAACTTTGAAGAAACAAAGTTGCTGAACTTCTACAGCGGGGTTGGAATTAATTTTCAAAACATTGCTTCCAACGATGCAGTGATCACGTCCAAACTGAATGAAATGGCGAACGAAGGCTGGCAACTGATTTTCGTTACCAGCGGTGTGGAAAGCGATGCGGGTAAACAGGATGGAGAGGGTATCTTCATTACGCGCTACGTTTTTAAGAAAGACAAATAACATTTGTCGTAGAAGTTTAACAGGCTGTCTCAAAATCCCGGAAAGTTGGATCATTTTGAGCGTGTGCGATGAATCTCCTTTCAATTTCGTAAGAATGGGAGGTGTTTCAACCACACTCAAGATGACCACGCGGGCTTTTGAGCAGCCTCTTTTTTTATACCTCTTTGTGAGTATTGCTGTTGCGCTGCAAAAACAGGTACTTTGAAAATCAACTAATCAACTCTTTATGAAACGTTTCGCACATTTGTCTGGCCTGATCTGTCTTGTTTCTTTGTTTCTGTTATCGGGTTGCGATAAAGACGACCCGAAGCCGCAAAACAATATTATTGGCAATTGGACCGTTCAGAGTCTTGCCATCGATATTCGAATAGGTGGGCAAACCTTTGTGGCCTACCTGATGAGCATGGGCTTTTCAGAGGCAGAAGCGCAGGAGTTTGCAGACACTTTCAACGATTCCTTCGAGCAAGGAGTTAGCGGAACGATTGAATTTAAAGCAGATGGCACCTACCGCGCGGTAGATGAATCTGGTTCCGTTTCTACGGGCAAATGGGAGCTAACTTCAGACAATAAAACACTTACCATCGACAAGGGTACAGCAGATGAAACGGTGTTTACGGTAAAAGCGCTTACTGCCAGTAACCTCAACTTGTCTGCTTCTGTGGAAGATGATGAAATGGGTGTGGATGACTTTGTGATTAACATGGAGTTGCAGCTAATGAAATAGCTAAGCGCCTGCGAAACTCATTTTGCTAATCCGGGGTTTACCTTCTTATTTTAGGTAAATCTTGTTTGTATGCTCGATCTGGTCATTGAAGCCCGCAGAGCCGCTCTCGCTCCGGGCATGAACGTGAAAAGGATTCTACCGTTCCGCATGCGCAGAATGGTAGGTCCTTTTATTTTTATGGATCATGCGGGGCCTGTAGATGTTGCGCCCGAGCGTGCAGCCAACATGGATGTGTTACCGCATCCCCACATTGGTCTTTCTACCGTAAGCTATTTGTTTGGCGGCCAGGTTACCCACCGCGATAGTTTGGGCGTGCAGCAAGTAATAAAGCCCGGTGAGGTGAACTGGATGACCGCGGGAAGAGGCATCGCACATTCTGAGCGGTTCGAAGACCCTTCTGTTCTGGCGGGCGGCAGCCTGGAGATGATACAAACCTGGGTGGCCCTGCCCGAAAAAGATGAAGAAGCGGACCCCGCTTTCAACAACTATCAATCAGAACAACTTCCGGTGTTCACCGACAAGGGCGTGTGGATGCGCCTGATTGCGGGCAACGCCTTTGGATTGAAAAACGAAATCAAAACACACTCTCCGCTTTTTTACCTGCACGCCAATCTGGATGCGGGTGCGCGTTTTGGGTTGCCACGCGAACACAGCGAACGGGCCGTTTACGTGGTAAAGGGCAGCGTAGAGCTGAGTGGGCGGGTTTACCTGCCAGGGCAAATGCTGGTGTTTACCAAAGGCATAGACCCAACCCTGCAGGCACACGAAGCCACCACGCTCATGTTGTTGGGTGGTGAGCCCCTTGGCGATCGGTTCATCTGGTGGAACTTTGTTTCTTCGCGCAAAGAAAGAATAGAACAGGCCAAGGCGGATTGGAAGGAGGGGCGCATCATTCTGCCACCCAACGACAACCATGAATTTGTGCCGTTGCCCGAAGACAAGTCAAAGCCTGCGGGTGGTACTGCCCCGCAGGCACTTTCCTGACGACCAACAAAAACTATTCGTGCTTCAGCGCCTTTACCGGGTTGAGGAGGGCGATAGTAACAACTTGCCGAGCACCAAGGAACAGCAGCTTTAGAGAACTTAACGGCATTGGAGAGATATGGTATTTTTTGACGGGCAGTCCGCTTGTGCAAGCAGTTTATAAATATGGCATTGGGGCAGTAACCCAAACCGAGTGATTGCCATTGGTGTAACCCTTAGGCACTTCATCCGGTAAAAACGTGGGCTGAAAAAGTGTAGCATAGCGGGGTGCATTTAAAAACTAACTTTGACACCAAACATTCAAAGAGATTATGGTGAAAATTTTACGCTTGAGCATGTTGCTGCTTGCCCTCGCCACGGGGTTGCAAGCTCAAAAGTTAGACATGGAAAAACTGAAGGGCATGAAGGCCCGTGCCATTGGTCCGGCCGGCATGAGTGGCCGCATTACCGCCATTGATGTGGTAATCAGCGATCCTTCGATTATCTATGCCGGTTCCGCTTCCGGTGGCTTGTGGAAATCAACCAGCGGTGGTGTTAACTGGGAGCCCTTGTTCGATAAGGAAGCCGTGATGTCGATTGGCGCCCTGGCTATTCAGCAAGACAACCCTTCTGTGATTTGGGTAGGTACGGGTGAAGGAAACCCGCGCAACAGTTTAAACGGAGGCTATGGTTTATATAAATCTTTGGATGCCGGCAAAACCTGGAAACTGGTTGGGCTGGAGAAAACGAGGAATATCCACCGCATTGTCATAGATCCTAAAAACCCCAACACGGTGTATGTAGGTGCCATCGGTTCCCCCTGGGGCGAGCATCCGGAACGGGGTGTATTTAAAACCACCGATGGTGGTGCCACGTGGGAAAAAGTGTTGTACGTAGATGAAAAAACGGGTTGTGCAGATTTGGTGATGGACCCTGCCAACCCCAACAAACTGATTGCCGCCATGTGGCAGCACCGCAGGCAGCCTTGGATTTTCCACTCTGGCGGTCCCGGCTCAGGCCTTTACGTAACCTACGATGGTGGCAAGACCTGGCAGAAGCGCACGGATAAGGATGGCCTGCCGGAAGGAGAACTGGGCCGCATCGGTTTGGCCATTGCGCGTAGCAAGCCAGACGTTGTATACGCCCTGGTTGAAAGTAAAAAGAACGCGTTGTACCGTTCCACCGATGGTGGCTTTAAGTGGCAGGTGGTGAATGACAAGATGAGCGAGATTGGCGACCGTCCGTTCTACTACCACGAAATCTATGTGGATACAAAAAACGAAAACCGGCTATACACCATCTTTTCGCGTGTAAACCGCAGCGAAGACGGTGGTAAATCATTTACACAATTACTGCCTTATTCAGGCGTACACCCCGATCACCACGCATGGTGGATTCACCCCGAGGATCCCTCTTTCATGATTGACGGCAACGATGGAGGTTTGAACATTACCCGCGATATGGGCAAGAACTGGCAGTTTATCGACAACATTCCGGTAGGGCAGTTTTACCACATCAATGTGGATATGGACATTCCCTATAACGTGTACGGTGGCTTGCAAGACAATGGATCGTGGACCGGCCCCGGCTATGTGTGGAAGGACGATGGCATCCGCAACTATTACTGGCAGGCCGTTCAGTTTGGCGATGGCTTCGATGTATCGCCCGATCCTGACAACAGCCGCTATGGTTATTCCATGTCGCAGCAGGGTAACCTGGGCCGCTACGACAAGGTAACGGGTCACAATCAAACCATTCGGCCCACGCACCCCGATCCAAAAATGAAATTGCGCTACAACTGGAACTCAGCCCTGGCGCAAGATCCGTTCGATAACAGCACCATCTACTACGGCAGCCAGTTTGTGCACAAGAGTACCAACAAAGGCCAAACGTGGGAAATTATTTCGGGCGACCTGACCACCAACGACCCTTCCAAACAGAAACAACACGAAAGTGGTGGCTTAACCATGGATGCTACCGGTGCAGAGAATCATTGCACCATCCTGGCGATTGCACCCAGCCCCAAAGAACGTGGCGTGATTTGGGTGGGTACCGATGACGGCCAACTGCAACTAACGCGCGATGGCGGCAAAACCTGGACCAACGTTACGGCTAAGATAACCGGCATGCCCAAGAACGCATGGATACCTCAAGTGCGTGCCTCAACCTTTAATGGTGGCGAAGTGTTTGTAGTGGTGAACAACTACCGCCAGTTCGACTTCAAACCTTACCTGTTCCGATCTAAAGACTACGGACAGACCTGGGAAAGCCTGGTGAGCCCCGCGCAGGTAGGCGAAAACAACTACACCTTGTGTGTGCAGCAGGATCTGGTAGAGCCCCGTCTTCTTTTTCTGGGAACCGAATTTGGATTGTATGTTTCGTTGGATGAAGGAAAGAGCTACACCAAGTGGACAAGTGGTTATCCGGCCAGTGTACCTACCATGGACATGGTGATACACCCCCGCGAACATGATTTGGTAATCGGAACTTTTGGCCGTGCCGTGTATGTGATTGATGACATACGCCCGCTACGCGAAATGGTAAAAGAAGGTGTGCAGACGTTGAATAAAACGCTGCATGTGTTCGAGGCACCCGATGCCTACCTGGCCACCGTTCAAGATCCTGCCGGCATTCTTTTCCCCGGAAACGGCATGTTTTTGGGCGAGAACAAGCCTACTGGAGCCCTGATTTCTTTTGTGGTGAACAAGCCGGAAGAGAAGAAGGCCGAACCTAAGGTAGAAGAACCCAAAGGCAAGAAGGGGGCGCCCGCGCCCACTGCAAAACCCGAAGCCAAGAAAGAAGAGCAACCGAAGGTGAAAGCCGATTCCCTGACTTTGGAAGTGTTCAATGCACGGAATGAAAAGATCCGCACCATCCGCCAGAAGGCACCCGAAGAACAGGGGCTGAGCCGCATCACGTGGTCGCTCAATGAGAAGGGAGAACGAGGTGCATCGCGCGAGAAGCCCCGTGCCAATGCGCCTGAACCGGGCGGTCCGCAAGTGGTGCCTGGTGTTTACAAAGTCCGCATTACCTATGCAGGGCAAAAAGATTCTACCATGGTTACGGTGAAGGCCGATCCGCGCTTTCCCAACAGCGAAGCCATCTTACAGGCGCGCTATAACATGCTGAAAGATTTGCAGAAGCTGAATGGTGTGGCAGGTCGGGCTACCCAACAGATTCGTGAGTCGAAAGAGGTTGTGGAGGAGTTTGAGAAACGACTGAAGGAAGCCAGGCGCGATGACCTGAAAGAACTGGCCGATAGAACGAAAGCCATGAAAGATTCCCTCAACAATTTGATGGACTACATTGTGGGTAAGGAAGACAAGCGGCAGGGTATTGTGCGTTCGCCCGATCCAACGCCCGTATCGTACATCTTTACCGCCAGCCGCTACATTGCCACTTCCAAAGAGCCTATTAATGCCACCGATGAGCGCGTGTTCCAGCAGGCACAACAGCAAATAGACGCGATGATTGGACGGGTAAATACTTTTTACGAAAAGCAGTGGCCGGGTTACCGCGAAGCAGTGGAGAAGGTGAGCATTTCTCCGTTCAGGAATTATGAACCGCTTAAGAAGAACGAATAGTTAGTATTAAATGCTTAGAGAGCGAAGAATCCATCTCACCCGGTGGGTTCTTCGCTTTCTTTTTTTTCGGAAGTAATTCTTTAACAATTTGTTATTTGGCTTGCCCTTTAGCAGTAAGAACTTAATTTAGACTCTATTGTTTTTTACACCATGATGAAAGTTGCCAAACTGGGCTATAGTTATGACGGAAGCCGTCAGATGGATTTTCCTGATCTTCAGATAACAAAAGGCTCGCACTGGTTGCTCCTGGGCGAATCGGGATGCGGCAAAACTACGCTGCTGCATTTGCTGGGGGGATTGTTGCGCAGCCAGCGGGGAACGATAGAGGTGAATGGCACAGAACTCACCACGTTGACGGAAAGCGGCCTCGATCATTTCAGAGGAAAAAATATGGGGTTTGTGTTTCAGCGCAACCACCTGATGCCGGCACTTACCGTGGAAGAGAATTTGCTGATGGCCCCTTACCTGGCCGGTGAAAAGCAAAACAAAACCCGCGTGCAGGAGGTGTTGCACAAACTGGGGCTGGCAGAAAAACAACACACCAACGTGAAGAAACTGAGCCAGGGGCAAGCACAGCGCGTGGCTATTGCCCGGGCGGTGATGAACAAACCGCTGGTGCTACTGGCCGATGAGCCCACCTCTGCTTTAGACGATACCAACTGCGGTCGCGTAATCGATTTATTGTTGAACGTAGCCAGCGAAAATGAAACCACCGTGATTGTGGCTACACACGATCAGCGTTTGAAAGCCCACATTGCAAACCACATAGCGCTATGAATTTATGGCTCCTTGTCTGGAAATACCTCAAAGCCCGTCCACTCAACACGGTACTCAATATATTCCTGCTTTCGCTGGGTGTTGCAGTAATCGCCATTCTGTTGCTTTTCAGCCGTCAGTTAGAGCAAAAAATTTCAGAGAATGCAAAAGGTATAGACCTGGTGGCAGGGGCCAAAGGAAGTCCGTTGCAGATTATTCTTTGTAATATTTTCCACATCGATTTCCCTACCGGCAACATCAACCTGGCAGAGGCCGAGCGGCTCTCTCGCCATCGGCTGGTGAAAAAAGCCATACCGCTGGCGTTGGGCGACAGCTACAAGAACTACCGCATCGTGGGCACCAACCGCGCCTATCCTGAATTATACCAGGTAGCGTTGGCCGAAGGAAACTGGTTTGAGGAAGACCTGGATGTGGTGGCCGGTGCCAACGTGGCCATGGCCCTGAAACTGAAACTGGGAGATACCTTTGCGAGTTCGCACGGACTGACCGATGAGGGACATGCCCACGATGAAGCGGCCTATCGCATTACAGGAATTGCCAAACCAACGGGCACCGTTGCCGATAACTTGTTGTTTACCAATGTGGCCAGTGTATGGAGGGTGCACGCATCTCATGAAAACGATGGGCCACCTGCCTCCTCTGCGGTTGACAACCCATCGCCTCTTGTTCCTTCTGTTGTGGCGGGCGACAGCACAAAAGAAATAACTTCCTTATTGATTCAATTCAGAAACCCCATTGCGGCCATTCAGTTACCTCGGTTAATTAACGGGCAAACCAACATGCAGGCGGCTTCCCCCGCCTTCGAAACGGCCCGCTTGTTTTCGATTTTGGGTGTGGGGGTGGATGCGCTAATGGGTTTTGCCTACGTGCTGATTTTTATTTCGGCACTCAGTATTTTCATAGCCCTCTACAACTCGTTAAAGGAGCGCCAATACGACCTGGCCATTATGCGGTCGATGGGGGCTACGCGGACTAAACTCTTTATTTCGGTGATATTGGAAGGCAGCACCTATACGCTTCTGGGAAGTACATGGGGCTTGTGGCTGGGCCACGGTGCCATGTGGGCTTTCGTAGCCTTCGTGCCAGAGGGACAGCAGGCGGGTATCTCGGCCAGTTTGTTTTACGTGGAAGAGCTTTGGCTATTGGCCGGAAGTTTGTTGTTGGGGTGGCTGTGTGCGCTCATTCCGGCCAGGCAGGCCTACCGAACCGATATTCACAAAGTATTGGCTGGTTAGGTTTATTTTGGCAGCATACGTACTTAATTTAGATACCTTTGTGCCGATGGCGAAAAACGGTTTGGATAGGAAACAGATAACGATACTCGGTGTTTTAATTCGATAAATTTTGCAGATGATGGGTAGGTTTATACAAACATTATTCTTTTTGGTGGGGCTGTTGATCGTAACCCCTGCTGTTGCGCAAAACGATGCGTGGGCTTTGTTTGCCAAAACAAAGTTCGATGCCAAATACAACGACAAAGCAGGAGAGTATTTTTTATACCCCACCTTTCCGGATGAGTTGAAAAATAGGGTGGGGAAAGAAATTGATATGGAAGGCTATTACCTGCCCATCGATGTGGAAGGCGATGCCTACATCATTCTATCCAAGTTTCCCTTTGCGCAGTGCTTCTTCTGTGGTGGTGCGGGCCCCGAGTCCATTGCCGAAGTGTCGTTTAAAGTAAAACAGGAAAAGTTTGAACCCGATCAGTTTATCCGAATCAAAGGAAAGTTGAAGTTGAATGAGTCGGATATTGAGCATGGCAACTTCATTATTGAAGATGCTGTGTTGTTGAAGAAGTAGTCAATGCAAGCCTAATCCCACTGCACAAACCAATAGCCTTCGTGGCTTGCGGTTTGGTAGCCGGGCAATGTAAGGGGCTGGCGGAACAACGGGCAGTTTACCACCAGGGTATGATACTCGCCATTCTCGCCACACGGGTCAATACCCATCGATTCCAGTTCTTCCACAAGTTCAGCTGTCAGGGTGCGGCCAAGAAACCGTTCGCCCATGTTGGCCTGGCAAGAAACGATCATGCACGCAAAGCCTTCGCGCAGCATGTCATGAACCAGGGTCGTGCGGTCTTTTTGCCAGATCGGTAACAGAGCCTGCAGACTGGTTCGTGCGCAAACTTTCTCTTCCCAGTCGCGGTGGGCCTGCAGGTCTATATCGCCAAACACCACGCCTTCTATTCCATAGCGCTCCTTTGCATCGCGCAACAGGTCTACAAAGTTGGTTTCGTAAGCTTGCCACGAAGCAGCCACGGTTGACAGCGGCACCCCGAGCTGTGCGGCTTGTTGCTGCAGCAGGTGCAGCGGCAAGCCGTGCGACCGTGATATCTTACCTTGTTCATTCAGAACATTCAGAAGCGCGAGGGGCGTATGCCCCTCGCGCATGGCCAGCAACAAGGCGTAACAACTGTCTTTTCCTCCGCTCCAGGATGTGGCAATGTTCATGTTGCTTCGTGGTGTCTATAGTTTAAGCCTGAAACCGGCATATGCATTAAAGCCTGGCGTGGTATATCCTGCCATTTCCTGATACGACTGGTTAAGGACGTTTCGCGCATCCACATAGCAGGTAAGCTGGTTGTTGTAAAAAGAGTAGTCAACATACAGGTCGAGCAGCGCAAACCCATCGAGCGCAATACTGGTGGGCGTAAATTGGCCGGGCTCAAAATAGGTATCGTTACGTTCTCCAAAAAATTTAAAATGGCCGCTAACGTTCATGCGTGGTGTAAGCTTGTACCCAGCGCGCGCACCAAAAGAATGCTCGGGTATCCGTATCAGGTTATCATACTGCGTTTCAACGCCAGCCACGCGGGTGGTTACTTCTCCGCTTACCCACGCGTAGAAGGCACTTACTTGTAGCCTCGCATTTTGGTACGAGGGTTCTACCTCAATGCCCTGGTCGTTCTGGCGGTCGTAGTTTTGGTTGGTACCACTGATGTACACAATCACATCGCGGATCTCGCGCTGGTAGGCGGTGGCCCGTATGCTGATGGGAACTTCAGGGGCCAGCCAATCCAAGCCCACTTCGTAGTGGCGGCTTCGTTCGGGCTTCAGGTCGGGGTTGCCGCCAAATTGCCCGTACAGTTGGTAGAGCGAGGGTGCCTTGAAGCCGGTTGACGCATTGGCAAATATTTTTAGTTGCTGGTTCAGCAGGTAGGAGGGGGTGAAGTGGTACGTGCCGGTCGATCCGAACTGGCTATGGTGGTTAAACCGCCCGCCTGTCTCCAGTCGTAACCCCTTACGTTGAAAGTACATCGATGCATAGGGGCTGGAAATGGTTACCGATGGGTTCTCCTTTGAAGCTGTAGCGTCTTTCATGTAATAGGTTTGCCAACTGACACCGGCCAGCGCCTGCAACGATTTGCTTAACGAGTGGTGCCAGAACAACTCTGCCTGCTGAAAGCGCCCTTCGAAGCGGCTGTTGCCCCACGATGCCTGGTACTTGCGGTTCGTTTCGTTCAGACTGTACTGTGCATTAATGGAACCTTTGTTGGTTAACTGCTTCAGATGGATGCCCGCGTGCAACAGGTCCGACACGTACGTGTTATCGCGGCTATCGGCAAAGGGGCCGTTATCGTAGGCGCCATCGAAATTCGAAAGTCTGATAAAAGGGCTCACCGTCAGTTGATCCGTGGGCGTCCACGTTACCTGCGCATGGTAGGCCTCCTGCATGGTTTCGTCTTCATCGAAGGCGCCTGTATCATCGCGGTCGAGTGCTTCACTTAGGCCATCGGTTTGAAGGCGGCTGTAGCCTGCCTGGTAGCTCCACTGGTGTATGCGACCGCTCACCGAGGCAATGGCCCGCCAGGTGTTGAAGCTTCCGTAGCTTCCTGAAACACTCCCGTTGATTTTTTCCGAAGATGCTGATTTGGTTATGATGTTGATTACCCCTGCGATGGCATCGGTACCATACAACGTGCTCTGGCTGCCTTTCAAAATCTCAATGCGTTCAACCTGGTCAAGTGCCAGCATGCGCAAGTCGTAGGCGCCACCCGAAATCCCCGAAGGATCATTCAGAGGCACACCATCCACCAATACCAACGTGTAGTGATTGCGGGCACCGCGCAGGTACACACTCTTGTCTTTGCCCGGATTGCTGTTGGCACCACTTACTACCAAGCCCGTCTGCTGGTTCAACACCTGGGCCAGGTCTTTGCCTGCACTTTGCGCGAGTTGCTCCTGGGTGATGACCGACAATACCTGTCCGGTTTCGAGTTGACTTTTTGCAAACTTGGAGGCGGTAACTACCACTTCGCTCAGTTGTCGCGAAGCGAGCGAATCTTGCTGGGCGTTGGTTTGATTTGGCGCCAGCCACCAAAAGGCAATCAATGTCATTGCCCAGACTTTTCTCTCCTTTTTCATGATTGAAAGAGTTTAAGTTTTGAAAAAAGGAGTAAAGGCTGGAATGGATTGGAGACCTTGCGTAACCGCTAAACGGTGTACAAGACTTTTCTTCTCATTCGTTGCTTTTACCCGAAGCTTGAATTTGATAGCAACTGGCAGGTCTCCTGGCTTGCATCCTGTTGTTCAGTCTTCCCATTCCGCACCGGAACAGTGACAAGCGGTGAACAACGCTTCGTGATGCTTACAGTAGCGGGAACTGCCCCCGATTTGCACGGGGTTCCCTTTTAATTCCTTCTTTCGTTGAAGATGGAAACCAATTACGCTGCAAGTATAGTTGAAATTGGGATAACAAAACAAGGCTATGGCCAAGCAAACGTGGCTACGCTGCGGGCCGGAAGGCTAACGGCTTGTTTAAAACTTTGATCGCGGATAACGAACGACTGGGCCTTATCCCATTCGTTGAGTACTATCAGCACCTTTTTCCCTGCGGGCGTTACAAAGGCAGTGTTGGGCAAACTTTCGGGCACGGTAGAATCAATTCTTACCGAACCCGGTGGAACGAACTGAGAGGCGTGTGCAATGATGTAATACGAAACATTGCGGGTAACCCCATCGCCAATCGTTAATGCGCCCTGGCAAAGCGTGCAGCCGCCATCATCGGTGTGTGGGTTAAATTGCGGGTCGGCTGCCAGGTTCCACTCCAGCACGGTGCGCGCATGGTTGCGTGTGGCCCCAACTATCAGGTTTTTGAGGTGCCACATCAGGTCGCCACCAAAGTCGCCCTGCCCGGATGTCCACTGCTCGGTGAAGTAAAGATTTTTGTCGGGATGCGCTTGGTGCACTTTGCTCATGGCATCAATCTCGCCCAGGTACAGGTGAAAAGCCGAGCCGTCTACATACTTTCTGGCTTCGGCATCATTCAAAATCAAAATGGGGTACTCTGGATGATCGCAGTTGTGATCGAACAAAACAATTTTGGTGGTGATACCGGCCTGCTGAAAGGCAGGCCCCAGGTGATTTTTGATGAAATCGGCCTGCTCTTCGGCTGTCATCAGCATGCTGGGTGTGTTGTGCGGATTTTCGGGCTCGTTCTGAATAGTGATCGCATCGATCACAATACCTTCTTTGGCCATGCCGCGAATGTATTTCATCAGGTATCGTGCATAGGTGGCATAATAATCCGGGTGCAGGCTTCCACCTTTGGGTAAACGGTTGGTTTTCATCCACGCCGGTGCCGACCAGGGGCTGCCCATGATTTTAATAGTGGGTTGTAAGGCAAGTATTTCTTTCAACAATGGAATCAGATTTTTTTGATCTTCCGCCAGGGTAAAATGCTGCAGGGTGGTGTCTGGCATGTCGCTGTAAGAAAACACGTGGTCGTCCAGGTCGGAGGCGCCAATGCTCACACGCAGGTAGCTGATGCCAATACTGTTACTATCTGTTGAAAAGAGCTCGCGCAGCAAAGCCTGGCGTTCTTCTGTACTTAGTTTTTCGCGAATGAGGTAGGCGCTGCCTCCGGTTAGTGTATAGCCAAAACCATCTATGGTTTGAAAGGTTCTGGAAGTATCCACCATGATTTCAGGAAGGTTGACGGCCTGTTTGGTAAGTAAGTTGCGTTTCTGCAGGAGGGAGGATTTGTCTGCGCTGGTAACCCAGCTTTGCAACCCTGTTTTTTCTGATGGGCGGGAACAACCGGTAACAAGAACCAGCAAGGCGAGGGCAAATCGTAACAGCATAGGGTGTTATTCCGGTTTAGGTAATATTACAGGTATCGACTGCCAGAGTTTACCGTCATG
The DNA here is from genome assembly GCA_049324055.1 of Bacteroidota bacterium. GTDB lineage: Bacteria > Bacteroidota > Bacteroidia > Cytophagales > Cyclobacteriaceae > ELB16-189. The sequence continues at coordinate 42,620 of JBMOLS010000043.1, read as the reverse complement.
GCCGCGTATCTCAAATTCAAGCAACGGCAGGTTGCCGGTCCAGTTGATTTTGATGAGCCCGTAGTTTTTTTGGATGATGAGTTGGCCGACACGCGCATCGTTCGTTTCTTCCCACGGTGTAGACCACGTGTGGGTAAGGCCACTGGAGGTAAAATCGTACAGTGGGTAGGGCAAACCTTCCACGTTCATTTTCGAAATCTCGGCAATGTGGCGGTCGCCACTGATGAAAAACGTGTTTGCCGGTTTTGTTTTGGCCAGCAGGTTGAGCATGCGGGCACGTGCTTTGGGGAAGTTGTTCCACTTCTCGAACACATGTTGTGTGGCCACCAATTGAATGCTGGAGCCAATCATGTGGATGCCGGCATCCGATTTCTCCAGTTGTTGCTCCAGCCATTTCCATTGCTCTTCCCCCAGAATGTCTCCTTCTTCGTTTACAATGTAACGCTGTTCTTTGTTGCTGCTCGTCATTAAGGTGTCGCGAAAGTAGCGCGTGTCCAGCAGAATCACTTTCAACTTGTGGGGTGCTTTGCCAAACTCGTAAACCTCGTACATGCCTTCGCGCTTACGCAAGGGGGCCTTGGCGGCAATGTCCAGAAAATTAGCGGCCAGGTCGCGGCTCTCTTTCTTTTTTGTGTAGAATTTACCGCCATCGTTCATGCCGTAGTCATGGTCATCCCAGGTGCCTATTACTTTCGTGGATTGTAGCAGCGCCTGGTAATCGGGGTGCGACTTCTGAAGATCGTATTTTGCCTCCAGCAGTTCCATGTTGCGGGTATCGCCATAAACGTTGTCGCCCATCCATATCCACAAATCCGGCCGCTGTGCCAAAATGTCCTTCCACAGTTGCACCGAATCATCCTGGTGGCTGCACGAGCCAAAGGCAATCCGGGCAATGGGTTCGCTGTTTTGTGCAGAAACCCTGTGCGAGAGGGCGAAGGAAATCGTTAAAACCAGAACAATCTTATTCATAGCGAATCCGAAATTAGCAATAATTGTCAGGCAATTTACCGTTCGGTCGGTGGCCGGTTGTTAGTGCCGGGGTAAGTTCTTATTTTTCAGACCAACCTATATGCTCATGTTTGTTATGATTCGATTTTCTTTTCTTCTCTTTATTGTGATGGCACTTCCGCTGGGGGCCTTTGCGCAGATACCCGACTCGGTTTACGTGCGCATGAACTACGATAAAATGGAGGTACAGATACCCATGCGCGATGGGGTAAAACTTTTCACGTCCATCTACATCCCCAAAGACAAAACCCGCACATTTCCGTTTTTAATGCAACGCACCTGCTACAGTGTGGCACCTTACGGGCCCAATGCCTTCCGCAAAACGCTGGGCCCTTCCAAATATGCCATGTACGATGGCTACATTTTTGTGTATCAGGATGTGCGTGGCCGCTGGATGAGCGAAGGCCAGTTCGACAACATGACGCCTAACATTCCCGGCAACGACAAGAAAAACAAAACCGCCACTGATGAATCGTCCGATACGTTCGATACCATTGAGTGGCTCCTGAAAAACATCAAAGGCAACAATGGCAAAGTGGGGCAGTGGGGCATCTCTTATCCCGGCTTCTATACCGCTGCCAGTCTGCCCGATGCACACCCGGCTTTGCGTGCTTCTTCACCGCAGGCACCCATTGCCGATTTCTTCTTCGATGACTTTCACCACAACGGTGCTTTTCTTCAAAGCTACCTGGCCGCTTTTGCCGTTTTTGGCTACCAGCACGATGCACCTACTTCTAAAGCCTGGTACATGGAGCAAGCGCAGCGGTTTCGCCAGCAACCCGTTGCCGATGGCTACGATTTTAATCTGCGCCTGGGGCCTTTAAAAAATGCTACTGAGAAGTACCACCACGATAACTTCTTCTGGCAGCAAATCGTTGAGCACCCCAACTATGATGAGTTCTGGCAGAAACGCAACCTGTTGCCCCATTTAAAAAACATAAACCATGCGGTGATGACCGTAGGGGGCTGGTTTGATGCCGAAGACCTGTATGGCCCGCTGAGCATCTATAAGTCAATTGAGAAGAGCAGCCCTGCTGCCAAGAACACCCTTGTAATGGGCCCGTGGGCGCATGGCCAGTGGTCCAGACCCGACCAAGGGGCCTTAACACACAACCACATTTATTTTGGCGATAGCATCAACACGTACTACCAGCGCGATATTGAACGAAACTTCTTCCGCTACCACCTGAAGGGCGAAGGCAAAGCGGACTTACCCGAAGCGCTGATGTTTGATACCGGCCGTAAGGAGTGGAGGAAATTCGACACCTGGCCCGCGCGCGAAATTGCCCCTGTGAGGTTGTACTTTGGTGAAAACGGCCGACTGTCGGTAAACCAACCGTTGAACGAGCAAGCGGTATTTGAGTATGTGAGCGATCCAGCCAAACCGGTGCCCTACACTTCGCAAACCGAGTCGCTGGTGTTTACCCCACGCTACTTCATGAGCGATGACCAACGCGATGCCAGCCGCAGGCCCGATGTGCTTACCTTCGAAACCGAACCATTAACAGAAGACCTCACGGTAGGTGGCGAAATCATGGCGAAGCTGAAGGTGGCCATGACCGGCACCGATGCAGACTTCATTGTAAAACTGATTGACGTGTATCCGCAAGATCATCCCAACTACGACCATAACCCGAAGAACGTGGTGATGGGTGGCTACCAGCAGTTGGTGCGCCACGAGGTGTTTCGCGGACGCTTCCGCAACAGCTTCGAGAAACCCGAGCCTTTTAAGCCCAATGAAATAACGGAAGTGAATTTCCGTTTGCAGGATATGTTGCACACCTTCAAGAAAGGGCACCGCATGATGATCCAGATACACAGCACATGGTTCCCCTACATCGACCGCAACCCGCAGAAATATGTGGACAACATCTACAAAGCCAACGAAGAAGACTTTATTAAATCCACTATTAGGGTGTACGGCTCATCGGTAGTGGAAATTGGAGATGTGAAGTTGGATACGAAAATTGAATCGCTAAAGAAATAATTGATGGTGATGCGCGCAGCGCTGGTTTCTCTTTTATTCGTTGTAACGTGGCCGTTGGCCGCGCAACAGTGGGACACCATTCCGCGCCTGCCCGATCACTACAAAAAACGTGTAGCACTTTTCGAGAAAGAGAAAGTGAACGAGGGAAGCGATGTGTTTCTGGGCAACAGTATTACCGAGGGTGGCGATTGGAAAAAGTTGTTGAACGACTCCACAGCGGTAAACCGCGGCATAGGAGGCGACATTACTTTTGGCTTGTTGCAGCGGCTGCACCAGGTGGTAAAAATTAAGCCAGCCAGGCTGTTTTTGCTAATCGGCATCAACGATTTATCGAAAGGCATACCCGAAGACGTGGTGCTGGAAAACATCTTTCTGCTGGTCATCGAAATCAAAAAGCAGTCGCCCGCCACCAAGGTATTTGTTCAGAGCATTCTACCCGTGAACCCATCTTTCAAAAATTTCCCAAAAGAGTACAACCTGCAGGAAGCGGTCAACACGGTAAACACACAATTATCGAAGATTGAGGCGCGTTTTGGTTATACCTATGTGGACCTTTACAACCCATTTGCCGATGGCAATGGTTTGCTGCGCAGCGAGTTCTCCACCGATGGTTTGCATTTGAATGCGGCAGGTTATGCACATTGGGTACGTGTATTAAAGGAGAAGAGAATTTTATAGAGCCTGATGGAATATTCTGTGCGCAGGGGTTGCATCACAACGGATGCCAGCGTCTCGATATCATTCCGTACAGGCCGGAACGTTAAACTAAAATTACTAAACGGATGAAGTTCATATGGTTGGGTGCTGCGGTTGTAGTGGCGCCACTTTTTGCAAGCGGACAAATTAAAAACATCAGGCTGGCCGAGCAGGTAGATGGCGTATATCCTCCGGTAGAGCCAAGTATTGTTGTCAATCCGAGAAACCCAAAGAACATCGTGGCAGGGGTGGTGTTAGACCGCGCCATCTACACACTCGATGGGGGCGAGACCTGGTCCGAAAGCAGGCTCACCTCGCCTTACGGAGTCTTTGGCGACCCAGCCCTGGCGGCCGATGCCAAAGGCCACCTGTACTATTTCCACTTGGCCGACCCAAGTGGTGCCGGACGCAGCAACGGTGCGTGGCTCGACCGCATCGTTTGCCAGAAATCGACCGATGGTGGCAAAACATGGTCGGCAGGCGAAAGCATTGGCCACAACCCGCCCAAAGACCAGGACAAAGAATGGCCAGCAGTACACCCGCGCAAGCAAACCATTGTTACCACGTGGACACAGTTCGACAAGTATGGAGATACAGATCCCGGGTGCGAGTCCAACATCATGTTCAGCAAATCTGCCAAAGCCGGAAAGAAGTGGTCGGATGCGATACGCATCAACCAACTGCCAGGCGATTGCATGGATGGCGACAATACAACGGAGGGGGCTGTGCCTGCCATAGATGCCGATGGCAGAATATACGTGGCCTGGTCTAATAAGGGCATCATCTACTTCGACCGCTCGTACGATGGCGGCACGATGTGGTTGCAAAACGACCTGGCCATCGCTACCCAGCATGGCGGCTGGTCTATGGATATCCCGGGGCTGAGTCGCAGCAACGGTATGCCCGTGCTAATGGTAGATAACAGCCCCGGTATTTTTCGCGGCAGTTTGTACCTGGTGTGGGCCGATCAGAAAAACGGCACAGACGACACCGACATCTGGTTCATGCGCTCCACCAACCGGGGCGACAATTGGACGCAGCCTATGCGCATCAACCAGGATGGCCCCGGCAAGCACCAGTTCCTTCCCTGGATGGCCGTAGATGCCACCACGGGCTTCATCTACATCGTATATTACGATCGCAGGGCTTATGATGACTTACAGACCGATGTGTACATTGCCTACTCGATGGATGGCGGTAATACGTTCACCGAAAAGAAAATCAGCGAAAGCCCCTTTGTTCCAACCGATCAGAAATTCTTTGGCGACTACAACAACATCTCCGCTCATAAAGGCATTATTGCCCCCATCTGGACGCGCATGGACAATGGACGCACCAGCGTGTGGACGGCCATCATCAAGCACGAGGATTTGGTAAAGAAATAATCCTAGTTCTTTGGAGGCGGATTGATCATGATGTGCGCGCGGTGTGTGCCCGGGTCCATAATCCACGGCATGCCGGGTGCTTCTGGCTTCAGCGGCAAGCCCGTACTTTCGGCCGTGGCCCACGGTATGTACACCACGTAGCGGAAGTTCCCCTTCGTCACTTCGCCCGTGCCGGCATCATACCCATCGGCCGGGGCGTAGTAAACAAAAAGTGTGGTAGGTTGCTTAGGCATAAAAAGCTTTCCGCTTTTCACTTCTTCCTCGCGTATGTCGAAAATTTCCTGTGGCGATTTGCCGGCAGCCTTTAATGCGCGTCCGCGCGCCATAAACGGCTCCAGGTCTTTATGGTAGCAGGAGGCATTGAAGCCACTCTGTTTGGGGTCATCAGCCAGGCACACCAGGTCGTTGGTACCCGCCCGCAACGTGGTGAGGTTGCCGCTGGCATCGAACCCGTATACCAACGCGCCATCGCGTTGGTCGGCCGGGGCAGCCAGCAAAGCGCCCTTTATCTGAATTTCTGCTGCGGGTATTTGGGCCAGCAGAGTAGCGCAGCACATAACTAAGGCGGTGATAGGCAGTAGTTTCATAGGCAATGGTATTTAAGCAATGAAGATAGTGTGAATCCGCGTGAGAAACAGGCATAGATGTTGATCTTTTATGGATGGCTCTTTTGTATCTTTCCTTAACCATGCGGTTGGGGCTAACAATAATTTTTTTAATGAGTGCGCTGGCGACCCAGGCGCAGGTAAAACCATCTGGCATATACCTGCCCGTGAAGTGCGCCAGCCTGGTTACCTCTTATCCGCTCATACTAACGGGCAAGCCGGTGTGCGTAACAGCCCTGCCGATTATACCGGTTACCGAGTTCGAGGCGGTGTCGAAAATGGGGTCTATGCGGTCGGTGATTTACTTCGACATTACCTTGTCGGGCAAAGGTTTTGATACCTTAGTGCAGTTGCGCAATAGTTTTCCTGCACTGGAAGTGGTGCTGATGGTGGATGGCGAGGCGTTTATGTTAATGAACCTGGGGCAGAGCCAAATCACGCGTGTCTTTCGTTTCCAGGGTGTGTATGCCGATTTTTCAAAATTCAAGACAGTGCAACAGAAGCTGGAAAGAGAAGTGAAGGCCATGAAGGCGGGCAATTGATTGTACAGAACGCTGAAACCTGATGTTGAAATCAGGCGATTCACCCAATCTGTGTCGGTGAAACTTGGGCAGCGTGCGGTCTTTTGCTATCTTCCAACATCCCAACCTTTGTGCCTATGAAATTCCACCTCGCATTCTTCGCGTTATTAATGATAGCAGCGGCTTTGTACGCACAGCCGACAGGCCCTTTTACCGGTTTCACGCACGTAGGCAATCCAACCCGGCCGGGCGCCAGCAGTTTCAACGAAGGGGAACAGACGTATCAGATCGAGGGCGCCAGTAGCAACATGTGGTTCAGTAACGATGACTTTCATTTTCTATGGAAGAAGATGAAAGGAGATTTTATACTTACTGCACAGGTTGCGTTTGTGTCAGCCGGTGGAGGTCCCCATCGCAAGGCAGGTTGGATGGTGCGCCACAGCCTTGAAGCTAATTCACCACATGCCAGTGGCATGGTGCATGGCGATGGGCTCACCTCCCTGCAGGTTCGGGCAACTCCGGGCGGAGAGACCGTGGAAATCAATTCGGACCTGACGCACGCAGATATCCTCCAATTGGAGCGCAGGGGGAACGAATACATTTTTTCTGCCGCACGCTGGGGCGAACCCCTTGCAACGGTAGCCACACAAACGCTGCAGTTGGGCGATGACGTGTACGCGGGTATTTTCCTTTGCTCCCACAACGAACAAGTCGTAGAAAAAGCTTTGTTTAAAAATGTGCGGCTCGTGGTACCCGCACCCAAATCGCTGGTGGCTTACCGGCAGTACCTGGCCAGCCACCTCGAAGTGATGAACGTGGCTACCGGCCATCGCAAAATTCTTTACACCGACAGCACCAGCATACAGGCACCCAACTGGACCACCGATGGCAGTGCGCTGATTTATAACAAAAGCGGATTGTTGTTTCGGTATAGGTTGTCATCCGGGGAAATTAAACAGATACCCACTGGCTTTGCCACGCGCAATAACAACGATCATGTGTTGAGTTTCGATGGTCAGCAGTTGGGCATCAGTCACCATAGCGAGGAAGATCAGGGTGTCTCGATGGTATACACGCTGCCTGCGGCAGGTGGTACGCCAAAGAAGATTACCACGGTGGGGCCTTCCTACCTGCACGGCTGGTCGCCCGATGCCAGGTGGTTGATCTACACGGGCGGTCGCAACGATGAGTATGACATCTACAAAATTTCGGCAAAGGGCGGCAAGGAAATAAAGCTCACCAACAGCAAAGGCCTTGATGACGGATCGGAGTATTCGCCAGACGGGAAATACATCTACTTCAACTCCGTTCGCTCCGGCACCATGCAACTGTGGCGCATGCGGCCCGATGGCAGCCAGCCCGAACAGCTCACCAACGACTCATTCAATAATTGGTTTCCGCACGTTTCTCCCGATGGCCAGTGGATCGTATTCCTGTCGTATGGGCCCGAGGTGGCACCGGGCGATCATCCTTTCTACAAACAGGTGCAATTGCGGCTGATGCCTGCCAACGGTGGGCCTGTTCGCACGCTGGCTTATCTCTACGGTGGTCAGGGAACGATTAATGTTCCGTCATGGTCGCCCGATGGCAAGCAGGTGGCATTCGTCAGTAATACGGCCTTGCACTGAGTTACTCAGGCAATGTCTATGTGGTAGACATCGGTTTCGTTGCGCGGAATATCGGGAACATAGAATCCACCCGCCTGCGGAATGTCTTCCAGCAGATGGAATGACGTGCACGATTTGGGCAGCCCGCAGAAGATGAGCAGGAAGCGAAAAACTTTGTTATCGGGTATCAGCGTCCATTGCGGGGCGAAGGAAATATTTTCGGCATGCACCAGCGCTGCGCGGCTGCCGCCCTGCACATCTACCAGAAAGGTGCTGCGCCAGATGCGGATGAGCATGTCTTTGCAGGTATTGTTGAAATAACAATGCACGTACACAAATGAATCCTCCAGCATCTGCGGATCGATGGCAGACAGCGTTTCCACATCTACTTTGGGCCGCGTGATAGCCGGAGGCACCTCGATGGCGCTGTTTCGCGGGTGTACAGACATGTTGCAAAACTACAACATACCCACCTGGCTTAAAAGCAGGCTACTCTCAGCATTTGTTGTCCACATCGCAGGCAGCGGCCTTGGCGCTTACTTCTTTGCCTATTTCGGTAAAGGCCTGTATAAATACCTGTGTGGGTTGTGCGCCCGACAAGCCGTATTGATCGTTGATGATAAAGAACGGCACACCGCTGATTTTGCGTTGGTAGTTGCGTTGTTGTGCCTGCCGCACTTCTTCCACACCTTCCTGGCTGTTGAGCAACGCCATAGCTTTGGTGCGGTCCAATCCCGCAGAGGCGGCCACCTGCACCAGGTTTTTCTGCCGGCTCAGGTCTATTCCTTTTTCAAAGTAGGCGCTCATCAGGGCTTCCTTTACTGCCGGCTGCACACCTTCCCGTGCCGCCAGCCAGATCAGCCGATGCGCATCAAAGGTGTTGGGCGACACGTGCTGGTTCGCGAAGTCGAACTGTAGTCCCTCGTCTGCCGCAACGCCTGCTACGTGTTGGGTAATTTGTGCGTAGCGGGCCTCATCGCCAAACTTGGCGGCCAGGTATTCCTTCTGGTTGCGGCCTTCGCGTGGCATGTGGGGATTCAGTTCGAACGGAGAGAACGAAACCGTGAATTCGTAGTCGCTGCCCAGGGCGGCCATGGCTTTTTCCATCCTTCTCTTGCCGATGAAGCACCAGGGGCACACCACATCCGATACCACCTCCACTTTTATTTGTATTTTATTCATTCGATTGAAATTTTGTTGGGAACAGCCGTTGTCTAACCATAGTTCATGGGTGTAGCTAATCGCGTGTCGTTCAGGGTAGTAATTCTGAAACCTATCCGGTATCTTTGAGCTCCTAATATCGAAAAACAGTAGAAAAATGGTATCAGAAACCCTTAAGTACAAAGTAAAAGACATTTCGCTGGCCGCCTGGGGCCGCAAGGAAATCAAACTGGCGGAAGCAGAAATGCCCGGCCTGATGGCCATCCGCGAGGAATTTGGCCCACAAAAGCCGCTGAAAGGTGCGCGCATTGCGGGCTGCCTGCACATGACAATCCAGACCGCAGTGTTAATTGAAACGCTGGTAGAACTGGGCGCGGAGGTGTCGTGGTCTTCATGTAACATTTTCTCCACACAAGATCACGCTGCGGCTGCTATTGCCGCTGCGGGCATTCCGGTGTTTGCGTGGAAGGGTATGAACGAGCAAGAGTTTGACTGGTGCATTGAGCAGACGTTATATGCCTTTAAAGATGGAAAGCCATTGAATATGATTTTGGATGACGGTGGTGACCTGACCAACATGGTGCTGGACCGCAACCCCGAATTGGTGGCGGGCATCAAAGGTATTTCGGAAGAAACAACGACCGGTGTACACCGCCTGATTGAGCGCATGCACAACGGCAAGTTGCCTTTGCCTGCTATCAACATTAACGATTCGGTTACCAAGTCGAAGTTCGACAATAAGTATGGATGTAAGGAGTCGTTGGTAGATGCCATCCGCAGAGCTACCGATGTGATGATGGCCGGTAAAGTGGCGGTGGTGGCTGGCTATGGCGATGTGGGTAAAGGTTCTGCCGCCTCACTGCGCGGTGCCGGTGCCCGTGTTATTGTTACCGAGATTGACCCTATCTGCGCACTGCAGGCCGCTATGGACGGCTTTGCCGTAAAGAAGATGGACGATGCCGTGAAAGAAGCAGATATCGTAGTTACGGCTACCGGTAACTTTGGTATTGTGCTCGGCCGCCACTTCGAAATGATGAAAGACAAAGCCATTGTTTGCAACATCGGCCACTTCGATAATGAAATTGATGTTGCGTGGTTGAACAAAAACGCGGCCTCGAAGGATGAGATCAAACCGCAGGTAGACCTGTATACGCTGAAAAACGGCCGCCAGGTAATTCTGTTGGCAGAAGGCCGCCTGGTAAACCTGGGTTGTGCCACCGGCCACCCTTCGTTTGTGATGTCAAACTCTTTTACCAACCAGACATTGGCACAGATAGAGCTGTGGACTAACAGCGGCAAATACGAGAACAAGGTGTACATGTTGCCTAAGCACTTAGATGAGAAGGTAGCTCGTTTGCACCTCAAAAAAATAGGCGTGGAGTTGGAAACCCTTACACCTGAGCAAGCCAAGTACATTGGTGTAACGGTGCAAGGTCCTTTCAAGCCCGACTACTATCGTTATTAATCAATCGCGTTGATATAGTCAACAAAAAAACCCGGAGCACATCCGGGTTTTTTATTATAAGGGGGAATTCGGATTTCGCTTACGCGGATTACAAATCCAAATCATCTTTCGTTCGACATGGCAAATATCGAACAGTAATCACCAGTAATCAGGTTTCGTTACCCGAAATGACTTAAAGGTTCCCGTCATTGCGAGGAAACACGCGCAGCGGGTTGACGAAGCAATCTCAAACTACCTCTCGCCAGGGTAATAGTTATTTGGAACAGCCAATCATCAGGAGATTGCTTCGTCACGGAACCTGCTTCGCAGTTTCGCTCCTCGCAATGACGAAAATGAATAGGCGGGGCGGATTACAAATCCAAATCATCTGTGGTTAGACATTACAAATGTCGAACAGTAATCACCAGTAATCAGGTTTCGTTACCCGAAATGACTTAAAGGTTCCCGTCATTGCGAGGAAACACGCGCAGCGGGTTGACGAAGCAATCTCAAACTACCTCTCGCCAGGGTAATAGTTATTTGGAACAGCCAATCATCAGGAGATTGCTTCGTCACGGAACCTGCTTCGCAGTTTCGCTCCTCGCAATGACGAAAATGAATAGGCGGGGCGGATTACAAATCCAAATCATCTGTGGTTAGACATTACAAATGTCGAACAGCGGCTACTCGCTCTTACACACCTCCATGGCCTGCTGCCTGCCGTTGGCCAACGTTTTGGTGAACGAGGCACCAATGTTGCCCCCGGCCAGAATCACATCGCGGCCTTCGCCCACATCCGACAGGTGTATCTTGATGCAGGCCTCCAGCTCGCCCAGATCTGCATAACGCACAGGCGTTTCATCGGCCAGTTGGGTAAGCAACGTTTCGCTCTTGCCTGTGCTGGCATCTACCGGTGCCAGTAGGGCAGCCACCTCCGCACCGGGTGTGGCAATGGTACCCCGGTGCAGGTGCACCGGATGTTTGGCCAAACCATCCGTGCCGGTCAGTTCAATCACCACCGAAGTAAATCCGTCTTTGCGTTCCTTCAGCGTAAGCGTGCCGCTTACCGCATAGGCCGAGCCCGCGGTTAATGCGTAGGTAGTTTCATTGCCGGTAAATTCACTCACCGCCTCTTGTTCCTGGCAGGCCATCCACACGGTGGCCATCAGTGCTGCTGCTATCCACTTCTTCATCTTCAAGGTAATTTTCATCCTAAATCTAAACAAAATTGGCCTTACTGCCGTTCGAGACGGCAGGTTGAAATGCCGTTTTTTCATTCAATTGGCATGAAACTGGCATTGACGTAACGCAATACCCTCTATATTTATTCTGTGAAACGCATCTTTATACTCGTTGTTCTGTTTGCCGCGTGCAGCCCCCAAGTTCCATCAACCCTGCAAACCGAGCTGCAAAACCCCCGGCCCTCGTGGTTGTCGGCCAAGCCCTACCAGGAATCTTACTACGTGGGCATCGGCCACAGCACCAAAAACGGCACCAACAACTACCTGCAGGCCGCCAAGAAAAGCGCCCTCGATGACCTTGTGTCGGAGATAAAGGTAAACGTATCGTCCACTTCGGTGCTCACGCAGATGGACGTCAACAAAGAGTTTTCCGAAAAGTACGAGCAGATCATCCAAACCACCGTGGTAGACGAGATTCAGGAGTTCGAGCAGGTAGACGCGTGGGAAGACGACCGCAACTATTGGGTGTACTACCGCCTCTCCAAGCAGCGCTACCGCGAAATCAAAGAGCAACAGAAGCGCGATGCCGTTACCCTGGCCCTCGACTTCTTCACCAAAGCCAAGCAGTCGGAGCGTGCGGGCGAAGGGGTGCAGGCGCTGAGCTTCTACTTCCAGGGGTTCCACGCCATCGAAAAATACCTGGCCGAGCCCATCCGCATTGTGTACGAGGACAAAGAGATTCTGCTCACAAACGAAATCTACGCCAGCATGCAACAGCTACTCGACCGCATGCAACTGGTGGCCACGCCCTCGGCCATAAACCTGAACAGGCGGGTGGCGCAGAGTGCACAAACTGTGGTAGTACGGGCTACCTACAAAGACAATGGCAAAACCATTGCAGACCTCCCGCTGAGGGCCGCGTTCGACAAGGGTGCGGGCGATGTGTTTCCTGAATATAAAACCGATGGCACGGGCCAAACGCAGATACTGCTCACCAAAATCAGCTCGCGCGATTTAGAGCAAAGTGTGGGGGTGCGTGTAAACCTGCTTGCCTTTGCCGGGCAAAACGCCTCGGCCATCGACCAACTGGTGGCACAAAAACTAACCGTGCCCAAGGCAGACATCTTAATGAAGGTGCAGCGCCCCATCGTGTACCTTACCAGCATGGAGAAAACCCTGGGGGTGGACAAAGCCAACCGGCAAATTTCCAACCGCGTGAAGAACTACCTGGCCAATGCGGGCTTCGAATTTACTGACGACCGCAGTAAGGCTGAGTTGCTGATGGACGTGTCGGCCGATTCTGAGAAGGGAGCCGTATCGGGCAGCATTTACATTACCTACGTTACCGCAGTGATTAAAGTGGCCACCGCCCAGGATGGCAAAGAGATATACACCACCACCCTCGACCGCATCAAGGGCTACAGCCTCGACTACGACCGCAGCAGCCAGGAGGCCTACAATAAGTCGCTGGAGGTGCTGGAAAAAGAGAAGCTACCCGAACTGCTGAACGCCATTCTTCAGTAAAAGACCTTAAAATGGCAGAAATACCTTATAAATGAGCCTGCCCAAAATGTGGCCTATTAATTGCATTCCTGTAAATTGCATAACCAAATCTCAAAAATTGAATATGAAAAAGTTAACCCACCTATCGCTGATCGTGATTGCAACTGCGGCCGTTCTGATCGAAGGTTGTAAGAGCAAAGAGAAACTACCCAAAGGAGAGACCGAAGTAAATGTGCCCTGCTCAGGCCCCGACTTCTTTACTACCAATAAGTTCTTCCGTGCCAACTCCATAGGCGAAAGCCAGGATCAGGTAACTTCGAAGAAGAAGGCCCTTACCAACGCGCGCAACGAACTGGCGCAGGCCATTCAAACTACCGTGAAGACCGTTACCGACAACTACGTGAACTCACGCGAAATGAACAACAAAGAAGAAGTGGAAGAGCGCTTCGAGAGCCTGAACCGCGAGGTGGTAGACCAAACCCTTTCGGGGATACGCACCATCTGCGAGAAGCTGATGAAGACCGAACAGGGCGCCTACAAAACCTACATCGCCATTGAACTGTCGGCCGATGAACTGGTGAGCAAGTACAACGAGCGCCTGTCGAAAGACGATCGTTTGAAGATCGACTACGACTACGAGAAGTTCAAAGAGACGTTCGATAAGGAAATGGAAAAGATGAGCAAAAACTAATCATGCACCAACCAATCTAACACAAGGGGGCTGCCCAACGGGTGGCCTTCTTTGTTGAGTGCCCGTTGAGTTTGCTCGCCATCGTTCGCGCTCAGCAATGCAAGGCCAGCCGCTGCCTGGTTTGTCACCACGCCTGCCTGCAGGCAACAGGCCCCGCGGCCCTGAGCGAAAGTGTTGAACATAACACCCACTTGGTGGTTCTGATGCGTTGACCAAAAACCGTTTGCTCCAATGGGTATCCTGCTTTTGCCGATGGATGGAGATACCGTAAAATTGCTGACCTTTCGAAGAATTGAACCATGGCCGGATATTCGACCACACCTTTGCTAAAGAAGCTGGGCATCAAGCCCGGCCACCGTTGTGTGGTACGCAACGAACCCGCTGCCTACTGGGATTGGCTCAGTCCGTTGCCGGAAGAGGTGCAACGGGCCGCCAGGGGAGAGGCAGACTTCATCCACCTCTTCACCCAAACCCGCAAAGACTTTGAGAAGCAATTTACGGTGCTGAAGAAGCGCCTGAAGAAAGATGGTATGCTGTGGGTGTCGTGGCCCAAGAAAGCCTCGAAAGTACCCACCGACCTCGATGAAAACGTGATCCGCGACTTTGGATTGAAAAACGGGCTGGTAGACGTAAAGGTGTGCGCGGTAGACGAAGTGTGGTCGGGCCTGAAGTTGGTGTACCGCCTTACCGACCGTTAAGTTTGAAAGCATTTTTAATCTCCGGTCTAACGTCTCAAATCTCAAATCTCAAATCTCATATCTTAATTCTCACCATGAACCTCCAACCCCGCATCGAACGCATAGCCGAAAAGACCCTGGTGGCATGCAACTTACCATGAGTCTGGCGAACAACCGCATTGCTGAGCTATGGCGCACCTTCATGCCCCGCAGGGGCGAGGTGGCACAGCGTATAAACGGCAACGTTGTGTCGTTGCAGGTGTATCCACCCGACTATTTTGCTGCCTTTAACCCTGCCACTCCTTTCGAAAAGTGGGCGTTGGTGGAGGTGGCGCGCGTGGAGGCGTTGCCCGCGGGCATGAAACCCTTCGTACTGCCTGCCGGGGCCTATGCCGTGTTTCACTACCAGGGCCCGGGGGGCGACCCGGCCGTGTATCAATACTACATCTTCGGCACCTGGTTTCCTGCCTCGGGCCACACCCTCGACCACCGCCCACACTTCGAAATACTGGGAGGCCCATACAAATACAACGACCCTGCTTCGGAAGAAAGAGATATGGATACCCCTTCGAGGATGAATATTTAATTGCGACACACGCCTGAGCAACCTAAACCGCGGATGGTAGCAGGTAGACTCATAGAGAAGACGATACCACCAAAGTAGCAGCTTTGTGCTTCCTTTCTCACTCTATTGCGCTTTGCAAGAGAGATTCGGAAATTAGATGGTCATGAAATTCTCGGACTCTGCAACCTAAGTTCGCGAGAACAACGGCCGGGATGATATTTAGTTAAAAAGTTTTATTTTCGCCAACACCTTTTGTCTCGGGTGGGCAGGCTTGGTTTAAAAAAATATCACAGCAAAGGGTAACGTCAGTAGTTAGGCAAACTATAGAATATCTTAAACTCTAAAAATGAAAAACTTGAAAGTTACATTTCTGTTAATCGGTTTCGTTTTACATACCCTGTGCATCTTTGGCCAGGAAGACGACATCAATAGTGTCGAAAACAAGTCTTACCGGAATTTTGATTTTGTTGCCGGCTCTAAAACGATTTTTTATGACGACTTTGCCGGGGGGCTTACCAAGTGGAAGATAATCGAGTTTGACCCATCTGATGAAGTGGAGTCGCCCGGGGTAAAAAAAGTTACTAACGGGCAAAGTAGTTGGCTAAAAACACCGAGGCGAGGCATTTTTTATCCAAGTAGCGTAAACGTTCTGCCTGAAAAGTTTACTATTGAATTTGATATGTGGGCTGATGCTGAGAAAATGAGTGAGATGGAAAGTGGCCTGATACTTTCGATCGTTGAAAATAGTGTAGTCAAAGATGATTATAGTACGGCTTTTGATGAAAATCCGCAAATACAAATAGATATTCACCCATCCAACGAACTTCTTTATTGCCAGGCTATGAAAGAAAGTTATGATGGTGAAAGGCTTTTGGATAGAAGGGATATTAAAAACGGATGGCGAAGGGGCAAAATCCATCGAATCTCTATTGCCAGAGCGGGTACTCACATAAGAGTTTATGTGGACGAAAAAAAATTTCTTGACCTACCAAATGGTTTACCTGCAAAAGCAGATTATACGCTTATTTTAGCTACAAATATGTGGGGAGATGGATTGTATGTTACGAATTTCAGGGTCGCAGAACTTGAATCTGTGGTGGCAAAATTTGACAAGGAAAACAGGTTTGTTACCAATGCCATCTATTTCAATACCAATTCTGCGGTTATCAAACCCGAATCCTGGCCCGCGTTAAATCAGGTGGCAAGCGCCTTACAGTCTATACAGGGAACAGTGATGATAATTGGCCATACTGATAGTGACGGCAATGATGCCGACAATCTTTTGTTATCTAAAAAGCGTGCGGAAGAGGTGAAAGCATTTTTAATAAACAACTTTGGAATTAATTCGTCAAGACTGGTAACACATGGCGAGGGTGAGGCAAGACCAGTAGATAATAATGACACGGCCGAAGGAAAAGCAAACAACAGAAGGGTTGAATTTGTGAAGCAATAGAGGCTGCTTTGCGCACCTTTTCAAACGAAGGTGAAAATTTGCAGACTTACCACGAGTTGTTATCTCATCTTTTGGAAAACAATTGTGCTTCCAGTTTTAGCGCCTGAGGAAAGAGAATGTTGTTCTCAAGGTGTATGTGTTGAAACAGGTCTTGCTGAAATTCTTGCAATTTGGCAAACAGCACTTTGTAAGAAGTGCAGGCATCTGCAGGAGTTGTGAACTGACAGCTCAGCTTTTGAATGTTGTACATGGAATGACCGGCAGAAGTATGTTCAGACTCCATCATTGCAATGGGGTTGGCAATGGTGCCGAAAGCGGGTGGTAGAAAGGGTACGTTGCTTTGTTGCGCCAGCGCCATTTGGCGAATGTAAGGAAAGAGCACCATTTCTTCCTTGCGCATGTGTGTTGTCAGTTCTTCCGTTACAGCAGCAATATGTTGGTCAATTTCATTTAGCTCAGGATGCCTGTCGCCATGCATCAGCGCCACTTTGGTACTTAGCTGTGTCAGGAAGGGAATGGCCTCCCGCACATAAGCATGGTGGTTGTTCACAATATAGTCAGTCAGAAAATCCAGATTCCAATGAATGAAATGGAGGCCGCTGGCGCTCAGGTTCTCTTTCACCTGCAGCAGGTCATGCTCCACCTGTTGCACATCCAGGTCTTTTTGTTCGCAAGCCTCTGCCACCGTTCTCTTCCCTCCACAGCAAAAGTCAATGCCGTACTTCTTAAATACTTCGGCCTGGCGCCAGTCGCTGGTCACAATTTCGCCAATGGTTTTCTGCACAATCGGGTCGGTATATGTTTCCATGTTCACTCATTTAAGTTTGGATTAAAAGTAGCGGGTCTGTGGCAGGCGGGTTATGAGTCAGATCATATGGTTGATGAAATTGTATGCAGGTAGTTTATTGTGTGCGGCCGGTGCCGGCTTTTATTTGCTGGCTTTGTGGGCACTGAACTGGTACTGGTTGATTTATGCGCTGGCATTACTACATTTTTTTTTGGCATGATGATTATTTGTGTTTTGCCTGATGCGGGGGTGGCAGCAGGCTGTTTGAGACGCCTCCCGTTGACGAGCAAGGGCGTTCACTGCTTTTTATTCTGCGTTAACCTGGGTATCTTCCATTTGTGATGAAAGTGCATAATACGTTTGGAATAAGTGGCTTGACGGCCCATGAAGTGCAGACCGCGCGCACTCGCTATGGCCGCAATGAGTTAAAAAAATCTGGTCAACCCAGGATTGACATGATTAAAGACATCGCCACTGAGCCAATGGTTATACTCTTGCTCGCTGGGGCCTGCATTTATTTTGTGAACCACGAATGGAGCGATGGCTTTTTTATGCTAGCTGCTATTGCTGGTTGTCGGGTGGCCAAATACCTCCACTCCATAATTACCATCACTAGCCCCAGGCCTATACTCAGCGGGGGGTAGATGTAGTGAAATGACACCGTAAATGCGAATTGTATTCGCGAAAGAATCTCAACGCTCACTCCGTGCAAGTTTGTAAGAAATATAGTAACTGTGAAGGCATCATGAAAACACTTTCAACGTTTATTAGAGGTGCGAAATACGCTGACCATGGAGCGGTTACTACTTGCCCAGCAGTCAGCAATTTGAGAAATGACGTCAACACCAACCATTGGCCAGTATAAGAAGCCACATCAAAGTGGTATTGGCCGATGTTGCTTTTCGAGCACTTTGGCCTTTATATGCCGGATTTCATCAATACTATTCACAGACATGACTCTAAATAGAACCCTTCTTATAGCTAAAAAAGAAGTTAATATAGATGGCACGGGATAGCCGTAGCGTTACAGGAAACAGAAAAATTGCGGCAGCAATGGTGGTGAAAATATATACCTCCATTGAAGGATTGAACAAAACCCTTAAGGCCACGTACACAGTTGTGAAAAGTGCCACCTGCAGGGCATAACTTACGTACATGGCCCCAGAAAAGAAGGAGGGCTCCTGTTCATAGTGCAGACCACAGTGTGAACATTTTTCAGGCATCTTCATAAAGTTTTTACTGTAGGCCTTATCCTCAAACAAATTTCCCTCATGGCACTGCGGGCATTTGTGATGCAGAATGCTATAAAGACGATCTCCTTTTGAAATCATATACTTTTTGAATGAATAAAGTCGAAGTTAGAATGACGCATTGAATTGTTTTGTGACTTAACTCACAAATGGGCTTTATGTTTAAGTATTTCTTTTTCAAGAGCCGATTCAGCATTCAAACGCGGAAGCTATTCAAGCAGGTGGGTAAAACCCCTTGAGGCTCCACTAAAAATATTTCCAGTATTAACTGTTGGTTAAGTTGGCATGTATTGAGTTAAAAATAGTAGTCGAGCACTACAGACAGCAAGTGCGTGTTAACTTTATTGTGGTAGTGGGCGGGCGTAACTTCAAGGCGCCTGTTCAGATTCCCCTTGTACGAGTACATAATGTCGGCATGCAAGCCATGCATAAAGCCTGTAAACTTGTATCGTGCCCTTACATTAATGTGGTAAAAACTCGGCATGGTGTATTTGTTTAAAACCGGGTTTGACACTGCGGGCATCCAATACACACCTCCCTGGGTTTGCAGTGATAGTTTTTTCTCCTTACCCATCGGTCGTTGATTCTGCATCATTATGGCATGTACATCGCCCGCTCCTTCTACGCGCTCGCGAAACATAAATGTATAGAGGGGTTCTACGCCCCATTCGCGCGGAAACAAAAAGCGCCCATGGGCGGTAATCCGTGTGTAGCTCAAACTCCAGCTGTTGGCATTGCCTATGTTGGTTGCGCCTACCCGGGCGCTTATTACGTGTGCTTTTTCACCGGCAGGGGTATATTGTTTTTCAAGTGCCAATGTGTCCGAATACAACGAGTTCTGGGCCAAGTACTGAATACCCAGAAACCATTGCTTTTTACCATGTTTAGCTTTGTATTCGGTGTTGAAAAAAGAGGTGTTCATTACATTAGCCACCCAGTAGTTCCAGGCCTGAACCTCCAACCCCTTTACAGGTAGCAGCGTAGCGTTGGCAATGGCAATGCCAGCCGACTTTACATTGCCGGCATACGATGCCTTTAAGCCGTTGGTGGCTCTGCCTTCGGGATATACGCCCAGCGACTCGCCAATGTCGAACCAATGAATCGTACTTCGGGGTGAAGTTCTCCACAACCAGCCTCCTTTCAATTTTAAGCTTTCAAATTGATTAAACTCGCCCCATACGCCCTGCTGAAGATTAGGCCGCATACGGCCATCTTGCAGATTGATGAGCGGGGTTTTCAGATGAAATTTTCCAACCTGAAAATAGGAATGATGCTGTTGCGACAAATAGTACCTGAGGTAGAGGTCTTCCAGGCGATCTAAGTCATCATGGTTATCGGGATTGTTAATGTCGAATAAACCCAGTTCATACCTGCTGGCGTAGGGGGGCGTGGGCCCCAGGTGGGAGGATGTCAGATTGTAGATGATAAATCCAGACATACCCACCTGAAAGTTTTTGATGACGGGAGAGAAGTAAGCCAGGCCGCCCCCGGTTGCCAGGGCATAATAGTCCGGGTACGCGGCATGATTAACGGTGCTCATCAAGAACGACCTCAGGTGACCTTCAAAGGTGCCCATCTTATGTAGCACGTTACAAAGACTGTCTCCTTGAATGCATTGCTTGTTGATGGTGGCCCTCCGTACTGACCAGCTGGGGTCCTGGTGTTGTGCGATGGCCCTGCCCGCAATTGTTATTATGAAAAACCCGGGTAGTAGATATCTCTTCAACTTGTTCATTGCTCGCTTAGTGCCTTTCTTTTTTCAACGATGGGTTTAAAGGGGCCGAATTTATGTTGCAGATCGCTGAAGCCATCTGCAAAGGGCCCAAAGGGGTGGTCTATGGGTTTCTTCGTAATATCGGGCCAGTCTTCGGTAATATCTTTTTTGGGGCGTGGCATCGAGTTTACATATGCAGCAATGTGCCACGCTTCTTCATCGGTTAGCTGCGGCTCTTCAAACGTTGCGCCCAAAGGCATGTTTGCTTTTATATAACCAGCAAAGCGCGATAGACGGTACAACCCGGCACCATCGTTATAACTCTTTTCGCCCCATAGCGGAGGGTACGTCCACGATTTCGCCTCCGGGTTCTTTACACCTTCGCCATTTTTGCCATGGCACACTACACACTTCTCATCGTAAAGAATTCTGCCTTTCAGCGGGTCGGCCGCGATATCTAAGAATGCGAGTTCTACCAGGCCAGCGCCTGTGGGGGTTTCTCCCCGGGGCACCCCCTTACCCAGCCAATTAATGTATGCTACAATTGCTTTCATTTCGCGCGAATCTACCTCGAGGGCCTGGCCGTTTAGGCTCCTTTCAAAGCAGTCGTTTACACGTTTCTCAATGGTTTCCTCTGTGCCCGAGCGTGCCCGGAATTTGGGGTAGGTAGAGGCTACTGCACTATAGTTATTGCCAAAGGGTTTTGTCCCTGCATCTAAATGGCAGTTTTGACAATTCATGCCATTGCTAATGGCCCTCACGGTGCCATTAGGGCCCAGGTATTCGGCTGTGTGTGCTATCAGTTCTCGCCCATACTTAATTTCTTCGCCACGTTCATCATGAGGTATGGCTGCCTCTACAGGTGCCATCCATACGCCAGCAACAGCCTTGGCAGGCGCTTGGTTTTCTTGGGCAGATTTTAACCACGCAATCACTTTACCCGGCCCGATCATCAGTGTGCCCAGCATGCCCGTTACCATTACCAGCAGCAACAGCACCAACGCAACGAAGGCTTTTATTACTCTAACAAATGACTGGTCAACAGAATTTTCGTCCATACTTAAAGATCATTATATCACTACCCCGGTAGTAAGGAGTTGTTTTGTTAGTGCGGTAGCTTGTCGCGAAGTAGTCCATACACCCATGTGCCGGCAATAGCACTTAAGAGCGTTACCACTACTACCAGAAAGCCACTGCCAATTTGCGCGAACAGCGGCCCCGGGCATGCGCCTGTAATGGCCCAGCCTAACCCAAACATGCTTGCGCCAATTACGTTGCCCCAATGAAACTGCTTATCATGAAATACGACAGCTTCATTTTGCATGGTTTTTATCTTGAATTTTTTTATTGCCCACACGGAGAGCATACCAACAACTACCGCTGTGCCAATGACTCCGTACATATGGAAAGAGTGCAGCCGAAACATTTCTTGTATGCGGTACCACGAAATAATCTCGGCCTTTACAAACACAATACCAAACACAATACCAACAAGTGCATATTTTATGTTTGACGTAAAAATTGACTCTTTAGCTACCTGATCGTTGGGCGCCTCACATTCTACCGGATGCTCGACCCCGACCGGGGCTGTTTGTATTTCTGGATTCGATGTTTGCATACTAGTTCTGTGTTTTTTTAGATAATGCTTAACAACCAGGGGAAAATAATATGAACCATTGTAAAACCGCCTGCCATGAAACAGCAGGTTGCCACCAGCGAAGGCCATTGTAGGGTTGATAGCCCCATGATGGCGTGGCCAGAGGTGCATCCCCCGGCATAGCGGGTGCCGAAGCCCACCAAAAAACCACCTACTACAAAAAATACCAGTCCTTTTAAACTAAAGAGTGTTTCGAAAGCGAATATAGAGGCGGGCATCAGTTCGTTGTCTGTGGTGATGTTCAGCGCCTGCAATTCTTTAATCGTTTTTTCAGCCACTACAATTGGGTTTGGGTTACTCAAAAATTGCGTTGCCACAAGGCCGCCCACCAACACACCACCCACAAAAAAGAGGTTCCATGTTTCTTTCTTCCAATCGTATTGAAAGAACGGAATCTTTGCCGGCACACAGGCTGCGCAAATATGTCTGAGTGATGAGGATATTCCGAAATGTTTGTTTCCCAGCAGCAACAGCGCAGGAACCGTTAAACCAATAAGTATTCCGGCCAAATACCAGGGCCACGGTTGTTGTATCGTCTCTATCATAGTTAAGTTAATAGTGTGGGTTTACCTAATTAAGGGGCAAAGCTATGCCCATGACTTTTGTCATTCCGTAACTTAGGTCACAAAGACATACATCCGAAACCCCGATAGACGGTAGAAGGGTGCACCCATATCCGGAGCCCTACGGGGTGGTCTTCACATTCTAAAGAGTTGCTTTAGGCACTACGCTGCCCTTTGGTGAAGAGGCGCATACGTCATCTCACTACAATTTTTTTTCCGACTCCCGATTGAGTGGGCGTGGGCCAAAGTCGTTCTGCGCTTAATGGCGGTTTATTTTTTTCTCAGCTTCATCCAGAAGTTGAATGATTGCATCACTTAAGAGTGAAATTTCCTTGTATAACGTTTCGGCCTCCAGTGTTTGGTTATTATTCTTCAGCTCTACCACGCGTTTTATGGTTGCATGAAGTTTGATGTGCTCTTCTTCAAACTTTTGCATGACAGGCAGATGGCCGTATTTGGCCTTGCCCTCCGCGTAATACCACCTGCCTAAATCGCACTCGGTGTGCGAAACGGCTTGCTGGAGCGTGAGCGTTTCCTTGCCGTCTAAAAAACTTCTGATCCTGAATTTCCAATTTAGATGTTTAAATCGCGCACTTGATAAGTCAACTGTGGTGTGCAAGTTTCTTGTCATGTACCTGGGGTGGCTTTTGAGTCGTTCTGGTTTTTGCTCGATTTGATGAGCTCATCCAGTTTTCGCTCAAGATCAATCAATTTTTTTATAATTACAATATGGGTGTGGCGTGCATCAATACCCACTACGCTCTCTTTGCTGTGAATATATTGCCCAATTGTTTCGTAGTCGGGATGATCCTTGGTAATTAATTTGTCTGATAACTTGTCCATACTTCTTTTTTTAAGTTGAATTTACACGTAATAAAACATCCTATCTGTTAACTGCTGTTTATCGTAAATAGAAAAGGCTAAGGTGTGATTCAGGCCTTTTAACAAATTTTGGGTGCAATGGCCAATACTTGCATATTGTTGGCAATGGATAGCTTTGATGCGAGTAATCTGCCTAGTACCTTATTGTACTCGCTTGTCAGCAGCCCGTTTCGTTCAAAGCCGAAATTTCAGCGCTAATGTTGTTTTGTTCGTCAGGCAGTGCCTTTCAGAATTTTATTCCAATACAGCCAGGGTAACACTTGTTTTTTTAATTGATACATGCTCCACCGTTCTTTGCTTTGGTCGAACGGAAATGTTTCTTGTGGCGTATTGTTGTAGTCGAACTCTGCTAAGACTAACTTTCCGTAACCTGTTACCAATGGACACGATGTGTAGCCATTATACGATGCTTCCAGCGTTTTCTTTTTTATGGCGGCCAGAAGGTTTGCTACTACCACGGGTGCCTGTTTTCGAATAGCCGCTCCGGTCTTAGAAGTTGGTAAACTTGAGGCATCTCCCAAACCGAAAACGTTGGAGTATTTGGTGTGTTGCAGGGTATTTTTGTGCACGTCTACCCAACCTGCTTCATTGGCTAGTGGGCTTTGCCTGATAAAGTCCGGTGCGCTTTGAGGCGGGGTAACGTGAATCATGTTGTAGTTAACCCATGTCTCTACGTCTTTATTTTTTTCTCCGAAGCCCACAAACCTGGCTCTTTTATTCTTGCTGTCAATTTCTTCCAGGCGTTGAAGAAAGTTGAGCGTTATGTTCCCCTTCCTGCAAACCTGCAAAAGTGTCTTTTCATATTTCTCAACAGCAAAAAGTTTTGCGCCTCCACTCCAGTATTGAATATTTGCTTTTGGCAGCTCACCCTTCTTTTTAAAGTAGTCTGCAGCCATGTACATTATTTTGTGAGGTGCCCCACCGCATTTTACCGGAGTGTGCGGATTTACAAAGATGGCGTTTCCACCTTTAAACTTTCGGAGGGTTTCCCATGTATAGGGGGCGTGCTGAAAACTATAATTAGAGCAAACGCCATCCTTACCCAGGGCTTCGGAAAGTCCTTTCACGGCACTCCAGTTCAACTGTATGCCAGGTGCAGCAACCATAAAGTCGTAGGTCAGCGAATCGCCTCCCTCTAATGTTAATGTATTCTGGTCGGGACTGAAGGCAATAACTTTTTTCTGAATCCACACGGCACCTTTAGGAATCACTTCTGCCTGGGGCCGTACGGTCTTATTGATATCATAGGCGCCTCCGCCTACCAACGTCCAGGCTGGCTGATAGTAGTGCTTCGTTGCCGGGTCAACTATGGCAACATCAAGGTGGGCTTTTCGCAGAAGTTGGGCTGCCACAGAAATTCCGGCATTGCCGCCACCGACAATAATAATTTGGTAGTGATTTTTCATTCGTTCATTTTTTTGTTCAAAGGTCATCATGTAGCCGGGTGTTACACGTGCTCATGAAATCCAACATCTTATCGATTTTCCCACATCCTGTCTCCGCTGAGGAGCGGAATATCATGCCGCAGTCTTATTTAAAACCCCCAACCCCACGGGCACGTAAATTTTTCTGCTAACCTACTTGAGGTGCCAGATATTTTCTGTGACTTTTATCACATAGCTGCTGCCCACTAAACAAAATTCTCTTTTTATACATATGCCGAAAACTGCTGACAGCCACGCGAAACCCGATTTGCCCTTCCCGGTCGGAGGGATATTTTCCCTTTGTTTGTAACGGGCTATAGACCAAGCCAGC
Source organism: Bacteroidota bacterium (assembly GCA_049324055.1). GTDB lineage: Bacteria > Bacteroidota > Bacteroidia > Cytophagales > Cyclobacteriaceae > ELB16-189. The sequence goes on along the minus strand of JBMOLS010000043.1, from coordinate 17,528 downwards.
ACCCGTGTGTGCAGGTGAGACGGTCAGCATACCGGGTCAGCAAACGAGTAAAGCGCAGAAACCAGATTCTTCTATTTCCTTTTCAGGGTGCGTATGCCGAGTGGCAGATACAGTGAAAGCTCCCCTTAGTTAGTCACATTCGAAAGTATAAATTTCCAGTTGTAATTGCTATCCTGTTGGTAGGTATCCGAGCGAACTGTGCGGCCGTTCATTGTTATAGACCCACATCCACGCTCTGGTGTATAGCCTTGCCTGATTTGAGGTTTTCAAAAACAAACACATTATAATACTTCATCCCGGAATGTTCGGTTAAAGCGCGCGATATATCGGTATAGATGCGGTAAATGCGTTTATGATTATCCATGTACTGTTGGGCACGTAATCGATATGAAGCGTCTGCTCAGCCACGATCTTCTTGTATGGAGCCAATTCAGCTTCCAGCTCTTTAACCCTCTTAAGCTGGTTAACGTTCATACCCGAATACTTACTCTTCCATTGATAGAACGTAGCCTGGCTGATGCCATGCTCGCGGCAACTGGTTCAGAATATCCTGTTCCCTGAAGAGATTCTGTATGATAAAGAAAAGAACACTTTTCGAACCCCTAACGCCAACAAAGCGACCGAGCTAATTGCTGAACTTTAAGCGATTACACACAAAAAAAAGAGCGGCAAACCAACATAGTTGATGATTTGCCGCCTTCAGTAGACTGGAGGCTACCAGTATCGAACCAGATTCTGCAAAATTTGATCGGATTTTTGGATTTTAAGGTCTGATAAGTTTCGGTCGGTATACATCACGACAGTTGGACGGTTTGAAAACCTTGCTTATATACGAGCGTAAAACAGCCCCTTGCTGGTAATCATCGTGGCTAGATTATAAGCTTACGTTTATAACCTAAACCGGAAATTTTCCTTTGACTTGCTCCCTACTTCATCCTTCGTGGGAGAGGCAAAAGCTTTTTTATTGCTTATGTGGTAGGGTTTCAGGCTATCTGCGTGTCACATACATGACTTAGCACAATAAAATTCAACCGGTAGCAATCGTTTGTTCACACTCTACAGAGGTTTAGGCAAAGGACACCAACCGGCTACTGACATTTATCAGTTTTTAAGCGGCTAAATTATTATTTTAAGAAGCCGTTCTCAATATCAATTCACTAAAGACTGTTGGCGACATGAATGATTGATGAGCATAACGATACCGATGACCTAATCCTAAACCTGCTCGCAGCAGACGATACAGCTGCGTGCTCACTGCTCTATAAGTGTCACAACAAAGCTGTCTATGACTATGTCAAGGACTTCATTCCTGATCACGATGCAGCCAAAGATATTGTTCAAGAGTTGTTTACAGCGATCTGGATCAAGCGACACTCTTTAAACTTAGTGCTGCCTCTCCGTAAGTATCTCTTCCGGGCTGCACACAATAAGGCTATCAATTACGACCGCGACAGAAGGACACGCCACCGACTTATGGGTGAAATCGTAAATCGTTCCGGACACGGACGAGTGGCCCCGCCCGCAGATACTGATTTGGAAGTGCGTGAACTGGAAGACAAGATCAAGCAAGCCTTAGCCCGACTGCCGATGCATGCCCGAAAAACATTTCTGATGAGCCGCAAGCAAGGGATGATCTACAAGGAAATAGCGGATCACTTTCATGTTACTGAAAAAGCAGTCGAGAAAAATATGAGCAAAGCACTGAGTCTGCTGCGGCAGTATTTAGGAGTCTATATCAAAATGCTGATAATCGGACTAATTGAATAATTTTTTGAACAAATCCCACCCAGATGGTAGGGTATCACAGTGACTATGTGTGATAGAGGTAAATAAGCACTTATGCCAAACATGGATTACAATATCCTTATCCATAAATACCTGACAGGTGAAATTTCACCAGAAGACGAGAAGCGTCTGGAGACATGGCTTGCCGCCTCTCCTGAGAACCAGCAGATATTTGATGAACTCAAACAGATATGGGAAAGTGCTGATGACGAAGAAGAAGAAATGACGGACCACACTTTTCAGGAAGAAATGGAAAAGCTGGAAAGTGCCGTTCAGGATTCAGTCAACAGGGACAAGCTGATAAGCCAATACCAACGAACAAGTCGAATCAGAAATCTCGTGTTTGTAGCTGTGCTGGTGATAGCAGGTGCATTTGCTGCTACGTTCTACTTTAAAGAAGCTCCCGTGAATTCCTTGAGCTTTTCAAATACCGGAAATAATTTGCTCGTCTTACCAGATAGTTCAAAGGTTTTATTGAACCGGAATTCGTCTCTTACATTTAGTAGTGGTGAGACCACAAGAGAGGCAATACTTCATGGTGAGGCCATGTTTGAAGTGAAAGAACAAACAAGACCATTCACTGTGTTGGCAAGCGGAGTATCGGTGACGGTTGTGGGCACTTCTTTCATAGTGAAGTCTTACGCAGATTCTTCGGTTCAGGTAACCGTTATTTCAGGCAAAGTCAACGTGCAATTCAACAATCAAGAGACAACGCTTGTCCCTGGTGAGAAATCCTTAACAACGCATTCAGGGACACTAACAAAATCTGTAAATGATGACCCCAACTTCAATTCGTGGTACACCCGCAAATTGGAATTTAAGAATACTGAACTGGAAACGGTGCTCAAACTCGTGGAAGAACTATATCAGGTAAGCTTCCGGGTCAACGAGAAAAAAATACTGGGCTGTCGCTTTACTGGAAAATTTGATAACACCCGACTGGAGGATGTATTGAAAACACTTGCCTTTAGTCTGGATATAGAATTCACTTCACAGCTCGGAAACTACTACCATGTTTTCGGCTCTGGTTGTGTGCCATGAAAACCATTTACCTATGCGGATACTTTTACTGACACTCTCGCTTTCAGGAGCATTGACATTGTATGCACAAGTTGACCTCACAAAAAGAATCTCAATTGATGTCAACCATGTACGGCTGGATAAACTTTTCGAGATCCTGGAAAGCCAGCACGGAGTGATCATTTCTTTTGGTATCGATAACCTGCCCTCAAACCTTACCATAAGTCTATCGGCAAAGGACAAATCCATTTATGAAATACTGCAAATGATCTGCGCGCAAGCAGGGCTCATTTATCAGATCATCGACAATGCCATTGTATTCAAATATGCACGGCCTACGGACGTATCAAGAACAGGACATGCTTCGGATTCCAGCAGTATATCCTTTACACCAAACAGAGATTCAACTATTCATTCGCCAGTTGAGAAAGTGGCGGAAGTTATCTTGAATGAATCTTCGACTCCACAGCCTGTTGACTCATCTGAATACTCCTCACCGCAAACAAAATCTCAAGAAACCAACGATACTGCACTTCATGTTGTCAATCAATTCAAGGAAGTTGAACTCTCTCCAGTCCCTTCGTTATTTTCAACGGCTAAAAAAAGATCACGGGTTGGCGTGTATGGTGCAGGTGTATTTTTCAGTTATGCGGTGGATTATAACCGCTTTCATTTCATAGATCGTGACATCGCCTTTCAACAATACGAAGTGGATTGGAATCACAGCGTGAGCACGGGTGGTTATGTTATTATCTCATCAATGCTTTATGTTTCACTGGGCATTGGGTATGCGACAAAAGATTTTATTTTGAACTACCATTATCGCGTGCTTGATCCGGATGATCCCTTTCCAATACCAGACAAAACCAAAGTAGAAATACGGTACCTGGAGGTACCCCTGACAATTGGTTACGGGATACTCAACAAAAGAAAATACTCGCTATGCATTGCTGCTGGTTTCTATCCGTCTTATTTAGTGGAGAAAAGTGAACGCACCACCTATCTAAACAACGGTGATCCATCAACAAGTTATTTCGTCAACGCAAATCGTTCCACCATATACAGCGGCACTATTGGCTTTATTGCCCATTATTCGATTGGCAATAGCTGCGGAATCTTTATTGAACCCGGATACCTGTATTTTATCGGTGCAGTCAATAAAAATGCGATGCAAGCAAACTCATCGCTTTACAGGATAAAGACCGGAATTCAATTCTCCTTGTTTCGAAAAAAATAACCCCCTTTCTCATGAAAACAATTTTACTATTGCTGGTGCTTCAATCTGTTTCGGTCGTTCAAAGTATAGCGCTAAGTGTCACGATCAATCAGACCGGAACAGGTGCCAATTCATGTTCGCGTTCACTCGCGGCAGTCGTATCCAGTGGTTCCGGCAATTACGCCTACACGTGGTCCATTGTAACGCCAGCCATCGCATGGCCTACAACAAACGGAGTAGCCAACGTAAGTCTTTCGTTAAGTCAGACTGCGGACGTGAACGTGTCCGTACAAGACTTGAACACAAATCAGATGACTTCAACTACTTTAACGGTGTACCGTGTGTTAACGGGAAGTTTCGATACGTTTATACCTAATCTTATTACACCGAATGGCGATGGCTATAACGACAACTGGATCATCACCGATTCAGGTAAAAACTATAGCCCGATTAATGCATACAGTTATACGCTCACCATCAAGAATGCCAGTAACGTTCAGGTGTTTGCAGCCAGTGCCACCGTCACAGCAAATCACCTGGGAGTTATTGGTGGCGACATAAACTGGAACGCTCGGGTGAATGGATCGGGTAGCATTGTTCCTACAGGCGTATACACCTACCAACTCACACTTGTGAATTGCTCGCAGTCCACAGCTTACAACGGCCAACTGAATGTCCTTTATTGACAGAACGATTTGCACCTTGATGGTAGGGTGATCGATACTATTCGTGTAATAGAGGTACAAGAGCACCCGTATTTCTTCTGTGTGCACGGCTCATTACTGTCATCGATCATGCATGAATGCAGCGTTAAAATATGAACTGGAGAAGTTGGAGCATGTCATTACCAACGAACTACTCGCTGTACGTGAGCAAGGAGTTCATATCACGCCTGATCAATTAGATTCATGCAAAAATATTCTGCGTGATGAGACCGACAGAATTAAAAAGAAGTTTGTTCACGAGATATATGCTTTCGAGGATGAACGTCACCTGGAGCGGCACATTCAGTTACATCAGCAGGAATTGATTCGTCTAATGGATCAGTTGGCAAAGGTGATGAATAGCACAAATGATGATCAACACTATCACGAACTTCATAGGCTTGCATGCGCGGCAGTTGAAGAACTACTGACCTTCATTGAGCGGCACTTCACCAAATACTTTGATCAGGACACGAAGGCACCAGAAAGCTATATCACATTGGCCGGTAGCGACATTGTCAAAACGTATGGAGAGCTTCAGGATCATCTTACTCGGTTAAAGGCTGACGATCTCCTCGTTGACCTGGTCTTATATCCAATGAAGAAATTCATCGAGATCATCCCCACCGGACAGATCACCTACCGGAAGATTATTTACATGAAGGAAATCCAAAAGGAGATACAACGCATAATCAACTTCAGGAAGGATGAAAATAATATTGATGATTCCCTTCGCGCAGAATTGCTTTACCTGAACTATAACACCATTAAATACTTCCGCTATTATACCAACTATGTTGTGGCTCAGTTGGAAACGGTCGATTCATCATCGGGCAGAATTGAACGACTTTCCTATTTTCTGAAGATGGTAAACCAGACTCAGGTGAAACCCGGTGTAGGTTATAACAAAACGATACACACCTTAAAGGAGCAATTAGCAGAATGGATTGCCGAGGAAGTCTTCTATCTGGAAAAAATGCATAAGCTCAATGAAAAAAATGCTGCGGGCACGGCACTGGCCGAAGACTTCAAATTAAAGACCGAGATGTCTGTTTCTCAACTCGCCTATTTACTGCGGGTGTTTATCGAAACGAAATTCATCAATAACAAGAACGTATCTGACTTGATCCGTTTCTTTTCGCGATTCTTTCAAACCAAGCGGCTGGAAAGTATTTCGTATGAAAGTTTCCGCGTACGCTATTACAACACCGAGGACGGAACCAAGCGGAGCGTTCGGAATATGCTCTTGCTAATGGTTGATTACATAAACAAGAACTAACATGACACGACAGATTTTCTTATCAATTGTACTGATCATTATTTTTCAAGCCTGTTCAAAAAAAGAAGTGACGCCAGAACAGATCGTTGGGCGATACGTCAAAGAGGTGGAGTTTGAAGTACCACACCCATTCACAGATCGGAAGTTGGGCATGGGCCAGATCCGCGATACCATTTTCGTTTTACCCAAGCAGAACGGATACGAGATCGCCAATAACAAGTGGCGACAAAATGATTACGATACGCTAGGATGGCAAAATCTGCAACTGGAGGACAATCACCCAATGCCAACTTATAGGGCAACGTTTGACCCAACGGACAGCACCCTCAACGCTGAATTATCTGGTTTATTTTTATCTTTGAAACTTGATCTGGTGAATAATCGCCTTCGAAAGGGAAAAAGTGAACGCAATGTTTATGTGAAGGTCAATTAAAGGCGGCATTAAAAATAAGATTCAGGGGAGCCCAAACTTGGATAAGGCAGGATGATCGAAAGATTTCCTGCCTGTTTTTTTTTGCACCAAGTTCGGCCTTTCCGCTGACTCCCGTTGGGAGACTACGGCATAAACGCTCACCCCTTCCCGCACTTCCATTTATTCCGTTTCCTCCCACCAGGAGCGCACAAGGATTTCATCCCTTGTGCTGTCATCGTAAAGACCGGTGTAGTCGCGCATAAAAAATGTTCAACTTAAACATGATGCGTTATGATAGACTACATCGAATTAGTAACAACAACACCTGTAGATGAACCGTGTGCACAGGTAGGAATGGAAGACTACATCAACCAGGCGCGACTTGAAGCCCGCACTTACATTAGTCAACTGCAACGCGTGTATGGCGCACCTCCGGTTGGATCTCACTTCAAGATCATCCGTTGTCCTCACGATTTTGGCACCTACCTCGACATCCGGTTTTACTATGATGACGAAGATCAGAGGCATGTTGCATATATGGATAATATCGAACAGGGTTGTGAGCGATGGGATGAAGTTGCAATGGCTGAATTGACCAATCGAAGCTATGATCTTCTAACTGCTTAAAGGAGTAATCCTTAATCTTAAGGCCAGGAACCAAAATCCTGGCCTGAAAGCATCTTCAGATTTATTATCTATCCGTTGTAGAATTTGCATCAAATGCGCTGAAAAAATTATCGCTCGAAATCCCAACTTTTGTAAGCTCCCGATTTAAAGCTTTCCCAAGCTTTTCTGTTTCGTTTATAAGTGCCGTTCTCTTCAATGTAATTGATGAGTAGTCCCCTAATAGAAAGTAATTCTTTAATTCGTCCGGACAACTCTGTATCTCCGCCAATATTTCTTTCCTTAATTCGGTAAGAAGATTCGTTTCGTAACTGATTAAATCTTTCTGTAAGCTCTCCTCGTAACTTTTCAAATCTTTCAGAAATGGTTCTTCTTCCTTCTTCAATTCGCTCAATTGCTGATTTTTCATCATCCGCTCTTTTTGCAAAATCTCGTCTAACTCCTTCTTCAAGTCGTTTATGTTTCTCTGGTGCAGTTCTTGTATCGATTTCAAGTTGTGAGATAACAGCTTGCTCTGCTGTAATAGCAAGTTCTTCTGATTTGATTTCTCTTTCAATATCTCTTTTACGTTCGCTAAAAGTGATTCCTGTGACTCCTGATCTTTTAAGTTCTGCTGCAACTCCAGACTCATAGTGTCCTTTTTCTGTCTCCAGGAATTCTCGCTTTCTTTTATATCGTTGCTGCACTTTTTCAAATAGCTGAAGAACTCTGTTTTCTCCTTTGAAAATTTGGTTCTCTTCAACTCTAAGTTCCTCTCTTTTTGCTCCAAGTCCGTTGTATACCTCGTCATCGATTTCTTCCTGTATTCGCTGAAGTCGCTCTCGATTGCTTTCTGTATTTCTCTCAACTCTTGATATTTCTGATCTAATTGCCTCATCAATTTCCCTATATGGTTTTGACTCCAGGCATCGTTTAATTGAGCGTACAAGGTTTCCAATTTGTGAAACTCTGCATCGGAAAGTTTCTTCGTAAAACTGTCTTTGGACTTCGTCAATAGATGATATTCCCTCTGAATTTCCTTTGGAAATTCGAAGGTAGTCAGTGATTTCTTGCTCATAGTTAAAAACCCATTTTGTCTTATCGGTAGTGAAAAATGATTTTTCTATTTCCTGTGACGATTCTTTTGGCACCTTGACCTGTACGGTGTTTATACCAAGCCTTCTTATTTTAAGTTTCTTTTCATCAGTGATCCCGTGTTTTACAACAAGCTCAATGAAAAGTATAGGTTCGTTTTCCTTATTTAAGAAAATCACATCAGGAACAATCAGAAGATTCTTTCCACTAGCTTCCGCCTGTGAACCCCAGGCTATTTCGCCATCGTCAGTCTCGTAAAAGTGCCGTTGAACTTCAACATGGTGGGCTGTAACGGTTTCCGAATCTTTCAATAAATAGGTCAGACCTGTCTCCCCCTTTGGCGGGTATTTATAGACTGCTGGCACCTTGATTTGTTTTAACCGCACCAGTATTTCTTTGGCTAATTTGTGACGATATGTCTCGTCAGAATAAGTACACTTACCCTTTCTGAGTACGTCTTTTGGATCATGTCGAAAGTAAGAGGCACGCCCAAGAATTTTCGATTTGACGGCTTGCATTTCCCGATCACAGCCCATGCAGAAGTATCCCTTTCTACCACTTCGTGCGTCAGAAATATGAATTGGTTCATGCTTCAAATCGAATGCAAAAACATTTTGTTGTTCGTCACGATCCTGAGATTTAATATGATCTACCATACTTGACTTTAAATTGGCTAATCAGATTTATGAAGAAAAAAGCGTTCTGAAATCAGAACGCTTTGGCAAAATGCTTAAACAGAAAATTTAATCAGCAAACGCTGCAATGGCAAGTACGCCCAGTAGTAGAATACCCCAACCTACCTGATCACTTTTCAACACACCCTTTTGAACATAGTTGGCGAAGTGCTCACAATTGAAATTGATTAAGTCGTAACGTTGCCCCACCATCTTTAACGCCCTTTCAACAGCATGCCTACGCTCAACATTGTTACCGGCAAATCGGTCGATACGGGTAACCTTGGGATTCTCTTGAAAGAATTGATCCAAGGTGATTACTCGCACATACATACCAACGGCATTCTCAGCAATTAAATGTACTCCGTAGTGGTTCTGCCCCAGATAGATCACGTGATGTTGAATTAACTGCATCCAACTTTTCGGCACGACAATTTTATCGCCCGGCCTAAGGTTATAGAAATTAACATATTTCATAACCTTAGCCTTTTGGTGGGAAATCGTCATTGCCATGACTGTTTCGCTCTCGAATCTGTCCATCCCTTCCATGAATGAAAAGTTCGGCCCCTTGGTTCTTGGCAATCTCAGTGGCTATTTTGATTGCTTCTTTTTGCGTGGGAACAACAGTTGTTGCCCGTTCACTTCCTCCCCGTTTAACAGCCCATTCGCCATCGTGCGGTACTACATGTTGACTTTTACCTTTTGACATAGTTTTAAGGTTAAAGTTTGTCTCGGACATTTTTTCGGATTACGAGACTATATAGCCGGGCGTGTTATTGGGCTTTGTTATTTCCGTTCAAGTAAGATCGCTTTGTATTAACTAAAACAATCTTAGTTTTGCGGCAATTGTACTACAAAACGGAATATCTCCTCAGTAAAACTGAGGCTACACAACCAATCGATATTCCTGTCAAATGCCGGAAGTTGACGCTTACGGCATTTTTTATTTTCATCCCTTCCATCATTGTATGGCTTGTAATTCAAATGCGTACTTCTGATAGCTGATCAATTCATGTCCGGGTTCATTCTCTATCCAAGCTTTTTCTTTGTGACTGATACCAACTATTTGCTTCGTATTACAATTCGCAAATTTCTTAACTACATCCTCGAGCGTTTTTAGCTCTACTTTAGAAAAAGCTTCTTCCTCAAACTTCTTAATCGCTGAAATTGCTTCGCCATAGTTCCCATCATTAAATTCGATAAGATCAACATTGGCAAATTCATCATCCTTCAGTTTTACATAGAGCTTATCATACTCTGCTGGTACAGGGCCAAATGGAATCGCACGGTAGGCAATGCCACTGATAGAGTAACCGGAACGCCTGTAGTTCAGAAAATCACTATAGAACAAAAGCTTATTCAACTTAGTCTTCCAAAGATCATTGACATGCTCAAAGAAATACGCAATGATCAGGGCGATGCGCTCTAATGAAGGCTTCCGATAGCCGGTATATTCTGTTGGTTTTGAGTGACTGAAAATTTGCTCCGTGAATAAATGTTCCCACACGTTGTCTCTATTTTTTTCAATCAACTCATCAACTCGCTCCGAGAATCTTTTATACTCTCGATCTGTTAAAACTGCCCTGCTATCATCCAGGAATTTCTTGAATTCCTCCGGGTCCTTTGCAGCTTGAATCAACCGACCGCTAGCGACCGTTGGAATATCACCAGCCTCATACTGACGGTAGCTGTTCACTCCAAACCCTAGTATCTCAGACATCTTTGTAGCCGACAATCCGTACTGCTCGCGTATTTCCTTAATCTCATCGGGGAAGGGAACACCGTATTTTTCACGGTACTGGTTGTACAATTGGTTTACATTAATCTGATCCAGTTCATCCGTGGTAAATTCCTCCCCGGTGTCAGCACACTTATAATAAAACTGAATCACCCCGAAAACATCTTTCCTGAATTCAAGTTCCCTTTTTTCATACTGGAGAGTTGCCTCTCCGTCTGTGAATGGACTTTTCATAATCATTTTTTATATGGGTACTCAATTGCCCTCTCGGCAAGATGAAACGATATGCAGATTACTGGCTTGTTCATCATTCCAATCGTGATCTTGATGTACACTTCCTTTTGTTTAAGTAATCTGCCAAATTCCCACAAATCGGGTCCGTTATCGACATCCTTTGTGGGCCCCCGGAAATAATCCTCGACTTTTAGTTCTTTAAGAAATTCTTTTCTGCTCACCTTAGTTATTTCCAAATCAATTAGCGCCTGAAGGTTCTTATCCCTGTTCAGGAAAACCACATCGAAGACCTCCATCTTGGCCTTGAACGTGTTTAAAAACGCCTCTACTTCTGATCTGGTCGCCATCAAATAATTGATTTAGCATAACCAAATTTACTAAAATAACGTAATTTGCAACTAATTAGTTGAGCATTATTACTAATTTGCATAAAGTAAAACGTATTAGTTGATATAGTTGTATAATTTATGGCGCTTATAATCAGGCGCTTACATCGAATTTCAAGTGAACTACTTACGATATGAATAACTTCAATAAACTGTTCGAGACTCAACGCAAAATGACCAAGCTAATGGAATTGGCAACGGCCAGCAGCCGCTTCGCAGATCCAATATCAAAGATGGTTGCCAATGAAAATAAACTGCGTAATCAGTTCAGGGGTTTTGAAATGCCGGATGCCCTGAAGGCAGTTTTTGAGCAGCAACAGATGTTGAATCATCTTACCAATGGATTTGCCAGGCATTTCACAGTGTTCGATCATCTTAAGAAACTAACAGACGCACTTAGAAGTAATCCGGAAATTGAGTTTATTTCTGTTTCTGAGCTTGAAATATTAAGCGTTACATCTACGTCAGAATTAATAGATGCATTGGAGGAAGGTGAGCAGGATGAATTTATCAACAGGAAGGAAGAACTGCTTGACGAATTCTTACTTCCATACCTGGAGCGATTAGAACTTGACTATCTATGGCTCGGTGCTAATCACGCTCTGAATGCCACAGAAAATCCGGATCGCTTCAGACATACATTGGTATCGCTCCGTACGTTGCTTGAAGTACTTATTGAACGCGAACTGGCAAGCAACCTGAAACTTTCAACTTCTCCCTTATTTGCAAAGGAGTTTAAAAATTTCCATCTCGGAAACGAGGAACTGGACCGGGTGAGAATAAAAAGATCAAAACGAATAAAGTACTTCACTGCCAGAATTGAATTTGGTATTCTGGAAGAGTTCACCGAAAAGGATATAGACTTCGTTTGCCAGTGTTACGAACACCTATGTAGAATTCACAATGCAGATTTAGGTTTAACGGAACACCAAGTGCGCGTGTTGAAAATAAAAACGGGTGTTACGCTTTGGTTGCTAGCATATATAAACGAAATAGTGAAGAGTGGTAATCCATCAATTAGGGTACTGTGAATATGGATGTGAATATTTAATATGACTTCAAATGAATCACTTGGAGGACGCAAGAAAGACCGCACGCACGATTAACTTGAGCGACACTTTCTCATTTCTGAAAAGGATAAATGCAAAAAGATCCTTTCGAATCGTATCGAGTTTTCCGAACATCAATGGTATTAAATGTGAAATTGAAAAAGACGCACGTTGTTTCAAATTCCGAGGTGATCAACTTAATCTTGACGTCTCACCGGTAAAATATCAAGATGAGAACTATGGATTTGGGGACGCATTTGCGTTGGTGAATGATGCACACGAAAGGATAGAAATAAAGAAGGGAGTGGGTAAGGCATCCCTAAAACTGGCACAAGGTTTTGCATCCGAGGGAGAGCTCTGGGAAATCGAGTCAAACTTTACCGAAGACCAAATATGCCAGAGAGCAATCGTGCCGTTTGCGGGATTTCATAAAGTTCCTGTTGAATTTATCAAAAGCGGATCATTTAAAATAGGTGATTCTTTAAGAGTCGCTGGTTTTGTTTCGGTAAACATTTCCGCCCATTCTGTAGGCATATACGATTATGACTTTGAAAAGAATAGATACCTATTTATTGACTGCTACTCTGCAATCAATCAAGCAGAATTTCAGAATCTCATAGCCTCTATCACTTACTCATACGCACTTATTAGCGGTTGTCTACTTCGTGATGAAATATTCATACTTCAAAGCAAAACCTCAGCTTTTGAAGTTATCACGGGTTATCAATTTTCACGATTGGAAGAGTCTCGCCAAGGAGTATCGGCAATCGATCCAAAAATGGCAAAGGAGTTTTACAAGGCTCAGACTACTTCGTACATGCCGGTTGAAAATTTTCAAACTTTAATCCAGACATCTTTCGATGATGTACGGTTCCTTCGAGCTATTAAAATCATTACAGAAAGTTTTGGGTATCCGTCTGAAATAAGAACCGCGACTTACTCGGTTGCGCTGGAGACGCTCAAGAACATTGTCCTGGAAAATAATCAGGACAGAATCAATCCGTTCAAGAATAAGACGGATGCAAAGAGAATTATAAAAGACCTTAAGTCTATTGTCAATTCCAACGATGACTCGCTATTCAACAATAAGAATGCGGTACTTACAAAATTGGAGCATCTTAATCAGGTAACAAACTCTGATGGATTTATATTGGCATTTAAGCTTCTTGGAATTGAGCTGAGTACTGAGGATGAAGAATGTATAGGGATGAGAAATGATTTCCTTCATGGAAGAATTCCCTTTCAGAATGAACGGGAGTACGATGACGAAGAATTGAACCGCACAGTATTTAAGTTTCACTATCTGGTAACTTCACTCATCTTTAAAATGGTTGGTTATCGTGGATTCTTGGTGAATAATCTAAAAATGATTGATGTTCTTCGTTATAAAAGGCATGATCCTAACGTTCCTTTATTCAAAGAAATTTAGTTGGTCAGTAGATTCATTAACAAATGACGGAAAAAAGTAATCTTGGAATACTAGCATATGGTTCGCTCATTGACAATCCAGGTATTGAGCTAGCGCCATTGATCATTGATAGAATACCCTGCGAAACTCCATTTAAAGTCGAGTTTGCAAGAGTAAGCGCATCCAGGAATAATGCGCCTACTCTAATTCCGGTTGAGGAAGGTGGCAAGTTTATTAAAGCCCAAATTCTTGTGCTAAAGGAGGTGGTGAAAATTGAAACCGCGAGATCAATGCTATGGAGACGGGAACGGCACATTACCGATTATTCCCAGAATTACTCCCGTCCTCAAAACTCTGGCGCGAACACAGTGCTAGTCGAAGAAATTCATGACTTCCATGGTATCCAGCGCGTTCTCTATACTTCTATTGGAAAGAACATTGATCAACCCATTACACCAGAGTTATTGGCCGAGTATGCCATCGGTTCAATACGCGCTGATGCCGGAGCAAAAGGGCTTGATGGTATTCGATATCTCCTTGCAGCAAAGACAAATGGGATCATAACCGGACTTAGTGAAGAATACGAAAATGCAATACTAAGAAGTACTGAAACCAAATCGCTGGTAGATGCTATTCAAACTTTAGATTCTCAAAGGAGAGATAAAGAAATCTTTACAGTAGATTTTCTAAGTGCTCTATCTAGATGGCAGAATGGCTGGCACGAGCATCAGGATAGAAGGCGGCAAATAGCTGACGAGTTGGTAAAACATTGTGAGAGCCTGCCGGACGAACTTAAGGTTGTTGATGTTTCATGCTATAGAAAAAGATTTCTTGTCGAGGGAGAAACAATTCCAATTGTACTGGATGACGACTTTTTTGAGGGTATCGCAAGCTGGACTACTGACTCTGACTATGTGAAGAATTTTAAAGGTTTTGTTAGACCTGATACAAAATTTGCTATGGTTTTTAAGCATAAGCCTTCGAAAGAAGAAATCATAGTTAACATTGCAAAATTATGGAAGCATGAGGGTTTTATTAGTGCTGTTGAAAAATTCAAAAGCGAAAATCCGGATGCTGCCAAGGCACTAGTTAATTTCAAGGACTTCCAATCAGAAGTTGTACTTAGGTCAACCCTAAAAGGCAGCGAGATTGAGCACATTGTAGGTATATCCAGTTCATTTGAGAAATTGTGCGAAATGGGCGGAGTTCCAGAATCGGAAAGAGAAAAATTGTCAATTAATTATGCGCGAGACCCAGATGGTATTCCAATTGAGATGCCCTTCCTGGCTGGGAGTCACACTACTAAAACAGCACTTAAGACGGCAATTTTGAAAATGAATGACCTACTAACACACGCGAGAAAAAACAACATAGCAATAGATTGGAGTAAGGTGCGTACGGCACACCCAGATGATCTTAAACACAAACTAGAATAGATACTTTTTAATATATAGTGTGCCGTTTGTTATCCTAAGAAACGGTCAATCCAGATACCACTGAAGATGAGCTTCCAGTGAACGCATTAAAAAATTTATTTCTTTCAATTGAATGAAAATCTAAGACTAAGGAAATTAAACCCTTCAATTCCGAATCGATATTGTTAGGATTTGTAAACACCCGACTATACGTATGATTCTCTAGATTTTTAGCTTGCGTGAATAGCTTTTTAGTGTTGTCATTTTTTGAAAAATAGTCCTTGAGGATATCAACTGGTATTGAATCGTATAACTTCAAAAAGTTATTGCGAACAACATTTGACTGTCCGGAAATCTTGACTGCCAGATCTAATGTTCTCTCCAAACCGCTTTTGCCTAGGCTACCGAATTTAAAACCTTCCGCTATTCTTTGCGCCCGATCATTTGGTTCAAGAAAAGCCAAATCTTTGAGAATGAAATCAACTATGATAAGCAAATGAGAAAGCAAAAGATAAGTAGCTCTACAAGCTTCTGTTGCCTTCAACTTATTTACAATACACTGCTCAAAAAAATATTTTATATTGGATAAAAGAATGTTGCATCCACTGTAATCCATTTGAGAAAGCAATATTGTCTTAGATATTTCAATCTTTCTTCTCCAATCGTCTTTGAATTTAGGGTCTTCAGCTTGTCTTATTAACGATAGGAATTCCTCTTCATTTAGACGTTCCTGTTTAGGCTCTCGTAATTTTGAAAGGAATTGCCCATCTAACACCGTCACTCCATTTTTTAAGCCGAATTCCCTAACGCTTTCTCTCTTCTCAGTAGTCGCCACAAGGCAATCGTTTAGCTTTAATGCGTCCATTAACCCCTTTGTCCAGAAAATTCTTTCAATAGCTTGAGGAGTCTTTTTGTTTTTGATATCAACAATTATTCTTTCACGGGTAATTGAAGATGGTCTATTGTAAAGCCACAAATCAACATCTGTTATTTCGAAACCTTCAAAAGAAAATTTTATTCCTCTTACTACAAAAAATCCGAGATCCAGAAAATAACTTCTCAATCTTTCTTCCATTAAATATCCCTTATCCAGATTATCCATAGCTATTGTCTAATTGTTCGAAGTGCTTCAATAATTTGAATTTTACTCTCTTTCGTTTGTTTTTTCTTCCTTGTTTGCACTCGCTTTGATTCAGGTCCATTGTAACCAGTGATGCTTGAGCCATTTAAGGTAAGTACACTCTGCTCACTCGCATCGCCAGATTCTAAAACATGTAAGGCCAAAATTCCAATATCCTTTTTTAGAAGTTTCATCGAAAATCTTGTACCCCTATCATGACGTAACTGTACTACTCCTTTGAGTTCAAGTACCTTATAATCCTGACCAATTGCAGTAGCCGAGCCAACTTCATGACCTTGTATTAATCTCTTAAGCAGAACTTTCAGTAGATTTATTTTTCCGCGACCCTGGGAACTATAAATCATACCGTATGACAATGATGCAACAAACGCTTTTGCTAAATCAAAGGCATCATCTTCCAATGGATTTCCAAACTTATTAAATGCTGAGGGTTTAGTGATAAAAATTCTACTCTCTTCATCATTAATGACTTCATTGAAATCATACATTCCTATGCTTTGTAACTTTTCCAAAAGAGGCTGCCCGGTAATTGTCAATGCCATCTCTAATGGTACACATCCATCTTTTGTTAGTACAGCATCTATATCTTGAACTTTACGAACATCCTGTGGTGTCAGGGAATCAAGCACAGAACTTGTTTTCTTTAGGTTGTCCCTTTTAAAGAGATTCCCATTAAACAATAGCTTATCATCTTTTCCAACAGATTCGGAATCAATAAATCCTACTTCTTCAGATTGCTGAATTAAATCCAGTGCTTCACCACTACTTAACTTGTAGGTATCTCCAATAAATTCTTTTGCAAATTTTTCCTGAATAGGTGAAAGTGATATCTTCTCAGAAAGTTCTAATGCGGCTTTTTCATACTGGCTTGGATTATTCTTTCTAAATAGGTCTGAGGTGTGTGTTAAAAGCATTGGCGTGGTTAAACCTAAAACAGCCACGTCTCCTGTTTTACTTACATCGACCAGGTTTTCAGTCTCAAGTCGCTTAAGTATCGAAGGAAGCTCAAGAATTTTTATGCCCGCAGATTTAGCAAGAACTTTTACTTTATCTGCATTTAAAGTGGCATTATTATCACTCTCTGATAAAGCTGATAACAGCATACCACATTTTCCAGAAGCGTCTATCTCATCAAAATTTCCCCCACCGGTTACTTGCTGAAGTTTTTGAGTATGATGAATGATCCATGCTCCCTCCGTATTGTTCTTCATTTGCTGCTAATCAGTTTTATTACTACATCGATGAGGCTGTAAACTGAACTGTGTCAAAGAAGGAAAACACCAACTTTGACACCATATGAAAAACGAAGAACAATTCAATTTAGAGGGGATCAAGAAGAAAGCCTTGGAGCAGTTTCGCTCGGGCAAAT
>JBMOLS010000042.1:0-2830 GCA_049324055.1 Bacteroidota bacterium | reverse complement strand
TCTGTGGGTGCCAAAAATGCATTTGGACGCGAGATCATTGAAGAGCACCTTGACTATTGCCTGGCTGCCGGCATCAATGTAGAGGGTATCAACGCGGAGGTAGCTCCCGGCCAGTGGGAGTTTCAGGTGTTTGCCAAGGGCGCAAAGGAGGCGGGCGACCAGGTGTGGGTGGCGCGCTACCTGCTGGAGCGCACCGCAGAAAAATATGGTGTAGCCATTAACTGGCATTGCAAGCCATTGGGTGCTACCGACTGGAATGGCTCAGGCATGCATGCCAATTTCTCGAACTCGCTGTTGCGCGAGGCAGGCTCCAGAGAAGTGTATGACGAAGTATGCAAAGCTTTTGCCCCTGTGGTGAAAGAACACATAGCCGTGTATGGCGCAGACAATCACCTGCGCCTCACCGGCAAACACGAAACACAGTCCATCGACAAGTTCTCTTACGGAGTTTCTGATCGGGGTGCGTCTATACGCATACCCATTGCTACTGTGGAGAATGGTTGGAAAGGATGGCTGGAAGATCGCAGACCGAACAGTGCGGCTGATCCTTACAAGGTGGCAGCGCGAATCATCAAGACGGTAAAGATGGTTACGCCTGAACCTGTGTTGGTACATGCCAATGGAAATGGCCGTGCCAAGTAAGTTTGTTGGGTAAGGGAGGGTAAGGAGAAGTCGAAAGGCTTCTCCTTTTTTTAATAAGGAGAAGGGCTTAAACTTGTCCACCCGCCATCCACAATCAACGTTTGACCTGTAATGTGCCGCGCAGTTGGCGACACCAGAAATAAGGCAGCCTGCGCAATGTCTTGCACGGAGGCAGGTCTGCCCATGGGCGTTATCTGCGACCACGTTTTGGCATACTCCGGGTCGTTCAATGTTCTTTCGGTAGCGGTGGCACCAGGTGCCAGCGCGTTGATGGTGATCTGATGGGGGGATAAATCAATCACCAGGTTTTTGGCGAGCATTTCTAACGCAGCTTTGCTCATGCCATAGGCCGCCAGGTTTTTGTGGGCCTGGTGGCCCGTTACGGACGACATGAATAAAATGCTGCCCCCCGTTCCCTGACGGATCATTTGCCGCGTGGCCGCTTGTGCCAGAAAAAAACTCCCGGCCAGGTTTACTTCCATTACCCGCATAAAATCCGCCCGCGTGTAATCCAAAAAATCGCCAAACAACGTGATACCCGCATTGGCCACAACGATGTCAACCTTGCCAAACAACTTCACGGTTTCGTCTACCAAATTTTGAATACAGTTTTCCTCGCTGGCATCGCCCGCCAGGTGCGAACAGATGCCATGGCTTTTGGTGATTTCTTGGGCACCGGTTTTGGCAAGTGATTCTTCCCGGTCGTTCAGCATAACAGAAGCACCCGCCTGTGCCAGTTGTTTGGATATCTCAAGGCCTATGCCCTGGCCAGCTCCGGTAACAATGGCAGAAAGATTATGCAGTGGTTTCTGATTCATAGGTGCGTTACCAATAAAATTATTGAATTTTTTTTAGTTACCAGAACGCGCAAATCCATGGCTACCTTCTCTTGTTCTCCTGCATCATTTCAGAGAAACCCTGCTTACGGGCGAAACCATCCAACGCCATGGCGATGCGTTTGGCTTTGGTGGGCGCGGTTTTGGCGCTTTCAATCCAGCGGCTATAATACTTTTGGTGAGAGCCAGGCAGGCTCTTGAAAAATTTTAAAAGCGCAGGTTCGTTTTCCAGGCAACTCATCAGGTCGGGCGAAAGGCTGATTTCCCGTTCATCTACCGTTAATGAAACATTCAACTTTTCGCCTTCCTTTTTACCGATAGCTTTTCGCATCGCAGCATTCAGGGGCAGAATAAACACACCCTCGCCCATGGGTATCAAGGCCACTTGTTTGATGGCGTGTTGATCTAAATTTCCCTTTACCCGGAAAGATACCTTACAGCCGGGTTTAAGTTGCGCAGCTTGCCGGGCCGAAATCGCCAGGTAAGTCCAGCCCGTTTTTTCTCCCTGCTTTCCGAACTTAAGAATGCGGGTCTGGAATGTGATTTTGGCGCTGGCCATACGAACAGCGAAGATACATTTCCTGCTGACAACCGTATAGCAGCAGCGCATGGTTGCCCGCTGACCGCTGGAAATATTTTAATGAAAGCTTATCAAAATCGTTGGAGCGACTTCAGAAATTTACGGCATCTTTCAAAAATCAGAATGAAACCCATGCGCTTCTTATTTCTTCTTGCATCTATTTTGTCAATGCATGCTTTGCAAGCGCAGGAGCCACCTTATGTGATCCTCGTTTCGTTCGATGGCTTTCGCCACGATTACGTTGAGCGCTATCATGCGCCCACCTTCAAAAAATTTATTTCAGAGGGGGCACAGGCGGAAGCTTTGATCCCTTCATTTCCGAGTAAAACATTTCCCAACCACTATACGCTGGTAACCGGTCTTGCGCCAGGCAACCACGGGCTGGTGGACAATTATTTTTACGACAAAGCCACCCGCACCCGGTATAGCATGCGCGATACCGCTCGTGTGCGCAATGGCTACTATTATGGAGGCATACCCATCTGGCAGTTGGCCAGGCAGCACGGCATTAAGTCGGCCTCCTTTTTTTGGGTGGGCTCGGAGTTAAACGATGTAAAGCGGAGACCTGATTATTTCTATCGGTACGATGAATCGATGGATTCGCGTGTGCGGGTGCAACAAGTATTGAATTGGTTGCGGCTGCCCGCGCCCGAGCGACCACATTTGATCTTGCTCTATTTTTCTTCGCCCGACCATGAAGGCCACGAGTTCGGTCCGCTGGCTGAAGAAACCAAACAGGCCGTGCTGCGTGCCGATTCACTGCTGGCCGATT
>JBMOLS010000041.1:0-54009 GCA_049324055.1 Bacteroidota bacterium | reverse complement strand
TATCGCGCTCGGGCGCGCTGATGAAGATAACCTTGCCGGCCTGGTAGGTGCTGATGGCGAGCGTGCATTTCAGGCTCCACAGCAACTCGGGCAGGTTGGGGGAGAAGGTGCACGAAAAGGGTGGCAAAGGCTGACTCATCGTGCGCCTAAACTATGCAAAAAACGGCTTTCCGCGAAAGCCCCGAAAGCCGGTCAGAACTCGCTGAAGGTGCGGTCGTGGAACCGGAGGGCGGCCGTGCGAATGCCCAGGGTTAGCTCGTGGGTGGTGAATTGAGGACCTACCGATTGGCTGGTGGGCACCTCAAAGGCATAGCCCACGCGGTATTTGTCGAAAAACCAGCCCTGCACCAACAGCCCATACGCTTTGAAGTTGCGGGTAAACAAGCCAGCCGAGTAGCGCGTGTCTATGTGGATGTTGAAGTTCAGATCGGCCGAAACGGGCGCTCCCTGCACTCCCCTCAACAGCAGCGAAGGCTTGAGCCGCAAGCGTTCACCGAGATAATGCACGTAGGAACCAAAGAGGTAATAGTGCTGATTGTACAGTTGAAAATCCTGCCCGGCACTCGCGATTTTTGTTTTTAACATGCGCGGTACCGACAGTCCCAAAAGCCAGCGGTCGTTTTTTACAATGGCGCCCGCCCCCACATTGGGTTTGGCTGCGCGTTCGGCCTGGGCAAAGACCGGATCGGGGTCGATGGTCAGTTCGGAATAGTCGTTGCGGAACCCTACCAGGCCGAATTGCATACCAAAATTCATCGTCCATTCCGCCAGTTGCAGCTTGTACGCACCCACGGCATGGAATTCGGTGGTTTTGGTCACACCCAGTTGGTCCTGTATCAGCAGCACACCAGCGCCTACCTTGTTATCGGCCAGCGACAGGTGGGCGCTGGCATTCAGGGTGGTAGGGCTCCCTTCGAAACCAGCCCATTGATTGCGGTAGCTGAAGGAGGCATTCAGGGCGTTGTTCAGGCCGGCATAGGCCGGGTTGAACAGCAGCGGGTTTGTGAGGTACTGGGCATATAAGGGGTCTTGCTGTGCGCAGAGCGGAAGCGTGGCAAAGCAGACGAGGAAAAGAGGAGCTATTGACTTGATGTTCATAATGGCTTTATCGTTTTAGTGTGAGGTAACCGGTTACGGTACGCCCCTGGGGTGTTTCGATTTTATAGAAATAGCTGCCGGCAGAAAGCTCCTGGCCGGATTGGTTCAGGCCACTGAAGCGTTTGTTCACATCTTCCTGGTCGTAGTTGCTTTGGCTGAACACCACATCGCCCCAGCGATTGAAAATGGAGACGCGCGATCCGGCTGGCAGGAACCTGATTTTGAAGAAGTCGTTGGCCTGATCGCCATTGGGTGAAACTCCATTGTACACAATCATGTCGGCTTCCACCTGAATGTCGATGGTTTGGGTGGCACACCGCCCGGCCGCATCGCACACCTGGATGGTGAGTTGGTCAACGCCTTGGAAGTTGGCTACCCGGGCATAGTCAATTACGACCACATCATCCACCCGTGTTATTGCGGCACCTTGCTGCGAGGTGATGACCAGTGTGCTCAGATCCAGGTTGTTGTCAGGATCGGACAGGATCTGACTGAGCGACAGCGATACGTTGCCACCTGCCTGCGTCAACTGCGGTTCGGCCGCTACCACGGGAGGTTTGTTCACCGTCACACTCACCTGCAGCAAGTTGCTGATCTGGTGGCCATCGTTTACCAGAAATGAAATGATGCGGTCGTGGGTGGCCGGGGCAGCGCTCTGGTTGCGATACCTCACAGTTCTCAACGCTTCCTGGTATTCCAGAACGGTAGCATTACCCGTCAACTGAAGGATGCCTGCTTGGTAGCTTCCGGTAATGCCGGATTGAGAAGTAAAGAGCAATTCATCTTCTGCTTCCTGCAGACCCGATTGAATCATCACTGCGGCCGATTGCAGATGGGTATTGTCGGAATCGTTCAGCACAAGGGTGTTGTGCACCACCAACTCTCCCGACAGGTAGAACAAAGCAGGGCCGTTGCCGGAAATTACCGGTGCTGTGTTCACCACATTAACGGTCAGGCCCAACACGTTGCTTGTAGCCTGGCCGTCCGAAACACGCACAGTCAATGCGCGGTTGCCGGGTGTTCGGTTAGTTGCGTTGTTTTGGTATTGAATGGAGCGAAGGGCAGCCTGGTAGTCTGCCTTCGAGGCTTGCCCCGAAAGCGACAATGTTCCGGTAGTTGCATCAAAGTTTCCGCTGATGCCATTTTGACTCGCAAACACCAACGCATCCTCTGATGACAAATAACCGTTTGTTATGTGTATTTCTGCTGACTGAGTAAATGCATCATCGCTGTCTGCGATAGAGAGGTCGGGCGCGATGGCAACTCCTCCAGCCGTAAAGGTGTGCGTGTGGGTGGTTATCGTTGCCACAGGCGCCTGGTTGGGTACTTGCAGGGTAAGCGATACGGGTACACTGGAACTGGTGCCATCGGATACGCGCCATTGCACAATTCTGTTGCCGTTGGAACGATCGGCTGCGGCATTGCGGTACGTCACAGCCCGTAGGGCAGACTGGTAGTTGGCAACGCTGGCACTACCGTTCAGCGTCAACGTGCCGGAAGGCACATCGAAGTTGCCGGTGATGCCGTTTTGGTTGACGAAAATCAACTCATCTTCACCCGCAACAAATCCGCTCGTGAAGGCGATGGTGGCCGAAGCAATATTTACATGATCTGTGTCGGCTACTGACAGGTCGCTGTCAAGTGATAGATCGGTTCCAATGAAAGTACGATCGGCAACCGACAGTGTTAGTGTAGGCGCTTCGTTGCTTACCGTCAGCCCGATGGTGAGCGTATTGCTCGCTGTGGTGCCATCGTGTGCGGTTACGGTGAGTGTTCTTGGCCCTGAAATTTTATCTGCGGCAGTGTGCTGATAGATGATCGAACGCAGTGCAAGCTGATAGTTGGCTACGGTGGCCGCTCCGGTAAGCGTGAGTACGCCCGCTGCGGAAAAACTACCCGTAATGCCATTCTGGTTGGTGAACACCAATTCGTCACCCGCAACAAATCCCGACTGAAAGGCAACCTGTGCTGATGTAATTTGATTGTCAGCATCGGTTACTTCTACATCGGGAAGAATGTGCAGACTGCCCGAATGGTAGGTGAAGTTGAAGGTGGAGCCTCCCAAGGCCGGAGTGGAAGCAGGACTTACCACCACCGTAACATCGGCCGGGTTGCTGTTGTCTTCCAGATCGGCCACCCGGATGCGAATGGTTCTGTTTTGTTGCGTTGGTGTGGATGACAGATTGCTGTAACGTATGCTTCGCAATACATTTTGGTATTGGGCTACCGAGGCAGCCCCGGAAACAGACAGTTCGCCCGTTGTCAGGTTAAAGGTTTGCGTCAAACCTGTGGGCACTGTGGCCTGCAACAAGTCTTCACCTGCCACGTAGGTGCCGCCCGTAAACTGGATAGAAGCCGAAGCCAGTTGTGTGTCGTCATCATCCGCCAAGGCAAACAGACTGCTCAGAGCAACGGGTGCATTCTGGTAAGTGGTAGTTACCACCGAAGGACTCAACACCGGTGCATGGTTGGTATGTGTCAGCGTTATGGTTTTGATGTTGCCCGTTGCTCGGGTGCGGTCAATGTCCAGCACGGATAGCGTGAGGGAGCGGCTGATGGTTCTCGCAGCCGAGGGTGGTGCTATCTTCTTCGCTGCAGATGACGAAACGCCTGCTTCGCTGTATTGGTAGCGCACGCCACGTAAAGCCTCCTGAAAATTCGCCACCGAAGCCGGGCCCGTCAAAGTAAGGGTGCCATTTTGGAAATGCGCGGTGATACCTTCTGGCAGATTTCCGGCTACCAGGGTTTCGTGGCCAGGTTCAAAGTTTTCAATGGCAATGGTAACGCGTATGATGCGGTCATTGTCAATATCTGTCACCACCATATCGGGGTCGATGGTAACCGATTCGCCATAAGCAAAAGGAACGGCCTCTGCCACCGCCAACTGCGGAGCAGGGTTGTTGTTCCGGAAGTAGCTGATCTCTCCATTGTTGTTTCCAATGAAGGTATCCAGATCGCCATCACCATCGTAATCTAAAAAGGTAAGCCCGGGGTTGCGCGGGTTGCCATCGGGGGTGGGCGTCTGAAAGAAATTATCGGTGCGGAATTCAAACACAGGCGACTCTGGCGTGCCGGTGTTCTCCAGAAAAATCACCTCATTTCCATCCATGCCATCATCGTTGCTGCCGTGCTCTCCGATGATCAGATCCAGGTCATCATCGCCATCCACATCCACCAGCCGGGGGCTGAGGGCGTATTCTTCGCTCACAAATCCGAAGGGGTTTTCTTCCACATCGTCAAAATGCGGTTCTTGCAGCCCTTCTTCCACCTGAAAGTTCTTGAAGAACAAAACTACATACGGGCCAAAGCCACCCAGTTGGGTACCAATCACCAGGTCCACATCTCCATCGCCATCCAGGTCGCCAAAATCGGCACGGGTGTCCTCCAGGTCATCATATAAATCAAGGTCCTTAAATGGACTTGCCGCAAAGGGTACATGGTCGAAACTGCCACTTGTATTCTTGAAGTAACTCAGCCGTGCAGATGGATCGCTGCTGCTGGCCAACACATCGGCATCGCCATCGCGATCCGCATCCACGAAAGTGGGCGTTACATCGCGCCCTATGTCGAGTCCGTTCAGGTTAACGGGAGAGAACGGGTTGTTGGAAAACTCACCTTCTTCCTGGTGCCAGATGTACTGGCCGTTTTCGTTCTCGATGTAGTCAATCCAGCCCTCCATGCCAGGATTGTTCGAGCCCACGATCACATCAAGGTCTCCATCGCCATCTAAGTCGCCAAAGGAAGGAGCCGCCTGCGAGCCCGTGAGGTAACCATACATGGGATTGGTGAGGTACTCCCTTTTTTCCACATGGCCGTTACCCGTGTTCTTATAATAGTCGATGGCGCGGTGGCCCACCCGCGTGCCAAAAGTTCCAGGCGCAGTACCCGCAATCAGGTCAGGGTGGCCATCTCCATTCAAGTCGGCAACGTGGATCGCCAGCCGCAGCAAATAGTTGTCGGTATATTGGTTGAAGGGGTTGCCGGTTTTGGTATGTTCGTTCCACATGCCACTTTGCTCAGCAAAGTTGCCTGCCTCGTTGCGGTAGTATTTTATACGCACATACGAGGATGAAGATGGAAAATCGTAGGTATAGACCGATGTGATTAAATCCAGGTCGCCATCGCGGTCCCAGTCCACAAAATTGGCAAAGTCGCCTATGGGGTTGCCGGGTAGCAGTTCGCCTGCGGTGGTGTGTGCAAAGAGGTTGCCGGTGCCATCGTTGCGAAATACGCGTGGCACATCTCCCTCGCTGCTCAACACAATATCGATGTGGCCATCGTTATTCAAGTCCACAGGTGTTACCGTGGCGAAGCCGGGCGGGAAATAGCCCACTTTTCGCATGGGGTTCCCGGTTAGTTCGCCAGGGGTACCCCAGGGTTGTAGTTGTTCTACAAAAGTGCCGTTGTCGTTGGCGAAATACCTGATTTGTCCTCCCGAGCCGGTGCCTATGAAAAAGTCATCATCGCCATCGCCATCAAAATCGGTGAAGGCAGGCTTGCCATAGGTATCGCCCAGCACAATGTCGCGGAAGGGATTGTTTTCATATTCCACGTAGGTAAACCGGGGTTCGGTGGCCGTTCCCTCGTTCAGCACCAAATGCACATAACCCAGTTGTTCGCCAACAACCAGGTCGAGGTCGCCATCGCTTTGGTAATCGAATGTGCCCACTGAGGGCTGCATAAAGGGCAGGGGTGATGCCAATGGATTGAAGGCACGCGCCATTTCGTTGAAAGGCCCAAATGTATTTTGCCCTTGCGCGGGATCGGCAGCGAGCAAAAGAGATAGCCCTCCCGTGGCAACGGCCCATTTCACGCGCAGTTGAAGGCTGGCAATCCGCTTTTGAAGGTTCCGGATTTTGCGATACAGGTATTGGCGTGTTTGTAACGAAAGGTTATAAAACCGGCCCGTTCTTCGGCTTCTTTCTACTTGTTCGGTAAGTTGATTGAGTTTCTTGCTTTTCTTGTGGAGTTGCTCCGCTAAGGAATCTGGGTTCATGGGTAAGTAAGTGAATAACGTCTTGTTTTTTGAAAACAAGGTCTTTATACGCAAAACCTACCCGGGGGTTAACCCTCACGGTGCAGATGAGTTAAATCGCAATATCCTGTTGATTAACAGTTACTTGAGTCTGGATTGTCTTTACTTTCGGTTTGCCCCTTAACCGGCACGTCAGGCGTGGATCGAAGAAATCTTTCATCAGGGCCGGCCTGGCCGATTGAAGCAAAAAGTCGCGGGAAATGCCCAAAATCTGCGTAGGAAGCTCACGGTGAGCCCATTGGATGTGCTGCACCACCACGGGCACGGCACCCACACCGATGGACCGCAGTGCATAGAGCCGGTGGAAGCCATTGTGCAAAATCAGGCGGTTGTTCACCTTAAGTATACTTGCCAGGGGGCTGCCAAAACCCACCAGGGCCGTAACAGCCAGGTGTGCATGGCCGCTGGTGGGCCATTCTTCGTGCGGTTGCAGCCTGCGAACGTGGGTACCTAGAAACCGCAGGTCTTTGCTGGCCGATGAAAACACGAACTGGCCTGGTGCATTTTCGGTTACACGTATCGCCACTTCTTTGCCCGACCCTAGACAGATGTTCACCAGTTCCGCCTCCGTGGGTTCTTTGGGCCATTCCTTCTTTAACTGTTCGATGTAGTCGAGGTCGAGGTTGCGTTGGGGCGCAATCAGCGAGTCGATGTTAACCCAGTGGAGTGTGGTGGCCATATGCGGAAACGTGCGGGCTACAGTGGCCTGCAGTGCTGCCGCGGGTCGCTCCAACGGCTGGAGCAGCGAGGTATCTCCTACGGCATCGTTCTGATGCAGCGTTTGCAATAGGGTCTGTACTTCCTTCCATGCGGCCGTCAGGTCGGTAACCCGCGCGGCCTCTTGCTCCTCGCAATGAAGGCGCAGGTGCTGGTGCAGCTCTGAAAGAGAGCAGTGCGCAAACAAGAATAATTGGTCGTATCCGTAGGTGTTTTTCATCAACCAAAATTCAACGCAACCGGTAACATGTTGGTTAGCAACAAGACCGAAAACTTTAGCATATTGTGCAGCGCAAGGACGGAATCATTTAACAGGTTATACCGTTGTAGCGTTTCCGAAGAGATATGAACAATTTCTCAATCGTCATTATTCTGCTCACCATCGTAACGGCTCTGGCCCAGGTTACCGACCGGGTGCGGATTCCTTACCCTATTTTGCTGGTGCTGGCGGGTATGGCCATTGGGTTGACACCTGGCCTGCCCCGGCTGGAGATAGATCCCGATGTGGTGTTTTTGATTTTCTTACCGCCTGTATTGTACGCAGCCGCCTGGACAACTTCGTGGCCCGATTTTAAAGCAGCCAGCCGCCCCATCTCGTTACTGGCCATTGGTTGTGTGCTTTTCACCACCACCATGGTGGCCGTGGTAGCCCACTATTTCATTCCCGATTTTGGCTGGGCCGAATCGTTTGTGCTGGGAGCGATCATTTCTCCACCCGATGCCGTAGCAGCCACCTCAGCAACCAAGGGGTTGAGTATTCCGAGGCGCATCATTACCGTATTGGAAGGCGAGAGCCTGGTGAATGATGCCACCGGCCTGATAGCCTACCGTTATGCCATCGCGGCTACGGCCACTGGCACCTTTATCTTCTGGCTTGCCTCCATCAATTTTGTTTATGTGGCGGGTGGCGGTATTGTATTTGGCTTGCTAACCGGCTACGCGTTCTTGTGGATTCACCGCATCACACCCGACAACCCGACAACCGATACGGTGTTTACGCTCATCACACCTTTTGCAGCCTACCTGGTGGCAGAAGAATTTCACACCTCCGGTGTGTTGTCAGTCGTTGCCTGCGGGCTCTTCCTCAGTTGGAATTCCGCACAAATATTCAATCACCAAACACGATTACAGACCAACTTTGTGTGGAACACGGCCATCTTTCTGCTCAATGGTGTGATCTTCATTCTGATCGGGCTTGAGTTGCCCGTAATACTTGACAATATCAAAAACTATTCGTTATGGACGTTGATCGGCTATGGTGCGGTGGTCAGCCTGGCCACCATTATACTTCGAATCATTTGGGTGTACCCCGCCACATACCTTCCGCGTTGGCTGAGCAAACGCATTCGTAAGAACGAACCCAGGCCGCCCATTCAATGGGCTTCAGTGGTAGCCTGGTCGGGCATGCGGGGCATTGTTTCGCTGGCAGCCGCTCTGGCGCTGCCTGTAGCGTTTGACAACGGGAATCCTTTTCCCCATCGCGACCTGATCATATTCCTCACGTTCTGTGTCATCTTTGCCACCCTGGTGCTGCAGGGGCTTACGTTGCGTCCGCTCATCCGCTGGCTGGGTATTTCTACCGATGGCCAGGAACATCAGGAGGAACAAGAGGCCAGGCTCCGGATCAGTTCATCCGTCATCGAGCACATTGAAGAGAACTATGCTTTACTGAACGATGATGTACTCAACCAGATCAAAACAAAGTACGAAATCAGGATTCAACGAATCCGTAAAGACCAGACCGAGCGCAAACTAAATGATGAGCAAATTCTGGAGTTGCTGCGCATTCAGCAGGAACTGGTGCGCCTGGAGCGCGCACATGTTCACCGCATGCGCAGAGAGGCCAAAATCAGCGATGAGGTGCTTCGAAAGCTCGAATATGAATTAGATCTGGAAGAAACGAGGTTATTGCTCGAGCAGCAGTAGCTTCACGATATCCATCGAGATGGCTTCACGGTCAAGTCTTCCATGCCCACATTCAGAAACTGTGCAAATGCACGCGTACCGCGAATCAATAACTCTTTGTCATTGCGGGTGCTGAGATCGAGTGTTCCGTTGTCCATCACGAGTGTGGCGGTATAGTCTGTCCAATCCAGTTGCCGCGACTGAATACGCGAGTTCAGGGTTTGTGTGTAGCTGCCCTTGGTGATGACGATTTTCAGTAATTCGTTGTAAGTTCTGGCCTCCACATTTAGCGGCAGCCCCAACAGCGACAGGTAATCGCAGTACGATTTTTTGGCGAGATTAATTTCTGTGACGTAGTGCGTGGTAAAAATCAGCAGCGTAACGAGCAGAATCAGCAACGCCCAAATGGGGTGGGCGAGGTAGAACAGGTAGCCCGCAGCGCCTGCCGCCAGGGGCGAAATGTAGCGCAGCTCTTTGGGAAAATAAGGAATTCGGATGGAACGCGTCATGCAAGCCGACTGTTAGGATCATGGAAGATAAGGGGCGTGGGATAAAAAGAAAAGGGCTCCACTTGAAAGCCCTTGTTAATTCAGTGCCAGTGCTGCTTAGCAGAACTCGTCAAAAACCTCTACCAGATGTTGACCAATCATCTGGGCGTTGCGGCCTTCGATGTGGTGGCGCTCTACAAAGTGCACCAACTCACCATCTTTAAACAAAGCAATAGAAGGAGAGGAGGGTGGGTAGGGCAACGTATACTCACGTGCCTTCGCCACGGCCTCTTTATCTACACCGGCAAAAACAGTAGTCAAATGGTCGGGCTTTTTGGAAGAATTCTGCAGCGCCCATTTAATGCCCGGGCGCGCTGCGCCAGCGGCACAACCGCAAACCGAGTTGATCACCAACAGGGTAGTGCCCTTCTGGGCTTTCAGTTCCTGGTCTACCTGTTCAGGAGTTTTTAGTTCTTTGAAGCCAGCCACGGTCAAATCTTGGCGCATGGGGGCTACTAATTGTTCGGGATACATATCATTTTTTGATTAAAGGCCTTGTTACTTGCGGTTCAAAATTACAAACGCCAAAGGTAAAACCATCAGCGGGGCCACTTAGTTCCATTACAAAAATCCCAACTCCAGTTTGGCCGCTTCGCTCATCATATCCTGGGAGTAAGGGGGATCGAAGGTTAATTCTACTTTCACATCGTTCACACCTTCAATGGCCTTTATTTTCTGCTCAACCTCTCCGGGAATAACCTCGGCCGATGGGCACGAAGGGGAGGTGAGCGTCATGCGGATGTAGACGTTATTAACAGGAAATACGTTAATCTCATAGATCAGCCCGAGTTCGTACACGTCTACAGGAATTTCCGGATCGTAAACGGTCTTAATGGCAGCCACGATTTTGTCGCGCAGGTTATCTGTTGCGCTGGGTGGCGTTTCTGTCTGTGGTGTAAGTTCGCTCATTGCTTTACTTCCGCTTTGGTTTTGTACGCCAGTGCGTATAGTTTCATCTGCTTGATCATGGCAGCAAAGCCATTAGAACGTTGGGTGCCGATGAACCGTTCCATTCCAATGCGCTTCATAAAGTAGAGGTCGGCATTCAGAATGTCATCTGCCGTTTGCCCCGAAAAAATCCGGATCAACAAGCTCACCAGCCCTTTGGTAATAGCGGTATTGCTATCGGCTTCAAAAAAAATCCGGTTGTTCGCCTCACGCGCAGTCAGCCACACTTTCGATTGGCAGCCCTTCACTTCA
Organism: Bacteroidota bacterium; assembly: GCA_049324055.1. Classification (GTDB taxonomy): domain Bacteria; phylum Bacteroidota; class Bacteroidia; order Cytophagales; family Cyclobacteriaceae; genus ELB16-189. The sequence continues at coordinate 43,506 of JBMOLS010000041.1, read as the reverse complement.
TTTGCTTCGGTATGGTCTGCCTCTGGCAGGGGTGGCAGCTTTTGGCCCAGCTCCATGATGTACAGCACGGTCATCTCCATGTCGCCATCGAGCAGCGAAAATTCGTTGATGATTTCGTCCTGTAGTGCTGCGATTGTCATGATCCTTTCAGAAAAGTAATTACCCTATCCAGGCCCTCAGCCAGTTGATCGATCTCTTTCCGGGTGTTGTAAACCGCAAAAGAGGCTCGCACCGTTCCTTCTATACCCAATCGATCCATCAGGGGTTGTGTGCAATGGTGCCCCGTTCGTACGGCAATGCCCCGTGCGTCCAGCATCTGCCCGATGTCGAAGTGGTGAATGCCATCCACCACAAAAGCCAGGATGCTTACTTTGTTGCGTGCAGTGCCCACCAGCCGCACACCTTTGATCTGGCCAATTTTTTCAGTGGCATAAGCCAGCAGTTCGTGCTCGTAGGCGGCCATGGCTTCTTTGCCATACTGTTGAATCAATTCGATGGCAGATTTCAGGGCTACTACATCGGCAATGTTAGGCGTACCTGCTTCGAACTTATAAGGCAGGTCGTTGTAGGTGGTTTTGGCAAACGTAACATCCTTGATCATCTCCCCGCCCCCCATAAAGGGGGGCATCCTTTCCAGCAGCGCCTTCTTTCCATAAAGTATCCCTGTTCCGGTAGGGCCATACATTTTGTGCGAGGAGATGCAATAGAAGTCGCAGTCGAGCGCCTGCACATCGATGGGCAGGTGAGCGGCTGCCTGAGCGCCATCTATCAGAACAACGGCTCCTCTTTGGTGCGCCAGTTCAATTATTTCCCGAACAGGGTTTACCGTACCCAGGCTGTTGGAAGCGTGGTTCACGGCCACCAGCTTGGTATTGTCGGTTAACAGGCGCTGGTAAGAGGCCAGGTCGAGTTCGCCTTCGTCCGTCACCGGGATGACTTTGAGAACGGCACCTGTCTCTTCGCACAGCATTTGCCACGGCACCATGTTGGAGTGATGCTCCAATGCAGACACAATTATTTCATCGCCCTTCTGAATGAAGGCGCGGCCATAGGAATAGGCTACCAGGTTGATGCTTTCTGTTACGCCTCTGGTAAAGATAATTTCCTCCGCAGCGGACGCGTTGATGAATGTACGCATGGCTTCGCGCGTAGCTTCATACGCCCTGGTAGCTCTCTCTGCCAGTGTATGAATGCCCCGGTGGATGTTGGCATTGTAGCCTTCATAATACCGCACCAGGCTATCAATTACCCGCTTCGGCTTCTGGGTGGTGGCCGCGTTGTCGAAATATACCAGGTCGCGATTGTTCACCTGCTGGTGCAGCACGGGGAACTCCCTTCTGATTTCCTCAATGGACAGTTGAACCCGAGCAAAGGTAGTGGAGGTCTTCATTAAAAATCTTTATGGAGACGTTCCGATACCAATTGATCCATGTACGTGCGCAAGGTTTCGTTGGGAACGTGCTGCAGCACTTCCGAAGCGAATGCATAAAGCAACATGGCTCTTGCCGTATCTTCATGAATGCCCCGTGCCCTTAGGTAAAACAGGGCTTCCTCATCCAACTGGCCGGTAGTGCAGCCGTGCGAGCACTTCACATCATCGGCCCAGATTTCCAACTGAGGTTTGGTATTGATGGTAGCCTTATCGCTCAGCAAAATATTTCTGTTCGACTGGAAGGCGTTGGTCTTCTGCGCGTGGGGGCGAACGAAAATCTTTCCATTGAATACGGCCTTCGATTGTTCGTCCATCACACCCTTGTACATTTCGTTGCTGAATGAATTGGGTTTGATGTGATCTACCACAGTGTGGTTATCGGCCAGCGTATCGCCTTTTAGCAGGTATAGCCCATGAAAATGTGATTCGCAACGTTCGCCATCTATGGCGATGGTTAGGTTGTTGCGAATGGCCAATCCATCCATGGTCAGTGTAAAGGTGTTCACCTGGCTTTCTTCCGATTGGCGAATCAAGGTGTTGTTCACCTGAATGATCTGACCGGGATCGTCCTGAATTTTGTAATAGTCGAGGTGCGCGCGCGGATGCACCTTTATTTCTTCAACCACGGTGTGGAAGATGGGCTCGTGACCCACATTCAACGTGCGTTGGATAATGCCTGCTTTGCTGCCTTCGCCCAGGGTTATCTGCAGACGTGTATGTGTAGATACCGGCTGCGATGCATCATTGACGTACAGCACCACGAAGGGTGTTTCTATATTGGCGGATGCCGGAATGTCAATAGATAGGGTGTACTGAACGGCTGCCTGGTTAAGCAGCGCAAAAGGATCGTTGGAAACGGGTACCCCAGCGATTGGTGTCCAGCTTACCTTCGCCTCGCTCCTCTGCACACTCGACCACTTTTCAGACCAAATGCCATTCACCAGCACAATCACGGCAGCTTCTAACCCGGCCGGTATGGCCGACTCGATATGCAGCTCTGTTTTACTTGACGGGGCATTGAATGCCGGCCACACGGTGAAATGCTTTTCCAGTAAACGTGCGATGGGAGCGAAGCGGTATTCTTCTGCTTTGGCTGCAGGCAATTGAACGCTTTCGAATTGGGCAATGGCCGACTGACGCGCAGACGCGCTATTTTCCTGGCGCAGTTGCTGCACCAATTCGGTTGTCAGGTTTCGTTTTTCTGTTACAGTACTCATGACCCAACGGCTGCCATTTCACTCTTAATCCAATCGTAACCCTTTGCCTCCAGTTCCAGCGCCAGCTCTTTGCCACCCGATTTTACAATGCGTCCCTTATAAAGCACGTGCACAAAATCGGGTACGATATATTCCAACAAGCGCTGGTAGTGAGTTACCACAATGGTGGCGTTGTTTTTATTGCGAAGTTTGTTCACGCCATTGGCCACAATGCGGAGCGCGTCAATATCCAGGCCGGAGTCTGTTTCATCCAGGATGGAGAGTTTCGGCTCCAGCATGGCCATCTGGAAAATTTCGTTGCGTTTTTTCTCGCCACCGGAGAACCCCTCATTTAATGAGCGGCTCAGCAGCGACTGGTCTATTTCCACCAGTTTCATCTTTTCCTTCATCAATGAGAGGAAAGACACGGAATCCAATGCGGGCTGGCCGCGGTGCTCGCGTATCTGGTTGATGGCGGTTTTCATGAAGTTGATGGTGCTCACTCCGGGAATTTCTACCGGGTATTGAAATGCCAGGAAGATACCTTCGCGCGCACGCTCTTCGGGTTCCAGTTCCAGCAGGTCTTTACCCTGGAAATCGACCGAACCTCCGGTTACTTCATAGTCTTCGCGGCCGGCTAAAACGGAGGCCAGCGTGCTCTTACCCGATCCGTTGGGCCCCATAATGGCGTGTACTTCTCCTGCATTTACTTTCAGGTCGATGCCGTTAAGTATCTGCTTTTCCCCAATTCTGGCTTGTAAATTTTTTATCGTTAACATAGAATGCATTCAAATTTCAGGTTCCAAAATAACGGAGCGTTAGCCCACACTGCCCTCCAGCGTAAGCGCCAGCAACTTCTGCGCCTCCACGGCAAACTCCATGGGCAACTGGTTCAGCACTTCTTTGGCGTAGCCGTTCACAATCAAAGCCACCGCAGCTTCCTCATCGATGCCACGCTGCAGGCAGTAGAATATCTGGTCTTCGCCTATCTTCGAGGTGGTGGCTTCGTGCTCCACTTTCGAAGAGTTGTTCTCTACATCGATGTAAGGGAACGTATGTGCCCCGCATTGATCGCCCATCAACAGCGAATCGCATTGTGAAAAATTGCGGGCATTGCTAGCGCGCTTCATGATGTGCACCTGACCACGGTAGCTATTCTGAGATTTGCCGGCTGAAATACCTTTTGATACAATCCGCGACTTAGTGTTCTTGCCGATATGGATCATCTTGGTTCCGGTGTCTGCCTGCTGGTAGTTGTTGGTAACGGCAACGGAATAGAATTCTCCTTGGGAGTAATCACCTTTCAGCACACATGACGGATACTTCCAAGTAATGGCTGATCCGGTTTCTACCTGCGTCCACGAAATTTTGGAATGGTTGCCAGCGCACAAGCCGCGTTTGGTTACAAAGTTGTAAATGCCTCCTTTGCCTTCCTTATCGCCCGGGTACCAGTTTTGCACGGTAGAGTATTTGATCTCTGCGTCTTTCATGGCATACAACTCTACCACGGCTGCGTGCAACTGGTTCTCATCGCGCATGGGCGCGGTACAGCCCTCGAGGTAACTTACGTACGAACCTTCTTCGGCCACAATGAGCGTACGTTCAAACTGCCCCGTATTGGCGGCATTGATTCTGAAATAGGTAGAAAGCTCCATCGGGCAACGCACACCCTTGGGTATGTAGCAAAACGAACCGTCTGAGAATACGGCTGAATTCAGGGCAGCAAAGTAGTTGTCATTCATGGGCACTACCGAGCCGAGGTATTTCTTCACCAGTTCGGGGTGTTCTTTTACCGCTTCGCTGAAAGAACAAAAAATGATGCCCAGTTCGCCCAGCTTCTCCTTAAAGGTGGTGGCTACCGACACACTGTCGAGTACGGCATCCACCGCTATACCGGTCAGTCGCTTTTGCTCCGTCAGCGATATGCCTAACTTTTCAAACGTCTTCAGCAGTTCGGGGTCTATTTCATCGAGGCTTTGCGGCTTTGCCTTTTGCTTGGGGGCTGAGTAGTAGATAATGTCCTGGTAGTTGATGGCCGGGTAGGTAACATTGGGCCATTTTGGCTCTGCCATGGTCAACCAATGGCGGTAGGCCTTCAGGCGCCACTCCAGCAGCCACTCAGGTTCGTTCTTCTTGGCCGATATAAACCGAATGGTGTCCTCATTGAGGCCCTTGGGCGCCTCATCGGTTTCCAGTTTTACCGTCCAGCCGTGTTCGTACTCTTTCGAGGTGATTTCTTCCAGAACCTGATTGCTTTTGCTCATGCTGTCTATTTAGACTAATTTCAAATAAACCTTCAAAATTACTAACAAAAATCGAGTTTTAAGGTTCAGCACGCGGCATTATTTAACGCGAATTATTGCCGAATGAAAGTCACCTACCTAACCTGAACCAAACTCTGACCGTTCTCGTGATTTTCATTGTCAGGGTTTTCGTCAACCCTTCGGGCAAATTATGCATTCCTAATGCATAATCGGGGGTTTAATAATCGGCTGGCTATCTATCATTTGAATCGGAAAGTTTGAGCGTTCGGTCCAGGCTTTCCTCCAGGCTGATCATCGTTTCGGTGCGTTCAATGCCTTCCACCTGCTGCATCTTGTCGTGCAACACCTCCTTCAGGTGGTTGGTATCGCGGCAATGTATTTTCACAAACATGGAGTAGTTGCCGGTGGTGTAGTGAATGCTCACTATTTCGGGAATGGCTTTCAGGTGTTCCAACACGCTTTCGTACAGCGCACTTTTCTGCAGATATATGCCGATAAAGGCGGTGATGTCGTAGCCCAATTTGGCATAGTTGATCTTCAACGTAGTTTTTTCTACCACGCCTGCCTCTTCCAGTTTGCTCATTCTTACATGTACTGTTCCTTGTGAAACAAACACCCGCTTCGCCACTTCGGTGTAGGGCTTTTTAGCATCCTGCATCAGTATTTCAAGGATTTTCAGGTCTGTATTATCGATTTCATAATTTTTCGCCATATCAATCGATTGATTTTGATGATCCGTTCAATGAAAACTAAATATATTATAAATTTTACATATTTTTTCATCTTTTGTTGATATAAAATTCAAGGAAACGTTACTTCGCATCGTTGATTTATAATGTAGGGTGTTGAAATTGGCAGACAAGCCCTCCTGTCTCGGGGGTGGGGAGTCAAGGATAAACGCAGGATAATGGGTTGACCACTAAAGTTTTCTTTTTGTCCTGTAGCTAACTTCCCCGTGGAGGTTCGAGCCCTCCCTCTACAGCACCGCCCCGCTGGGTTTTCCTGGCGGGGCTTTTTTTCATTCCACACGCCTTACAAACGATTGCTTTGCCCCAATTTTTTTGGGTAATTGGTCTTTTTAACTATTGGCGTATGAAAAACTTTCCATGGCTTGCCCACTACCCGGCTGGCATCTTAAAAGAAATTGGTGCCCCTAATTATCCTTCGCTGATTGAACTCTTTACAGATGCCTGCCAGAAGTATGGCAACAAGGTGGCCTACGAAAACATGGGCAAAACACTCACCTTCAGTGAGGTGGATCGTTTGTCTACCGCCTTTGCCGCCTACTTGCAAAATGTATTGGGGCTGAAGAAGGGCGAAAGAATCGCCATACAGATGCCCAACCTGCTGCAATTTCCCGTGGCTTTTATCGGTTCGCTGAAAGCGGGACTCATTGTGGTGAACACCAACCCCTTGTATACCCCGCGCGAAATGGAACACCAGTTCCGCGATGCGGGTGTTTCGGCCATTGTGATTGTGGCCAACTTTGCGCACAACCTGCAATTAATTCGCGACAAGGTGCCCGCCAGGCACATTATTGTTACCCATATGGGCGACATGCTGGGAACCCTGAAGGGAGCCATCGTGGACTTTGTAGTGAAGCGGGTGAAGAAGCTGGTGCCCGATTACAATTTGCCAGGCGCCATTTCATTTAAGGAGGTGCTGACCAAGGGGGCAACCCTTACCTGGACAAAGCCGACCGTTGACCTGGAGGACGTGGCCATATTACAATACACAGGTGGTACCACGGGCATCTCTAAAGGTGCTCAACTGTCGCACCGCAACATCATTAGCCACAACCAGATGATTACCGAGTGGTTCAAGCCTTACATGTCGCCCACAGGCGATGACCTGATCATTACGGCCATACCGATGTACCATATTTTTGCGCTCACGGTTAATGGCGTGCTGATGTTTTCCTCGGGCGTGAAGAACGTGCTAATTACCAACCCACGCGATATGAAGGGTTTTGTGAAGGAATTGAGCAAACACAAATTCTCGATCATTACCGGTGTCAATACACTTTTCAACGGCTTGCTCAACAACCCCGACTTTAAGAACCTTGACTTTTCGCACCTGAAGGGTGCCGTGGGCGGAGGTATGGCCGTGCAGGACGTAGTAGCCAAGCGCTGGCTGGAGGTTACCGGCAAGCCGCTGGTAGAGGGTTATGGGCTTAGTGAAACCTCGCCTGTACTCTGTTGCAACCCGCTGGATGGTAAGCATAAGATGGGCACCATCGGCATACCGATGCCCAGTACCGAAGTGGCCATTTTCGATGATGCGGGCAATCAACTGGGGCAGGGCGAAACGGGTGAAATTTGCGCGCGTGGCCCGCAGGTAATGAGCGGGTATTGGCAAAAAGACAACGAAGGCGTGTTCTTCCATAAGGAATGGTTCCGCACGGGCGACATTGGTTACATGGACGAGCAGGGCTTTTTCAAGATTGTAGATCGGAAGAAAGACATGATCAAGGTATCGGGCTTTAACGTGTACCCGAACGAAATAGAAAACGTGTTGGCAGGCCACCCCAAGGTGTTGGAAGTGGCTGCGATTGGGGTACCCGATCCTAAGTCGGGCGAGGTGGTAAAGGTATTCATTGTGAAGCGCGACCAAAGCCTTACCGAGAAAGAGGTGCTTGACTTCTGCCACGAGAACCTCACCAACTACAAGGTGCCCAAACACGTAGTGTTCCGCACCGAATTGCCCAAATCGAACGTGGGAAAAATCATTCGCAGAATCTTAAAAGAAGAAGAGCAAGGCAAAGCAGCTTGATGTTGTCTTTTGAACTTTCTTCTTACCATTGCAGTCCATGAACATTCTGCTCATCACTCAGGAAGATGTGCTTCAGGGCTCTACTTACTCGGTCAGCTACCTTGCCAAAGGGCTGGCCAACCGGGGTCACAATGTGTGCGTGGCGGCCAGACCCGGCTCTCTCCTGGAGGAACTCTTACAGGGGTCGAAGGCTGTCTTCGTACCAATGACGCTGCGGTCGCGCTTCAGCCCTCAATCGCTGCGCGAGTTGGTGGCGCTGGTGCGCGAAAAGAAAATACAGGTCATCAATGCCCAGTCCAGCAAAGACCGCTACCTCGCCATCCTCGCGCGTTGGTTTTATGGCATCAACTGTGTGGTGTTGCACACGCGCAGGCAAACTCCCAGGGCAGATGGAGGCTGGGTTCAGAAGACCATTTATGTGAAGGGCACGGATAAGATCATCGTGATCAGCGAAGAGCTCAAACGAATTTTTGTAAAGCTGGGCTACCCGGAAAAACATTTTCAGGTAATTCACAACGGCATCCCTGCGGAGAAGTACCAGATGTGGAGCCCCGAAAAGGTGGAGCAGTTCCGCAAAGAGTTGGGCCTGCAACCGGGCGATGTAGTGATTGGCAGCGTATCGCGATGGAAGAAGCAGGAGCAAATCATCCGCGCGTTGCCTTTGCTAAACCGACCCGACATAAAGGTGGTGTTCGTAGGTGTGCGTTCGGGTGTGTTTGATGCGCTGGTGAAAGAGTTGGGCATCGCCAACCCGATACTTTATGTAGACGAAGCCAGCGGCAGCGAGGTGCTCAACTACTACAAACTTTTTCATCTCAATATCCTCGCTTCCATTACCGATGGTTTCGGCCTGGTGCTGCTGGAATCGATGGCCATGGGCTGCCCCGTTATTGCCACCAATTTTGGAGGTATTAAAGATGTAGTGCAACATGGCTACAATGGCCTGCTATTCGAAAATGAAAACATTGGTCAACTGGCCGCGCACATCAAACAACTATTGGCCGATGACGGGTTGCGCCAGCAACTCATTAAAAACGGACTGACCACGGCACGGGAAACCTTTTCGATGGAGCGCACCTTAGACCGCTATGAGCACTTCTATCAAACCATGTGGATGCAGCGATCCCAGGCGCACCCAAACGGTTAAAAGAATTACTTCCGCGGCTTTTTTCACTCCCTTCTTTTCATAAGTTTTGCCGATAAATTTGATCACCACATGAAGTATTTGTTGTTCGTTCTGATTGCCTTTTCTGTAAGTTGGGCTGCATGCGCGCAAGAGCTGGCTTATCCGCAAGAGAAACATTTTAAGAATTTACGTCAGCTTACGTTTGGTGGCGACAATGCCGAGGCCTACTGGAGTTTCAACGGAAAGATGGTCAGCTTCCAGTCGAACAACAAAGCCTGGGGCCTGTCGTGCGATCAGATTTTTTATATGCCGGTGGAAGGCATGGATTTGAAAGCATCTGGCGCAAAAGCACCGTTGATCAGCACGGGGTTGGGCCGCACCACCTGTTCCTTCTTCATGCCTGGCGACAAAACCATTCTTTACGGATCTACGCACCTGGGCGGCAAAGAGTGCCCGCAAGAGCCAGGCCGCACACCGGGCGGCAAATACCTGTGGCCCATCCACGATACCTACGACATTTTTGTAGCCGACCTGAAGGGCAAGGTGAAGAAGCAACTCACCAATACGCCCGGCTATGATGCGGAGGCAACGGTGTCGCCCAAGGGCGACAAAATTGTGTTTACCTCCACACGCAATGGCGACCTGGATTTGTATGTGATGGATATCAACGGGAAGAACGTGAAGCAAATCACCAACGAACTGGGCTACGATGGCGGTGCTTTCTTTTCACCCGATGGCAACAAACTGGTATTTCGCGCCTCGCGCCCCAAAACAGAAGAGGCCAAAAAGGAATACCTGGACTATTTGAAGCAGGGCCTGGTGGCACCCACGGAAATGGAAATTTACACGTGTAACGTAGATGGCAGCGACCTGAAGCAGATAACCAACCTGGGTAAAGCCAACTGGGCGCCTTTTTACCACCCTTCGGGAAAGAAAATCATCTTCAGCTCCAACCACAAAAGCACACGCGGGTTTCAGTTCAACTTGTTCATGATCAACGAAGATGGCTCGGGCCTCGAGCAGATCACCTTCGACCCGGTATTCGACTCATTCCCTATGTTTTCGCCTGACGGAAAGAAAATCATCTTCTCCAGCAACCGCAATAACAATGGCACGCGCGATACCAACCTGTTTGTAGCGGACTGGGTGGAATAACCAACGGTTGCCTGTTGTTGATTACGGGGGTAGTTTTTACATTTGAAAGAACAGACGTATTCTCCTGTTTCATCAAACGTTGCAGCTATGATCGGCTTTTTCGAACACCAATACCTTTCTTACAAAAAGAACCACATTAAGAACCTGTTGGCGCTGTCGCGTGCGGATGGTCACATGCACGCCAAGGAGGAAGTGATGTTGTTTAAGATCGGGAAGAAGTACGGCCTGAAAGATCGCCAACTGCGCGAGATACTGGATTCGAAAGAGAAATTCACCATTAACGTGCCCGATAACCACAACGACAAAATGAACGTGCTGTACGACCTGATGCTGATGGTATATGCAGATGGCGTGGTGGAAAAAAGCGAGATTGCCTTTTGCGAAGACGTGGTGAAGAAATTCGGTTACAAGAAAGAAATTGTGCAGTGGCTGATACACGAAGTGTTTGACAAAGGAACGCCCCCGCGTGCCAACGAGTGGGAGGAACTGAAAAGCGAGGCTGCGGAGCGTTTCAGCAAGTGATGCAACCAACGGGAAGAATGTTCCGATCGAAAAGTGGCATTCCTTTCACCCAGCCATCATTTGAGATTAAGTGCGGGAGTTTCTGATCCCCAATTTCAAAGGTTCACTAACGCAAGACGCAGGCTAAAACAAGTTCGCGAGTCCAAAGAATTTGTCAATAATAATCAACACCGACATAATTCCCAGGATAATGGGACACACCCAGGTAATCATGAACTGTATGTAGCGCTTCAGAAAAGAAGAAAGGTAGCCTGGATTGCCAATTGCTAGTTCTTCGTGCATGTTTTCAATCTTCCATACGTTTCGAATAAACACGCACATCAAACATCCGCCAATAGTCAACGCAATGTCGCACATGTCTGCAACGAAGGTTAGGAAATCACGCTCTTGATAGAACGGTAATTTGTTTAAGATGGGCACCATACCCTGACTGATCATGCTTGGAATGCCCACGATAAAAATACCCAGGGCCAATCCCCACACCACACGCTTTCGCGGCATGCGCTTCTGATCTACCAAATAGGCAGCGGGTACTTCCAGAAGCGAAATAGTAGAGGTAAGAGCCGCAAAACACAACAGTAAGAAAAAGCCACCGCCTACCACTCGGCCAAGTATCGGCCCCATGTCGTGGAAAACCTGGGGAAGCACCACGAACACCAAACCCGGGCCTTCCGTTGGATCCATACCCTTCGAAAACACCAGGGGAAAAACCATCAGACCCGCCAGAAAGGCAACCATGGAGTCGGCAATCGAAATAACTGCGGCAGAAGAAACTACGTTTTGCGTTTTGTCAACGTACGATCCATACGTAATCAACGCGCCCATGCCTAACGACAGGGAGAAGAAGGCCTGACGTAAGCCATCGAAAATAGTCTGCGCGTTGATTTCATCCAGTTCGGGCACCAGGTAAAAGTTAACGCCAGCCATTGCGTTGGGAAGTGTAAGGCTGTAGGCTATCAGGGCAATGAGGATCGCATACAGGCTTGGCATCATGATTTTGTTGGCAGCCTCGATGCCTTTTTGAATTCCCTGCGAAACGATGATGGCTGTGAGCACCATAAAGGCCAACGAAAACCAGAAGTTATCGCTAATGTCGTTAATGTAAGTGCCGAAAAATCCACCGAAGTCGGGTTGCGACAACAGATCCCCAAAAGAAATCTCTAAGAAGTAGCCAAAAGCCCAGCCGGCCACCACGTTGTAGAACGAAAGTATGAAGATGCCAGCGAGTATGCCAAATATGCCCAGCATACCCCAGTTCTTGCCGCCCAGTTTAAAGTAGGAGGTGTAGGCATCGCTGCCCACCTTGCGGCCAATGGCAATTTCGCCCACCATTACGGGGAAGCAGAGCGTGAAAATAAAAACCAGGTAGATCAGCAAAAAGGCAGCACCCCCGTTGTTGCCGGCCAGGTAAGGAAAGCGCCAGATATTGCCCAAGCCCACGGCCGATCCGGCTGCAGCGAGAATGAAGCCCAAACGACCGGAGAAACTACCTCTGTTTGCCATTATGCTTTTGTTAAATCGCGGCAAAATAGGGGTTAAACCAAAATATTCAAAAGTGGGTTATAAAAAGCAGTCCGAACCAATGACGACTAATGGGTGACGTTTATCGTATAATACCTGTTGGATGCATTTTGGAAGCGCAAGGCTCCGGTTAATTCAAATTTTTATTGGAAATTACCAACGGAAAAAGTGTAGCAGTATGGAAGTAGCCAAGAAACTCACCACGCAGGAGAAAGCCTTGCGTATCAATCTCGCCAAAACCATCTATGGATCGTTTGCGGAAATAGGGGCGGGGCAAGAGGTGGCGGCCAATTTTTTCAAGGTGGGTGGCGCTTCCGGCACGGTGGCTAAAACCATGTCGGCTTACGACATGAAATTCAGCGATGCCATTTACGGGGCGTGCGATCGCTATGTGTGCGAGGAGCGCCTTTATTCCATGCTCGACAAAGAGTACGCCCTCTTGCCCGAGCGACTTCCCCATCGCATTCAGGATACCCGCTTTTTCGCTTTCGCGGATACGGTAGAAACTATCAACTTCGAACGCACCAACCAAGGCCATGGCTGGGTGGGGTTGCGCTTTCAGCTCAGGCCGGAAAGTGAACCCAACGATTGCATCTTGCACGTAAAGTTGCACGATAATGACCCTCTACAGCAGCAATTGGCTCTTGGCATTGTGGGTGTAAACATGCTGTATGGGTGTATGTTTCTATCCGACCCGGAAGAGATCATGCTCTCGCTGCTCGATGGCTTGACTGCGCGCAGGGTGGAGTTCGACATGTTTAGCCTGAAAGGGCCCGACTTTGTGCACGTAGACAACCGGCTGCTGGCGTTAAAGCTGGTAAAAAACGGTCTTACCAAAGCTGCGATGTTCGGCCCTGATGGCTCCGTGTTGCAGCCCTCCGAGGTGTTATACAAAAAGAACGTGCTGGTGTTGCGTGGCCGCTTTAGGCCGGTTACGCACGTAAATGTAGATATGCTGCTGACCTCGCGCAGAATGTTTAAAGTAGAGCAAGATGTGGAGAAGGCGCGGATTGTTTTGCTGAGTGAACTTACCCTGAACGACCTCAGCGCAGACGGACAGATCAATGAAAAAGACTTTCTGTACCGAGCCGACATTTTGTGTTCGTTAGGGCAAACGGTTTTAGTTTCTAATTATTTTGAGTACTACCGCCTGGTAGAATACCTGTCGAAAATTACAAAAGGCCGAAAAATCGGAATTACACTGGGCATTTTTGCCTTGCAGAAAATCTTTGAGGAGAGAACGTACGAAAACCTTCGCGGGGGTATCATGGAAAGTTTTGCCTCCCTGTTTGGAACCAACGTAAAATTGTACATCTATCCCGCCCTCAAACCAAACTCGAATGAACTATTTACACTGAAAGACTTCGAGGCCTCCTTGCCCGCCAACCTCAAGCACTTATTCCGCTACCTGATGGACAACAACAAACTGGTAGATATCAAAGACGCGAATAAGAATATTTTACATATCATCTCGGACAATGTGTTGGCTATGATTCGCAAGGGTGAACCGGGTTGGGAGAAATACGTGCCCAATAAAGTGCAGGAGGCCATTAAGGAGCAGGGACTGTTCGATTACCCACTGGCACCGCAGAAAGCTGAGGCCTGACGTTATATTTTACCCTTCATCCGCTCGAAATATGAGCGGGCCTCCTTCATCACCCTGGGGGCGAGCGCAAACCCAGAAATCATGGTGGGAAATGCCATGAGGGCATAGGCAATGTCTATAATGTTAATTACCAGGTCCATAGACACCACCGCACCAAAGATGATAGTGGCCAGGTAAAAGTAGTTGTAGTACTTACCCTTGTCGGCACCCAGCAGAAAGGAGAGGGCTTTGTTGCCATAGTAGCAGTAAGAAAACAGGGAAGTAACCGAGAAGAAGAAGGCGGCCAGCAAAAGAAGGTATTCTCCAAAACCGGGCAGTGCCTGCCGGAACGCATTCGCTGTCATGCTTACACCTCCGGGCCCATCGTTCCATACATCGGTAACCAGAATCGCCAGCGCGGTGAGTGTACACACAATAATAGTATCGATCGCGGGGCTCATCATAGACACCAATCCTTCGCGTATAGGCTCCGAACTCTTCGATGCACCCAGGGCCATCGGTGCAGTGCCTATGCCCGCTTCGTTACTGAATGAAGCCCTCCGCACACCGGTTACAATCAAGCCACCCAACACACCGCCAAAGGCAGGATTGCCGTGGTAATTTTCCGCAGCAAAGGCATCGGTTAAAATCATCCAAAAGTAATGCGGTACCACATCTATGTGTATGATCAGGATGGCAAGCACAGATCCAAAATAGATGACAATCATCAATGGCACCATTTTACCGGCCCACTTGCCGATGCGTTGAATGCCACCAATGATGACAATGGCCGAGATGATGGTGAGCACCATGCCTATTATCAGTTTCGCAATCCCTACTTCAAAGTTTCCAATGGAGAAATGGTGGATAGCCAGCGCAGGAAACCCGATATCGATAATGGCTTGCGTCAATTGATTGGCCTGAAAGATGGGGAGCGTGCCTACCATGCAGCAAATGCAAAACAACACAGCCAATGGTTGCCAGTTTTTTCCCATGGCCTCGCGTATCACATACATGGGGCCGCCCTGAATTTCGCCTGCAGAATCTTTTCCGCGGTACATTACTGAGAGGGTGCTGGTAAAAAAATTGGTAGACATGCCCACAAAGGCTGTTACCCACATCCAGAACAGTGCTCCCGGCCCACCGGCTGCAATGGCCACCGCCACACCTGCAATGTTGCCCATGCCCACGGTAGACGCCAGCGCGGTGGATAGCGCCTCGTACGCGTTGATTTGTCCAGGGTCGTTTGGATTGTTGTATTTACCTCTCAAAATATCGATGGCGTGCAAAAAATATTTGTACTGAATGAAGCGGGAATAGAAAAAGAAAAAAACGCCTCCCAAAATCAAGAGCAATAAAACCGGATTCCATAGTTCGTTGGCAATTCTACCGACCAGTTCATTCATGGGCACGCTACATTTAATTCAAACCGTGCCCAATAACGGGCTAAATTGCGGCAGTTCAAAATCAGATTTGACAGGAGGGGCCAATAAAGGCAACCTATTCAGGAATAAATGTTTCTACTAGGTGCATGGAATCCTTCGTCAGGTCGCGCCAGTTGGGCTGTGATGTGCGCAAAAAGATCAGCGTGCCGGGCGACACTTCGCGCAGGGTTTCGCCTGAGTAATACTCGGCAAAGTAAGTAAGGGTAGGATTGTGAGCCACGATTAATATATGGTGGCACGCCTCATACTCACCGAGCAGTTGCAACATTTCTGGAATAGACGACTGGTACAGTTCACCTTCCTGCACAATGTTTTCGAGCGGGTAATGAATGTACTCGGCTATTCTGTTGGCTGTAGCCACTGCCCGCAATGCATCGCTGGTCAGCATCAGGTCTATCGGATATTTTTTTGTTCGCAGAAATGTGCCGATGGAATGGCATTGCTGTTCTCCCAGCGCACTGAGGTCACGCATTTTATCAGATTGCCCTGCCAGCTTTTCGAGCGTGTGTGCGTGCCGTACTAAATACAGGTGCTTCATTCAACGTCAGTGTATCAAATCTACATAATGTTGAAGTTACTTTCTGAAATTATATTTACCTGTTAAAGCGCTGACAATCATTTGTATTAAAGCGCGCAGTCGGCAAGGTGTGCGGTGCATAGGCATGCCATGAAAATTTGCGTTTTTAAAAAATTGCGGATATTTGACACGATTGAACTAAAAGAAGTACATGTCGAAGAACCTGGTCATAGTAGAGTCTCCTGCCAAAGCGAAAACGATTGAAGGGTACCTTGGAAAAGATTATAAGGTAGCATCCAGCATGGGCCACGTGCGTGATTTGGCGAAGGGAAATGGTGCCATCGACATAGAAAACAATTTCGAACCTAAATATGAGGTCTCGCCCGATAAAAAGGAGGTTATCAAGAATCTTAAAAAACTTGCCGAGGATGCAGAAATGGTTTACCTGGCCAGTGACGAGGACCGTGAAGGGGAGGCCATTAGCTGGCATTTGAAGGAAGTGCTCGACCTGAACGACAAGAAAACGCGGAGAATTGTGTTTACGGAAATTACCAAAAACGCCATTCTAAATGCCATTAAGAATCCGCGCGGCATAGATATCGACTTGGTAAATGCGCAGCAAGCCAGACGGCTGCTCGACCGACTGGTGGGCTTTGAGTTGTCGCCTATATTGTGGAAGAAAATTAAGACAGGCCTTTCTGCAGGGCGTGTTCAGTCGGTGGCCGTAAGGCTGGTGGTGGAGCGCGAACGCGAAATTGAAAAGTTCGATGCCAAATCATCGTTTAAGGTATCGGCCGTATTCGATCTGGGCAAAGGCAAACAGTTGGTGGCCGACCTGGGTGAAAAATTTGAAACAGAGAAGGAAGCTCTTGCCTTTTTAGAGTCTTGCAAGAATGCTGAATTCAAGATTGGCGATCTGATCAAGAAGCCCGCAAAAAAATCGCCTGCGCCTCCTTTCACTACATCTACCTTGCAGCAAGAAGCGGGTCGCAAACTCAGCTTCTCCGTATCGCAAACCATGCTGGTAGCCCAGAAGTTGTACGAGGCGGGTAAGATATCCTACATGCGTACCGACTCGGTGAATCTTTCGGAGGATGCTGTGGCGGGTGCGGTACGTCAGATTCAATCGGCTTATGGAAGTGAGTTTGTACAGACGCGCAAATTCAAAACGAAGTCGGCCAGCGCGCAAGAAGCCCACGAAGCCATACGCCCTACCGACTTTTCGGTGATGAACCCCGGCATGGACCGCAACGCGCAGCGTTTGTATGAGTTAATTTGGAAGCGCGCCATCGCTTCGCAGATGGCCGATGCAGAACTAGAGCGAACAACTGCACAGATAACCATTTCCACCAATTCCCGAACATTGTCGGCCACAGGCGAGGTAATCAAGTTTGAAGGCTTCCTGAAGGTGTATATGGAGTCGAAAGACGATGGAGAAGATGATGAAGAAAGTGGTAAGGTACTGCCCCCGCTCAACGTAGGGCAGGTGCTCCAACTCGATCAGCTTTCGGCCACACAAACTTTTAGCAGACATCCGGCACGTTATACGGAAGCCAGCCTGGTGAAAAAACTGGAAGAGCTGGGCATCGGCCGCCCTTCCACCTATGCCCCTACCATTTCCACCATTCAAAAGCGTGGCTATGTTGTAAAAGAAAGCAGGGAAGGAGTGGAGCGAACATACCAGGTGCACACCTTACACAACAACACTATAAACACGGCAACCCATACGGAGATTACCGGGGCCGAGAGCAACAAATTGTTCCCCACCAACATCGCTATGATTGTGAACGATTTTCTGGTGGAACATTTTCCGGATATCACTAACTACTCTTTCACGGCCGAGATTGAGCAAGAATTCGATGAAATTGCAAGCGGAAAGCTGAAGTGGCAGAAGATGCTAGATCAGTTTTATACCCCTTTCCATAAAACGGTGTCGAAAACCGAGCTTGTAGAACGTTCGGCTGTACAAAATAAGGTCAAAGAACTGGGCGTTGATCCGAAAACCGGTAAGAATGTATACGTAAAACTTGGTCGCTTTGGTGCATATGTGCAACTGGGCGAAAATCCTGATGACAACGGTGGAGAGAAGCCCAAGTTTGCTGCTCTGCGCCCGGGTCAGTTCATAGAAAATATTACGTTGGCAGATGCGCTGGAGTTGATGAAGATGCCCCGCGACTTGGGAACGTTTGAAGACAAGCCGGTGGTAGTCAACATCGGACGGTTTGGGCCTTACATTCTGCACGACAAGAAGTTTGTGTCTATACCGAAAGGAGAAGATCCTTACACAATTAACCCGGAGAGGGCCGTTGAGTTGATTCAGGCCAAGCGCGAAGCCGATGCCAACCGGCTGATCAAAGCATTCGAAGGTAATGAGGATGTGCAGGTATTGAATGGCCGGTTCGGCCCCTACATCAAAGCGGGTACCAAGAATGTAAAGATTCCCAAAGACAAAGACCCTAAAGCCCTTACGTTGGAGGAGTGCCTTTTGCTGGCAGCGGCTGCTCCCGAAAAACGCGGTCGGTTCGGCAGATTTGCGAAGAAAAAGGAGGCGGAGACAGTGGTAGCTGCACCTAAAAAAGTGGCTGCCAAGGCGGTGAAGAAAGTGGCTAAAAAAGCTGTGGCCAAAAAAACGGTTGCCCGGAAGCCAGTGGCTAAAAAGGCTGCTCCTAAAAAGAAGAAGTAGCGAACCGGGAACGGTCCAACGCAGGCAATCGGTCAATTTCTTTTGATTGTATGAAGAAGCTGGTAGTGCTTACCGGAGCGGGCATCAGTGCAGAAAGTGGCATTCCCACTTTTCGGGATGCGGGCGGCTTGTGGGAGGGACATCGTGTGGAAGATGTTGCCACCCCGGAAGGATGGCGAAAAAATCCTGCACTGGTGCTTGAATTTTATAACCAACGCAGGAAGCGGGCATTGGAGGTAAAGCCCAACCGTGGTCATGAAATTCTGGCGGAGTTGGAAGCCTATTTTGATGTGACAATTGTAACGCAGAACGTAGATAACCTGCACGAACGAGCCGGCTCTACTAACGTGCTGCACTTGCACGGAAGTTTGTTCGAATCGCGAAGTACGCTCGACCCCGCGCTGGTGTACCCCATTCAAGGCTGGCAGTTAAACCCGGGCGACCGCTGCGAAAGAGGCTCGCAATTGCGACCTAACATTGTTTGGTTTGGTGAGATGGTACCGTTGATGGAGACTGCTGCGACCCTTGCCAGCGATGCAGATGTTTTTCTGGTGGTGGGTACCTCACTGGTGGTGTATCCGGCCGCGGGCTTAATCGACTATGTGAGAACCGAAGTGCCCAAGTTTCTGGTTGACCCGAAGAAGCCAGAGGTGTATCATGTGCCGAGCCTGGAATTTGTGCTGGAGAAAGCCAGCACGGGCATGGCTAAGCTGAAGCCGCGTCTATTGGAATTGCGATAGGTCAAAAATTTTGTCCATCAGCATCCACTTTTCGCCCGGCTTGGCTCCAGGCAAGGCTTGTTGATACTTCCACATCAGCGCTTCCCATTCCTGCACCTTTGCATTACCACGATCTGTTTGCGCTTTGATTTCAAATGTAAAATGGTCGGATGTTTCCATAATCATGAACAACCTGTTGGCGATGCGGTAAATTTCCATTTGCGTAATGCCCGCGCCTCGGATCGATGAAATGATTTCGGGCCACACCTTTCGATGGTACGCCTCGTAGGCAGCAATCATTTCAGGGTCGTCTTTCAGATCGAGGGCCAGGCAATATCGTTTCATAGGCTTTTTTTGATCCGGTATCCCCGTGCGCCATAATAAACCACAGTTAAGAAACACACCGCGGGCAGTATAAATGATGCTTGGATGCCCACATGGTCAGCTAACAGCCCCATAAAAGGGGGAATAATAGCGCCACCTACGATGGCCATAATGAGAAAAGAAGAAGCCAATTTGGTTTGTTCACCCAGGTCTTTCACACCAAGGGCGAAGATGGTGGGAAACATGATCGACATAAAGAAGTTGATGGACAGAATGGCGTAAACCGCCACTTTGCCTTCGCCAAATATGCCGGCAGCACACAACACAACTGCAGCAGCACCATAGTAAGCCAGCAACTGATGGTCTTTGATGAATGTTAATAACCAGGTTCCTAAAAACCTGCCCGCCACAAAAAGAAACGTGCCGATGGCCATGTATTCTTTCGAGGCGGCTTCGCGCGAAGTGCCGGGAATCAGATCTACAATATAATTAATGGTAATGCCCCAAATGCCTACCTGGGCGCCTACATAGAAAAGTTGGGTGATGATGGCCCACCTCAGGTGTTTGTGTTTCAACACCGACCAATCGAACACCAGCTTGCCCTCTTTGGCGGGTTCGGGCATGCGCACCATGCAGATGAGTAGCGCCACTAGTAGAACGGCCCCCGCTATCCAGACGTAGGGCAAGATAACGGCATTGGCCGCCTGTTGCCGAAGCGCTTCGGTGTGCATGGTGCCCTCGTTACCTGCGAAAATAAACTGACCTGCCATCCACGGGCCTACAACCAAAGCCACCCCATTGAATGACTGCGCGAAATTGAGTCGTTGCACCGAAGTGTTGGGATTGCCCAGGATAGACACATAGGGATTGGCTGCCGTCTCCAGGAAGGCGAGGCCGCTGGCAATGATGTAGAGCGCTACAAGGAAAAAACCAAACGTGAGCGTTTTTGCGGCTGGGATAAACAGCAATGCCCCGGTGGCGTAGAGCAGCAGGCCGAACAGAATACCGCTCTTGTATGAACGTTTTTCCATGAACAGACCTGCAGGGATGGCAATGGTAAAATAGCCGAAATAAAAAGCCGTCTCTACCAGCAGGGCTTGCGCCCTGCTTATTTCAAAAACAGGTTGAAAGTGCGCAATCAGCGCGGAGTTTAGAATGTTGGCCAGGCCCCATAAAAAAAACAGACTGGTAACCAGCACAAAGGGCACGAGGAACGACCTGGCGGGTTTGGGAGATTGGGATGCAGGTGAGGTGGGAGCGATGTGGGGGAGTGCCATAAAATTAGATTGCACGGTCGAGGTGAACGTAGCCGCCATCTACGTGCACCAACTGCCCGGTAGTATGACTGGACTTTGCTGACAACAAGAAGGCTACCGTATTGGCTATTTCCTCCGCAGTAGTCATCCGGTTTTCTAGCGGAATTTTTTGCGTAATGGAAGCCAGCTTCTCCCCCGGATTCGGAAACGTCTGTATCCACTTTTCATAGAGCGGAGTATAACTCTCAGCAACGATGACGGCATTCACACGAATACCATATTTTAATAATTCCACGGCCCACTCGCGCGTCAGCGCATTACGCCCCCCGTTGGCAGCAGCGTAGGCCGATGTATTGCCTTGCCCGGTCTCGGCTGTTTTCGAACCAATGTTCACAATGGCTCCTTTGGATTTCTTAAGCGCAGGAAGGCTGTAGTGTGCCAGCAGGTAATAATGGACCAGGTTGCGGTGCAAAGACTGCATGAAATCCTCGTAGCTGCCATGCTCCAGGCCAACGCCATCGTTCACACCGGCATTGTTTACCAGTCCATCGATGCGGTTGAATTTTCGCATGGTTTCGTCCACTACTTTTTCGCATTCCGCAGGTTGTGTTAGCTCTGCCGTTACCGCAAAGCATTCTTTTCCGGCCTGCCTTAAATGCTCGGCCAATACCTCGTTGTCTTTTTCACTTCGTCCGGCAATAACCGGTAAAGCCCCCTCGCTGGCCAGTACACGAACAATACCTTCACCAATGCCTTTGGCACCGCCACTTACAATCACCACTTTGTTTGTTAGCTGAAGGTCCATTTACTAAAGATTATAAAAGTGAATGGCATTTTCACCCATGATCGCTTTTTTTTCTTCCGCAGAAAGCGAGGCAATGAAATTCTTAACGATGCTTGTTACCTGATGGTACGAGGCGGCCAGCAGACAAACCGGCCAATCGCTGCCGAACATCAAACGCCTGGGCCCAAAACAATCGAGCGCCACTTCCAGGTAGGGCCTGCAATCGGCTTCCTTCCAGTTACTCCAGTCGGCCTCTGTTACAAGCCCAGAAAGTTTACAATACACGTGTGGGTTAGCCGAGAGTTCTTTGATCTGTTTTCTCCATTCAGTTATTTCTTTGTGCCTGATGGAGGGCTTTGCCAAATGGTCGAGCACAATGGGCTGGTCGCCTGTTTGCCTTACAAACCGAGTGGCTTCTGCCAACTGGTGCGGATAGATGAGCAGATCGTACGTGTAGTTGAAACGAGTCAACATTTTTACATTTCGCACGAATGCCGGGTTGTCCAAAAAGCCGGCAGGTTCGGCCTGCACAATGTGTCGAAAGCCTTTCAATAAACCCGAGTGGCTACTCCATTCTTCCAGTCTTTTGTCAAGATCGCCCGACAGCAGGTCTACCCAACCAACTACCCCGCGAATAAAATCATGCTCTGAAGCCAGTTGAAGGAGGAATCGGGTTTCATCAATTGATGAATCGGCCTGCACGGCCACACACCCATCGATTGAATTTTCACGCAGAAGGCCTTGTAAGTTTGCCGGTAGAAAATCCTGTCGGCTTACCTGCATGTCGGTTGTGATCCATGCATCGCGCTGCGGATTGTATTTCCAAAAATGCTGGTGCGCGTCAATCTTCATAACGCAGCCACCGCCACCTGCCGTTGCTCGCCCAGCCCTTCGATGCCCAACTCCACCACATCGCCCGGCTTTAAATACACAGGCGGGTTAAAACCCATGCCCACACCGGCCGGGGTTCCTGTTGAAATGATGTCACCGGGAAGCAGCGTCATAAACTGGCTGATATAGCTTACCAGGTACGGCACTTCAAAGATCATGTCATCGGTGTTGTTGTCTTGCATCACCTGCCCATTTACTTTCAACCACATTTTCAGGTTGTTAAAGTCGGCCACTTCATCGCGTGTAACCAAATAAGGCCCCATGGGGGCAAAGGTGTCGCAGCTTTTGCCTTTCACCCACTGGCCTCCGCGCTCCAATTGAAAGGCGCGTTCGCTGTAGTCGTTGTGCAGACAAAAACCAGCTACGTAATTCAGTGCATCTTTTTTATCCACGTAGGTGGCTTTCTTTCCCATCACAAAGGCTAACTCTACCTCCCAATCTGTTTTTTCACTCTGGCGTGGAATCACAACGGGGTCGTTAGGGCCGCTCAGCGCAGTGGTAGACTTAAAGAAAATGATGGGCTCTTTGGGCAGCGGCATTTTCGACTCCAGCGCATGTTTGGTGTAGTTGAGGCCTACGCAGATGATTTTAGACGGACGCTGCACGCAGGGGCCCAGCCGCACACCAGCAGGAATAGCCGGAAGTTTAGCCGCGTTGGACTTCAGCCAGGCCTTCAACCGATTCAATCCATCGGCTCGGCTGCCAGAAATGACTCTCCGTAGTCTTCGCCAAAGGAAGAAGCATCGAGCATTTTGTTGTCTAAAAGAACGCCTGGCTTTTCGTGGCCGGCACTCCCAAACCGAAATAATTTCATAATGTAAGCACTAATTGAATTCTCAGGTGTTCAATTTAATAAAACCACCATCGATGGGGTAATCCGTTCCTGTAATAAATCCGGCCTCGTCCGAACACAAGTACAGCGCGAGGTGGGCAATCTCTTCCGGGCGCGCCATGCGGCCAATTGGTTGCGTCCTCGACAGCTTGTCGAACATCTCGGCTTCTTTGCCCGGGTAATTGGCTTTTAAAAAGCCGTCTACAAATGGCGTATGAACCCTGCCGGGTGATATACAATTGCACCGAATGCCCTATTTGATATAATCTTTGGCCACCGATAAAGTCATTGACACAACGGCACCCTTAGTCATAGAATAGGCAAATCGCTCGGAAATACCTACAGAAGAAGCTACTGAAGCAACGTTGAGGATAACACCTTGCTTTTGGGAAAGCATCACCTCTACTGCAGCCAACATACAGTTGTACACGCCTTTTACGTTTACCTGGAATAGTCGCTCGAAATCCGTTTCGTTGGTGGTGGTGAGTTTACCGATGTGTGCAATGCCCGCACTATTTACTAAAATGTCCAGTTTGCCATAACGATGGCTTATGCTGGCCACGGCATCCATCACTTCGCGTTGGTTGGCCACGTTGCACGCAAAAATTTCGGCCTTACCGTTTCGGGCATGGATAGCTTGCTGCGTCTGACTGGCCGCTTGTTCGTTGATTTCAAGGAGACATACCTGGGCGCCCTGCTGTGCAAATAGTTCTGCGATGGCCCTGCCGATGCCACTGCCGCTGCCTGTAATCAGTGCTACTTTGTTTTCCAGGCTGAAGAGCTTCGTTTCCATAACGGAAGCGAAGATGAGGATTGCTTTACTCTTCTGCCAGTTGCTGCAAGAATTTCTTGAAGCGTTTGGTATTAAAGTTGGTAGCACCCACCTCGGTAGATACAATTTGCCCCTGTTTGTTGATGATGAGTGTTGTTGGTATAGAGGGCACGTTCAGTACGGCCGGCAGGTTGCCGATGGGCGTGTAGGCAGGAAACGAATAGGCAGCCTTGCTGATGTAATCCGCAACCTTCTGCCGATGCTCGCTTCTGTCGAGCGAAAGCATCACAAACTCGATCTGGCTTCGGTCTATGGTATTATAAAGTTGCTGTATGCCCGGCATTTCGGCCCGGCAAGGCCCGCACCAGGTGGCCCACAGGTTCAGAAAAACCACCTTGCCCTTGAATTGCTGAAAATCCACCGGCTGACCTTGCAGCGTGCGAATCTTGAAATTGAAATCGAACGGATTGGGCGCTGCTGTGTAGCTGTGGTCTGCATTGCGAACACCAGTTTTAAGTAAGGCGGCTTGCGCCACATCAGAAATGCCACCCAACAGGCCGCTCCATTTCAGCACCAGTAAGAGCATAGTGGCAATGACAGCCGGCTTTACCCAATCGATTATTTTTTTCATAGTGCTTCGGCCCGGTTATTGGTTACCTGTTTAACAAATGTCTATAAATTGATACCTTCGAACAAGAATAAACCATGAAGCGTTCGTTTTTCGCCATTCTTATTGCCCTTTGCGCGTTTCCGGCAGCCGCACAGAAAGTGAAGTACAAGGATTTGTATATTCTGCTCAATGCCAGGCAGTTCGACCAGGCTGAGCCCTTTCTTCGCAGATACCTGGCAGATGAAAAAGAAAACCCGAACGCCCATTTGTTTATGGCGCAGCTGCTGCAGGAAAAAAGCGTGAAGGCAGATGTATTGAAAGAGGCAGACCGTGCAAAGGTGCTGGCAGACTCCGCTATTTTGTATTACGACCTGGCGATGAAAGGAATTACAGAACGCGAATTGAAGCGCAATGGCGAGTACTACGAGGCCTACAGCCGCAGGGACTTAAGGACAGGCGAATTCGGCATCAAAATGTCAGACATTCACCTCGACATAGAAAAGCGCGTACAGATGCTGAAAGAGCGCAGTTCCCGCATCACGTTGCTCAATCGCCAGTTTCAACAAATTCAAAAATTGTATACATCTGTTGTTAACCAGTTTGTAGCTATTCAAAAAAGCCAGCCTGGATGGAAAGAATTTCTGTTGCGCTCCGATGAGCAGACGCTGGACGCACTAAAAAAACTTCGGAGCGTGGCCGACTCTTGCACTGCCGCCTTTCAGGAGTACAAAACCACGCTGGCTCAGCTAGGAAAAACAGGCTATAACCCAATTCTGACACCTCGCGCCCTTACAGACTTCCAAGCACCTGCCGATGCCCCGGTTGATTTCTCTGCCGACCAAGTGGCCGTGTACGACTTTGCCGGGTGGGCCACAGAGGCAACAGGCCTTATAGAAAATGAGGTAATCCCCCTGCGTAAAGAACTGATTGCCCGCGATATTGAAATCAACAAGTTGGCAGAGAAAGTGAAAAAGGATTCCGTGTCTGTGAACACAGAAATACCCGCCATGGAGGCGCGGCTGCGCGACAACCCGGTGAAGAAGTTCGATCCGGCACCGATGCCGCTGGAGGTTTTTAAGATGAAAATTTCGGAACTGAAATACGGGTCGTTACGGGTGGAAAACAAAGCCGCGCGCGATTCGGCAGACCTGGGGCTAAAGGCCAGGGCGCTGGAGGCAGAATGGAATGCAGTGGCCCGCGTAGACAGCATTGCTTCTTTGTTGATGGCCCGGCCGTTGGAGGAAGAGGCCACGAACTACGCACATTTTGTAACCAACGCCTACGGTACCACGCAGGTGCTGAAGAACCTGATTCAGGCCACACAAGACTATGCTGCCAACGAGAAACGGAGGCGTGAGCTGCAGTTGCGGCAAGTAAAAGAAGCCATGAAGTGGCTGATGATTGAAAAAGACTCCGTACCATTGGTGGTTGGCAATACCTCCTCTGCCTACAAGCCCCTGGTTATTAAGGATGACCAATACACCTTAGGTCTTAAGTTTGGTGCCGATTCTTCTTCTGTGGGCTACTTTTACACCATCACTCCTTCGCGGAAGCCAGATTTGAAGATTAATTTCCCCCTTGATAAAAAGATTTTCAACACCCGCAGCCTGCCTGTGATCAAAGGGCTCGCCAATGCCGATGAGCAGGACCAACTGTATTACGGCCTGGTGTATTCTGAAACCAAGCAACACGAGAAATTCCCGGTTTGCATCGCCAAAATTTACCGCACCGATGGGCTGGCCTGGAGCAACACCTACCAAATGGATTACAGACCCACCGAACTGATTCTGAATGCCACCACCGGAGAACTTACCGTGAAGACTACGGATACAACAGGAGAGAGTAAATTGGTGATCATCGACAAGTCAGGCAAGATAGTGCAATAAAAAAACCGGCTTAGTTGCCGGTTAGTTTCTTCCAATCCTGGTGGCGCATCGAGATGCGGTTTTTAATTTTTTCGTAATTGTCCCAACTGTCAGTTACATGATAAATAGAAGGCAGGTTCTTCACCAGTATTTCGTCATAGTCGGCCCGGTACAAGCCGCCACCGTAATAATAGTAGGTAAACATGTTGCCTTCGCGGTTAAAGAGTTCATGACCCAGGTAGCCATCCCAGATTTCGCTTAAGATGGTGCATGAAATCTCCCTGCGGGTGAAACGGAAAATCTGAATAGCCGCTTCCTCTTCAAAGTATTCTGAATATAAACCCGTATCGATGATCCATCCCAAATACATACCAATATGTACGTAAGCCTGTTCGATGGGTAGTGAGTCGGGAAAGTTGCCAAGGAAGTGACTCTTGGCGTTGTCGTAAATAGTCTTTTGTATATCGGCTTTCTTTTCCATGCAACAAGTTTAGTAATTTTTCAGTGGAAAAATAGATAGGCCACAAAAATTGCGGCCACAATTCCAATCAGATCTGCCAGCAAGCCCACCGTAAGTGCGTAGCGTGTTTTGCGAATGCTGACCGAGCCAAAATAGACCGCCAGGATGTAGAAAGTGGTTTCGGTACAGCCACGGAAAATGCTGGCCAGCCGACCGCCAAAGGAATCAGGCCCCAGGGTTTTTACCGTCTCCACCATCATGCCTTTGGCAGCACCTGCACTGAGCGGTTTCAACAAAGCCACGGGCAGCGCATCCACAAAGTCGGTGTTCGCACCCAACAAGCCCACCAGCCAGGCTATACCATTCACCACATATTGCAGCGTTCCCGAAGCACGAAACATGCCGATGGCCACCAATATGGCTACCAGGTAGGGAATGATTTTGATAGACGTCTCAAACCCTTCTTTGGCACCTTCAATAAACGTTTCGAAGAGCGGTAGTTTCTTACGCACGCCAAGCAGCAGAAAGGCAACAATCACCGAAATAATGATGAAGCTGCTAACCAGGTTCGATTGGCGCTGCAGGTCTTCTTGTGGCAGCGAGGTGAAGTACCACACCGAACCAATCAACAAGGTGAGGAATGCCGCGAGGTAGCCAAGAACTACTTTATCGAGCAGGTTGATGCGTTGATAGGCGGCTACCAAGAATAATGCACCCACCGATGAAAAGGATGTGGCGATCAATGTCGGGATGAAAATATCCGTGGGGTTGGCCGCTCCTAACACAGATCGGTCCATAATGATGGAGAGAGGAATAACCGTGAGCCCGGAAGTGTTGAGTGCCAGAAACATGATCTGGGCGTTGGAGGCCGTGTCCTTTACGGGGTTTAGTTCCTGCATCTCTTTCATGGCCTTGAGCCCCAGTGGGGTGGCCGCATTGTCGAGGCCAAGTATGTTGGCACTGAAGTTCATGATGACCGAGCCGGTAGCCGGATGATCGCGCGGTATATCGGGGAACAGCCGCGAGAAGAAGGGTCCCACAAGGCGCGAAAGAATAGCAACCATGCCTCCCTTTTCTCCGATTTTCATCAGGCCAAGCCAAAGCGACATCACACCCGTTAGGTAGAGCGCCAGCTCAAAGCCGGTTTTGGCCATGTCGAACGAGGCATTGAGCATGGCCGGAAACACGTCTGTGTCTCCGCCCAAAATCAATTTCAGCAGCGCCACCACAAACGCCACCAGAAAAAATCCTGTCCAAATGTAGTTAAGTGGCATTCTATTTCTGAGGAGTGGCCACGCCTTCTTTTAACTCCAGCACGTTGTTGCCTCTGTTTACATCGGCCATTCGCAGCGAAGGGTCTATTTCAAGCCTGGCGATTTCGGCAGGCCTACGGTTAAGGGTAATGCTGTAGGAGGGATTGACCCACGGCCAAGCCGGAAATTCTTTGCGCGTGATGGCCGTATCCTCAGGGGGCTTGCTACCCAGCGTTTCATTAAGAGGTATGTAGATTACTTCTTTAGAGCCGTCTGTATACGTTACCGTCAAATCAACAGGCATGGGGAATTCGCCTATTCGGCTAAGTGTAACCGTTGTTCCGCTGCCAGCGGACTGCAAATCCGTAAGGCCGTAGTCGATGGTGCGCGTGGTATAAATCCAATACCGCAGGTACCAGTGCAATTGCATCCCCGACTCTTTCTCCATGATCCGGATAAAGTCGTTGGGCTCGGGGTGACGGAACTTCCAGGTATTGTAGTAGCGCTTCATGCCCCGGTAGAAAGCATCTGTGCCAATAATATATTTCAGTTGGTGTAGAAAAATGGCGCCCGCAGTGTACGATCCGGTTCGGTAGCCCGCGTTGGTTTTAAAGTGGTCGGAATGCTGGCTGGGTAATTCCAGCATGCCGCGGTTTACCATTGAGAAATAGTTGCGGTAGCTGGCCGAATGGTCATTGGCTGTTTGGGTGATAAATGCCAGGGCCTCATCGCTGGCAAAGTCTGTAAAGCCTTCGTCAAACCAGGCGTAGAGCGCTTCGTTGCTGGCCAGTACCATCTGGTACCAACTGTGTGCCACTTCGTGGGCCATGGTTCCCACCGTTCCTTCCAGTTTTCCCTCGCCCATGATGAGTGTGCACATGGGGTACTCCATGCCACCATCGCCACCTTGAATGATGGAGTACGTGGTGTAAGGATATTGCCCGAACGTATTGCTGAGAAACTGAAAAACCTGTACTGCAATTGGTTGCATTATTTTCCAGTTGTCGCGCGTTTTGTCATTCTTTTGGTAGAAGAAATGCAGCTCGGGCCCTCCGGGCACCTGCATGCGGTCGTGCGTATAGTCGGGGTCGGCAGCCCACGCAAAGTCGATCACATTTTTCGCCACAAAGTGCCACGTTACATCCTTGGTGGCTTTAGGTACTTGTGTGCCGGGTTTCTCATAACCATGGCCGATCTGATCAGCATTTTGCAACACCCCGGTACCGGCCACCACAAAGGTGGGATCAATCGTGATGCTAACATCAAAATCGCCCCACACACTGTGGAACTCACGGGCCACATATTGGTAGGCATGCCAGCCCTGAAAGTCGTACTCAGCAATTTTGGGGTACCACTGCGTCATGGAATAGGCAATGCCCTCGCTGTTGTTTCTGCCAGAGCGCCTGATCTGAACGGGCACCTGCGCCTCGAACTTCATCTGAAAAGTAGTTTTTGTTTGCGGCAGCAGCGGTTTGGCTAATGTTACCTCCAGAATGGTTCCCTCTGTGTGCATGGTTACGGGTTGCCCATCTTGCGTAAGTGATTGTATTTTCTGATATCCGATTTCTGATTCGGTAAGTTTGGAAATGCGGTCTGCTATTCTTCGGTCGGGGTCGGCAATAGTGCGCGAGCGTACATCCATCATGCTGCCAGGCTGAAAGGCGTTGAAGTGCAGGTGGTAATAAACTTTGGTTAATGTATCGGGAGAGTTGTTGAAATACACCAGGGTCTGATCGCCCTTGAGCTGATGTGTTTGCACGTTCAGTGCTACTTTCATGGTGTACTCAACCCGCTGTTGCCAGCGGAAGTCTTGTGCCCGGGTTTGAAAACAGAGTAGGGTGAGGAAGACCAAATTAAATCGGCTCATAACAATCAGATACGGTAAAGGAAGCTGAAAAATATCAAAAGCTGCGTTGTAATCAAACCCCAAAAAGGGCGGGGCGCAAAGCTTTTAAAAGTCGATGTAGCGCAGGAGGCTCAGCGAAAGGAAGCCACTGTTGGGAATATCGAGGTTTTCGCCCGGCAATGCTACGGGAATGTTGTACACATAACTGGCCTGAACTGTCCATTTCTTTAACGTAACCGAGGCTGGCAGACTCAACGCCACATTCATTACACCCCACACTTGCCGCTGCACTTCGTAAAACAAAGGCAGGTTGTTTCGATAGCGGATGAACATTTCGAGCCTGCGGGTAGAGTAGGGCACGTATTCAGTAAGCACCTGGTTGCCGTAGGTGATGCCGGCCGAGGGGAAAGCGCTGATCCGGTCGGTACCCAACGATTTCTTTTTCGTTAGCTGAAGACTGGCCATGGGAGAGATGCGATGTGCCGTGCGATCGCCCAGGAGCAAACTGTAGTCCATACGAAACGTAAAGATACCCACATCGAAAAAGTTGGCCACCTGAACCGTGTGGCGAAAGGGGATGGCCGCCACCTGTTCGGTGGAACCATCCGTAGTGGTAACGGTTTGCTGTTGGTAATGGTTGTAGCCATACTCGCCCATGACCGACCAGTATTTGGTAATGGAACCGAGGTAACCAACAGAGGCTATCGACAAATACACTTGGGGGTCGTATTCCTGGCTCCAGTAGGTAGCCACATCGGCATACAAGCCCGAACGATGGTAGTAAGAAGCACCTGCAGACATGCCGAATGTGTTGATGCCCACGGCACGCGCTTCTGAATTGGCGTTGCTGTTGTAGCCCACGCGCAGTGCCAATTGCGAGGGCAGTGGTTCCAGGCTCAGCAGGCTGTCGATCAGTCCCAGTATGGAAAGCGAGTCGGGCGAGTTGAGAATAGAGTCCAGTTCGGCCAATGCGCGGTCATTCTTCAGCAAAAGCGAATCGGGCGCTTGCCCGTAGCTCAGCAGCGACAGGAGAATTAAAAGAACACAGCCAGCGTATTTCAACTTCACTTACTCAATTTCGTATACGGGGCCGGTTGGGCAGATTCTCTCTTCGTTGCTGCTGCATCCTTCGCTGCTGAATCTGGTTCAGTAACATCTCGCGGAAATCCTGCTCGGCCCTTCGCAAATTTAACACCTGTTGCGCAGAAATCACTTTCAGGAGCCGGTCGGAGTAATCTTTCTCCAACTCGAGTTCGCGCTGCCTTATTTTCAAGCCGAGGTTAACCAGCTCTTCCTGCTTGCGCGGGTCGGGATTGTTGGGGTCGATGCCACGTTGCGCGTCTCTAAGTTCGTTGCGCAACTTACTTCGCTCTTGTGCGAACTCCCTGTAAACAGGCCAGAACTTTTCAGCCTGTTCGGAGGTAAGCCCCAGTTTTTCGGTAAGGTAGGCTATGCGCAGGTTGTTGATGCGCTCCTGCGCCTTCGGATCTTGCTGAATGGCATCCAACTCATCGGTGGGCTGTTGTGCCAGAATCAGGTGGGCCACCAGCACAAGCAGGGTGGCAAGTAGGTTACTTAATGTTTTCATCTTCATGTTTAGTTCAGATTTAATTCCAACGCCTCTATCCATTCATCGGCTTCTGCGCCAAGGTCCATCGTGCTGTAAACGGTTTCTTCCAGCGCCTCCAGGTCTTCGCTGCTCCAGGTAACCGTTTCCAAAAGGTCTTCGGTTGTCAGGTCGGTATCATTCAGGTATAATGTCAACTGGCCTACATCTATTGCAGCCAGTTGTTCTTCTACGGTGGGCTTAGCCGGCCACCAGAACCACAGGGCCACTGCCAGCGCCAACACAGGAACGGCTACACGCAAAGCCCATCCCCACGAAAGAGACAGCCCTGTACCCTGGGGTTTGTGGCTTACGCGCGATTGAATGACCTGTGGCAGCCGCTCGAAATAGCCATCGGGCACATGGTAAATGGGCTTGCGCGGTATGTCTTCCAGTTTTTTCACAACACTTGGACTTTCAAAAGCTTTCAAAGTTTAATCATTCAGCCAGAAATTCTTCGATTTTCTTTACCGCGTGGTGGTAGCTGGCCTTCAGCGCACCTACGCTGGTAGAAGTAATGTCGGCAATTTGCTCATAAGGCATTTCATCAAAGTACTTCATATTGAACACAAGTCGCTGTTTATCAGGCAACTTAAGTAGCGCTTTTTGAAGTTTTTTCTGAATATCTTCTCCACTGATCAGGTGGCCCTCGTCTATCTTGCGGGCCAGTTCCGCGCCCACGTCTTCCAGCGGTAGAAAGAAGCGCCTCCTTTTCTTTTGCAGGAAACTGAGGCATTCGTTGGTGGCTATGCGGTAAATCCATGTAAACAGCAACGCATCTTCACGAAACTGGTCGATGGCTTTGTGGATCTTGATGAATATTTCCTGGGTTAAGTCATCGGCATCATCATGGTCGATCACCATTTTTCGCACATGCCAGTACACCCGCTGTTGGTATTGGCGCACCAACATATTGAACCCGTACTGGCGGGTTTCAGGATTACGCAGTTTGGCTAACAGTTCCTTGTCTTCCAAGCGGAGCGGTTTAGATTTTCGGGAATTTAGACTAATTGGCGGAGCAATGGTTTACTCACGTGCGGGAAAAATTTAACCAAGGGCTGCCAGGGCGTCTACCAGTTGTTCGTATTGTTCTTTGGAGTGGGTGGGGAAGTTGGCAAAGCGAAGTTGTGTGGTTTTGAATTTACCATACCCATCGCCTGGCTGCATGCCCTGTGCGGCCAGTGCCTTTGTAATGGCTTCGGTTTGGTGGTTACATTGCGCCACGATTACCGTGTTCGAGCGAAACGAAGGCTGGTGCACAAACGGGCTCGCTACTGTGCTTTGCTCGAGCGCCTGATACAGAAGGGTAGCCTTGTACTCGGTTTCTTTTCGCAATGTTCCACTACCTCTTCGATTGAAGTCTTCCAGCACCCTGCTAAGCAGGTAGATACCCAGCACGTTGGGCGTTTCGGGCGTTTGATTTTTTTTGGCGAGGCTAATGAGGCTGGTAATGGAGTGATAAGAGCCAGTGGTATGGCCCTGTGCCAGCCGCGATTCCGCCCGCGCCACACATCGGTCGTTCAGCAGCCACACACCAAGGCCGGCCGGTAAGCCAAACGCTTTCTGCACGGAAAAGAATACAGCATCTATTTTCGTATAGTCGAAGGCAGGGTATGGCAGGGAGGATACGGCATCCACCACTACCAGCGCATCGGGATGGATCGATCGGAAGGAATGGATAAAATCAAGTGGCAACGAAACGCCCGTACTGGTTTCATTGTGTGTTAAGGCGATTAGTTCGGGGCTTCCTTGTGGCGTGTATTCATTAAATCCAAGCCCTTCCGTTACTTCATACTTTTCTGGTCTTCTTCCCAGTTGCTTGGCAATTTCATAATAGCGGGCCGAGAAGGAGCCATTTACAAAATGTAATGATTTTTCCGTTACCAGATTCTCGATGGAGCGCTCCCACACCTCGGTAGCCGAGCCGGTGAATGCTACGTGGAAGGAATCAGGCAACCCCAAGAGTGCTTTCAAGCCATCTTTTACCGATTGGTAGATGTGCTCGAATTGCTTACTGCGGTGGGAGATAGAGGGAATACCTTCGCGAAAGGCCTGGCGGGCGTGCCCTTCCACTGTAAAAAACAACTGTGAAGGGCCGGGAGTAAAGTTAATTTTCACGGGAGAAATTGAAACGCCAAGTAATGAAAAATCAGAAAGAAATCAAGCCTTGACAACCATGAAAGATTGTTTACGTTTGTTACAGAAAATCCCACTCGGATTTGGGACATGTTCGCTGAACCGAACAATAAAGAACAATACCGGGCATAGCGATCAGACAAAACCAGGCCTCATGCTGGCGTTCACCGTCAGCACCTCGCCCAAAAAGCAGGTTAACAGTGGAAGGTTGCGGCTGCCAGCGGCTCAAAACTTGTCATTTAGGGGTTCAGCACCTCGCCAAGTCCAGTGGGTTTTTTTATGCCCTTACCTGTTTCCTCATGGGTAAACGAGTTGGCCGAAGGTGAAGCAGAATACAAAACCAAGCCATCTCATCTACACGTAAGAAATTAAAGTCAGAATACTTCAAGTCGCGGAAGCGAGAATATTTCTCGATGCGAATATTTTGGTTTCAGTGCTGAACAAAGAGTATCCGCTATTTACCTATTCATCGCGTCTGTTAAGTCTAATCGATTCCAAAGAATTCCAGGTCTATACCTCTCCGCTTTGCCTGGCCATTGCCTTTTACTTTGCAGAAAAGAAGCATGGCACACGCGTGGCCAAATCTAAAATGGACCTGCTGGCCTCCAAAATAAATATTGCCGATAACACGGGAGAGGGGGTGCGCAAAACGACTGGCAATAAACGCATTGCAGACTTCGAAGGCGGACTGCAATATTACGCAGCCAAAGAAGTGGCGTGCCAGTGCATTGTTACCGAAGACGAAGCCGATTTCTTTTTTGCGGATATGGAAGTATTGACCAGCCGTGCTTTCTTCGAGAAGTACTTAGTGAGAAAGAGAAAGGCCTGATTCAATACAACACCCTGAACTTAATGGTGTGCTCAATCGCACGCAGTTCTTTTATCACTTCCTTATTGTATTCTTTGTTGATGTCGGTAATCACGTAGCCAATATGCTCGTTGGTTTTTAAGTATTGCCCTACGATGTTGATGCCATGATGTGCCAGCACCTGGTTGATTTTCGCAAGGATGCCGGGCACATTGTCGTGAATGTGTATCAGGCGGTGTGCATTTTCGAGCGTTGGCAGCGTCAGGTTCGGGAAGTTGACACTGTTGGATGTGCTGCCGGCATTGATGTAATCCAGGAATTTGGCCGGCACAAATTGACCAATGTTTTCCTGGGCTTCCAGCGTGCTACCGCCAATGTGTGGCGTAAGTATGGTGTTGGGCAGGCCGCGCAATTCCGATTGAAACTCCTCGTCATTGCTAACCGGTTCATGGGGGAAAACGTCAATGGCGCAGCCGGCTACTTTGCCGCTCAGCAGGTTATCACGCAGTGCTTTTATGTCTACCACATGGCCCCGACTCAGGTTGATGAAGATCACCCCCTTTTTCATCAGGGCGAACTCGCGCTCGCCAATCAGGTTGGTATTGCTGGCACGACCGTCTACGTGCAAAGAAATCACATCGGCCTGTTCCAGCACTTCTGCCATGCTCTTGCACTTCACTGCATTACCGAGCGATAGTTTTTCTTCGCGGTCATAGTACAGCACACGCATACCCATCGCCTCGGCCAGTACCGAAAGTTGCGTACCAATGTTTCCGTAGCCAATCAGGCCCAACTTTTTGCCGCGCACTTCAAAACTGCCATTGGCCGACTTATCCCAAACGCCCTGGTGCATCTTGGCCGACTTGTCCACAATGTTGCGCATCAACATAATCATTTCGGCCGCGGCCAATTCCACTACCGACCGTGTATTGCTGAAGGGCGCGTTGAACACCGCTATGCCTTTCTTAGTGGCCGCCTTCAGGTCGATCTGGTTGGTGCCAATGCAAAATGCTCCGATCACCATCAGGCGGTTGGCCTGCTCCAGCACTTTGGCGGTTACCTGGGTCTTGGAACGAATACCTAATACCGACACGTTCTTGATTTTTTCGCACAGCTCTTCCTCAGTCATGGCGGCATGGTATGTTTCTACGTTGAAGCCTTCAGCCTTCAGCAGTTGAACGGCCACTGGGTGCACATTTTCCAGCAACAATACATTGATGCGGTTTTTCGGGTAGGAGATGGCCGTGTTGAGTTTATTGAGATACAAAAACTCATCGAGGCTGGGCGCGATGTGATCCGCCTTGCTCAGGATATTTTCGCGCTCAACGTTTTCGGTAAAGGCATAAAACTTATTGGCCAAGCCGGCATGTTTGATTTCATAATCGGTATAACCATCGCCAATTACATACACATCGCCAGGCAGGCTCAGCCTCTTCAGTTGTTCAACCTTGCCATTGTTCGCGGAAAGCGGATTCTCTTTGTCGAAGCCAATAACCCTGCCTGCCTCATCGAACACAAAACGGTTGGCCAATATGTTTTCGGGTTTGATGCCGAATTCGGTGACAATCGGGTCGATGAACGCGTGGAAGCCGTTGGATATGATGTAGATCTGATCGGAGAAGGTTTCGAAAAATTGGCGATTGCGCTTAAAAGAATCTGACACTTTCTCGCGAAGCACTTTTACCAACTGCTGCAGGTGGGTTTTATTGGGTGCCAGAATAGCCAGTCGCTGCTCCAGCGATTCGCGGAACGACAGCGAGCCATCCATGCCCTGGTTGGTGATGTCTTTGATCTTTTGCTTGAGCGTTTCCTTCTCCGGATGACCCTCCAGACTGATGTCGGCCAGCACATCGAATGCCTCTACCTTTGTGAAAGTGCTATCGAAATCGATTACGAAATACCTTATCGGCTTCATGCAGTGTTATGTCAATAGCAAATGTAATTTGGAATTGCCATTCACCACGCGAGGCCTTCATAATTTTGTTTTCCTAACGACCAATAGGATTACAGCGCCCGCGCCATGCAGGCGGCAGATACAGGGCACACCGATGTGAATTCGCTCGATGATTTCACCTCTGTGGGAACCTGATATCTGTCGATGTCTGCAAATCCTTTCTTCAGGAAGAAATCGTGCGCGGTTTCGGTAAGCAGGTAAATGGCCTTTAGTCCTTTTGCGCGCGCACGATTTAATAGGTCGTCTACCACCTGCTGCCCCAGCGTTTGCCCCCGGTGACTTTCGGCCACTGCCACCGAGCGGAGCAGGGCAAAATTCCCGTAGATTTCAAGCCCGCCACAGGCTACCAATTGATTGTTATCATAGTAAGCTACCATGGTATTTCCCTCTACCCGCACATCCTGATAGGGAAGTCTGCTTTCTTGCAACAAAGCCTGCATTTCGTTCAGGCTGCGAACATCTGTTACCAGTTGGGCAGTAAGGGTGGGGGTTTGGTTCATTTATTTACTGGTTTGATGGCTTCTCTCCGTATACGGTGATGCTGAAGATGCCGTTGCCACTCTCTTGAAAGTTAGTCAAATCCTTTTGTGTGAGAAAAACACTTAGCAACTCGTTGGGCAATTGAATGCGTTTTCTCTTCTGCACTTTCACGTGCACAAAGCCTGCCTCGGCTATCAACGCCAGGTATGCTGATTCCTGGATGGCTCCCGATACACAGCCCACATACAACTCAGCACTTTTCTGCAATCCTTCCGGCAACGCACCCTGCAACACAATATCCGAAACGCTGAAGTGCCCACCGGGTTTCAATATGCGAAACATTTCCGCAAATGCTTTCTGTTTGTTGGGCACCAGGTTCAATACGCAATTGCTTACCACAACATCGGCTGTGTGGTCGTTCACGGGCATGTTTTCAATATCGCCCAGCCTGAACTCCACGTTGTTGTAGTTCAGTTTTTCTGCATTCAACCGGGCTTTGGCAATCATCTTCTCCGTCATGTCAATGCCAATTACTTTTCCGGAGGCACCGGTAACCGACCGCGCCACGAAGGCATCGTTGCCCGCACCCGATCCGAGGTCTACCACGGTATCGCCCTCTTTAATGAAAGCATATTCCGTAGGGAGACCACAGCCCAGGCCCAGGTCTGCATCGGCCACATAGCCCTGTAGCTGGGAGTAGTCTTCGGCCATAACGGCCGTGTCGAGCGGTGAGCAGCCGCAACCGCTGCCACAACAACTGCCTGCATTTTGCTGATACGATTGACTGGCAATGTCAGCATACTTTTCTTTTACCAGATTCTTGAGTTCTTTTTCTGAGGTTATCATATGTTTTATCGTAAAATTGCGATCAATGAAATCAAAAAAAATCAGCAGCAGGAGGCCTCACGGATTTTTTCGAACAGGTCGCCCAACACCTTCTGCGCTTTTGTCCAGCCGTTGGTATCTATACAATAGCACACCGAAGGACCTTCTATCTCGCCCTTGATCAGGCCGGCCTTTTTCAATTCATTAAGGTGTTGCGAAACGGTAGATTGCGACAACGGTAACTCATCTACAATGTCGCCACATACACACGTTTCTTGTTTTGACAAGAACTGAAGTATGGCGATGCGGGCCGGATGAGCCAGCGCTTTGGCCAGGGCTGCCATTTCATTCTGGCTTTTGGTAAACTCTTCTGTTTTGCTTAGTCCCATGCGTTCTTATATCGTAAAATTACGATATAAGTTTCATCGAACGCCATTTATTTTAGAATTTTTTTTTATGATTTTGGTCAGACTACAGCTAACCGTGGGTATTGAGTTAGCTGTGGTAGTTTGAACCAGACTAAAAAGTAACACCCACTTTAAATGACACGGTTTGCAATTGGGCCACATTATACTCCAGGCCCAGGCTTACAAAGTAAATACGGGCTGCTACACCGGCCATGGTCTGCAACCCCGCCCGCGTTTCGTCCTTAAGGTTAACCGCTTCCGTTGTTTCGTGCGCATGGGCCATGTAAGTTGAAACACCTAAGTAGGGTGAAACGGTAAACCAATCGGAATAGACGGACCACTCTTTGCTAACCAGGGCTTCCAGTCCATAGGTATTT
The DNA here is from genome assembly GCA_049324055.1 of Bacteroidota bacterium. Lineage (GTDB taxonomy): Bacteria > Bacteroidota > Bacteroidia > Cytophagales > Cyclobacteriaceae > ELB16-189. The sequence continues at coordinate 5,083 of JBMOLS010000041.1, read as the reverse complement.
AGCGTGAGGTCTGCAGGGCCAAAGAGGGAAGTTAGGTGCGCGCGCGCTGCAACCGACCATTGGCGTGCTTCATTGTGCACCAAGTTGTATTGCAGTTGCGCGCCCCAGAAGCCATAGTTGGCCTGGGGGTTTTTGGTGAAGTAAATGCTTGCGTCCAGTTTGTTGGTAATGCCCACACGCGCTGTCAGCCCCGGAAAGGGAAGCCGCGCACCATCTTTTAGCCAGTGGGTTGAATCGGGATGCACAAAGGTGTCGTTCCAGGCGGCATCGGTATCATCAAAAGCGGTGCGCCACGATAATGCCGCTAATTCGAAATGCCCCCGGCCAAGGGCTTGTGCAGAGTTGAGCGGCCGAAAATACGCTACGAGGCCCGCCTCTTGGGTGAATTGGCGCCACGCCTCCTGCGTCAGCCCCGGATCAAGCTGGAAGGAACATTCATTCCACCGGGGGTTTACATGCAGTTTCACACCTTTGTCATGACTTGCATGACTATGTTGTGCAGATATCTTAACAGACAGTGTAGTCAACGCTGCAACAGCAGCAAATAGTAAGGCACTTTTCTTCATAGACAGAACTTTTAATGTTGTTTGATTGGTGCCTCTGAACGCGCTATCGATGGAATGGGATACGGGCAAACGGACTGAAAAGGGCCTTCCGTGAGGGCTGGCACCAGATTTACGCGCGGTGGCCCAGCGATTTCAGGTAATCGGAGGGCGACTGGCCCACCACCTTCTTAAAATACCTTTGGAATGATGACTTGGACTGAAACCCGCTTTCCTGGGCCAGGGCCAGCAGGGTGTACTTTCGGCTGGCCGGATCTGCCGCAAGTCGTTTAAATTCTGCTATCCGAAGGGTATTGACGTAGTCATAAAAATTTTTGCCTTCTCGTTCGTTAATGACTTGCGAGAGGTGATTGGGCAAAACGCCCAATTGTTGCGCCAGGTCTGCCAGCGAAAGGTCGCGTTGCAGAAAAAGCTTGTTCTCTTTCATAGCGCACTTCAGTTGGTGGTGCAAGGCATCTGCTTGCGCTGCGCTCAGGCCAGATTTCTGATACTTGGGTTTTTCCTGGGTGTCAGCGGAAGCACCCTCACGCGGTGTACTTTCCACCGGAGCCACCGTGTGAAAGACACCTGCTTGTTTTATCCCAAAATAACCAATGAATAAAACGAAGACTACCGCGGCACCAAACACCCAATCATCGTTGCCGAAAATAACGGCCAGCCAGATGATGGCGATCCAGTAGATCAGGTATTGCATCCACTGCAGGTTGATTTTCTCGATACTGGAAAAGGCCCTCGTAATGTTTTTTCGATGACGCCTTAGTTCCACGTACGAAAAGGCCACATACACCATTCCGGAAAGCATGATCAGCACGTTTTTGATATAGCTGAAAGTTTCGTAGCCAGCGCCATTGTGTTGATACACCCATAACTTTTCTTCTGCGGTTAACACCATAAAAGGTACTACATAAGCCAACACACCCCAAAAGGGTACAAAGTGCAGACATACTTCCCACCAGGCGATGGAGCGCTGTGTTAATGCGCGGGTGTACAAAAACAGAAAAGGGCCATGCGCCAGCGGTAGGGGTATCTCTGCGCCTAACAAAGCGGGGTTCTGCAAAGAGCGGCCCGTGGAAAACAGAAACAAGTGCGCAGCAATGAGCAGCAACCAACCGGCCAGCAAATAATCGGCTATCGATTTGGGGTGTTTGCCAAGAAGCAAGAGTAATAGAAAGAGGGCCAGTCCAACGCCTGCCAGGTGAATCATGCAACAAAAGTAAAGATTACTCGCTACCGGTTACGCATACGCTTACCATTACCGGCACGCATCTCCATACTGCCAACCCTGCGATTGTTTGAGTACCAGCTCTGCGATGCCCGCCTTTACCGTAGTGCATCGGGGCACCAAGCCTCCTTTAATTCAAGTTGCGGTATTCCGTTGGCGATACGCCTACGTGTTGCTTAAATACCCGCGTGAAATGTTGAGGATATTTGAAGCCTAGCTCATAGGCTATTTCACTCACCGATTTGTTAGCATCAAAAATCTTCGTCTTCGCCACCTCAATCAATTTCAAGTGAATGTATTCGTTCGCTGACTTGCCGGTTTCTTTTTTGATTAAATCCCCGAAATAGTTAGCGGACAAATTGAGTTCACCTGCACAGTAGGCAACGGATGGCAAACCAACTTTCTGAGGTTTTTCAGAAGCAAAGAAATGATTGAGCAATGTTTCAAATCGTTCCAGAATTCCTTTGTTTGCATAGTCACGGGTGATAAACTGGCGATCGTAAAACCTAACGCAATAGTTCAGAAACAATTCGATATTGGATGCGATCAGCATCTTGCTATGTTTATCTACCCCGCGCTCCAGTTCATATCTAATTTTCGAAAAGCAATCGAGAATGATTTGCCGTTCACGTTCGGATAAGTGAAGGGCTTCATTGGTGGTGTACGAAAAGAATGAGTAGTCAGTCATGTGACGTCCGAGCGAAGTGCCCTGCAGGAAGTCGGCATGAAATACCAATGCCTGACCTTGAGGCTGGTAGAATTCTTCACCATGGGATCCAATCACTTGACCGGGAGCAATGAATACAAGCGTGCCCTCTTCGTAATCGTAGTTACTGATGCCGTACTTAAGATCGCCACACTTGATCTCTTTAAGAAAGACAACATAAAACCCATAGCTCATTTTCCTGAGCTGCCTGGGCGCTGCCTTGGATAAATCAACGACACTAACCAGCGGGTGCAACGTTGGGTTTCTGTTAAAAGAGTTGTACTGCCCAATCGTATCGAACTTCAATATTTCTTCCATGTCGGCTTGCGATTTCTAAGTCAAAAATAGGGCTTCCTTGACGGATTCCGGTGTTTTCGATGTCAAATCAGTAAAATTGGTAGGTAAACCAGTAATCCGTGTAAGCCTGTAACCTCTAAAAGATGACATCTTTGTGAGGCCTCGAATGGTTAGAGGAAAAGATATTGAATAAATAACAATCAAAGAATCACAACAGCTATGAAAAGATCAATGCTTGCATTCGGCTTGATGATGACGGTATTCTCATCTTACGCCCAAATCACCCCTACCAGCTACACGAAAGAAGAACAGGAACTCGTGAACCTGTCAAAGGACAAATGGCAGTGGATGGCAGACAAAAATATCGACAAGCTCCGTCCGCTTTTCCATGATGAATCCAAATTTGTTCACATGAGCGGCACCTGGAAAAAAGAAGAAGAGTTGGAGATTATCAAAACAGGCAGTATCTGGTATAAGAAGGCGGATGTGAAAGATGTTGCTGTTGAATTGATTGACGACACGGCCATAGTTTGGAGTCGCATTACACTCACTGCTGAAGTTCGGGGCAATGATGTAGTAACCGAATTTACGGTAACGGAAGTCTATAAAAGAGAGAAAAGAGAGTGGAAGATGTTAGCCCTGACTTTTAGCAGCGTTCGCGATACCCATGTCATTAAACATTAAGAAGTGAAACTGCTCACAGTATTTTTCGGTCTGGTCTCATTGTCATGCGCATCGCAAACAAATGGCGAAGAACCAACATCGGATCTTACAGATCGCGATAAAAAAATACTGATCGTGTATTTGTCGCGTACAAACAATACAAAGGCAATAGCTGAAATCATTCATGAAAATGTAGGCGGAACGCTGGTGGCGTTGGAGTTGAAGGATCCTTATCCTGAAAACTACAAGGCGACTGTCGAACAGGTAGTCGAAGAAAATGAAACTGGCTTTCTGCCGCCACTGACAACCCGGATCGAGGATATTAACCAATACGATATTGTGTTTGTTGGCTTTCCAACATGGGGAATGCAACTGCCCCCACCGATAAAGAGCTTTCTAAAGCAATATGACCTCAGCGGAAAAACTGTTGTTCCGTTCAATACAAATGGTGGCTACGGCATTGGACGTTCCTTTGACACGATTAAAGAATTATGTTCTAAAAGCAAGGTTACGGAAGGCTTTTCTAGTAAAGGAGGAATAGAGAGAGATGGAATTCTCTTCGTAATGGAAGGTGACAAAGTAAAAGAGGCACGCATAGAAGTTAGAAAGTGGTTAAGAAAAATTGATATACTGAAATGAGACAACACTCCCTTAACTCAACCATGATACAAGCAAAGATACTCACGGTGATTACCTTTTCCCTGCTGGTGATCCTATGTCATGTTTCACACGGGCAGACCACGTCCGATACAAATGCACTGACTGAGAAGCAAAAAGCAATCATCTTAATTTCAGCCTTCACGACAAAAGGTGAGCTTTCAAAACTTAAGCAAGCACTCCATACCGGGCTTGATGCCGGGCTTACCATCAATGAAGCCAAGGAAGTGCTGGTTCATCTCTACGCTTACTGTGGATTTCCCAGAAGCATACAAGGGCTCAATACCTTGATCACCACCCTTGACGAAAGGAAAGCAAAAGGCATTCAGGATACTGTTGGAAGAGAAGCCACTCCCATCAGCGATACCAACAAATATGAAACGGGTTGGAAGAACCTGGCAAAACTGGGTGGTCGACCCACAGACGGCCCTATTGAAAAACCCACCAGCGGCTATGGGGCGTTTAGTCCCGAAATCGATCGCTTTTTGAAAGAGCATTTGTTCGCTGATCTCTTTTCGAGAGACGTGCTGACATTTGCCGAGCGTGAACTCACTACGGTATCGGTGCTCATCGCCTTGGGTAGTGGCGTGGAGCCGATGCTGGCTTCACATTTTCGATTGACAATGGTTCAGGGCATTACCAGCAAACAATTGGAAGAAGTATTTGCATTAATCGAAAAGTCGGTAAGCAAGGCAGATGCCGATGCTGCCCGAAAAGTTTACACAGCCATGTCAGCTCGAGAATAGAGGTAAATCTTTGTAACTTTATAACCATAATAAACCAGTACAGCGATGGCAACATTTAAACTAAATATCAACGGTAAACAGCATACAGTGGATGTAGACCCCATGAAAGCTCCCCTTAGTTAGTCACATTCGAAAGTATAAATTTCCAGTTGTAATTGCTATCCTGTTGGAATGTGGGAAACTCCGCGGTGGCCTTTTGCGGGTGGTGGAGTTTTCCATATTTCAACAG
>JBMOLS010000040.1:24108-56188 GCA_049324055.1 Bacteroidota bacterium | reverse complement strand
TGAATACGTGGAAACTTATCCTGTTCTTCTTCATGCAAATAAAAAGTAACCGGCTGCTTGGGCCAGTCAAAAGTGAGAATGTTGAAGAATAGGTTTTGTTCTTGCATATTCGACCGTTTTCATTATTAAAATATTGATTTCTTTTACCCATATTATTCTAACATACTGCCCGATATATCCCAGAACCTGTTGAAGAATGCCTTTATTTTCTCAATCACCGTTTCTCTTTTTTGTGTTCTTTCACCCGTAGGAGTAAACCTCGAAACCGGAGGCAGAATTTTCGCTAAGCCCGTACCTGTAGTTTGTACATACCCATCCCGGAAAGCATTGTGGATGAACTTGTAGGTCTCTTCTTTATCCAGTCCTTCAGCAGCAATAATTTGATCTAATTCTTCCAGCTTTTTCTGTTCAACAAAACTCTCCCAATCATCTGTAACCTTTGAGCCCGGTGTAAGTGATTGAATGAACTTTTCAATAAGGTCTTTTTTGTTCCGTAATTCTACACTGGAATCAATTGCCTTGTTGATACTGATGATGATCTCTTTATCCCTTAGGTGACCTTCATGATATTTTCTGATCAATTCCAAAATGTAGTCGATGTTGATCTCCACTTGCTTTATCAACTCCATTTCAAACACAATATCATCATTCACATTTTCCGCATCTCCGGTATTTCTGTTGCGGAACTCATGATAAAGATTAATGTACATGCTATGGTAATCCTGTACATCTCTTTCGGTTAGTATTTCCCTTCCTGCAAACTCATCGAAAGTGGTGAGTATGTTTTTTGCTTTCAGGATGGAACCATACAAGCGGATAAAGGCTTTTTGATTTTGCTCTCCTATTATCTGTTCACCCACCGGAAATTTGGCAGTGAGCTCGTTAATGAGTGAAACATATCCAGGGTATGTTTTTTCACCATCCTTATAGCCATTATAATATTCATCAAAGGGTTTAAGCAATACAATTCCACCTGCTTCTTTATCGCCAAACAATGCGATGCTTTCATTGGTAGCCTTCTCCAAGTTTCTGAAGCAAACAATGTTTCCAAACGTCTTTACCGAATTTAAAATGCGGTTGGTTCTGGAATACGCCTGCAGCAGGCCATGTAACCTAAGGTTTTTATCTACCCAAAGTGTATTGAGTGTGGTAGCATCAAAACCCGTGAGAAACATATTTACTACAATGAGTAAATCAATTTCCCTGTTCTTCATTCTCAGGGATACATCCTTATAGTAGTTCTGGAATTTTTCGGTTGATGTATCATAATTGGTTTTGAAAATCTGGTTGTAATCGCTGATGGCTTTTTCCAGAAAATCTCTATCCGATACACTCAGGCCTTCTGTACCTTCTGAGTTTTCATCTGGCAGCCCATCTTCATCATCATCGTTTACGCTAAAGCTGAAAATAGTGGCCACTTTCAAACGCTGCAATTCGGGCAAACTGCTTTGTTGCGTTTTAAACTCATTGTAATACAATTTGGCAAAGTCGATGGAACTTACTGCAAAAATGGAGTTGAAACCTGTGAGCCTTATTTTCTGCTTTACTTCTTCAATTTTGTTACGGTCTTTCGCAGAAGCAACTTCGTAAATGTTCTTTAAGGAAGTAAAGTTGTAAGGCTTGCTGTTTCGCTTTGTCTTCTGGTCAAAATGTTCTAAAATATAAGTTACCACATTGCTTATGCGTTGTGGCGCTGCCAATGCCCTTTCTCTATCTATGTCCCAAACTTTTTCATCCTTAATTTCTTCCTGTTCCTTCATGGTTCGTATGTAATCAATACGAAACGGCAGCACATTTTTATCATTGATGGCATCTACAATGGTGTAGGTGTGCAGCTTTTGACCAAAAGCCTGTTCGGTGGTTTTTAAATCGGGCCTGTTGCTGCTGCTGGCGTTGATAGCAAATATGGGTGTGCCGGTAAAGCCGAACAGAAAGTATTTCTTAAAGGCTTTGGTGATGGCCTTGTGCATATCACCAAACTGCGAACGATGGCATTCATCAAAAATGATAACAGTCGGCTGTGTAAAGGCGAGGTGATTCTTTTCTTTCTTTATCAGAATGGACAATTTCTGAATGGTAGTGATAATGATGTTTGCCTTCGGGTCGCTTAGTTGCTTCTTTAAAATAGACGTATTGGTATTGCTGTTTGCAGCTCCTTTTTCAAACTTATCGTACTCCTTCATGGTTTGATAGTCCAGGTCTTTCCTGTCTACCACAAACAGCACCTTCTTTATAAATGGCAGTTTACTGGCTAATTGTGCCGTTTTAAACGAAGTCAATGTTTTGCCGCTACCGGTAGTATGCCATATATAACCACCGGCATCCACACTGCCATAGATTTTATAGTTATTGGCAACGTTGATTCGTCCTAAAATCCGTTCTGTAGCCACAATCTGGTAAGGACGCATGGCCAACAACAGTTTGTCACTTGTAAACACACAGTATTTGCAAAGGATATTCAACAGTGTGTGCTTGGCAAAAAAGGTGCGACCAAAATCCATCAGGTCTGTTATCGGACGGTTATTGGCATCTGCCCACCATGAGGTAAACTCAAAGCTGTTACTGGTTCGTTTCTTATTGACTGCAGCACTGCGGCTTTGTTCCTTTACATGCGAAAACCTTGTGGTATTGCTGTAGTACTTCGTATAAGTTCCGTTGGATATAACGAACAACTGCACATACTCAAATAAGCCAGAGCCACTCCAGAAAGATTCACGGTTATAACGGTTAATCTGGTTGAAGGCTTCCTTTATATCAACACCCCGTTTCTTTAGCTCAATATGCACCAACGGTAAACCGTTTACCAAAACGGTAACATCATACCGGTTTGGTCGCTGCCCATCTGCTACTTCATATTGATTGATTACCTGCAACTGATTGTTATGGATATTCGTTTTATCCAGCAGATAAATATTTTTTTTCGTGCCATCATCACAATCCAGTATTTGAATATGATCTTCCTGTATCAGCGTTGTTTTTTCCTCTATTCCGCTATTGGGGTTGGCAATTTTACTTTTAAAGAAATGATCCCACTCGTTATTACTGAACGTATAATTGTTCAGCTTTTGCAATTGAACACGGAGATTATTAACTAATTCAGCTTCACTATCGATCTTCAAATAATCATACGCCTGACCCTGCAGCAACTGAATGAAGGCTTTCTCCAACTGGTCTTCTGTTTGGTAGGCAGTTTCTCGTATATAGGGAGTCTTGTATTCAGCAACAACGGTACTTTCCGGATTTTCAGCAATTATATTATACTTCTCCATTGTCAGAATCAGGATTTAGGGGATTCGAGGATTTTCCTGATTTTTAAAATCAGGATGATATATCTTTTTGAATTGAAGACTGGTAGCACCAAAATTTATTAAAAGGCCAACAGGGAAATTATAAGCCACCACATAGTTTTTGGCTTGTGCCAAATGCACATCTTCCAGGTTGATTAATGCTTTTAATTCAACAATTACTTTCTGTTCTACAATAAAGTCTGCTCTGCGGGTTCCTACTTCAATACCTTCATAATATATGGTTTGCTCTTTTTCTCTTTCATATTGAAGTCCGGCAGCGTTTAGTTCAATGGCCAGGCAGCGCTGGTATATCACTTCCTGAAAACCATTGCCTAACTTATTGTGCACCTTCATGGCACAGCCATTTATTTTATAGGTTATTTCGTCAAGCATCCGATATTTATTTTAAAGTACGTTCATACATTTTTATTTAATCTTGTGCATCTTTCAATCCTGCAACTTTTGTCTGAATCATGATGCCGGATTATGGGATTTGCAAGATTGTCTTAAATCGCTAAAAATCCTGTTCATCATTTAATCCTCCAAATCCTGATTCAGACATTTAAATGTCAATAATTTGTTTCGATAATACTCGTATTGCTTTCTGCGGCCTTCGATTTCTGCTGGTAGGCCAATTGAAATATCGTTTACTAAAGCATCAAACTGGTCCAATACTTCCGATATCTTTTTCTGTTCGGATATAGATGGTATAGGTATCTCAACTTTATTTAACATCCCATAAGACACAAAAGGCTGCGAACCGCTATTTGCTTTTGAACGAAAATCTTGAACCAACAACTGATGGTATGCATACCTTGGCAGCACAGACGTATCTTTCAACTTACAAATGACACCGTTATAGGTTACAAAGTGTTTACCTGATGCCCAATTTACAATTCCAGCGTAAGCACCAATATGACCAATGACCGGAGAATCTTCGCTGTTGTATTCATTGTGTGTTCCTACAATCCCATTACTACCGTAAACGGGATATTTCCCTCCTACAGTGGGAATTGTATTACCTGTGCCATATTTAAACTCATAAACTTCTCCCAACGTTTTCCACTCCACATCTTTGTCTTCAAAACGCAGCAGGCTATCTCTATAATGTGTATATTGCGTTTTCCTAGCTTCCAATTCAGCTTCCAATTCAGCTTCCAATTCAGCTTCCAATTCAGTGAACAAGTCGAGGGTTTTGACTATTTCTTCTTGAACTTCAAGAGGTGGTACGGGGATAGATATTTTCTCAACCACATTACTCATTAGCTTGGGGTTTCCCATGCCAGAACTAACATAGCCTTTCATTATTATTGATAAAATGTGATAAGCAAATCTTGGCTGTATAGATTTTGAAGTGACTTTTAATAAACCACACACATTTGTAATGCTAAATTTTCCATTTCTATAAAATATTGTTCCCGCATTTGCACCGTCTGTTGTCCAGGTAAGGTATTCTCCATCTAAATCATATGTGTCTATTTTTCCAATTTCACCATTATTGGCAGTCTGGGATGAATAAACAGGGTATTGTCCAATATTATCTCGTAGATATTCTTTTGACATTACTCGACCACGAGTAATCTTGAAAAGATCTCCTAATTTTTTATAAGGAACTCCATCAGGACAAAGCTCTAATATCATATCATCAATTCTACTCATAAGCTACCTCCTCCTTCTAAATCAGCAATAATTTCATCAATGGCAATGCGCAGCTTGTTTTGCTTTATCACTATTTCGGCTATATGGGCATTCAGCTTTTCAATGTCCACCGCTTCAGCGGTATTTTCCTGCTCCACATAACTGCTTACGGCAATATTGTAATCGTTCTCTGCAATGTCAATGTTCAATACCAGCTTCGCAAAATGAGCCTCGTCCTTTCGTGCTGTATAAGCGTTGAGGATTCGCTTGCGGTTGGTATCGGTGAGTTTGTTTTTGTTACCGCCCCGTACAAACTCGGCAGAGGCATCAATAAACAGTGTAGCATTATCTTTCTTGCTTTTCTTCAATACAATAATGCAGGTGGCTATGGTAGTGCCAAAAAACAAATCGGGAGGTAACTGTATTACCGCATCTACATAATTGTTATCAATCAGGTACTTGCGGATTTTTTGCTCCGCACCGCCCCGGTACAACACCCCTGGAAACTCAACAATAGCTGCCGTTCCGGAAGTAGAAAGCCAATGCAGCATGTGCAGGGTAAAGGCAAGGTCGGCCTTGCTTTTGGGGGCTAATACGCCAGCAGGAGAAAAGCGGGGGTCGTTAATCAGCAATGGGTTGGCATCACCTTCCCATTTAATGGAATAGGGCGGATTGGAAACAATGGCATCAAAAGGTTCATCGTCCCAATGTTTGGGGTCAGTTAGTGTATCGCCATGTGCAATATCAAATTTCTCATAATTGATGTCGTGCAAAAACATGTTGATGCGGCAAAGGTTGTAGGTGGTAATATTTACCTCCTGCCCAAAAAAGCCTTGCCTTACATTTTCTTTACCCAATACCTTAGCAAACTTCAACAACAATGAGCCTGATCCACAAGCAGGGTCGTACACTTTATTCACCTGCTTTTTGCCCACTACCGTTATTTCAGCCAACAGCTCAGATACTTCCTGCGGGGTAAAAAATTCACCACCCGATTTTCCGGCATTGCTGGCATACATGGTCATGAGGAACTCATACGCATCGCCAAACGCATCAATGCTATTGTCCTGATAATCGCCCAATTTCAAATCACCTATGGCATCCAGTATTTTTACCAGTGCTTCATTTCGTTTGGTAACGGTTGCACCCAGTTTATTGCTGTTCACATCCAGGTCATCAAACAAACCTTTCAGGTCGTCTTCGCTTTCTGTGCCTTTGGCCGAATGCTCAATATTCTTGAAAACACGGCTCAGTGTTTCATTCAGGTTCTCATCAGTTTTTGCCCTTTTACGAACGTTGACAAACAACTCTGATGGCAGAATGTAAAAGCCTTTCTCTTTCACCGTATCCACTCTGCCCAATTCCGCATCCTTATCCGAAATATCGGCATAGTTGAAATTCTTATGGCCGGTACGTTGTTCCTCCTTGTTAATGTAGGATGTAAGGTTCTCTGAAATGAACCGATAGAACAACATACCCAAAACATAGGTTTTAAAATCCCAGCCATCCACACTGCCTCTTAAATCGTTTGCTATTTGCCAGATGGTGCGGTGCAGCTCATCTCTTTCTAATTCTCTTGCCATAGTTTGCTTATTGGTTCAAAATTCGTTTTACTTTTTTTTGCTTTCATCCATTTTCTCCAGCAACTCCGTCCGCACTAATTCAAAAGCGGTTGCCTGGTCGTATTTTTCTGTTGGCCGTATAAGGGCTGTTATGTCTCCCATAAATTCATCGTCCTGCATTTTAGCTTCCATGTTTTGCAGATAAACCTTTTGCGTAGGTGGTTCATCTACCACAAAAGCCATATAGGCATGATAGCATTGCAACAGGGCTTCTTTATCCATGCCGGGCACTTGCACCAGTGCCTTGTATAGATCGTATAAATCACGGCCTTTTCTGCGTTGGTATAAGGCCCTGAGTTTTGTACCCAGCAGTTCTTCCAATTGGTAGGTGGTAATGTTGCAGGCACCGGTAAACCATGAGGAATTTACCTGAAAGGGAAATTGCCGGTAGCCCAATACGGTGAAATGTTCCCGGCAATTGGTTTCTACTTTCAGGCGTAGGTTTTGCACCGGAGGGAACTCAGATTCAAAACGGTATTTTAGTGTGTTGTTGTTGGCCTTTTGAGCCAGAGTACAATCGCCTAAGAAGGATAAACGAGCTTGAAGACGCTGAATGGTTTCCTTTATTGGCTCAGGCCGAATTTGAACCAAATCAATATCCTCAGAATATCTGGGCTGAGGCTGTAAATACAATTTGTGCAAAGCCGTCCCCCCTCTGAATGCTAAACTGGATGCTAACCATTTATCTGAAAAGATTTCTACCAAGGCACGGCAAATCACCAGGTCTTGCTCCACCTGTTCGTTGGTTTGCCAGGGCACCTGACTGGCCCATTCTGTTATGTATGCCTGTGGTATCATTCGTCAAGTTATCTCGGTCATTTTTATTTTTTATTGGTCTCGATGAATCGACCTAAAGGTCGATTTCAATTGTCGTGTTTACGACTACTTTCCATCTTTCGTCTGATGCAAAACCTTTGGCCGGAGCGGAGGCTTTCAAGGGTATCCGAAACAAAGGGGCATTGTTGTTTTGCAAGGCCATGAATAAGGCGTTGGCCAGCGGCTGATTGTCAAATACTTTATCCAGCAGATAGCCCAACCGCTGCAAGGCAGTTACCGGAACATGGTGCAGCAGATTGGCATCAAATGCATTGGGTTGAATACTCTCTGCCAATTCGGCCAACACCGTGGCCGCCCTGTTGATGCCACCTACCCGTTTGGCGTATTGTATCAGATCGGTGGCCGTTAGGGCAGGGTTTGAAATTTTTAAGTATCCGGCCTCAGTTTTCCGGGTGTCTAACAGTGTTGCCGGTATTTCCTTTTTGCTGATGTAGTTCAGCTTCAGCCCTTTTTTCTGCATAGGCCGCAGCACGGGAAAGCCGGTAACCACAAAAAACTCCTGTGGCTGCTGGTGCGATGCTCCATGATAGGCGGCTGCGTTTAACAATGCCAGGTAATAAGGCCGGTCTAATTCCTTCATAAACGCATCTAAAAACAAGGTGGGGGGAAGGATTCCCTTTGACCTGTATTGGGGTGGTATGATGAGGTAATACCCTTTGTGGATGGAAATGATCTGCTCTTTATCTACCAGCCTTTTCAAGGCGAACTTATTGGCCGTATCTGACTGCCCGGGAAAATCGGCACGGAACTGGTGCAGGGCAAAAGCATACTTACCCTTAGCCAGCAGGTGGTTTACCCAATCTTCTGCACGCTGATGTTGCCTTGAATCTTCCAAGAGAGTAATTTTTTGCAAAAAGTAGTGAAATCCGCTACTTTTTGCAAAATTTTTCTCTTTTTTCCTTTGTTTGATTTTAAGAGGGATTGTAGGTTTTCAGGATTTTGAGGAAACGGAGGAGGCTAAGGGCGGTTAGCCCTTAAATTGGGCAGCATACAGGCAGTTTGAACGGGCCTGCCCGAATCTGCGAAACAGGCTCTTGAAGCAAACAATAATTCTGTTTCAAAGTATTCATCCTTCAGTAGCCGGTCTTTCCATTCAGGTACATTGCCAATGTGATCAAAGTCAATAGTGATTAAGCCTGAGTGCCTGAGCAATGACTTGTCATTGCGTTTTGAGAATGTGCCTGAAAAGGTCACATAATCAAATACCGATGCTTTGTATTTTCTTGCCTCTTGCTTATCGGTAATGCTGCGAAGTGTACTTGTACACTGAGCAAATTGATTGCCTTTAAGCAAGTGGTACACTTGCAACAAATTGATTTCTTTGAATGGAATTGTATTTGTTACTGGCGCTTTGAAATAGCAGTTAATGGTTTTGGAAAATCGACTTCATAAAGTGGCTGAAATGTAAAATGCTCTTTGCTGATGCCTTGCATCAGTTCTTTGTATTTGGTTTCTGCAACTTCTCTGTTAGCCCAGGGGCGAAGCTCCAAGAACAAAATTTTGTGATATAGAACAAAGGAAAGATCGTTACTTTCCGATACAAAACTTGCTGAAAATATTTTCCAGTAGGTCATCAGTCGTAATTGTGCCCGTTATTTCGCCCAGGTGGTGCAGGGCCTGGCGGATGTCCATGGCGAGAAAATCGCCAGTCATGCCGGTAGCCATACCGTTGAGTACACGGTCGAGGGCCTCGTGGGTTTGCTTCAGTTGTTCATAGTGGCGCAGATTCGTTACCAGCACATCGCCCTGTTGCACCTGGCGGATGTGAAAGTGCTCCATGATCTTTTCTTTCAGCAGATGAAGGTTTGTTTTTTGTCCGGCCGAAATGAACAGGAACCCTTTGCGCTCCAACGCTTCCATCAGGGCCGGTTCTGCCTTGTCCATTTTGTTGCCAATGGCAATGCAGGGTTTGCCCAGTGCTTTTAATTCTGCCAGTTGTTCATCCACTTCCGGCATCGAGGTATTGGTAAGGTCTACGAGGTAAAGAATCAACGCGGCCTTCTGCATGCGGTCGCGGGTGCGTTCTACCCCGATGCTTTCAATTTTATCGGTGGTGTGGCGCAGGCCGGCCGTGTCGATGAAGCGAAAGGCCACACCATCGAGAATGATTTCATCTTCAATTACATCGCGCGTGGTTCCGGCAATATCCGACACGATGGCCTTCTCTTCATTCAGCAAGGCGTTCAGCAGCGTACTTTTGCCTGCGTTGGGTTTCCCGGCTATCACGGTAGGTATGCCGTTTTTGATGACGTTGCCCAGGTCGAACGAGCGGATGAGTGTTTGCAGGTAGCCTTGAATTTTCAGGATGAGCTGTCGCAGCTCATCGCGTTGCGCAAACTCCACATCTTCTTCTCCAAAATCCAACTCCAGTTCTATCAGGGAGGCAAAGTGAATCAGTTCGTGGCGCAGGTGTTCAATTTCTTTTGAGAAGCCACCGCGCATTTGGTTGAGTGCCGCCTGCCGCGCGTTGTCGGTTTCGGCATGGATTAAATCGGCCACCGCTTCGGCCTGCGCCAGGTCGAAGCGGCCGTTCAGGAAGGCGCGCTTAGTGTATTCGCCCGGCTCTGCCAGCCGTGCCCCCTGGTTCAGCAATGCTTTGATGATTTCCTTCACAATCACCATCGAGCCATGACACGAAATCTCTACACTGTTTTCTTTGGTGAATGAGTTGGGCTCGCGAAAAACGGTTACCAGTACTTCGTCAATACTTTTTTCGCCTTGCTGTATCACACCCAGGTGTGCGGTGTGCGTAGGTTGTTTGGTCAGGTCTTTGCCCTTGAATACCCGGTTGGTCATCTCGATGGCATCTTTGCCCGACAGGCGGATGACGGCCAAAGCCGAAACTCCTTGCGGGGTGGCGAGGGCCACAATGGAATCGGAGTGAAACGTAGCGTGCACGGGCAAAATTACAAAGTAACGTTCAGCACTTTCAAGTTGATATTTACGAAAGCAGATGCCAGATCTGTGTTACCAGAAAGGTAACCACAAAGCCGAATAGAATGGGCATCACAGAAGCTACCGTGGTCCACTTCCAGCTCTTTGTTTCCTGATAGATGGTGTAGATGGTGGTGCTGCACGGATTGTGGAGCAGGCTGAACAACATGAGGTTAATGCCGGTAAGCAGCGACCAACCGCCTGCCCGCAGTAGTTCGCCCGTTTCATGGATGGAATCTAATTCGAACATCACCCCGCTTCCATTACCAACCCCCGAGAGGCCCAGGTGGGCTACCGTAAGCATCAACACCGTGGGAATGACAATTTCGTTGGCTGGGATGGCCACTATGTAGGCCAGCAGGATCACACCATTTAAGCCAATCAATAGTCCGAAAGGGTTGAACCATTCGATGGCGTGGTTGGCAATGCTTACACCCCCAATGTGCACGTTGGCTGTTAGCCAGATGATGGCACCGGCTGGCGCAGCAAACACCACTGCCCGCCACAGCACAATCAAGGTTCTGTCGATAAGGGATGTGTAGAGGGTTTTCCAGAACCGAGGCGGCCGGTAGGGGGGTAGTTCAAGCGTAAACGTTGAGACTTCACCCTTCAGCAAAGTTCTGGATAACAGCCATGAGGAAAAGAAGGTGAAGAACACACCGAGCAAAGCAATGCCGATAACAGCCGAGGTGGCCACGAGGTTGTTGAGGCCCTTGGGGGCAAGGGCACCAATAAAGATGGTAGCGATGAGTATTTGTGTGGGCCACCGGCCATTGCACAATGAAAAATTGTTGGTGAGGATGGCGAGGAGCCGCTCGCGCGGACTGTCGATGATGCGGGTGGCTACCACACCGGCCGCATTGCAGCCCCAGCCCATCGTCATGGTGAGCGCCTGCTTGCCGTGCGCACCCGCCCGCCTGAAGAGGTTGTCGAGGTTAAAGGCTACCCGTGGTAGGTAGCCGAAATCTTCTAACAGGGTGAACATGGGGAAGAAGATGGCCATAGGTGGCAACATGACAGACACCACCCACGCAACGGCCATGTAAATGCCATCCAGCAGAAGTCCGTCCAGCCAAAAGGGCGCACCGATGGAGGCAGAAATACTTTTAAGAAAAGGGTACACGGTGTCGAGCAAGAGGGCGGATAGCAAGCCGGAGGGCACGTTGGCTCCCTGTATGGTAAGCCACAGCACCACCGACAAAATAATCAGCATGATTGGAAAGCCGAATGTGCGGCTGGTCAGTATCTGGTCTAACTTCCGGTCGAAGTGATAACTGATTTTGCGGTCGGGTTTTTCTTCTACCCGGCTGGCAATGGTGGCGGCATCGGCATAGATGCCTTCTACCAGGTGATCGTGGAACTGCGCGCCCACCTTCCACCGCAGTTGCGAGGCCAGATCAATCACTTCCCTTACTTTTTTATCAGGCGTTTCCATCAGGCAGGTTCAAATTCTTTGTTTAGAAGAGCATCTAAAATACGTTGGTCGCCATCGAGCAGGCGCATGGCCAGCCAACGGGTGTTTGGCAAAGAAGGATAGAGCCTGTCGAGTTTCTTCGTCAACTCTTCCACAGCTTCTAATACCGGTTTCGACAAATTCTTGATGCGATGGGGTTTGCACACAATTTCGCCTGAAGCCACTTGGTACATGGTTTGAATCAGGTCGGGTATTCCTTCCCCGCTGCGGGCGCTGGCGGGCACTACGGGTATGCCCAAGTCTTTGGCCAGTGTGCGGGCATCTATGCGTATGCCATGGCGCCTGGCTTCATCCATCAGGTTGAGGCACAACACCGCCTTGTCGGTAATTTCCAGCACCTGTAGCACCAGGTTGAGGTTACGCTCCAGGCGCGAAGCATCCACCACGATCACAGTAACGTCTGGTCTTCCGAATAAAATAAAATTGCGGGCCACCTCTTCATCGGTAGACGTAGATAGCAGTGAATACGTGCCAGGCAAGTCCACCAGCTTAAAGCGTTTGTTGTTGTAGTCGAAGCCACCTTCCGCGCGGGTAACGGTTTTGCCGGGCCAGTTGCCCGTATGCTGCCGCAGCCCGGTAAGTGCATTAAACACGGTACTCTTGCCCGTGTTGGGATTGCCGGCCAGCGCCACTACATAGTCTGCATTCTCAATATTGATGCCCAATTTTTTTAGCTGCGCCACGTTGTGAAAGACACACTCGGCACAGTTGGGGCTGTTGGTATTTTTCTCTTCGCTCATCATACTTTTTCAATTAATATCAGGTCGGCCTGGTTGTCGCGCAGGGCAATCAATGTATTGCGCACGTTGAAGGCTCTCGGTTCTTTGAGTGGACTTTCAAATTCAACTTCTACCGTGCTGCCGTTTACAAAGCCCAGGTCGAGCAGGCGCCTGCGGTTGGCCCCGCGGCATTCAGACGATATGCCCACCACGCGGGCTTTCTCGCCTGGCTTTAGTGCAGAGAGGCGCACCACGCCTTCTTCCAACACCTCAGACTCGGTGAGCGGCAGCACGTGTATGCTGCTGGCCACAATGGGCGAGAGCCGGTGCACCCTGCCTTCGGAACGGAACTCCACCACCTGTTCGTCTACCTTCAGCAACTGAATGCGGGCACCCATGTGCAGCTTCTCTTCCAGCAACGTATCGTAGATAGCCCGCGGCTCATCTTCCAGGTGCTCGATCTTGACAAAGCTGCCCGCAGGGTAAGACGGCAGTGGCTTCCAGTCGGGTGTTTCAATTTCGCCCATGCTGGTGGGAATCGGATCGCCATGCGGGTCGAAGCGTGGGTTGCCCAGGCGCTGACTCAGCGCTTCGGTTTCTTCCGCACTTAACTTGTGCTCCTTTTCTTCGGCCAGTTGGTGCCACTCCGACTTTTCGAAACCGGTGTTCTCCGACAAATACTTTTCCCACAGGCGGTGCGACCGCACAATCTGGATGGCCCGTGCGCGGCCCGCATCGGTTAGCGTCAGTTGTTGGTCGTTTACCTGCAGCAGTTTCTCCTTGCTGAGTGCCTCCACCATTTTCACCAGTCGCTTGTTCGACAATTGAAGTGCACCGGCCATGGCACTCAGGCTGGCCGTGTGCTGGCTCTGGGCTACATGGTAAAGCTGTTTCAAAATGTCTTCTTTGATGTCGCGCTCGGTAAGTCGGAATCGGTTGATGAACCAGGGCGACCTGATCACGCGCACAACCACTGCAATCAGCGCTGCTACCGACAAGAAGATGATCAATGAAAGTGTGGGCGTATTCATATGGTTGTGTGGGGCATCATTTAGTTAAACGTATATCGCAGGCCAATAAATCCCCGGATGCCCTGAATAGGCGCGTAGTTGTAGCTGGTATCGAATGTGTAGCCGTTCGGGTTATTGATGGTGATGTTTTTATCGAACGGGTCGAAGGGCCGCAGCAGCGGATCATCGGGCAAAAAGTTCAGCAGGTTCTTTACCCCCGCATACAACTCAAAGCCATTGGGCCATACCCTGGTGGTTTGCAGGTTTACGATGGTGAACCAGGGCGATTGTTCCGGCCGGTAGTCGTTGGGTACCACTGGCAAATACATGGGGCCGGTAAAACGTCCGGTCAGGTCGAAGGACAAGCCTAGTTTATCCAGCGCATAGCTGAACGCATACGTGCCCGAGAATTTGGGCGCAAAGAGTTGGGGCACTTTGGTTTCGGTGCTTTGATCTTCTATCTGGTACACTTCCATCGCGGTAACGCCCGCCATCATTTTGAAGCCGGAGGTAAAAGACACATCGGCATTCAACGTAAGCCCTTTCGATACTGCGTAGCCGTTCAGGTTATCATAGAGAATCAATTCGGGATCTGTCAGAAAATCGCCCACAATTTTGTTGGTGAAGTAGGTATAGAAGGCACTGGCATCCAGACCCACGTAGCCCCTGCGGTGGCCCCATTGGGTGGCATAGTTCAGGTTTACATTCCACGATTGCTCCGGCTTCAACTCATTTTGTATGATGACCTGCCGTGCGCCTGTCAGTGCGGCATGGTCTTCTGTGAAGAGGTTGACCACCCGAAACCCGTTGCCTCCGCTGAGGCGGAAGGTGTTGCGCGCGTTCGGTGCATACTTCAGGCTGACGCGGGGCGAGAAGATGTTGCCATGTTCGTTGTGGTGATCGTAACGGAAGCCGTTGAGCCAGGTGAGGCGGGTGTTGATCTTCCACTCGTCTTGCACAAACAGGCCGGGCAGGTACGTTTGCATAGGCTGGTTTTCGATGCCATCGGCTGAGGCGGTGCCCGGGGTGTTGTCATCGTAGCGAATGTAGCGGAAGGGCATTCCCATCATTATCTGGTGGCGGCCCCAGGTCTGGTCCCACCGCAGTTGCGCAAAGGCCACCTGTTGGTCGGCCAGGTAGGGCGTTACCCCATAATAGGAGTCTTGTATGTGAAAGTTGTAGGAGTAGTCGAACGTGAGCGATTTGTTTTTCACGGGAAGGCCATAGGTGCCGATCAGTTCGCCCCGGTTGGTGAAGATCGATTCGCCATACACTTCATCGCTGCCGCGGTAGGCCCGCGACCACTGCATTTCGCCACCCCAGCGACTTTCGTACACGTAACGGAAGGCAAGCGTAGCAGGCTTCAGCGAGGGCCGCACGAAATTCCATTTGTTGAAAACGGACAGCCGGTCTTGCAGGGTAACATCGGTGAAGTTGTCGTTGTTGATATCGAAGCGGTTGGAGAAATTGAAGTAGTTGATGCCCAGCAGCGCATCGGCACGGCTTACTTTGAAGCGCGTGGAGAGATCGAGGTTATATTCGCCATAAGAGGTAGCCGATACATCGGTTTTGAAGCGGGGCGATGTGCCCGGCTCGCGTGTAATGATGTTGATGATGCCGGCTACCGCTTCGGAACCATAGAGCGTAGAGGCAGGTCCCTTCACCACTTCGATGCGTTTCACCATGCTGTTGGGTATACCCGAGAGGCCATACACGGTAGAGAGGCTGCTTACGATGGGCATGCCGTCTATCAGCACCATGGTGTAAGGACCTTCCATGCCGTTGATGTGGATGTCGCCCGTGTTGCACACGTTGCAGTTCAGTTGAGGCTGTACCCCGTTGATCATGTTCAGCGACTCGAAGATGCTGGGTGTGGGGTTTTTCATGAAGAGGGCGGGGGAATAGATTTCTACCGGGATGGGCGAATCCATCTTGGCTACCTCGCGCAGCGTGCCCGACACTACAACCACCTCCTGTAAGGTGCTGGCCTCTGGCTTCAGCGAAAAGAAGTAGCGGCTGGTTCCGGAGCGCAGCCGCACCGTGTCGTTTACAAAGCCGAGGTGCGAAGCGATGAGCCGGCCGCTCAGGTCGGGTAGGGTGATGGAGAAGTTACCCGAAGCATCGGTGGTTACCCCGCGGGTGGTGCCTTCCAGGTACACATTTACAAACGGCATGGCCTCGCGGTCATCGCTGTTGCGCACCGTGCCTGTAATGGTGGTCTGTGCCTGTGCCTGCGCGTACGCCAAACAGGCCAGCAGGGTCCATCGTATCATTCTTTCCATGTCCATGCCCTCAGTTCGTAGTATTTTTTTCTGGGGGTAGCGCGAATGGGGTCTATGCCGTGGCGTTTGCACCACCAGAAATGCACGGTAAGGCTTAGTGCCAGGGCCGCGATCAGGAACGTCATGCTGCCCACGTGACCGAAAAAGTAATAGAATCCGTACGTAAGCGACATCATGATGGCCCACTTGAGCATCCACCGCCACCAGGGCGACTCGACTTCAAATTTTCCAAAAATGGCAATCCCCAAAAGGTGCGTACCGTATAGTGTAATCAGTTCCAGCTCCATACTCTTTTTTTCTGTTGTAATCAATTGTTGCCAACTGCCGGTGATCTGTAACCGGCACCCTGTAACCATTTTAACCTCTTACCAAAATATTGTCGGCCACTTCCCTGGTCACGAAAGTCTTTTTGTTGTTGATCATCGCTTCCATCGAGCCATCGAATTCTTCTTTGCTTACGATCGCTATTTTCACACCTATCTGCACACCGATTTTGCTGAGGTACTGCAGAAAAGAGGGCGAACTGTTGCGCACCGAGCACACCAATGCACTTTTACCCGCTGCCACTTCGGTTAATGGCATCTGCCTCACTTCTTTGATGCGCCCGTTTTTGTCGGGTATGGGGTGGCCGTGCGGGTCGGCCGAAGGGTTGCCCAGAAAGGCATCGAGCTTTTCAATCAGCAAAGGCGACTGGATGTGTTCCAATTGTTCGGCCACATCGTGCACTTCATCCCAGTTGAAGCCCAGCTTTTCCACCAGGAAGGTTTCCCACAGCCTGTGTTTGCGAATCACCATCAGTGCTTCCAACTTTCCTTCTTTGCTGATCTCTACTCCGTAATACTTCTCGTAGCTGATCAGACCCTTGCCCGAAAGGCGCTTCACCATATCGGTCACCGAAGCGGCTTTGGTACTCATTACTTCCGCTATTTCGTTGGTGAGCACCGCTTTGGCACCATCCTGCGACAGGTGGTAAATGGCCTTTAGGTAGTTTTCTTCGGTAAGGCTAAGCATAAAATTCAATACGCAAAAGTAATAATTTAGGTTAGTCTAAAAAATAAATTACAGGAATCTATTGTCACGAATTAGGTGAAAGGGGCTATTTCAGCAGTTTCTCAATAAAGGAGGTCAGCTTAGGTGCTTCGGATTGCCAGGTGAACTGGTTGGAAGGGTGGGGGAAGAAGGAATTTTGCTTCAGTTGGTTCACTACCGCGTGGGCATCTGTTTTATTAAAATCGATGGGAATGGCGCCATGAACCGGCTCGGCCAAAGCCAGCCATGCGGGCACCGGCTGCAGCAACACGGGCAGGCGGCAGGCCAGGTATTCGTATAGTTTGGTGGGGATGCGGTTTTGGATGTGGGGAGAGGGTGGGTAATAAACAATGCCTGCGTGAGCTGTGCCGATGGCCTCCATGATCTGTGCGTGCGGCACCAGCGTTCGGCCACCTGTAACCGACATGAAAGGTGCGCCCGAGATGGCCCGCACAATTTGCTGCCATTCTTTTTCCACGGCACAATAGCCGATGAGGCGTAGTTCAACGGATGGGTCGGCTGCGTGCAGTTGGCGGGTCAGTTCTATGGCTTGAAAAACACCCGTGCTTTCCGCCAGGGTGCCCGTAAATAAAAGGATGGTTCTGCCGGTCGCAGGGGTGCGTTGAAAGCCAGCGGGTACCACACACTTATTGGCCACCACCAGGTGGCGTTTGCGTGTAAAATAAAGTTCAGTCTGGTAGCCTTCTTCCGCCAACAGAAAGCCATGAATAAACGGGGCAGCGAGCTTCTCTTTCAACCTGACCCACAGCGCAAGGGGTAGGCGCAAAAAGCGTGGAAAGGCGCGCGTCCAAAGAATATTTCGGTAATAGTTCTCCTGCACATCATAGACCAACCGCGACCCAAAGAATATTCTGTTTAGTATGCCAACTATCAGTAGCTCATGGGTAGTAACCATCAATAATTCAGGTTTTACTTCAATGGTTTTTTGCAGGATTTTCCAGCGTGCAAGCACCCTCTGCAGGCTTAGCCGGCTAAAGGGAGGCAACGACCAACTGCGGATGCCGGGGTGCGAAACCGGGTGCGCAGCGGGGTAACCCAACACCCAAACTTCATGGCCTGCATCGGCCAGCGTGGTGGCCAGTTTTTCGTACATCCGCGTGTCGTTTACCGGCTTTAAAACAGAGGCAATGACAATTCTCCTTTTTTTCATTTCTTGCGGGCCTCTTTGGGAATACCTAATAATTAGTTGACGATAAAAATAGAGGAATAACATGGAACTACGCGATCGGATTGAAGCCGCCTGGGCAAACCGGGAATTGTTGAAAAGTGAAGCCACGCAGAAAACCATCCGAGAAGTGGTGGCCCTGTTGGATGCAGGCAAGCTGCGGGTGGCAGAGCCGGTGGCCAACGGCTGGCAGGTGAACGAGTGGGTAAAGAAGGCTGTCATCCTCTACTTCCCCATCCAGCAAATGGAAACTATTGAAGTGGGACCGTTCGAGTTCTACGACAAGATTGCGCTGAAGAAGAACTTCAAAGATTTGGGTGTGCGGGTAGTGCCCCACGCCATTGCGCGCCATGGTTCGTACATCAGCAAAGGGGTTATTTTAATGCCCAGCTATGTAAACATTGGTAGCTACGTAGATGAGGGCACCATGGTAGACACCTGGGCCACGGTGGGTAGCTGCGCCCAGATTGGCAAAAATGTGCACCTGAGCGGTGGCGTAGGCATAGGGGGTGTGTTAGAGCCGGTGCAGGCTGCCCCGGTGATTGTGGAGGATAATGCCTTCATCGGTTCGCGCTGCATCATTGTAGAGGGTGTACGCATTGGGCGCGAGGCGGTGCTGGGTGCCAATGTGGTGCTCACGGCCAGTTCCAAGATCATTGATGTAACCGGTGCCGAGCCGGTAGAATACAAAGGTTACGTGCCCGAGCGTTCTGTAGTTATTCCGGGCTCCATTCCCAAAAAGTTTCCTGCGGGCGAGTATCAGGTGCCCTGCGCACTCATTATCGGCAAACGCAAGGAGAGCACGGACAAAAAAACGAGTTTAAACGATGCGTTACGCGAAAATAACGTTTCTGTGTAGTTGTGGCACATGCTTTGTCCTGTCTCAGAGGAAGTCCTAATTTTGTAACATGAACCGGTTATTTCTGGCGTTGGTGGTAGTGGTGTTGCTCACGGCTTTTTCAGACGAAAAGCAGCGCTCATTGCCCCTTACCAAGAACACCTCTTTTGGCAAGGGCGAGCAGTTGGACTATAAAGTGAGTTTTCTCGGCCTTACGGTGGGCAAGGCCATCACCAAAATCGATACGCGGGTCTACAACATCAATTCCAGGCCATGCTTTAAGATCGATGCCTATGGCGAAACCAGCGACTGGATCAGTTGGGTAACACGTGTGAAGGATGTGTGGGGAGCCTACATCGACACCGCGTCCCTGTCCACGCAGGTATCTTACCGCAAAATCCGCGAAGGCAAGTACAAGAAAGACGAACTTACCACCTTCCACCACGACACACAGAAGGCGGAAGTGAAGGTGATGAACCAGGGCACCGGTGTGTATGAAAATCCGCAGTTCTACGACATTCCTAAAAATGCCAAAGACCTGGTGGGCGGCTTCATGTTGTTGCGTGTGATCGATTTCACCAAAGTAACCGTGGGCGATACGCTCACCATCTCAGGGTTTTTTGAAGACACTTCTTACAACCTGCGCGTGATGTACACTGGCAAAGAAACCATCCGAACCAGCATCGGTAAAATCAGGTGTATGAAGCTGGTGCCCATCATGCCCGACAACAAGTTGTTCGATGGCGAGAATTCCATCACTTGCTGGCTGTCGGACGATGGCAACAAGATTCCCGTCAAAATTTCCGCCAAAATGTTCATCGGCAGCACGGGTGTGGAGTTGGTGAGTTTTAGGGGGCTGCGCCACCAGTTAAAAATACAATTCTAACCGGCAGGCTTATTTGCTGTTTCGTTGATTAGGTGTAAATTTCTACTTTACCTAATCCTAAACCTTATGTTACAAGAATTCAAAAAGTTTGCCATGCGCGGCAACGTGGTAGACCTAGCCGTGGGTGTTATCATTGGTGCAGCGTTCGGCAAGATTGTCAACTCACTCATTGAAGACGTTATCACTCCCCTCATTTTAAAACCCGCATTAGAAGCCACTAACCTCACCAAGCTGGAGGAACTCACCATTTTCGGAACGGTGCGCTATGGTGTGTTCCTTTCATCAACCCTTAACTTCGTTATTGTGGCGTTTGTACTTTTTTTAATTGTGAAAGGCATTAATGCGGCACAGCGGAAAGAAGACGCCAAACCGGTTGCACCTGCACCGCCCGCCCCAGATATTCAGTTGCTAACGGAGATCCGCGATTTGCTGAAGAAATAGAGAGATGCCCACAAAACAATTGTTTGCCGTTCACACCACGGCAGGCAATTGTTGTTTTACTTTTTGAAGCGATCAGCCACCACCAGGTCTTTACTGCCTGGGGTGTATTTGTAAAAACCGCTGCCGGTCTTCACACCTTTGTGGCCTGCCTGCACCATATTCACCAGCAACGGGCAGGGTGCATATTTGGGGTTACCGAAACCATCGTGCAGCACCTGCAAAATGGAAAGGCACACATCCAAGCCGATAAAGTCGGCCAACTGCAGCGGCCCCATGGGGTGGGCCATGCCCAGTTTCATCACGGTGTCGATTTCTTCCACCCCTGCAACGCTTTCATATAGAGTGCAGATGGCCTCGTTGATCATGGGCATGAGAATGCGGTTGGCCACAAAGCCTGGGTAGTCGTTTACTTCTACCGGCACTTTGCCCAACGCCTTCGATAGCTCCATGATGGTTTGCGTCACACTGTGGCTGGTGCTGTAGCCGCGTATCACCTCCACCAGTTTCATCACTGGCACCGGATTCATAAAGTGCATGCCAATTACTTTATCGGGACTTTTGGTGTGCGAGGCAATTTTGGTGATGGAGATGGAGGAGGTATTGGATGCCAGTATCGTACCCGGTTTGGTGTTCTCATCTATCTCGCGGAATATCTTCATCTTCAGTTCGGCATTTTCTGTGGCGGCTTCCACCACCAGTTCAGCTTCCTTCACGCCTTCTTTCAGAAATGGTGTGGGTGTAATGTTGGCCAGCGCCTGCTTCCGCACCTCTTCCGTAATGGTGCCTTTTTCTACCTGCCGCGCCAGGTTTTTGTCGATGGTGGCCATGGCCTTTTTCAGCGCCTCTTCCGAAATATCGATCAGCGAAACTTTGTATCCATGTTGAGCAAACACATGGGCGATGCCGTTGCCCATCGTACCCGATCCGATCACAGCAATGTTCTTCATATTTTCTTTAAATTGGGTGGTAAAGATAACACAACGCATATGGCGCCAAAGACCGGTCCCATAAAATTGTCTACCCGCTGGCTGGGCCCGTTGCGATGGGTTTTGTTTGCGGTGTACATCGCGTTGTTTGGAACCATGGCCCTGTCATTTCTCCGCACCGATCTTTTTTTCGGACTGCTGCAGACGGGTATTTATGGCTATTTGTTCTGGCAATTAATAGGCATGACGCGGAAACTTGAGATGGTTTCTTTCGATGAGGACTTTCTGTATGTGGTTCGCAAAGAACAGGAAGTGATGGTTCCGCTGGAAAACATCCAGTCGGTAGAAATTTCAACGCTGGGTGGGGTCTATAAAGTCACTGTATTTCATGCGGAGCAATTGGGCAAAGAATTTTTCTTCAAGCCCTCGCTGCTGTACCCACTTAATTTTAAAAGTAAAGACAGGCTGGTGAACCAACTGCGCAGCAACATCGAAAAGGCAAAAAGAAAGCCATCTGCGTATCAGGCCAATGCGCTGGCCAGTTAGGGCCTATCTGCGCAGGTGTGGCCACACGCGCTCGCCCGATGACACCGCCCCGCCAATTTTCATGATGTCGGTAGGGGTTTGGCAGAGGGTGGCCTTGCCATGGTAAATCGCGATGGGCGCTTTCAGCAGGTGCGGGTAGTGCACCAGCACATCTAACCAGCCGTTCATGGTAAAGGTATTACCGGCCACTTTCGTGTAATCGGGGTGCGATTGGTCGAGCAGTTCCTCGGGGTCTTTACCCACCAGGGTAACAATTTCTTTCCAGTAGGTGGGCGATAGTTTTTCGCGCACTACATCCACTTCGTTGATGTGGTTGCAGATGTCGCGGGCCAGGGCTTTGGTTTGCTTGCCGGTGTTGCTTTGCGGGTTGTAAAGCAGAAACAGTTCGTTGTGGTGAAATTGCATGTGGTAAGGGTTTCAGGTTAGGGAAGTTAACCTAAAAAACCGTGCCTTTCAAGCAGTTACCCCGTGCTATTCGATGGAAATCTCTTTGGCCAGTCCAATGGCGTTAAAGCGCACAATCAGCCGCCTGGCTGCCGAATCGGGTTGGGGGCAGCCCGGGCCGGGTGTCAGCAAATAGTAATAGAATTTCTGGTTGCGTTTGTACAGTTCGTTCTGGTCGGGTTTGCCCAGCAGGCTTACTATGTCCATTTCCGACAGCGACTTCAGCTTGTCCTTTTGCTGCGTCAGCAATTCTTGGAACTGGGCGCGTTGGTTGTTGCAGGCACCACGATCGTTTTTCCATACGTCCCAGTCCACACCCTGTATATTTTCTGTGCGTGAGGTGCAGGCGCAAAAGGAGAGTAGCAGCATACCGCTAAGCAACAGCCGCATGTTCAAAATCATGAAGTTGATAATACCAGAAGGAAGAAATAACCAGATAGGCGGCCGCCACGCCATAAAAAACAGGGGCGAGGCCTAACCAATACGTTGCAAAAGCCAGCCCTCCGGCAAACAGCAAAATTCTCAGCCACTCGGCCACCCACACCCATCTCTTGCGCTCGAACAATACCCCGCAGTTTACCACCCACCAGCTTATCAGCACAGTAGCCATTGCTTTCTCGGCCAGCGAATACTCTTTTTGCTTAAACAGGAAAAAAGCGGTTACTGCCAGGCACAAGATGTACTGAAACAGCACGTAGTAGTTCACCCTCATCGGGGCCGGTGTATCATACTTTCGATACGAAGTTCTGTCCACTTCGGGGGCGGGCCGGTATCCGCCCAGGTATTCTGGCAACCAGCCTGGCTTTTTAAAAAGGTACCTGATCTTGTCACTCCACCGGGGAATCATCTTCAGTTCTTCGGCCATGGTGGCGTAGTGACTGAAGTTGGCCCAAACGGCATTCCAGCTATTAATGGGTTTGGTGATGCCATACGTGGGCCGCTCTTCTTCTTCCTGAAAAGTACCAAATAGTTTATCCCAGATGATCAGTGTGCCTGCATGGTTTTTATCGATGTACTTGGGGTTGCGCCCGTGGTGCACGCGGTGGTGCGAGGGCGTGTTGAACACGTATTCGAACCAGCCCATCTTGTTGATGGTTTCGGTGTGAATCCAAAACTGGTAGAGGGTATTGAAGGCAGACATCAGCGCAAAATCCAGCGTATCGAAGCCGATAACCGCCAGCGGCAGACTGAATGCGAACGTCCACACCACCTGGAAAGAACTTTGGCGCAGCGCCACCGACAAGTTGTACTCTTCGCTCTGGTGGTGCACCACATGGCCGCCCCAAAAGAGGTTAATTTCGTGGCTCATGCGGTGTGCCCAGTAGTAGGCCAGGTCTACCAGCAGAAAGAGCGCCAGCCAATAGATCCAGGTCTTTTCGAGGGTAAACAGCGCGAAGTTGTTGAACAGCAACTCGTAGACGCCAATGGCCAGTATGCGCAAAAACAGCCCCGAAAGCTGAGAGGTGATGCCACAACTCAGGTTGGCCACCGCATCGGGCAGTCGGTACAATTTCCGGTGCGACAATCGCTCTACCACCAACTCAATGCCAATCAGCAGAAAGAAAATAGGGATGGAGAGAACAATCGGATTCAGGTTCACAGATATTATTCGTTAAACTTGCACTTCAAATGTAGGGATAATGATTTTAAAGATTTTTAAGGCAGTTTGGTTTCTTTCTTTGCTGGCTACGCTGGCTGTTTTTATGTACGTGTACGCCTCGTTGCCAGAGCAGGTGCGCATTAGCGTGGGCGCCAACGATTTATCGTTTTCGCGCGAAGCCGTTTTCTACCTGGTGCTGGCCATCACTGCCCTTTTCAACATGATGGTGTTTGTTTTTGTGCGGCTCTACGCCAAAGGTGCCGATGCCTTCCTCACCTGGTTTTTTGGGTTGATTATTTCGCTGAACCTGTTCTTCATCATTTTGCTGGGATTCATCAACTTATACAACAGCAACGAACGTTTCGATTACGAGCGACTGGGTGCGTTGATTTACGGAAGCCTGGGCCTGGTGGTACTATGGACGGCTAGTTGGCCTGTGGGGGTGTTGGTGCGTAAATTTTTTGCTCAGAAACCGGTTTTGCAGAAATGATTTTATAAGCTGATTGTCAGTTTTTTAACAATAGCAGCTTGTAAAAAAATTGTAGATGGTAGCGAGCGAGAAGAAGTGCACATGCCGGGAAAAATCTCTTTATTAGGGCTGTTTTCATTTTTTAAACTTTGATTTCTTTGCGGCAGATTTTTTACTGCCTTGGTTAAAGTAAGGGCAGGCTGGTCAACTAAACACGTATGGCGAAAGATCTTTTTGAATACAACGAAGCGAGTATTAAGTCGCTCGATTGGCGCGAACACATCCGGCTGCGTCCCGGCATGTACATCGGTAAGTTGGGCGATGGCACCTCGAAAGACGATGGTATTTATGTGCTGGTGAAAGAGGTGATCGACAACTCGATTGATGAGCACATGATGGGCTATGGCAAGGTGATTGACGTGACCATTACCGACCAGCGCGTGGTGGTGCGCGACTATGGGCGCGGTATTCCGTTGGGTAAGGTGGTGGATGTAGTGTCGAAAATCAACACCGGTGCCAAGTACGATTCGGGCGCTTTTCAAAAATCCGTAGGTTTGAATGGGGTGGGTACCAAAGCCGTCAATGCCTTGTCCAACTACTTCAAGGTGCAGGCTTTTCGCGATGGCAAAACCAAGATGGCCGAGTTCAGAAAGGGTGTGCTAACCCTTGATGCACGCGAAACCAAAACCTCCGAGAAAAACGGAACACTGGTGGAGTTCGAGCCCGACAACACCATGTTCAAACACTATCACTTCATACCCGAATACCTGGATGATTTGATGTGGAACTACGCGTTTCTCAATGCGGGCCTCACCATCAACTACAATGGCCGTAAGTTCTATTCGAAAGATGGACTGCTCGATTTACTGAAACAGAAGTCTGACCCGGAAGAGATACGCTATCCCATCATCCACTTCAAAGGCGATGACATTGAAGTGGCCATGACGCATGGCAATCAGTATGGCGAAGAATACTACTCGTTTGTAAACGGGCAGAACACCACGCAGGGCGGCACGCACTTGCTCGCTTTCCGCGAGGGAGTGGTGAAGGCCGTGCGCGATTTTTACAAAAAAGATTTCGATGCGGCCGACATTCGCGCCAGCATTATAGCAGCTATTGCCGTGCGCGTGCAAGAGCCCGTGTTCGAATCGCAAACCAAAACCAAGCTGGGTTCGCTCAATATGGCGCCCGATGGGCCTGCGCTGAGAACCTATGTGGGCGATTTCGTGGCGAAGGAGTTGGAGATATACCTGCACAAAAATCCGACCACGGCTGATGCCCTGTTGAAGCGCATTCAACAGTCGGAGCGCGAGCGCAAAGAAATTGCTGGCATAAAAAAGCTGGCCAACGAACGCGCAAAAAAAGCCAACCTGCACAACCGCAAACTGCGCGATTGCCGTCTGCACTTAGACGATGCCAAAGGAGAGCGCGGCAAAGAGTCGATGATATTTATTACCGAGGGCGACTCCGCCAGCGGTTCGATCACCAAATCGCGCGATGTGGAAACACAGGCGGTATTCAGTTTGCGAGGCAAGCCGTTGAACTGCTTCGGCCTCACCAAAAAGGTGGTTTACGAAAACGAAGAGTTCAACCTGTTGCAGCATGCATTGAACATAGAAGATGGATTGGATGGCCTGCGCTACAACCAGGTGATCATCGCTACCGATGCCGATGTGGATGGTATGCACATACGCCTGCTGCTGATGACATTCTTCCTGCAATTCTTTCCCGACCTGGTGAAAGCCGGCCACGTGTTTATCCTGGAAACACCGTTGTTTCGCGTGCGTAACAAGAAAGAAACCATTTACTGCTACTCCGAAGAAGAGAAGCAGGCGGCCATCAGTAAGTTGGGAGGCAAGCCCGAGATTACACGCTTCAAAGGGTTGGGCGAAATTTCCCCCGATGAGTTTGGAAGGTTCATTGGCGAAAACATTCGCCTGCAGCCCGTGATTTTGAATAAAGAGAGTCACCTGCTGAAGACCCTCGAGTTCTACATGGGCAAGAATACGCCTTCACGTCAGGATTTCATCATCGACAACCTGCGCATAGAATTAGACAAGGTGGAGGTAAAGACCCAAGAGCCGGTGGTGGAACTGGAAGAAGAGGCGTAGCGATTGATTGCCTTTTTCTGCATAACAACACTTGCGATGCAGCACGAACTTACCTGAATATTTTTTTCTGATTGATAGATAATGAGCAAAAAGAAAAGCACAGCCAACGAATCCAAAGCCAAACCAGCCAACGACAGCAACGAGGGTGTTCACCCCGTGCCGTTGGAAGGCCTGTACGAAAACTGGTTTTTGGATTATGCCTCCTACGTAATTCTGGAGCGTGCCGTGCCGCGCATTGAAGACGGCTTTAAGCCGGTGCAGCGCAGGATCATGCACGCATTGAAGGAAATGGACGATGGGAGGTTCAATAAAGTGGCCAACGTAATTGGTAGCACCATGCAATACCACCCCCATGGCGATGCCGCCATTGGCGAGGCCATTGTGAATATCGGACAGAAAGACTTACTGTTCGATACGCAGGGTAACTGGGGCGATGTACGCACGGGCGACTCGGCCGCAGCTCCGCGTTACATTGAAGTGCGTCTTTCTAAGTTTGGACAGGAGGTGGTGTATAACCCCAACACTACCGAGTGGCAACTCTCGTACGATGGCCGGAAGAAAGAACCCGTTACGCTGCCCGTGAAGTTTCCGCTTCTGCTGGCGCAAGGCGTAGATGGTATTGCCGTAGGCTTGTCTACCAAAATTTTGCCGCACAATTTTTGTGAGCTGATTAAGGCATCGATCGATGTGTTGAAGGGAAAGAATCCTAAAATCTATCCCGACTTCCCTACGGGTGGCATTGCCGATTTTTCTGAGTATGACCAGGGCTACCGCGGGGGCAAGATCAAGGTGCGCGCCAAAATCGAAATATTGGACAAAAAGACGCTGGTGATCCGCGAAATCCCCTTCAGCACTACCACCACTTCGCTGATGGAATCCATCGTGAAAGCCAGCGAAAAAGGTAAGATTAAGGTAAAGCAGGTGGTGGATAATACGGCCAAAGACGTAGAGATTGTGGTGCATCTGCAAACGGGGCAGTCGCCAGAGATTGCCATGGATGCCCTCTTTGCATTTACCGATTGCGAGATCAGCATTTCGCCCAATGCCTGTGTGATTGTGAATGACAAGCCGCAGTTCATGAGGGTGAACGAGATGCTGAAGGTAAACACAGACCAAACGGTGGCGTTGTTGAAACGCGAACTAGAGATAAAGAAGGCTGAGCTGATGGAGAAGATTTTGTTCTCATCGCTCGAAAAGATATTCATCGAAAAGCGTATCTACCGCAGTATTGAAGAGGTGTCTACCTTTGAAGGCGTAATTGAAACCATCGACAAAGGGCTGAAGCCCTTCAAGAAGCAATTCTTCCGCGAAATTACGCGCGATGACATCCTGCGGTTGATGGAAATCCGCATCAAGCGCATTTCCAAATACGATTCCTTCAAGGCAGATGAAATGCTGCGCGACCTCGAGAAGGAATTGAAGGAAACACAGCACCACCTCAGGCACCTGGTAGAATATGCCATCAGCTACTTCCAGAACCTGTTGGAAAAGTATGGCAAGGGGCGCGAACGCAAAACGGAGATCAAGAGCTTCCAGTCTGTGGCTGCCGCAGAAGTAATTGCGGCTAACGCCAAATTGTATGTAAACAGGGCAGATGGTTTTGCAGGCTGGGGCCTGAAAAAAGACGAGTTCATAGCAGACTGCTCGGAGTTGGATGACGTGATAGCCATTCGCAAAGATGGCAAGGCGCTGGTGAGCCGTATTGCCGAGAAGGTGTTTATGGGCAAAGACATTTTGCACATAGGCATCTGGAAGAAAGGTGATGAGCGCATGGTGTATAACATGATCTATACCGATGGTAAGACGGGCGTTACCTATGCCAAGCGCTTTAATATGCCGGCCGTTACCCGAGACCGCGAGTATGCACTGGGAGGAGAACATGCCAACAGCAAAGTGCACTACCTTAGCGCCAACCCGAATGGCGAAGCCGAAACGGTGGAGGTGAAATTGAGCCAGAGCAGCACGGCCCGCAAAAAGATTTTCGATTTCGATTTTGCGGAGTTGGAAGTGAAGGGCAGGAGTGCGCGTGGCAACATCATCACCAAATACCCCGTGCGCAAGGTAGAATTTAAAAAAGCTGGTGGTTCCACTTTAAGTGGTTTGGACCTGTGGTTCGATTATGCTGCGGGCCGACTGAACAAAGACAGGCGTGGTAAATATTTAGGTAAATTCGATGGCGATGACCAAATCATTGCCTTCACACGAGGAGGTAACTATAAGATCACCAATTTTGATATAGCCAACCGCTACGAGCCGGAGAAAACATTCTTTGTAGAAAAATTCCACCCCAAGCGGCCGGTATCGGCTATCTACCTCGATGGCGAGAGTAAGCAATATTTCGTAAAACGTTTTCTGATCGAGACCACCACTCCCGACAAGGAGTTCAATTTTATCTCAGAGGCCATTGGCTCGCGGCTGGAGTTTGTGTCAACGGCCGAATCGCCCGAGGTAGATATTGAGTTGGTGAAGGGCAAGGGTAAAGAAAAGGAAATTGAGACGTTGAACTTAGAGGAGTTGATTGACGTGAAAGGCTGGAAGGCCATAGGCAACCGGCTTTCGCAATACAAGGTTACGAAGATCATCCCTCCGGAAGAGCCAGAGGACACCAGCTCCGAGGCAGAAGATGAGGATGAGGCGGCTGAAACCGGAAAGGGTTCTCAGTCGCCAAAAAAAAAATTCCCAGCAGACAAGTCGCAAAGCCAGCTCCCCGGGGAGCCGGAAGCACCAATCGAAAAGGACGGACAAGTCAGCCTCTTCGGGGAAAAACAGCCGGAGCCCAAAACAGGGGGGCCGATCGTCAGCGGAAAAGCGCCCCAGCCGCCCCCGCCAAAGCCAAAAGCAGAACAAGCAGACCTCTTCGGGCAAAACCAAAGCCAGCGACAGGAAAAGGAAGTAAAAAGAAATAAAGACGATGGCGAAGATGGCAGGGCTTTTGGTGTAGGAGAGACCATTGAATTTGACCTATGAAAATAATAGCATGGACCGTGGCAGGTTTATTGGCCGGTAGCAGTGCGCTGTTTGGCCAATCGGGCGAGATAGAAGTGCGTGGCCACATTCGCGAGGTGGCTACAGGCAAGGGCGTTGTGGCCAAAGTTACCTACAAGAGTTTGCCCACAGGCAGCATTGGTGGCTCATTTCACGACAGCACCTATCGGTTTACCATATTCGGTTCGTCTAAATACCAGCTCTCTGTAACGGCTGCCAACTATATTCCCAAAGTAATTACCATAGACCCTTCGCGCTATGCCGGCAAAGGAGGTATCGATCGGGATGTGATACTTACGCCCACCAACCAGTCCATCAGGCTCAGCCATTTATTGTTCGAGCAGGGCAAGGCAGCAATTGATCCCTCTTCTTTTGAAGAGCTGAATGAAATTGCAATCATGCTGATAGAGACACCCGACATCATCATACAGTTGGAGGGACATACTGACAATACCGGCAATGCACAGGCCAACATGAAACTTTCGCAGGAGCGGGTGGAGGCCGTGAAGCGTTATTTGGTAGCTAAAAAAGTAGATAAGAACCAGGTAAGAACGAAAGCCTTTGGGGGCACACAACCCATTGCCACGGGCACTTCGCCCGAAGAGCGCGAACTCAACCGCAGGGTCGAGATGCGGGTGCTGTCGGGCAAGCAATAAAAAAAGTCCTGCCGAAGCAGGACTTTGCGAAAGCCGGCTCAATCATTTTTCACGTGCACTGCAACGATGCTGCGTGGTTCTTCATGAGCCTTGAAGAGGCGCGTGCGATGGCCGACTTCCTTCCGAAGTGGGTTGAAATTCAACTCGTCTTAACCCCCGTTATTTTTAGTGAACTTCAATGGCCTTCGGTTTTACCTTGGTTTCTACCGCTTTGGGTAGCAATAATTTCAGCACTCCTTCTTCGTAGCGTGCGTCTACCTTATCGGTTTTTACATTTTCGGGCAGGCTGAACGAGCGCACGAAGTTGGTGTAGCTGTACTCTTTGCGGGTGTAATTTTTGTCCTTCTCTTCATCCTTGGTTTCTTTCTCTACCAGAATGCTGAGAATGCCGTTCTCGATGGTAATGTTGAAGTCTTTCTTGGTGAGACCCGGTGCAGCCATTTGAATCTCGAAGTCCTTCTCATTTTCCACTACGTTTACTGCGGGCACTTCCTGTATCCTTTTCAGCCAACCGGCATCAAAGAAACGGTCGTTTTCGAAAAAGTCGGCAAGCCACCTGTCGGCAAACAGGGCAGGTGAACTGTTTTTTTTGATAAGTGTCATAACTACCTCCTGTTTTAAATGATGACATGAAGATAGTTTTGCACGTAGGGCAGGGCCATGACTATGCGCATCCTGACGAGTGATCTTTGTCAGGAGCAAAAAAAAAGAGGCCGATTAGCAGCCTCTTTATTGCTTTTTACGAAAGTAGTTACTCGCCCACCACGCTTACACTAATGGTGTGCTTTACTTCTTTGTGCAGATCAAGTGACACGGAATAGGTTCCTAATTGTTTGGGGCTTTCCTTCATCACTACCTTTTTACGATCAATGTCAAAGCCTTTGGCCTTAAGGGCATCGGCAATCTGTAGTGCCGTAACGGCCCCAAAAATCTTGCCCGATTCGCCTGCTTTGGTTTTGATTTCAACAGTGAGGTTCCCTATTTTCTGGGCTAATGCTTCCGCATCTTGCTTAATCTTGGCCGCCTTGTGCGATGCCTGGCGGATGTCTTCGGCTACCTTGCGTTTGTTCGAATCGTTGGCGATAATGGCCACCCCATTCGGTATCAAGAAATTGCGGCCATAACCTGCCTTTACCTTAACCGTGTCGTTCTTATATCCAAGGCCTTGAACGTCTTGTTTCAAAATTACTTCCATGTTCTTTCCGGTTTAAGGGTTTATTTTAGAGAATCGCCCATGTACGGCAGAATGGCCAGGTGGCGGGCACGCTTCACGGCCTGAGCCACTTTTTTCTGGAACTTCCAACTGGTACCTGTAAGCCTGCGGGGTAACAACTTGCCCTGCTCATTTACAAATTTCATTAGGAAATCCGGGTCTTTGTAGTCAATGTAGCGGATTCCGTTTTTCTTGAAGCGGCAGTACTTGGGTTTAATCTCTGTTCGCTTAATGGGTTCGTTCATCAGTGTCATACCGCAGCTTCCTCTTTTTTGGTTACTGTTTTCTTGTTCTTGTTAAACTCGCCTTTGCGCCTGCGGGCGTTGTACTCTACAGCAAACTTGTCTAAGGCTGTGGTTAAAAAGCGCATTACCGATTCATCCCGTCTGAATTCGGTTTCCAGGGTGTTTACCGTTTCCGGAGCTGCCGTAAATTCAATGAGGGCGTAAAAACCGGTAGACTTCTTCTGGATTGGATAAGCCAGTTTCTTCAGTCCCCAGTTTTCTGTGTTGACGATTTCGGCTTTCGCCTTCTTCAACACCTTCACGAACTTGTCGACAGTATCCTTTGCCTGATCTTCAGACAAAACGGGATTGAGAATGAATACCGTCTCGTAATTTTTCATGGTTAAACAATAGGTTTTTTTAAATGAGGGTGCAAAGATAGGCAGGCAGGGGCAACTAAAAAAGCCTCTATTTAAAGATTTGTCGCCATTTAAGGCCATTTTTGGTCACACCAGGCCTAAATCAGCGTTCATTCAGTGCCCAGTCGTATTCCAGATAGCCCCAAGATGCCTTGGGTTGAATCTTGACAGGCGAGTGGGCATTGACAAAGGCCCTTACAGAACCCCCGTTTTTATTAAAATCCATGGCATACCATTTAAAAATCATGCTCAGTCGGGGCTGGCTGGGGTGCACCTGGTTGCGAAAAGGGTCGGCCAGGAAGGC
>JBMOLS010000040.1:2399-24008 GCA_049324055.1 Bacteroidota bacterium | reverse complement strand
TCCAGCCTGGCTGAGCGTGATTATCCCCACGCGAAATGAGGCGCGGGCCATTGCAGCGTTGGTGCACTTTGTTCGCCAGCAGGCGGGCCCGGCCCTGGCCGATGTGTGGGTGGTAGATGCAAACAGTGCCGACCGCACGGCAGAACACGCAGAGGCAGCTGGTGCCCGGGTGTTAAGCACTGCGGTGGCTTCGCGTGCGCAGCAGATGAACCTGGGCGCCCGGCACGCACGGGGCCTCGTGTTGTACTTTGTACATGCCGATGTGCAACTGAGGGCGGGCTTCGTTGCCGACATTGCCGAGGCGGTGCGCAAGGGCAGCGTGGCCGGCTGTTACCGGTATGTTTTTGATTCGCCCCGGCTGATGCTGAAAGTGAACGCCTATTTTACACGCTTCGACAGCATTATGTGCAGAGGCGGAGACCAAACCCTTTTTGTGGTGCGTCAGGTGTTCGAGTCGCTCGGTGGATTCAACGAGCAATTTGTGGTAATGGAAGACTATGATTTTCTGCTTCGCCTGCGAAAGCAACATGCGTTTGTCATCATCCCCAAAGACATCATCGTATCTGCGCGTAAGTATCACCGCCACGCGTGGCTGTGGGTTCAGATGGCCAACCTCACGGCATTTATTTTGTTTTTTCTGCGGGTTTCTCCCTCCAAAATAAAGCTGGTTTATCGTAAATTTCTGCCTTTCTATTAAACCGAACCTATGGGTTATTTGATCAGTGGCATTCAGCAGGTGGGCGTAGGTGTACGCGATGCTGAGTCCGCATTTACCTGGTACAGACGTCATTTCGGGATGGATGTTCCCATCTTTAAAGACCGCGCAACGGCCAGTCTGATGACGCGTTATACCGGCAACCAGGCGCACGACCGTTACGCCATTCTTGCTTTGAACATGAAGGGAGGAGGTGGCCTTGAAATATGGCAATATACTTCGCGCGAACCGCAGGCTCCGGCCGCAAAGCCGGTGTTGGGCGATCTGGGCATTTTTGCGGTGAAGCTAAAAGTAAGCGATGTAGAGAAGGCACATCAGCACGTGAGCAGCCTCTCGGCCAGCCAGGTTTCGCCCGTGCGGAAAGGACCCGATGGAAGGAAACACTTCTTTACGAAAGACCCGGATGGCAACCTGTTTCAGTTGATTGAAAACAAGAACTGGTTTCAGCAAAATGGATTTCCGATCGGAGGCGTGTGTGGGTGTATCATCGGTGTGAACGATATGGTGAAAGCCATTCGTTTTTACCAGGAGGTGCTGGGCCACAAGGCAGTTATAAACGATAGCGAACACGTTGCACGCGATTTTGAAGGGCTGCCGGGTGGCGAGCGCCACGTGCGCAGGGTGGTGCTGGCCCGAACCGATGTGGGGCGCGGTGCCTTTGGCGAACTGTTGGGTGCCACGGAAGTAGAACTGGTGGAAGTAAAAGAGCCCGTAACCCCGATTTATAAAGACCGCTACTGGGGCGATTTGGGATTTATCCACGTATGCTTCGATGTTACAGGTATGAATCACCTGGCGCAGCATTGCGAACAAATGGGGCACCCTTTTACCGTAGATAGCCGTAACTCATTCGATATGGGCAAGGCGGCCGGTCATTTTTCTTACACAGAGGACAACAATGGTACGCTGATAGAATTTGTAGAAACCCACCGCGTACCTATTCTGGCCAAGCTGGGCTGGTATCTCGACTTGCGTAAACGCGAACAAGCCAAACCGTTACCCCGTTGGATGGTAAAAGCCATGGGGCTTAATCGCGTAAAAGATTAGCGGTTACCAGGTCGGTAACTTTTTGTCTTTGCAGGGTGAGGTTTTCTTGCTCTGCGGTGGACAGACTGGCCAATTTCTGCTTGCACCGGTAGTCGGTCCACACATCCCAGGCGGGTGGGCCCGTAACAATCAATAACAGAAGCACACCGGCAGCCACGAAGGCCGCGTAGGGAGAGAAGGCGAGGGCAATGCCCACGTACACCAGCACCAGTAGTAACGACAGCACCATGCCCGCGGCCACCGTCACCGAGTCTTTGAACTCTGCCAGCCGAACTTTTTTACGCGTCATTCGTCTCACCAACATAAATGAAGGCAGCGACAGTCCGGCTGCCGGAACCCATACAAGGACGCTGAGTGACGCTTTCAGAAAGTTGCTGCGTGCGCTGAGGGCCTCATGGTATAGATGGTGCCTGTTCAACTGGCCTGCATAACGGTTGATTTCTTCTTTCAAGAACAACTGTGCGGGCACATCCAGCTTTTGAAAGCGTTCAGCGGCTGAAATCATCTGTGTCAAAGTAGTGCTGTGAAGCGGAACCGTAAGCTCGTACACTTGCTGTAAGATTGGTTCATGCTGGCTATTGTCGAGGTGAATAACTTGCTGGCGCAGGCCTGCTTCCAGTGTTTTGTTGAAACTCAGGATGCCCTTGGCCGGGCTTTCGCGGTATTCTGCCGCGAAGTTTTTGGCGTTAAAGGATTGACCAATGCCCACCCAAACGCTTTTACGCACCTTCATGGGATGCGGATAGTTCAAGCCTACAGGCACTACCCACAAGTCATTTCCTTTTTCCGCATAGTCCAGGGCAATGCGGGCGGTTCCTTTTTTCAGCGGGCGCAACTTCAGCTCTTGTATGCAAATACCTTCACTAAAGATCAATATCACTCCATTGTTACCCAGTACCTCCCTACATTTCGCAAAGGTTTCCTGGTTTTTTTCCAAGTTCTCTATGCCATCGCGCATGCGATAAATCGGCACCATGTTCATCTTCGAGAGAATCCAGCGCT
Organism: Bacteroidota bacterium; assembly: GCA_049324055.1. Classification (GTDB taxonomy): domain Bacteria; phylum Bacteroidota; class Bacteroidia; order Cytophagales; family Cyclobacteriaceae; genus ELB16-189. The sequence goes on along the minus strand of JBMOLS010000040.1, from coordinate 21,244 downwards.
TCAAAGGCGTATTGAACACATCGGACCGGGTGAGGAAATGCAGCGGGCGTGGGGCGTACGTGCCCATTACAATGGCATCAAGAAACGAATTGGGATGGTTGCAGGCCAAAATAACAGGACCGCTGGCGGGTATATTTTCTAACCCCGACAAGCGTATGTGCCGATAATAAACAGGCAGGGCCAACCGCATCAGGTACTTTAGCAAGTAATACAGCATGGCGCAATAGCCGTGGGGTTACTTAACCGTAAACAGAATGGTGCCCATTTTATAACCATCGGTAAAAATTTCTACCGTATAGTTTCCGGGCACATATTCCGACCCTTTTTCGTATAGAAAAGAAAGCTTTTGCCGGGTATTGTCGAACAAAATTTCCTGGGCGGTGGTGTAAAACTCCTCTTTGCCATCCAGCATGAACGTGCCCGAGCCACGGGCTACATCAAACAATGCTTTACCATTTTCATCGGTAATGCGAATCAATATTTTCTTTCCCTCTATGGGGGCCACTTTATTTTCCGCAATGTTGAATTCAATCTTCAGTTTGTCTATCTGCCGGTTGCGGAAGGGTGACTCCCGCTCGCGGCCTTTGTCGTTCACGGCCATTACCGAAATATTTTCGGCTTTAAGCTGCGAGGCTATGGCCACTTTGCTGGCCAGTTCCTCTTTGTTTTGGGCCAAACGGTTGATGGAGTCGTTCAACACGTTCTGCTTGGTTTTCAGTGTGCGGTTTTCGGTGTAAAGCTCTTTGTTCATCACCTTCAGTTTCTCAATTTCTTCGTCTTTTAACTTCAGCAGTTCTTCGTAGCCCTCCACCTTGTCGCGCAGTTCTACAATGGCTTTCTCGTTGCGTTTGCGCACACTCTTTAATTCTGCTTCTACTTCTGCCTTAGCCTTCTCCAGCTCGGCTACATCGCCACCCAACTTTTCAATTTCCTGTATCTTAGCATCCAGTTCGGTGCGTATTTCAGACAAGCGCTGCATGGTGGTGCCCAACTCTTCTTCCACAGAAGTTTTTTCTTCGCGTATCACCACTTTCTCCTTGTAATCGAGGTAGATTTTTACGCTCTGCACAATAACAATGATCGACAGCAGTGCAATGGCCACGGCTGCTTTGTTGCTCTTCTTGGGCTCTGTAGGCGCCTCGCTCATACAATTTTTTATTCAGGTGATGAAAGTTCAAAATTAAGCGAATTTGATGCCACTAAAAATAATCTTTTGGCAGCCTGCCGACTGATTTTACAGGCTCCAGACAAAATGCTGGTGGTTCAGGGCGGGGTCGAAGAAAAGGAGGCCCAGGCGAAACAGATCCACCGAGCCGTACACCAGTTGGTGGTTTTTCAATTCGTTCCAGGCGCGCTCCATGCCGGGCGACTGGTGAATATCGTCAATGGCTACAATGCTTTTTTCTGAGAGTCTTCGCATCAGCCAGTTGAAATACTGCACCGTGGGCTCGTAACGGTGGTTGGCATCCATCAGTACGAAGTCGAGTTTGGCGGGGTCTTGCAAAAAGTCGGGTAGCGTGTCGGCAATATCGCCTGTAACGAGTTGGATGTTTTTCTGCTCAAAAAACTCGAAGTTAGTCAGCGCGATGTCGGCAATGGAAGCGCTGCCTTCGAAGGTAAACACCTTGCGCGTTGGTTCTTGAGCCAGGTAGAGGGTAGTAATGCCGAAAGAAGTACCCAGTTCAAGAACGCGTTTGGCTTCTGCGTAGCGACAAAGGCGCGCGTAGAAAGCCGCATAGTGGGCGGGAAGCAGGCTGGTGCTGGCAATGTCGGCCAGGGTGCGCTTTTCGGTCTTCAGGTGTTTGGAGCCACCGCCCAAATCGTTTACTGTTATGGCGGTTTTGTTTTGCAGCAGGTTGGTGCGCACGGCTTCAATTTTTTCGAACTCCTTTTCGTGGGTGTGTACTTTCACCACTTTGTTGTAAAAATCGAAAAAGAAGGGAGAGTGGATAGAGTGCTGGTCTACCACATCGAGCCAATGGCGCAGGTAAGCAAACAGGTGATGCCGGGCCGACACAACGTTACAGGTTAGGCAAAGAAACCGATCACTTTTTAAACCAACGAAAATACAGTGGGGTGAAATCAGTTCAGGCGCAGCGGGGCTATCATCACAAATTCGGGAATGTTTACACGAAACTGTGAGCCATCTACCACTTTTTCCATCAGGTAGGTGCCCACCATTTTACCTATACCTGATTTAAGATTGCAACCAGACACATATTGGTGTGACTGGCCGGGTTCTAGCACAGGCTGCTGGCCTACCACACCTTCGCCCTCCACTTCGCGCGCCAGGAAGCCTGCATCGTGTATGAACCAATGCCTGCGCATTAACTGAATGGTGTATTCGCTCTGGTTTTCGATGGTGATGCGATAGGTGAACACATAGTGGTATTGGCTCGGGCTGGAATAGGAAGGCTGGTACTCCGTTTCCACCACCACTTTGACGCCTTGTGTGATTTGTGCAATCATCCGGGTCAAAAATATGATTTTTTTCTATTTTACAAGTTTTCCAGATTAACCCCGTAGTGCAGAAACCATGGCCAGCGACATCAAAATGGAGGCCTCTTGGAAAGAAAGGCTCAACAAGGAATTTGAAAAGCCTTATTTCCAGCAACTTGCCGATTTTGTAAAAAATGAATATAAAACGGCCGTGGTATACCCGCCCGGTCCCGAAATTTTCAGGGCTTTCGACCAATGCCCCTTCCACCAGGTAAAAGTGGTGATTATCGGGCAAGACCCTTACCATGGTCCGGGGCAGGCCAATGGCTTGTGTTTTTCGGTGCGCAACGGGCAGAAGATGCCGCCTTCGCTGGTTAATATTTTCAAAGAGCTACATCAGGATTTGGGAAAGCCCATGCCCGCCTCAGGCGAGTTGGAACGGTGGGCGCAGCAGGGGGTGTTGTTGCTGAATGCTACGCTCACCGTGCGGGCTTCTTCGCCCGGCTCGCACCAAAACAAAGGGTGGGAGGCTTTTACCGATGCCGTGATTCAACTGCTTTCGCAGGAAAAGGAGAATGTTGTGTTTATACTGTGGGGCGCGTATGCGCAGAAAAAAGGAGAGGTGATAGACCGAACCAGACATCACGTTATTATGTCTGCACATCCATCGCCTTTTTCGGCCGATCGGGGTTTTTTCGGAAGCAAACCATTCAGTAGAGCAAACGCTTACCTGAAAAGCAAAGGAATTCCAGAGATAGATTGGTGAGCAGGGTAGAAGGTTTCAGGTTACAATTTCCAAACTTGAAGCCCGTACCTATACCTTGCAACCTGTAACTGACTATCGGATCAACTTAAAAAACCGGTTCCACCGAATCTTATTTAGGAAGCCCGCGTGCTTGTCGATAGAAAGCCAGATGAAGAACGCTTTGCCAACAATGTGGTCTTCGGGCACAAAACCCCAATAGCGCGAGTCGAGGGAGTTGTGGCGGTTATCGCCCATCATAAAGTAGTAGTTCTGCTTGAAGGTATACTCGTTCACTTCCTTGCCATCAATTAGCAACTTACCGTTCTCGATTTTTGCGTCCTCGTTGTGGTCGTACAGGGTGATGGTCTCACCATAGAATGCCAGTGTGGAGTCGTTCACGGCAATCGTCATTCCTTTCTGCGGAATGCGGATGGGGCCATAGTTGTCGCCATTCCAGGGGGTATATTTAGACCTGGGGAAAATGCGCATATCGGGTCCATCGCTGGTGCGGTAGTCTTGCTCCACACTCACAATGTAAGGAATGGCTTTTAGCTCTTCTGCCTTTTGCGGGGAGAGGAACATCTGATACAAGGCGTTGTTGTTTGGGCGGCCCATGTACGTGTAGTCATCGGGGTCTATCTGAAGTTTTTCGAAGTTGCGGTCGCTGATTTCGTCTTTCGAGGTGACCAGGTAGCTGAACTGCATATCGGGCGGATTGCCTATGGGCTGGCCGTTTACAATCACTTGCCGATCAGTTATCTGTAATAAATCGCCCGGAATACCCACGCACCTTTTAATGTAGTTAGTTTTAAGGTCTACCGGATAGTCTTTGCCTTCATTTAAATCGCGTGGGGGCACGTTGAAAACCACCACGTCTTCGCGCTTTACACGGCTGAAGCCGGGCAATCGGTATTGCGGAAGTTGTACCCACTTTACGTAAGAAGGAATATCTGTGAACCATATTTTCTGGTGGGTAAGCGGAATCTGCAAAGGTGTTTTGGGCGTACGTGTGCCGTAGTGAAATTTGCTTACGAAAAGGAAATCGCCCACCAGTAGGGAGTTTTCCATGGAAGGAGTGGGTATGGTGTAAGCCTCCATGATGAGCCAGCGGATTAACGTGGCGGCTACCACCGCAAAAACAATGGCGTCTACCCATTCGCGTACCGGGCCCTTCGGCTTAACGGGTGCTTTTTCGTCTTCCTTTTTCTTTTCCCAGAACTTCCAATTCATAACTACATGCAAGGTTTTAAAAATTCAAGATTCAAATTTTTTGTGCGCACGCCCGCCTTTGGTAGTGGCACGCGTTGAATCTGGTATTTTGGGTTGTACTCGTTTAAGCGGTGCAAATAAACAGAAAATTATCCTCAATCAGAACCGCAGCAGGTCGTCCATACCGAATACACCGGTTTTGTCCTTCAGCCATTCTGCGGCCAGCACGGCACCGGTGGCAAAGCCCTCGCGCGAGTGGGCGGTGTGGGTTATTTCAATATCGTCTATGGCCGAACGATACGCCACCACATGCGTACCCGGTGCGGGGTCGATGCGGTGCGAGCGTATCAACAAGTGGGCAGCGGAGGTCGCCTTTTGGCTTACCCAATGTGCTTTACGGTTTACGTGTTTCAATATTCCTTCTGCCAGGGTAATGGCTGTGCCGCTGGGGGCATCTTTCTTTTGGGTGTGGTGCGTTTCGTCTATGGTGATTTCATACTCTTCATGGTGGTCCATCAGGCGGGCGAGGTATTCGTTCACCTTGAAAAAAATATTCACCCCCAGGCTGTAGTTAGACGCGTAGAAGAAGGCTCCGTTTTTTTCGCGGCACTCCTTGTCCACCTCATATTTCTGACTTAGCCAGCCGGTGGTGCCACACACCACGGGCAGGCCTGCATTAAAACACTTGCGCAGGTTGCCAACGGCCGAATCGGGGTGGGTAAATTCAATGGCCACATCGCTGCCTGCCGGAATTTCCCAAGCGTTCGAGGGTACATCAATTCGCCCGGTAATCTGGTGCCCGCGCGCCAGCGCAATGGCTTCTATGGCCTTGCCCATCTTTCCGTATCCTATCAAAAGTATCTTCATCCTGCGTAATTTGTCATCAAAAACGTATCACCAACGAAAGGCCTTTGCTTCGTCCACCCAGGTCAATGGGCTCAATAGAGGGCTCTATGCTGGCCCTCAGGGCGGGGTTCAGTTGAAACTCTTTCAGGTGGGCGTCTACGTGGGCCTCCACCAGTTGTGCAAAATAGATTACGCCCATCAGCATAAGCGAGAAGTCGCGGTCTCTTTGAAAGCGGTTCACGCGGTTTCTGATTTGCTCCAGGGTGAGGCCCTGTGGTGTCAGCAATGAACCACTTCGAATGCGGTTGCCGGCCAGCGTAAACCCCGGATTGTCGGGGTCTTCGGTGCGATCATCGTTCAGCAGGCTGAACAGGCGTGATCTGTCCAGTTTGTATTGCGTGTTGTACCGGTCGGCCATAAAGTAGCCTACCCCCAGCGCTCCATAAACCAATGGCACCTTCCAGTATTTTTTGTTGTACGCTTGTCCGGCTCCCGGCACTACGGCCGAATAAAGCAGCGCTTTGCGTGGATCGAAACGGCTGGCATAGGTTTCGATCGGAACTACACGGGTATTTTCATTTGCCTTCAGCGAGTCGATAACCACGGCAGTTGTGGTGTCCGCGCGGTTCCGTTTGCGCTGGCCATGGGCGGCCAGCACGGGTAGTAATAAAATCAGAATGAGAATAACGCGCATGTACATCATCAAACCTTCAAAATGTCGAGAATCCGGTTCAGATCCTCAATGGAAAGGAAGGGTATTTTGATTTCCCCCTTTTTTCCATCGCTGTTTACCTTCACTTTCGTGCCAAAGTGCGAAGATAAGCGACTTTGAAGTTGATTTATTTCTTTGTTGGCGGGGTTGGCCGTGGCAGTTGCCGTTTCCGGGCGATCTTCCTTCACACCGCCAATCACCTGGCGGGCCAGTTCTTCTACCTTGCGCACCGACAGGTCTTCGTTGATCATTTTCTTGAAGATGAACAACTGCGAGTCGGGATTTTCTACATTGATGATGGCACGCGCATGGCCCATGGATACGCGGTTATCGCGCAAAGCGGCCTGAATATCGGGCGGTAGTTTCAGCAGGCGCAGGTAGTTGGTTACGGTGGTTCTGTTTTTGCCCACGCGGTCGCCCAGTTCCTCCTGTTTCAGGTGGCATTCGGTAATCAGCCTTTGGTAACTCAGCGCAATTTCTATGGGGTTCAGGTTTTCGCGCTGTATGTTCTCAATCAGCGCCATCTCCAGCATCTGCTGGTCATCGGCCGAGCGGATGTAGGCAGGCACGTGGGTGAGGCCCGCGAGTTTGGAAGCCTGGAACCTGCGTTCGCCTGAAATAAGTTGGTATTGATTAGCCGAAAGCCTGCGAACGGTAATGGGTTGAATAATGCCGTGCACTTTAATCGACTCGGCCAACTCCTGCAGGGCCGCCTGGTCGAAATGCTGGCGCGGCTGGAAGGGGTTTACCTCTATTTCTGAAACAGGTATTTCGTTGAGGTTGCTCTGCGCCACCGGGGCCGGGGCCGCAGGCAGGTCTGTTTCCAGCTTTTCGTCTTCTACGGCAGATGAGTCGCTCAGCAGCGCGCTCAGTCCTCTTCCCAATGCTTTCTTCTTGCTCATTTCGTCTTACCGTTTTTGTCTAATATTTCGCGGGCCAGGTTCAGGTAGCTGATGGCGCCTTTGCTTTCGGCATCGTGCACAATGGCCGGTAAACCGAAGCTGGGCGATTCGCTCAACTTTACGTTGCGGGGTATAATGGTTTGAAACGCAATTTTCTTGAAATGCGTGCGCACTTCTTCTACTACCTGGTTGCCTAAGGAGGTGCGCGAGTCGTACAATGTCAGCAGAATGCCTTCAATTTCCAGGTTGGGATTGAGGCGCGTCTGAATGATTTTGATGGTGTTGAGCAACTTGCCCAAACCTTCTAACGCAAAGTATTCGCATTGCACGGGTATGATCACCGAGTCGGCTGCGGTGAGCGAGTTGATGGTGATGAGGCCCAATGAGGGCGAGCAGTCGATGATGATGAAGTCGTAGTCGTTCTTGATTTTGCCGAGGGCATCGCGCATTTTTTCTTCCCTGCGTTCGATGTTCACCATCTCCACTTCTGCACCTACCAGGTCGATGTGCGAGGGAAGGATGTGCAGAAACTTGAGTTCGTTCTGAACAATAACGCTGCGCGGGTCGATGCCATCTACCATGCATTCGTAAATGCCGGCTTTGATGTCTTTGGGATTCATACCCAGCCCGGAGGTAGAGTTGGCCTGCGGGTCGGCATCTACCAGCAATGTTTTGAACTCGAGCACAGCCAGGCTGGCGGCCAGGTTAATAGCCGAGGTAGTTTTTCCTACACCGCCTTTTTGGTTTGCTATCGCGATAATTTTGCCCATTCTGATTGTTTAGGTTAGCAAGGACCCTGCAAAAAATACTCTTTTTACGAAAACAGGGTGCGCAAATATACGGTTATGGGCGTGGCGTGGAACGTGCGTGAAACATTAGTTATCCACGTACTGTCAACAGTATTGTGCACAAATGCGCATGGAATAAGTGAAAAATTGAGAATGGGAGAGGCATTCGCTCATCGCCCATTCTCAATTTTCAATTTGAGCGTTACTTCTTCTTGTTCTTCTCTTTCGCTTCCTGGCTGGCTTTCATGGCTTCTTCCAACTTGCTCATGAACGAAGATTTCTTGCCGTTGCCGCCACCAGCCGCCATCTTCTTCTTGTGCTCATCCATTACGCGCATAATCTTGTCTTCATCAACAAAGCGTTTAATGATTGCCTGCTGCGCGAAGGTGAACAGGTTGGAAACAAAATAGTAGAAGCTGAGGCCTGCTGCAAAGTTGTTGAGGATGAACATGAAAACCACCGGCATGATGTAGCCCATGGTCTTCATCGGGCCCTGCACCGCGGTTAACTGATTATTCTGCCATTGAAATACAATCTGCGAGGCCGTCATCAACAACACAAATAAACTCACATGCGATCCATAGAAGGGAATAGTGAACGGCAGGTTGATGATCGAGTCGTAGGTGGACAGGTCTTCGGCCCAGAGGAACGATTCCTGACGCAATTCAATACTCACCGGGAAAAAATAAAACATGGCAAACAAGAAAGGCATTTGGAGCAGCAGTGGAATACATCCACTAAAGGGGTTGACTCCGGCCTGCTGATACAATTTCATTTGTTCGGCCTGTATCTGCGTCATGTTGTCGCCATACTTCTCTTTAATTACGTCTAACTCTGGTTTCAGCAATTTCATTTTGGCCATACCCAGGTACGATTTGTACGAGAGGGGGGCCAGCGCCAGCTTGATGATGAACACCAGGATAATGATGATGATGCCGTAGTTTCCGGTAATGCCTTCCAGGGCACTGAACAAAGGCACAATCAGGTATTTGTTCACCCAGCGCACGGGGGGCCAGCCCAGGTAGAGGTTGCGCGAAAATTCGGTGGCCACATCGGGAATAACAGAATAGTCGTTGGGTCCAAAGAAGAATGCCAGGCGCGCACCATTTCCGGTTACTTCACCACTGGGGATGAACACCTTTACCGAGGCCTCTTTCACCGTAGCGGTGTCGGCAGGGTTTACGCGGGTAGATACTTCGCCCCCGGTGAACTGGCTATTGGTAAGTATGGAACTGATAAAGAATTTCTGGCGCACCGCCACCCATTGTGTGGCAGGCAACGCTTCGGTCTCCACATCTTGCGAGGTTTCAGACAAGCCATCGAAGCCGTTGGCGGCCGAGTAGAAGTTGATGGTGGTTTTGTTGCGGCTGTCGGTCAGGTCTTTCTCTACCAGGGGCAATTTGCTGTTCCATTGGTAAGTCAGGTAATCGCCAGTGAGGGTTACACGGCTGGTCTGAATGTGATAGTTGATTTTGAAACCCGTTGCCGGAATGGTGTAGATGTGTTTGATGAATGCCCCATTGTTGAGGTTGGCGATGTACTCCACGCGGGTAGAGTCGCCTGTTTTGCGCACCGAGCCCTGGTAGAACAGTTGCCACAGGTCTACCGGGCGTCCATCTATTTGCGCCAACAGTTGCGGGGTGCCTGTATCGGGCGCCAGGAGCAACAGTGGCTGCTGGTAATACGTTTTGAAATTTTTCAGTTCTACTACCTTCAGCTTGCCCTGGTTGGTAAAGGTGAGGGCGAGGTCGGCATTTTCTACTTTCGTTTCTTGTTCCGTACCGGCTGCCAGCGGAGCTACCGCGCCAAATTGTTCTGTAAGGAGGCTGTCGGTAACGGCTGGGGTTGTGCTGGCGGGTGCTGCCGTGCTGTCGGCCGAAGTTTCCGTGGTTACGGCTTGGGTGGCCGGAGGAGGGGGTACCGGCTCGGGTGAGAAATAGTAAAAATACAGTAGCAGCAGTGCTGCAATCAATGTCAATCCAATAGCCGAATTCCTATCCATTACTTCTTGTCCTCGTATTTTTTTTACAGTCGTACCAATACTTTACTTATTTCAACGCTGCCCCATGTTTTTTTTCTGGTTGATGGCGGCCTCCACAAATGTTACAAACAACGGATGCGGGTTCATTACCGTGCTCTTCAACTCGGGGTGGTATTGCACACCCACAAACCAGGGGTGGTCTTTCAGTTCTACCACTTCCACCAGGCCAGAGTCGGGGTTAATGCCAGAAGCTTTGAGCCCGGCTTCTTCCATCTGGTGGAGGTATTTGTTGTTGAATTCGTAGCGGTGGCGGTGCCTTTCATGAATCAGCGTATCGCCATAGATGGCGCTTGCCTTGGAGCCTTTCTTGAGTTTGCAGGCATAGGCACCTAGGCGCATGGTGCCCCCCTTGGTAGTAATCTTTTTCTGCTCCTCCATCATGTCGATAACGGGGTGCTTGGTTTTGGGGTTCAACTCGGTAGAGCTGGCATCGAGCTTCAGCACGTGGCGGGCAAATTCCACCACGGCACACTGCATGCCCAGGCAAATACCCAGGAAGGGAATTTTGTTTTCGCGCACATAACGGATGGCCTCTATCTTTCCTTCCAGCCCGCGTTCGCCAAACCCGGGTGCCACCAGCACCGCGTGCAGGCCGCCCAGCGTTTCGGCCACGGTTTCTTTGTTGATTTCTTCCGAAGAGATCCACTTCAGCCGCACCTTGCAGTCGTTTTGCGAACCTGCATGGATAAAAGCTTCCGCAATAGATTTGTAGGCATCCGGCAGCGACACATATTTTCCTACCAGGCCAATCACCACTTCATCAATGGGGTTCTTCAACTTGCCGAGGAACGTCTTCCACTGCTCCAGTTCGGGCTCGTGCTTGGCCACGACTTTCAGCTTGGCGAGCACGCGCTCGTCCAGTTTTTCTTTGCGCATCAGAATCGGCACATCGTAAATGGTATCTGCATCGATGGCCTCTATAACCGAGTTCAGGTTTACGTTGCAGAACAGCGCAAGCTTCTTGCGTATCTCCAGGGGCAGCGGGTGCTCCGTGCGGCACACCAGTATATCTGGTTGAATACCATAGCTCAGCAATTCTTTTACCGAGTGCTGTGTGGGTTTGGTTTTCAGTTCCTTCGCGGCCGCCAGGTAGGGGATGAGCGTGAGGTGAATCACCAGCGCGTTGTTGGCACCTAAGTCCCAGCGCACCTGGCGCACGGCTTCCAGAAACGGCAGCGATTCAATATCGCCCACCGAACCGCCTATTTCTGTTATGATGAAGTCGAACTGGCCGCTTTCGCCCAGTTGGTAGATGTTGCGTTTGATTTCATCGGTAATGTGCGGCACTACCTGCACCGTTTTGCCCAGGTACTCGCCCTTGCGTTCTTTGGTGATGACGTTGTTGTAAATGCGGCCGGTGGTAATGTTGTTGGCGCGCGAAGTGGGCGTGTTGAGAAAACGCTCGTAATGGCCCAGGTCCAAGTCGGTTTCTGCTCCGTCATCCGTTACGTAGCACTCCCCGTGCTCGTAGGGGTTTAGAGTGCCTGGGTCGATGTTGATGTAGGGGTCGAATTTCTGAATAGTAACGGAAAAGCCCCGCGCCTGCAGCAGTTTGCCCAGCGAGGCGGAGATGATTCCCTTACCCAAAGAAGACGTAACGCCACCGGTTACGAAGATGTATTTAGCAGAAGCAGACATGTACAGGCCTGAAAATTCGGGTGCAAAGGTAGGATTTGAGGCTTTAAATCACCCCACTCCGCGCGGATTATTTCCCTTTTTCTGATCGCTTGTTCGAATCATTTGGCGCATGGCCCTCTGCGCGTCTTTTTACCTGAAACGAACCCAAAATTCGTGCTACCTTTGCAGGTTCTGGTGCTGACTTTTTTTGATGACACGATGAATTTTTCTGACACCCTGGCCCAAAATCCCATTTTCGAAACGGTGAGCAAGGCGGCCCGCGCAATGGGGTTTCCTACCTATGCAGTGGGCGGGTTTGTGAGAGACCTTCTGCTGAAGCGCCCTTGCAAAGACCTTGATTTTGTGTGCATAGGCAGTGGCATAGAGCTGGCGCACGAAGTTGCCCGCCTCCTGGGCAATGTGCCCGTGATTGTGTTCAAGAACTTTGGCACCGCCATGATCCGCCAGGGCGAATATGAGTTGGAGTTTGTGGGCGCTCGCAAGGAGTCGTACCGCTCCGAATCGCGCAAGCCCATTGTAGAAGACGGCACCCTGGCAGACGACCAGCAGCGCAGGGACTTCACCATAAACGCATTGGCCATCAGCCTGAACGAGCCCGACTATGGCGCGCTGATCGATCCATTCGATGGTGTTACCCACCTGAAGCGGAAGATGATCAAAACCCCGCTCAACCCCAACATAACTTTTTCAGACGACCCGCTGCGCATGATGCGCGCCATCCGTTTTGCCTCGCAACTCAATTTCGACATCGACCCCGACACGTACGAGGCCATTACCAAAAATACCGAGCGGTTGAAGATTGTGTCGATGGAACGCATTGCCGATGAACTGAACAAGATCGTTCTGTCACCAGTGCCTTCCTACGGCTTTAAATTGCTGTTTCACAGTGGCTTGTTGAAGGAGTTCTTTCCGGAGATGGTGGCCCTGCATGGCGTGGAGTACGTAGACAACCACGCCCATAAAGACAATTTTTTCCACACCCTGCAGGTGCTGGATAATGTGAGCAAAGTATCGAACGATTTGTGGCTGCGCTGGGCTGCCATTCTGCACGACATCGCCAAGCCTGCCACCAAACGCTTCGAGCCCAAACACGGCTGGACTTTCCATGGCCACGAAGACAAAGGCGCCCGCATGGTGCCCGGTATTTTTCGCAGGTTGAAGCTGCCCATGAACGAGCACATGGCCTTCGTGCAAAAACTGGTGCGTCTGCACCTGCGCCCCATTGCGTTGGTGAAAGAAGAAGTTACCGACTCGGCCATCCGCAGGTTGCTTTTCGAGGCAGGCGAGGCAACCGATGCCCTGATGATTTTGTGCCGGGCCGATGTTACCAGCAAGAACAACGAAAAGGTGGCACGATACCTGCGCAACTTCGAAAAGGTAGCCAAGAAGATGGAAGAAGTGGAGGCCAAAGATCAGGTGCGCAATTTTCAACCCCCCATTTCGGGCGATGAAATCATCCGCGTATTTCAATTAACACCCGGTCCTTTGGTGGGCGAGATCAAAGACCAGATAAAAGATGCTATTTTGGATGGCGTTATTCGCAACGACCGCGAAGAGGCTTACCGATTTATGATGGAAATCGCATCACAAAAAGGATTAACCACACCCACAAACTGATAACATATTTATGCGCGTTTTATTTACCCTTGTTTTAATGGCGGCTACTGCCGCAGTCTTTGCACAAAACCAAAAGCCAGCCGCCAAACCAGCCACGGGCACCCCGGCAACTACAGACACCAAGCCGCAGCAGCCCAGTGCCCAAAATGTGCTGGTGGAGCACTTCTACCGCAAATACCTGACGGCCGCGCGTTGGAACGATGATCAGGTGGCCAAAGATGCCCTTTACGACCTCATCATTCAAAACCCGAACAACGATTCACTCATTTTTTCGCTGGCTTACTATTACCACGAAAACAACAAGCCGGCATCGGCCCTGCTGGTTACCAACGATTTATTGCAGCGCGATCCTAAAAACTTAACCTACCTGGAGTTGGCCGCTGTGAGCAGCGAAAATTTGGGTGTGCTGGACCGTGCCCTTCAATACTACGAAAGCCTGTACCTGCTCACGAATAATAACGGCACACTTTACAAAATTGCGTTTCTGCAATTCGACCTCAAGCGTTTCAATGAAAGCAGCACCAATGCAGATATTCTGATGGGCAAGGCAGAGTCCGACACGCTAAAGGTGGTTTTCAACGATGCCGAAGGCAAGCCGAAGGAATATCCCATGAAAGCTTCGCTGTTGAATTTGAAGGGCATGGTGGCGCAGGAGCAAGGCAACAAGGAAGACGCCAAGAAGCATTACGAAGGTGCGCTAGCATTAGCTGCCGACTTTATACCTGCCAAGCAAAACCTGGCTAAATTAAAATAAGCTGGCCATGCAACCTTGCAGGGCCATGCCTGTCTGTTGCAAGGATAGAAGTATGTTCTGCTGTTGACAGCCGAGGTTGTACATATGCACCACGACCTGATTGAGCGGTGCCGCCAGGGCGACCCGGTGGCCTTCGAGAAGGTTTACAAATTGTACAGCCGCAGCATGTACAATGTGGGATACCGCATTGTGAACAATAGTGAAGAGGCGGAAGACGTTCTACAGGAAGCTTTCATCTCGGCTTTCAAAAACTTAAATTTCTATAGGGGCGATGCCACCTTTGGGGCCTGGCTGAAACGCATTGTGGTGAACAAGGCCATCAACCAGCTGAAGAAGCGCAGAACCGAACCACTGCCGGAAGACGACCGGTGGGATGTAAAGGAAGAAACGGGGGGTGATGAACTGGATCACTTTCCCTATACTGTAGAAGCCGTGCGCGCGGCCATTCAGCAACTGCCCGATGGTTACCGATCGGTACTCTCCTTGTATTTGTTGGAAGGATATGACCACAGCGAGATAGCCGAGATCATGGGCATTACCGAGTCAACCTCGAAGAGTCAGTTTAACAGGTCTAAGAAGAAATTGAAAGAACTATTGGAAAGGAGGACGATATGAGCAAGCTGCAAGATTTGATACGCAACAACCGCGAGGCGTTTGATAACCACGAGCCTTCAGAAAAAGTATGGCAACGTATTGCAGGTGCCCTCGGTCAGAGAACAACCTGGTGGAACAGCGTGGGCCTATGGAGGGCTGCTGCTGTAGTGTTACTGGGCTTGTCGGTGTTTTTGCTGTTGCGCGGGCAGCCCTTGAAGCAGAGAGCAGAGGTGGCGAAGATACAGGGCGAGTTTACCGATGTGGAGACTTTTTATAAGGAACAGATTGCAGAGAAGGTAGCCTTGATTGAAGACCTGGAAACTGATTACGAAGACGACCACTTTACGCAAGACCTGCAAAAGCTGGATGCCATGTATCAGGTACTGCGCGAGCAGATGAAAACACAGCCCAGCGAGAAAGTGAAGGATGCCCTGGTGCTGAACATGCTGGTGCGCATAGACCTGCTGAACCAGCAGATAAAAAAGCTGGAAGACAGCCGCAAGAAGGCATCGGACCCGGTGAGCATCTGAAAGTGCCACGCAGCCTGACAAACAACGGCTCGCAGCCGCTGTAAGTGCCGCTGAAAAACCAACCCTGCATGCATGCCGGCCGTTGTAGGCGGGTATGAAATTCTTAACGATCATTTCTTTGTGGTTGCTGTCGGTGGCCAGCTATGGCCAGGCAGACGAGTGGGCAACGCTTTCGCGCGATATATGGAAACCTTTTGTGGAGGGCGTAAACGCCAACAGGCCTGAAATCTATAATGGCGTAAATGCCGAAGATTTTCTTTGGGCAGCGGCCGGGAAGAAGCCACGGGTGATGAACCTGGAAGAATACGAGGAAGACGCCCGTGTGGTGATGCAAGACCGGCAACAGAAAGGAATACAAACCCAACTTGATCTTCGTTTTGCGGAGCGGCAGGTGCACAAAGATGTGGCCTGCGAGAAGTTATTGATTAAATACACAGCCACAGAACGAGGGAAAGCACCGGTCGTTGCCTATGGTGCGGCCCTCATGTTTTCGCGCAAACGCGAGGGCGTTTGGAAGAAGGTGTTGCAGTTGCCACTGCCCGATGCCGTTACCGCAGCCGATTTTGATCAGGCACAACCCCTGGAGTGATACGTTTCTTAGTATCGCTTGCGTTTGCTTCCGGATCTCGTATCAAAGAAGTTTAGCAAGATTATTTCTTGATCTGTAACCCGATTAAAGAGCCTGTTATGTCGGTTATTAAAAGTCCGCGTATGTTTTTCTGATTGTTCTCTAACGTGCCCAATTCAGGGTGTTCAGCAATTATGTCAATAATGTCATAGGTCTTAATGACAAAGCTTTGAGTAACCTTTGCTCCCCATTCAACCGCCAGGTAGTCAATGATTGTGTTGAACTTGTGATTGGCACGCTTGGTCCAGACTATTTTCTTAGCCATTTTTTATGCTGCTCTCTGACATCCTCATGGCTTTGAAGATTCTTGGTGTCGAAGCTTTCGTCATAAGAAAGAAGAAGTTCACCCCGCTCCTCGGAGTTCAACGATTCCCAGAGTTGTTCTGTTTGATTTTCGTTTAGACGTTTGATTAATTCGAAATAACCTTTCAGTATTTCCTCATTCCCAATCTTGTCAATTAATTCGTAGAAGGCTTCTTTCGTGCTCATAGCCCTTAGCTGTTTTGTAACTCAATTTAGGAAAATTCGCGATTGTGGGATGCGGTTATTCGGCTTAACCTCACAAGAATCAAATGTACTCGCTGAGATGTTTTTTGAAGGTGCGCCCTGAGCGGAGTTGAGGGGCGCGGAGCCAAAGAATTTGTCAAAAATCTTCCTCGCCTTTTAACTCAAACTGCTCTACTTTTGAGTCTAGAATTTTGGCGTTTTCGCATTTGAGCACGCGCGCGGGGAACCTGCGGATAAGGCCGTAGCTGTGGGTGGCCATCAAAATGGCGGTACCGCTTTTGTTGATCTGCTGGAACAGCTTCAGAATGCCGTTCGATACTTCCGGATCGAGGTTGCCCGTAGGTTCATCAGCAATTAATATCAAAGGTTCATTCAGCAGGGCGCGCGCAATGACAATGCGTTGCTGCTCCCCCCCCGACAATTGATGCGGCATTTTTCGTTCTACCGAACCCAGGCCAACCTGCATCAGCACCTCGGCCATGCGTGCCTTCATTTTGGCGCTTTCTTTCCAGCCGGTGGCCTTCAGCACAAACATCAGGTTTTCGCCTACGGTGCGGTCGGAAAAAAGTTGAAAGTCTTGGAAGATGATGCCCACCTTTCTGCGTAGCAGGGGCACCTGGTGGCTCTTCAGCTCGCGAATGTTGAAGCCCGCCACGCTGATGTCGCCCAGACGCAACGGCAAGTCTGCGTACAGGGTTTTTAGTAATGAAGATTTACCCGACCCGGTGCGTCCCACAATAAATACAAACTCGCCCTTGTCTATGTCGAAGCTGATGTTATTCAGCACGCTATGGTGCTCTTGAAAGATGCTGGCCTCTTTAACACGTACAACGGGATCGGTGGAGAACATAAACGGTTTCAGGTTAACAGGTTACAGGTTAGTGGTTAGAGGCTTTGCTATCGGCAACCTATAACCTGAAACCTGTATTCATCCATTCGCTTTTTTATGATCCGCCAGGAACTTGGCGAGGCCACTGTCTGTCAACGGGTGGTTCAGCAAATCGGTAATTACTTTCAACGGACAGGTTACCACATCCGAACCGATCTCTGCACATTTAATCAGGTGCATGGTGTGGCGCACGGAGGCAGCCAGTACTTCGGTGCTGTAGCCATAGTTGTCGTATATCTGGCGTATCTGTGCAATCAGCTCCAGGCCGTCTTGCGACACATCGTCCAGGCGGCCAATGAAAGGCGACACATAGCTGGCACCTGCCTTCGCAGCCAGCAACGCCTGGCCTGCCGAGAACACCAGCGTGCAGTTGGTGCGTATGCCTTCGTTGGTAAATTGGCGGATGGCTTTCACACCATCTTTAATCATGGGCACCTTCACCACAATCTTGTCGTCTATTTTGGCCAGTTCGCGGCCTTCTTTCAAAATGCCCTCGTAGTCGGTGGCTATTACTTCGGCACTCACGTTGTTGTCTACAATGTTGCAGATGGCTTTGTAGTGTGCCATTACTTTTTCCTTGCCTGCTATGCCTTCTTTGGCCATGAGCGAGGGGTTGGTGGTAACACCATCTAAAACGCCCAGGTTGTAGGCTTCTTGTATTTCGTTGAGGTTGGCAGTGTCGATGAAGAACTTCATTTTTTGCGGTAGTTAAACCACAAAGTTATTCGAAATTCCGGGAGGGAGGGGAGAATTGAACAAAAAAAGAGGCAAGCCGAACATCGCACCGCTACAACCGCCTACCCTTGCTACCTTCCGGTCCTGGGGGAGTTCAGCAGGAGCTGGTCGTGCCGACTTGCCGGGGGGCAAAGGTAGAAGAAAATTCGATTTCCAAACGGATGTTGGCAATATATCCGGGCGCTTCGCGACTTTGTTTGTAAGATGCCTGCTACCTTTTCATTGCGCCAGCCCTGTGTCGTACAGGTTGAATTCCAGCGGACTCGACTCGCGGTAGCCGTCTGCCAGCAGTTCTTCCACAATGTTGGGCCCGAATTCAATCTCGCGTCCTTCGATGTGGCCATCTGCCTGGATAGTGATTTCTGCGCCTCGCAGGTGAATAGGATTCACTTTAATCAGGATCTTGGCGCCTTCGGCTTCTTTTTTAAAATATTGGTGAACGATATTTGATCCCATCCGTTTGTGTTTGCTGCTATGTTGCTCAACCTGCCCGAACAATTCGAAACCGACCGCCTGCTGTTGAGCCGGCTAAGGTACGAAGATGCCGAAGAAATTTTTTACACCTACGCCAGCAAGCCCGAGGCCACCCAATATGTGTCGTGGCCTACGCACCAAAGCCTGCAAGACACGCGCGCTTACCTGCAATATGCCGTGCCTGCCTGGGGCAAGGGCAGCGACTATTCTTACACCGCGCGGCTGAAGGACACCAACCGGCTGATCGGCAGCTTCGGTATTCTGAATGAAGCGGGCAAAGTGCAATTTGGCTACATCATCAGCCCCACCCAGTGGAACAAGGGCTTCGCTACCGAAATGTGCCAGGCTTTTATGGGCTTGCTGCAGCAGCAGCCGCAGGTGCACCGCATCTGGACGTTGGTGGATGCCGAGAACAGTGCCTCCGCCCGTGTGTTGCAAAAGGCGGGTTTGGTGGAGGAGGCGCGCCTGGCGAAGTGGTTTCGCTTCGTCAACCAAAACAACGAGCCCAAAGACTGCCTGATATACCGCTTGCCGGCACCAGGCCTTTAAACGTGCGGGCGGCCCCTGACGTTTGCCCCTGACTTTGCTCCGCTGGTGCGGGCAGGTGTCAGTGGCAAAATCAGGGCCGGGCTTTCCGCTGCTACTCCTCGCACCACGCGCACAACAGCCCTCCGCTGCGGGGTATCCGCTGCAATCCCTGCCGCGGGTGGCTTCAAAACCGGTTCACACGCCTCGCAACCATCCGTTGGCTACACAAAAGCCGTTTTAAAACGTTTATAATCGTTTATAATCGTTTA
>JBMOLS010000040.1:0-2299 GCA_049324055.1 Bacteroidota bacterium | reverse complement strand
CGTTTATAATCGTTTATAATCGTTTAAAACGCAGTATCGGCTGTTGCAATGCTGATATTGCCTGTCTCATCAATCTGTTGCAGAACCATGCTAACTACGGTTGCCCTCGCACCCCTCCTGCATCGGGGGCAGGATTCAGTGGCCATCCGGTTTCCCTACGATAAAAAGGTGAATGCCCGCGTGCGTACACTGCCCAACTGCCGCTACAGTGCCACACAACGATGCTGGTATGTGCCACGCACCCCCGAGGCCCTGGAAACACTCCGCCACGCATTAGCCGACTTGGCCACGGTAGACTATTCAGCCTTGGGTGATGATGGCCCAACAGCCATATGCCCAGCTCCACTCTCGAGCGATAAGCTACGTGCTTTGCGCCTGGTAGAGCAGCACCTGCACCTGAAGGGGTACGCACCGTCTACAGCCAAAACCTATCTGGAGCAATTCAAGCTCTTCTTGCTCTTCTTCCCAGATTCGCACCCGCTTGATCTGGGTGAGAACGAAATACGCGTGTACCTGCTCCATCTGGTAGAGCGAAGGAGGCTGAGTCGTTCCACCCAGAACCAGGCCATTAACGCCATCAAGTTTTTTTATGAGAAGGTGATGCGGCAGCAGGAGAAGACCTATTACTTAGAACGACCCTTGAAAGAGCAACGACTGCCCCATGTGCTGAGCCAACAAGAAGTGAGGGCACTGTTCGATGCTTGCGACAACCTGAAACATCGTGTAATGCTGATGGTCACCTACTCGGCAGGGCTGAGGCGCAGTGAAGTATTGGCATTGCGCAAGGGCGATGTAGATTTTGACAGGCGTATAATATGGGTGCGAGGCGGCAAAGGCCGCAAAGACCGGCAGACTGTGCTGGCCGACAGCCTGGTGCCATTGCTGCATACTTACCTCGAAGAATACCAGCCGTTGTATTGGTTTTTTGAGGGTAGGCAATGCCAACGCTATAGTTCTACCAGCCTTCAGGCCATCTTAAAATATGCAGCAGCGCGTGCAGGCCTGTGCAAACCCGTTCGACTTCATATGTTGAGACACTCTTTTGCCACCCATCTGTTGGAAGGAGGCACCTCTACGCGCTATATACAGGTATTGCTGGGGCATGAGTCGCCCAAGACCACAGAAATCTATGCCCACGTAAGCCGTTTTGCGTTAGAGAAGATACAAAGCCCGTTAGATCACGTGCTGCCCCAGGGCGGAGGTAACGGTGCAATGACGGATGGTTTTGTCTTGCGCGGAAATAAGTAACTGCACAAAACATATATCCTCATTTTTTCTATCTCCTTCATGGATTTTATGCTTCCAAATCACGACTTTTGCTATATTGAATATTTATTCAATAGCAAAAGCACAGGCGTTGGCAACTATTGCCAGCATCCAGCCGCCTCGGTGACATATTCGTCTTCGCTCAGGAGAGTCGGGGAAATAGGAATTTAAGAAAATAGGAAAACCAAAGTTTCTTCGGGGACAGTTTATCACTCCGCATGGAGTAAATTCGTTATGGAGTAAATTCGTTCTGCGCTTCGCATCCACGGAAAAGGTAAAATGAAAAGAAAAGGGAAAAAGAAAAAGAATGCAGAAAGTATGCTTCGCTCAGGGCATTGGTTGGCGGCTTGGTGCACGGTTGACGGAAGAACAAACGGCTGGCAACAGTTGCCAACAAAATGCTTTTGACCATAGCGGGGTGTGGGGCGTTGTAAAATGTTTTACGTTTCTTAAATTAGCTTACCCACGGTGACGAGTACGTGGCAGGTCGCAAAAGCCATTCCCTTCGGTCATTTGGCTTTTGCTCCGACCCGCTACGGCAAAAGCACAAGCGTTGGCAACTATTGCCAGCATCCAGCCGCCTCGGTGACATATTCGTCTTCGCTCAGGAGAGTCGGGGAATTAAGAATTTAAAAAAGAATAGGAAAACCAAAGTCTCTCCGGGGACCGTTTATCACTCCGCATGGAGTAAGTTCGTTCTGCGCTTCGCATCCACTGGAAAGGTGAAATGAAAAGAAAAGAGAAAAAGAAAAAAATGCAGAAAGTATGCTTCGCTCAGGGCATTGGTTGGCGGCTTGGTGCACGGTTGACGGAAGAACAAACGGCTGGCAACAGTTGCCAACAAAATGCTTTTGACCATAGCGGGGTAGGGGCGTTGTAAATTGGTTTACGTTTCTTAACTTAGCTTACCCACGGTGACGAGTACGTGGCAGGTCGCAAAAGCCATTCCCTTCGGTCATTTGGCTTTTGCTCCGACCCCCGCTACGGCAAAAGCACAGGCGTTGGCGCCAATGGCCTTATTGGGTGACGGGTA
>JBMOLS010000039.1:0-3184 GCA_049324055.1 Bacteroidota bacterium | reverse complement strand
CAGAGTCTCCCGTTGTGGTGGAAGCAGAGCGCAAGCAGGGGACTCTGGCGGCAGGGCGCAGGAGTGCCCACGAAAAGACATAACGGTTAAAAACACGAGTAAACATATGAGGCTATGGAAGGATGCCGCAGCGTCCCCTTCGGGAGACACTGCGGAGACCAGAGAGTATGATGAAACGCAATCTATGTCTCCGCAGAGTCTCCCGTTGTGGTGGAAGCAGAGCGCAAGCAGGGGACTCTGGCGGCAGGGCGCAGGAGTGCCCACGAAAAGACATAACGGTTAAAAACACGAGTAAACATATGAGGCTATGGAAGGATGCCTCAGCGTCCCTTCTGTCTCCGCAGAGTCTCACGTTGTTATGGAGGCAGAGCGCGGGCAGGGGACTCTGGAGGCAGGAAGCAACTTGATAAGAAAATACCCATGAAAAAAGAAGACAGTGGATAAAAATAAACGAATGAAAAATGTGAGGCCATGGAAGGATGCCGCAGCGTCCCCTTCGGGAGACACTGCGGAGACCAGAGTGCCACCCCTGCACCGCAGGCGCTGACAGCCACGATGGAGGCAACCGAAAATGCCAACTTTCAAAACTACACGAACCGTGTTAACTTTGATTTGATGGACCATACCGATGGTGGCAGCACCTACACCTATGCGCAAAAGCTTACGGGTGGCAGCGGCAGCCAGGTGGGGTTGGCGAAGAGTTATAAAATATACCCAGGCGATAAAGTGAAAATTGAGGCCTACGCAAAGTACTACAACCCGCAGAGCACTACCAGCAACCTGGCAGGCTTTGCTACTTCGCTGCTCAATGCATTTGGTGTGCCCGCACCCGGTGTGGGCGAAATCGGCAGCGCCTCTGTTGGGTTAGATTATTATGGCGATATTGTGGCCGGTGGGGGCGGAGGGGGCAACAGCTCGTTCCCCAAAGTATTTGTGAACATCTTGATATTCGACAAAGACTATAACCTGCTCGACATTGCCTACGAGCAGATAAACGGTGGCGAACAGCCCGTGGGCGACCCTACCAAGCTGCCGCACGACTTCATGAGCCGCGAATACACGGCCAAGGAAGAAGGGTATGCCTTTGTGTATGTAAGCAACGAAAACCCTACGTTGGTAGAAGCCTACTTCGATGATGTTACTTTTACCTACACGCCTTCGAATATTCTGCAATACAACGAATATTACCCGTTTGGTTTAAACACGGCAAATAGCTGGACGAGGGAAAATATTACAGACAACAGCTACCTGTACAACGCGGGCAGCGAGCGCAACGAAGTTACCGGTAACTACGAAATGTTTTTCCGCAATTACGACCCAGCGCTGGGAAGAATGAATGGTGTAGATGTGATGGCAAGCAAGTATGCGGGTGTTTCACCGTTCAATTATGGTTTCAACAACCCTGTATTTTGGAACGATCCCACCGGAGCAGACCCGGATGAGGATGAAGACAAGGACGGCAAAAAACAAGAAAAACAAGATGCACATCCAGGTATGTATGGCGATAGTTTTGCCATGGCCGATGCAATGTTCGACATGCTGAATGGCGTGTTTAATCCGATGGCGAGCTATCTAACCTACGGTAGCACAGGTGGGTTTGGAGGGTCTACGACCATAGGTGGTTTCGGCTCAGGCTATGTTCCTGGTCGTTTTCTTGGCAGCGCAAGTGGGCGTATGCAAGGGTGGGTACCAGAATGGAGGATTAGATATATGGAATATTCTGATGGAGTAACACAGACTCTGTCAGTGAATCTGATAGGTTTTAAAAAGAATTGGAAAAGAATCCATGATACTGAAGACGATCCATTAAAAAAGCATTTAGAAAAGGCAATTCCCCTAGATGAATGGGTTGAAAAATATAAAGATTACTCTTATTTCAAAATAATTACTGAAGAGGGTTGGAAAGATGGACAGCCACTTGGGCCAGAAAAAAGGTATGTAATCAATCCTAGAGATGGAAATGTAATGGATATGAGGCACGTGATGGTAGTGGGTTATGGTTATGGAAATCCATTTGGAGATTTGATTGAACATCTTCAAAATCTAAGAGCTAGTACGAGACCTAGTGCCTATGATCCCCAGGACTACTACTCGAATGAAATTGGTGATTCTTTCGCTAACTACACCGTCTTAAATCCTTCTGAATGGAGCAGAGATAGTTGGGCAATTGGGTTTAGTAAATTTATTAATAAATAGACATGAAAGTAATAAGTATAACGTTCGTTATTTTTTGTTTTGGTGGCTTCATAATTGGTTGCTCGAATAGCATTGGAAGGCAAAACTTCGAGGACTTAAGTCGAATAGAAGTTGGAATGAAGATAAGCGAGGTGCATAATCTGATGAGAAACGCCCCTATTGATTCTAAAGTTGCAAGTTGGTCAGATTCATTGCTTGTTGAGAGATACAAATCGAGCGTTGGCTCATCGGATCATTATGAAGTCATATATACAAAAAAGGATTGCTTAGTCGTAAAAGTCAATTGGGGCGATTGAAATATCCAAATATCGCTCTGCCGCCCTCGCTATGGGGCAAGCGTGACGCGCATAACGGTACTCCCCCTCAGAGTTACCCGCCTTTTGATGGCAAGAGAAGGTGGGCGGGGGCTCTGAGGCCTACATCCTCGTAGGTGTTCATCACCAACAAAGGTGTAGCAGAGAGTAACTCGACCGTGGGGAGCTTGTTAGGTTTAGTGAAACAGTAACTGAAGATTAGGTACGAATCTTCTGTGGCCAATGGGGCAAAGGGCAGGTGAAGGGACTTTTTAGGTTATTGAAAGAATGTGCTAATGTGTTGAAGAAACTAAAAACTTGAAACTTAACATTCTCATATTAACCCTTTTCCTATCCCACTTAACGCTTGCGCAGGAGGGTGTCATGGTCGCGTCAGATAGTTTGCAGGAAAGTGTATCCAACAACCCAACCATCGATTCATTACGCCAACTACAACAACAGGCCAATCTGGAAACGTTGCAGCAAAAAGTTTCCCTGCAACGGCTGCAAGATTCCCTGCACATACAAACATGGGCAGATAGCCTGCGCCAAAAGGTAGATGTGCAGACCCGCATGGATTCGCTGGCACTCCAACAAAAAATAGACAGCCTGCAAAACTTACGCATGCCCACCACTAAGTTTGTGCGCAAGCTGGATAGCCTGCGCCAAAAACGTGATGCGTTGAAAACGGAAAT
>JBMOLS010000038.1:0-3586 GCA_049324055.1 Bacteroidota bacterium | reverse complement strand
TTAACCGCCAACCCGCATTTCAATTCCACTTATCGGACTTCAAGAATTGAAAACCTGAAGAGTTTGGAACTGAAAAACTATTTTTAGACGAGGCATATCAACTAAGCCTCAGAGTCCCCGCCCGCCTTCTCTGGCCCCAAAGGCGGGTGACTCTGAGGGGGAGTAACACATACCTTGAATATACCCAAATAGAATTTTAAGTATCAAAGGCACAAGTCTCGCGCTGGCCGCCTCTTCTTCTTAAGACTTGCGCCAGTTGGGGGGAGTACTTCAAAGTCAATACCAATTTCAGTAAAGTAAAAGCGGCTTAACAAAACGCTGCACTTGAAGTGAGAACGAAGGACGGCTTGGGTCATCATTTCCATATCAATTCGATGTTGGATATTTTGTAAGAGTTTTTTTCTTTCTCAACCGTTACTTTTGATTTTGTGAAAACCTTATTGTTTATCAATATTTCAACTAAAAACTCTATGTTAGATTGATTGCTGGTTTCGTTAATGATATTAAAGCCATTGATGCGTTCACCTTGCCCGCCAACCCAGTTGTCGTACCATAGATAGTCGCACTGCTTGATATTAAATTGAGGCTCAGGTTCATAATCCCATTTCCGCTTTCTCATTTCGTTATTACATAGCTCTAATTTATCTAGAATAGCTCTCTTATATGAATCTGACAAGTAATCAACCTTGTTTAATCGCTCGCTCAACTCATTTTTATCAAAGATGTACTCTTTGTCACCCATTTTTTTGAAGGGCGGAACTTGATAGTAGTCAAACAATTTACTGTACGCATCCCCGATGTACCAGGTATAAAAACTCTCTACAACTTTTTTTGCGTCAGGGTTAACTTTTGTTTTGTCTGCTGTACAACTATTAAGAAAAAATAAGTTGATTACAAGAATAGAAAAAATTGTTTTCATAACTATTTGTCTTTACTAGGTCTAACCATTGTTATTGTGTACTCACGATCATAATCAGAACCTTCTCGGTACCTACCTTTGATTGTACCATCAGATTGAACACATAATTTATTGGCCTCACTTGTACCAACTTCTTTTTGACTAGTTTGAGGGTCGAAATATCTATAACAAGTTGAATTGCCTGCTATTATACGAGCCACAATAATAATCCAATGGTCAGTGGTCTCATCATAGTTACCTGTATGTCCTGGTTTCCAATCTACTCCTACTATAATAGGTTTTCCAGAATCTAAATGACTATCGATTACCGATTTGCCCTCTTCAATATTTTTTTGAATTGTCAACACACCTTCGCTATTATACTTAGTCATTTGTACCACTGAACTATCAAATGGTTCAACAGTTATATAGTCAGAAGATTCGAGCATTTCTAGCGATCTCCTGAAACACCCCACCTTGTCATTTGAGCTATAACCATGAAATGTAACATTCTCTGCAACCGAAACATCCTCTAATCTTTCCCCTACTTCATTCTTTGCCCACAATCCATCCCAATAAGCTTTTACCTGATCCAAAACAGATGGCTCTTCCACCAATATCCCTAGATACTTCAACCAAAGTTCAGCATCTTCATCTTCACTGGCAAATATCTGTAAAGTCATTTGCAACGCTTTCTCTTTGAAGAACGATAAGAGAATGTAGTCATCTTCTAGCACGATTTTTACCACTTCGTGATTGACTAAATCACACAAGTCATCAACCTGTGTTTTTTCGAGGCTTACGTTTTGCTGCTCACTGTATAAGGCCACTTTGTAGGTTTTGCCTTCTATCGTGTATTCACTCAAGAAAATCCCTTTGTTGGAAAGATTGAAGGAAGGAGTACCATCCTTTAAGAATTTATTCACTACACGCTCTATCAACGTAAGGTTGTTCTGTTTAGTGAAGGAAGACTTTCTGGCCGACCAGCCGGTGTGGCCGGTGATGTCTTTATTATCAGTTTGAGAAGCTGTAAAGTAAGTGTCAAAATTCTGATGCACGTGGTTGAACAAGGGGGCTTTGCCTTCCAGCACTTTATCCGACTCACTTGGCCATATGTTGCTTGTTATGCTTTGATACCACCAGGTACATAAACTGGCAGCATCCTCATCCTCCTCAAACAAACCCAGCACGGCTACGGGGTCGTGTATGTAATCCCATTGGTATTTGTTCAGGCGGGTGCCGGTGCCGTAGTCCATCAGGTTGTCGGTGGCACCTTTGCTAAGGGAAGCGTATTCACTGAACGTGTGCTCCAGGCGGAAGGCTCCGTGGCCTAACTCGTGCGCTAAGGTATGTGCAAAATATTCGTTCGGTATAGCGCTGGTAAACAGGAAACCTGCCTGCTTTTTGCGCGGCATGTAGCCCATCTTGTTTTTATCTTTGGCTCCTTCTACTACAAACAGATAGTAAGTATCGGCAGCGGGTGCGCTGTTTCCAAAATAGGCATCTATCACCGTGCGCATCTCGGCCGTGTAACTGCTCAGCAAGCCACTCTCCCCGTCATCCAGCGCTGTTTTGTCGATGCCGTTCACGGTTAGTGCCGTTTCTTCCACAACCCAACTTACACCGGCCTGGGAATAAATCCTATTCAATTCGGGAGTAATCTTATCGATAGGCATCGGCAAGGCTGTATCGTTTACTTTAATCAGCACTGCTTTTTGATGCAGCCCGTTATAGGTTACCATGTTGAGTTTACCCAACACCAGCGGGGGTGCGGACGCATCGCGTGCACCCCCATAAGCAACCACTTCTTCATGCCATCCGGCTGTGGTGCCCGTAAGCGTTAGCCATTCCCCATTCGGCTCGAGGACTGTCTGCGACATGCCTTCACGCTTAAAATCAATTTTCATGCCTTTGTCTGCCGCCTCAAACCCGATGGTCTCCGGCTGGCCCGTCACCAAAGCTTTCCAGGTTATGTGTTCTCCGTTTTCCACGGTTTGGTAGTGCTGATCCAATACCTGAGCCCGGTATTCGTCCCATCCATATTTGGTTTGATCTGTTCGCAAGAACCGCACCGATTTGCTTGCGCTGGTATTGTATTCGCGCTCGCCCCTCTCCCCTGCCGCCAAGGCTTCGGTGGCGGTGGTTTTGGTAACTTTGCCTTCTTCATCCACCAGGTAACCATTTCCTGCACCATCTGCCAACGCATAGGTTTTGCCTTCCTCGCGCTCCACTACCTGCTCGCCCCCATTGGTTTGCACCACGATTTCTCCATTCGGATTTACAAATACATTTAAGATCACGCCCTCTACTTCTATCAGTTCATCGGCTTCGAAATAGCTCAGGGTAGCTTCCAATCCTTTGCCGCCCCCTTCGGCCAATGTTTTCTCGCTCTCCAGCATAAAACGGCTGTTCGGATCCCACACAGACTTTATCTCGCCCCGTGTAAGTTGGTAGCTCTGGTTTACGCCAATGTTCTGAAACGTTACCCGCACCTTGGCGCTGTGGAACCACGGCACCACGGCCAGCCCCTCGCCCGTGAACACGCCATTGCTACCGGTGGCTTTGGTTACCACCACATCATAACCTCCGGCTTTGATGAAGTCGTTGATGAAGAGTGCGGGCAGCGGAGGGCTGCCATCGGGTGCGGGCACAGTGCCGGCATCGCCACAGCTAAAAGCGTTCGGGTTC
>JBMOLS010000037.1:0-328411 GCA_049324055.1 Bacteroidota bacterium | reverse complement strand
GATTTGCCCGAGCGAAACTGCTCCAAGGCTTTCTTCTTGATCCCCTCTAAATTGAATTGTTCTTCGTTTTTCATATGGTGTCAAAGTTGGTGTTTTCCTTCTTTGACACAGTTCAGTTTACAGCCTCGCTTAATAAGAGTCAAACACAATCAAAACCTCGAAATCGTAATGATTTCGAGGTTTTTTGTTTTTAGGGCATACCAAAAACAACCTAAAAATCCCAACATACCTTTAATAATGAACTTCACTTCCTCACGGATATGCTCAACGTGTTTTACATTCTTGGCTCTTCTTTTTCTTTAACCGTTTTCGGCTTCGTTTTTTGTTCAGCCTTTTTGACTGGAGGTTTTTTCGCCTTCGATGGTGGCCTCACCTGGAATCTTCACTTACGATTCAATCCACAAACTCCTTTATCCGCTGGTATTCTTCATAAAACCTGCCGTTGGGTATTTTGTTTGCGGTGAACCGGGTAGCGTAGAGACTGGTGAGGGCGTACCAGGAATTGGCAACCTCACCGCAGGTGTAGAAATCCTGTAACATAGCAAAGTAGGTGGCAAACCGGTAGTGGTGGTCATTCATTAACTGGTACATGTTGTAGGTATCGGTGTGATCTACGGGCAGGCCGTTAATCAATGCAAGGTAATCGCTTTCCAGTTGGGGATCCGAGGTGCCACAGTAATCCGCCAGGATTTCCTGCCAGTGCTGGCTGTCCTGCTGAAGAATATCCCGCACTTCATGGGCCTGCGACCACTCGGTGCACGTTCTATAAATCGTTGAGTTTGTGTGGAGTATTCCGGAGCTCTCGGCAACGGCCATCAGTTCAACCATCGATGCATACGATTCGGGATACCAATGAAAGTTGATGCCATCGCAATACCGGTTTCCGATTTCGAAAATCTTTTCGGTGACTTTGTAGGTCCAAAGGTGGGATTGATTGTTCCCGACCGCCTCTAATCCTTTGGCCTGCACGGAAGGAGTAAGCAACTGCACGGGATAGTTTTCGTTGTCGATAAGTTTTCTGAACCGGTGTGCCACGGTGTCCATCCAGGCCAGTACCGTTTGTTCAGCTGCTTCGAGCGAATGGATAGCCGCCAGCGAATCTAACGTGCTGTTGTACCTGCCAATGCCGAATGGCTCGTTCAACACCTGCATGTAGTCGATTTTGCCATTTGCCGCACTCAAAAACACGGAGAGGTCATCCATCAATCGATTCAACTCTTCCTTTGAGTAGATTACCCGGTCTTCCTCGTTTACCTGTTCATGCTGAAACCGGATTGTCACCACCACCTCAATGTTCCGGGCGTCCAGTTCATTCACAAAAGATAAAAACTCCTCGCGGGTTTGGGGATTGTTGGCGATGAGTGAGACTTCATTGTCCTTGAGAATAGTGCGCAGCACCTGCGGTTGCTCCTGATCTATGTAGGTAAAGAAAGACGGTTTGAATGTGCCTATAAACGTTCCCAGTTTTGTCTTTTCCATGCCGGGAACGGGCGAAGGATCGCTTTGCCGGCAACCGATGCCAACAAGTATAAGGGGCAGAAAAATTGCGCTTGTCCGGTTCATGATTATGCGTTTTATTCAGCCATCCATTAGACCATTTGCATAAGCCAGGGTTTAACCCTGTGCCGTACTACCCGGCCCAACGCACCCTATTCCGGTTTGAACTGACGTAACCACTGTTTGGCTTTTTCAGGGTTTGTGAACAACCGGGTAGGTACCTGCGGCTTGTTTACGGTTAGAAATAAATTGGCCAACGCACGGTTAAGGGTCGAACCTGTGATCAGGGCGGCCGCTATCACCTGTGTGGTGCCGATGGTGGCCATGTAGTGACGTGCCTCCCGGGTGGTGGACTTAATTCCGGTCATGTCAACGAGCAACAAGCAGTTTTTTCCTTTAGAGAAAAAAATCCGGCCCTCGACACACTGTTTCGCTACCTCAAGGGAGAGGTGGAGGTTACGGGCGTATTGGCAAACCAGGAGCTCATCTTCCCAGTGGATGGAGATATAAGGTGATTCAAATATTTCCGGTTGTCCCGCTGCCATGTCATTTTGTGTAGGTGTTGCGTGGGGCGTTTCATGGTATCTCAATCTTGAACTTCAATACACCGGGGCAGGGAAAAGTAACATGCATTTAAGATGGATGAAATCTTGTTTTTTAGCCCCGGATTTTTCGGTTTTTGTTTGAATAGGGATTCGTCCTTATTTTACTAGCCTCACCAATGTGCTTGCCTATGAAAGCCGCTGTTATCTGCCTGATGATGCTCGTCAGCTACTGTGCACAGTCACAGATCTTGTTTTCAGAAAGCTTCAATGTGATACTTGACACTGCCCAAAGGGTGAAAGGTTCTGTTGCGCCAGAATTGAGAATTCAAACCCAAAAGGAATTATTAGTGGAGTTTACCAATACCGCTGATATTTCCATTCGGATAAACAACTCTTACCTTACGCTGGCCAACAAAATTGAAACTGGCTCTTTTGGCAAAGATGTGTTCTTGAGTGGGGGGTATGTCTATGCAGAGATTGTAAACACTGTACAGAAAGCGGTAACTACCGAAATTTACGGGCAAGTGCATTGGGCCGAAGCGAGGGGACTTAACAGACGATACGCAGGTGGCATAGACGCGCGTTTCAGGCTCTTCCATCGAGGCCGCTCAGGTGTGTTCGCGGGCATAGGGCCGTTCTACGAATTTGAACAGTGGACCCACCGCGGTGTGCCCGATGAACGACTACCAAGCAACCCCCTGCCGGTTGACTCTATGAACGTAAAGATGTCTACCTACATCAGCCTTAAACACTGGTTTTTTGATCGCGTTTTTCTGGATCTGAGCCTTTACCATCAATCACGGTTAGATGAGGTTTTTTACAGGCCTCGTCTAGCGAGCAGCGCAAGGCTGGCCTACCAAATAAGCAAACATCTGCAATTAACGGGAACCTACCAGAATATTTACGACTATCAGCCCCTTGTGCCCATCGATAAGTGGTTTCACCGACTAAAAGCTTCGCTGGCGGTTTCGTTTTGAAATTAGTACGAACAAGTGTGGCGTTGTAAGCTATACTAAACGACATTAACACCGGTATACTATTTTTGTATTTGTTCATTTTCTAAAAAAGTTTTGCGCTGGCTATAGTATCTTTGTCTGCTTTGATGTGAAAAAATCCCTCTGTGATATTACCCTCAGGCGGGCACGAATAGACCCCACGGATTGCCGGGTAGCGGTATTACAGTGCATCCTTAAACATGCCAGGCCATTCTGCCTCACCGACATTCAACAGTGTACCCTTCAGAGCGGGAAACTCATCAACCGGTCCACGCTTACGAATATTCTTTTGCTGTTTCGCAGCCGTAAGATCATTGATGTCGATCACCACCAGAAATCCGAAGGTAGGGGACGACCCATTGTTTTTTATAAGCTTGTGTAAAGTGGGCCACACCTGCCATAAAAATTCCATCGAACAAAACCTCTCATCAAGGCAGAAGTAAACCTCCATACGTGCGGCATACCGACACCAGTTAAGCCAGAAAAACAAGTACCTCCCTTCTATATTCTCTCCACAAGCCAATGCCGCTACAATTTTCACAGAACATTGAAGGGCAACTGTGCCCTTTCCAAAAGGAATAGACAAATGCTATCTTGTTGCGATGTTTTTCCGGCAGAAGGCTACGAACGAAAGCGATGAAACACTGATCCACCGTTTCCGGCATTCGGGCGACCTGCACTTTGTAAGCGAACTTTATACGCGATACACCGCGTTGGTATATGGAGTATGCCTGAAATACCTGAAAGACCGAGATGAGGCCAAAGACACAGTGATGCAACTTTTTGAGAAGCTTCCCGGTATGCTGAAGGCCCACGAAGTGACTCATTTTCGCAGTTGGCTGTATGTAAGTGCCCGAAATCAATGCCTGATGCAAATCCGGTCGAAAAAGGGGAAATTCACGGAAGAATTGTCTGATCGGATTGTGGAATCGGACTATGTATTGCATCTGGATGGCGAACCGGAATTGGAGAGTGACCTTACCCGCCTGGAAAAATGTATAGAGGAATTAAACGAGGGCCAGAGGCAGTGCGTGAAACTGTTCTTTCTGGACGAGCATTGTTACAAAGACATTGTACAAAAAACCGGGTTTAACATGAACCAGGTGAAGAGTTATATACAAAACGGAAAACGGAACCTGAAAATTTGCATGGACAGAAGTGCATCCTGACCAACACAATATCGACAAGTACCTGAGGGGAGAACTTAACCCTACAGACATGCACCGGCTGGAACGGAAGGCGTTGTCCGACCCTTTTCTACAAGATGCCCTGGCAGGTGCAGATACCATTGCGCCCGAAGACTTTTCGCAGGATGTGGATACGCTTAACCGTAACATTCGTAGCACCAGCGCGAGACAATCGTTCTTCACACCTCTGCGCATAGCAGCCGGCATTGCCCTGCTGGCGGCCGTTGGCTTTTGGTTGGTTTCACGTAATCAACCTGTTGAACAAATAGCCCAACTGAATGGGTCGGCCAAACAACAAAAAGACGGTGTTGGCCCCGCGGATACCCTTAACGACACACAGCGCGAAGAACTTCTTGCATTGAGCCAGCAAGAAACAAAACCTGCCCCACCTGCCGAAACAGAACCAACCGCGGGGCCTACTGCCTCCACAAGTGTTGTGCGCGATGATGCCGCACAAACAGCTGCCGCAGAAGGCCATGCACACACGGAGGCAGAAGAACAAGTGTTTGCTGAGGAACTTCTGGCTGAAGAAACAGTTGCTGCGACCGATGAGAAAGAAGAACTGGCGAGGGCAGAGAAACGCGTAGCGATGGATCTGGATAAGGCAGAGCAAGCGCCAAGTCGGGCGAAATCGGTATTGCAGGACGACCTCAAGTCGGCAGAGCCAGCACCCTCCTTCTTGCTGCCCAGAACCATTCGCGGCCAGGTGAAGGACATGCAGGGCCAGACCCTGCCGGGCGTGAATGTAACCATAAAAGGAACCACCATGGGCACCGTTACCGATGCCTCCGGCAACTACACACTGACAACCAGCATTGAGCAGCCCGCGTTGGTATTTTCTTTCATTGGCCTGCAAACCGCAGAAGTACGTGCCACTGATCGGGAAAGTGTGGATGTGATGCTGGAAGAAGATGCAGCGCAACTGAGCGAAGTAGTGGTTACCGGCTACGGCTACCAATCGCGCGACCCGCTGAACCCAGTGATACGGCTTGCTGAGCCATTCGGTGGTCGTAAAGCCTACGACAACTACCTGGAAAAAAGCAAACGGTTTCCACAGGCCGCACTCGATAACAAGGTGAAGGGCCGGGTGACCATAGAATTTACCGTTGAAACAGACGGCACCCTGGCCGGTTTCCATGTGCTGAAAAGCCTGGGCTATGGTTGCGATGAAGAGGTGATCCGTTTGGTGAGAGAAGGCCCCAAGTGGTTTCCGTCTACCGAAGACGATAAGCCCATTGAGAGCCAGGTGCGCGTGCGGCTGAAGTTCGACCACACGAAAGCCGGGGGATAACCTGTTGCATTTTTAATGCAGTAGTTACATCTTGGACACCACATGTCGAAGAAAGCCACTGCCAAATCCATTCCCCAGGAAATATTAGACCTGGTGCGCAAAGAATTCAACGATTCAGAGTTTGTTCTGAAATCGCGCGGCACCGGTAAATGGAGTTTTATACCACTGCTCCAAAAAGCATTACATCATTTTTTGGAACAGCACAAGGAAGCTTTGCCCACGTTGGTGCTTCAGTACCCGCACGGACCCACAGAAGATTTGCTGCGCAGAGCATTTAATCTGAAGAGCCCGCCTGGGGCCACCAAATCTTTGCGTGATTTGTTATGCCTGTACGCCACCCGCATGCAGCACGATTGGAACGGGGTGATCAGGCAACACTATTCCGACCGCTATGCTTCGTTGCTGGATTCTGACAAACCCGACACACCAGACGTTGCGCCTGCTGCACCCATTGAACCCAACATCGAAACATTTGCCAGCAAGGTAGCCGATCTGTTGCTGGAAAAACTATCCGCTAAGGAGATTGAAGTTGTTAAAAAACAGATTCAGGAAGAGCGACAAAACACCGTGGCCAACGAAGTAATCGAAAACATCCTCATCCCCTCGGTAAACGATCCTGACCATCCGGAATTTCCACCCAAGCCTTTTTTTACGCCCCGGTTTCCGGCTTCCAACACCTACCGCATACAGGTGCCGGGTTTTAGCAACGTGTGGTTGAAAGACGAGAGCACCAACCCCGGAGGCACACATAAGGCACGCATGGCCTGGGAGGTACTTATCAAGGCAAAACGTTACCAGATCAAGGAGATATCGCTCATCTCTTCAGGGAGCGCTGCCGTTGCCATTCAGTATTTTTTCAACCTTTATGGTGCGCAAACGGTGCTAAAAGTATTGGTAGATCACCGCATGAAACCGGAAGTAAAGGCTTATCTCAAAAAGCTGGGATGCCAGGTATACGAAACCGATTTGTCGCGCAAGCCGCTTACCGGCAAAGAGATTAAAGAACTGACCGATAACCACACCGGTATAGACATCACGTACCGCGAAATCCTCGATCGTTTTAACGACAACTATTATGATTGGCTGAGCTACGAAATACTGAACGAAAACCCCAACTACTGTTTCATACCTTTTGGCACGGGCGATTTATTCATCAACGTAATGATCATTGCAGAGCGGGAATATAACAACCGCATCTTCAAGCACGATCCCCGGTTTAGGGGCCATATCGATATTGTAAGCAAGTGCCATTTTCTGGGAGCCACTTCGCACCACGAAAACACACGTCTCGATAAACTATTCTCCTATCACCTGCCTTCGTTGAAAGACTATAACGACTACCTCAGCTCGCTCATCGAAAACAACCGCATTGGCTCCTCATCGGGCATTCTTGAAGTGGAAGAAGATTTTATTGAAGAAGCATTGCAGTTGGCCAAACAGCAAAATATTTCGTGCGAGCCCAGTGGCATAGCCGGCCTGGCGCTGCTGCTGCAAAACCGAACAGATATTCCGGCCGATGACAAAATTCTGATTGTGAACACCGGGCTAACCGATTATACACTGCCACCCAAACCCGGTGGCAATTAGACTAAACGTGTTGCTGGCACAACTACCCCCATGGCGTGTGCCGACTGTAAAAAATCCGAATTCTTCTGCCCAAATGGGGTCTTTCCAAATAACCTTTTATTGCTACTTTTAAGGCTTTAATAAAATTGTGACCCCTTCCAAACCGGCCGTTCTGGTAAGTAAGGAAGCCAAACCAAAAATCTGATGAGTCTACATTTAAAGAAACCGCTCGAACAACTGCTGGCGCAGAACTCCGATTCTGACAAGGGTTTGAAAAGAACCCTGGGGGCAGGCAATCTGATCGCGCTGGGTATTGGTGCCATTATTGGTGCGGGCCTCTTTGTGCGCACTGCAGCGGCCGCGGGCGAAGCTGCTGGCCCTGCCGTTGTTGTTTCATTTATTATTGCCGCCATAGGTTGTGCCTTTGCGGGCCTGTGCTATGCCGAATTTGCATCCATGATTCCCATAGCGGGTAGTGCTTATGCTTACGCTTATGTTACCATGGGCGAGTTTATGGCGTGGATCATCGGCTGGGCACTGGTGTTGGAATATGCGCTTGCATCGGCCACGGTATCCATTGCGTGGAGCGAATACCTCAATAATCTATTGGGGGGAGCCATACCGTATGAATGGACTCACTCCCCCTTTGAAACATCGTTAACGGGTGTAACGGGCATTGTAAACCTGCCAGCCTTGGCCATCCTTGTTATCCTCACCCTCATACTCATCAAAGGCACACAGGAGTCTGCCACACTCAACGCATTGATTGTTTTTGTAAAGGTATCGATTGTTTTGCTTTTTATTGTTTTGGGCTGGGGCTTCATCAACCAGGGTAACTACACACCTTTTATGATTCCTGATAACCACCCCGGGCACGAAGCGTGGAACGCACATGGATGGGGCGGTGTATTAGGTGGTGCCGGCATAGTGTTCTTTGCTTTTATTGGTTTTGATGCAGTATCTACCGCTGCGCAAGAGGCCAAGAACCCCAAGCGCGACATGCCCATTGGTATTTTAGGTTCGCTGATTATCTGTACCGTTCTTTATGTGTTGTTCTCCTACGTTTTAACCGGTATCGCCAACTGGGAAGAGTTCAAAACGGCCGGCAAAGAGGCCTCGGTGGCGTACGCCATACAAAACTACATGCCTGGCTACGGCTGGCTGGCCACACTCATAACGGTTGCTATTCTAGCAGGCTTCTCGTCTGTCATTCTGGTCATGCTAATGGGGCAGTCGCGCGTGTTTTACTCTATGTCGAAAGACGGATTGGTGCCCAAGGTATTTTCTGAATTGCACCCGCGGTTCCGCACACCATTTAAGAGCAATTGGCTTTTGCTGATTTTTGTAGGCTTATTTGGTGGCTTTGTGCCGGGAAGCGTAGCGGGCGACCTGACCAGCTTCGGCACCTTGTTTGCATTTGTGTTGGTGTGTGTGGGCATTTGGGTGCTGCGTGTTAAGAACCCCGAGGCAGTGCGTCCATTCAAAACGCCTTTGGTGCCTCTTGTGCCTATATTGGGAATTATTGTTTGCTCAGGCATGATTTTCTCGCTCGGCAAAGAAACGTTGATTTCTGCCGGTATATGGATGATGCTGGGTTTAATCATTTACTTTACATACAGCAAGAAGCACAGCCATTTGCGCAAGGGTCAATAAATTAAAACGACCTTCCTACTCAACGAGATCCCTGTTGTGAAAATGGCAGGGATTTTTAGTTATTCAGAATTTCGTCAGAAATAGTGAGCGTATTGCCGCTGAATTGGGTGCGGTATTGTCTTAATGGTCGCCAGGCCGGGCCACCTGTGGGCAATCCTTCATCGAAGGAAAAGGTAGATCCACAGCAGGAATCAAACAGATACAAGTTGGAAGCATGTACATCTACCGTGGCACAGGCATCGTTGGGTTGGTAGGAGCAGTTTCTTTCATAGGCTCTGTACACATTGGCGCTTACGCGATAGACAATTACACCCCGCACGCCAATATTGTTAATGGCTTTGTGTCCACCGTCTAACCTCAGGGCTGCGTATTCGGGCAGGAATAAGTTGATCACCTCGTCAGAAAATGAGGCCAATGGAATAGGGTCGTCCACCAACTGCGGTTCGCAGCCTAGCAACGCCATCAGCCAAAACCAACTACTTCTTTTGATAGTCATAAAAACCTTTACCCGTTTTGCGCCCCCAATGCCCATTGGCTACACTGCTCTGCTGAATCGGGCTGGGTTTAAACCGAGGTGCCTTGTCAAACGCTTCGTAGAGTGATGTAGTAACGGCCAGATTGGTATCCACCCCAATCAAATCCATCAACTCAAACGGCCCCATCTTAAATCCTGATGCCCGCAGCAACCTATCTATGTTTTCCATGGGGGCACCCTCCTCTTCCAATACTTTTAACGATTCCACATAATACGGCCGGGCCACTCTGTTAACGATAAAGCCAGGCGAATCTTTTGCCAACACGGCCACTTTATCTATCTGCTTACAAAATGCCTGCATCGCTTCCACGCATTGGGGGGCCGTGTGGTCTCCAGAAATAATTTCAACCAGCTTCATAATGTGGGCCGGGTTGAAAAAATGAAGGCCAATGCACAGTGCCGGCTGCTTCAGATTTTGAGCGATGGATGTAATGGGAAAAGTAGAGGTATTGCTGGCCAGAATGGCACCTGCATTAATTTGCTCTAGTTGCTGAAATAGCTTTTGCTTGGGCTCGAGTTTTTCAACGATGGCTTCAATGATCAAATCGGCTTGAACGCTTTCCAGGCTCTGTGCGGCAGCTATCCTGCCCAGGGTTTGATTTTTAGCGGCTTCATCCAACTTGCCCTTTTCCACAGCTTGAACCAGGTTCTTTTCAATGCCCGCGAGCGCCCGCTGCACCCACTCCGGGTTCAGATCGTAAAGCAACACATTAAACCCGGCTGCGGCACATACCTGGGCAATACCCGCACCCATGGTGCCTGCCCCTACCACTGCAACGGTTTGTATTTTCATGGGCTGTAGAAGTTTTTGATTTGTTCGCTCACAAAATGAATTTGTTCTTCCGTTAATTCGGGGTACACAGGCAAAGATAAGACCTCATTTTGAAACCGGGCCGCCATCGGAAAGTCGGAAGGGATGTGGCCCATGTGTTGATAGGCCGGCTCGAACGGCAACGCCTTTGGGTAGTGAATTTGTGTTTCTATTCCCTGCTGCTGCAAATAGTCTTTCAACTCGTTACGCTGCTGCGCCCTGATGGCGTATACATGAAATGTATGGACCGCTCCCGGGCGAATTTTTGGCAATACTACCTCTGGTACATTGCCCAATAGTTCATGATATAGCGCAGCGTTGGCTCTGCGTCTGTCATTCCAGCCGGCTACATATTTCAATTTCACTCGCAACGCCACGGCCTGCAACACGTCCATTCGGCTGTTCATTCCCTCCATGGGGTGGTCGTCTTTGCTAAGGCCACCGTGGTTGGCAAACCTGCGCGCAAATGCCGCCCACTCTGCCCGTTGTGTTACCAGCGCGCCAGCATCGCCATAGGCGCCCAGGTTTTTGGTAGGGTAAAAACTGAACGTGCCCAAGTCACCCCAGCTACCCACGGGCTTACCGTGCAACGTGGTGAGGTGGGCCTGGGCACAATCTTCTATCAAAAACAACCCGTTTTGTCGGCACCAGTCAGCAATTGCATCGATGGCGGCAGGCTGACCATACAGATGAACCACCACTACACCCCGGGTTTTGTGGCTGCGTTTTTTTTTAAGTTCTTCTACATTGACGGTGAAAAACTCGTCCGCATCCGCAAATATGGGTACGCCACCCGCCAGGGTAATAGTTTCAGAGCTCGAAATCCAACTCCAGGCAGGTGTAATCACCTCATCACCGGGAGCTAATTTTAAGGTTTTAAGGGCTACAAAGAGGGCATCGGTGCCATTGCCCAACGCCACGCAGTGCGAAACATTCAGGGCGTTGGCCCACTCTTGCTCAAAGGCCGTTATGAAATCACCACCAATAAAGCGCCCGCCCGCTAATATGTTTGCAAATTGCCTGTCCATTTCTTCCCGTATGGCCTGGTATTGCTGCCTCAGGTCGAAGAAGGGCACGCGGGCGCTCATGGCTATACTACTACGGTTTTGAATTGCCTCAGAAAGCGGATATCGTTCTCGGAATAAAGACGCAGATCGTTCACATTGAAGAGGAGCTGGGCCACCCGTTCAATACCCATTCCGAAGGCAAAACCGGTATATTCTTCGGGGTCTATACCCACATTTTTGAGCACATTGGGGTGCACCATGCCCGAACCCGCAATTTCTACCCAGCCCGAGTGCTTGCACACCGTACAGCCCTTTCCTTTGCATATAAGGCACGATATGTCAATTTCGGCACTTGGCTCTGTAAAGGGAAAAAAAGACGGCCTGTAGCGAATTTTGATGTCTTTGCCATACATCTCGCGGGCGAAGTGGTACAAGGTCTGCTTCAGGTCGGCAAACCCCACATTCTTGTCGACATAAAGGCCCTCCACCTGGTGAAAGAAACAATGGGCGCGGGCCGAGATGGCTTCATTTCGGTAAACGCGGCCCGGCATAATGGCACGCAAGGGAGGCTTCACATTTTCCATCAGCCGTATCTGCACGTTTGAGGTGTGCGTACGCAAAAGCACCTCGGGATTGCGCTGAATGAAGAACGTATCCTGCATTTCGCGGGCCGGGTGGTTGGGCGGAAAGTTGAGGGCCGAGAAGTTATGCCAGTCGTCTTCAATTTCCGGCCCGTCCGATACGCTGAAGCCCAGCCTTTCAAACACCTCAATGATTCTAAGCCGCGTAAGGGTAAGGGGATGCAGGTTGCCCGTTTTATTGGGGATGGTGGGCAGCGTAAGATCAAATTTCGTTTGCTGGCCCGATGCGCGCTGCTCCAGTTTCTCGGTAAACTCTTTCAGCCTGGCCTCGGCCAGTTGCTTCAACTCGTTCAGCGTTTTTCCCAGTTCTTTCTTCTCTTCCGGAGAGGCCGACTTAAATTGCTCGAATAGTTCGGGTATGGCGCCCTTTTTTGAAAGAAATTTCAGGCGAAATTGTTCGAGCGATTCCTTATCCGTAATAACAAATTCACGAATTTCGAGGAGAATATCGGCAGCACTTTGTGTTAACATCAATGTCTATTCTTTAGGGTTTTTCTAATGATCAATCGATCTAAAAGTATACTGAGCGAAGCCGCCACCAGCACTACGGCCCACAATTTATAGTGGTCTGGCATATTTTTAGCGGCAAACGCGGCCACAATAAACAAAAGGTTTACGGATGCCAAAATGAGGGCAGTTCTGCCATGGCTGAAGCCAAGGCGCATGAGCGCGTGGTGCACGTGGCTTTTATCTGGCTGAAATGGTGATTGCCCGCGCAGTAGCCT
This sequence comes from Bacteroidota bacterium, assembly GCA_049324055.1. GTDB lineage: Bacteria > Bacteroidota > Bacteroidia > Cytophagales > Cyclobacteriaceae > ELB16-189. The sequence goes on along the minus strand of JBMOLS010000037.1, from coordinate 315,958 downwards.
CAGAATAATGATGCGCAACGTATCTGAAAGCGGCACAATGATAAAGCAGGCCGCTGTGGCTATGGGCGCAGCAAATCGGGCCGGGTGCGCTGCGGCCAGCAGTTCGTTGGCATTCATAAAATGAATCGCCATAATGGCTAACATCATTCCAATCACCATGGCACCTGTATCGCCCATAAATATTTCGGCAGGCTGCCAATTAAAAACGAGGAATGCCAGAATGCCCCCTACCAAAGCAAAAGCAAATAGTGCAAAGGTAACATCGCCAATCCAATAGAACCATAAACCAAATGCCGTAAGTGCCACCAAACCTACACTACCAGCCAAGCCATCGAGCCCGTCTATCAGGTTGAAGGCGTTGGTGATGACGATGATGCTCAGAATAGTTAGCACATACCCAAGCCATTCCGGAATGGCTTGGACACCAAACAGTCCGTAGAAGGAGTGAATACTGATGCCCGAAAAAAGAAATATTACGATGGCAATAATCTGGCCATACAGTTTGTGCAGCGCCCGAAAGGGTACCAGATCATCCCGCACACCGATTAGAAACACAATTAGCAGACTCGACAAAATGTATCTGATAAAATCCCATTGCTGGTAGTCTATCCATATGAGGGTTGCTACCAGGAAGCCCAAAAAAATGGCAATGCCACCCAGCGATGGGGTTACCTTCTTATGGATCTTTCTGCGCCCGGGGATGTCTACCAAATTTTTGCTCACGGTGTATTTAATGATCAGGGGCAGGATCATGAAAGAAACCAGAAAGGCAGTGACACAAGCGGCCAGGTTAACAGCCATAACGCTCTATTAAATTTGGCGAAAATAGCCGTTTGTCAGCCTAAATTCAAATCGACCTAGCGTTGGCGAAGACTACGGGCACCGCCCTTTTTGTTGGGCGTGTAGCATGAGCAGCGGACACAACAAGGCGAAAAAGCTGGCACTCTTTTGCGAGCCGAGCACGTTCTCAAAAAGGGCCGTGGTGGCAAAAAGTATAACGAACACAGCCAAGAGAACTGACCGGTGCTTCAGCGCAAAATAGAATGGGTAACCAAGCAGTAGTAAAAACAGGCCTAATCCCATCAGTCCGTGGCGATGCAGGGAGGCCAGATATTCATTGTGCGCGTTAAGGTCGGCTGCCGCCAACTCCGGATAACCGTTGCTGATCAAAGCTCGGTGAAGTTCGCTCTTAGCGCCTTCAGTTCCATAGCCATACAGCACCTCGGGCCACTTCAGGATATCTGCCGATGCCTCAAAAATATGCTTCCTTACCACAATGGGCCGAATATCGGATTGATAGTGAGATGTTGGGTACGTTTGGCCATTTAGGATTGACCAAGGGACCAAAACAAAACGTTCTCTTGAAAACGGAAAGGACAGCACCAACAAAACCACCAAAACGAGCGCGCCCACTGCAACTGTTCTGCCTCGGCCCTTTAATTTATAGAATACGTAGAAGGCCGATGCCAGGAAGAATGCAAAGATACCCACGCGCGAGTTGAGCCATACAAGAAAAACGGCAAATACAAGAAGACTAAACAAAACCCATCCAACCCGTGACCTGTCAGACACCTGCAGGGGAAAATAATTTTCAATCAGAAAAAAAAGTGAAATGGAAATGTACATTGACAAGAAAGCGGGATGAATCTGAACAAGTGCATCATTAGCCAGCCGGAAATCCGACTGTAGATTACGGAAATCCCACAGGTTGTACGACATCAAAGCAAGCGACAAGAGATTAAGAACAATTACCCCGCCAACAAAAAATTTCAAAGACCTTACCGTTACGTGGTGTGCGCTGAAATCAGAAAGAGAGAAAATAACGGTTGAAAAAGCAATCACGGGCAACAAGCATTCTACCAAATTTAACCCAGGACTTTGTTTTTTTGATACTAAAAAATCTATGCATTCAATGATTGCCAATGCCATTGCTGCGGCCACAATAATGAGGCCGGCATTCATCTTAATTGGCTTAAATCCGATCTTTCTAACAGAAAACAGCCATATTAGAACGATTAGTAAAGTAATCTTTCCATGCAGGTTGGGGGGTAGTAACGGTAACGTAAAGCATGCCACAAAGAGCCCTGCTTCAATCATTTTTGTTTCCCATGTTTGTTGGCCGTTCACTGCATCAACCTGTTGAGATGTACTGGATAATTTACACAATATACTAAGGCATTTTTTTGTACCATTCAACCATCTTCTTTAATCCGTCTATGGTTGAATATTGTGGCACAAAGCCTTCGGAAAATATCTTTCTGGCCGAGTGGTGCGTTTGTGTCGCCAGTTTTTTTATCCGCGCAGAAGAAATCGGCAGATTTTTTCCGGTCAGCTTTATTACCAAATCGAATGGCAAACCCGCCACAAAACCTATGCTTCTGGGGATTGTGAGCCATATTTTCTTTCCTAATGCCGCGGCTATTGCTTCGCCAATCATTCTTGCGGTAAGTTGTGGCTCATCTGCGTAGTTATAAATTGCAACCCCGGGTTTCATCCTTTCCATGAGAAACAAAGTTGCCTTCACCAGATTTTCTACATAAGCAATGGATTTTATGTTGGCTGCTTTGCCCAAATGAAAATATAAGCCTGAATCGATCTGCCTGATCAGGTTAAACATATTGGCCTTGTTATTAGGGCCATATACCAAAGTAGGCCGTACAATAACAACCGATCGGGAGGGGTCTTCGGAAGCCCACTTCATCAGAACTTTCTCGCCTGCTAATTTAGAGGCTCCATAAGGCCCGTCTGGTTCAGGTGTCATGTCCTCGGTACTTATTTGATCACGTATTCCATATACCGCTACCGATGAATAGAAAACGATTCTTTTTATTCCGTTTTCTGCGGCCACGTCACAAATTACTTTGGTGCCATCTTCATTGGTATCAAAATATTCATCGTGGCCTATCCCAAAATCATGGTGTTTAGCTGCTAGTGATACTATTGTGCTAATCTGGTGTTGCTCAATAGCTTTTTGCACATCTTCGCTTTTCCTGATATCGCCACAAACATAGCGCGATGATGCCTGAAAGGCGGGGGCAACCAAATCGAGATTAACAATGTTATTATGCGGAATTGCCGCGTGAAAATGGCTGCCTATAAAACCTGAAGCGCCTGTGATTAAAATCATGAGATTTTCTTTCTTAAAAACCTTGAATAGACGAGTGCTAAAATACGCTTTGGAATAATCCGAATGGGAAACCGCAGGGCAGCATTCAAGAAAATTTCTTTTGGCGAAAAAAAACCTGAAACAAAGTGATGCCACAAAAAGCGCCACTCCAGCCTGGCATACGCTAACCCATGCCTCTTTCCAATAAGATCATTGGCGGTCCTCACTAAAATCAGATTTTCCTGCAAATTATGAAATTGACAATGACCCTTTGTCATCCTAATCCACAAGTCATAATCTTCGAAGTAAGGCATGTGGCGGTAGTTACCCACGCGCAGCACACTATGTTTTCGAAAACAAACAGACATATGGTTAAAAGGATTTCTATGTCGAATAGCCTTCTTAATGGCCAAGTCTGTTTCGGGGGTCTGGCGAACGCGGGAGGGTTTTTGGGGGTCTGTTTCAAATTCCAATATGTTGCTCCCCACTAAGTCAATATGAGGGTTATCTGTTAAAAACTGAATCTGCTTTTCAAACCGGTTATTTTGACAGATATCGTCCGTATCCATTCTGGCTACGATATCATTTTTACATTTAAGCAAGCCAATACTTAGCGCTTGCCCCAAGCCCACATTTTTTTCGAGTGACACAACTTGCACCAGACCGGGAGATTTTTCGCTGAACTCCTCAACAACACGTTCAAGTTCTGGCGTAAGCGGTCCATCCTTTACCAGCACAATCTCGTTGGGGATCAATGTCTGATTCACGGTGCTCTCCAGACTACTTCTAAGGAAATCAGGTATTTCCCGGGCATATACCGAAATCAAAACCGAAAAAGTGTTACTTGTCATTTTCAATAGATCCTGTTCCAAAGAATAATACTGACCCGATTACCGCAACATGCGACACGCCCATAAACCGCATCAAAATTCCCTCCGTACATGCAACCAGTGCAATTACCAAAATAAATACTAAGTAGGGCAAATTGCTTCTGCCTTTTTGCAACAAATAAAGTTGGCAAACCAACAATACGGCCGCCCCCAAGAAACCATATGCCATCAAAAAGGAAAGATACTGATTATGAGAATCCATCATCAAACCCGCAACGAATTCCTGGCCATTTGCCCTTAACTGCAAAGACAGCGCCTCTTTTTCCGACAGGTTTCCAATGCCTGTCCACGGGTGGGTGCTAATCACTTGCCAGGATGCCCGCCACAACGCAAAGCGGGTGGTTACACCCCAATCGGTCTCACTTAGTCCGGGTTTGCCACTGCGCTGCCAATTCTCGGCAAAATTTTGAAAGAATCTTCGGTGGGGATAGTCGTATGTTTTAATTGTAAAAAAATACACCAGGGTGAAGCCAATTGCGGCAATAAACAGCGCCAACAGGCGCATGCTGGCGCTGTGGGCTAAGTTGCGGTATACGAAGTACAACAACAACGCCAACTGTATAATTAGCGTAATCCTGGCCATTAGAATGGCAACGAAGCAGGTAAAAAAAATGATCAGCATCATGCTTTCCCATTTCTTTTTTGGAAAGTAGAAGATGAGTATCAGTGTAGACGTGCACGCAAGCAAGGAAAAATAAGTAGGGTGACCTTGAAAAACGGCATAACCCAACTGTTCATGAAAAAAAAGATCGCTGAGACGGCCCGTATACGGGGTGAGTCCTCTTAGGTAGTTGCTTGCGGCTACTGCCAGCGTAATTACAAAGGCAAGGGTTGTAGACAAAACAAACAACCCAAGAATTGACCTGAGCTGGTCATGCCGCAGGCGCACTTGGGTTAGAAGAAGCGGTACCGAGAGAAAAAGATAGTAGGCATCAATTACACGTCCCAAGCGCGAAATACTTAATGTGCCCAGCGCCCACAATACTCCCAGCCATAGCGGGGAAGAAAAAGCGGCCCCTGCAAGGGTGGGTTTGGCTAAGCTGCGCACTGTCAAAACAACGGCAATGAGGCTAAGGGGAATTCCGGCCGCCTTTATAGCGATGGCATTACAAAACGGAATAGACGCGCTAAGACCTGCAAGAAAAAAAAGGCCCCATTGCTGCAGGGAAGATTTTTTTTCAATTTTCAGCGGGGCGATTGAGAACATCATTGATTGTATCGAAAAATCTTTTCATTTGTGCCTCCTCTGTAAACTTTTCGAGTTGGGCGGGTATTTGACGTCTGTACTTTTCTATGTTTCGAACCAATTCCGCCATTCCAGCCGAAATATCTGCCGGATCGTTCGGATTGCAAAGTACACCCGCCAACCCTACAACTTCCGGCAATGAAGACAAATTAGAGGTTAGTACGGGTTTATCGAACGTCATGCTTTCAAGTAACGGCAAACCGAAGCCCTCATAAAGGCTCAGGTACACCGTGGCTTCGCATCTCTTCAGCAAGTCTATTTTTTCACTTTCCGAAACATATCCCAAAAAAAACACCTGTTCCTTTAAGCCGAACTGCAAAACCAACCGCTCAACTTCTGACCTTGAATAACCGCCCCAGCCAAAACCGCCTGCCCAGTATAACTTGTAGGATGGATTATAGTTCCGCAGAAATTGTGCAAAGCCAAGTAAGGTGTTTTCAACGTTCTTGCCAGGCTCAACGGTTGCAATACAAAGGAAGCATCGCTCAGGCTGGTGCCCGTTTATTTGAGGGTGCGTGTGCAGAAAAAAATTATACACCACAGCAACTTTGGCCGGACTAATGTTGGCGATCCGACAGATGTCTGAACGCGAATGATTGGACACCGTAATAACGCGATGCGCCAGTTTTGCACCAGAAACACTCATCCACTTTACGTAGGTGCGCCTCAGGAAAGGATATTTTTTTGGTAAGAAAAACGGAATCATGTCGTGAATGGTGATAACAAGTTTAGCCCTTGAAACAACTCTTGCCAGGAGAGGCAAAACAGGTGTAGGGCTAAAATACAGGTCCACGTTTTTCAGATGAAAGGGTAAGATTATCTGTTCATAGGCAATGCGGGTTACTAAACCCGAAATATTACGAGGTATTGCCCTTTTGTACCACTGGTGCAGAATGCCAAACGTATCGTGTAGCGATACTTTGGCATAATGAAGGATGATGAAATCCACCGCATGGGCGGAATTATGTTCGCGCTCCAGCCAACGCTGCAACAATTTTTTGGCAAATACCCCTGCCCCGGCCAGTTCGGAAGATCGGAAATTGAGTAAATTAATATATACCGTTGTTCTCTTCATGAAGGTTAGTCCGTGGTCTGCCGCCTGCCCCAGGTACTGATGGCGCGATCAATAAACAAGTTCGTTGCCAATACCATTAACGACAAGAAGTTAAGTGGAAGAGCAAAAAGAAAAAAAGACAAATTGCTCCGTGTCTTTACAAAAATGTTGAAAAGATAACGCTTCAGCAGGCCACTAAAAAATGCGATAACGGCCACGCTCCAGTATCCAAAATCTGCAAACATTCCACCCAGGCCAAAAGCAGGCATATAGCCCTGCTCTGCCTCTTTGGGCATAAAATCCCAATTCATAATGGCGAAACCAAAGTCGCGAGGTTTATTTTCCCATATTATTCTGGGAATATATTTCAGATAAGATGAAAAATAAATTCTGCCATGATAGAACTCCGCCTCGCCCGACCGTAGCCTCTCTATGGCTAACGATTGATTTTTATACTGATCGAAGTAGGCAAGCGCGTTGTACCAAATGTTCTCCCCCGCACCCGGTGTTTGCAAATACCTGTAAATAATTAAAACACCGGCAATGGCAGTAGCGTAAACAACAAACTTTGTTAACGACAGGTTATGATAGTACTCCTTAAATAATAAGAGCAGCATAAAGAAATCGAACACAACGAACTTGCTGCCAAAGAGAAAGAAAAAAGGAATCCATATCCATACAGACCATGAAACCCGATTTAATTGAACCATACGGTAAATAAGGCACACGTACAGAAAAAATTTGGCGAGTTCAAAAAACGAGGCATAGGGAGAAAACACAACCGACTCATAGAAATTACGAATGCCCGCAATGCTAAACTCAAAAGACAGGAAAATGGGAATAATGGGTGAAACAAACAATGCAAAGAGCATCCAATTAGAGCCGTTAACTATGGATACGTATCTGATTTCTGGCATCCTGATGGCTCTGATGTTTACGCTGGTACCCAGATAAACAAAAACGAAATACAGAAAAATAGCCAAATCGGAATAGATGTAAGAACTTTCACCGGGCAGAAGAAGAATGCGTAATGTTTGTGGAAAGGCTATCAGCAGAAATACGAAATATGATTCTAATATAAACGGGTTGAGCAACTTGTTAAACTTGCGCAGAGAAAGCAGGCAAAGGAGAAGATATAGGCCAACTACAACAAGCAAAGTCATTGTTGCTGTATTAAATTTTTCACTTCAGTTATTTCCCTCTCAAATCTGGCATCCCAAGTCCAAAGTTTCTCTTGTGCAGTAAACTTAACTTGTTTAACCATTTGCTCATATCTTGCTGGTTCTTTAACTGTTTCCAAAATATCGGTGGCTATTTTCAGATAATCGCCATCGCTAAGATCTTTTTGATCATCCACATCATAAATTAACCCGTTCACCTGATGTGTAATCCAGGAGGCAGTATCACCATTATTCAATGTAACAACTGGTTTACCCATTCTTATTGATTCCAGCAGGGGGTTACCCACATTCGAACTGGTATACATCGAAATAAGAAAGTTACATTGATTGATGTGGTAAGGTACCTGCCACGCGTCTACGGGACCCAGCAACGTAACAAAACGGCTCAGTTCAAGTCTTTTTATCAGTTGCTCAAGATTTCCCTTTTCGCTGCCGCCACCAATAACAGTATAGTGAAGGCTCTCAAATCGAAAATGATGAACGATTTTTTCAATAATCCTTATACCCCGGTCTATCCTTTTGTGCGCATCTAAGCGCGAAATACTTAAAAAGTGGAAATTGACGTTGGGGTATAGTTGCTGTATTTGTTGCAATTTGTCTGATTTTAGTTGCGGCACATCGACCCCATTTACCAGAAAGAGGGTTTTGTTAGCAGGCGCGCGAAGTTGCCGCAGCACGTCAAGTCCTTGCGAGCCATCATTGGTCATAATGGTGAGGTCGGCCCTGGTTTTTAGGGCCCAGATAGCATCAGGGTTGGTAATGACTCTGATTTTTTGATTGAGGCGTAACCACTCTTTTACATGCAGCACTCCCTGAAATCGGATAACAAACCTGGCGTTTTTTGCATAGCCCATGAATCTTAACAACCTGGCTGCCAAAACACCATACAACTCGTATCCGTATATAATGTCAAACGCTCCCGTATCTCGAACCACTTTACGTGCATTTAGTGCCAAGCCCAAAACCAGTAATACATTTCTTATCCGAAACCAAAATGCGCGCCATAGCCCGTTGTTGGAGAGTGAATGAATTCGTGCAAGTGGCACGAAAAACCGGTATACCCTCATGCCTGCGGGATCGAATACGCGTTCGTAGAAATAATCGCCCGTTGCAGATGTATCTCTACCCACCACGTAGTGAACATCCCAGCCGGCAGAAACGTAGGCTTCAGGAGTCTTTCTAATTACCTGAATAGACTTTTCTTTAAAGTCTACGGAAGACAGAAACAAAATCCGATTCATGTTAACCTTTTTTCAGCACTGGCTTCAACTTTCGCCAGATGTTGAAAATCCACTCGTCACTTGGGTAATCGAGGTGAGATTTGGGCGGAGCGGCCATTATTTGATCAAACTCGGCTTCTGAAAAGCCCAGTTTTTTCAAAACGTATTCTTTGTCAATGCGCAACTCTTGGGGGTCGTAAGCCGGCTTGGCCAGTTCTGCCAGTCCCTGTTCGCGCGTAATTTCACCGTTTCGAATCAGGGCAGACAGGTGCACCTTTCTTTTGTCGTATCCGAATTTTACGGGCAAAACGTAGGCTTGGTAAAATTTTGTAAACGTAGACTCATAATGCTTACCTCCATAGTAGACCCAACCATACTCTTTTTGGAGTACATCCATTGCCATACTTTTCGAGTAGTTGATGTGATTTAGTATTTCGATGTAGTTACCCCCCAAGCCAAACATTTTTATCAGTTGAAACTGAACTGAGTTAAGTGTTGGGAAGTCTTTAATTTTACGTGTTCCAAACTTTTTCTGAATACCCCTGATATTGGTAAGATCTTGTTTTCGCCAAAGCCATGCGTTGGGCATACCGTGCTCAGTCACATAATTACTGCCAGAAAGTACATTTCTGATTTTGTATTTTTTACGCAGTTGAAACATGGTGGCCATTATTGCATGGTCTGACAGTATTTCAATGTCTACCACTCCTGCCTTGAAGAAAGACCGTTGAAGATCTTTGAACTCAGGCCAGTTAATCACGTAGGTTTCAAGGTCAAATCCGCATTTATCCACCAGGTTCTTTATGTTGGCTACTGATTTCTCAGAATTCCAGCCATTGTCGAAGTGGACGATGAGTGGAGTGAGTTTCATTTGATGGGCCAAATGCGTAACGTAAGAACTGTCTACTCCACCGCTCAGCCCGATCAGCGAGTCATACTTCTGTCCTTTCGAGTCGCTCTTAATTTTGTCGTAAATTGCGCGCAGATTAGCCTGTTCTTCTTCGCTCGAAAACTTATGCTTAGGCAATTCTATTTCGGCTTCGATACAATGGTTACAAACACCTTGCTCGTTAAACGTTAATTCGGGATCTGTTGTATCCATAAGGCACCGAATACAACTTTGGTGGTTATTTATAATCATAAGTGTTGGTTATGTTTTATGCAAAAAACTTCTGGTCAGATGAATGAATGGGGCTAACACCTGTCTCAAATTCATATATCATTTAACTGAATGAGGTCTTTATGCGAGGGATACGATATGAGCACAGCGCGATGTGGCCCCTGATAAACAAATATGCTGCCCGCGGCCACAGCCGACACCTTACACTCGGAAATTACATGCCGGATATCTGACAGGCCAGACGCACCCCCACATACAATAAGTGGAACGCGTGTGTTGGCCGAAACATTTTTTAGAAACGGAATATCAAATCCGCTGTAGGTACCATCTTTATAAACACAGTTCACAAAAATTTCGCCAACACCCGCATCTTCCAATTGCTTTATGTGGTCTTCGGGGGTTAAGTTAAGAACTTTGCCGGATGCGTGGTTATAAACGCGGTGCCTCCCCAACCAGTCTTTCTCTACATCTAAAGCTCCTATGATGGTAGACGATCCGAATCGTTCTGCAGCTTGCGTTACTAGGCTGAGATTACGCAGCGCTGACGTATTGAGTATTATTTTTTCAACCCCGATACGCAAAATTTCCTGAATTTGGTTTAGAGAAGTTATGCCACCTCCGTAGGCAAAGGGCATGAAGCACTCTGTGGCAAGGTCTTTTATAATATCCAACTGCGGTGGGGTGCCGTGTTTAGACGCCTCAATGTCAAGAAAAATTAACTCATCAACTTCCTTTTCATTAAATATACGAACGGCATTTATGGGGTCTCCTACATATTTGGGAGATTTAAATTTTTGGGTTTTTACAAGTCCACCTTCTTTCAAAAGCAGGCAGGGAATTACTCTAACACGAAGCACTACGGAGGGATTTAGCGTTAATAACGGGTAGCAAAGTTAGATAGCAGTTTCATGCCGAAGCGATGACTCTTCTCCGGGTGAAACTGAACACCCAGAATATTATTTGTCTCAAACCCGGAAGTAAACGGAACACTGTATACCGTATTGAGCAATTCATCGGAGGACTTATTAAGTTTCACAAAATAGGAATGAACAAAATAAAACCTGTTTTCAATACCTTCATCGGTTAATAGGCGTGAGTCTTTGGCAATGTGGGCAACATTCCAACCCATGTGTGGCACACGGCCCACCGATGAGGGGAACTTAATCGTTACGGCATCTACCCAACCTAAACCCGGCTCAACTCCCTCCTCACTGGCGTGAGTCATGAGTTGCATTCCCAGGCAAATTCCTAAAACTGGCATTTTTTTTATCATGACCCGTTCTGACAGTGGATCGATCCAAGCATGGTTCTTTAAATGCCTCATACCCGTATCGAAGGCGCCCACCCCGGGAAGAATGATTTTGGTTGCCTTACCCAAGTCTGCGGGGGTATTGGCAATGTAGGCAGGAATGCCCATCCGCTTCAACATATTTTCAATAGACCCAAGGTTCCCGAGTCCGTAATTGACTATCGCTATCATTGTAGATTACCTGCTAATCACTATTTTTTTCTGTACTAAGCCACCCTGATGCCAAATGCTTGTCCAATAGACTCCGGAGAGAAGGTGGCTTAAATCCACTTGCAGTACTTTCACGCCTGCATATTCGGTGCTCAAACTTAAACGACCGGTGGAGTCAAAAATCTCTACTTTTTTTATTTCTGATGGTGCCGCGATGAACAAAACATTGACAGCCGGATTGGGAAAGGTAGTCAATTCGGGCAAGGCAACCTCGAGATTTCCTGGAACAAAATTGTATTGATAACGCCTGTCGCTTCCACCGTATACGTTAATTGGGTATGAGCCCGGTTCAGCGTAGTAACCGGCCGTGGTTTCGGCATGAGGTTGTTCATCCAAAGATGATGGCGTATCTCCATTTACAAATCCGCTCCACCGCAAATCGAAAGTAGGGTTGTCTGTGGCAAATAACCTGGATGTATCTCGGGCGGTAACGGTAAGGGGCCTCTTCCCGATGGTGAGTGTGCCGGGCACATATTCAAACGTGTACTTTGTGTCCCACCCCCCACCCGGGCTGATGGGGTAAACCCCTGGCTCGCTTACACTCGTAGCAGGCGTGGTGGCAGTGGGGGGTTGCAACAAATCTTCCATGCTATCTCCCTGAAGAAATCCAGAGAATTTCATCTGAAGATTTGCAATGGGACTTCCGTACGTAATGGTTGTATCAATAGCTGCTACCTTTAGGGGATATTTAACTATCACAATTTGAAGGGTATCAACCAAAGGAAAGAAGAAATCATTTCCATCATTTTTTATTACAACCACAAGGCTCTCCTCTGCCAGATTTTGAATTGGAACACTCGTTATTTCCGTAGAGTCTAAATAGATGCTAAAATCAAGGCCTGACGAAATATTTATTCGGTCTTTAATTTCAAGATCATCAGGGTATACAATGATCTGGTCTTCATTCGCCTTCTGGGCCAATCCGGTTGATTTGGTGGAGATGTCGCGAACGGTAAACGTTCCTGACGAATCTATCAATCCGGATAACGTCATGGCTTTGATGGTATCAGCCAACTGATGTTCTGTCCAATTTGCTTCTACAACCCTTACAATGGCGCCAAAGGTTAAGAACCCCTCGGGTTGGTTGGTCAATTCCCATGAAACTTTTACAGGCAGATTTGTCAGGGAATCGGACTGTATGTGCCAGAATAGATTCAGGGTGCCGTTAAGATTTGTCAGGGAATCGGGTTGGCTTATAGCGACCCGTGTTCTGCCGTGCGCCCCCCAAACACGTACGGGGTTATAAGAGTTAAGGGTACCCACGGGAAAAGTGGTGGAATCTTGAAGAGTGGGCATATCCAAAAAAGTAGATGGAGCCATAACGATGTAATTTTGCGATGGGGCAGCCTGAACAATATGGTTACTAGAAATATAACCGGAGTCAATATGCACACGGCCTTTTAGAATGAACAAGCTATCTACAGTTAGGGGGGCATGGATAATCAATGCGGAGTCGCATGCCGCTACTATTTTTCTAAGGCCACTCTCGTGCCTGGCCTCTTCCATATCGGTGTTTATTGCAGGCCCGGAGTAACGCAATACGGCTTCGGGCGCATATTGCAGGTTATGGGCGTTTTGCAGAACAATGGCATTGTGAAGATTGAAGGTATCCTTCACAACCAACGGATGGGCTAACATCAGCGTATCGACCGAGGTACGCAGCGAACCCAGTTCTCTTGCCATTACAGAAACAAAAGAGGTTGAATCAACCTCTACCATGCTTCCCGCTTGGGCTTCTACAATTTCCGGAACTACTGGGCCGTGAACCGTTAGCTTTGCTTTATCTTTCAAAAAAATCCTGGCCGTCACATTTATTCCTTTGTCGATCGTTAAAGTTGCCTTATCCGTTCCGCTACCTATTTTCAATTGGGAATTAAATCCACTAATCATCCAGTGGTCGGTCGCCCGGTTGGAGTCGCCAAGAATATGGTAAGTGGTCTGGTCATTGTGGAAGCAGGAGGGGGCAACTCCGGATCCATCCGGGTTACTGCTCCAAGAAGATAGTTTGTTGATTAGTGAGTCTTTCTTGAGGTAAAAATGCTTAGGGAGGTAGTGGTCTGGGGCGCTCAGTCGCCAGATATCATTAAGCAAGCCGCTATGCAAGGTATAATAGCCGGCACCTATCCACAACGCATCGCGGGCCGTCCAAACGTAGGGAGCGTGTCTGGCAGTCCAGTGTGCCGTAGACACAAACTGTTCCCAGTGGATGCCATCTTCGGTAAACCAAACATCTGCCACATCGTCCTGAGCGAAGTAATCCCAGCCGCCCAACATCCACATTTTGTTATCGAAGATCGCTGTTCCAAACCAGGAGCGACTCGGGAAAGCCGCGGTGTCTGCCTCCTTGGTCCAGTGCAGACCATCCGCTGAGGCCCAAACATCGCGGTACGCTGCATTTTCTGCCTGATGGTAGGGTGCTCCACCAAAGAGCCACAATTTGCCGTTAAACCCCTGAAAGCCGGGCAATTCTCTGTTAGGCCATGGGGCCTCTTCTGTTACGGTCTGCCAGTGGGTACCGTTGTGGCTTTTAAACACTGAGCGGTGCTTGACAGCCCAGAGTGTGTCTTGAAATACGATTACCCTCGCGGCCGGAGAGAACGGAAGTTCTTCGGCAACTTTTTCCCAAACTTGGCCGTTTGTTGAAGTGTACGCATCTCCATCAAACGCCCACATTTTTCCTTGAAACACCACGAAGTTTGCATCTCCTTCGAACGGCCCTTCGGCAGTAGCCAAATTCCAAACCCTCATGTCAGAAGAGTACCAAACTTCTTTATTTGGATTGCTTGAGTCGCCCGTCCAGCCAGATAAGATCCAAAATTTGTCGTTAAAGTACACCGATGCGGTTGGAGCAGAATCTCGTGGCAAGAAGGGCGCGTTGGCCAGCATTCTTTCCCAATAAAACGCGCGTTGGTTCTCGGCTAAGGGCGTTCTGTTGGTAACATGAATCCACTCTTCTCCAAACCGATTGAGGGATTCTGTCCAGTCAAGTTTTCCACTTACCAACACAGAATCCTTTAGTTTCCCTGTTTGATGATTGATTAATTTGAAAACATTGTCATTTCTATTTTCTGCCACAAAAGAAGTGTGCAGAACGGGGGCAAATCTGTTTTTGCCCGACAACCACACAAAAAGAAATTGGCCCGGGCCGACCTGCAGATGTGGCAGGGGCCAAACCAGCGAGTCGTTGAGGCTAATTGCCAGGTCTTGGGTTGTGGCGGGCGTTGCGCTAAGGTTCTTCAACTCAATCCATCCCTTTCCCCACTCACCATCCTCGTCCAAAATGGTGGGTTCTTCAAGCGTTATTTCATTGAATACCAGCGTCTGGGTAAAGCCCGGCAAACAAATGAAAAGCGTTTCTGCCGAAAGCAACATTAATGTTAAAATGTGCCTCATTAAGCCATCCATCTTTTTTTTGCATACATCAGTACATGGCGGTTTGCTATCGCTACGGCAAACAGAAAACAGGCACTAAACCACCATTTGGTAAATCCCAGAAAAGCCAGCACTAAAGGTACGGCTAAACAGGTTAAATTAGTGGCAAAGTTAAACCAACTTATGTTAATACGATATAACCTGATTCCACAGTAGGTTCGGAACGCAAAAAAAGCTGTATTGCTCAGCACGTTGGCCACTACTGCTCCCTTTGCCCCTAAAGTGGGAATGAGTAAGTAACAGTTAGCCAAACTAACTAACGAGACCGCCAAAATAATGTAGAAATGCCAGTGGGTTTTTTTTGACAAATTGATTCCTACGCTGGTTACCTCGGAAAGTGTGGAGAAGAAAGGCACTAAAAGTAAAAGAATAAATAAGTTGATGCTGGCCGCGTACTCCTGCCCAAGAATAAAGTGTAGTAAATCTTTTGCAAGCAAAACAAGGAGTATCAGCCCGGAAAATCCGGCCACTATGAAATCAAACGCCTGTTTGTAAAAAGCGTTATCTTCCGGATCTTGATTAAATCGGTTGAATACGTAGGGAGACCAAAAAGCATTGAAACCCGTTTGAACAACGCTGAGAGAAGAACTCAGGCGTGAGGCCATCGAGTAAATGCCAATTTCACTGAAAGTGGCATACACCCGAAGAAAGGCTCTCTCCGCTCCTTGAAATCCCCAGTCAATCAGAAAAGTAGGCGTAAATGGCAGGCCGTAGACAAATATTTTGCGGGCCGAAGGTAACTGCGCATGCTTCGGTATAGAAAATAAACTTCGCCATTCTGCTCTTTCCAAAATAAAGCCACCTAACGCCCCGGCCGCCAGAGACGCAGAAAACCCTGCAATCACAGCATCAAAGCTTTTAGTAATCCATGTAGCATAGGCTATTGTTACCGCCATGTTTGTGGCTACCACCAGTAGTTGAATAACCGAGTATAATACCGCCTTACCTTTCATTCGCAAAATCAATTGCCCAAACCGGTTTAAAACACCCAAAAGAAGAGTGATACAAAATAGGTGAATAAGGTTTGGCTTTGGCTCTTCGAATAGTAGCCGCGAAACGTCTGCCGAAAACAATTCAACAAATGCCACAACCACCAACCAGGCGAAAAAAATGGGCAATAAGGTTCTTCCAAAAATTAAGGCTCTGTGCTCTTCTGGAATTTCGTTGTAAAACCGAATGTAGGATTGGTCTTGGCCCAGTGTAATAACTACCAGCAAAAGGTTATAAGCCAACAAGAACATAGCGGCCCGGCCAAATTCCTCCGGAGAGATCAGCCACGTAATAACCGGGAGCGTTAATACATTTAATACTGCACTGGCCCAGGTTCCTAACGAAAACTGAAAAAAGAGTCGAAATGGCGATTTCATGAAATTACAGTGAGTTACCGAACACTACTCACGCTGGTCTGTATCAATTCTATTTCTCTTGAAACCACGCTATCGGTACCACTGATTTGCTGAATACGATTGGCAGCCGCCTCCGATATCGATAAAAACTGATCGGGGTTAGCATAGAGTTTAGCAATGGCTTCTGCTATTTCGGCCGGGGATGTTGTCATGATCCCTGTAACATTCTGTTCAAGAAACTCGGGTATGGCTGTGTTTCGCGAACTTATCGGCACCAGGCCGCTCGACATTGCTTCGCACATGGATACACCCTGGGCATCCTGCCGTGTGGGGCACAAAAAAATTCCGTGCTCCGCGTGTACCGCAGGTATGTCTTTATTTTCCAAAAAGGTATTGTGTAGAGAAACGTTCTTAAAATGCGCTATCTTTTTTGTTAACCGCTTATAGTAACGGCCAACGCCATAAATGGAAAAACTCAACTCGTTAAAAAAGGGATACTTGCTCAATTGCAGAATCGCATCTATAGCCAGATCATTTGCATACTTCTTCGACTCGAAGGATCTGATTAATAGTATTTTTGTTCTCTGTTGCGGGTCTTTTTTACGGTATTGAAATAATTTTCCGTCTATAGGGTTGGGAATAATACGAAAATTCCTGGATTGGGAGAGCGTGTCTAATTCTGTGATGCCCTTCATCCACTTCGATACAAAGATCAATTTAACCCTGGGGTTTAAATTGGAGTAGGTTATCAACTGATGCATCTGAAACATTTGAATGGTGTTTCTTGCAACATACCTGATGAAGGGTATTGGATTATTAAGCCTGAACATGAAAAGTCGCCTGTACCAGCCCAGCGCTTCGCCTCCGTGTATCCAGATTAAACTCGGCCCTTTAAACGGTTTAATGATGCTTCTGTATTGCCAGCCTTCAACAAAGTGAAAAGCTAAAACATCGGGTTTATACGAAAAAATTTTTTCAACTAACAGGTCGGCCTTATCTACCATGTCTACGTGTATCCCTTCGTATGTAAAAGAATATATGCCGGTGCGTTTATTCCAACCGACCACGTTTACATTAAAAAAGTTTGCATAGTACTTTAGGCGCGAGTGTACAAAAACGTCCGCATACCGGTTATTTTCTCTTGGGTAATTATTATTGAATACAACTAGCTGCGGTTTCTTTTTGGTCATAAGGCATTCAGATATTCTACTATGCGAGCACTGGCGTTACCATCGCCATACGGGTTATGCGCCCGGCTCATCTGGTCGTACATATTTTTGTCGTCAAGTAGTTGCATCGTCTGGCGAACGATTTGCTGCCGGTCGGTACCCACTATGATGACGGTGCCTGCCTCTACGGCTTCGGGGCGTTCTGTTACCTCTCTAAGTACCAACACCGGCTTTCCAAGGCTGGGGGCTTCTTCTTGCACACCCCCACTGTCTGTAATGGCCAGGTAGCACGCCCTTAATAACCAAATAAAGGTTGGATAGGGCTGCGGTTCTACTAAGTAAACATTGGGTTGCCCGCCAAGAATTGATTGAACAGGATCTTGCACTTTGGGGTTCAAATGGACGGGATACACAATATTGGCTTTGCCGGTTTGTGCAATGTCTTTCAAAGCCAGGCAAATTTGATTGAATTTGTCTCCGAAGTTCTCTCTTCTATGCCCCGTTACCAGAATGAAAGGTTTGTCTGTGGGGATTGATGTTTTTAGTTTTTCAATGTTTAGGTCCGTGGCATGATCAATCTTTTGCAGGCCCAGAAACAATGCGTCTATAACCGTGTTGCCCGTTACCAAAACTGTTTCTGGGGGAATATTCTCCGCCACTAAGTTGGATTTTGCCTTTACCGTTGGTGCAAAGTGCACATCTGCAATCCTTGCTGTGAGTTGTCGGTTTATTTCTTCCGGAAAGGGAGCTGTTTTATTGTAGGTTCTCAAACCCGCCTCTACATGGCACACCCGAGCGCCAGCATAGAAAGCAGCCAACGAAGCGATGAAAGACGTGGTGGTATCTCCATGAACCAAGACCCAATCTGGCTTAAAATCGTCCAGCACCTCTTTCATCGCTAAAAGCATAGTAGAACTTAATGAGGTGAGGGTTTGGTTGGCCGTCATGAGGTTGAGATCGTACTCGGGCACGATTTCAAAAAAATCCAAAACCTGATCAAGCATCTGGCGGTGCTGCGCTGTAACACAAACGGCCGTTCTGATATTTTTTTGTTTCTTTAGCGCATGCACAACGGGTGCCATCTTAATCGCCTCCGGCCGGGTTCCAAAAATAACGAGTATGTGTTTCACAAGCCTTTCATATTACTGAACAACTAAGCCTTCTTCGAAAAGAAAATAAACTTTGCATCAGAGGTGTTGTCTGGATCAGATTCCGAATACGGAAATGGATTATCGATCACTTTTTCAAGTGTCCAGTCCGGAATGTTTTTATTTACCCATCGGGTTACCTCGCGATGCTTCACGTGTTTCATTTGCATGGAATTGTAGTCTGTGGAATACAGAACCACAAACCTTCGGGCACTGGCAAACACATGCTGCATATATTTTTCAAAAATATCGTCTTCAATAATATGATAAATAACATCTAATGAAAGTGCCATATCATGCTTGAAATATCCCCCCCTGTCGCAAAACGCCATCGGATCAAACAAGAAAAAACTTTTAGAATTATCTGCACGGAACCGTTCTGCGCATCTTAAAATAACCGAGCGCGATACGTCTAAACCTACATACTCCCTGTAGGGTATCATCGATAGCTGATTTCCATCGCCACAGCCAAATTCAACTACACTGCCAATATTATTTTCTTGAAGAAAAGCGGTCAGTATTTGCGTTTTGAAGTTGGCCAAACGCCCGTAAGAGCCCGCACCTGAATTACCACCTTGCGCATATCTTTCCTCCCAATAAGTCTTAGAACCCTGGAAACCCCTGTCTAATTTGTATTGGGCAAATCTTTTGAGGTTGACAATCCACCCTCCAACAATGGGAATGTTCTTAATTATTTTTTTTATTGACATGGCGAAGTGGGTTACAACACACTGTTTACTTTTTCACTTTTGCATTTCTAATGGCATGCACCAATTCGATGGAAGGCCTTGCCTCGGCCAGACCAAAACCGTTGCCTGCTAATATCTGTTCGTAACTTCTGGTGTGCAATTCAGTAAATCCATCGCTAAACTCAATTTCTTCACCATCTGTCTTTAATGTACGATAGGTTCTTTTCCCCGCGCGCTTTACTTCGTCAGGTATATGATCGTAATTGATGCTAAGGCTCCATCTTACCCTGGCCCTCTCCAACCCCAGGTAGCCCATGGCAGAGTCGTTCTGTAACGATTCTACTTCTACTACTTGAACGGGCCCAAACACCCATGTGAGCATGTCGAAAAAATGCACACCAATATTGGTAGCAATACCACCTGACTTAGACACGTCTCCTTTCCAACTGATGTGATACCAATTCCCGCGCGAAGTAATATATTTCAACTCCACGTCATATATTTTGTCTTTAGGGCTATTGAGCACTTTTTCGCGGAGTGCAATGATGCTTGGATGCAGCCTGAGTTGAAGGATGGTAAAAACTCTCTTACCTGTTTCCGCCTCTAACTCGGCCAAGGCGTCAACGTTCCAGGGGTTTAGCACGAGTGGTTTTTCGCATATTGCATCTGCCCCATGGCGTAGGGCAAATCGGATGTGTGAGTCGTGCAGGTAGTTGGGCGAGCAAATACTGGTATAATCTAACCGCACCCCATTTCTTTTTAATTTTTCGATGTGCCTGTCGAATCGCTCAAACTCGGTAAAAAAATCAGCGTTGGGAAAATAGCTATCCATTATCCCTACACTGTCGAATTTATCGAGCGCAGCTACCAGGTTGTTGCCGGTGTCTTTAATTGCTTTGAGGTGGCGGGGTGCTATAAAACCAGCCGCACCGATAAGTGCAAAATTTTTCATCTAGTATTCATTTTTATTCGTGGTCAGATGAAGTTCGCCTGTTGAGAACCACTCCGTATTAGATGTGGGTGGTACCCTGGTGTGGCTCATATTTTGGTTACGGTTCCGTTCTTTAACTCATACCGCTCGCCACTCTCGCTGCAAACAGCCAAACCGTTGGCGTCAAACTTCAATTTATGTCCATACTCGCTCATCCACCCCGTCTGCCGAGCCGGATTTCCAACAACCAACGCATAATCAGGAACATTCTTTGTAACAACCGCCCCTGCTCCGATAAAAGCATATTTGCCAACATCATGTCCGCACACAATGGTAGCGTTGGCGCCAATGGAAGCTCCTTTTTTTACCACTGTTTTGGCATATTGATTTTTCCGGTTAACTGCGCTCCGCGGGTTGATAACGTTGGTAAAAACCATAGACGGACCCAAAAAAACATCGTCTTCGCAGATAACACCTGTATAAATGGATACGTTGTTTTGCACCTTCACGTTATTTCCTAACACCACGTCTGGCGAAATCACCACGTTTTGACCGATGTTACAGTTTTCACCAATTTTACAGTGGGGCATAATGTGGCTAAAATGCCAAATTTTGGTGCCTTTACCAATTTGGCACCCTTCATCAATCACTGCCGTGGGATGGGCGTAAAAAGCTTGATCCGGTTTCATTGGTAAAATTCCTTAATGGCGCTGCAAATATACGTTAGTTGTTCTTCATTCATTTCTGTATGAATGGGGAGTGAAATGACTGTTTTAGAAAGTTTTTCTGAGATGGGGAATGCACCCACACCATACTCCGGCTGACTATAGGCCTTCTGCAAATGCAAGGGTACCGGGTAATAGATCATGGTGGGAATTCCTCTTTCCTCCAAGAAAATCTTTAGTTCATCCCTGCGTTCAACCCGTAAAGTATACTGATGAAATACATGAGTTGAGTGAGGCGTCCGTTTAGGAATGTGCACTTGTTTCAATTCTGAAAGGTGTTGATCGTAAAAAGCAGCCACCTGGTTTCTGCGATTCGTATAGTCGTTTAGATACTTTAGCTTTACATGCAGGATGGCCGCTTGTAATGTATCGAGACGACTGTTTACACCAATAATGTCGTGGTGGTATTTTACCCGCTGGCCGTGGTTGGCAATCATATGAAGTTTCTCTGCCACATCCAACGCTCCGGTAAAAATGGCGCCACCGTCTCCATAACATCCAAGATTTTTAGAGGGGAAGAAGGAAGTGGTGCCAACTATACCCATAGTACCCGCCTGTTTAACCAAGCCATTGCTGAAGGTATACGCTGCACCAAGTGCCTGAGCTGCGTCTTCGATTACGTGAAGGTTATATTTTTTTGCCAGCGCTAAAACCGGCTCCATGTCGGCACATTGACCATACAAATGAACCGGTACGATGGCTTTAGTATGTTCGGTGATTTTACTTTCAATTTGCGAATGATCGATATTGAAGGTGTCTTCAAACACATCAACAAATACTGGCTTGAGCCGGAGTAATGCAATTACTTCTGCAGTGGCCACATAAGTGTGCACAGGCAAAATCACCTCATCTCCGGGTTTTAGGTCGAGGGCCATCATGGCGATCTGAAGCGCATCTGTGCCGTTGGCACAAGGTATAACAGCCTCTGTGCCTACATGTGCTTTTAGGGCACCCGCAAATTGTTTAACCTCGGGTCCCTGAATGAAATTCGTTGCATTTAAAACACGCTGAATCGCAGCATCTACCTCCGGCTTTATCCTGAGATATTGCGACTGCAGGTCTACCATCACAATCTTGTTCATTACCTGTTTGGTTTTAGTACCTATGAAAATGGAAGCCCTGCCAACTTTTGCTCCCAACGCCAAGCATCGCGGAGGGCATCTTCTATCGAATGTTCTGTTCGCCACCCCATCACATTATTTGCTTTGGCCGGGTCGGCATAAGTAATTTCCACATCTCCCGGCCTGCGGGGGCCCATCTCCCAATTCAGGCGTACGCCTGTTACTTCCTGAAACTTGTTCACTAATTCCAATACGGACACACCTACCCCTGTTCCTAAGTTAAAAACATCGTAGTATGAACTACCCGTCTGTTTTTTCAGCAAGGCAAGTGCTTTTACGTGGGCATTGGCCAGGTCTACCACATGGATAAAATCCCGCACGTTCGATCCATCGGGTGTGTTATAGTCATTCCCAAATACCACGAGCTTTTGTCTTTTGCCAATGGCGGTTTGAGTAATGTATGGCACCAGGTTATTGGGGGCCCCAATGGGTATTTCGCCTAACCATGCAGATGGATGAGCACCTATAGGATTAAAATAGCGCAAAGAAATGACGCGGAAGCCCAGGGGATAAACATCTTCCAGTATGCGCTCGCACATTTGTTTTGTGGCTCCATAGGGCGACTCCGCCCGCTTGAATGGAGCGTCCTCGGTTACGGGTACTCGTTCGGGCTGGCCGTATACGGTGCATGATGAAGAGAAGATGAAATCCTTTACCTGGTGGGTGCCCATTACCTGTAGCAAGGTGGTAAGGGATTCAAGATTGTTGCGGTAGTACAACAATGGTTTCTCAACAGATTCGCCAACTGCTTTAAAAGCGGCAAAGTGCATAACCCCGTCTATCTGGTGTTGCGAAAAAATGGCTTCAAGAAAAGGCGCATCTGTACAACTACCCTTAAAAACCATAGGCGCTTGCCCCATTAGTTTACCCAAGCCCTGAATCAACGTATCATCGCTTCGGGAAAAATTATCGAGTATAACGGGGGTATACCCTGCCTGAAATAGAGCATATGCGGTATGCGCACCAATGTAGCCTGCACCGCCAGTAACCAAAATTTTCCCTCCCATTTAACTATAATCTTGCGGTAACCAGCATCCGCTCAAGGGTGCCCTTTACATCGTACACCACCGTTTTATCGTAGCGTATGGCATCCCAATCCAACAACTTGAACTCTTCATGCCCAACAGCCATTACAATGGCGTGGTATTTTTTGTTCGGCTTCTCAATCAACGAAAGGCCGTACTCATGCTTTACCTCTTCGCCATCTGCTTGCGGATCGTAAACGTGAACGTTTGTTCCAAAACTCTGAAGCTCGCGGATTACATCCACTACTTTGCTATTCCTGATGTCGGGACAGTTTTCTTTGAAGGTAATCCCCAAAACAAGCACATCGGCTTTGTTGATGGGCAAATCGTTTTGAGCCATGAGCTTGATTACGGCATTGGCAATATGTATGCCCATATTGTCGTTGATTCTTCTGCCGGACAGTATCACCTGAGGAGTGTAACCCAGGCTCTCGGCTTTGTGGGTAAGGTAATACGGATCTACACCAATGCAGTGCCCGCCCACGAGCCCTGGCTTGAAGGGCAGAAAATTCCATTTGGTGCCGGCTGCCTCGAGCACCTCGTGGGTATCAATGCCCACCCGCTCGAAGATCAGTGCCAACTCGTTAACGAAAGCAATATTCAAATCGCGCTGGGAGTTCTCAATTACTTTTGCCGCTTCAGCAACCTTAATGCTGGAAGCTTTGTGGGTGCCGGCCGTAATGATCTTTTTGTATAGCTGATCTACTTTCTCGGCCACCTCTGGATTACTACCACTGGTCACTTTTTTGATGGTCGTAACCCGGTGAAGCTTGTCGCCAGGGTTAATCCGTTCGGGAGAGTACCCTGCAAAAAAATCAACGTTAAACTTCAGGCCACTAACTCTTTCAAGAACGGGGATGCAAACCTCCTCTGTGCAGCCCGGGTAAACGGTTGATTCGTATATAACGATGTCACCTTTCTTCAACACTTTGCCCACCGTTTCACTTGCCTTTACCAGGGGGGTAAGGTCAGGCTTCTTAAACTCGTCTACCGGGGTGGGAACGGTGACGATAAAATAATTAACCCCCCTCAGGTCATTGAGGTCGAAACTATAACTCAGCCCCTTTGCTTTGGCCAATTCATCGGGTTCCACCTCTTTGGTGCGATCATGGTTCCTTTTCAGTTCATGAATGCGTTCCTGGTTGATATCGAAACCAATCACCTCCATCACCTTGCCAAATTCTACGGCCAAAGGAAGTCCAACGTATCCTAATCCAATAATTCCAATTTTGTCCATGAAAACGTGCTTTTGCTTGATAAGTTGAAGCAGGCACACCAATTATTATTGGTTCTCGTGCTACTTTTGGGGCACAAAAGTAACAACTAAACTTCAGAATTGATGGAAACCCAGCAAAAGCCTGTTCAGTCCGATGAAATTGATTTGGGACAACTGTTTGCCAAAATTGGTGACTTCTTCCGGGGCATCGGCTTGGGATTAGTGCGGTTTTTAGCACTGATCCGAAAGGTTCCTATTGAAAACAAATCCATTTTTCTTGCAGCCACTGTTGTGGTGGCGGGGTTGACCATTGCCTACGGATTTCTGTTGAAAAAGAAATTCTATGAATCTACTATGATTCTCAGTTCCAACTACTTAAACAAGCGCATCGTAGACAATACCATCGAAAAACTGAATCTCCTTGCCAAGGAAGAGAATGCCTCTGGCCTGGCCAGGGCCCTACACATAGCAGACACCCTTGCCGACAATATTGCCAAGTTTGAAGCCAGGCCCTTTGTAGCCGAAACCGACCTGATTGAGTTAGAGGTACTAAAAGAGCAGCTTAAGAGCGCCCAGGAAAACGCGAAGAACGCAAAAGTGATCGACCAGGTGATCAAGCGCATTGAAATAGAAAATCGGCATGCCTTCGAGCTAAAAGTAAGAACTTATAATCCGGCTGTTATTTCGAGCCTGCAAAACTCGCTGGTGAACTACATTCGCGATAACGAGTACATCAAGAAAAGAATAGAAATCAACAAACAAACGCTGCTGGAAAAGAAGAATAAACTGCAAGACGAGTTAAAGAAATTGGATAGCCTGAAAGGAGTGATTTATGCTAACTACAAAACCATGGCCGAACAGCCGCGCCAGGGGTCTAACAATGTGATTTTAAGCGACCGTTCTGTTACCAACCCGATCGAGGTGTACAACCAAGATTTGGCCCTGTACAATGAACTGCAGCTGGTGGAACGCCAACTGTACATTCAGCCCGACTTCGAAGTAATTGATGGCTTTACCGAATTCAGCCAACCGGCCAGCGCCAGTTTGCCCAAAATGCTGGCACAAGCCATTTTAATTGCCATTGGCCTGGGCTACCTGATAGTGGCCTTACGCGAATTCAACAAATACCTGGCTGCACTCGTCTAAAATGATAATTGCCCTCTTCGCAAAAGACCTTACGCTCGAACTCAGGCGCAAATCGGTGGTGGCTGGACTGGCCCTGTATCTTTTTAGCACGGCCTTCATCAGTTACCTTACCTTCAGCCTAAAGCAAAACCAGATTACACCCCTGGTTTGGAGTGCACTCTTCTGGATTACCCTGTTGTTTACAGCCGTGAATGCAGTTGCCAAAAGCTTTATCGGTGAAAAAAAGGGAGCGGATATCTATCTGTACTCAATCGCCAGCCCTCATGCTGTCCTTCTTGCCAAGATTTTGTACAACTTCTTGCTGTGCTCGCTGCTGGCGGCAACGGGGTTCGTTCTGTTTGCTCTGCTGCTCAATAATCCAATAGAAGAACTCTCACTGTTTTTAGCCACACTTTTATTAGCTTCCTTTGGCTTCGCCAGTTCACTCACCCTGCTTTCGGGTATTGCTTCAAAGGCTAACAACAGCAATGTTCTGATGGCCATACTCGGTTTTCCGGTAGTGATTTCGGTACTGCTGCTATCCATTAAAATTACCAAAAACTGTATTGATGGCCTGGAGTGGGCCGCCAGCCAGCGTGATATTTTTACGCTTATTGCCATCAATGGGCTGATAGCGGCCGTTTCTTACCTCCTCTTCCCCTATATTTGGCGCAGCTAAGCCTTTGGGCAGGCCATTTTACACTCCAATGAAGAAGAACTGGTGGAAATTTTTGGCGGTGGTATTACTGGTTTACACAGTGGTGGGTGGTCTGCTGCTGCCCGTGCCCCGTCTCAACATTGTGAATGAAACCATTCGTGCCCTCTACTTTCATGTGCCCATGTGGTTTGGCATGGTGGTTTTGTTTCTGGTGTCCACCATCTATGCCATTCGGTACCTTCGCAACCCCAACCCCCAGACCGACCTGATCTCTTCAGAATTTGCCAACGTGGGCCTGGTATTTGGCCTGCTCGGCATTTTTACCGGAATGATTTGGGCTAATTACACCTGGGGCTCGCCCTGGCATGGCGACCCCAAACAAAACGGTGCCGCCATCGCGCTGTTGGTATACCTGGCCTACTTCGTGCTACGCGGCTCCCTGGAAAATGAAGAACAACGCGCCCGCCTCAGCGCGGTTTACAACATCTTCGCCTTTGCGGCCATGGTGCCACTGATTTTCATCATCCCCCGCATGACCAGCTCCATGCACCCTGGCAGCGGAGGCAACCCGGGCTTCAACATGTACGACCTGGATAGCCAGATGCGACTGGTTTTTTACCCTGCCGTTATCGGTTGGATTTTACTGGGCATCTGGATTGTTTCCCTCAGAATCAGAGCCCGGCTGCTGGAAGAAAAAATGTTCGACAAAGACCTGTTTTAACCATGCGCTTCCTTCTCCTTTCCATCTGTCTGATCATCACCCTTTCCGGCAACGCACAGTCTGAAGTAGCCATGGCCGATGGCTTGCGTGCGGAAGGCAAAATTTATGTGGTGGTGGCCATCTTGCTGCTGATTCTGGCCGGCCTGATCGGTTATTTGGTTTTTGTAGACAAAAAGCTCTCGCGGCTGGAAAAAAAGCTCTCTGAAAAACCTTAAACGACTTGTTAACAAGCCCTGTTGGCACCGCTGAAATGGGTTTTTGGTGTACCTTTGCCCCATCAAAAGGAGGGGAAAATGAAGAAGTCGTACCTGATTGCCATACTGGTTATTGGCGCTGCCATTACCATCATAGTCTCTACCGCAGGCGATGCCAGCACCTATGTTTCATTCGATGAAGCCTTCCAATTGGCTTCTAACGGAAATACCAAATCGATCCACGTAGTAGGCGAGCTGAAAAAGGACAACTCCGGAACGGTGGTAGGCATTGAGCCGGGCGAAGACAAAGTGTCTTTTAGTTTCCTGATGGTAGATGACAACGGAAAAGAACAGAAGGTTTTCTACAACGAGCCTATGCCTCCCGACTTTACGCGATCAGAAAAAGTGGTAGTGATAGGTCACTATCAAAATAACCTTTTTGTGGCCAACAAAATTTTGCTGAAGTGCCCTTCCAAATACCAGGAGGGTGAATTGAAGGCAGGCGTTTAATCTCAAAAAAGAATTCATAGAAATGCATTATCTGATTGGTGATGTCGGGCACCTGTTCGTTATCACGTCTTTTGTAACCTCGTTTGTAAGCGCTTTTGCTTATCTGAAGGCCCGCAAGGCCAACGATTTGCAACAACAAAATACCTGGCTCAAAAACGGCCGCACGTTCTTCCTCATCCACACGGGGTCGGTTATCGGTATTGTAGCCTCGCTGTTTATCATTATCTACAACCATTACTTTGAATACCATTACGCTTACAGCCACTCTTCGCTGCACCTGCCCGGGCAATACATGATTTCCTGTTTCTGGGAGGGCCAGGAGGGAAGCTTTCTGCTCTGGATGTTTTGGCAAGCCTTGTTGGGGGTTTTTCTGATTTACACCCAACGGCAGTGGGAAGCCCCGGTAATGGTGATTTTTGCCTTGGTGCAGGGTTTTCTGGCTTCCATGATCTTGGGCGTGGTCATCCCCTACCTAAACATCAAACTAGGCAGTTCTCCCTTCATTCTACTGCGCGATGCCATCGATGACCCCATCTTTCAGCTACAACCCGATTTTGTGCCGAAAGATGGCAACGGGCTCAACCCCTTGCTTCAGAACTATTGGATGGTGATTCACCCACCCACGCTCTTCCTGGGCTTCGCAGCCACGCTGGTACCTTTTGCGTTTTGCCTGGCCGGCCTTTGGCAAAGAAGGTATTCGGAATGGATTAAGCCTGCTTTACCTTGGGCGCTGTTTGCCGGAGCCGTTTTAGGACTGGGCATCCTCATGGGTGGCTACTGGGCGTACGAAACGCTGAATTTTGGTGGTTATTGGAATTGGGATCCTGTAGAAAATGCGGTATACGTTCCCTGGCTGATTGTGATCGCCTCCATCCATACCATGATCACCTACAAAAACAGCCATACCGCCTTAAAAACTTCCATTATCCTGGTGATTGCGGTGTTTGTGTTGATATTGTATTCCACCTTCCTTACCCGCAGCGGCATCTTAGGCGATGCCTCCGTTCATTCCTTCACCGATCTGGGCCTTTCCGGACAATTGCTGATCTACCTGCTCTTTTTCACGGTAGCTTCTGTGGTGCTGCTTGCCCTCCGCTGGAAACAAATTCCTACCTCGCAAAAAGAGGTGGCCACCTACTCGCGCGAGTTCTGGATCTTTTTGGGTGTAACCACCCTTTGCCTCATGGGCTTTCAGGTGCTGGTGCCCACCTCCATACCGGTATACAACAAAGTGGTTGCCCTACTCGGGGGCCAATCTAACATGGCACCTCCGGCCGATCAGATTAACTTCTATTCCAGGTTTCAGCTTTGGTTTGGGGTGTTGGTGGCGCTTATCTCTGGCACAGGCCAGTTTTTCTGGTGGCGCAAAATGGACAAAGAATCGGCCAAGAAAGAGGTGGTGCCGGTAGCGCTTCTTACCCTCATCGTTTTTGCCATCGTCATTTCCATTGCGCGGGTGTACACGCCTGCCTACCTGTTGCTAACGCTGGCAGGCATCTACATCGTGGTGTCGAACCTGAAAATTCTTTTCTCTGTGGTGCGGGCCAATCCGGCACTTTCGGGTGGTGCCCTTGCCCACATAGGGGTGGGCCTGATGTTGCTGGGTATTCTTTTCTCCGCGGGTTATTCCAAAATAGTTTCGCTTAACAACAACGGCCTGCTGATCAGCAAAGAGTTGGGCACCGAATTTAATCGCGACAACCTGCTGTTGTTCATCAACGAACCCCGCACCATGGCCGATTATGAAATTGAATACCTGGGCGAACGGTTGGAGCCGCGCCACAAAAGGGGCTACGTTAAGAAAAACGATGTGGACCTTACAGCAGATCCCTTTAAAGTGGTAGCCAACCGCGATCTGATCTACCGGGGCGAAAAGTTGTATTCGGCCAAAGACACATTCGAGATATATCCCGAAAATACTTTCTACGAAATTGAACTGCGCAAAAATGGCAAGGTCGCAGCAACACTTTTCCCGCGCGTGCAGATCAATCCGTCCATGGGGGGGTTCATTGCCTCTCCGGACATCAAGAATGACCTGGGCCGCGATCTATACACGCACGTGTCGTTGCCGATGAACCCCGAGGCAGAGCACGAGTGGAGTGAAATGGAGGAAATGCGCGTACGCATCGGTCAGCAGTTTTTTGTAAACGACTATGTGGCCGTGCTGGAGGAAGTGAAACGCATTGAAGACATACAAGGCTTCCGCCTGAATGCAGAAGATGTGGGCGTTACGGCCCGCATACGGGTAGAAGGCGAACGAGATTCTTATTTTGCCGAGCCCATTTTCCTCATCAAAGACCGCTCGCAGGTAGGCCGTCTGGCAGATGATATTAACGATCTGGGCATACGCATTACACTGCTGAACATTCACCCCGAGACCAACGAGTTTTCTTTGGGCCTGAATACACGCCAAAAAGATTGGGTAGTTATAAAAGCCAAAGAGTTTCCGCTTATCAATGTGTTGTGGCTGGGTACCGGGGTGCTGATGATCGGGTTCACCCTGGCTATGATCAGGCGCTTCAAAGAGTTTCGGCAACAGAAGGCTTAGCCTCCGTTTTCTGCCAGTATGGCCTCAATTACTTCATTGGCTGCACGCTCGGCAGAGTTAAGGGCACCGTTTAGCGTGCCGGCATCGCCCAACGTATCGGTTACCTCTCCGGCAAAAAACAACGAGTTGTTTACCGGCTGGCTTATGATGCCCCGATCGGCCTGCGTAGCATTGGGTTTGGGGTAGGCGTAACCGCCTTTTATATACGGCTCTTTCGACCAATCCTGGATGATGTACATCATTTCGTTTGTAACCAGGCTTTTGCGTATAAACCCCGTGGCCTGATTATCATAAAGACCATCCAGTTCCATTAACAAGTCGGCAATCATATCCTTTCCTTTGGCCGAAAGCGCTTCCGCCTTTGGCCCATTAACGGTAACAGAAAGTGTGCGGTAAAACTCGCTACGCGTTAGCCCACCGTTGAAGTACTGTGGCGCGGTGGCACCTCCCCAGATAAATCCGGCTTCTTCACCCCATAAATTTTTCTTGAAATCCAGAATTACCCGAACGGAGGCGTCCATGTCAAATTTTGCCATGGCCGTAGTTTTAGCGCCCGGCAAGGCGGGCGAAAAGGTAATGCCGTTCTTCAAGATGGCAAGGGGCACCGTTACAATCACTTTATTCACTTCCAGTTGAGTACCATCCTCCAAATCGAGGGTTACTACGCTGGCTGAGTGCCGGATGGTCTTGACGGGTTTATTCAGTTGAACCAGGGGTACCACATTAGCAAATCGCGAAATCAGCACGTCTTGCATCGGGTTGTTCTTCAACGCCAGCAGGGTTCGGTCATGGGTAATGGCAGACAGGTCTTCGGCCAGGGCACCAGCACCCAACCGTTCGCTATTGGTTCCATAGTAGTTACCAACCTGTGCATTCACCAGGCCTTGTGCCCTTTCGGCTATGCCGTTGGCCGCCTGCCTGATGGATTGCGCACCGGTTAACGTTTTTAGGTTAGAAACAAAATTCTGCGCGGCCACAAAATCACTATCAGCCTGCCAGTCTGCACCTGGCCGCACCACGCCATCCATCACATAGCGGTGGTTGGCAACGCTCAGGTCTATGGTGTTGAGGTTAAGGTTCGTTACAATTTTGCCCCAAGCCGAGTCAAGGCCCTCGAAACTTTCTGCGCCTAATTCAACGGGAAAGTCAGCGGTTGAAATAGGGGCACTGGGGTCGTCTGGAATTACCGGAAACAAAAGCGCATCCGTTGGTGTTTTAATATTGCGCAACGACTTCAGCCGGCCACCAATTCGGTCGGTTGCTTCCAGCACCACCACGCTGATGCCTTTGGATGTAAGGATATCAGCCGCGTACAAGCCGGCTGCACCTGCACCAATAATTGCTACGGTGCCATTGTATGGCACTTCCGGCCCAGGGTCATCTTTCTTACAACTCGCCAAAAGGGAACTTCCCACGGCACCCACAGAAATTCCCAAACCGAGGTGTTTTAACGCCTCTCTTCTGTTCATAAATAGCGAAAGATAAGGTTCCGGGTAATTATTTAAAACACTATTCCGGCATAGCTTTCAGAAAACTCAGCAGTTTCATTTTTATTTGCAGTGATAGAAATTATGAGTTCGCCCGGCCCCACATCTATGCTACTAAAGGTTTGTGTGCTGGGGCCCGAATGTACCGGCAAAACCGAACTATCTCAACAACTGGCTGCCCACTACCAAACCGCCTGGGTGGCGGAATATGCCCGCGCGTACCTCGACAAGCTGGGCAGACCGTATGCACAAAGCGATCTGCTGAAAATTGCGCACGGCCAATTGCGGCTGGAACAAGAATGGGCCCGCGATGCCAACCGCCTGTTGATTTGCGATACAAACCTGATTGTGATAAAAGTGTGGAGTGAATTCAAGTACGGTAACTGCGACAAAGAAATCCTGGACTTGATTCAGGCCTCTAAGTACGATTTGTATTTGCTTACTTACATAGACATTCCGTGGCAGCACGATCCATTACGCGAACATCCACACAAGCGCGAAACACTTTTTGAAATTTATCTGAACGAAATGAAAAGGCAGTCCACACCTTTTGTGGAAATAAAAGGCACCCGTGAAGCGCGTCTTCAATTGGCAATCAATGCCATCACTACTCACCTCTCGCTATGAGCGCCTCTATCGATCCCTATGCCGCCCTGAAAATTCCGGATTTCAGACTTTTTATTATCACCCGCTTCACCGCCACACTTGCCATCCAGATTCAGGCAGTGGTTGTAGGCTGGCAGGTGTATGAACTTACCAAAGATCCGCTGGCGCTGGGCCTCATTGGTTTAACGGAAGCCATTCCGTCTATTGCCGTGTCGTTGTATGCCGGCCACTTGGCCGATGTGGTGAACCGAAAAAAAATCATCGTGTTTTGCATAACCACCTTGTTGTTCTGCTCCTCGGCACTGCTGTTCTTTACCCTGGAGCCCGGCCGCTTTCTGCTGAACTACGGAGCAATTGCCATCTACTCAGTCATCTTCATCAGCGGTATTGCCAGGGGTTTTTTAACACCGGCTTTGTTTGCGTTTATGCCCCAATTGGTTCCGCGCAATTTATACGCCAACGCCATTACGTGGAACAGCACCTTGTGGGAGACCGCAGCCATCGGTGGCCCCGCGCTGGGTGGGTTTCTCTTTGGCTTTTTCGACATCACCACCGCCTACCTGGTAGACGTTTTGCTTACCGTGTGCAGCCTTGCGCTATTACTGTTCATTGCCTCGCGACCAGTGCCCGAAGCAACCGAGGAAGACCAGGGCATGGTAGAGAAAATCAGGGCTGGGCTCAGGTTTGTCTTCACCAACCAGATTGTTCTGGGTGCCATCTCGCTGGATTTGTTTGCCGTGCTGTTTGGCGGAGCGGTGGCCCTGCTACCCATCTTCGCGTCCGACATTCTGCATGTAGGCCCGCAAGGGTTGGGTCTGTTGCGCTCCTCGC
This sequence comes from Bacteroidota bacterium, assembly GCA_049324055.1. Taxonomy (GTDB): domain Bacteria; phylum Bacteroidota; class Bacteroidia; order Cytophagales; family Cyclobacteriaceae; genus ELB16-189. Next base: position 283,140 of record JBMOLS010000037.1, on the reverse strand, counting down.
CTTCTATTGGCGCGCTGTTGGTGGCCTTGTATGTGGCGCACCGCCCTATTCAAAAAAATATGGGCGCCATTCTGCTGGCATGTGTGGCCGGTTTTGGTTTCTGCATGATCGGCTTTGGCCTGTCCACCAGCTTTTTGCTCTCTCTTTTTTTTCTGATTGCCAGCGGTGGTTTTGATTGCATCAGCGTGATCATCAGAGGTACTTTGCTGCAAACCCTTACCCCCGAAAACATGAAAGGCCGTGTTTCTGCTGTAAACAATATCTTCATAGGCTCCTCAAACGAAATCGGATCTTTCGAATCTGGTTTGGCGGCCCGCCTGATGGGCGTGGTGCCCTCAGTCATTTTTGGCGGATGTATGACGCTGGCCGTAGTAGGCGTAACAGGCTGGCTGGCGAAATCTTTACGGCAACTACAAAAAGTGGAATAAAACATGGAGATGTCCATCAACACCCCGGCTTTGCTTTTTCCGGCCATCACGCTGCTGATGCTTGCCTACACCAATCGTTTTCTGGGGCTCGCCTCGCTTATCCGCAAATTGCACGAACGCTACCGCCTGGTGCCCGAAGACCGCGAAGTAATCAAGGAGCAAATCAAAAACCTGAAGCGCAGACTGTCACTCATCAAACAAATGCAGGCTGGTGGCATCTCAAGTTTTTTTTTGTGCGTGCTCAGTATGCTGTTTTTCTATTTCAACTATCCCATTTGGGCCTACACTTCATTTGGCTTGAGTCTGGTGTTGCTCATGCTTTCGCTCATCATCTCATTAAACGAAATCTACATCAGCACCCGTGCGCTGGAAATTGAACTGCGCGACATGGAAAACTAAAATTTCCTCTCCCCTTCATTTACCTCCATTTATCACTTTGCCGTGCGAATGTGGCAGGTTGTATGTAATTTCCTTTCTCAACCTCAACCGCATGAACACACGCAGATCGTTTTTCAAAAAATCGTTGGGCGCAGCCGGGGCACTTAGCCTGTCGCCTCTGCTGGCGGCAGCCCGTGCCGAAAATGTGGGCGAGGCCTTACTGGCACTGAACCGACTTTCGCCTGAGGCCGCTGCAACCGATGAAGACTTATGGGCACAGATGGCGCAGGCCTATACCGTTTCTCCCAACCTGCTTAACCTCAACAATGGCGGTGTAAGCCCACAACCCAAAGTGGTGCAAGACGCGGTAGACCGTTACTACCACCTGAGCAACGAGGCGCCCACCTATTACATGTGGCAGATATTGGATAAAGGTAGGGAGCCGCTACGCAGAAAACTGGCAGCGCTGGCCGGTGTGTCGGAAGAAGAGATTGCGGTAAATCGCAATACCACCGAAGCGCTAGGAACCTTTACGTGGGGCATCGATATGAAAAAAGGCGATGAGATTGTGATGACGCGGCAGGATTATCCCAACATGATCAATGCCTGGAAACAACGCGAATTGCGCGAGGGAATCAAAATCAATTGGATCAACCTGAATTTGCCAGTAGAAAATGACGAGGTGGTTTTGAAGGCCTATGTAGAGGCCACCACCCCGCGCACCAAAATCTGGCACATCACCCACCTGATTACCTGGACGGGCCAGATTCTGCCCGCAGCCAAACTTTGTGCCGAAGCCCGCAAGCGCGGCATCACCACCATTGTAGATGCCGCCCATTCCTTTGCCCATGTCAACTACAAAATCTCCGATTTGAATGGTGACTATTTTGGTACCAGCCTGCACAAGTGGCTGTGCGCCCCCTTCGGCACAGGCATGCTGCACATGCGCAAAGAACTCATAGAAAAAACATGGCCGCTCTTTCCCAACGACAAACCACAGAGCAATGATATCCGAAAATTTGAAGCGCTGGGCACACGATCATTCGCACCAGAGCAAGCCATCGGTCAAGCCATCGACTTTCACATGGCCATCGGTGCGCAGCGAAAACAAGAACGACTTCACTATTTAAAGAAGTATTGGTGCGAAGCCATCTCCAAAAGTTCACGCGTAAAAATTCACGTATCACTTAAGCCTGAATATTCATGCGCGTTGGGGACTTTTAGCGTAGATGGTCTAAAACCAGACGAAATTGCCGATGCGCTGATGAGTAAATACCAGATTCATGTCGTTCCCATCGTTTGGGAGAACATCAGTGTGGTAAGAGTAACCCCCCACGTGTACACCACCACCCGCGACCTTGATCGATTCATTGAAGCGGTGGAAAAAATTGTTGCCTCCTAAATCGTTCGTATGCAGAAATTGATCGTTGCTTTCCTTCTTTGTGCTACTGTTTCTTCAGGCCAAAACTTAAAAGTTGCAGGGTTGCGCGAACCGGTAGAAGTTATTCGCGACCGATATGGGGTGAATCACATCTATGCCAAAAATGAACACGACCTGTTTTTTGCACAGGGCTACTGTGCCGCCAAAGATCGCCTCTTTCAATTCGAATTGTGGCGCAGGCAGGCAACGGGAACGCTGGCTGAAATTCTGGGCGAACGAGAGTTGAAGCGCGACATTGGGGCACGTTTATTTCAATTCCGCGGTAACCTGCGCCAGGAATTCAACCATTACCATCCGCGAGGAGAAGAAATCATCACCGCATTCACCAACGGCATCAACGCTTATGTACGCGAAGCCTTAGCCGACCCAAAAACTCTGCCTATAGAATTCAAACTGCTGGGCATCACGCCAGGTCTCTGGTTGCCAGAGGTGGTTATATCACGTCACCAGGGTTTGCTTGGCAACATTGGCGAAGAAATTCAACTTGCCAGGCAAGTGGCGTTGATGGGAGCCGAAAAAGTAAAAGAGCTGAACGTGCTCGAGCCGGGCGATCCGGTTTTGGAAATGGATGGTGTGATTCAAAAGCAGCGTTTGTTCGATGACGTTACCGAACTCTACGATGCGTTTCGTAAGCCAGTGGTATTTACTCCGCAAGACCTAGTGGCGAATGCCAATCAGAACAGGGAAGAATACCAGCAACTGGCGGCCATCGATCAAAAAAATTACGATGCCGTTATGCAGCACGAACGCGAAAGCATAGGCAGCAACAACTGGATTGTGAGCGGATCACTAAGCCAAAGCGGTTTCCCTATGTTGGCAAACGATCCGCACCGGGCCCTGGCGGCTCCCTCTCTGCGCTATATGGTGCACCTGAACGCACCGGGATGGAATGTGGTGGGTGGTGGCGAGCCCACCATACCGGGCGTATCCATTGGTCACAACGATTTCGGTGCCTGGGGTCTTACTGTTTTTTCTATCGACAGCGAAGATTTGTATGTGTATGAATTAAACCCGGCCAACCACCGTCAATACAAATACCAGCAACAATGGGAAGACATGAAGTTGATTAAAGACACCATCCGGGTAAAGGGAATGCCCAACGTTATTGTGGAGCACGCCTACACGCGCCATGGCCCGGTAACATTTGTTGACGCCCAAAACCACATAGCCTATGCGTTGCGCTGCGGATGGATGGAAGTGGGAGGCGCACCGTATATGGCAAGCTTGCGTATAGACCAGGCTAAAACCTGGGAGGAATTTCGCGAGGCGTGCACGTTCAGTCACATTCCTGGCGAAAACATGATCTGGACCGACCGCAAAGGCAACATTGGCTGGCAAACGGTTGGCATTGCACCCATTCGCAAAAATTGGAGCGGCCTGGTGCCGGTGCCGGGCGATGGACGCTATGAATGGTCTGGCTACCTCCCGATCCAATCGTTACCCCATGTCTACAATCCCCGCAAGGGTTTCTGGGCTACCGCCAACGAAAACCTGGTGCCATTTGATTATGAACACAGAAATGCAGTAGGCTGGAGTTGGGCCAGTAGCTTCCGTGCCGACCGAGTAAACGAAGTGCTGGGCGCTGGCAAAAAACACACCCTTGCCGACATGATGCGGTTACAAAACGATTACCTCTCCATACCTGCCCGCAACCTCGTGCCGTTTCTAGCTGCTTTCAAAAGCAATCATACAAAGACAGAAATAGCCCGGCAGCGATTGCTCAACTGGAATTTTGTGCTCGACAAAAACAGCATTGAAGCGGGTATCTATGTGGCCTGGGAAAGGCAGTTGCTCGCGCAGGCTACTCAAAAGTTTGTTCCGGAGAATGCCAGGAAATACTTGCGAAGCGTTTCCCTCGCCAAACTACTGGAGTGGATTACCACGGCCGATGCACGGTTTGGCCTCAACGCCATAGAAGCGCGTAACCAGTTTCTGCTTCAAAGCCTCGAGTTGGCGGTGGCGGACTTAGAGAAAAAATTAGGTGGCGATATGAAAAAATGGCAATATGGACAGGCCGCGTATCACCATGTGCTTATCAAACACCCGCTCAGTAACGCGGTTAACACCTCTACGCGCCAAAAACTAGAAGCAGGCCCGTTGCCGCGCGGTGGAAACGGCTCTACACCGGGTGTAACCAGCAACACCGACAATCAAACGCATGGGGCTACATTCAGAATGGTGGCCGACACCAAAGATTGGGATTTAACTATGTTTACCAATGCGCCCGGCCAAAGTGGAAATCCTGATAGCCCTTACTACAAAAATTTGTTTGAATGGTGGGCCAACGATCAACACTTTCCGGTGTATTTCAGCCGAAACAAGATTGAGTTAGTGGCTGCAGAAAAAACAGTGCTGCAACCACAATAATGACGCGGGGTGCTCCAATCCTACTCAGACACCCCGGTCATTAAAGTTGCCTCTACCCTTTCTTGGTTCTATTGGCTCTGCGGTTAGAAGCAATGGCTTTCTGGCTGATGGCCTCCTTCATTCTTTTGTTTAAGAATTTCCGGTCGTGTTTATTGGTAGTGTTTAACAGTTTGCCGTAAAGTGTTTCTTCATGCACAAGGTTATTGCGGGCATCATACACCCTGAAAATCGTTTCCATTCGCGTGCCATCGGATACAGAGCAATATTCTATTGCGCCACTGCTACTGTTGCCTTTCATAGAAAATAGTTTTAAACATGGCATCCGCGAGCAGGCAGAGGTAGCCTGGATCTCTGTGTTTGTGGATGTGCGCGAAGATCAACTGCACTTTCAATTAGTGAATGGTAAATCGCCCCATCCCGATCCGCTAAAAATCTCCACAGGCATTGGTCTTCAGAATGTACAAAAGCGGCTCGATTTGCTCTATCCCGATCAGTACAAACTAAAGCTTACCGAAACTGACGATACTTTTGTTGTAAACCTGGTGGTGCCGCTTGCTTTCGCAGCAGTGTACGAGCCCAAACCTGAACCAGCAGCCGTATGAAGTGGAGATGTTTGGTAGTTGACGATGAGCCCCAGGCACGCGAAGTCGTAAAGACTTATGTGCATAACACACCCCTGCTCGACCTGGCGGGCGAATGTGCCGATGCCTGGGAGGCGCTGGCCTTTCTGCAGAAGCAACCTGTAGACTTATTGTTTCTGGACATTGAAATGCCGCGTTTAAGCGGCATTGAGTTGGTGAAAACATTACCCGCTCCGCCCAAAATCATTTTCACTACTGCTCATAAAAATTATGCCTGGGATGGCTTTGAATTAAGCGCTGTTGATTTTCTGCTGAAGCCTGTTTCGTTCGAACGATTTTTGAAAGCCGTTCAGAAAGTAACGCAAACACCCACAAATCAAAGTTTTACACCCGAAGCAGATGCAGATAATTTTTTGTATTTCCGGGCAGACAGAAAAATGGTGAAGGTAATGGTAAGTGAAATTCTGATGGTAGAAAGCCTGAAGGATTATGTGAAAATCATTCTGCACGATCGCCACATCATCACCAAGCAAACCATTAGCACCGTAGAAGATATGCTTCCCCCGCATGATTTTTTGCGGGTGCACCGTTCTTTCATTGTAAATCGAAAGAAAATCGATTCATTCAATACCCACGCTCTTTTTATCGGGAAGCACGAGGTGCCGGTTGGTCCGCTCTATCGGCTAGATGTGCAGCGCAGGCTGGCGCAAGCTTAGGCCGAAGCGTTATATATCGAACCAGTTCGGAAAATTCCAAACCATCCAGCCGTATATTGCGAAGCGCAGAATGCGCGAAATGCAGATCAATAAAAAAGTTCTGAAATGCATATTTACAGAACCAGCCATCATGCACATAGCCGAAAATGGAATTGGGGTTACAGCTCCCACAAAAACGAGGTAGCCACCGTACTTTCGCAACTGTTTTTCGTATTGCAACAGATATTTAGTGCGAATGCGTTCGTACAACGGAGTTTTGGAAAAATTCTTGCCAATGTAGTAACCCAAAACGCCCGCGGCATAAGAGATGATGGTAAGTATGCCCAGGTTAACCACAAACCCCCAAACATCTATGTTGTCTAGAATCCAGATCATCATGAATAGCTCCGGGGGCAGAATACCGAACACAATTTCAGAAAGGGTAAAGACCCCGTAAAGAATTCCGGGGTTAGCCCTGATTTCGGTGATATGAGCTTCGAAGTTTTCCTGAATGTATTCTTCCAGTAAAATGAAAGCGGTAATAATAACCACAAAAAACAAGAGCCCTCTCAGCAAATTCTTAAATAAGAAAGACGACCGGGTTTCTTCCACTTCTTCCATAGCAACACGTTAGCCAATTATGGGCATTCGTTTAAACTCCTTCGTCTCATCAAACAGCTTGCGGTAGGTGGCATGACGTTTTACTACCTCCGTATTGATCTGTTCGGCCACTCTAATCATTTTCGGATTAAAATCACCAATCCAATTGAGTTCGTAGTCATCATACTGCCGGTAATCTTCCTGCATCAGTTTTCTAAAAGCCATAATAATGGCGCCATCTACACCTTTGCCCTGGTGTTCGGGCACAACACCAAACAAAACGCCAAAGGCTTTGCGGTTGGTACCTCTCCACTTATGCCAAACAAATTTTAATTTACCCCACCAATCCAGTCTACCGTTCAGGTGTTTGAATATCTGGTTCACCTCGGGCAGCGAAAGAAAAAAGATAACAGGGTCATCTTGATAAAATCCAAACCAAAGCAGCTTCTCGTCTATAATTGGTTTCATCTGTTTAACAATGTGCTGGGCTTGCGCTACGGTCATTTCAGGAATTTCGCCCCGGTTGGCCCACGCGCGGTTGTACACACTCATTATCAGCCCGGGTAGTTTGCGAAATTCAGATTTGCGAAGGTAGCGAAACGTGTAGTTGGGGTCTTTCGCCACCAGGTCTGCCTTCGCCTGCAACCTATCGGTAAGCGGCCCCATGATTTTGCGGCCGAATGTAAGTTGGTAAAAGTAAACCTTAAAACCATATGCCTCGAAGTAATCTTTGTAGTAGGGCGGGTTGTAGTTGCACTGGTAGTTCGGCTGCTTTTCGTAGCCTTCTATTAAAAGCCCCCACCATCGGTCGCGTTCGCCAAAGTTAATGGGGCCATCCATGGCTTGCATGCCCTTTTCCTGCAACCACTTCTTGCATTGATCGAAGAGCATAAAGGCGGCCTCTTTATTTTCTACACATTCGAAGAAACCAATGCCTCCGGTGGGCTGCTCATTTCCTTTATTTACGGTGCGTTGGTTTACGAAAGCAGCCACCCGGCCAATGGTTTGGTTTTGGCTGTCTTTCAATATCCAGCGAATACACTCGCCATGTTTAAAGGCCTTGTTTTTTTGCGGATCAAACACCGCCTCTATGTCTTTGTCAAGCGGCCGTATCCACTGCGGTATGTCTTTGTAGAGACGCACAGGCAAGTGCAAAAATTCTCGGACGTGCTCCGGGGTGGTTACCTGCGTCAAATTCATGGAAATGGGTTATGCCGTTTGTAACTGATTCGGCAAAATAATTTTAAACTCTGTACCTACCAAAGGCTCGCTGAAAACTTCAATCTGGCCACCCAGTTTTTCAACGGCATTTTTTACAATATACAGGCCCAGACCCGAACCTTCAGACTGTGTGCTGGCGCGGTAGAACATAGAGAAAATATTGGGCAGCTTGTCGGCCTCAATACCAATGCCGTTATCTTTAAAATGAATAATGGCCCTCTGCTCGTCAATGCGGGCCACCACTTTCACAAAAGACTGCGCCAGGTCGAAACGTCTGTATTTAATGGAATTGGAAACCAGGTTACGGAAGATTTCTGCCACACGCCAGGGATCGCTGAAGAAGGGGGTTCCTTCAATTTCAAGTACGCGTTCTACTCGGTCTGCGCCCTTCAGGTAGTTCAGGTCGGCAAATGTTTTCTCTACCACTTGGCTCAGGTCTATCTGCGAAATCTTTACATCCAGTTTCAGGTTTTTGGAGTGACTCAATACATCGCTGATGAAATGATCGAGTTGCTCTACTTTTTGCCCGATCAGGTTCATGTAGGTTTTCGGGTTGTCATCGTTGCCCGGCATGTTGGCCAGGTTTACCAAACCAAGTATAGATGAAAGCGGGGCGCGCAAATCGTGCGACACTTTGTACACAAAATTGTCGAGTTCGGTGTTTCTTATCTTCAACTCTTCTTCCACCTTCCTGCGCTCCGTAATGTCAACATAAACACCAAAGATACCGATGGTCTGGTCGTCCATGTGCACCGGCACGCCATATAATATCACCGAAATCAATTCGCCTTTCTTGTTTCTGCGAACGGTCTCTATTCTGATAACCTGGTAACTTGAGATGAGGCTGTTGAGATCATTCCCTTCGGCCTCCAGTTCTTCTGGCACAATGTAGGGATTCAGCCCCTTGCCTTTCAGCTCTTCGTTGGTGTAACCAAACAACTTTTCGAAGCCCTGGTTTATTTCTACCACTGTGCCCCGCTCATCAAGCATCACCACGGCCATGGGCGAATTTTGGAACAATTGCGAAAAGAGCATACCCACCTTCTTTACCGACACTTGCGCAGCTTTTGTTTCGGTAATGTCTTTGGCAATAATCTGCACAGCCGGCTGGCCCTGGTAGGTAAAAGGATGGGCTGTAGCTTCCACGTCAATTATTTTTCCATCCAGGCGCACATATTTTTCTTCCACCGCAGGGGCTGTATTGCCCGCCATCACGTGCTTCATGCGCTCCAGAACCATTTGCCTGTAGTCGGGGTGCACCAGGTCTAACACATTCTTGTTCAGCAACTGTTGTGGCGATTCGGCACCCATCATATTCAATGCGTACCTGTTGGCATAAATCAATACTCCGCCTACGTGAACGCCAACACCCAGGGGCAGGTGTTCTACCAGGTCGCGGTATCTTTTCTCTGTGTCGGCATGTAGTTGTTCTAAGTGTTTGCGTTGCGTGATGTCTGAGATCAGTCCCGAGCAAACAATCGTGCCATCATTCATTCTGGCAGGCACGGCCTGGGCTTCAATCCAGATGGTGCGGTTTCTGTTTCGTATTCTGCCCTGCCACTTCCACTCGCTTTGGGTGGCGATGCTCTCCTCCACGCCTTCCTGAAAGGTCTCCCAGTCTTCTGGATGGATGAAGTTCTTCATAGGCAGTATGCCCCGCAATAATATCTCCTGACTTACCCCTAAAATATCTTCGCAGCGGGGGCTTATATAGGTAAAATCGCGGTTGCCATCGGGAAAAATAGTGTACTCAAAGACCACGGCAGGCAGTGTATCCAATAACTGCTTACCACGGTGCTGAGTTAACCCGAAAAACTCGCTCATACTGGTTGGTCAAAGTAAGCAAGATAACTTTTTCCAACCATCTGCGAAGGTGGGCGTAAGAAGCAGGTAATAATTTTTCTAAAAATCGGGCAAAAAAACAACCCTTATTGGCATGCCAGACAGCTTCTTTCGAAGGCCGGGCCTACATTACAGGCTCTGCACGATGAAGCAGCCAGTTTTTTGCCTCCTCCTCACTGTGGAATAGCGCCAACTTAACCTTTTCTGCGCCCTCCATCATTTCGCGCACCACCAATCTCGAAAAAAAGCCTTCTGGCTCTATCACGGCCATTTTTCGTACGCCCAACTGTGCCAGTCGGGGTACCACCTTGTTGCGAAAAAAGCTAATGTCTTCCGGTATGAGCGGGCCTGCCTTGCGGCTGTCTGTCAGAATGTACAAATCCTGAAACCGGTCTCTCAGCAACGAAATAAATTCCAGGCGCTTACGCTGGATAAGCCTGAAATGATGACTGTGGCGGGGGATGCCCGCTAAAGTTGTTTTGATGCATTGGGCCGCAGCGTCCCACTCGATGGTTGCGTAGTTGTCTGAATAATATTTCATGCCTGTTACCGTGTAGGTAGCCAAAAGACGTAAACCCAGCGGCAAAAGATTCAGCTAAACAGGCCGATTCACCAAATGTATACCTGCGCGAGTGGCCAATACAGGATTACTGAATACCAACCCGGCTTTTGCTTACCCGAAAAGATAAACCCTTACAGCAACTCGGGGCTTTTCGATTGCAGCCACTCGCGGGCTTCGCGCATGGAGTCGAAATATTTCACAGTAATCTGCCCCGAGTTTTCAGTCATTTCCTGTATGGTCATGCGGGTAAAAAGACTGGCAGGCATTACAATGGCCAGGAACCGGATTCCGGCCCTTTCCATTTCGGGCATCACATATGACTTAAAGTAGGCCACGTCCTCGCCCAAAACGGGGCCTGCAGTGCGGCTGTCGGTAAGCATGTGCAGCAGTTTATGCCGCTGGCGCGCCTGGTGCATCAACTCTAGGCGTTTGGTTTGCACCAATTGGTAGTGTTCGCTGTAGCGGGGCAATCCGTCCAGTTTCAACCGAACACAAGGAATCGATTCGTCCAATTCAATGGTGGCGTACTCGTCTCTATAAAAGAGTTTTACCGATGGCATAAATTGGGCGGCCACAGCGGGTCTTGATTCTGTTAAGGATAACACGTGTAATCGGGATTATGAACTGGTTGTAAACGTAAGCCGCCCCCGTTATGGGGGGTCTACGTGCCGGAATTACGTCTAAAATACACAATTAGTTACATTATTATTAATAACATTCACAAAAAGTAACATCTTTATTTACTGTTTATGCGTATAAGAGACAGAAATGGAAAATTTAGTAAACATACCGGTTGTTCAAATCGGCCAAAAAGTGCAGGAAGTTTTTGAAAGCAGGAGAATGAAACTTTCCGATTTCGCTGACCAACTCGGCACAGTGCGGCAGAATGTCTACCGCATCTTCAAGAAACAAGACCTGGATACCGGGCTACTCACCAAAATCTCGGAGGTACTTAACCACAACTTCTTTCAGTACTATTGCCCGGCCGGCTCGGTTGGCGAGGGCAATCCGCGCGAGGTGGAAGAATATCGCAGTCAGTTGGAACTGGCCCGTAAAGAAATCGACTACCTGAAGAAAATTATCAACCTGATGGAAGAGAAGGCCAAACTGCTTCAGGAAGTTGACCTCAGCCGATAGCTTTTATCAGTAGATAAATCAGCGGCAAAAAAAAGATACCGTCTCCCAGCCACCGAAATTTCTCTTGCCTGGCAAAGTAAACAGGCTTCATAAATAGCACGGCCAATACGCCTGTCATCGCTGCCATTATCCATCTCTCGCTACCAAAACCGATGGGCCCGCAGAGCAATAGTGCCTGAACGCTGAAAAGTGCAACCAGCACCATCTTCGATTTTTTCAGACCAATAGCAGTAACAAGCGACTGCAACTTGTCGGTGCGGTCTTCTTTATAACTAAACCAGGCAAACAGCACCAGGTTAATCCACACCACGCCCAGGAATTGCGCCATCAGCACCAGTTCACCCCAACTGAAGTTGGCCTGCCTTACCACCCAAACCGGTAACATAACGCCACCGGCATAGAACAACCCTCCCACCCACTCTTTCGCCCCCACAAGCCGGTGGCTTACCAACAGGTAAAGTGCCACGCCAGCAGAAAAGACAAAGCCCGCCTGAACGATGGAAGGTCTGACAAACAACATGAGCACCAAACACAACAACGCCACCGCTACCACGCACCACAAAAGCGTCTTAAAATGTTGCTGATGGAATTGGTGGCGTGGCGAGGCGGCTACGTGCAAAACCCTTTTGGCATCCAGCAAATGGTCGACTGTGTACACCATCCACACCGCAAGGGCCAGCAGGCATATGCCTTGCGGATAGACCTCCACGTTAAAGGCTTCCGCGAAAAAAAGGGCCGATATGGCAGCTCCGCCAGCCACATCGAGGCTCAATAGATTGACGTACCTATACAAAAGAGCCGCCCGCTGCATAAATAGAAAACTCACCTTGGGGTGAGCTTTCAAAGTTACCTGTAAAAAATAAAATCGTCAGGAAGCTTTCAACGCCTCGGCACCAGCCACAATTTCAAGAATTTCTTTGGTAATGGCAGCCTGACGCGTGCGGTTGTAGGTCAGCTTCAACTCTTTCAACAGCTCGCCAGCGTTTTCGGTGGCTTTGTCCATGGCCGTCATTCGGGCTCCGTTCTCAGAAGCATTCGAGTCCAGAACAGCTTTGTACAACTGTACCTTCAGCGACTTCGGAATAAGACCCGTTACAATTTCTTCGCGACCGGGTTGATAGATGTAATCAACTTCTTGTGTTTTTTTCGTTTGCTGTGGCGGAAGTATCGGCAGGAATTGCTCGGTTCTCAGAATCTGCGTAGCAACGTTTTTAAACTCGTTGTACACCACTTCCACCTTATCATACTCCCCTTTTTCAAAAGCCTGCATGATATGCGTAGCTACATCAGATACTTTTTCGAACGTAAGGGTTGGCAGAATGCTCCAGTATTGGTCTACCAACTTCACGTTCCGCTTTCCGAAAAATTCGTACGCCTTACGGCCGATGGGCAGAATGGTAACGTTGCCCTTCTTCCACTGTTCGTGGTATTTCTCCTGTGTCAATTTCACGGCCGCTTTCAATACCGTACTATTAAAAGAGCCGCAAAGGCCACGGTCTGAACTGATTGCTACAATCAGAATATTCTTCTCTTCTCTTACCGCGTTATACCAATTCTGGCCCGCGCCATCTGCACCCGATAAGTTTTGCAACAAGTAGGAAAGCCGTTGGGCAAAGGGGCGCATCTGCATGATGCGGTCTTGCGATTTTCTCAACTTAGCGGCCGCCACCATTTTCATGGCTTTGGTAATCTGCTGTGTAGAGATAACCGATGAAATGCGACTCTTAACTTCTTTTAAACTGGGCATACCTTTTAATTTGAAGACTTTTGAGAATGAACCCTTTTGAAGGCTGAAGATGAACCCATCCTCCAGTTTTAAAATTGGGCCATTTTCAAATTAGTATTTAGAAGCCAATTCAGTTGCCACTTTCTTTACGGTGTCTACGTCTGCATCTTCAAACTTGCCAGCCCGGAAATTGTCAAGCACGGCTTTGTTCTGCAGGCGAAGCAGTTCCAGGAATTCTTTTTCAAACTCTTTTACTTTCGCCACGGGTACACGGTCTATATAACCTTTCGTAGACGCCAGAATCATAGCTACCTGCTCTTCAACAGGCACAGGTGCATATTGAGGCTGCTTCAACACCTCTGTATTTCTGCGGCCACGCTCAATAGTCAGCTTAGTGGCGGCATCCAGGTCGGAACCGAACTTGGCAAAGGCTTCCAGTTCGCGGAACTGGGCCTGGTCTAACTTCAGGGTACCCGCTACTTTCTTCATCGACTTGATTTGCGCGGAACCACCCACACGCGATACGGAAATACCTACGTTGATGGCCGGACGGATACCTGAGTTGAATAAGTTCGTCTCAAGGAATATCTGGCCGTCCGTAATCGAGATCACGTTGGTGGGGATATAGGCAGACACGTCATTGGCCTGCGTTTCAATGATGGGCAGTGCCGTAAGCGAACCGCCACCTTTCACCAAATGTTTGATGGAAGCCGGAAGGTCGTTCATGCTGGCAGCAATGCTATCATTGTTAATAATCTTGGCGGCACGTTCCAGCAAGCGAGAGTGCAGATAGAACACGTCACCGGGATAGGCTTCGCGTCCGGGCGGTCTGCGCAACAGCAGCGATACTTCGCGGTAAGCTACAGCCTGCTTCGAAAGGTCATCATAAATAACCAGGGCAGGGCGGCCGGTGTCGCGGAAAAACTCGCCAATAGCCGCACCAGTGAAGGGTGCAAAGAACTGCATCGGTGCAGGATCGGAAGCAGAAGCCGACACGATAACGGTGTAAGGCATCGCTCCAGCCTTCTCTAAAGTGGCGGCCACGCTGGCTACCGTAGATGCCTTCTGACCAACAGCCACGTATATACAATATACAGGCTGGCCTTTTTCGTAAAATTCTTTTTGGTTGATGATGGTATCTATCGCCACAGCGGTTTTACCAGTCTGGCGGTCGCCAATGATTAACTCGCGCTGACCACGACCAATGGGAATCATGGCATCGATGGCTTTGATACCCGTCTGCAACGGTTCGTTTACAGGCTGGCGAAAGATTACACCAGGAGCTTTGCGCTCCAATGGCATTTCATAGAGATCGCCACTCAGCGGACCTTTGCCATCAATGGGTTTGGCAAGCGTATCTACCACCCGACCCAGCACACCATCGCCCACTTTTACAGAGGCAATAACGCCTGTTCGCTTCACGGTATCGCCTTCTTTAATCTCTTTCGATTCGCCCAGCAATACGGCACCCACGTTGTCTTCTTCCAGGTTCAACACCATGGCGCGCAACCCGTTTTCGAATTGCAACAACTCGCCCGATTGTGCTTTGGTGAGTCCATAGATGCGGGCCACACCGTCACCCACGGTAAGCACGGTGCCTACTTCTTCTAATTGGGCATCGGTGCGCGAGTGGGCCAACTGCTCGCGCAATATTGCGGATACTTCTTCGGGTCTGATCTCTGCCATATCTGTATTTGAAAATTTTTAAGTTCGTTGTTCTGCTATGTATTTTTTAAAACTCTTTCACGTAGGGGTTCTCACTGAATTTCACCCGCAACGCTTTCAGGCGGCTGGCGATGGAAGCATCGATCTGCTGATCGCCCACGTTGAGGATAAATCCACCAATGAGGTCTTTGTCCACAAGCTCCTCCAACTCTATCTGTTTTTTGGTGCTTAGCTTCTTCACCACTTCACCAATTTCTGCCCGCAGTGCTGCGTCTAATGGAATAGTAGTGGTAACCGTAGCTTTCGAAATGCCCTTGTGTTCGTTGTAGGCATTGTGAAATTCTTCGGCAATGGCAGGCAACAGCGGCTCGCGGTTTTTTCTGGTAATGATTTCGAAAATGGCCGAAGTGAGCGGATGTACTTTACCGGCAAAAATCTTATCTAGAATGGTGCGCTTCTTGTCGTGTTTGATGATGGGGCTCTTCAGCATCACCACCAACTCGCGGTTGTCGCGGCACACCTGGGCAAACAACTTCATGTCGTTGTGCACCGGCTCTAATGCGTTCTGCTCTACCGCCAGGCTCAGGAGCGACTTTACATACCTGGATGCTACACGCGTGCTGGCCATCGGTTAGTTAAATTTTACGTCTTTCATGTAGCTTTCGATCAACTCCTTCTGGGCTTTGTCGTCAGCGAGGTTTTTCTTCATCAACTTCTCTGCTATCTGCAACGAGAACAGCGCCACCTGCGATTTCACATCGCGCAAAGCGGCTTGCTTTTCTGTGTTGATGATGGCCTTGGCATCTTCAATCATCTTGTCGGCCGCTTTCTTGGCATCGTTCTGTATCTGGTCTTGCAGGCGCGAAGCGGCTTCGCGGGCATCGCGCAGAATCTTGTCGCGTTCTTCGCGGGCTTCGCGCAAAAGTTTTTCGTTGTCGGCTTTCAGAGAAGCCATCTCCTGCTTGGCCTTGTCGGCCGAATCGAGGGCCGATTGAATGGACTCTTCACGTTCTTTCAGCGAAGAAAGAATGGGTTTCCATGCCAGTGAACGCAGCAACAAAACCAATCCGATAAAAATGATGGCTTGCCAGATAATGAGGCCAGTGCCAGGGGTTAGCAGTTCCATAACAAATGGTAAATCTCTACTGAATATTGTTTTACAAACGCACTTAACATCTACAGTTGCCAAACGAAGAGCGGTCCTGGCCAAGCGCCAGGACGTGCTCTCCGGTTTTTTCTTAGCCCTTGAACGAAATCAACAAGCAAATTACAAGGGCAAAGAGGGCAGCCACCTCAATAAGAGCGGCAATGATCAACATAGCACCCTGAATCTTGCCAGAAGCTTCAGGTTGACGTGCCATACCTTCCATTGCTGAGCCACCAATGCGGCCGATACCAATTCCAGCGCCAATTGCAGCCAGACCGGCACCGATACCCGCGCCCATGATTGCATAGCTGATGTCCAACAAAAGTGCTAACAACATAATTGTATTTAGTTAAGTGAAACAAAGCCCTGACGCTTCCGCCAGGGATATCTTTAATGATGCTCGTGGTCTGCTATTGCCATGCCGATGTACAACGATGTGAACAACGTAAATACATAGGCCTGGATACCGGCCACCAACAATTCAATCAAATTAATGAACAACACAATCAAGCTCGACACAAAACCCACCGTTACGCTCTGAAAGATGAAAGCCAGGCTGATCAAACTCAACAACACAATGTGCCCCGCTGTAATGGCCACAAACAAACGAATGGTGAGCGAGAAGGGCTTGGTGAAAATGCCCAGTATTTCAACAGGCAGAATAACAATGCGCAGGAGCAGCGGCACTCCGGGCGTCCAGAAGATGTGGCTCCAGTAGCCCTTGTTGCCGCTGAAGTTGGTGATGATGAAGGTGAAGAACGCCAAGGTGGCCGTTACCGCAATGTTGCCGGTAAGGTTACCTGCACCCGGCAACAAGCCCAGCAGGTTTCCAAACAGAATGAAGAAAAACAATGTAAGCAAGTAAGGCAGGTACTTCTCGTAGTGGTGGCCAATGTTGGGCTTTACAATTTCATCGCGCACAAAGATGATGATGGGCTCGATGAACGACTGTACACCCTTGGGTGCTTTGCCATGATTTTTTCTGTACCCTTTTGCTACCGCCAGCAAAATCAACACCAGCAGGGTGGCATTGATCAACAGCATGGCTACGTTTTTGGTGATGGATATATCAAGAACGGACTGGCCGTTCAAGAGGATGTGCCCGTGATCGAGGGTGTAACCATTGTAGGCCACTACCTGGTGGTGCTCATCGTAAAACCGGGCAGAAGAAAAAATATCGAGGCCGCGCTCTGAAGAGTAAACAATAACCGGCAGGTATAAGGTGCCGAAATGGCCATCCCAAAAGTGCCATATATGGTCGTCCATCACGTGGTGCAAAATCACCTCGCTGGCATTAAAAGGCTCGGCTTCGTGGCCGGGTTCTGCGGCTGCAAAAAGGGTGGAAAAAAGACCAGAAAAAGCTACCAGAAATAATGTCAAAAACGCGGTTTTTACAGTCAAAAAGGGCTTTTTCATCACGTGGAGAACAGGTCTTTTTAAATCGACTGCAAAAGTATTGATTAATCCCTCAAAAAGAAATCTTTTGATTTTTTTTTGGCCTGATTTTCAAGGCGCTGGGTGCGTAGTCTGGCGGAAGAGAAAAAGTACTTCCACCAAAGTAAAGGTGAGGTAGCAACAAAGAAAAACCACCACATTGCCGATGGCCATTTCGGGCTGGTCGATGATGATGAAGGCCACAAAAGCTCCATACGCAACGATCTTTACCGCAATGGAGAGCAAATAGAATTGTGTGAAGAGTTCCGGTCTGGACTTGCTCCACGACTGCAGGTAGTAATAGATTACCAGGGTGGTGAAAGCCAATACCAATACAATTTCTGCCGCCATAGAAGGTGCCTGCTCTACCCAACCCGACTTATACACAATAGTGAGGCCGGCTGCCGAAACAACACCTATCCACCCAACGAACCAAAGCAGCCTTTTCACTTATTAACCGATCTGTACAATTGATAAAGGGTACCCCCGAAAGACAACAACACAAAACTTAAGAGGAAGGCGGGGAACTTCAACTGCAGGTAGCGATCTAACTGGTAGCCCAGCCAGGCGGCCACGCCAATGGTGGCCAGCATCTGCAGGCCCAGGCCGCTGTACTTTAGAAAGTCGTTAGAGGGCTTTGGCTTCTTCCCGGAAGGTGCGTGCTCCACTTTCGGCAATCTTTATGTCTTTAATGGCCGCGCCCATTTTGCAGCTACCGTTGAACACAGCACCCGGTTCAACTACCAGCTTTCCGGTAAGTATGTCGCCATGCACCACGGCTGTAGCCTTGAGCACCAGCAACTCGCTAATTTCAATTTTTCCCTTCACCTCGCCTTCAATGTCGGCATTCTGCGCCATGATGTTGCCATCTATGTGGCTGCTGTTGCCCAAAGCAATCTTCGACTTCGACTTCACATTGCCAATTACTTTGCCTTCAATACGAATGTTGCCGAAGGTCTCGATGTTGCCTTCCAGAACGGTGCCTTTACCAATAACGTTGCTCGAGTTGCTTATCTCTTCAGCTACGCGTTTTTGTTCTTTTGTTGTAAGCATTGTGGGTAATGTTGGGTAGTTTAAAAAGTAACAAATTCTTCGGGATTGAGCGAGCTGCCGTTGAACCACAATTCGAAGTGAAGGTGCGGGCCATCGGTCATCTCGCCACTGTTGCCAACTATAGCGATTATCTCTCCGGCATTAACAAAAGTACCAACTTTCTTCAACAGTTCGGCATTGTGCTTGTAAACCGATATGAGGTTGCCGGTATGTTGTATGGTGATCACGTTACCAGAATCTTGTGTCCACTCGGCCATTATCACCGTGCCATCGGCAATGCTCTTCACCGGTTCGTTGGTTTTGGCCACCACATCCACACCGAAGTGGCCTTTCTTTACATCGTAGCGATCTGATATAAAACCAGTAATGGGCGTAAAGAAAAATATCTCCTGCAACTCGCGGTACTTGTTGCTGGTTAAGGTTACGCTGGCCAGTTGCGATTGCTCGAATTCTTTTCTGAACATAGAGTCGGAAGCCACCAGCTTCATGTTGCCCACTGCAGTAACGGGGCGGGTTTCATCTACCAGCGACTGGGCCGGGTCTACAAAACCGCTGGAAGTATCACCACTGAGAATGCGCTGAAAGTTCTGGATAAACTTATCCTTACGGTCTACTTCTATCGCCAGCGAGTCTACTTTCAGCGCCAACTCATACAGCTTTTTGTTGGCCTCCATTTGCGCATGGCGCGGATCGAACCATTTCGCCAGCAATGTTTCAGACAGAAACAGGCTCAAGGTAAAGATCACCACAAAAACTACCACCGACAATACCAGCAATTTGGCATAGGTGAAACCGAACGAAGTCTTCTCGGCCAGGTTCTCCTCATTGCGTATCACCATCTGGTAGCGGGTGGTGAGTCGGTCGGAAAGTGTTTTTTTAGGTTTCAATAGACAAATTTTGGCAAAATTAGATATTCTGAACGATTATAATATTGAATATCTGTTTTTTACGTTTGTAGTTGGAAAAATAACTCAATAACGGGATTTGATCCGGCTAATTGCTTTTGTGCTGCTTGTGGCCCTGGTAAGCAGCTGCTCCATCGAGCAGAATAATATTACCAGCTCTATGTATCATAACATGACCGCGCACTATAACGGTTATTTCTATGCGCGCGAAAAAACAAGAGAAGTGGAAGCCGTTATTCTGAAAAGTCTGGATGATGATCCCAACCAAATCCTCAGGCTGTTTCCCAAATTAGATACTACGCTGGCCAAGAGTTACGCCAAGGATACGGAAGAGATCATCAAGATGGCCTCCCTTTCCATTCAGCGTCATCCCAATAGCCGCTGGGTTTACGACAACTACATTTTGGTGGGCCTGGCCCGCCTGTACGATTGCGATTTCCCCAACGCCATACAAACCTTTAAATACGTTAACACCAAAAGTCTGAACCCCGATTTGCGGCACCGTGCTTTGGTGCACCTGGTGCGCACCTTTACTGAACACGATGAGTACGACAAAGCAGAAGAAGCATTTCGTTTTCTGGAGAAGGAAAAAATGAACCGCGAAAACAGCAAGAACCTGCTGATGGAAAAAGCTTATTTCTACCAAGTGCGCGGTGACTACGACAACATGGTGCGTAACCTTACCCATGCAGACTCGCTGCTTACCCGCCACGACAGGCGCGGAAGAATTTATTTCATCATCGGCCAGGTGTATCAACAGTTAGGCTTTGGTGCGGAGGCCTACAATTATTACCGCAAATGCCTTGCTACCAACCCCGAATATGAAATTGACTTCTACGCACGCCTGAACCTGGCGCAGGTTGCCCGCCTGGACGACTCGCGCGATGTAAAAACCATACGCAAGCAATTCGACAAATTGTTGACTGATGCAAAGAATGTAGAGTTTCGCGATAAGATCTATTACGAGTTGGGCGAATTCGAACGTAAACAAAACCACCTGGAACTGGCAATAGCCAACTACCAGTCAGCGGCACATGCCGGTACCAACAAACGCATACAGGGCATGGCCTACCTACGCATCGGTCAATTGTATTTCGACTCGTTGAAGAAATACAGCCTCGCCAAAGCTTACTACGACAGCGCCATTGCCGCGCTACCCAAAGAGTTCGACAATTATGAGGCGATAAAAAAACGCCAGGCCGTGCTGGGCGATTTTGTGAAATATTCCGAAACAATTGTATGGCAAGACAGCCTGCTGGCGATGGCACAGCTTGACTCTGCCACGCTGCGCCACCGGCTGGATAGCACCCTTACTGCAAAGGCGAAAAAAGAAGAATTCAGCAAGAAGAAAAAGAAACGTACAACTGGCGGTGGTGCCAGTCAGACAGGCAACAACACATTTTTTCAAACGGAACCTACCTCTACCTCCGATTGGTATTTTGGAAACCCTTCGGCTGTCTCCTTAGGCCAGTCAGAATTTGCCCGCATTTGGGGAAACATACCGTTGGAAGACAACTGGAGGCGATCGAACAAAGCCAATACCGGAGCCGGGCCCGACACAAGCCTCGAAGCACCTGGCACTGCAACTGATATTACCGTGACCGACAACTCCGCCTCTTCTGAAGATAAACAAGCGGCCGAGATAGATAAAGTCTTTCAGCAATTGCCACGCTCCGACACAGAGCGCCAAAAGGCTTTGGCTTTAATTGAAGAGGCCTATTTCAATCTGGGCGATTTGTTTTACCTGCAGCTAAATGAAAAACCCAATGCAGCCCAGGTTTATGAAGAATTGCTGCAGCGGTTTCCAGACACTGACCATGCACCAGAAGTACTTTATAAATTATATCTGATCGAAAAAGAAAGAGCCAACGGCAGGGCCACCTATTTTGCCGGAATACTTACCGGTAAGTACCCCAACTCCACCTTCACCAAGATACTACTGAACCCAGACTACCTGAAAGAAACCAGTGTAGCCACCGAAAAGCAAAAGGCAATTTATAAAGATGCTTATGATGCGTATACCCAGGGGAACCTGCGCCTGGCACAGGAAAAAACAACGCAGGCACTGGCATTAGGCGAAACGTCCTTCACGCCCCAACTGGAACTGCTCACCATACTGATAACGGGCAAAACAGAAGACGTAACACGCTATCAGTTCGAGTTGGGTGAGTACATAAAAAAATACCCCGATGGCGAACTGAAGCCTTATGCCGAGCAACTGTTAAACACTTCGCGGAGTTTTCTTGAAAAAGCAGAGAAGGCCAGGGGTATTCGCTTTGCAGACCAGGGAAATCTGCCTCATTTTTTTGTGATTGTTTACGATCGCGAGGATAAACTGACAGACCAAATAGCCAAAGAGTGCGAGTTGTTCAACAAGGGTTCGAAACTGAAATTGCAAACCAGCAACCTGGTGTTTAACGACACCCAATCGCTCACCATGGTTAGCGAACTGAGCGATAAGGCTGCGGCCCTTGATTATTTCGATAAAATAACGACCTGGCTGGGCCAACAGCCTGCGCTAACTACCTTTAAATTCGATACCTTTGTAATTACGAAAGAAAATTTCCAGATTTTCTACCGAACCAAAGCGCTCGATGAGTACCTCACCTTCTTCGACAGAAACTATAAAAAACAGAATCAATAAACTTCTGCAACTGGAGAAACCCTGGTTCAGAAAAATAATCCGCTACACCTGGATTTTGTTTTTGTGCTTCGTGTTGGGTTTACCACTTTACATTTATTGTGTAAGCATTAACCTGCTGGGGGCGTTTGGCGAAATGCCCAGTCTGAAGGAAGTAGAGAATCCAGAAAATGACCTGTCATCAGAGTTGATTGCGGCAGACGGAGTTTCGCTGGGGCGTTACTATCGCCAAAGCGCCAGTCCCGTTCACTTCAGCGAGCTTTCACCAGATCTTGTAAACACGCTCATTATCTCCGAAGACCACCGTTTCTTCGATCATTCCGGATTAGACTTCCCGGCTTACCTGCGTGTCATTTTCGGGCTCATCACCTTCAATCCGCAAGGCGGTGGCAGCACCATTACCCAACAGCTGGCAAAAAACCTGTATACCATGAATCCAGACCGCAACCTGGATGGCTGGATGGCGAAGCTGGGAAAGATACCAAGACGAGTGATTCAAAAAACCAAAGAGTGGATCATCTCCATTACGCTCGAAAAAAATTTCACCAAAGAAGAAATCATAGCCATGTACCTCAACACGGCTACTTTCAGCAGCAACTCATTCGGAATAAAGGTTGCCAGCGAAACGTATTTCAATAAGCCGCCCGATAGCCTTAACATACAAGAGTCGGCTGTGCTGGTAGGGATGTTGCAAGCCGCTACGTTGTTCGATCCGCAACGCAACCCCGAAACATCTTTAAAGAAACGCAACGAAGTACTGTACAAGCTTTACCGCCATGGCTACAAACTACAGACCAGGGCAGATTACGATTCGATAAGAGCCTTGCCCATTGAACTGAACTACAGGGTGCAAAACCACAACGTGGGTCTGGCCACCTATTTCCGCACCGTTATTGGCAACTGGTTGCTGGCCTACTGTAAAGCAAGGGGCATCGATTTGTATAGTTCGGGACTAAAAATTTATACCACCATAGACAGCAAACTCCAGAGGTATGCCGAGGAAGCGGTGGCAGAACATATGAAAGCCCTGCAGGCCGAGTTCGATGCGCAGTGGAAACTTCGCAAAATGAATCCGTGGGTGGGCGATGACCAAAAAGAAATACCCGATTTTCTCCGCAGGCGCATCCGGCAAACCGATACCTACAAAAATCTGGTGGCCAGATATGGCGAACGGAGCGACTCGGTCAACATCATGCTAAACCTCAAGAAACCGATGACCATTTTTACCTGGGATGGCGAGAAGGATACCTTATTCAGCTCTATGGACTCACTGAACTACTACAAGCGTTTTCTGCATACAGGTGTGATGGCCATGGACCCCAACACGGGCGATATCCGGGCATGGGTTGGCGGTATCAACCACAAGTATTTTAAGTTCGATCACGTAAAACAACAAACCCGCCAACCGGGCTCTACATTCAAAGCATTTGTTTACGGGCTCGCAATGGAGTCGGGCTTTTCTCCGTGCCAGAAAATGAAAGACATCTCGCCTGTGTTTCGTGTACCCGGTGGAACCTGGAGTCCGCCCAACTCCGATGGGAAGTTAGGATCGGGGGAAGTCTACACGTTGCGTCAGGCCCTGGCGCGCTCTGTCAACACCAT
Organism: Bacteroidota bacterium; assembly: GCA_049324055.1. Classification (GTDB taxonomy): domain Bacteria; phylum Bacteroidota; class Bacteroidia; order Cytophagales; family Cyclobacteriaceae; genus ELB16-189. The sequence goes on along the minus strand of JBMOLS010000037.1, from coordinate 259,715 downwards.
TACGGCTCAACTCATGCAATCGTTAGGGGCCGAAAATGTGGTTTCGTTTGCCAAAAACCTGGGTGTTCAAAGTCCGTTAGATGCCGTACCTTCACTGTGCCTAGGTGTGAGCGATGTGTCGGTGTTTGAGATGGTGGGAGCTTACAGCACGTTTGTGAACAGCGGTATTTATACCGAACCATTCTTTATTACGCGAATTGAAGATAAGAATGGTAACGTGATTGAAAGTTTTGTTCCAAAAATCCGGCAGGGCACTGACGAGCAAACTGCTTACAAGATGATCTACATGCTGATGGGCGGTGTGGAGGAATCAGGTGGCACCTCGCAAGGATTACCCAGAGAGCTGAAAATTGATAATGAAATTGCTGGTAAAACCGGAACCACCAACGATGCTTCAGACGGTTGGTACATGGGGCTTACGCACGATCTGGTTACCGGTGTATGGGTAGGAGGAGATGAGCGTGCTATTCACTTTCCCTCTTGGGCCATGGGGGCAGGCACACGCTCGGCACGCCCTATCTGGTCTAAGTTTATGACCAAAGTATACGCAGACTCTACCACCGGTATTCGCAAAGGTCAATTCAAGCGTCCGCTTTCGGGACTTGACATTACATTAGACTGTGCCAAATACCAGGACGCAGATTCGCTGCAGATTGAAGTAGAGCCGTGGGACATTAACAACTTCTGACATGGATACCCTGAAGGAGCAGGTATCTTCCCTTCCCGACTCGCCCGGTATCTACAAATTTTATAATGACGAAGGCACGCTGATTTATGTGGGCAAGGCCAAAAGCCTGAGAAAACGCGTATCAAGCTACTTCAACAAACAATCGCAATACAACCGCAAAACCGAAAAGCTGGTATCCGAAATTGCTTCGTTGCAATATACACTCACGCATTCCGAGTTTGACGCACTGCTGCTGGAGAATAATTTCATCAAGCAGAATCAACCCAAGTATAACATTCTGCTGAAGGATGACAAAACGTTCCCCTATTTATGTATTCTGAACGAGCCCTTTCCGCGTATCATCTCCACCCGCAAATACATCCCCAAACAAGGGGAATATTTTGGCCCTTACTCCAGCGTTGTGTCGATGAAAAGTGTGCTGGAACTGGTGCGTCAACTCTATTCCATCAGAACCTGCAATCTATTGCTGACTGATGAAAACATCTCGAAACAAAAATTCAAAGTTTGTTTGGAGTATCATATCGGAAACTGCAAGGGCCCCTGCGAAGGTTTGCAAAAAGAAGACGACTACCTTGAAGAAATACGGCAAGTTCGAAGTATCCTGAAAGGCAACCTGAGCGTTGTGAAAAAACACCTGGAGGAAGCCATGCAAATGGCTGCTGACAAGCTGGAATTTGAAAAGGCTGCCAAATTTAAACATAAACTGGAGTTGCTTGAGAAATTCCAGACCAAGTCGTTGGTAGTAAACCGAAAACTTACCGACATCGATGTTATTACCATTGCCAGCACCGAAGAAGAGGCATTCATCAACTTCCTAATGGTGAAGGAAGGCGCCATCATTCTTTCTACTAACATGGAAGTAAAGAAAAAACTGGACGAGTCGGACGAGGAAATTCTATCGATGGCTGCCCAGGAGCTGCGCCTTGCGAGCCGGAGTGAAAATAAGATCATTTACACCAACGTACCTATTCTCGTGCCTGAAGAAACCATTGAAAACATTGTGCCTCAAATTGGCGACAAACGCAAACTCGTATCACTGTCGCTCAAGAATGCGTTATTTCTGAAAACGAAAAGGGAAGAAGAGAAGGCCGAGAAAAAATCGAAGAAGAACGAAGTACTGGCCATTCTTCAAAAAGACTTACACCTGCAGCAACTACCCGAGGTGATTGAGTGCTTTGATAATTCAAACCTTCAGGGCACCAACCCCGTGGCCAGCATGGTGCGATTTGTAAATGGCAAACCAGATAAGCAGGGTTATCGGCACTTCAACATCAAAACGGTTGAAGGTCCCGATGATTTTGCTTCAATGAAAGAAATAGTAGGAAGACGCTACAAGCGCCTGCTGGAAGAAAATCTGCCTTTGCCGAGTCTCATTATTGTGGATGGTGGCAAAGGTCAGCTCAGCAGCGCCTGCCAAGCACTGCAAGAGCTTCACCTTTACGGCCGCATACCCATTGTGGGCATTGCCAAAAAATTAGAAGAAATCTACTACCCGGAAGACCCGCTGCCACTTCACATCAAAAAAAAGTCGCCCGGCCTCATGCTGATGCAAAAGATAAGAGATGAAGCCCATCGTTTCGCCATTACATTCCATCGGACAAAAAGAAGCAAATCCAGCATCAAATCAGACGTGGACGAAATAAAAGGCATTGGGAAAAAATCTGCAGACCTGCTTCTGCAGCATTTCAGATCGTGGAAGAAAATAAAGGAAGCCTCACTGGAAGAGTTGGAAGCCTTAATTGGCAAATCGCGTGCTAACAAAATAAAATCAAAACAATAAAAAAGGGGCACCTGGCCCCTTTTTTTATTCATAATTCCTTCCTGATTAGTATTCCCAGAGGTTGTGCTCGCGCTCCATCATCTTAATCTCTTCCCACTCGCGAGCCCAAACCGTTACTTTATAGGGCTGGCCGTTCCCCGAGTAAACATCATAAATGGTTTCGTTGTCGGGATTTTCAACTCTATAAATTACGCCATGGAACAAACGCAGTAAGAAGGCATCTTCAAAACTTTTATTTTCAGCTGTGTTGTAGCGGTTAAACCAAATGGCCTCATCGGGATGATTGCGGAATAACTTAATTAAATCCTTATACTTAAAGGTGCCTACCTCGAAATCAAACCCCCGCGGGTTACCCTTATCGCCTGGCCAAATCAGGGAAATAGACTGAATGTCGTAATACAGGCGGCTTCTTCTTTTGTCAAAGATGACATCTTCCATAATGCGCAGTGTTGCCAACTGCGAAGGCTGTGCAAGAATAGGCTGACCAATGGAATTATCCCGGCCCCAGTCATCCGGAGATGAATCAGGGTTTTTACCCCGATTGTCCCGCTTGGCTCTGTATGATACCCCGTTATACTCTACCGCGTCATTTTCGTAATAATCATTATCCGGATACCAGACATCGGGTTTTACGCCTACGTCAGCCGTTACATCTTTTAGGAAATCCTCTTTCGCCTTTTTGGTAGTGAGCGAATCATTTAAATAAATGTCGGCCAATTCTCCTGAGCGCACTCCATCCAAAATCAATCGGGTAATTTCCCTGCTCCGTGCAAAAAAACCTTTATTCTGTTTTTCATCCAGACGCACATCGCGCCACACACGGATTTTGTACAACTGCTCGTACCGCGGTATTGGGTTCAGCGAGTTGGGGTTGTATTGAGGGATGTCTTCCTGGGCCAATACGCCCAGAGAACATGCCATCAACGCTACTATACTAAGTCCTGCCTTCATCCTCACATCATTAATTGGTAATAGGAATACTAATGTACTTCAGTTGGTTGGAGAGTGTTACATTTTCGTTCTCTCCTTTAAAAGTGCGTCTGGTTACGTTTTCTATTTCAATAAATAAGTAGTCGCCAGGTTTTGCCGTTTGAGCGATGGATGCCAGGTTCACGGTTTCACCTTGCATAGGCACAGGAGCGCTTAAAGAACTTCCTTTGCGAATAAACACATTACCCTTACGAATACGGAATTCCGCATCTTTGGGTACCGAGTTGGCAAAGTCTTCGTCAGCTACAGCACGAATACGGAGGTTTGAAATCACGTTTTTGCTTACTCCGTCTTTTGCATTCAGTTCCTTGCTTCCTGCCTGTACAATGATGTTGGGTGCAGGCGGAGTGCGCACATCGAAGGTTACCACATCGAGTTGTGAGCCGGAGTTAGAAACAGCCAACTTCACTTTGGCTTTGCTTTTGGGTATTACCGTTATCTGACCCAACTTCGAGCCTTTAATGATCTCAGCCTCTGCGGAGCTGTAACCGGGAACAAAGTTTGTTCCCAAGCCGGGCACTTCCACGTTCAACTCGTTGCCGCAGTTCATATACAGTTTAGATAATGCCCCTGAAGTAATTTTAACTGTGGGGGCAATCACTTTGTAGGCAATGTCCTCTTCAAATACCTGCCCTTTCACTTCAATTTTGGCCTTAAACTTACGTTCTGCGATGCCCGTCTTGGGATCGTAACCACCAGCGGGCGCAACAAACTCCACGCGGCCATATTTTAAGCCCTGGGCATTGGTGGCTACCGGCAACTGCTGCCCATCGCGGAACATCACGGGATTGAGGGCAGGGTTAGAGGCGCCAATGTACATTTCTGCTATGTACTTAGACCCTGCCACCACCACATTCTGCTCGGGCTTGATCATAGGGAACACACGGTCGAACTTGAGCTGGCTGGCATCGGCAATGGAAGCCAGGCGCGAAAGTGCCCTCGACTCATATTCATATATCTGGGATTCCATTTCGCTCACCGAGGCATAGGCAGCGATGGGAGGTGTGTTCTCGAAGGTGAACTCAAGGAAGCTCTTGCGCACGTGGTCTTCATCATTGGCAAACTCAGGTATATCCTTGGGGGGACGCGCCAACGTGGTAAACTTTTCGCCCATAGAGAGTGCCTCGAGCGTTTTTACATATTCATTCAAACCGTTTTCATATTCCTTACCCTTCACATTGCGGGGATCTATCATCATAGTAGCCACTTTAGAACCGTGGTCGTTGATGAATTTTTCATCTATGGAAGTGGACCCAACGATTTTGAACATTTCCGCCTTCAAGGCGGCAGTCATTGCAGTTACTTTCTTGGTGGCCTCGCGGATTTTTTGGGCGTTTTCATAGGCCATTTTCACAGAGTCTTTGCTACTGGTACCGGCTGCCTCAGCGATTTTTGCAAGCGCCTCGGCATTCTTGCTGTCTGTTTCACGCGCCAGCGTTTCGAGCGCCCCATTGATGATGGCAAACTTTTCCAGAACGGCATTACTAACCTGAAGGGCCAACAAGGCCGTGAGCACCAGGTACATCATACCGATCATCTTTTGCCTGGGTGTTTCCTTACCACCTGCCATGTTTTCTAAACTTTAAACGTTAAACTTCAAAATACTAGTTACCCGATCCCTTCATGGCAGTGAGCATGCTGCCATACACCTTGTTCAACGAGGTAAGGTTGTCGGTCAGTTTTCCAAGTTCGGAAGTAAACTTAGTAGTGTTGTCTCCCACCTTAGTAAGTCCCTGCATAGCACCTGTAAGGCTTTCATAGAATTTGTTCATGTTCTTCACATGTGTATCGGCATCTTTCAACTCCATCTCGTACACTGCATTGAGCGATTGCAGGTTTTTAGTAACGGCCTGCATCTGTTTGTGATACTCACCTGTATCCTTAGATGCATCGGCCATTGATTTAACGGCTGCCATGGCACTTCCGTATGCTTTGTTCATCTCTACCAGAGAAGCTGCAGCGGTTTGCACATTTTTGGCATACTCGTTAGTGGCAACAGCCGCATTGGTAAGACTGTTCATTTGCTGCACGGACGTAGCCAGGTTATTCAAACCCTTGCCAAGATTGTCTAACAGGTTCTGATCCACCTTGGCGGTTTTCAACATCTCATCTATTTTGAGCAGTGGAGACTCTCCTCCAGCAGGGCGATTGCTGATGCGGGTAGGCTGTGTGGGGCCTTCAAAATCTTCTGCTAATTCAGGATATACTTTTTCCCAATCTGGTTCTTTGTGGGGTGGTTCGAAGGCACTTAAGAAAAAGATACCAGCCTCCACAGAAAGACCTATCATCAACATCTCATCAGCACCATTCAAGTGAAGGATTTTAAACAAAGCACCTACGATAACTACTGCCGCACCAATACCATACACCTTAGGCATTATGGTTTTGTACAGTAGCTCCATGAATCCGCCTTTTTTCTTGCTCATTGTGGTAGAGATTTAGTTTTTGCCAATTAGTTTTTGATAAAGATAAAGAGAGTTTTCAATTATTAAAATTCAGCCCCCGAGGAGCGACCGAGGTGAGTCATGGCACAACGGAAGCCGATGTAGGCTCGGCTGGAATCTTTGTACTCGTATGTGCGTGTACCAGTCTCGAGGTAGTAGGCCACATCTTTCCACGAGCCACCGCGCACCACTTTTTTAGGTGCAATCTTTGCGTTGTATTTAGTGCTCTCGGGGTTGGTGCGGTCGTCTATGTACTGAGGGTTCAAGTCCCACACGGTAGGCACTGAAGCAGGGTTGAAGTCGTCCAAACACCATTCTGAAACGTTGCCCGAAGTATCGAACAATCCATAGTCGTTAGGGAAGTAAGACATCACGGGTGAGGTGTAGGCAAAACCGTCATCGTAGAAGTTGCCGCGGCCAGGTTTGAAATTGGCCAGCATACAACCCTTGGAGTTGCGGATGTAGGGGTTACCCCAAGGATATTTGGCCATGTCGCGCCCACCGCGGGCTGCATATTCCCACTCTGCTTCCGAGGGCAGTCGGAATTCCGGCATGGGGAATTCGCCCACTGTTTTGCGGTATTCGTTCAGGTAGGCAGTTCTCCATTTGCCAAAAAACACGGCAGCGTCCCAGTTGATGCCTACCACTGGGTAATCATCGTAGCCGGGGTGCCAGTAATAATAGTCTTGCACGGGGTCGCCCATGTGGTGGGCAAAATCTCTTACCCATACCGTTGTATCAGGGTAATATTTCTGACGGAACTCTTCTGAACTAACGGTAGGGAACCCTTCGAGGGTTCCGTTCTCCACCAGGAAGAAATTAGTGAACTGTCTGTACTCGTTATTGGTAATTTCGGTATCGTCCATAAAGAACGGACCGATGGTTACTTGCTTGTTGAAGTTGATCTGGGTGGAGGCTGGATCTTCATCGGCCTGGCCCATGTGGAACGTGCCGGCCGGCACGGGCACCATACCATAAGGAATGGTCATTACCCAGCCTTCGCGGTCGGGGGCGCCAATCAACTCGCCCTGATCGCCTCCTTTTTGGCCTCCAATGCCAAGCAGACTACAACCGCCTGCAACTGCTGCCAGTGCAAGCAGGGTCGCATAACTCAATCCTTTGGAAGAAACCTTTTTGATCATACAACAGATATTAAAAATGCAATTGATACAGACTCGAAAGTTATTTTTAAACCCTTTATTTTAAAAGAAGTATCCTACCAAATTCACTAAAATCCTTAAAAAAGACAAATATTTTCGATCAATGCCGGTAGCGGGGGGTGCGCACTACCTTTTTTCCGGTACCCGGATTTACCGGTAACTCGTACGAAAGCATGAACTCATGCGAGGTAGGTTGCTTGGCCTGTTGGTCTTTCACCACATAGTCCAGCGCGTAACCCAGTTTCAACGACTTGTCTTTCATGAAGCTGTAACCCAACAACAGAATGGCTGCCTCCGACTGTCGAAACGATAAACCGCCCCACATAGTATCTTTCAGGTAGGCCAATCCGCCCACATCGAAGGATGTTTTGTTAAAATCGGACTTTACAAGGGTTGAAAACTGAAAGCGGAGGTCGAAGCTAACTTCGTAAAAATAGCCTCCGGTAACATACACGTGGTTCTGTAGTGCATTACGGGCGCTGGTGCCAAAGTCGAACTCGCTTCTAGTTAGGTGGCTGGCGCCAATGCCTGCATAATATTTTTCTTTTCTGAAAAAGGCGCCCACCGCCAGGTCTGGCCGTATTTGCGACTCTTTACCCGCTTTGTCGCGCAAAAGCGGATCGTTGGGGTCTGTAAACCGGTATATATCGTAGTTAATGGTTTGCGAATAAGCCCCCAGGCGCACTCCCAAACTGAGTTTGCTGTCTTTGATGCCCAGGTGATAGGCATACGAGAGTTGGGTTTCCAATGCGTTAATGGGGCCTTGCTTGTCGTTGGCGATATAGGCGCCAAAACCGCTGTTGATTTTAAAAATAGGCGCTGAGAAGCTAACGATCTGCGTGGTGGGCGCCCCTCCATCTCCAAACGTGGGCGAGTAACCCAGCCACTGGGTGCGGTGCAACGCGGTTAGTTTGGTAACGCCCTCTACACCGGCATAACCAGGGTTGTAGTACAACGTGTTAAACATGTACTGCGTAAACTGCGGGTCTTGCTGCGCCTTCGCGAAGCCTGCAACCGCCAACAAAGCACCTATTAGAAAGCTCTTCTTCACGCGCGGGTTAAAAAATGAGTTTTAAATATACGCGAAAAAATATTTATGCTCCGAAAGCTATGTAATTAAAGTGTAATAAAACAGATACTATTATAAAATACTAATTATGAAACAGTTATTTGATTCCGTTGGCCTTCTTCACATACAATTCAATAGCGCCTGTCATAGAGGGTGCATTGGGCAAAGGGGCCTCAATGTCCAGCACCAGGCCGGCATCGCGCACGGCTTTGGCTGTTGTTGCACCAAACGCGGCTATGCGTGTATTATTTTGCTTGAAGTCGGGAAAGTTGACGAAAAGTGAATTGATGCCTGAAGGGCTGAAGAAGGCCAGAATGTCATAATACACATTTTTCAAATCGCTGAGGTTGGCCGCCACGGTGTGGTAAATAATTGCCTCTGTGTATTGATAGCCATTGTCGCGCAGAAAATCGGGAATGTCGTTCTTGCGGATATCTGAGCAGGGGAAGAGGAACTTTTCGTTTTTGTGCTTTTTGATGATTTCGAGCAAATCTTTGGTGTCTTTCAGGCCCGAAAAAATTTTTCGTTTGCGTATTACAATGTACTTCTGCAGGTAATTAGAAGTTTGGTCGGAGATGCAGAAATACTTCATATCTGGCGGCATCTCAAGTTTCATTTCCAAGCAAATGTGGAAGAAATGATCCACCGCATTGCGACTGGTAAAGATGATGGCCGTATGGTTAAGGATATCTATCTTCTGTTTTCTAAACTCTTTGGCGGGCACAGGCTCTACCTGAATGAAGGGACGAAAATCAATTTTTAGGTTGAACTTTTCGGCTAACTTAAGATAAGGCGAGTTGGGGTCTGTGGGTGCTTCCTGAGTGACGAGAATACTTTTTACTTTCAGCATTCGGTCATTGGCAGTTCCTGTCATATCAGCACTGATCGGTTCGCTAGAAAAACAAAACTTCGTAGTAGATCACTAACGGAAAAATTTCCGTTGCGCAAAGGTAGGAAAATAAATGGAACGCGGTGAAAGGTGATTTGCTCATTAATTTGAAAAATGCCAGCACAAACCAGCCGCCCAGCACCCAGCCCAACAAAGTAGCGAGCCTGTTGAAGAAAACCGATTCGCGCACATCGCCAACAAAATAAATCAACAAACAGCACGAGAATATCACCCCCACAAAAACCAGCAGCCTGAAAAAATTAAAAACCTGTATCACATACGCCTCGCGAAACTTATATGTGCCCGTTGCTATCAGCGCAATGATGATTTTTGCGAACAATGCCCCCAGCACGGCCAGCGAAAACAAGAGCCAGTAAAGCAATGCCTTTGGCACCGAAGTAAAACTAAAATAATTGGCGACTACCCAGTGCCCCTGGGTATGATGAAATACCACCATCAACAAAAACGACAGCCACAAGGCTATGAAAACATAGATAACCAGGTTGATACTTGACGTTACCCGGCCGGCTACTAGGTTTTCATCGCGTTCTTGAATAGAAAACAATTTGATAAAATTAAAATAATCGAGTGTAAGCCGTGGGTTCGATTGAAACAGCAGCACAAAATAAAGCCCAAGCGTGATAGACACCACAATGGAAAAATCGAGGAAGGCATTTCGTGTGCGTGGCACCAGCTCCGCCTCCACCGGCACCGACACATAATTTATCAGCCGGGTTTCAAGAAAGGGTGTACCCTTCCCGGCCCGGATATTCAACGACCACTCGGATCCATAGAGCCGGGCGAGACTATCAACCGAAAGCGTTGTTTCTTGCGCAAACTGTCCCAACAATTTTCCGTTGAGCCAAACGGAAAACGGACTGACACTGCGCACCTGTACATAGTTCCCGCTCTCCGTGATGGCATCGATGGCAAAAAATACGGATTGATAATCTTCCGAAGCCGCGGCTTCCAGCCATTGTCCTTCGTAGACCATCCATCTCTCTCGCAGATCGGCTTTGGTTTTGACATGTCTTTGAGCCGGCAAGGCCAGCGGCCACATCAGCATAAAGAACAATCCAACCAAAAACGTGCGCATGCCGCAAGTAGCAGAAACTCCATTGAACTTGCCAAGCCTGCTTCTTGTTTTTTTGACAATGCTTTAGTCTAACTTTACCGCCTTTATCATTTCATATTCACTCAAAGTTGTGGCTGGCCTCTACCTTCATATTCCGTTCTGTAAGCAAGCCTGCTATTACTGCGATTTCCACTTCTCCACACAGCTCAGGCACCGGGCGGAATTGACGGACGCCATTTGCGAGGAACTGAAACTGCAACAAGGCTACCTGGAGGGTGAAGCTTTGGAAACCGTTTACCTGGGTGGCGGCACACCTTCTGTGCTGGAAGAAGAAGAATTAAACCATTTGTTCGAATGCATTCACCAGCACTATCAAGTGCTTGCGGGTGCTGAAATCACCGCGGAGGTAAATCCCGATGACCTGACCAACGAAAAGCTGAACACGCTTCACCGTGCGGGCATCAACAGATTGAGCATCGGCATCCAATCGTTTAACGACCCAGTGCTGACCTACTTTAACAGGGCACACAATGCCACCCAAAGTATGGCCGCTTACCAGGCAGCCCGCCTCGCAGGATTTACCAATATCAGTATTGACCTTATTTATGGTGTGCCTGGCACCAGCCTGGCAGATTGGAAACGGGAGTTGGACCAGGCGCTGATGCTAAAGCCCGAACACCTGTCGGCTTACTCACTCACCATCGAAGAGAACACGGTGTTTGGCCGGTGGCACGCCAAAAAGAAATTGCAGGCAGCGGATGAAAAACTGGTGGCCGATCAACTTGAACTGCTGGTAGACACCTTGACCCACGCTGGTTACGAACACTACGAGGTTTCGAACTTTGCCCGCCCCGGTTATTACTCAAGGCACAACACCAGCTACTGGCAACAAAAAAAATACCTGGGCGTGGGGCCCAGTGCCCATTCGTACAACGGCCATTCGCGCCAGTTCAATGTGGCCAACAATGGTCTTTATACTGCTGCGCTGGCGCAGGGTAGGGTGCCGTTTGAAATAGAAACCCTCACCCAGGCGGACCAGGTGAACGAATACCTGTTAACCACGCTGCGCACCAGTTGGGGTTGCGATATTCAACAATTGCGTACTTCGCTGGGCTTTACCTTCTCGGGCAAACAACAACGGTACATGGAGACCCTGGTGGAAAATGGACTGGCCGAAAAAACGAATACCCATCTGCGCCTCACCAAAAAAGGAAAAATGCTGGCCGATAAAATTGCCAGCGATTTGTTTGTTTCCGGTGAATCTTCGGAAATTGGCTAACTTTCCGCCATGACACCCCAGGAAAAAAAGGTTTACATGCTGCTAAAGGCCGTGATCTTCTACTACCACGGTCTGGATGAACCCGAAAAGCAAGACCTGGATGAAACTTCGCGAAAGCTGGATGCAGAAGCTGAACTTAAGTGGGCCATTGAATTCATAGCCAAAGACTATGTTACCGCTTTCGAAAGAGCGCGCACCTATTTGAACGAAATCATTGGCGATTACCCCAAACCCCAACGCATAGAATTAATAAACATGGTGTGGCAAAGCAATAACCTGAAGGGCTACGTTACCGAAATGGAAGCCACAGCCATGCTTCGTCTGGCCAAAGATTGGAACGTAGAGAAAGAACTGATAGAACTGGTGTTGAGGTAGTTTCGGCCGATGGGTAAAGACCTGCGGGTGTAAACGCTTACAAGCTCATCATATCCTTAAACTTGGCTGCCTGCCTGCGGCTTACTTCTACCTTATCACCTCCACGCAGCTTCACCATCAGCCCTCCATTAAACCATGGTTCTATGCCCTCTACCCAACTCAGGTTTACAATGTGCTTGCGGCTGGCACGGAAGAAAGAGCGCTCGTCTAATTTTTCATCCAACGCGTTCAACGATTTGTGGATCATCGGCCGGTTGGCATCGAAATATACTTTAATATAGTTGCCATCTGACTCGAACAGGCGAATGTTGGCCAGGCTAACAAACCAACAGCGCTCGCCATCTTTCACGAACACCTGGTCTTCCAAGCCCAGTTTCTTGTCGCCTCTGCGGCCTGTCCGGGTTTTTTCTTTGTCCAGAATTTTTTGCACCGCCTCCGACAGGCGCTCTGCGGTAATAGGCTTTAACAAATAGTCGAGGGCGTTTACTTCAAATGCCTTTAAAGCAAACTCATCGTACGCGGTGGTAAATACTACCAATGGAGCAGAGTCCAGCGACTCCAGCAACTGAAAGCCGGTGCGGCCAGGCATTTGTATATCAAGAAAAAGCAGATCGGGATTCATCTCTTCAATCATCTTCTCGGCCTCATCGGCATTCATGGCTTCGCCCACTACCTCGATGGAAGGGTGCTCTTCCAACAACTTCATCAATTCTTTGCGTGCCAAACGCTCATCATCTACGATCAGTGCTTTCATTTCTGTTATTAGTTATATAAGTGTGGAATAATTATTTCTGTTAAAACAAAATTATCTTTTTCAGTTAATATTCTAAAGGTAGCATCATCGCCATAGATGAGCTTCAAACGCTGCCTTGTATTTTCCAAACCTAACCCCGGTGAACCGTTTTTGTGATTGCCGTTTAAAATAAACCTGCCGCTGTTGCGGATGTGTATCTTCAGGTGGTCTCCGTCCACCTTGGTTTTGATTTGAATAAGTCCTCCGCTGGTTAATTTAGATATGCCGTGTTTGATGCCATTTTCCACGAGGGTTTGGATCATCAATGGCGGAACCAGGAAATCTTTCGATTCAGGGTCGATGTCGAAATCTGTTTTCAGGCGTTCTTCGAAACGAATACTTTCAAGGCCCAGGTAATCTTTCACCAACTTCAGTTCATCATCAAAACTCGTGAGGCCTTTTTTCTCGGTCACCAACGAATTGCGCAGAATGCTCGACAGTTGATTAATCGCTTGCTTTGATTTGGCCGGGTTTTCATCTACCAACGCCCGGATGCTGTTGAGCGCATTGAAAATAAAATGGGGGTTGAGTTGCGACTTCAGGTTGCTCAATTCTATCTCTTTGATGGAAGCCTCCAGCTTCAATGATTTGTTATACCGTTCGAAGTAGTTGTAGATAAAGTGCAGCGTAGACCACAAGAAAAAAATGAGGGCGTAGAAAAATACACCACTCACTATTTTCTCAGGGTCGAAGGAGGAATAGCTGAAGAGGTCTAGCGCCATCGACACCGGTATGCGCACAAGGTAGGTAATCACACTCATGGCAAAAACCGCGGCCAGTACGTGTGGTATCAGCCTTGCCAGCGACATGGAGAGCCACTTGCGTTCGTTGATGTAGTTGCGGTAAAAGTGTGTGAGCAGTAAACAAATAAATGCTTCGAACACCAGGAAGAGCACGCGCCTGGTGCTGATTTCGGCTCCCTCTGAAGCCAGGTAGCTGGTAAATATCTGGGCGCCAAAGTAGGCTGCCCAACCGCCTATTTGTAAGGTCCAGTATAGCCGATACTTGTTTACCATGAAAAGGCAAAGTTAGCGAAACGGCCAACGGAAGAATTCAAATCTTTTACAAACGGCTTGTGCCCACGCTAATTCAGTTCTGGCTTAAGAAACCGCCCTGTATAGCTGGCCGGATTTTTTGCGACCTCTTCGGGTGTGCCCAGCGCAATAATGCGGCCGCCCTTGGCCCCGCCTTCCGGGCCCAGATCGATGATGTGATCTGCGGATTTGATCACATCCATGTTGTGCTCAATCACCAGAACGGTATTGCCTTTGTCTACCAACTTCTGCAGCACGTCCAGCAGGTGCGAAATATCCTGAAAGTGTAAGCCCGTTGTGGGCTCATCTAAAATGTAAAGCGTTTTGCCTGTGTCGCGCTTCGATAGTTCTGTGGCCAGCTTCACACGCTGGGCCTCCCCACCCGATAAAGTGGTGGCATGCTGGCCTAATGAAATATAGCCCAGGCCTACCTCATTTAAGGTCTGAATCTTGCGGAGAATCTTCGGTTGATTTTCGAAAAAGGTAACGGCTTCTTCAACCGTCATATCCAATACATCGGCAATGGATTTACCTTTGAAACGTACCTCCAGGGTTTCTCGGTTATAACGCTTGCCCTTACATGTCTCGCAGGGCACGTGTACATCCGGCAAAAATTCCATTTCAATCAGGCGAAGGCCGGCCCCTTCGCAGGTTTCGCAGCGGCCACCTTTTACGTTGAAAGAAAAGCGGCCGGTTTTGTAGCCGCGTATTTTAGCCTCCGGCAATTGCGCAAACAAATCGCGTATGTCTGAGAAAACGCCCGTATAAGTAGCCGGGTTAGACCGGGGTGTGCGGCCAATAGGCGACTGGTCTACTTCAATCACTTTGTCAATCAACTTCAGGCCCTCCACTTTTTTGAATGGCAGCGGCTCTGTGCGCGCATTGAAAAAGTGCCTGTTCAGAATAGGGAACAATGTTTCATGTATTAACGTAGACTTGCCACTGCCCGATACTCCGGTAATACACGTAAAAGTTCCCAGCGGAATAGAAAGGGTAACATCTTTCAGGTTATTACCGCTGGCACCCGCCAACACCAACTTTTCGCCTGTACCTTTTCTTCTTTCTTTCAGGTACTCAATTTTCAGCTCGCCACTCAGGTAACGCGCAGTGGTGCTGTTGTTTTTCATAAACGTTACGGGGTCGCCCTGCGCCACAACTGTGCCTCCGTGCCTGCCGGCACCCGGTCCAATATCTATGATGTAATCCGAATCGAGCATCATTTCTTTGTCGTGCTCCACCACAACCACAGAATTTCCCAGGTCGCGCAGGTCTTTCAGTGCCTTTATCAACTTGGCGTTGTCGCGCGCATGGAGGCCAATGCTGGGCTCATCGAGTATGTACAAAACACCAACCAACTGCGTTCCTATCTGTGTAGCCAAGCGTATACGTTGCGATTCGCCACCGCTCAACGTTCTGATGGGCCGGTTCAGGTGCAGGTAATCCAGGCCCACATCCAGCAAAAAACCAATGCGCTTGCGGATTTCCTTCAGCACTTCGGTGGCAATCAATCGTTGTTTTTCCGTTAACCTTTTCTCTAACCCGCTAAACCAGTCGCTTAACTCTTGAATATTCATGTCGGCTAACTGGGCAATGTTTTTTTTGTCGATGATGAAGTGTAACGATTCTTTTTTCAGTCGCGCACCATCGCATTCAGGGCATGTTTTGATGACCGTAAAATCTTCAACCCACTTTTTAATGGCTTCCGACCCTTCATCGCGTTGTTTTTCAAGAAAGCGGATGATGCCCTCGAAGCGGGTGTTCCATTCGGTACCCGGATATTTTACCGAGGGCACTGCCACCGGCTCGTCATCGCCATAGAGCAACACTTTGAGCACATCTTTAGGAATGTCTTTAATGGGCGTAGTGAGCGCCAGCTTATGGCGCTTCAGCATGGCCTCTACTTTTTTGAAAATCCAGATGTCGCGGTATTCGCCCAAAGGCAAAATGCCCCCGCGGCTGATGCTTAGTTTTCTGTCGGGAATAATGGAGTCTTCGGTAATTTCTTCAATAATACCCAAGCCATTGCACGAGGGGCAGGCACCATAAGGTGAGTTGAATGAAAATGCATTGGGCGCAGGCTCATCGTACGAAAGACCCGTTTTGGGGTCCATCAAAAATTTCGAAAAGTGGTGCACTTTGCCCGACTCTTCCAGCGCCATTATAACGCCCTTACCTTCCTTCAGAGCTCGATTGACAGATTGGGCTATGCGGGGCCGATCTTTGGCATCGGCCACAATGCGGTCTATCACCAGTTCGATGTCGTGAATCTTAAAACGGTCTACCTGCATTTTGGCAGTAATGTCTTGCACGGTGCCATCTACGCGCACTTTGGTGTAGCCCTGTTTGCGCACTTGCACAAAGAGTTCACGGTAATGGCCTTTGCGCCCCTTTACCACCGGGGCCAGCAACGTTAGCTTTTTGCCTTTGAAGCCCTGCAGCAATGCCTCAATGATCTGATCTTCCGACTGGCGCACCATCTTTTCGCCACTCAGGTAAGAATACGCTTCGCTGGCACGTGCATACAACAGGCGCATGAAGTCATAGATTTCTGTTACCGTGCCCACGGTAGATCGCGGGTTACGCGAGGTGGTTTTCTGTTCGATGGAAATAACCGGACTCAGGCCATTGATCTTGTCTACATCGGGCCTTTCGAGGTCGCCAATAAAGCTGCGTGCGTAGGCCGAAAAACTTTCCATGTACCTGCGCTGCCCTTCGGCATAAATGGTATCGAACGCCAGCGAAGATTTTCCACTGCCGCTGATGCCGGTTACAACCACTAACTGGTTGCGCGGAAACGAGATGGAAATATTCTTGAGGTTGTGCTCGCGTGCACCAATTACTTCAATATAATCGTGCCCCGTAGGGTCTGCTTTCTTTGCGGAAGAGGCTTTGGCCATGTAAAAACGAGTGGTTGAAAGGAAGAATACAAAAATGAAGCGCTAATTGTTTCAGAACAAGGGCTCGCTGTAACAATTGGCTGTTTCTTTTCGACTTAACAACATGACGTGGAAATGGATTGACGATCTGAAAAAATTTCTAGTTGTAAAGCTATTTGCCATCTACCTGCGCTATCTCATTGGTTTCGCTTTTGTATTTGCCTCCATCATCAAAATCAGAGGCGAACGGTTCACCAGCATATCGCCCACCGAGCCTGTGGGCTACTTTTTCGAGGCCATGTATCAATCCGGTTTTTACTGGCAATTTCTGGGCTGGGCCCAGTTAGTTTCGGGCGCCCTGCTCATGTCTCAGCGATTTTCAACCATTGGAGCCATGGTGTTCTTCCCGGTGATACTCAATGTGTGCCTGATTACACATTCAGTCGACTTTGGTTCAGGTACCCCCACCATCACCACCCTTATGCTGTTGGGAACTGTTTTTCTTCTGCTGTGGGACTATCGAAAGTGGGTTCACCTTTTTCTGCCCGATCACCACGTGAAGATAGACCTTACCCAGCAACCCCGAGATGCGTTCATGACAGACCCTGTTTGGACCGTCACCGGAGTTTGGTTTGTGGTAGTTACCGTAACGATGAATGTCATCGGCAAATCGATGGCGGGTATGCACGTGGGCCTGGGCATTCTTTTTCTGTCGGGGGTTTTTGCCTTTGTGTGGGGCATGGTGCGCCACCAACGCAGGCTAAAGTTTTCGAAAGCTTAGCTCATGGCACATCGGTGCCGGTAACCCAGCGCAGCATTTCAAACCAATCCTGGCGCTCCAGTTTCACGTGCATGGCATCTGCGGCCTCCTTCAGGCGGCTGGCCTGGCTGGTGCCTGCCACGGGGAATACATTCGAGGGGTGTGCCAGCAACCAACCCAACAGCAATTGCGGCAGGGTTGCCTGGTATTTTTGCTGCAGGGCGGTGGCTAGCTTTTGTACTCTCTCGCCCACCTGGTGACCATCGACAAAAGGTTTGCCCCCACCCAATGGCGACCATGCCATGGGCGCCACTCGGTGTTTATACAGGTGATCGATGGTGCCGTTGAAAATAGGTTGGTGGTGAAATAACGACAACTCAATTTGGTTAGTGACCAATGGGAACGGCAGCGCACCTTGCAGCAAATCGAATTGAGCTGGTGTGAAGTTGGAAACGCCAAAATGCAACACCTTGCCCTGCTCTTTCAGTTGGGTGAAAGCTTCCGCAACCTTGTCCACATCCATCAACGGATCAGGTCTGTGCAACAGCAACAAGTCAATTTTCTCAACACACAGTTGGCGAATGGAGTTTTCTGCGGAAGTAACAATGTGATCGAAAGAGGTGTCGTAATGTTTGATGCTATGGGCTGGCTTGGCGGCAGACAGTAACTTGATGCCGCACTTGGTTACAATCTGAAGTTTCGATTGCAACCCCGGGCTTAGCTTCAGGGCCTCACCAAATGCAGACTCATTGCCGTAATCACCATAAATATCGGCATGGTCGAATGTGGTAATGCCCATGTCGATGGCCTGGTTGATGAGTGCATTCAACTGATGTACGTTTAACTGGTTCCAGCGCCATGCCCCTGCAATGATGCGCGACAACGATGGCCCCTGCGGATGAAGTGGTTGCTTATTCATGAGTAAAAGATGCGAAGTTGGCAATTTAATACCACTAAACTCGCGCCCTCGGGGGCTCTATTTAAAGCTTTCGGCAACCCACAAAAAAGTAACCCAATCGATTGAAAACCGGTATTTTACAGTTTATTATTAGTTAGTCTATAGATTTTATAGAATTTTTAGGCAAAATCCTTGGAAGTGCCTTTCCTTCGTGCCTACCTTTCTTGCGAAATGCCTAAATCCATGTGTTCGAAAAGATCTTTCTGTTGCCAGTGGGCATATGGATCATCATGTCATTAACGGGGTAAAACAGTAACACAACATTTATGCCCCTTGATAACCGAGGGGTTGTGTTTTAATAAAAGAGGTATGCAGAGTTTCCGCACAGAGTTAGAAAATCCGGTAGTAGAAAAAGACATCCTAGACCTGGAAAAGAAAATCAGGCTGTTCCGCGAGGGAAAGATAGACGAGGAAAAATTCAGAAGCCTGCGGCTGGTGCGCGGCATCTATGGCCAACGGCAGCCGGGTGTACAAATGATTCGCATCAAGTTGCCTTTTGGCAAAGTAAGTCTTCAGCAGTGGCTCACCATTGCCGACATCTGCGATGAGTATGCTACCGGTAACATGCACCTTACCACCCGCCAGGATATACAAATACATTACGTTAGCCTGGACCGCACCCCCGAACTGTGGGCTCGCCTGGAAAAAGACGATGTTACGCTGCGTGAAGCGTGCGGCAACACGGTGCGCAATGTAACCGCCTCGCCCACGGCCGGCATCGATCCCGAAGAACCTTTTGACGTAACCCCATATGCCCACGCTCTCTTTAAATACTTTCTAAGAAACCCGGTTTGCCAGGACATGGGCAGAAAATTCAAGATTGCATTTTCTGCCAGCGATAAAGACACAGCCCTTACGTGCATGCACGACCTGGGCTTTTTGCCCAAAGTACAAAGCGTGCACGGCAAAGAGCAGCGTGGGTTCAAAGTAATGCTGGGCGGAGGATTGGGCGCACAACCCTTCCTGGCAAATGTTGCGTTCGAATTTTTGCCAGAAGACCAACTGATACCCTTTACCGAAGCCGCATTACGCGTGTTCGACCGGTATGGCGAAAGAACCAGCAGAAACAAAGCGCGGCTGAAATTCCTCATCAACAAAATAGGCTTTGAAGAATTCATGCGCCTGGCGAAGGAAGAGCAGCTTGCTTTGAAATACCAACAGTTTCCCATCGATACCCAATGGCCGCAGCCTGAGCCACCGGCAATGCCTGCTTCTCTATCCACCGAGGTAAACAACACCAGCCGCTTTGAGGCCTGGAAGAAAACCAACACGTTTGCACAAAAGCAGCCTGGCTTTTTTGCTGTTTTCCTGAAAATACAAACAGGCGACATCAAAACAGACAAAGCCCGCAAGTTGGCTGCCATCGTTCAAAAATACGCTGCCGATGAAATAAGGGTAACCATAGAGCAAGGGTTGATGTTGAAATTCGTTCGTGCGCAGGCGCTGGCCGAACTCTACACCGCATTAGATGAAGTAGGTTTGGCAGAGCCCGGCTATGGCGGCATTGCCGATATTACCGCCTGCCCCGGAACTGATACCTGCAACCTCGGCATTTCCAGCAGCATGGGCATTGCCCGCGAACTGGAACGAATGCTGGCCGATGAGTATCCTGATTTTGTGATTGACTCAGGCATCAAAATCAAAATCAGCGGTTGCATGAACGCCTGTGCACAGCATGGCATTGCCGACATTGGCTTTCATGGCAGTTCGCTGAAGGCAAACGGCAACGTGTTGCCAGCCTTGCAGGTACTAATTGGTGGCGGGCCGCTGGGCAATGGCGAAGGCCGAGTTGCAGATAAAGTGATTAAGATTCCCAGCAAGCGCGGGCCACACGCACTGCGGCTGCTCTTGAATGATTTTGGCGACCACCGGGAAGAAGGCGAATATTTCTTAAGCTACTACCAACGCAGGGGCGAAGAATACTTTTACAAATTACTAAAACCATTGGCCGATCTTACTTCGCTGGCAGATGCAGATTTTGTGGATTGGGACCACGATGAAAAATTTGAAACGGCCATAGGAGTGGGTGAATGTGCCGGGGTGAAAATTGATTTGATCTCCACCTTGCTTTTTGAATCAGAAGAAAAACTGGGCTGGGCGCAAGAGGCTCTGGCGAATAAGTTTTATGCAGACAGCATTTACCACAGCTACAATGTGTTTGTGAGCACCGCCAAGGCGCTGTTGCTCGAAAAAGAAGTGAGTTGCAATTCGCACATCTCCATCTTAAACGATTTCGATAAGCACTTTGTGGCCACTGCCGCATTTTCGTTTGCTCCGGATTTCAAAACACACGTTTTACGGTTGAATCAACACCTGCCCAGCGAAGAATTTGCCCAAACCTACCTGCGCGATGTTTCTGTGTTTCTGAAAGCCGCACAGAACTATAGAAACAAAACAGCGAAAACCAATTTGTTAACAGACTTAAAGCAGACCGCATGAAAGTACAAAAACTGACCGTTGTTGGAGCCGGACCTGGCGATGAAGAGTTAATAACCCTGAAAGGCGTAAGAGCACTGGAGGAAGCGGATGTGGTATTGTACGATGCACTGGTAAATCCGGCACTGCTGCAATACGCTCCGGCATCTGTTCCCAGAATTTATGTGGGCAAACGCGAAGGGCAACATTCTTACACGCAGCAGCAAATCAATGAAATGATTGCGGCCATGGCCGACCAGTACGGTCACGTGGTGCGCCTGAAGGGTGGCGACCCCTTTGTGTTTGGGCGCGGCCACGAAGAACTGGAAGCAGCACGATCCAATAACATCATTGCTCAATATGTTCCGGGCATATCCAGTTCCATTTCTGTAGCGGGGCTGGCCAATATACCGGTTACACAACGGGGCTATAGTGAAAGCTTTTGGGTGATTACAGGCACCACGGCAAAAGGCGAACTTTCCAAAGACGTGGCATTGGCAGCACAAACCAACGCCACCGTGGTGATTTTGATGGGCCTGAAAAAACTGGCCGCCATAGCTGATGTGTTTCGCCTTGCTGGCAAGCAAAGCTTGCCCGTTGCGGTCATCCAGAATGGCTCGCTGCCCGATCAGCAAATAGTACTTGGCAACATGACAAACATCGTGGAACGCGTGGCTGAGAGAAAAATCGGCTCCCCTGCGGTTATCGTGGCCGGTGAGGTGGTGAGGCTTCATCCTTCCCAATGGCAGGAAGAAGTGAACAGCATGTTGGCAACCCGTTAATTTGTGTATGAATCAGACCGCTGCCGGCAACACCTTGTTCCCCATTTTCCTGAAGTTAGAGCACTTTCATGTTCTGCTGGTGGGCGGGCGATTGGTGGCGCTTGAAAAGTTGCAGGCCATACTGGCCAATGCACCCGCCACTCCCGTTCGCGTGGTGGCGTTGGAGTTTCATAAAGATTTCCTCGCCCTTGCCCGCACCTCACCGCACATTACGATCGAACAAAAAAAATACGAGCCTGCCGACATGGAAGATGTAGACCTGGTCATCACGGCTGTAAATAACCCCGACATTAGCAAACAAATCTTTGAAGACGCCCATCAACGGAAAATCTTCATCAACACAGCCGATACGCCCCACCTGTGCGATTTCTATTTGGGCTCTATCGTACAAAAAGGAAGCCTCAAGATCGCCATCTCCACCAATGGCAAAAGTCCTACGATGGCCAAACGGCTAAAGGAGTGGCTCTACCATGTACTGCCCGATAACCTGGAGACCTCTCTGGAAAACCTGCACCGTATCCGTGAAAAGATAAAGGGCGACTTTACCGAGAAAGTGAAAAAGCTGAACCAGCTTACCGGCAACATGCTGATCGATTAGCGACTACATCTGGCCTGGTGCCTTCTTCACCATCACCACTTCAATACCTTTTTGCCGGGCCAGCGTGTTAATCTTCTCCACATTGCCATCTATGGTGTTTCTTAAGCGGGCCAGTTCCTCGTCAACCATTTTAGTCAGCATCTGCCGCACCTGTTCGCCCTGGCGGGTAGGAGGAAAATCTCCCTGTGCCTGTTCCACCATTAAGTGGGCCAACCGGTTGTTCATCTTAATACCGTAGTTCAGCGGGTCTTGCACGCTGCGGTTTTTGGTCTGATGAATGTTGTTTTCGTGCACCGACAACTCGCTTTCAAATTTCTTCACGGCATCGGCCAGTTCTTTGTATTGGGTGTCGTTGCCGATCTTGTTTTTCACAAACGCCAGGTCTTCTTTAATCCTGCGTATGTCTACCACCCCTTGGTTGGCTTCGCTCACTTTATCGCGCACCTTGACCAGAAAATCGAACTGCGCCTGAAACTCTTCTTGTGTGGTTGGAACGCGTGGGTCTTTCAGGATTTCAAACTCTTGTGTAGACGAATTGCCATTCACGGTCAGGCGTACCTTGTATTTTCCGGGCACGGCCTTCGGGCCCAGGTTAGGCGATCCGTAAAACACCATTCCGGGGAAGGTAGTGTAGCCAGGGTAACGCATGTCCCACACGAAACGACCGCCACCGGCCTTTACTGTGAGTTGATCGCTGCGCTCTTTGGCTTTGTTACTAAACGTCCTGATCACATCTCCATCGGCTTCCAGTATTTCCAGTTTAACATCTGTTTGCTCATCCACCGACTTTAAATAATAGTGCACCAGCACACCGCCAGGATGATTCTCGCCCTCGAGCTTTCTGTTGACGCCACGCCAGCCGCCTCCGCCCGGCATCCGGTAACTGGGCATAGGCTTGAACAGCACGGTTTGCTGGCTGGCCATTTCTTTGCTGAGCTGGTGCAAGGGAGTGAGGTCATCGATCATCCAAAAACTGCGACCGTGGGTAGCCGCAATTAAGTTGTCGTTCTTCACGGCCAGATCGTGAATGGGCACGGGAGGCAGGTTCAACTGAAACTTGCTCCAACTGGCGCCATCATCAAACGAAATCCACATGCCCTTCTCGGTGCCTGCGTAGAGCAACCCTGGCCGTTTGGGGTCTGCCCGAACCACCCGCACAAACTCATCGGCAGGGATGCCACTGGTAATCACCGTCCACGTCTTTCCATAGTCCAGGGTTTTATAGATGTAGGGTGTGTAGTCGCCAAACTTGTAAGAAGTAGCCACGGCATACGCCCCGCCTTTCTGAAACGGATTGACATCGATGCTGTTCCACATGTTGTACTTGGGCGACATCGGGGGTGTTACGTTCTTCCAACTCTTGCCACCATCGGTCGTAACATGAAGCAGGCCATCGTCAGATCCAGTCCAGATTTCGTCTTTGGTGAAGGGAGACTCCATGATGACAAAGAGATTGGCGTAATATTCAGCGCCTGTATTGTCCTGGGTAATCGGGCCGCCCGAGCTCTTGAGTGTTTCGGGCTCACCGCGCGTAAGATCAGGACTGATGACCTCCCAACTGGCACCACCATTGTACGTTACGTGCAGGTAGTTGGAGCCGGCATAGAGTTTCCGAGAGTCGTGCGGACTGAACAACAGCGGGTAGTTCCAATTGAAACGGTACTTCATCACCTCCACGCCAGAACCGGCCGGAAGATCAGGCCATACGTTGGTGCTGCGTTCTTGCCCATTGCCCAGGTTCTGCATACTCATATAGCCCTTGTAGTCGCTACCATAAATAATATTTGGATTGGTGGGGTCGGGGGCCAGGTGCGCACTTTCGCCAATAGAGAGGGCCACCCAGTCGCGTTGGCTGATGCTGTTGCCGCTGGTGCGGTGCGGCAACCGTACGCTGGTATTGTCTTGCTGCGCACCCAGGATGTTGTAAGGAAAAGCGTTGTCGGTAGTAACGCGGTAGAACTGGGCCGTTGGCTGGTTGTGGTAGGTGGTCCAATTATTACCACCATCGTTCGACACCTGCGCTCCCCCATCATCGGCCATGATCATGCGCTGGTTGTTGTTGGGGTCAATCCACAGATCGTGGTGGTCGCCATGTGGTGCATTTTTCAGTTCAAAAGTCTTTCCTCCATCTTTGGATTCACCGTAGCTTACGTTGAGCACGTACACCTTATCTTCGTTTTGTGTATCGGCATAGATGCGGCAATAGTACCACGCGCGCTGCAACAACGCCCGATCCTGGTTTACGCGCGCCCACGTTTGGCCGGCATCATCCGAGCGATAGACTCCAGGGGCATCTGTGTTTTCGATGATGGCCCACACGCGGCTGGAGTTTACAGGCGAAACGGTTACGCCAATGATACCGTTGGTTCCTTTGGGCATGCCGGTGTTGTCCGACAGGTTTTCCCAGGTATCGCCACCATCGGTACTCTTCCAAAGTTTGGAGTCGGGGCCTCCACTGTCCATACGCCACCCGTTGCGTTTCATATTCCATGTGGAAGCATAGAGTATTCTGGGATTCTTTGGATCAAAAACCAGGTCGGCAGCGCCTGCCGTTTCGTTGATGTATAAGATCTTCTTCCAGGTTTGGCCGCCATCGGTGCTGCGAAACACACCGCGCATCTCGTTGGGCTTCCATAGATTGCCCATGGCTGCCACGTATACGATGTCAGGATTTTTCGGATGAATGCGAATGCGCGAAATATGCCGGGAATCCTTCAGCCCGATGTGTTTCCAGGTGGCGCCCGCATCGGTCGATTTCCACACGCCCCATCCCGAAGAAACATTGTTGCGCAGCGTCTGCTCGCCCTCGCCCACATACACCACGTTAGGGTCACTCTCGGCCACGGCCACGGCCCCCACGGTGCCACCAAAAAATTTGTCGGTGATGTTGAACCAGGTTTGACCTGCATCCTCGGTTTTCCAAACACCTCCACCTACTGCTCCAAAATAATACACATTGTTGTTGCCCGGTATGCCCGTAGCAGTGCTGGAGCGGCCGCCTCGAAATGGACCCAACTCGCGCCAGCGAATTCCCTCGTACAATGCCTGATCGAACGAAGTGGTGGGCGAAACAGCCGTTGACTTTTTCTGGGCGAAGGTATCACTGGTACACAGCCATACAGCGAACAACAATATGAGCAGGCGCATCATGGTTTCTGTTTTTTTGAAAATATGATTTACGAAAAGGTTTTGATTGACGAAAGCCTATTTTACCCGGGCGGTCAAATTGACCGGATTCCCGCTTAATGAGGTAAAAATTTATCCCTAACTTTATCGACTCAATCCGTACAAAAAACATGGCCGCCATCGATTGGAAGAAAGAACTGCAGCCCCTGATCAAAAAATATAAAGGCAAAAAACATCCACTGAATTACAACAACGCCTATGAGTTGGTGGTAGCGGTAATCCTGTCTGCGCAAGACTCCGACCGCAACATCAACAAGCTATCACCTGCGCTGTTCCAGGCGTTCCCCGATATGAAAGCCCTCTCGAAAGCCACAGCCGAAACACTCGTTCCATTTGTGAACAAGGTTCGGAATTTCGGTAACAAAATAAAGTGGCTGCTCGAACTGGCCGCAACGGTAAAAGACGACAAGCATATTCCCACTACGCTGGAAGGGCTCACCGCGCTGCCTGGTATCGGCCGTAAGTCTGCCAACGTCATCCTGCGCGAAACCGGTCAACCTGCGGAAGGCATTATTGTAGACCTGCATGTGGTGCGGGTGGCACCCAGGTTAGGTATTGCCACAGGCACCGATCCGAAAAAGCTGGAGAAGCAAATGATGGATGTGCTCGACCGCAAAGATTGGGGCGAAGCGGGTATGGCTATTTCCTTTTTGGGCCGCGAAATCTGCCGGCCTACGAGCCCGAAGTGTGGCGAGTGCGTGATGAGTAGGGTCTGTGGTTATTATAAGGGGCAGTAATTTAGATTTGCAACTAAAAAATAGTTACTTTTGTTTTGAGCAATGAGCAAAATCGAAAAGGCTCTTATACGGCTAAAGTCCAAACCCAAGGATTTTACATGGGGAGAACTTCAAAGAATTTTAGCTCACCTCGGTTACATTGAATTGAAAGGCAGTGGTTCGAGGCGCAAGTTTATAAATAAAAAAAAGGGGGTGGTTTTAAGTTTGCACGAACCTCATCCTCGACCCATTCTAAAAAGTTATGCTGTTGAAATAATTGTACAACACCTGATCAATGAAGGGCTGTTATGAAAAATGTATTGACATACAAAGGATACACTGGCACCGTTGAGTTTCACGCGGAAGACGAGGTCTTCTTTGGCAAAATTGCTGGAATTCGTGATTTGGTTTCTTTTGAAGGAGACACGGTGGCAAAACTTAAGAAAGCTTTTAAGGAAGCTGTGGAAGACTACATCGAGACATGCCGAGTTCTTAAAAAAGACCCAGATAAAGCATATAAAGGAAGTTTCAATGTACGAGTTAAGCCCTCTGTTCACCGGATGGCAGCAGCGCGATCGGCTGAGCTAAACCTGTCGCTTAATCAATTTGTTGAGCGAGTACTTGAAAGAGAAGTTCTTGGTAAAGGCTAAGGTATTTGGGATTCACGGGTATCCAGAAAAGAACTACCGCTCATTGGCTTCATTGCGGTTGAACTTGAATCAGCTGGTGTCGTGTCTTATTGCGTTGAAGGAAACCTTCTTTTTGTTTTCGGAAAGCGGTCCTTGCTAAATTTTCAGATAACGATCATTCCTATCACTAGAGATAGCCTTTGAGGTAAAAGCAAACAAAATCGCCCGATCTTTGGTCGGGCGATTTTATTCACACGCTATATTAAGTCTCTAATTATTGATCACCTGATTCACATCTGTAATCAGCGCGGGCATGTTCTTGTCGCGGAATTTTTTATTGTAATCCGCAATGTCTTTCTGAATAATTTCCTGCATCTGGCTGCGGTACTTCGCCCAATCGGCCTGCACATCGCGGGCGCGGTCCTGCACACCTTTTGTCAGCCTTGGATCGTGCGTGTCGGCCACGCTGCGCAACTGCAGAAACTCCGAGTTAAGTTTGTTGGGGAAGTTGATCACATCCTGGAAATTCTTTGAACGGGGCTCGATCAGGTTAGACTCCCACTGCTCAATCTTCTTAATCAGATCTTTTCCGCTTTGCACCAGGTCTTTGGCATCGGCATTGTCTTTTAGCGATTCGCTGTGCGTTTCAATCTGCTTCTTTACCTGGCGCATCTTATTTACCGAGCGGTGGAGCTCTTCAAAACCATCGCCTGCCTGCTTCAGCAATTCCTGCTGCGCTGCCCAGTCGGCCGCGGTGGCCGTTACGCGCGGATCAGGAATAAGCTCTATGTCTGCTTCAGAGGATTGGCCTTTGTAGCTGATGCGTGCCTTGTAGCGACCGGGTGCCACACGGTGGCCACTGTGGTCGCCATATACAAAAACACCGGGCACACCGGGCAATCCTTCGGTGCGGAAATCCCACGCAAACCGATTCACGCCCGCCTCTGCCGGAATGGTCTGTTTAGGAGCGGGCCCACCTGGCCACGGCTTGAAGCTCTCATCCTTCTTGTTGGTGTAGCTGCGGATCACTTTTCCACCGGCATCAATAATCTCAAGTTTCACCGTTGCAGTATCTGCTTTGTCTTTCAGGTAGTAATCCAAAATTACACCGTTAAGCGGATTGCGGCCGAGCCCGGGAATGTCGCCAAAGTACTCGGGGATGGTTACCGAAGAAAGTCTATACGTAGGCTTTGGCGTATAAATTTTTACCTGCATATCGCCAAAGGTACCCTTTGATTGCTGGATGGCACCCAGGTCATCCAAAATCCAGAACGAACGCCCGGCCGTTGCTGCCACCAAGTCGTTGTCTTTGATCATCAGATCAGTTACAGGCACTACCGGCAGGTTCAACTGAAACTTGCTGAAGGAAGCACCTCCATTGAAAGAGATGTAAAAGCCTCTCTCCGAACCGGCATACAAAAGGTCTTTCACCTTCTTGTCTTCACGAATCACTTTCACAAAGTCATCTGCGTCTACCCCATTGCCAATTTTCGTCCAGCTCTTGCCGTAGTCGGTCGACTTATATGTGTAGTTGGAGAAGTCGTTGAACTTATAGCGCGAAGCGGCTATATAAACTGTGCCTTTGTCGTGGGGCGATACTTCGATCGCATGAATCATGCCCTCCGGTAAACCGGCAGGCGTTATGTTGGTCCACGTTTTTCCACCATCGCGGGTAAGGTGCACCAGGCCGCAGTCGCTACCGGTGTAGATCACTCCGGCTTCGTGTGGCGACTCCACCACATAATAAATCGTGTTGTAGTTTTCTCCGCCAGCGCCCTCGTTGGTAATGGGCCCTCCACTGGTATTTTGCTTCGTGGTATCGTTACGCGTCAGGTCGGGGCTGATGACTTCCCAACTCATACCCCCGTTGGTTGTTTTAAATAAAACGTTGGCCGCGTGGTACATGATCTGTGCATCATGTGGTGAGTTGATGAAGGGCGCATTCCAATTGAAGCGGTATTTCATGTCGCGTGGCTTAAACCCGAGGTTAGTAGAAGGATATTCCTGAATATCTTTCACCTCGCCTGTTCTTGTGTCGAGCACGTCTATCTGCCCCTGGTAACAGCCCCCATACAAGAACTCCGGATTATTGGGATCGCTGAATGCTACCCATGCGCTCTCGCACCCCGGACCATTGAACCAATCTTTATCTGTAATACCATAGCTGCCGTTGCGGCTCGGTATGGCCACCGATGAATTATCTTGCTGGCCGCCATATACCCAATAGGGAAACCGGTTGTCTACATTCACCCGATAAAATTGCGCGGTAGCCTGGTTATTCAAGGGCGACCACGACTTACCGGTGTTGTACGAAATCTCACCGCCACCATCATCAGCCAGGGCCAGGTTGGCATTGTTGTTCGGATTGATCCACAGGTCGTGCGTATCGCCATGGCCCACCCTTATGTTGCTGAACGTTACACCGCCATCGATGGAGCGCATCATGGGTGCATTTAACACATACACCACATCAGCATTCACAGGGTCTGCAAAAATTTCCATGTAGTACCATGAGCGCGCAGAAAGCACCTGGTTGTTGGAGGTGAGCGTCCACTTCTTACCGCCATCATCCGAACGGTACACGCCAGCCTTCGATTTTTCAGCTTCTACAATGGCAAACACGCGGTTCGGGTTGGCACGCGAAACGGACACACCTATTTTACCCATTTCTTTTGGAAGCCCTTCCGTTATTTTACTCCAGGTCTCTCCTGCATCGGTCGATTTCCAGATGGCGCAACCGGGCCCGCCACTCTCTACTTTCCACGGGTAGCGCCTGTGTTGCCAGGTGGCTGCATACAAAATGCGAGGGTTGGTAACGTCCATCACCAAGGATGAAACGCCCGTGTTCTCATCCACATACAATGTCTTCTTCCAGGTGGCGCCACCATCGGTTGATTTATATACACCGCGGTCGGGGCTGGAACCATGCACCGGACCTTGCGCACCCACATACACCACATCGGGGTTGTTGGGGTGCACCACTACGTCAGCAATGTGCCGGGTTTTTTCAAGGCCCATGTTCTTCCAGGTCTTTCCCCCATCGGTGGATTTGTACACTCCATCTCCGTAGGAGGTCATCACACCACGCACGGCATGTTCGCCCGTGCCTACATAAATTACGTTGGGGTCGCTTTCGCACAGCGCAATGTCGCCAATGGAGCCTACCTTCAGGAATCCATCAGAAATGTTTTTCCACTCCAGGCCGCCATCTTCGGTTTTGGCAATGCCGCCTCCCGTATAGCCCACGTAATACACATTTGGATTGGTGGGGTGGCCCGCAATGGCATTGGCGCGACCGCCTCGAAAGGGACCAATGTTGCGCCATTTCAAACCCTTGTACAAATCAGTCTGCAAGGTGGCAGCCGGTGCAGCCGTTGTCTGCTTACCTCGCTGTGCACGGGCAGGCAGCAGGCACACGCAAACCAGGGCAATACCTAAAATAAGATTTCTCATAAGTATCAGTTTAGAAGTCAGAATTAAAGGCTTTTTTTCTGATTCTCCTATGAGAAACTTTTCTATTGGCACCTACACTACATGAGCGCAGCCAAACCTAGTTCAAGATGGTAGTGCGTTGAGCCTTCAGCGTTTCAATTTCACGTTCGCGTTCGGCCAGCAAATTTTCATAGTCTTTGGCTTTGCGCATCATTTCCTCCTGCGTGGCCTGCAACTCCTCCATGTTCTGGCGCATTTCTTCCTCCTGCGATTTCATCTCCTCGGCCTGTTGTTGTGATTCTTCCAGCAACAGCTTGATTTTTTGTGTGGTACGCGATGACAATACGGCCGATGCAATGTTCTCGGCAGCTTTGGTAATGAAATCCTTCTCGAAATCTTCCAGGGGCTGGAAGGAAGCTATCTCCAGCACGCCCACGATTTCTTCGTTGGTTTTTACCGGTACTACAAAAATACACCGGGGAGTAGCGCCACCCAGCCCCGAAGTAATCTGCACATAATCGGGGGGCACCTGCGTTATGTAGATGGGCTCGCGTTCCAGGAAACATTGGCCTGCTAAGCCGTTGCCAATCGGAATTATTTTATTTAAAAATTTCTTACGATCGTAAGCATAGCAAGCGGCCAGCCGCAGGTGCGAATCGTTGTCTTTCTCCTCCAAGAGAAAGAGTCCTGCCTGGTTCAGGTTGGCATACTTTACCAAGCCCCGTACAAACTGATCGGCCAGGGCTTCTGTGTCATTGCCGTATTGCCGGATTACATCACCCACCTTGGTGATGCCTACGGTTATAAATCGTTCCTTCTGCTCACGCTCAGCGGCTGCCTTGAGATTATCGCGCATGGCCAGCAACGACTTGCCGAGATTATCCTGCTCGTCCAACAACTGATAGTCTACCGCCAGGTTGCCTTTACTTATCTGATCGGCAAATGAAATGTTGTTTTCCACATTGCGAAGCTGGTGCTGCAGCATGGTTTTGTTCATCGCCTCGCTGATGGTTTTCTGCTCCAGATCGTAGGCCCAGTAGCCGCAGATGGCCACAATAACAGCGGCCAGCCCGCCATGAAACATGAACGTCTGCAGGTCCATGTAGGCTAACTGTGTGAAATAAATTTCTTTCATACCCGTATACTGCAGGTAAGCAAAGGCGGCATGGTGCACTACCACCACAATAATCAACGGCAGTTGCAACTTCCAGTTCTGATAGGCAATCAGCAGTGTTGAGCCCACAAAAACAAAGAAGTGCATTTCAAAAAGACCATGCATTTGGTAAATGAATTGCGCAGCAAACACCGCGTACACCACGCCCAGCACATACCGATACAAATCGGACTTAGGCAACAGGTACTTGGTACCAAAAAAAGCTACGAGGCTAAGACCCCCCACGCCAAAGGCAACCAGATACGTATCGTAAAAAAACGATAAGAATATTCCCCACAGGAAATAAAGTATCAGCGCCCTTCTCATAAAGACATCTGCTTTGGCGCTGATGTCTTCCATCACACGCTTCCGTACCGCTATATCTATTTGCATACTTTTATTGGGTTATAGGTTAGGTTCTTGGTTGAATGAACATCCGTACGCTGTCTGCGCCATCGGATCGAGTGCAATAAGCGGCAGGGGCTGGCGGTTGATAAAAGCTACCAGTGCCTGCTCTGCATAGTTGGTGGAGGGATCGGTGCAATAACGTGTGCGGTTGTAATTGCCCCGGTAATACAATTGCTGTTGTGCATCCAGTATAACGGCCTGTGGCGTAGCGTACACACCCGTTGCACGCGCCCACCCCTGGGTGTCTTTTACTATTTCAACTTCATCGTCAAAAAAACTACTCGCCTCTTCTAATGAAGCATAGGGAGGTATGATGACTTTAAAATCGATTTGATCCTTATATTGAAAAATGAGTTGATTAAAATATTTTCTGTTGAAGCGGGAGCACGGACATTCAGGACTAAAAAAATGGAGAAACACCGGTTTGGTTATTACTTCGGGCAGGCGAACTTTTTGCCTGATGAGCACAGGATTGTAAGCGATGGGCACGGGGGTAGGCAAGGCGTATTGTAATTCTTGTTGCCAGAATAAATACCCTGTTCCAGTTCCGCAAAGAAGCAGAACTGCGATTGCAGTTACCCATCTAACTCTCATAAAGCCAACTATTCCAAGCTATTGTTTAACAATGCATTTACCAAGATGTTTCGATGGAAACACAGAATTGGATTACATCGCAATCCCGGTTTATGACTGACGTCAGCATTTACGCAGACTTATGGCTAAATGGATTTTAGAAAGAGTCTAAGTTAGATGCCAAAAGAGGAAAAAATTTACCCGAGCGCCCTAATGCTTTTTTGAAGCGGCTGCTGATTGCAGAATAATCTGCATGTTTTTGATGCCTGACAGCCCACGCGCCATTTACAATGGTGCCCAAAGCTGAGGATGAGTCGTGGTGGTAAACCAGCGTGGGTAACCAAAATTCGGGGGAGGTGGTGGCCAGCCGGGGGAGTTCGCTGTTATACACAACTGCATCGAAGGGTTGACCGATGGCGAAATGCTGCTGTGTTATTTTGCCCATTGCCAGGCGGCCCCGGCTAACGGATTCATTTACCAGGTATTGCGAGGCGTCTCCGTCAAACGTGTTTCGCTTGTTGCTCAGCAGGCGCTGGCGGTAGTCAATCATGCGAAATTCCTCCAGCGGATTCAGACCTATGTGGCTATCTGTACCAATTGACCAGTGGCCGCCCTTCTTGACGTATTCCTTCATTCTGAAAATACCATCGCCCAGGTTACCTTCGGTGGAAGGACAAAGCACTACGTTGGCATTACTGGCTGCCAGTGACTGCAGCTCATGGTCGTTCAGGTGGGTGGAGTGAACCAAATGAAACCTTTCGTTTACCGGAAGGTTTTCCAAAAGCCACTGCATGGGCCTTTTGCCACAATACGCCAGGCAGTCGGCTACTTCCTTCTTCTGTTCTGAAACGTGCAGATGAAATGGCAAGTCTTTGGGTCCTTGACCGAAAGTCGTGACGATGTCTTTCAACTCCACCGCCCGAAGCGAATGCACGCTGAATGCAAGGTTTGCATTTGCATAGTGTTTGATGACTTCGCGTGAGGCATCGAGTAACCTAAAATATTCCGCTACCGACTGTGATATGAACCTGCGCTGCCGGGGCTGCGGATCGGTACCAAAGTTGCCCTTCTGATAAAATACGGGCACCAGGGTAATCTTAATACCGGCCGTTTTTGCTGCCGCCACCATGCGTTCGCCCATTTCCGCCAGGTAGGCATAGGGCTTGCCCGACTTGTCGTGGTGCAAATAATGGAATTCGGCCACGTGGGTGTATCCATGCCGCAGCATTTCAACATACAGCATGGCAGCAATGGCTTCGGCCTGATCGGGATCTACCGAAAGCGCACATTGATACATGGCTTCGCGCCAGGTCCAGAAATCATCATCGGTTCCAACAGGGTGCACCTCAGCCAAACCTGTCATGCCATATTGAAAAGCGTGCGAGTGTGCATTCTGAAAACCAGGAAGAGCTAAACCTAAAACAGCTTCCGCTGCTGCCGGCTCGGTGGGCGGCTGGTCAGACAGGTAGGTGATCACTCCCTTTCTGTTCACCCCTACATAAGCAGGCGAAAGCCAGCCTTCGCGTTGTAAAAGCGCTTTGAAACGATAGAGTTTGGCGTAATCGCCCTCACCCATGCCCCTCTCCCCGGGGAGAGGGATGGCGCTTTCCGCAGAAGGAGCAGATGTCAAACTGCGTTCTGTTCTGGGGTGTGAATGAATATTTGCACCTTGAAGAGATGCCGTACCCCTCTCCACAGGGAGAGGGGCGTCCTGCTTCGCAGGACGGGGTGAGGGGCTCACTTTTCTCATCTTCACATTTTCCTTGATCTTCTCTAAAACGCGCGAAATGTTCTCTTCTACTTCTTCATTTCGAAACCTGATAATCTCTATGCCAAATTCCATCAAATATCTTGTTCTAGTTGCATCATAGGCAGCCTGCTCGCGCAGTGAGTGTATACCACCATCCACCTCAATGCCTAACTTGATTTCATCGCAATAAAAGTCTAAAATAAAACCTTCTATTGGCTGCTGTCTTCTGAACTTCAAATTACAGAGCTTTCTGTTTCGCAGGTTTTGCCAAAGCAAATTTTCAGCTACCGAAGAGTTCTTTCTCATTCTTCGAGCATTCTCCAAAAGAGATTCAGGTGTTTTATCCCTTGTCCATTCTCTACTCGTTCTCATGCAAGCATTGAATCAATTCCCTAAAAACCTCCTTCAGTACATTTCTAATGTTACCTGCTCTCTTTTCGTCATAACCAGTCTCCGCATCGTCCATATAATTCACTTTCGTCATTTCCAGTTGCAGTGCGTGGTGGTTTTGGAGTGGCTTCCCAAAACTGCGTGTGATGTAGCCACCTTTGAAAGGGTGGTTGTGCGAAAGGGTGTAGTTACTGCGCTGGAGAACCCCGAGTGTTTTGGAAATCAGTCCTTCAGAGGCAGAGGCACCATCGGCATCGCCTAAAATCAGGTCAGGGAATTTCTCTTCGCGTATGGACGGCACATGCTGCCGAATGGAATGACAATCCCACAGCAACACTTTCCCAAATCTGGCGAAGAGGCTATCCAATTGCTGTTGCAGTTCACGGTAATAGGGGTGGTAATACAAATCCAACCTGCGCTGCACCTCCGAATCGCCCACCGTAGTGCGTTCGTCCCGGTAGATGGGCTGCCCCAAAAAATCAGTAGTCGGGCACAGCGCAGTAATCACGCGACCATCGTTGTATAATGGCTTGCTTTGCGGGTCGCGGTTTAAATCAATCACCCAACGGCTCACGTTGGCGTAGACCATGGTAATACCAAGAGCCGGTGCAAAGTCGTACAACTGATGTACAAACCAGTCCGTGTCGTCTGGTTTGGCTATCAACTCCGGCTTAAACCCATCCTTTACATCTTCGGGAAAAAAGGTGCCACAGTGCGGCACACTCAGCAGAATGGGCACCACGGGCGCAGTGGCGGGAACAACCTCAAAAACCTTCGTCATAGCAACTATGGCAATAATTTGCGAAGCCTTTCATTTTCTTTCTCAAGCCGCTCTACCTGTTACTGCAAGTCTTTCAGTTGCTGCTCAGAGGTGTTTTGCACATGAAATGCGTAAACCAGAAAGCCGAGTGAAACTAACATGGAGAGCGCCAGCACAATAGCCGTCACAAGCTTTCTCTTTCTTTCTTCAATGGAAATAGAGGGGCGTGTTTTTAAAAACGCAATTCGTTCCTCGGCAGTCATGCAAATCTATTTGGAACGTTTCTTTTTCTTCTTTTTGCCAGCGGGTTGTGTAGCCGCTGCCAAGGCTTTTTCCGTGGCTGCCAGCTTTTCATTCAACTCATTAGACTTTCTGCGCTCTTCATCCGCCAGCGCCTTATAAAAACCGGCTTCGTCCTGGTTCAGTCGCTTTTTTAAAGTCATCACTCTTCGGTACGATTCCTCTATTCTCGCCCTGCTGATTTCACCGGAGCTTACCATTTTCTTGATCAGACCATGCACCTGCGGCACGGTTACACGCTCGGCCTCGGGCACATTGTTGGCAAAGCAAAGTACATCGATACCTGCGTTAATGCCCAGCCGTATGGCTTCCTCGAGGCCAAAGTTTTTCGATATGGCATGCATGTGCATATCGTCTGAAAATACAACGCCTTGGTATTGCATTTGCTTTCTCAACAGGCTATCGAGTACACGCTTCGACAACGTGCCAGGCAATCCTTTCGGCTCGAGGTTTCGGTTCACGATGTGCGCACTCATGATGCCATCTACATCGCCCGATGCCAGCAGAGAACGATAAGGCGTTAGCTCATATTCTCGCCAATACTTTGTTACATCGGCCACTCCATAGTGTGTATCTTCCTGCGAGCTGCCGTGCCCGGGAAAATGCTTCAGCACGGTGATGACACCAAACTTGCGATGCGCCCGAATGTATTCACGCGCCAGCAGTGTTACCGAATCGGCCTGCTTTGAAAACGATCTGCCTGCTTTCACAATCACCGGATTGTTGGGATTGACGGCCACATCTACATCGGGCGCAAAGTTCACGTTGATGCCGAGCCCTGCCAGGTTCGAGGCGATGGACTCGCCATAAAAACGCACAGAATCAAGCGACTTCGACTTGCCCATGGCATCTGCCGTAATCGACTTGGGGAAGCCATACTTGTCTTTCAGTCGGTTTACCCGGCCACCCTCCTGGTCAATGGCCACCAGCAACGGTATGGGTGCCGCTTGCTGGTAGGTCCATATAATTTTTTTTAAGGGGTTGAAGGCAGTGGCTGTTTTCGGCACATTCTTCTCAAATAAGATGATAGACCCCGCCATGCCGGTTCGCACCGCCTCCAGCACATCCTTGTCCACCTCCGGCCCGGGGAATCCAACCAGTATCATTTGCCCGATTTTGATATCGAGGCTATCGCGTTGAGCCAGTAAGGGACTCGCGATAAACGTACCAAACAAAAAAACAAAAGCGACTCTTAGAACTCTCTCAGTATTTTTCATGAACATTATTTAAAAAGGATTGCATTTGTTGCCTGACCACACGCGTGGGCTGCACAAAGTTGTTGTGCATGAAACTAAATACCAACGTGCGGCCTCTTTTTGTGATCAAAAACCCGCTCAGGCAATGGTTGTTGCTCAGC
The DNA here is from genome assembly GCA_049324055.1 of Bacteroidota bacterium. Taxonomy (GTDB): domain Bacteria; phylum Bacteroidota; class Bacteroidia; order Cytophagales; family Cyclobacteriaceae; genus ELB16-189. The sequence continues at coordinate 223,096 of JBMOLS010000037.1, read as the reverse complement.
GTGCCCGTTTTACCAAACAGGTAGGGCGTGTCGGCTTTAAAGTAGTTTTGAATGGTGCCGGCCTTGCCTCCGGTAGCCAGCAAAGCATACAGGCGCTGCTCCGGAATTTCTTTTCGCAATTTCTCCCACAACACCACCACCGAACGGGGCGTAAACAAATTATAGCGCGACAGCCCCGAGCCATCTACCCAACGGGGTTCATCCGGCAAATCGTTCATAAGATTTTTTTTCGCATAGCGAATGGCAATCTCGGGCCGAAGTGAATCGCTGAGTACAGCAGCACACTGCAGCAGTAACTGCTCGGCAATGAAGTTATCGCTCTCCTGCATCATGACCTTATAAAGGCTGTCTGCAGGCACACTTCTCATTATTTGGGCACTTCCATTCATCCGCACATTTGCCAACAATACGGGGCGTTTCAACGTATCGGCTAAGAGCTTTACCAGCAGCGAATCAGAATAATGAAAAGGTACATCCCAATCGGCCGGACGCTCGTGGGCCTGCCTGAGCAGGATGGCATTGCCGTGAGGCAACCGGTCGGGGCCATGCTCGCCTGTGAGCGAGGGAACCACTTCCACTGCATCGCCAAAAGCAGGAGGATGCACACGAAGCTGGCGCAGAGAATCGCGCTGGATGGTAACCAGGTTGCCGTAGATGGGGAAGGACGACCGCTCGGGCGAGTACGCATATTTGTAGTCATCCCAAGCCCACCCCTCACCAAATCGCTCGGTGTGGAAGTTGGCACTGCTGAACACCAGCGTACCCGGATAATTTTTCAGAAAGTTGAATATTTTCCCATTTTGAAAAGAGTACCGGTATAAAAACGAGGGATCGCCCATGCCCCAAAAAAACAGGCTGTCGTTTTGTTCGGTGTATTTAATGGCGGGTAGAGAATCCCCCAGCAGTCGGTGCGCAGTATATAACGTAAAGATTTTGGTGTTGGATGCTGGCGTGTAGTAACGGTCGGCCCGGTGTTGCAGCAAAAATTTTTGCTTTTGTGGATCATACAGGGCAAAGCCTGCGTGTTCCTGCAATTTGGATTCTATGCGCGTAAGTTCTTTCTTTAAAAATGCCTGCGGAGAGCAGGCCGCCAGCGCGAGTGCACACAACAGAATAAAACTGCGCACCATCAGCCGAGGTATCTTTCCATCAGAACCCTGCGGTGGTGTGCCTCGTGCCCGGCCGTTACAAAGCCCAGCACCAGCACCGACATTTCATTGTTGTTGGCCACACCCTTTCTTGCCAGCATCTCTTCCGAAAAACTTTCGAATAAATCGATGGTAGAGGTGCGCAAATGATGCAACTCATCGCCCAGTTTTTTCAGCGACCGGCTGCTCACATTCAAATAAGGTGCATAGTCATTTTCATCCCACCCCGACAACGGTGTTTTGTCGTTGCGTGCGAAGCGCAGGGCGCGGTAGGCAAAGATGCGTTCGGCATCAATCATGTGGGCCAGTACTTCGCGCACCGTCCATTTTCCCTCCGCGTAGCGGTAGTCGGCCTTAGCAGCAGGTATGGCGTGCACCATCAACTGGGTGCGGGCACCTGACAGGCGCAGCGCCTGCAGCACATCGGTTTCATCAATCAGTTTTACATAGTTTTTGTAAAAAGGAGGAACCGTGTCGAGGTTGATGAGCATAGGTAGTTAAAATTGGGTAAACACAGAGTCAGGTAAAGTTTGGTACACTTTTACATCACGCGGGCCAGAACTGTCTGACCGATTGCCAGACAATAGCACACCTCCGTGCATTTGGTAATTATCCCATGGGCGTATAAAAGTGGCCGTATCGCGTTTAGCACTGCTGAAAAAGGCCCAGTGTTTAATCAGGTTATCCTTCGGATCTACATACAATTTATACTTATTATTCGGGGTATCTCCTACATCAACGAATGTGAGCTGAAGTATCCTGTAATTTTCGCCCATTAACGTATCCGTCCCCAAATCCTTTAACGTTACACCCGAATCCTTCAGCTTAAATGGCATTACCAGCCAGTACGAATCATTTATCCAAATTGACTTTGCCCGCTTTAACATTTTTGTTAGTGAGTCTATTTCCGTTACCTCCTGTCCCTTCACCCGAACCCGGCCTTCACCGGTATTAACATTTACCAGATAGACAATAGTATCGCGTAACGCATCTACTCGAACCCTGCCGGTATGTTTATCCCACGTTAGGTTTCTTCGTCCAAAGAAATTCCAGGAAATAAAACGCGTGTCGTCCCAGGCTTTCCTTCCCCCCATTGCCTTCATAATACTATCCGCCAGGGCAATGGCCGAAGCATCCGATCCGGCCGCGTTGAATCCCTCGGCTGCAGGATTCTCTTCTTTGGCTTGGGGTGGTGCGCAGGCCGCCACCAGGGCAACCAGCAAAACAAAAAGCAAAAGATTTTTCATAAGCAAAAATGGTCGTTGTAAATGTACTTTATTCTTTTATTTCCGCTTCCTTCCTCGCCTTCAAAACTTTGCTTAAATCATACCTTCCTTCTGCCGCCCTCTCCATAAAACTACGCAACCTGAATTCCAATGGCAGCACCAGCATGGCAATCATTACCTGTATGCCAAACTCCACCACCGGAGAACTGTGAATATTGATAAGCGCGTAAACCGAAGTTTGCACCAACTGAATAAACATGATGACGGTTAGCAGCGACAGCACACGGCTGATGGGTTTATAACGCGGGTTTGATACGCTCAATTTCACCGACAGCAACACCAGCATACTGAAAAAAGCTACTTCCATGGCATAAAACCAGGGGCGTTTCCAGTAGGGTGGCAGCACGCTAAAATAAATCTTATCCAGTTCATTTATTTTACCAAAAAGGTTTTTGGATTGCACGGTGATTTCATATTCACCCGATGGCAGGTAAGGAAAAGTAATCACGTTGTTGTTGGGCGACCACTCAGACCAGGCATCGTTCAAACCCGCCACCAGGTAGCGATACTCTATAGACTGCAACCCCACATAGTCGGGTTGAATAAATTCGAACGTAAGCGCTCCCTCTTCTTCCTCTAGCTGAAAGCCTGAGTTGATAAAACGTGGCGCGGGGCCTCTTATCTCTCGTAGAAACAACGGATAATCTTTATGAAGGATGTTCACATCGGGTGAGAAGCGATAGAGCTCGTTCGATGCGGAAATAACCCACAGGCTTTGCTGCTGATCAGCCGCAGTGAGGTACCTGATGTCGGAAAATAGCCCAAGCCACTCCAGTTGCATCGACTGGCCCAGTCTGCGGTCGACCGTGCGCCAGCGGTGGCCATCGTGAAACCAGAATGAACCGGCAGACGCAAAATATTTGCGCGTACCGGGCAGCGAATCGTATTTCACAAAGCGGCTGTGCGCGGCATCGTATCTTTGAAACTCGCCTGCATTTACCACGTACACATCAGACCCCACAGCAAGACCTACCGTTTCGTCAATAGAGGGCTGCAGGTAGGCAATCCGATCTATGTTCACAATGTCTCCATCTACCATCTCCACCTTCCAGGTGGCAGCGCGCCCACAGAGCCACAGGTTCTGCAGCTTGTCTTCAAACATGTAACTCACATATTCATTCAGTGTGTCGAGCAACGGTGTAGGTTGCCAGCGGCCCTCGCTCTGTTTGTAAGAACGAATGGTTTCATTGTATGTGCTGATGATGAGCTGCTGCAACGAGGGCGAAAGGAAGATAGAACGCACCGGCTCGTTAGTAACCATTGTAGTGTTGAGCCCATCTACTTTAAAGACCCCGTCCAGACCGGCTGCGTAGAGGCTGCCATCCACTTCCAACAGGTGCGTAACCTTGCCAGTAATGTCGTTTACCTTGCGATAACGGTATTGCAGGCCTACCAGTATTTTACGTGTGCGCTTTTCCTTAACAGTTAATGGTTTTGTGGCGGGCGCAGGCGAAGCAGGAGTGGTGGTGGGTGTCGCTTCATTTTCTGCCTCCTTGTCGCGTTTCCTTCTGCCAAACAAACCACGCCTTGCCTTTTCTTGCGCCTCTGTGGCAGTGGCAATCGGTTCGCTTACGGTCTGGGCTTTGCCCTGAAGGGTTTTGGTTACGTAATACGTTTCTTCCGCGTAAACCTCATCGGGCTCTAATTTATATAAGCCCAACGTTGTTCCTACATAAATCTGATTTTGTATAGAGTGGGCACAGAGCAAATTTCCCTCTAAGCCCGGATAGTGGCTGAAGGACCGAAAAGGCAAAAAGGGCGCAATGCGGGTAAATCCATATTCGTGGGCCACCCAGATGCCATTATTTCTGTCTGCCATCAGCGCATACACCTCGTTGTCGGGCAACCCTGTGTAGTAGTTGATGATCTCTTTTGTTTCGCCCGTGTTCGGATCCACAAAAACCACTCCGCCCCTGAGCGTGCCCAGCGCCACCAGCGACTCTGTTACCCAGGCACCGTTCACCAGCACATTGCGCTGCACATATTCAGCATCTTTCAATTTGATTTCTGTGAGCGTTTTGTTCTGATAGGTGAACACCCGGTCGCCCGAGGTGCCGATGAGTGAAATATTTTTTGACGCCAGTGTATGGCTGAACACCATCTCGCCTGCCGCAGGGTTCACCTGCGACTTACTTAGTTTCTCGCCTTTCAACAGCAGCAGCTCTTCGCCATTGCGGTCGAGGTAAATTTCACCTTGCAGCTCGAAGATACCGTTGAACAACCCGGAGGAGGGAGCAATCTGCTGGATGATCTTGCCACTCGCAGCCTCCACCACAAACAGCATGTCGTGGGTGAGGAAGTATACACGATCCTGGGTGGCCAGGCTTTGAAAAACATTCGTTGCCTTCGGGTCCACACCCGAAAGATTTTCGTAGTGCAATTCATCTTGCGACCTCACCAGGCGCCCAAAGCCGGAGAGGCCAGCGGCAAACACCTGGTTGCTGGCAACAGCCAGCGTATATACCGGGCCCGGGGTGGTGGTAAGGTGCCAATTGCGGCCATCGAACTGCAGCACGCCTGCCTTGTTGGCATAATAAATAATGCCATTGGCATCTTGCACCATGTCGAAGCTGAAGTGGTCAATATTTTCCTGCTGCGGGGAATAGTGCGAGAGAAAATAATTACCGGTTTGCGCCTGCACAAAAAAGGTTGCCAACCATAGAACAAGAGCAAGGGGGTATCTCTTCATAAATGCCAATCCAATATTACATATATATCCACATAAAAATAAAAAAGGCTGCCGCTGGCGTGTACCAGGGCAACCTTTCTCCATGTGGGGATGCTTATTTCACTACAAAGATAAAGTCGCTTCCGGGGGCATTGTCTCCAAACTCGCCCGACCGGGGTGTGATTTTGAGTTTTTCCACATAAGGCGTTATCTCTGCCAGGGTCAATATGCCGTCTTTCCCTCCGCGGCCACGCAAAGCTTCAATGAACGCTTTTGCGAACGGTGAATGTTTGCCGGGTATGCCGTCCGACACATATGTTTTTCCTCCTGATGTAAGGAACTTACGCGTTTTATACGTTAGCTTTTGCGTAATGAACTCAGCAGCCGATTTCTCTTTGTAGGTTTCATCATCCAGCCCGCGCGAAGAGGCCAGGGCCTGATCGAAGGTGCCGCCAAAGCACACATCCATTGTGAGGAAAATATGCTCGCAGGGGATGTTGTTCACCACCGAACGCAGGCGGTTGTACGACAGGTACGAGGTTTTGGCTTCATCGTTCGCTAAGGCCTCCTTGGGCACCAGGTAACCCTCACCAAAGGTGGCATCGTAATTACCGTGGCCGGCAAAGAAAATAAAAAGCTGATCCAGTGGCTTGTACTTCTTCTCAATGTATTCGCGCAGTTTTTTCAGAATATCATTTTGAGTTGGGTTCTCAACGATCTCCACATTAAAGCCATAGGTCTTCTTCAACTCCTCGCCTATCGTTCTGCTGTCAAAAATCGGGTTTACCAGGTCGGGCCAGTGGTCGTACTGGTCGGTGGCAAAAATCAACGCATAGTCGGTGCGATCTAACTTAGAGGCGTCTGCCAGCGTAGGTGCACCCACGTGCACGGTTTTATAACTCACCGTTTTTACACCGTCCATGTTCTCGGCCACAATCTCCAGCACATTCTCGCCCTCCATCAACGTGAGGTTGCGCTCGAAGGTGGAGTTCAGGGCCTGGCCGCCCTCCGGCTCAATGGATTGCATGCCGCGCGTGCCTGCCTCTACCCCTTCTTTAATAGAGATGGTAATGTTCTTGATGGGCTTATCACTCTCAATCTCGAACTTGATTTTATACTTGTTCTCCTGCGCATAACTGGTTTCCGCCACGGGCGTTATCCAGTTGATCACCGGAATGGTAGTGGTGACCAACCTTTTTGGGTCGCTGAAGTCCACTTCGAACTCGTTGGTGCGGGTGGCCACGTTCTGCGCCCAGCCCAGGGTTGTAACAAAGAGTAAAGCCAATACCGTTGTTACTTGTTTTGTTTTCATAATGGTGTTTGTTTCTCTCCGCTTGCGCGAAAACTTATTTCTTCATGAGCACTTTGCCGCTTAATACCTCGCTGTTGTTGCCTGCACTTACCGACAGCCGGTAGGTGTACAAACCATCCGTGGGCAATTCACCTGGCTCCCAATCGGCCTGGTAGAAGCCGGTGGGCAATTCTTTATTTAACACGGTCGCCACCCTGCGCCCCATCATATCGAACACCTCCATCTGTACCTGGAACAATCCGTTTCGTTCGGGCAGCGTAAATGGAATATGTGTTTTTCCTGACGATGGGTTGGGGAAGGCATTGCCCAACGTAACCCTGTGCGGACTGATGCGCTGCAACGCATTGTCGCCATAAAAGATCCGGAAGCGACCGGACTGCCGGGGATTGAACGTGTAGGCGTTCACCTCGCGCATGTTCACCGGCTTCTGCAGCGATTCGTCATAGAGGTAGAGCTCAACGCTTGAGTCGCCAAAACTTGTATTGCTCCATTCGATGGTGGCATCGCCAGATTGGTTTGATTCGATGTCAAATGTCCAATCAAACGCTGACTGTGAGGGCACCACGTTGCGAGCCAATTTTTGACCCATCTGGGTGAAGTTCACATCAATGTATCTAACAAATCGAGGAGCGTTAAGATCGTCATAAGAATCAAAGTCAAGCGATGCATCCTCGCTCATTCCAAAACCTGCGTAATCGTGGGTTAGTAACCCTTGTGTTACCCTAAGTGGAACAAACCATGCTGAACTGCCCAGATCAGATGAAGTGATCTCATGATTTTTAGAACGCCCCCCTTTTGGAACGCCCTTAAAAGTTACATCTACTGTCAATTGTGACGACCCGTTCAAAAACACGAATCCTCCCTCAAAGGGCTCAAGCACATCGCCATTTTGATAACCTGACCCGTTCCATTTTTTCAAAACACCAATATTTGCATTCTGTGCTCGAATCTCGTTCCAGGAAATCTGTACAGGATATGGATTACCAATCTGATTCCATCCGCTGTGTAGTGTTAGCGGAAACAGATTGGTTCGATCGTTCTGGGGCGAGGAGGCCCCTTCAATTTTGATGTCGGCAAAACTCCTGATGTTAATCCAATAACCAACACCTCTCGAAATCGTTGTAAAATCTCTCGGATACTCTTTCCATTTTGTGCCCCCTCCAAAAGTCAATAGGCGCCATACCCTCTTATCTCCATTACCGTTGTTAACTTCGTTGAAGACGGTGCTAACTTTGTTATCAGCTAGCTGGTAGGGAATGGAAATAATCCGGTAGTCGCTCTCTTCTCCCCCAAATTGAATAAGTCCGTTGGTAAACCCCGGTGGAGAAGCGAAAGTAAAGTTCGAAGAAAAGTAATCTGTTCCGACTGGAAGACGAGCCATATTGTTAGATGGGTCGGTAGCTGTTAAGTAGTACTCTAGACCCATGCCGTCAAGCCATGATTCCTCTACTGTCACCTCCCATTTCCCAACGGAGGCATTCAAAGTAAGGAGTGCTTCGGTAAAGTTTCCTGCACTTCCAATACCACGATAGTGTAGTTTAGCACCCGAAACCGACTTATTATCTGTTATTGTGGCCTGGAGTTTATTGGTGGCTCCGCGTGTAAAAGAACCTTCAACAAAAGTAATCTGCGGAGCTTCCGAATCGGGCGCTTCCAAAGTTGAAAACGTCCATTGATTATTGTCTGTTACTGCCGAGAAGATGCCACCATCTTCTGTTGAAAAGGCTCCCGCATCTGCAACCAAATAGTAACTGGTCTGATATTCCAAGGAGGATCCAAAATTAAAGATGAGAGTCGAACCGTTTTTCAACGCATCTGTTACATTTACAGACTTAATCTCAGTTGTAAACCCGGCTTTGAATAAATGTAGTTTTTTACCACTTACCGGATTTACAGGTTCGCTAAACATCATGGACACGTCTCCCAAGGCAACCGCAACATTTGTGGCGGCTGCTGCAGGAGTTAATTGTACGGTAGGGGTGTTTTTGGTAGTGAAGGCCCAATCGGTAGAGTTATTTACTAAGTTCAATGTTGCTTCGTCAATGGTTCTGAAGGAACCGTCATCATATCTTAAATAATATTGAGTTGCGAACTCAAGCGCAGTATTCACCAAATAGGTGATTTTACCAGCGTCCACTGTACCGGCTGCGTTGAATTGTACTACTGGAGAGGCTTCGTTTGCCTTGTAAAGGTTAAGGTTTTTGTTCGCAACCGGTGTTAGGGATTCAGAGAACTCAATAGAGATGATTGGCTTTAAACCAACGCCTACTGCATCTTGAGCGGGAATGCGACCAGGCAAAACTGTGGGCACAACACGTGTGGTGAATGTCCAATCTGTATCTGTTTGGAACGGGCTGATGGTGCCTCCGTCAGATAAAGCAAATGCACCTGCATCCGCCTTTACTACATACATGGTGTTAAACTCCAAAGTACTAGGCAACAAGGTGAATGAAATTGTATTGCCAGAAATAGTACCAGTGCTCGTGTCAAACGTTACAACAGGATTGGTCAGATCACTCGCTTTGAATATCCTAAGACTCTTACCGTTCACCCCGGTTGCTGGCTCCGAAAATGTAATAGAAATCGGAGTGTTGAGCATCTGGCCCGTAAGAGTTGATGCTGGATTGGTGCTTTCAACCACGGGTTGAACACGTGTAGCAAAAGTCCAATCTGTATTTGCTGTCAACAAACTCACCGCAACTCCTTCCTGCGTAAGGAACGCAAAGGGATCGGCCTTAACAAAATAGGTGATCCCATACTGCAATCCACTTCCTGGAGTAAATGATAGTGTGTTACCGGATACAATTCCGGTATTTGCAGCAACAGACAATACCGGAGTTGAAGGATCAGTTGAACGATAGATAGAAATATTTTTGCCTGAAGCTCCGCTTAAACTTTCGTTAAAAGTTATTGTTAAGGCAGTGTTGAGCGAAATACTGTTGGAACCACTTGAGGGAGCTAATTGAGACACAACTGGTGCCGATCGGGTAGTAAAGTTCCACACAGAGTTCGACAATATGCCTGCATGGGAATTCCCAAAGATGTCCTTAAAACCGGCATTGTCAATTGTAATGAAATAGTTTTTGTTGAATTCTAAAACCACGGTGGGTGTGTAGCTAAATGCTTTCCCATTCTGAAGTCCGGTAGTGAGTTGAATCGTTTCAATGGGTATCGCAGGTTGGGTTGAATCGAAAATTTTGAGCGTCTTTGAGGCCTGGGGTGTAACGGGCTCATCGAAAGTAATCGTAAGCAATGGCTTAAGAGAAACATCCGTGGCGTTGTCAGCTGGGAGCGTAGAATCAATCAGAGGAGCAGTTAGGTCATCAGGCACTACTACCACCGCACTCCTGCGCACCGGAGAATTAGTGATAGAGGCATATGCATACCCGGTATATTCATTTACATCAACGTCCTTGAAGGTGAAAAAGCCGTTATAGCTATTCGCCAATCCCACAGTTTGCCAGTTCTGACCTTGATCCCTGCTTAGCCAAAGTGCGCCCTCTCCACCGAGGATAAAAAAGTAGTTTCGAGCCGCCAGAACAAATTTAGCTCCGGGAGGACTTGCCTTTTTGGTCCAGGAAGTGCTATTGGAACTCTCCCAAACACCGCCATTCCTGTCAAAGAGGTACAGGTTGGTGCCATCATAGCTGCCACCCCCGGAATTGGAGATAAAAGTAAGTTGGTTTGCCGTTGAGAATTGTACCTGATAAACAAGTTCTTCGCCAGCCTGCTCACCAGGAACGATTAAGTACTGGCTATTGGCATCCACCAATAGCCCATTGAAAAATGTAGAAGCTGGCAAACCTGTTACCGGCACCATCGTCCAAGTTTGTAAATTATTGTTCGAGAAGTAAAGCCGGTTAGAAGTTATTGCATAAAATGAAACACCATCGGCTGTGGCAATAGAATAAAGATTTCCCGGTGTAAAAGTGGCGACTTCAGTCCAAGTGCTCCCTTGATTGGCAGATCTGAATATTTTCTCCGAATTATATCCAAGCCAATCTCCGTTAGGTAGTTTCGAAATCTTGCGGATATCTGGCGTATTCAATGCGGTCCATGTGTCACCCCCGTTGGTGGTGACAAAACGATTTGGGTTACCAACAAAAGCATGAAGCCTTGATTGATCAGTAAATGTAACATCATTGATCTGCAGATTAGCTATTCCATTTATACGGGGGGTAAACGTGGCTCCATCGTCAGACGACTCAAAGACTCCATTGTAAGTCGTCACCACAATCTTGGAGCTAACAAAGTTCATGCTTGTTATTTGCTCACTTCCAAAATCGTACAGTAGGGTCCATGTGGCACCGTTGTCAGCAGACTTGCGAATCTCTCCTCCATTTACTGCAACATAGTAACTGCCTGCCTTTTCGTAGATCGGGGTGGAGGCATAGTAAGCGTTAGGATCGAGGTTTCCCTGAAAACTGGACCAAGAAGTGCCGCCATTGGCAGACTTATACATGCCAGTGTAGTCGGAGATATAAATATTATTGGCGGCATCCGAGGTGATTCCCGTAGGACTTGTTCCAATCCCGCCAGGTAAGGATGCGAGAGTCCAAGTGGTATAGGGAGTTGAACTTTTCCTAAGTTCAAGTTGATTGGTGTTAAAGTTTAATGAAACCAAGTACACGGTTGACGTTGCCTCTGTGGTGGAGGTAATACCATATATATAGTCATTGCTCGTGAGTGTCAGTTTAGGAGCACCAAAAGTGCTACCGCCTGTGGTTGCATAAATCTTGGGCTCATTGTCCCACACAGACATGATAAAGTCTCCATTCTTTGCCCGATAAAAATTTTGCCTATTAAGTATCGTGGTCTCATTGTTAAACAACGTCCAAGAGGTGCCGTCAGCAGACGAAAAGATTTGGTTGTTGGTAAGCGCATAGAGCGTTCCGTCAGCAGGGTCAATTTCAAAAGCATCGGCATTCAACAGACTGTTGTCTGGTCTAAGTGCGTGTGTTGGTTGCCAGGAGGCCAGCATGTTATCTGTCTTGTAGTAATAGCTTCCGTAAGTGTTAGTAAACGCGTAGAATTTAGTTCCTGCCGTATTTGCCAATACCCTGGCTACGTAGCCCCCATAGGGGCCATCGGTGTTAACCCAGTCAAAGTTGATGTAAGTGGGCAGCGAGCCCGGGGGTTGAATCAAGTTATCGGATGTCGGATCTGCAAATTTTAACACGGGAGAATAAGAACCTCCTCCATAGTAAGTTGTGGCAGGAGCACTAACCAATTTCACCACATCTCGCACAGCCGAGTTTCCATTTGGCAAAGCCTTGTTGGTCCAGGTTTTGCCTCCGTCTTGCGTAACATAAAATCCACCGTTTGTACTGATTGCTGCTGCGTCTGTAGAGGTGGAACCCAGATTAACCAGATTGCCATTTAATTGCAATGAAACCCAACTGTTACCACCATCGATTGAGCGATAGATGATATTTTGACGTTGTGCGTAAATGGCAGAGCCTGAGACGAAAAGTTGGCTGAAACTTTGATTCGATGACCCAGGCGGAGTCTTCAATACCGCAGTTCCCGTAGTGCCTGAAAAAGTGATTTGCCAAATCTGAGATTGATTGTTTCCGAAGTTATAAAGAGCCAAATACAATTTGCCATCGTTGTGATCCACCGACATAACGTTAACAGAATACGAGGTCGGGAAACCAGTTCCTGTTAGGGTTAGCAAGGTCGGGTTGGTCGCAAAATTGTCATTAGAAAGATAGAATGCGGGTGTGTTAGTCCAGGCATAAGTAATGGTGCTTGAAGGGTGAGTAGCGTAAGCATAGAAAGGGGCACCCGTTACCGTAAAGGTGTTCCACGTATCCCCGTTGTTTATACTTCGGTAGCTGGTAGGGTTGCCGTAGGCAATCAATGTGCCGTTAGAGGTTTTGTGAATTTTTTCAATGTCCCCCGGGAGAGACTTAAATGTCCAGGTTGTTTCGTTGTCAGAAAACCAATACCCTCGAGCTCGTGAACCCGGTACGGCCAAGACACGGTTACTTGACCCCACCTCCATATCGCCTATAGTACCCAGATTGATGCCACTGGTCGCAGGCACCCAAGTTATTGACCCTGCCGGAGTGGCCGCGCCCGCATTGGTTGTCAGAAAAATACCATCCCCCTCAGTGCCCACCAACGCTTTGGTGTTGCTGATAAATTTGACGCAGGTCGGTTCAGCACTCGTATAGACAAGCGAGGGGTAGTTGGTCACCTCCGCCCAGGTGGTGCCGTTGGGGGCGACAGTGGCATATAACTTCGATGGATTGGCTCCCCCGTTGTGAAGAAATATCCTGCCCTCTGGAGAGGCTACGATAGATACATTATTGTAAATGTTTGCTTCAAGAATTCCTGTTTTTACGCTCGTCCAACTCGACCCGTTTTGCACAGCAGTGGAACGGACCACGTCATCATACACGGAGGCATAGATGTTATTTTGATTATCAATAGTCAGGCGGCTCATGTAGCCAAAGGAATGACCAAAAGGCCTCACGAGGGTAATGTTCGTTGTAGCCCAAGTGCCCGCACCCGGATTGAGATGTCGCTTGATACCCTCGCTATCGATTAAAAACAAATCGCCCATTGCATTGACCGCTGCAGAATACACGGTCTGCCCCGACAATAATTGTGTCCATGCCAGTCCACTATTGGTGGATATATAAGCACCCGAACCACCATACACCAGATATACTCCGCTGGAAATCTTCAGAATTCGATCCATCGAGTAGAAGGAGTTCAGCGCATTGACGCGCGTCCAATTCTGCCCATTATCAACCGATTTGAACAGGTTGTTACTATTAAGAGCAAAAAGATCGGTACCATCCACAAATAGATCATCAATTTGAAGTTGGTTGGGACTTGCCGGGACAATACGCGTCCACGAGGTTCCATCGTTAGTCGAAGTAAACAGTTGATTATAAACACTGCCATCTTTCACCACCGCGTACCACCGGGAGTCAGAAGTGCGGTACTCGATATCAATCACATCGCCACCGGGCGGGCCACTGAGATTGGTCCAACTCTGGGCTTGAGTGCCCAGGGAAAATCCACTAACAAAACAAAAAAATAAAAATGTTCTCATAGGTTCCTGTCTCAATATACTGATGCTACTCAATAGGTTTAGTTGTTGGGAGGCAGTGTCGGTGGATCTCCAATCTCGGGACTCTGCGGCTCTCCACCACCTCCACCAGAAAACACAGCCACTGCACCACCCACTGCCAGGAAAGGCAACACCTTTGCCAGCAACGGCACTTTGGGGCGCACCTTAAAGAAGCTGGTGTAAATAACCTCATCGCTGTTGCGCGCATCGGAAATCTTGAGGCGGTAGTCGTTACCTTTCTTGGCGTGCGAGGGTATAAATAAAGTGTAGCTACCATTGTTGGGGTGGTTCACGCTGCCATCAATGCGCTGGCCTCCTTTGTACAGTTCAATATTTACCGGATTGGCGTTGCCGGGCTTCCAGCCTAATGGATAACTCTTGCCGCGTTTGTAGGTTTTGTCGGTGCTGAAGTTCTGCAGCTTCACAAAGGGCACGTACGCGCGGCCGCGTATTTCCAGCGCCAGCTTTCCTTTGTAGCCGCCCAGCTCTTCCACCACATTCCATTCTATTCGTTTGTTGGTGCCGGGCTTTACTTCGGGGCCTACATCGCCTTTTACCTTGGAAAGGGCCGTGGCGAAGTTGTCCTTCGAGGCGTATAGGTTTAGCAGATACTCGTTGTTGGGGTTGTTGTCTTCCAGATCGTAGAAAACAATCACTTTGTCGCCCGCCAGCTCCACCTTTTTGATGGACACCACCTGGGCGGTGGCCAGGGAAACGCAACCAAGGAGGGCTACCGTGTAGAGAAATCGCATAAGTGGCTTGGTTTAAGCAAGAATAAAAATAACTGATTTTCAGATGAAAACACTACTCCATTCTTACACGAACCATAAATGCGTTGAACAGGCAAAAAGTAAGTAACCGCCTTTGCCAGCGCTTCGGGCCGGTTCCGCGCCCGGGTGTTTTGTTCTTTTCCTCTCGCCCTGAGGCCTTTTTGGGCTGGCTTTCTTTTTTGCGGTATCTGACCTAATCCATAATCATGGATGCACCGGGCACGCGCGGGGGTTCGCGTAGTTCTACCCTACGATATCCGGCTCCAGTTCACCACACTTTTTTTCAGGGCATCTACCTGCTGGCGAATGGTGCGGTGGGCGGGGTGGTTCAGCTCGGGGTCTTTCTCCAATACGGCACGCGCGGCATCGCGGGCACGCTGCAGAATCAGTTGGTCTTTGCCCAGGTCGGCAATCAGCAGGTCGAGGGCACCACTTTGCTGCGTGCCCATCAGGTCGCCCGGGCCGCGCAGCTTCAAGTCGGTTTCCGCAATTTCGAATCCGTTGTTGGTTTTCACCATGGTTTGGATACGCGTGCGCGAGTCGGCCGACAGCTTGTAATCCGTCATCAGGATACAATACGATTGCTCGGCCCCGCGCCCCACGCGGCCGCGCAGCTGGTGCAGTTGCGAGAGGCCAAAACGTTCGGCACTTTCAATCACCATTACCGAAGCGTTGGGCACATCCACACCCACCTCGATTACCGTGGTGGCCACCATGATTTTGGTTTCGCCTTTCACAAAGCGGGCCATCTCATAGTCTTTGGCCTCGGGCTTCATCTGGCCATGCACAATGCTGATGGGCACCTCGGGGAAAGCGCGCGTCATGCTCTCGTAGCCGTCCATCAAATGCTTCAGGTCCAGCTTTTCGGATTCTTCGATGAGCGGATAAACAATGTACACCTGCCGACCGGCTTCTATTTGCTTTTTCAGAAAGCCGTTTACCTCCAGGCGATGTGAGTCAAACTTGTGGATGGTTTTGATGGGTTTGCGACCTTTGGGCAACTCATCGATAACCGATATCTCCAGGTCGCCATACAACGTCATGGCTAACGTGCGGGGGATGGGTGTGGCTGTCATCACCAACACGTGTGGATACACATCGGTGTTTTTCTGCCACAGCTTGGAACGCTGGGCCACCCCGAAGCGGTGCTGCTCGTCAATAATGGCCAGGCCGAGTTTTTGAAATTTCACCTCCTCTTCCAGCAGGGCGTGGGTGCCAATCAGAATTTTCAGGTGGCCTTCTTCCAGCGCATTGTGCAGGGGCTTGCGCGCACTTTTTTTGGTAGAGCCGGTAAGCAACGCGATGGGCAGGCCCATCTTGTCGGCATGCTTCTTCAGGTTGTGGTAGTGCTGCTGTGCCAATATTTCAGTAGGGGCCATCAGCGCTGCCTGTGCACCTCCACCGATTACAATCAACATGCAGATAAACGCCACAATGGTTTTGCCGCTACCCACATCGCCCTGCAACAGCCTGTTCATCTGTTTGCCGGTCTTCATATCGGCATAGATTTCGCGAATCACGCGCTTCTGCGCATCTGTCAGGTCGAACGGCAGGTGCTCATTATAGAAACGGGTAAGGATAGACGCATCGCTGAACACCATGCCGCGGAATTTCTCCTGCCGCACCAGTTTCATTTTCAGCAGCCGAAGTTGGATGTAGAATAGCTCCTCAAACTTCAGCCGCTGTTGCGCGGCCTGCAGCCTTTCTGCGTTTTTGGGAAAGTGAATGTGCAGCAGCGCTTCTTTTTTGGTGATGAGTCGTTCTGCGGCTCGCAGTTCGTCCGGCAGAGTTTCGCGCAGGTGTGGCTGGGCCATGCGCAGCACCTCTTGTATCAGCTTGCCGATAAACTTGCTGTCGATATGGCGTGCCCGCAACTTCTCGCTGATGTTGTACACCGGCTGAAGATAGCCCGCCAGCTCGTTTTTAGCGGTTACCGGTTCTATCTCGGGGTGCGCAATGGAGTAGGTGCGCCCGAACCGGTTGGGTTTGCCAAACACCACGTACTCAACGCCAGGCTTTATCTTTTCCAGCACCCAGTTAATGCCTTGAAACCACACCAACTCCATCTCACCGGTGCTGTCTTCAAAATAACCTACCAGCCTTTTTTTAAACTTGCCACCTATGGTTTCGAAGCGCAGTATCTTCCCCCTCAACTGAATGTTGGGCATGGTCTCGTTCACTTCGGCAATGGTGTAAAAGCGGGTACGGTCTTCGTAGCGAAAGGGGTAGTGCTGCAGCAGGTCGCCAAAGGTGCATAGACGCAGGTCTTTTTGAAGCAGTTCTGCCCGCTGCGGGCCTACGCCCTTCAGAAATTCAATAGATGTGTCGAAAAAGTTAGCCAAAACACATTGAAGTTGAAACGATAGGAAAGTCTGAGAATGGATCAACGGCAAGCCCTGAAAGTGCATGCACACTCAAATTCTCACCGGACTGATCTACAAATTGATTCATTTTCAATTTGTTTCAAATTAATTCCTCCAGTCCAACGTGTTGATCATGTGCATCATGTCTTTCTTCACATACTCAATGGCGGGTTGCAGCGAGTCGTTCTGTACTCTGGTATTAAAATAAAGGGCCCCACGCAAAAAATGCCTTGCGGAGTCTGTCATGGTAAACTGAAACTGGCTGGGCACCTCGCCTTCGATCTCGGCAATCACCGCCACCTTTCCGCTGGGTGTTTTTGTGATGGTTTCATCGATGGCGTTGGCCTTGATCTGGTGCTTGGCTGTAAGCACGTACGCATCGTTGAGGTACTCTTTCAGCAATTGCTCGCTGTTCTTTACCTGTTTGTAGGTAACGTGCACGTTGGCCTTCAGGTCTGGATAGTAAATTTCCACCCAATGGGTTTCGCGTACCCACGAAGTGTCTTTCAGCAGGCGCGCATGCTGCGAATACTCAAAGCGATAGGGCAGTGTATCGGGCAGGCTTTGATAAGCAGCCTCCGGCAACACCAGCCGGTTGTAGCCCTTCGGCTTGGGTTGGTAGTTGGTAGAACAAGCACCCATAGCAAAGAGAGCCACCCACGCCAGTGCAAGAGTGGCTCCCCCCTCGTTAAAACGGCAGGTCATCCGTGGCGGAATTGTCTACACCCTTAAAGTCATCGGTCGGTGCAGCTGCCTGTGGTGTAGAGGGCCGGTACTCTTGCTGGTAGTTTCCGCCACCGCCACCACTGCGCTGTGTGCTCAGCATCGTCATGTTATCGCCCACCACTTCCGTAGTATAGCGTGTTACGCCTTCCTTCTCCCACGAGCGCGTGCGCAGTTTGCCTTCTATGTACACCATGTCGCCCTTGTGCAGGTATTTGGCGGCAATGTCGGCCAGGCCGCGCCACAGCACAATGTTGTGCCACTCGGTAATCTCTTTGCGATCGCCCGTGGTTTTGTCTTTGTACGTCTCGGAAGTGGCGATGGTAAAGTTGGCCACCGTTGCACCATTCTCCAGACTTCTTACTTCGGGGTCTTTCCCTAACCGACCCACCAGAATTACTTTGTTTACTCCTGACATATGTGTATTGTTTATTTTTTCTGCACCTGATGAAAAGCCCCTTGCGGGTTTCGTCCATCTAATCTACAAAAGTATCAAAATTTACCAGCCCTGTTCTTTACAGGCATTCGTCTAAAAAGCGGGTGATCACCACCGGCTTGGGCAGTGCCTCGGCCTCCGTTTTGTTGTGCCACGCCATGCCGGGTGGCAGGGGTACCTTAGCGGCCAGCGGCCATTCATAAAAACTAACCTGCAAATGCTGGTGGGTAAGTACGTGTTTCACCGGGGGATGAACCACGGCCGGTTGGGCAGGTAGTGACCGCAGCCATGAATCGGCCAATATTATTTGAGCCACAGCCTGCGGCTGGGCCGTTTCCACCAGGTAAAACTCAAACAGGCCATTCCAGATATCGCTGCCCGAACGCTGCCGCAGGGCCACTTTGTTGCGCCAGCCCAACACAAAATAGTGGAAGTGCCGTTGCCTGATCTTCACCTTTTTGCTCTTCACCGGAAAAAGATCAACGCTATCCGTTGTGTAAGCGTGGCAAAACTTTTCGAACGGACACACCGTGCACTGGGGGTTCTGGGGGGTGCAGCAGGTGGCCCCCAATTCCATCATGGCCTGATTGAAGTCGCCCGGCTGCTTTTCGTCAATCAACTCGTTGGCTTTGGCTGTAAACAATTTCTTTCCTTCGGGTCCGGCAATGTTGGTATCTATGCCGAATACGCGGGCCAGTACACGAAAAACGTTGCCATCTACCACGGCATGCGGTTGGTTAAAGGCAATGGAGGCGATGGCCGCAGCCGTGTAAGGGCCGATGCCTTTGAGTTGCAGCAGCTCTTGGTAAGCAGAAGGAAACTGCCCTCCATATTCCTTTACCACCTGCTGGGCGCACGCGTGCATGTTGCGTGCACGCGAATAATAACCCAGCCCCTGCCACAACCGCAGCACGTCTTGCTGCGAAGCCTTTGCCAGTGCCTGCACGTTGGGAAAAACTTCAATAAAACGCTGATAATAGGGCAACCCTTGCGCCACACGCGTTTGTTGCAAAATGATTTCAGACACCCAGATGTGATAAGGGTTTTGCGACTCGCGCCAGGGCAGGGTGCGCTTGTTGCGATGATACCAGGCCAGTAATTTTTTTTGAAAGAGTGTTCGGTGAAGCTCGCCCTTCATAAAACAGAATGTTGCGAAAGTGAGAAAAAACAATCATTCCACGCCAAACATCAGGCAATTCATCGATTTTGGATTATATCTTCATGATAATCAACAAATTCATTTTGCGAATGCGCAAACCGCGTTTAAATTTGCCGCTCTAAATTTTTTACTCACACCAAATTCGATCACCGTGACGAAAGCAGATATCATCAACCAAATCGCAGAGAAAACAGGAATAGACAAAGCCGATGTGACCGCTTCGGTGGAGGCATTTTTCTCGGTGGTGAAGCAAAACATGGCGTCAGGCCACAATATATATGTGCGCGGATTTGGCAGCTTCATCAACAAAAAGCGCAAAAAGAAGATTGCACGAAACATTTCCCGCAACACGGCCATAGTAATAGACGAGCACTACATTCCCAGCTTCAAACCGGCCAAAATTTTCATCAACAAGATTAAGAACAGCGACAAAGTAAAAGAGCTGGCAGAAAAATAATGAGGGTTGTTCGTTGTTCGTTGATCGCCTTGCCGATAGCCGCTAACGAAGAACGATCTGCAACAATACCATGCTTACAAACCGTATTTTACTCTTCGCCATTACCGCCATTGTTGTGTGGCTAATCTTTTTGTTGCCCAAAGTGGTAGTAGACAATGAGGGGCAATTGAATACCGCTACCGACTCGGTGGCGGTGGCCCCCGGGCATACCTCCGTGCCCGAAACACTCTCGGGTCAGATTAAGGAAATCAGGCGTCAGGTGGTGCCAAATGCCCAAAATGAAAAAAATTCTATCTTTGCCGACTCTTTGCGCAGCCTGTACACCCAGGCAGGTCAGTTCGACAGTGCTGCGTGGTTCGCAGAGCAGTCTGCATCGTTCTTACAAACACCGGCCAGTTACCTGAAGGCAGGCAACAGCTATTACGAGGCTTTTACTTTCGCCATGGACCCCGCCAAGCAGAAGATAATGGCAGAAAAAACGCGCGAGTACTTGGGCAAGGTTCTTGAAGCGGAGCCTAAAAACCTGGAGGCCAAAACGAAGGTAGCCATGACCTACCTAAGCTCGGAAGCCCCCATGCAGGGCATAATGATGCTGCGCGAAGTGCTGGCAGAAGACCCGAAGAACGAGCTTGCATTGTTCAACATGGGCATGTTGTCTATTCAATCGCGGCAGTTTGACCGTGCTATTGAGCGGTTCAACGAGCTGATTGCCATCAACCCGCAACACGTGCAGGGCCAGTTGCTGCTGGGGGTGGCGTATATGAACAAAGGCGACAAGGAAAAAGCGCGCGCCCAGTTTCAGAAGGTAAAGCAATTAGACAAAGATCCGGCCGTGCAGGCAACAGCCGACTCTTATCTGAAAGACTTAGAATAAAAGAAAGCCGGCCCGGTTGGGTGGGCAAAAAAGAAAAAACTAAAACATCGTACAATTATGCCAAGTGGTAAGAAAAGAAAGAAACACAAGATGGCTACCCACAAGCGCAAGAAGCGTTTAAGAAAGAACCGCCATAAGAAGAAGTAAAAGTCTCACATCAACCATTCTTATCTCCGCCTCTCTCCGCATTGGAGGGAGGCCGGGGGTGAGGTTAACATTTAAAAGTTTTGAGTAATGAACTAATCATTAGTGCTACTCAAAACGGAAGTCGCATAGCCCTTCTTAAGGACAAGCACCTTGTAGAATTCCACGAAGAACAGGAAGGAAGCAAGTTTGTAGTAGGTGACATTTACATGGGCTCCGTAAAAAAGGTAGTCCAGGGGTTGAACGCAGCGTTTATAGACATAGGGTACGAGAAGGATGCATTCCTTCACTACCTCGATCTGGGCCCGCAGTTCGCCTCTTTGCAAAAGTTCACCAAGCTGGTTCGGGCCAAGAAGATTACCGGAGGCAAGCTGGACAAGTTCCAGGCCGAAAAAGACATCGACAAGCATGGGAAAATTACCCAGCAGCTTTCGAAAGGTCAGTTGGTTCCGGTACAGGTGGTGAAAGAACCCATCTCCACCAAAGGCCCCCGACTTTCGTCTGAGTTGTCACTGGCAGGACGGTACCTGGTATTGGTGCCCTTCTCCTCTTCGGTAAGCGTTTCGAAGAAAATTTCCAGCAGCGAAGAACGCAAGCGCTTGCAGCGCATCATCCAATCCATTAAGCCGGCCGGCTTTGGTGTAATAATACGCACCGTGGCCGAAGGCAAAGAAACAGCCGAGCTCGATAAAGACCTGCGCAACCTGGTAAAAACCTGGGAAGAAGGCATGGAGCGCATGGTAACGGCCAACGGCCGCGACAAAATCATTGGCGAACTCAGCAAAACCTCTTCCATTCTGCGCGACCTGTTGAACGAATCGTTCGACAACATACATGTAGACGATAAGAAGATCTTTGAAGAGGTAAAGACCTACATCCGCTCCATTGCGCCCGACAAGGAGAAGATTGTAAAGCTCTACAACGGCAAGGCCAAAATCTTCGAACACTACGGCATCGAAAAGCAGCTAAAGTCGGCCTTTGGGCAGACTGTTAGCCTGCGCGGTGGCGGCTACCTGATTATTGAGCACACCGAGGCACTGCATGTAATAGATGTGAACAGCGGCAACAAATCCACCCGCGAAGAAAACCAGGAAACAACCGCGCTGTCTGTAAACCAGGAAGCCGCCAGAGAAATTGCCCGCCAGCTTCGCCTGCGCGACATGGGGGGCATTATTGTGGTGGATTTTATCGACATGCGCAGCCAGGAAAACAAGCGCCTCATCCACAAAATCATGAAAGATGAGATGGATGCGCACGATAAGTCGAAGCACACGGTGCTGCCCTTGTCGAAGTTTGGGCTCATGCAGATTACCCGCGAGCGGGTGCGGCCTCAGATGAACATTGCCACCAAAGAGGTGTGCCCTACCTGCAACGGTACCGGTAAGATCACTGCCTCTATTTTGGTTACCGACCAGATAGAGCAGCACATCGAGCACTTATTCATCAAACAAAACGAAAAACACCTGGTGTTGGCGGTGCATCCGTTTTTGCACGCTTACTATACCAAGGGCATCATCTCGAAGCGCCTGAAACTCTACTTCAAGTACAAGCGTTGGATCAACCTGGTGAAAGACACCTCGTTGGGAATAACCGAGTTCCACTTCCTGAACCGCGATGGAGAGGAGATTGAGATGGGGCAAAAGGAGAAAGAGAAGGAGAACGTTGCGTTGGATGTATAACAGAATTTTAGAATTACCATTAAAAAAAGGGGCTAAACGCCCCTTTTTATTTTGCGGAAAACAACGCCCAATACTATATTCAACCGTTGTGAGAATCCTCCTGATCAGATGTGCGTTGGCGTGGGCAACGCTGGGTGTAAACACCACTTCGGCACAAGATTGCCTGAAAGCCCAGCAGGTATTTGACCAATTGAACCGTGTACACGTCAACCCCTTGGTGCTGGATGATGCGTTTTCTCAACGGCTGTTCAACCAGGCAATGGTGACCCTGGACCCGGCCGGATTGTATTTAAACCAGTCCGAAATTGCCCAGCTGCACAATTTCCAAACCGCGTTAGATGAGTTGATACACACCAACAGCTGCCGGTTTCAGGAAGTTTTGGAATCCGTTCTCAAAAGAAGGATGCGCGCGACAGAGTTGGCAATTGATTCAATTCTTCAAAAGCCGCTCACTTTTGCGGTGGCGGAACATCGATCATTGCTTCCAACGCAAGTTACTTTTGCCGGGAACCAGCGGGACCAATGGGAACAACTGGCTCTACTGCTGAAGTACCAAACACTGTCAGAGGCTTACCGGATGGCGCAACTGGAGGGGTCCGCTTCACCTGCGCTGCCGATGTTGGAAAAAATGCTTGGCAAGGCGCAAGAGAAAACCAGGCGGCTGATGTTGAAAAAAGTTCGAAAAGACCTGCAAGAGCTCGATGTAGAAACAAGTTTCCTACAGGCCGTGGCGTCTGCGTTCGATCCGCACAGCGCCTACATGACACCCGAACAAATGGAAGAATTCGAGGAGGCGTTGAGTACGCAACGTCTATCTTTTGGAATTGAATTAGAGGAAACTCCACTGGGAGACGTAAAGGTGGGTCGGCTGCAGCCAGGCGGGCCCGCCTGGAAGTCGGGGCTCATTAACGAAGGCGACCGGGTAGTGCAACTTGCCTGGTCTGATGAAGAACCCATTGATCTGACCGAATTCGACCGGGACGAAATACTCGACTTGATGAACGACAACGGGCATACCCAGGGCGAGTTGACGGTTGTAAAGCCTGACGGTGAGAAGAGACCTGTATTACTGGTAAAAGAAAAGGTGGAAAATACCGATAACACCGTTTCGGGGTTTATCCTATCAGGAAAACATCGGATTGGATATATTCAGCTTCCAGGCTTTTTTTCGAGCGAAGAACATCCCCTCACGCGCGGGTGTGCCAACGAGGTAAGCAAAGAGGTGATCCGGTTGAATCGTTTGCAAGTGGAAGGAATCATCCTCGATTTGCGCTACAACGGTGGCGGCTCCATGGCCGAAGCCATTGAATTGGCCGGGATCTTTATCGACACCGGACCTTTGGCCATTCTGGAAGAAGCGGCACAACCACCCGTAAGCCTGAAAGACTGGAATAGAGGCATTGCATACGGAGGCCCCCTGGTAGTGATGGTGAATGGAATGAGTGCCTCGGCCAGCGAGCTGGTAGCCGCTGGCTTGCAGGACCATCAGCGGGCATACGTTGTCGGAGAGCATACCTACGGAAAAGCGACCAGTCAGACCCTGGTGCCGCTGCAAGGGGCGGCACAAGGTAACTTTATCAAGGCCACCGTTGGGCGGCTGTACCGCATCAACCGACAGAGCTTGCAGCTAACCGGGGTGACGCCCGATGTTACCATCCCTGACGTGAGTCGCACATTGCTTCCAGGCGAAGGAAGCCTGGCGCATGCCCTGCTGCCCAAGTCGATTGCCAAGAACGTTTACTATACACCAGGCACCTTGCCCGATATAACCCGGGCACGCAGCAACAGCGAAGCCCGCGTAGCGCACTCGGCAAACTTCCAGGCCATCGAAAAATTAAAGAAGATTCTCAGCGAACCATTCCCGTTGCAAAAAGAAGCATTCCTGGCAAAGGCAACCGAACTGCAAGAAGCTGTTACAGCTGTATCGATCCATTCACCGGAGGCTTTTGAAGTGAAGCTATCGCGACCTGCAGAAGAGTTCGATGACTTCTCGCGTACACTGGCTGAAAAAAACAAAAGCCAAATTCAGTCGAGTCCCATCATTCAAGAGGCCTATTTTTTCTTTTGCGACCTTTTAAGTAAGAAACCATGAAATACGCTATCCTTTTAGCTGGACTAACGCTTTTTGCAGCGCCAACCAGGGCTCAAGATGCCGCTACCGCTACCGACTACCTTACATCGATCAACAATGAATTTAACAGCCTGTCACGAGACTTGATGAGTTACATCAGCGCGGCAAATCATGGGAAGAGCGCCCGTAAGGTAGAAAAGCGCAGGAACGAGCTGGTGCTGCAAACGCAGGAGTCGGAAAGGGCGATCAGGCGATTGCGCCCTTTCAACGGCAACTACCAGCTCCGCGACTCGATCGCGCGCTACTTTCAGATTTGCAGAATTGTAATTAATGAAGACTATGGAAAGATTGTGAACATGGAGGAAATCGCGGAGCAATCGTATGATGACATGGAGGCCTATTTATTGGCCAAGGAAAAAGCGAGTGAAAAGATAGGTGCCGCCTACGATGCAGCAGACAGAGAGTACCACGCTTTTGCTGCTGCCAATAACATACGCATTGTAGAGGGAGATTCGAAACTTGGTCAGCGACTAAAAGAAGCCGCCACAGTTAACGACTATCACAGCAAAATATACCTTCTCTTCTTCAAGAGTTATAAAAACGAGGCCTACCTGCTGGATGCGATGAGCAAAGAAAGTGTAGGGGCGATTGAACAAAACCGAAATGCACTAAAGGCAAGCGCAACCCACGACCAGGTGACACTCGGAAAGATTCTGCCATTTAAAGGCGATGGCAGCCTGAAAAAAGTGACACAGGATATACTGGCATTTTACGAAGCGGAAGGGGGCACACAAACAGAGAAAATCATCGACTTCTACCTGGCCAAAGAGAACTTTGAGAAAGTCAAGAAAAATTTTGAGGCGATCAGCCCGGCAAAACGTACCCAGCAAGACATCGATCAGTACAACCAAGCGATCAACGACTACAACAAAAAGGTGGCCGAAAGCAACCGCGTTCACGAGGAACTGAACAAAAAACGTTCGGCCCTGCTAAAGAACTGGAATACGGCATCGCAAAATTTTCTTGATAAGTACACCCCTCGATAGGGACCTTCGCTTGCATTGAGCACCTGGGGGAACAAGAGGTAGACAGAATCGATAATCAAAATCCCCCAAAAACACTGCCATCCTGACACTTCTTGCCCTTTGGAACAATAGTTGAAATCCTTGCGCGTCCAAGGATTTTTCGTCTCTAAACCTTCAAAACTGACAATTATGGCAGAAGTAGCTGAAAAAGGTACCATCTCGATCCACACCGAGAATATTTTCCCCATCATCAAGAAATTCCTCTACTCCGACCACGAAATCTTTCTCCGCGAGCTGGTTTCGAACGCGGTAGATGCCACCCAAAAGCTGAAAAAGCTGGCCTCCCTGGGCGAGTTCAATGGCGAGCTGGGCGACCTGAAGATTGAAGTGAGCTTCGACAAGAAGAAAAAAACCATCACCGTAAGCGACAAGGGCATCGGGATGACAGGCGAAGAAATCAAAAAGTACATCAACCAGATTGCCTTCTCGGGCGCTACCGAGTTTGTAGAGAAATTCAAAGACAAGGGCGATGCCAAAGACATCATCGGCAAGTTCGGCCTGGGTTTCTACTCTTCCTTTATGGTGGCCGATAAGGTGGAAATCATCTCTCGCTCCTACAAAGTAGGTGAACAAGAAGCGGCCCGTTGGGAGTGTGATGGCTCTACAGAGTTTGAATTGGAGCCCGCAAAAAAAGAAACACGCGGCACCGATGTAGTCCTCCACATCAACCAGGACTCGGAAGAGTTTCTGGATGAGTGGCGCCTGAAAGGCATCCTCGAAAAGTACTGCAAGTTCTTGCCGGTTGAGATCAAGTTTGGAACCAAAGAAGAAAGTGAAGAAGATGGCGTGGATGCCGAAGGTAAGCCGAAGTACAAAACGGTTACCAAAGACCGCATCATCAACAACCCTTCTCCGCTCTGGGCCAAATCGCCCAGCGACCTGAAAGATGAAGACTACCTGAAGTTTTACAAGGAATTGTATCCCTTCAGCGAAGACCCGCTCTTCTGGATACACCTCAATGTAGACTACCCCTTCAACCTCACGGGTATTCTCTACTTCCCCAAAGTGAAGAACGATTTCGAGTTGCAAAAAAACAAAATACAACTCTACTCGCGCCAGGTATTTATTACCGATGAGGTGAAAGACGTGGTGCCCGATTTCCTGATGCTGCTGCACGGTGTGCTCGACTCACCGGATATCCCGCTGAATGTATCGCGTAGCTACCTTCAGAGCGACAGCAACGTGAAAAAAATCAGCCAGCACATCACCAAGAAAGTGGCCGATAAACTGCAGGAGATGTTCAAGAAAGACCGGGCCGACTTCGAAAAGAAGTGGGACGACATCAGCATCTTCGTGAAATACGGCATGATCAGCGATGAGAAGTTTTACGAAAAAGCCAAAGACTTCGCCCTGCTAAAGAACACACTCAAGAAGTACTACACGCTGGAAGAATACCGCGCGTACATCAAAGACATGCAAACCGACAAAGACAACAATGTGGTGTACCTTTATACCACCGATGCCGGTAAGCAGCATGGCTTTGTAGAAGCTGCCAACAAAAAAGCCTTCGATGTCATCATCATGGATGGCATCCTCGACAGCCACTTCATCAACGCACTCGAACCAAAGCTAGACAAAGCCCAGTTCAAGCGGGTAGACAGCGACACCATCGATAAGTTGATACCTAAAGACAACAAGATCGACAGCGTGTTGACCAAAGAAGAAGAGGAGCTGGTAAAAGGTATTTTCGAAAAAGCCATCGACAACAAAAACATGGCGGTGGCGGTGGGGTCGCTCTCGCCAGACGACATGCCCGTTGTGATTACCATGAGCGAATGGATGCGCAGGATGAAAGACATGGCCAAGACCGGTGGTGGCGGAGGCATGTACGGCTTCATGGGTGGCATGCCCGACAGCTACAACGTAACCATCAACGGCAACCACGGCATCATCCAGAAGGTGCTGAAGGCCGAAACCGAAGAACAAAAAACCAAGTTGGCCAAACAGGCCTATGACCTCGCATTGCTATCGCAGAATATGCTTACCGGTGCCGACCTGACGAGCTTTATCAAGCGAAGTGTGGAACTGGTGTCGTGAAATAAAGCCATAGAACAGCGCTTGGTCTGAGCGCTGTTCTACGGCTTATTGCATTTCTCTGCCTAATAAACTGATCAATTTGGCTTCCAAATCTGCCTGGTTATTGCCCGGTAACGCTACCTCTTTACCATGCTGATCTATCAACCTAAAAACATGGGGCTCGTTATCTTTGTTGTGGCCATCCAATCTGTATTGAAGTAAGCCATCTACCGACAGATGGTAGGTGCGTACCCACTCTTCCCAAAGCGCCTGGTCATCTTCCATGGCTACCATCACAAATACGGCCTGGTTGCGATACTTGGTGTTCAGGCGTTTGAACAATTCAAGATCGATTAGAAATTTTGCCTGCGGGTCGCTTTGCCAATAGCACAAAACCACTGGCTTTTGGTTTTTATAGAAGTTCAACAGCCAATCTATTTTTTGTTTAGCCTCCTCGCCACCGTTGCGCGTGTTGTACTCATATTGCTGATACAGTATAAATTGCTGACTTAACGACTTTCCCCCGCCTAAATCTTGTATGATCTGCGTTTCGAGTGGTGTGGCTTTTAAGATGCTCTGATGGTTCCAGTAGGCAGAGTCATAGGGTATCTGAAGCATTTCTTCTTTGTTGGGTAAAGAACCTTTAAACTGCCTTGCAGGGTCTTCACTTATTTCTACCGAAGTCATGTCGATATGAAACCAATGAACCCGCTTACCAGAGGCATAGGTTCCGCCATCGCGCACCAGGTGGTAGGGATAGTACCGGTTGTTGTATTTACGATAGTGAACAGAAGTGCGAACGGTATCATGGTTTTTGAACCTGACTTCTTCCGCCCGCACAATAGCATGCGTATCGGTGGTAATGTATAGTGTGCCTGTTGCCCCTGGCCATTTGGGGCCGGGCGTAGTGTCTTTTTTATACTGATACCTGATTTCGTAAACATGGTCGCCATCGTAAGAGGTGATGCCTTCAAAAGAAAACGAATAGTCTATGAAATCAACACGCAAATTACTCAAGCCGGTATAAAAGTTAAGCTGGTTCGATCGCTCCGTTGCCTGGTAAGCCACCAAATCGGCCAGCAACGTACCCGCTACGGCAATGGGTTCGTGGCCTTGCGCCACGGCTGTTTGGTCCAGGCTTCTGCGCAATTGGCTGATGCGCAGGTCTTCGCGCTGGCCAGCCTCGCTGCGTAAGGGTTTGTAGCCATTATGTCTCCACACATCCACAAAGGCTTCTATCAACCGGCCATAGGTATCGTCATCCTGGCAATAGTGTCGGTAAAAAAATTTTTGGAGAAAAGGCTCCGTGCCGTAGTTCTGATTAACGGCCGAAAAAGCTTTGCGCACAACTTTTTGCGGGTTAACCGGGCGGGCGGTAACCACCACCTCTCTCAGTTGGGTGGCAATGGGTTTTAATTGTATCAGCGCTGCCTCCTGCTGCGATTGAACCTGGGCGGATTCATATCCCACACAAGTAATGCGCAGCGTGAAGGGCGCTGACACTGACAGCGAAAACGCTCCTTCGGCATTGGTGCTGGTTCCTTTGGCGGTGCCCACCACTCCTACCGAGGCAAAAGAAACGGGTTTGCCGGTTTCGCGGTCTACCACACGGCCCTCTATCATTTGCTGTCCGCTTGTCCACAGGGGCAACGTTATCAGAAGAAAAATAAAGCTGATGCGCAACATACTATTTTAGACCTTTCTGCCCTCGGCCTTGCCCGGCAAAGTCAGTTCCACCACAATCAGATTTTGATTATAATTGGAGTACAGCAGTTTCACCCAATCGCAGTTCTGCATGTAGTTAGCTATTGCAAAGCCCTTATCAAATAAATCAGCACCCCAGTGCAAGGCCTCCATTACATTGCCCGTACCTCCCCGGGCCAGCAGAAAACGAAGTACGTTTTTGTGATCAGCCTCCATCACCGTCCTCATGTCCGTTCCGAATAATGTTTAGGTTCCAAAAATAGGGGCCAGGATTGTACCCAACCGCCTGGCAGTCCTTCCTACATTAAATATCACGGTCGCGAACTGTAAAACAAAATCACAAAATATGTGCGGCAGGTTAAGAGGCAGACCGGTTGGCGTACTCAACTTTCGGGGCCGAGGCCACCAAAGTATTTCTTAATAATATCAGCCTTGTGGGCCTGCAGGTGTTGCAGAAAAGCGGTGGCCACCGGGGAATGGTTTTTACCTTTCGGCCAGATCAGGCGCCAAGCTGTTTTAATAGGCAGCCCCTTCACGGGTATGATCCGGATGCTGCCCGCCTTCAGTTCATTTTTAATGCCGATCAGAGGCATAACCGAATAGCCCAGGCCGGCCAATACCGCCTGCTTTACGGCTTCATTGCTGGTGAGCTCCATCTTTTTGCGCACACGCAGTTGCTGGCGCTGCAGAAACTGCTCCATGGTTTGGCGCGTTCCCGAGCCGCTCTCCCTGAAAATCAGGGGATGTTCCTCGAACATCTGTTTTAACGGCACCTGTTTTCGTGCCAGTTCGCGGCTGCTCACCAGAAAAAGTTTGTTCTCCAGTAATTCAAGGTGATGCACGGCAGGGTAGGGCGGTAAAATAGATACCAGCGAAAAATCCACTTCATTCTTCTCGAGGCTCTCAACCACTTTGGTTTTGTTAGTTACATCCATAACCAACTCTACTTCGCTGTTCTTACGGATAAAATCACTGAGGAAATAGGGCATCACATACTTGCCGGTAGATACCACCGACAAATGGAGCCGACCGGTCAGGTGGCCGCGGAATGCCTGGGTTTTGAAGCGAATGGCTTGCACCTCTTGCACAATTTGTTCTGCGGCAGCGGCTATCTCCTGGCCAAACGAGGTGATGTACAGCTTGCGCCCTACCACCTCGGTAAGGGGAATGTCGAACTGGGCTTGCAGGTTGCGCAGTTGTATTGACACTGCGGGCTGAGTCAGGTGCAGCGCTTCTGCTGCCTTGGTGATGCTGCGTGTTTGCGCCACCTTCAAAAACACGTGCAACTGGTGAATGGTGAAGTTCATAAAAAATGCTAATGTCTATCATATTAAATATAAATAAAAATATATAATCCCAATACCTGAATTTTGAAGCGACAAAAAAGTGAATTTTTAATATGACGACCATTACAGTAGCAAAGGGAGACGGCATTGGGCCGGAAATTATGGATGCCACGCTGCAGATTCTGATGGCTGCAGGGGCACAAATTAAAGTACAAGAAATTGAGGTGGGCGAAAAGGTTTACCTGGCCGGCAACACTGCGGGTATCGCGCGCGAGGCATGGGATGTGATTCGCAAAAACAAAGTATTTCTAAAAGCACCCATTACCACACCCCAGGGTGGCGGTTATAAAAGCCTCAATGTTACCACCAGAAAATTCCTGGGTTTGTACGCCAATGTGAGGCCGTGTGTCAGCCTGCATCCTTACGTTCGCACCAAACATCCTAAAATGGATGTGGTGATTATTCGCGAAAATGAGGAGGATCTTTATGCCGGTATTGAACACCAGCAAACCGATGAAGTAGTGCAGTGCCTGAAGCTGATCAGCCGGCCCGGATGCGAAAAAATTGTGCGCTATGCTTTTGAATATGCGCGCCAGTACGGCCGCAAGAAAGTAACGTGCTTTACCAAAGACAACATCATGAAGCAGACCGATGGTTTGTTTCACCAGGTGTTCGATGAAATTGCCAAAGAGTACACCGATATTGAAAACGAGCACTGGATTATCGATATCGGGGCAGCCAAGCTGGCCGACACACCGGAAGCTTTTGATGTGATTGTGATGCCCAACCTGTATGGCGATGTACTGTCGGACGTAGCTGCACAGATTGCCGGCTCCGTAGGTTTGGCCGGTTCCGCCAACATTGGCGAAACGTGTGCCATGTTCGAGGCCATACACGGTTCTGCGCCTCGCAGGGCTGGTCAAAACATGGCCAACCCTTCGGGTTTGCTGCAAGGAGCCATTATGATGCTGAACCATCTTGGCCAAGGCAAAGTGGCAGAAAAAATTCAAAACGCCTGGCTGCGCACACTGGAAGACGGCATACACACGTACGATGTGTTTACAGAAGGTGTAAGCAAGGAGAAAGTAGGTACCAAAGAATTTGCACAGGCCGTAATTGCGCGACTGGGCATGAAGCCCAACCAGCTAAAAGCCGTTGACTACGGCAAGGGCTCTGCCCTGAAGCTGCCACGTTACGAGCGCAAACCTGCTGCGGCTAAAGAGCTGGAAGGGGTAGACCTGTTTGTTCATTGGAGGGGCACACGTGCCGATGAACTCGCTGCCATCATACAAAAAATCAACATGCCCGAAAGCAAATTAACGATGATAACCAACCGTGGCATTAAAGTGTGGCCCGAGGGTTTTGAAGAAACGTTCTGCACCGACCATTGGCGCTGCCGCTTCAAGCCGGAAGGGGGCAGCCAAATCACTTCACAGCAAATCATCAAACTCCTGTCGGCCGCCATGCAGCACGGCATCGATGTGGTGAAGACGGAAAACCTCTACCGGTTCAATGGAAAATCGGCCTACTCGCTTGGTCAGGGACAATAAACCTTTAAATCCAAAACAATATGAAAGCAACATTCGATTTTGAAACGTTACCTGCGGACACAGCGGCTCCCAAAGAAGGAAAGTTTGTACTCATCCATGGCCAGTTTATACCAACCGAAGCCATGGATGTGCTGGTAACCCTGCTCAACAACAAGCTGCATTACCATGAGCTGAAGAATTTTCTGTCGGAAGAGCGCTTTGGCCGGAAAAACAAATTCTCTGAAGAAAGAATAGAAAGCCTGCTGCAAAGCAAAAAAGAAATCATCGACATGATTGAATTTGCTACTCAATACGGCTACCGGCTGCAGGTTGACTCCGACATCAAAATAAAACTAGTAAAAGCGTAAACTCCGGTATGCAGCAGAGAGCATAGGGCCAGGCAGAAAAGCCTACTACTTCTATTGATTTTGAATTTCGTGTATTCATCCAACAGTTCTCGTTGGCATACATTAGTTTCGCACTTGTATGGAACTGATTGGATACGCTGCAGCCATATTGGTAGGGGTGGTTTTAGGCCTGCTGGGTGGGGGTGGCTCTATTCTCTCAATACCCATTTTGGTTTACCTGTTCGGGGTAGAGCCCGTGGTAGCATCTGCCTACTCGCTGTTTGTGGTGGGCATAACCAGCTTGGTGGGTGCCATTCCGAAATACCGCGAGCACTTGGTCAACCTGAAAACGGGCATCTACTTCGGGCTGCCCTCTATCGTCAGCATTTTCACTACACGCAAATGGCTGGTGCCCGCATTGCCCGACATCATCTGGCAAACAGAACCGTTTACCATCACCAAACGCACATTGTTGCTGGGCGTGTTCGCAGTGCTGATGGTATTTGCCGCAGTGCCCATGATTCGTGGCAAACGAGAGGTCGCCTCAGAGAACAAGCAGTTCAGCGTTTGGTTGGTAATCATAGAAGGTACGCTTATTGGTTTCCTTACCGGTTTAGTGGGTGCGGGTGGTGGTTTCCTCATCATTCCGGCTTTGGTATTTTTCACCGGCCTTCCATTCAAAACAGCGGTAGGTACTTCTTTATTCATTATTGCGATCAACTCGCTGGCCGGCTTTGCAGGCGACCTGCTCAACTATTCCATGGATTGGGCTTTGCTGTTGACGGTTTCATTGCTGGCTATCATCGGCATTTTTGTGGGCAATCGACTCTCCCGGCAGATTTCAGGGTTAAAGTTGCGCAAGTGGCTCGGCTGGTTTACCCTCATCATCGCCCTGTATATTCTTGGGCGCGAAGTATTTTGGGGTTAACCGTTTGCCGTGAAATTACCCTTCCGGGTGTAGAAAAAAGACAGAAACGAAATTTTAATCATATTTTAATCTGCCGCCCGAAACAATTCAGTTTTACTTGTAGTTATGATAGCCTTACTATCACTTTAGTTAGGTAGACTATGAGGGCACTTTCTTTCAGGCTCAATCCGCACCTGTATTTGCGCGACCCGCAACATACCGAGTTGGGCATGAGCATCATTAAAAAAAGTGTGGAGTTGATCGACCAACTGGGCTTTGAACAATTCACCTTCAAAAAACTATCGGAAGAAATTCACTGCACCGAAGCCTCCGTCTACCGGTATTTCGAAAACAAGCACCGGCTGTTGCACTACCTCACCGCGTGGTATTGGAGTTGGCTGGAGTACCGCATCGACCTGGCGCTGGGCAGCCTCAGGCAGCCCGAAGAAAAACTACGCGCCTGCCTGCGCGTGCTTACCGAAGAGAAAAAGTTCGACCCGACTTTTGCCTTTGTAGATGAGGAAGCCCTGAACCGTATTGTGGTGGCAGAGTTAGACAAAACCTACCTTACCAAATGGGTAGACAGCGACAACAAAGAAGGGCTGTTTCTCGGATTCAAATCGCTGTGCAATCGCATTGCCGATTTGTTGTTGAAAATAAATCCACAATACCCTTACAGCGAATCATTAGCCAGCACGCTGCTGCTGGCGGTAAAGCAACAACTTTTTTTTGCCGACCACTTACCCACCCTTAGCAGCATGAAGCGGGGAAAAAAAATGCACGAAACACTGTATCAGTTTGTTGAAAATATGGCACTTGGCACTATTAAAAATTATTAACCGTGTTTAACACAGACCAAATTCACCGCATTATCAGAGAGGCCGCCTTGCAGTTGCGGCACCCGATAGATAGTATGCCCGAGGGCTTGCACCGCACCTATGCAGAAGAAGAACTGGTAGAGTTCAGGCGCGACCTCACCGAGGCGGGAAATCAGAAAAATATTCTGTTTCTGGAATACACGCTTGCCCGTGAAAATTTTATTGAATTGCTTGGCAAGCTGGAGTGGCCCATTCTCTTTATCCAAAAAGAAGACGGCTTGTCTTCGCCAGCCATGCTCATTAGGGAGGGCAAAAAAATCACGATGCTCACTTTCTATGAAAGTGAAACACGGCAACGCGATGCCGACTCAGGCTCGCTACTACCGGGGGATACCGAAGAAATAAGCTTCTATGCCATGGTGGCTTACGACCCGCTGGTGGGTTCTGCCAGCCCGGGCGAAGAGCCTCAGCAGGCCATATCGCCCCTGCGAAGACTCTTTCAACTACTCAGAGCCGAAAAAAAAGACATCTTCTACATCCTGTTCTATGCGGTAGTAGTAGGTCTTATCGGGCTGATTATACCGCTAGGCATTCAAACCACGGTAGAGTTGGTATCGGGCGGGGTGTTCTTCAGCTCCATCTACATACTCATCGGGTTGATTATTCTGGGTGTGCTCTTTACGGGTGGCATTCAAATTTTCCAAATAACAATGGTAGAATATTTGCAGCGAAGAATTTTTACCAAAGCTGCTTATGAGTTTGCCTACCGCCTGCCGAGGGTAAAGAACGAGGCACTGGTGGGCCACTATACCCCCGAGTTGGTAAACCGCTTTTTCGATGTGATCAATTTGCAGAAAGGGTTGCCCAAGTTGCTCATCGATCTTTCATCGGCCGCCCTGCAGATTTTTTTTGGTCTGCTCCTTATCTCTTTGTATCACCCGTTCTTTGTGTTCTTCGGTATCGTGTTGATTGGTACACTGATTTTGATTTTCCTGTTCACCGGTCCGCGGGCACTCAAAACATCCATAGAAGAATCGAAATACAAATACCGCGTAGTATTCTGGTTGCAGGAATTAGGGCGCGCACTCAACTCCTTCAAAGTAGCAGGCAACACCATGTTGCCAATGCGCAAAGCCGACTACAATGTGAACAACTACCTGAAGTACCGCAAGGGCCACTTCGAAATGCTCATCACGCAGTTCTCTTACATTGTAGTCTTTAAAACATTGATAACGGCAGCCCTTTTGATTTTGGGAACGGTACTGGTAATAGACCGCCAGATTACACTTGGTCAGTTCGTTGCTTCCGAGGTGATCATCATCCTTATTCTGAATTCGGTAGAAAAATTTATTACCTATATGGATGTGATCTACGACATGTTGACGGCCGTTGATAAGATCGCCCACGTTACAGACCTGCCGCTGGAAAAAGTAGGAGGTATTGATTTGCCTAAGGCGGTGGCGCACATGCCGTTCTCTGTGCAAATGCGCGATGTAAGCTTTCAATATGCCAACAACACGCGCAAAACGCTGCAAAAAATCAATCTCAACATCGAAGCAGGTGAGCGCGTCTGCATATCCGGCCCGGGCAACTCGGGCAAAACATCGCTCACGCAACTTATTTCGGGTCTGCAGCCCTCTTTCGAAGGCTCCATTACCATAAGTAAATTTTCTCTGCGCGACCTCGACCTGACCAACCTGCGCGACCGTATTGCAAAAAACATCTCGGCTGGCGATATTTTTGATGGCACCTTGTTGGATAACATTACGCTGGGGAAGACAACCATAACTCCCGAAGCCGTGGTTGACGCGCTGGAAAAAGTGGGGCTCACCAATTGGGTAAATCAGCTCCCAGACGGGCTCAACTCCCGTTTAATCAGTGGTGGCAAGGGCCTGTCGAGCACGCACATACAAAAGCTGGTGCTGGCGCGCTGCCTGGCCAAAGGCCCCAGCATGTTGATATTAAATGAATTCTTTGCGCCTTTAAGCCGCACCGATAAACTGAAGTTGCTGGAAATGCTGACCAGGCGCGATAATAAATTTACTTTGATTGCCGTATCCAACGATCCGTTGGTGATGGCCGCCTGCGACCGTGTAGTGTTAATGAAAGAGGGAGGCGTAGAAGCTGCCGCCCCTTTCGATGAATTGATAGCCAAAGGGTTGATAACCGATAACCTGGATTAATTATGCTGAAGATATCGAAACAACAAGTGGAACCGCTGCTGCCCCAAGAGCGACTTTATTCGCTGCGGTCGTTGCGCACGCCCAGGGCAGGCAAAACGCTGGCCCGCTGGCTGATGGCCATCGGCACTGTATTTTTCTTCGCGTTGTTTTTACCGTGGCAGCAGAACGTGCGCGGCACGGGCGCTGTAACCACGCTGCAGCCCGAGCACAGGCCGCAAACAGTAGAAACTGCCATTGCGGGCCGCATTGAAAACTGGCGTGTGCGCGAGGGTATGTGGGTGAAAAAAGGCGATACGCTGATTACGCTGAGCGAAATCAATGAAAAGTTCTTCGATCCGGCTCTGCTTACACGGTTAAGCGAACAAATTGCAGCTAAGGAAAACAGCCTGCTATCCAAACAAGAGAAGGCGCAGGCGCTGCAACGGCAAATCAAGGCTTTGCGTAACGAAATGGAAGTGAAAACCCAACAAGCCAAAGCCAAACTGGAGGCTGAAACGATTCGCTTTCAAAATGCCGAAAACCAATACCAGCGAAATAAAACGCTCTTTGAAGCCGGGAACATTCCACTAACCAAGTTTCAGGATATTGAGTACAAGTGGCAGGGCAGCAAAGCTGATTTCAACAATGCAAAATTTGAACTCGAACGCGTGGAGTTGGAATTTCTGGACAAAATCAACAAAGCCGAATCCGAAAAAAACAACACCGAATCTGAAATCTTCGAGTCGCGGGCAGAGATCGCCAAATTGAAAAATGAATATGCCAATATGCAGATTCGAAACAAACAGTACCAGGTGGTGGCGCCCCAGGCTGGCATTGTGGTGAAGGCCTTGAAGGCCGGTATTGGCGAAACCATTAAGTCGGGCGATGCGGTTTGTACCATTATGCCCGAGTCGGGCGACCTGGCAGTGGAAATGTACGTGCGCGCCATGGATGTTCCGCTTATTTCAAAAGGACGGCATGTGCGCATTCAGTTCGATGGTTGGCCCGCACTGCAGTTCTCTGGCTGGCCCAGCGTATCGGTTGGTACCTTTGGGGGCCGGGTAGAAGTAATAGACTATGTAAACTCCAAACCAGGAG
Organism: Bacteroidota bacterium; assembly: GCA_049324055.1. Classification (GTDB taxonomy): domain Bacteria; phylum Bacteroidota; class Bacteroidia; order Cytophagales; family Cyclobacteriaceae; genus ELB16-189. The sequence goes on along the minus strand of JBMOLS010000037.1, from coordinate 185,967 downwards.
AGTTTCGCATACTGGTAGTACCCGATCCGAATGATGAACCGTGGCCACCCCAACTGCGCATGGGCTCGGGCACAAAGGGATGGGTTATGCTGGACAATGTGCGTCTTTGGTACGAAATCTGGCGTCAGTTGAACGGTTTCCCGGCCAGCCTATACGGACAACCCACGATTGATAAAGAAGTTGAAAGCAAAACAACCAATGAAGGGGATGATGGCAAAAAATAGGCTATGGTGGCTCAGGCGTAGGGTGGCCATCGCAACACTCGCCTTCCTAACCCATGGGCTATGCGCTCAGAATAGCATGGTGCCCGTCTTCGCACTGCCCGACACGGTGCAGGCATTTACGCTGGATGAGTTCTACAAAATCATACTCGACCACCATCCGGTGGCAAAACAAGCCGGCCTGCTTACCGAAACGGCCCGGCAGGAAATACGTTTTGCGCGGGGAAGTTTTGATCCAAAGGTAGAGTTCTTGTTAGAGCGAAAAGAGTTTCAGGATAAAACCTACTACGATCTGCGCGATGGGTACCTGTATTTTCCCAACCGCTCGCCCATTCTGCCAAAGGCGGGGTTTGAAAGAAATTCAGGCGAACGCCTGGACCCCTCATTGTCGATACCGGGCGATGTACAATTTTTTGCGGGGTTTACGCTGCCCCTGGCGCAAGGCCTTTTAACAGATGAAAGAAGAACCCAACTTAAACAGGCTGAACTCTTTCAGAACATGCTGGAGGCCGACCAGGTGAGCATGATCAACAAAATACTTTTGGAGGCAGCCAAAGACTATTGGAACTGGTACCATGCCTACTACAACTATCGTTTGATGACGCAGGGTGCAGTAGTAGCGCGCGATCTTTTTGAGAGAACCCGCCTGAATAACCAACTGGGTGAAGCCGCCCCGTTGGATACGGTGCAGGCGAAAATAACGCTTCAAACACGCCTGGTAGAGCAGCAAGAGGCATACCTGGCTTTCCAAAACAGCGGCATTATTCTCTCCAATTATCTGTGGGATGAAAACAGTAACCCGCTGCAACTTTCGCCCCGGCTCGCACCGGTGTTGCAAGACAATACCCTGCCCCCCGACATGCAGGTGTTGGGCGAGTTGGCCGATCGTGCGAAAAATAATCACCCTGACCTCATTAAACTCAGAAACAAAATCGGGCAATTGGAATTGGAGCGATCGTTGGTAAGAGAATACCTGAAACCACGGGTAGACTTCAGCTACCTGTTGTTATCTCAACCAACTGCACCACAACTGATCAGTCCGTATAACGATTACAAGTTGGGATTGGATTTCTCCATGCCCCTCTTTCTGCGCAAAGAAAGGTCTAAGATGGCCCTCACCAACATCAAAATTCAAACAACACAATGGGAACAAACCCGGGCAGAACGCGAAATCATCAACGAGATCACCAAAACCTTTAACCAGCTAACCAACACGTTGGTGATTCTACGGCAACAAAGCGACATGGTAGACTTGTACAATCGCCTGCTGCAGGGCGAGTTGATCAATCTGGAAAATGGTGAAAGCGATCTTTTCAAAATCAATATCCAGCAAGAGAAAGTTATTCAGTCGCAATCGAAGCTGGTGAAACTGAAAGCCGACTACGAAAAAAGCAAAGCCCAGTTGTTTTGGGCTGCGGGGGTGCCCAACCTCAGCCTCCGATAATTTTTATGGATATCGTTTTAAACAATCTTACCAACCCCACGCTACTTTTCTTTTTGCTGGGTATCATTGCAACCTTAGTAAAAAGCGATTTAGAGATACCGCCCACCACCACTAAGTTCATCTCTTTGTACCTTCTTTTTGCCATTGGTTTTAAAGGAGGGCAAGAATTGGCACATGGTGATTTTACAGCGGAGATTGGATTTTCGTTGTTGTTTGGGTTAGCCCTGGCCACCATCATACCCATCTACACTTTTTTCATCTTACGACAGAAGCTAAACGTGTTTGATTCTGGCGCTATTGCCGCGGCCTACGGTTCCGTAAGTGCCGTTACTTTTGTGGCGGCTTCCACCTTCTTGGAGTTGCAGGGACTTACCTTCAGCGGCCACATGGTGGCTGTGATGGCTTTGATGGAATCGCCAGCCATTATTGCAGGGGTAATTTTAATCATGTTGTTCAACCACGGTAAAGAACGCGAGCACTCTTTTCGCAGTATTGTGCACCACTCTTTTACCAACGGAAGTGTTTTGATGATTATTGGAAGCCTGATGATAGGACTGATTGCAGACGTGCGGCAGGCGGAAGGCATCAAACCATTCACTACAGATATCTTCAAAGGCTTTCTGGCCATCTTTCTTTTGGAGATGGGTATGGTAACAGCCAAGCGCTTCAATGCTTTCTGGAAACAGGGCTTGTTTGTGGTTTTGTTTGCCATTGTGGTGCCGGCCATAAATGGTAGTTTGGCAGCCCTGGCCAGTGTTTGGGTTACCCACGATGTGGGGAATCGGTTTCTCTTTGCGGTGCTGGCGGCCAGTGCGTCATACATAGCCGTGCCTGCCGCCATGCGGCTGGCTGCGCCAAAAGCCGACCCAGGCCTTTACATACCCATGGCCCTGGCGGTTACATTCCCCTTTAATATTACCATTGGCATGCCGCTTTACCTCACCATCATTGAGTCGAGCTAAGAATGACAGACTGCATATGACATGTGAAAAAAATGAACTGCGGTGGTAAAAGTTTTTGCACAATTGTAATTCTCTTTTACCTTTGCAGTCCTCAAAAACACGGGAGCTTAGCTCAGCTGGTTCAGAGCATCTGCCTTACAAGCAGAGGGTCGGGGGTTCGAATCCCTCAGCTCCCACACAAAAACAGAAGCCTCGGTAGCACCGGGGTTTTTTTGTGCCTTCTCCCATCCAAACCAATCCCTATTTCGTGCGGAAAGCTGGTGCCAAGCGTTTGGCAACCGTGCTTCTAAGCAACCGCTGAGGTGGAATTGGGTGTTGGAGGCTCGCAGCATTGCCTGGCAACCCAAAAAAGGTTTGATTTTTGTACCCTACCTTTGCTGAACCATTTTTTCAACTGTGCGAACGCTCCGAAAAGTTCTGCTTTACTTACTCGTTTCGTTGCTGGTGCTTTTTTCGGGCGCCATTATTTCTGTATACCTCTTTAAAGACCGCATCATCAAACAATTTGTGGCCGAAGCCAACAAGCACCTCAACACCCCGGTAACCATCGGCCAGATCAACGTTTCGGTATGGACCGACTTCCCCAACCTGGCAATTGAGTTTAATGACGTGTATGTGGAGGGAAGCCTGCCCGGAAAAGATACTTTGCTGTGGGCCCAGCGCATCTCCTTTTCTTTGAACCCCATCGAAGTATGGAACAAAAACTATGAGATAAAAGGTCTTCACCTTCAAAACAGCAGAACACATCTATATGTTAATGCGGTTGGCAAAACCAATTATGCCATCAGCAAATCGGCAACGGGCGAAAACGGCAGCATTTCGTTCAATCTGAAAAACGTATCGCTGCAAAAAACTTTTGTAAGCTATCGCGACCGTTCTGCACACCAGCACCACATTTTTGCCAGCGATGAATTGCAGGCCTCTATCGGCATTGCAGGAGCCCTCTATAAAATTGAAGCCGGTGGCGATGTAACCACCCGGCAGATCGGAATTGGAAAACGAATCTTTCTGGCCAATAAAACTTTTCAGACCGAGGCGCAGATAGATTACGATGACGACAAAAAGCAGGTGGTCATTTCACCCTCGCAGTTGCTGTTGGGCGCGGCCGCCTTCCTGGTAGAGGGCACGTATGGTTTCGATACAAAAAATATAATCAACCTCACGGCCAAAGGTAAAGATACCAACATACAAACCTTGTTCAGCCTGATGCCCCAGGAGATAGCCCAACAGTTTGAAGCCTACAAAAGCGATGGTGATGTGTATTTCGACCTTACGTTGAAAGGTGAAATAAGCGATGAGAAAAACCCGTGGCTTACGGTGGCTTTTGGCGCTACCAATGCCACCATTCATCATCCCAGCTACCAATCGCGCATAGACCAGGCCAACCTGGAAGGCTCATTCGCCACGCCTTCGCTCGCCAGCCTGGCAGATGCAGAGTTGTTTCTGCGCAACATCAAAGGCATGCTTAACAACAAACCTTTCGAAGCCAACTTCTCGCTGCAAAACTTTGAGAACCCGTTGGTAGCGCTGGAGTTCAAGGGCGATGTAGATGCAGCGTCTCTCCTGAAGTTCTATCCTTTTCCCGATGTGAAAGAGCTTACCGGAGAAATAAAAGCAGACTTCTATTTGAGCGGGCGCACTGAACTGCTGAAAAAGAAAACCACCGCCCAGCAGGTGAAGACGGGTGGCACTTTGGAGTTGCTGAACCTCCATGCCGTGTTGGGCAAAAAGGAAATTGACGTTTCGCGGCTCAGCGGAACGCTTCAATTCACCAACAACGATCTGGCTTTGAGTAATGTAAGCGGCCAACTGGAAAACACCGATTTTCTGTTGAATGGTCACTTCAAAAACATCATTACGTTTCTCTTGTTCGAAAATCAGCCCATTGGCATAGAGGCCGAGCTCCGCTCCGGATTTGTTGACCTCGACCAGTTGTTTGAATTGGGGTATGGCGACCGCCAGTCGGAAGACTATGAATTCAGCTTATCGCCCAACGTGCACCTGAACTTCAATTGCGATGTGCAGTCGCTGCATTATAAAAAATTCAAGCCCCGCCAACTGAAAGGCAACTTGCTGATCAAAAACCAGATGGCCGTTTCGCGCGATATATCGGTGAAGGCCCTGGGCGGAGAGCTTACGCTGAATGGTATTTTAGACGCCAAGAACCCCAAAGCCATCGATGTGGTTAGTTCTTTTAAGCTCAACGGCATTCATGTAGACAGTTTGTTTTATTTGTTCGATGACTTTGGCCAGAGCTTCATTCAAAGCAAACACCTGAAGGGGCAGGCTGTGGCCGATGTATCGCTGGAAATGACCCTGAACGAAAAGCTTAACCTTTTTCCCGAAACATTGATTGCCGATGTAAGCACCACCATAAAAAATGGTGAGTTGAATAATTTCGAGCCGCTGCAGGCGCTGAATAAATATTTAGACGATGAGGGCCTGAGCAAGCTGCGCTTTGCCGACCTGAAGAACGACATCCACATAGAAAACAAAACGGTTTACATTCCGCAGATGGAGATACGCAGCAACGTAACCACCATTCAACTAAGCGGAACCCACACCTTCGATCAGCACATCGATTACCGCCTGGTAGCCCCCCTTCGCAACAAGAAAAAAATAGACCCCGATGAAGCGTTTGGCGCCATTGAGCAGGATAGCAAAGGCCAGACAAAAATTTTTCTGAAAATTACAGGCACCACCGATGCGTATCATGTAAGTCTGGATAAAGCGGCTGTAAAGCAAAAAATAGCCAGCGATTTAAAGAAAGAAGTGCAGGAACTGAAAGAGGCCTTTAAACTGAAGGGCAAGAAAAAGAAAAAAGAACTGGAACTGTCGGACGAGGAGTTTGATTGGGAGTATTAACTGTGGGTTATTGAGCCGCCAGGCCGACTAAAAACCTCATATCCTTATCAAATTCTGATATATTTGCGAGGTTTAAACCACTACCTACCCTTACAATGAAGTACAAACGCATTCTACTAAAACTGAGCGGAGAGGCCCTTCAAGGAAACAACAAAACCACCAACTTAGACCCTACCGTGCTGGAGCAATACAGCGAGGAAATAAAGGCGGTGAAGGAGCAGGGAGTAGAAATTGCCATTGTTATCGGGGGAGGCAACATCTTCCGCGGAGGGCAGGCCGAAGCGCTGGGCATAGACCGCGTGCAGGGCGACTACATGGGTATGCTGGCCACGGTAATCAATGCCATGGCCTTGCAAAGTGCGTTGGAACGGCACGGCATGTACACCCGCCTGATGGCCGGTATTAAAATGGAGCAAGTGTGCGAGCCCTTCATCAGGCGCAGGGCCATTCGCCACCTCGAAAAGGGGCGCATTGTAATTTTCGGGGCCGGCATCGGCAACCCTTACTTCACTACCGATTCTACCGCATCGCTGCGCGCCATCGAAGTGCAAGCCAATGTGGTGCTAAAAGGCACACGCGTAGATGGCGTATACACCAAAGACCCTGAAAAATTCAAAGACGCAGTGCGCTACGAAAAACTGTCTTTTCAGGAAGCCTACGAAAAGAACCTGAACATTATGGACATGACGGCCTTCACCCTGTGCCAGGAAAACAACTTGCCCATTATTGTTTTTGATATGAATAAGAAAGGTAACCTGCTGAAGGTAACCAAAGGCGAGGAAGCCGGCACATTAATCAGCTAAAACCCACATTCAACACACGTAATTCTTCATTCAAAATATTGTGAATTGTTATGGAAGAAATTGAATTATACCTGGAGGACGCCCGCGAATCGATGAACAAGGCGGTAAATCATGTAGCCCACGAATTAACCAAAATCCGTGCGGGTAAAGCAAACCCCTCGATGTTAGACGGCATACAAGTGCCCTACTACGGAGCCATGAGCCCGCTCAACCAGGTATCGTCCATTACCACACCCGAGGCGCGTACCTTGTTCATCAAGCCGTGGGAAAAAGGTTTGATTGGAGAAATTGAAAAAGCCATTTTGGCGGCCAACCTGGGGCTTACCCCTCAAAACGATGGGCAGCAGGTAATTATTAACATACCCATGCTAACCGAAGAGCGCAGAAAACAACTGGTAAAGCAGGTGCACCAGGAGTGCGAACATGGCAAGGTAAGCATACGCAGCATACGGAAAGACACCAACGAGCAACTCAAGAAAATAAAGGGTGTTTCTGAAGACGACATTAAAAACGCAGAAGAAAAGGTGCAGAAAATGACCGATGAATTTATCGGTAAGATTGATGCGCTCATGAAGAAAAAAGAAGGTGAGATTATGACGGTGTAGTTTGAAAACCTTTGATTTGAAAATAGAACACCACTTGGTTCAATTTTTCGATTTTCAAATCAGAAATCCTTTCAAATAACCATGCATCCCATCCTCTTCGATTTTGAATCCTTCACCATCTACACGTATGGATTCTGTATTGCCATAGGAGCGCTGCTAGCGTTTGGGTACATGGCCTATCAGGGCAAGAAACAATTCGGCATGTCGTTCGATCAATCGAACACACTTTTTGTTATGCTGATAACGGCTGGCGTGGTAGGTGGTAAGTTTTTCATGATTTTTGAAGACCCCTCGTATTACCTCTCCCATCCATCTAAACTTTTTTCAGGCAGTGGGTTTGTTTTCTACGGGTCGCTTCTGTTTTGCATACCCACCATGATCTGGTTCTTCCGAAGGCATTGCATTCCAACATTCGCCATGCTCGATGTAATGGCCGTAGTTACCTGCATCGTTCATGGCTTCGGTCGCATTGGGTGTTTTATGGCAGGTTGCTGCCACGGCACCCCTACCGACCACTTTCTGGGCGTTACGTTTACACACGAAGCGTGCCAGGCCAAGCCATTGGGTACCCCACTGCACCCCACGCAACTGTACGAAGCCGCTTTTATTTTTCTGCTGATGGGCGTATTGTGGCTACTGAAAAACAAAAAGCAGTTCCATGGTCAGCTTTTTCTTGTTTACCTGATGGTATATGCCACCGGCCGCGGAGTAATAGAAATATTCCGAGGCGACCTGGCGCGAGGCTTTTTGATTGAGGGCATCCTTTCTAACTCCCAATTTATTTCGCTGCTGGTAATTGCCGTGGCCCTGCTGGTGTATGCAAAATGGAAGAGAAGCGGTAACTTAAACGCATCAATTCCAAAAGGCAGGTAAATGGAAAACGAAAACTTCGCACAACGGTTTAAAAGAGGCACCATGAAATTCATCAAACGCTTCCTGTTCATTACACTGGCTATTTTCCTGTTGGTGATGAGCTTCTTTTACTGGGGCACCTACGAAAGTGGCGTAATGGCCGGCAAGGTATTGCGCATCAGCCAGAAGGGCATGCTCTTTAAAACCCACGAAGGGAAACTGAGCCTGGAGTCTTTTGGCGCCCTGAAAGGCGTTAGCCCCGTGGCAGAAACGTTCGACTTTTCGGTGGAGGCCAGCGAACAAGAGGTGATACAACAACTTACCGAAGTTGCTTTGAGCGGAGAGCGCGTAAATCTGCATTTTAAAAAACGCTACATGCGCTTCCCCTGGCGGGGCGATACCAAATACTTTATTGTAAAAGTAGAGCGCCTGAAATAGCCCGGTTTGAGAAAACCGACCTTTATTCTACCCATTATTGTAGTTGCACAGTTCTGTGGCACGTCTTTATGGTTTGCCGGCAATGCCGCCTTGCCCGGCCTGATGGCCGCCCACCAATGGCCTGCCACGACACTGGGCTACCTCATCTCTTCGGTGCAGGTTGGTTTTATTGTGGGTACGTTTTTGTTTGCGTGGCTCGGACTTACCGATCGTTTCAATCCTTCGCACGTTTTTTTTGCTTCCTGCGTGGCAGGCGCTGCAATCAATCTTCTTCCGTGGTTGGCTCCATCCAGCTTTTATGGAATGCTTTTAAGCAGGGTGGGTGTAGGCCTGGCGTTGGCAGGCATCTACCCGGTGGGCATGAAGCTGGCGGCCGATTGGCAAGAGCAGGGACTGGGCCATTGGCTAGGATTACTGGTGGGCGCGTTGGTTATCGGCACAGCATTACCGCACTTGCTTAAGGTAAGCAGCCTGTTTGATAATGCTCCTTCGCTGTTGCTGGGTGTTTCTATCCTTGCCATAGCAGGAGGTGCGTTGGTTGTAGGGTTCGTTCCTGCAGGCCCTTACCGCGTTAGGGGCAGTGATTTTTCTTTCCGCAAAGTGGCAGAAGCTTTTCTGAACCGACCCTTCAGAAAAGCTGCATTGGGTTATTTTGGACACATGTGGGAATTGTATGCGTTTTGGGCATTCCTCCCTTTTATTGTGAATCATTATGGCATGGTGAATGGAGTCACCATCCACCCGCTGTGGTTGTTTGTGGTGATCGGCCTGGGGGGCGCCAGTAGTTGGTGGGGAGGTATTTGGTCGAAGAACGTAGGTAACGAACGGGTGGCCTTGTATGCCCTGCTGCTGTCGGGGTTGTGTTGTTTGGTAAGCCCGTTGGCATGGGCGCTTCCGCCCATGCTGTTTCTGTTTTTTCTTTGCGTCTGGAGTATGGCCGTTATTGCCGATTCACCTCAGTTTTCTACCCTCGTTGCGCGCCATGCCGCGCCTTCCATCAGAGGTTCCGCCCTCACCATGGTAACATGCATCGGGTTTTCCATCACGATTGTGAGCATACAACTGTTGAATGCCTTGGCCCATACCATGCCGGCTTACCTTTTTTTATTGCTGGCCCCGGGGCCGGTGCTTGGCGCGCTGTACCTACTGAGAAAATAAGCTACTGAATATAAACTGCTTTTTCTGCCTGCGGGCGAAGTTTGCCAATATGTACTATTTCCTGGTTGGCTATTTTTGCAGTCTCTTCGAATGCTGCTTTGTGGCTGGCATCCACGCACACCAGCAAGCCACCACTGGTCTGCGGGTCGCACAGTGTCAACAGCGATTCAAAAGAAATCCCATCTACCTTCGGCTCATAACCCTGCCAGTTGCGCATGGTGTTGTCGGGGTAAATCATCTGGCTGGTATAATGTTGCAGGTTAGGAAGCAAGGGCACCTGACCATAATTGATTTCGGCAGAAACGCCACTGCCTTCGCAAACCTCTATCAAATGACCGAGCAAACCAAAGCCGGTTATATCGGTCATGGCAGTAACGCACGCCAGCTTGCCAAAATCAGCACCTGCCTGATTCAACTTTGCCATTACCCGCACCGCCTCTGCCAAGTCTTCGGGTTGTGCCAGGCCGCGCTTCTGTGCGGTGGTTACAATACCCACACCCAATGGTTTGGTGAGGTACAACAAATTACCCGGCCGGGCTGTATTGTTTTTTTTCAGATGTTCTTTTCGCACCATGCCGGTAACGGCCAATCCAAAAATAGGCTCAGGGCTATCGATGCTATGCCCTCCCGCCAGAGGGATACCCGCCTGCTCGCAAACGGCCCGGCTGCCATCCAAAACTTGGCGCGCCAATTCAACGGGTATTTTTTCTACCGGCCACCCCAAAATGGCAAGAGCCATTAAAGGCGTACCGCCCATGGCATACACATCGCTAATGGCATTGGCCGAAGCGATTTGCCCAAAGGTAAACGCATCGTCTACAATCGGCATAAAAAAGTCGGTGGTGCTTACCAGGCAACTCCCGTCCGCCAGCTCAAACACGGCCGCATCATCTTTCGATTCGTTGCCCACCAGCAAAGCAGGAAAAGAACTTCTGGCAATTTCCGTATGAAGTATTTTGTCAAGAACTGCGGGCGCTATCTTACAACCGCAGCCGGCACCGTGCGAATATTGCGTGAGTTGAGTGTTCATAATGAAAACAATTCTTTCTTGCTTGGCTATTTGTTAGCGCTTATGTTAAGAATTAAATTACACCACCCTGTTTGCTCTATCTCTTTCGCGGGTGAAAAGCCCCTTTAAACATAGGGTCGGCCCTGCGCTTTTGTGCATCTATGGCGCGCGCAATGTCCTGCTGCTCTTCAAAAGATGTTTCTGCTATTTCCACTTCTTGGGGCATCTTTCTGACGGGAATTTTCTCGCGAATGATGTCTTCTATCCGGCCGATGTGGTATTCCTCTGCCTTGTTCACAAACGTAATGGCTTTGCCTTCCCGAAAGGCCCGGCCCGTTCGGCCAATGCGGTGCACATAGTCTTCATACACAACGGGCACGTCAAAGTTAATCACATGGGTAACCTTCACCACATCAATGCCCCGCGCAGCCACATCGGTGGCCACCAGCACCCTTAGCTTGCCCTCCTTGAACTCGTTCATGGAGTTGATGCGCGTGTTCTGACCTTTGTTCGAATGAATCACCTTTACGGGGCCCAGGTGTTTTCGTTCCACAAAATGAAATACGTTGTCGGCCGTTTCTTTGGTGCGTGTAAAAATCATTACGCGTGTCAAAGCCTCGCGGTCTTGCAGCAGGTAATCCAGAAGATTGATTTTGGTGCGCAGGTTCGGCACATGATACAACTCTTGCTCTACCTGCCGCGAAGCGGTGGCTTGCGGGGTAACCTCCACCTTTACGGGGAATTCCAAAAACTCCTGACTCAGTTGCTCTACTTTGGAAGGAAAAGTAGCCGAGAACAATAGGTTTTGTCGCTTGGAAGGAATTACCTCGAAAATTTTTCGCAATTGTGGCATGAACCCCATGTCCATCATGCGGTCGGCCTCATCCAACACCAGCGTTTTAATGTGCTTCACGGGCAAATCGCCCCGCAGGTAAATCTCTGTAAAACGTCCGGGAGTGGCCACCAAAACATCAACACCCTGCCGAATGGTTTCTATCTGTGTCTTCGGCCCCACCCCACCATAAATGCCGGCCACGCGCAGATCGGTAAACTGCGCCAGCAACCTGGCCTGCTCTACCAGCTGCACCACCAGTTCTTTGGTGGGCACCAGCACCACCGCCCGCGGCTCGGTGCCTTGTGCATACTTTACTTTCAGCAACAGCGGCAACAAATAGGCTGCTGTTTTTCCCGTGCCCGTTTGGGCAATACCAATTACCTCCTGTCCTCCGTAAATCAATGGAATGACCTTGGCCTGCACTTCCGTGGGATCTGCAAACCCCAACGCCCGCACGGCCTTCAGCAAGGAAGGATTCAACTTCAGTTGTTCCCACGAAATGGTTTCCGGTTTTTCCAATGTAATCTGCTGTATCTTTGCCTGCAAACTGCTGAAATGTGAAAGCTACTCTTATTTTAAATGCGAAAATAGTAAACGAAGGAAAAGTGACCGAAGGAGATGTGCTGGTAAAAGGCGAGCGCATTGAAAAGATAGGCACACAACTTCAGGTGCACGAAGCACACACCGTGGTGGATGCAAAAGGGAAATTCCTGCTGCCAGGCGCCATCGATGACCAGGTGCATTTTCGCGAGCCAGGGCTCACGCACAAGGGCACCATCCATACCGAATCGCGGGCAGCAGTAGCGGGGGGTATTACAAGTTTCATGGAAATGCCCAACACCATGCCGCCCGTCTTCACGCAAGAACTGCTGGAGCAGAAATACCTCATCGCCTCGCAACACGCACGGGCCAACTACTCTTTCTTTATGGGCGCGGCCAACGACAACCTGAAAGAGGTATTGAAAACCGACCTCACACGGGTTTGCGGGCTAAAGATTTTTATGGGCTCTTCCACGGGCAACCTGCTGGTGGACAACCCCCAAACCCTGGAGGGGATTTTTTCGCGCTTCGAAGGGTTGATTGCCACCCACTGCGAGCACGAACCTACCGTGCGTGAAAATACGGAGGCCGCCCGCCAGAAGTTTGGAGAAAACGTACCGCCCGCCTACCATGCCGTGATCCGCAACGAAGAGGCTTGCTATCGATCTTCTTCGTTTGCCGTAGATCTGGCGAAAAAGCATGGCACCCGGCTCCATGTTCTGCACATCTCTACAGCCAAAGAAACTTCGTTGTTTGGCAATGAGTTGCCACTGGAAAAGAAAAAAATAACAGCCGAGGCCTGCATCCACCACCTGTGGTTTTGCGATGCCGACTATGAAACGCTGGGTATGAACATTAAATGGAACCCCGCCATCAAAACCGCTGCCGACCGGGCTGGTATCTGGCAGGCCCTGCTCGATAACCGCATAGACGTGGTGGCCACCGACCATGCACCCCACACGCGCGATGAAAAGAACAACACCTACTTCAAGGCACCCTCGGGGGGGCCCTTGGTGCAACACAGCCTGGTAGCCATGTTGGAATGGGTGCACCAAGGCAAACTGACCATTGAAAACGTGGTAACCAAAATGGCCCACAACCCAGCATCGCTTTTCCGCATAAAAGAGCGCGGCTTTGTGCGCGAAGGCTACTTTGCGGACCTGGTATTGGTAGACATGAACCGGCCCTGGCAGGTGGCCCCGCAAAACATTTTGGCAAAGTGCGGGTGGTCGCCCTTCGAGGGGCAAACTTTTAAAGCAAGTGTGGTAAAAACGTGGGTAAACGGAAGGCTGGCCTACAGCGATGGCCGGGTGGTGGAGGGCGCCCCGGGCCAGCGGCTGCTTTTTGATCGCGCATAAAAAAGCCTTCCTGAAAAAATCAGGAAGGCCAAACCGGGTGAAAGACGGGACTCGTATGCTGACGCTTCAGGTCAGCATACTGACTTTTCCAAAGGAAAACGTCAGTGCCCGCGAAATCACAATAAGTTGGGTGAAAGACGGGACTCGAATGCTGACGCTTCTGGTCAGCATACTGACTTTTCCATAGGAAAACGTCAGTGCCCGCGAAATCACAATAAGTTGGGTGAAAGACGGGACTCGAACCCGCGACCCTCAGAATCACAATCTGATGCTCTAACCAACTGAGCTACATTCACCATTTACACGGCTCACACCGCCCCTTTCCTCTAAAAGGAGTGCAAAGTTAGACAGCCCGAACAAAATCGCAAAGATTATATTTCAGCAAGTTAAATTCCGGCCGAGTTTACTCTCATTTTGTCATCGAAAAGCCCTTATTTTAGGCCCCATACTCCCCCAATGACACCTGTTACCGAATCGCCCACCCCCATTCCCCGCTTAGTGATTTGGCTGGCGTCTTTGGCCGTGATGGTGATGGCCTCGCTCATCTCATACCAGTTTCAACACCTCACCAACTCGCTGTTGCTGTACCTGCCCACCGCGCTGGCCATTGTGCTGATACATTGGTATGGCTACCAAATGTTGCCGCTGATCTACATCAACGGCATCATAACGCTGCTTGTGTGGAACATGCCGGGCGGGTGGATGCGCCTGCTCATCGTGGCCACGCACGAGCCGGTGGTGGCCCTGGTTTCCAAATGGCTGTCCGATCGGTTTGTAAAAGACGGCAAACACCTATTGCACAACACGCAGCATTTTACCCGATTTACCGCGCTGGGCATTGCCGTGCCCTTTTTTTTCAACTCCATCTACGTTTACAACTATTCGTACATCAATGGCGATCTGAAAAAAGTAAGCTTGCTGTGGCTGTCGGATTTCATCACCGTGTTTTCATTGTCTCTTCCCTTGCTCTATTTCCTGCGGTCGAACCCGTACAAGCTGCTGGAAACAACCGTACCGCTGCCATTGAAGAAACCGGCCGAGGTGGTAGAGTTTGTGCTGCTGGTAGTTGCGTTCCTGGCAACAAGCTTTTTCGTTCCGTTCGAACAATATTGGTTCATCTACGGTGTGATGGCCGTGGTGTTGGGCATACGCCAGGGGTTTGCTTCTGTGCTGCTGATCAACGCCATCATCTTTGCTATCAATTACATCCTGCCGCTCATCGAAAGCTCTACGGCACTGGTTACTACGTCCGGATCTACCCAGTTGCTGAACGTGCACCTGGGCAATGCCACCACACTCTTTATCTCAACACTGGTGGGGCGCGTGGTGTCAGACCTGCGCGAAGCCGAAAAAGTGCAAAAGGAACAAAAACTGGAAATGGAAAAAGCCAACCGGCAGCTGAAACAAACCAACCAGGAACTCGACCGCTTTGTATACAGCGTGTCGCACGACCTGAGTGCACCCCTTAAATCGATACAAGGCCTGATTAACCTGAGCCGCATGGATGCCGACAAAGGAATTCAGCAATCTTACCTGGATATGATGGAGCGCAGCGCTAACCGCCTGAACGACTTTATTGGCGAGGTGCTGGATTACTCAAAGACCACCCGTAAAGAAATCACCAGGCAACCCATCGACCTCGAAAAGTTCTTCAGCGAACTGCAGGAGAAATTTGTGTTGGATGAAACTTCGCGCAGCACGCAGCTAAAGCTGAACCTGCAAGCCAAAACTATCTATACCGATGCTACCCTGTTGAAGATATCGGTTGGCAATATTTTATCGAACGCGCTGAAGTTTCAAAAGAAATATCCCAAAGAACCCCACCAGGTACAAGTAGAGGTGTGTACCGAAAACGATGGTTTGCGCATTGTCATCAAAGACAACGGTGAGGGCATTCCGGAAAATCACTTACAAAAAATATTCGACATGTTCTACCGCGCCACCGCCAACGCCCCCGGCTCTGGCTTAGGCCTATACATTGCAAAAGAAGCGGCCCAAAAGCTGGGTGGCGAAATTCATGTGCAATCCGTGTATGGCGAGGGGTCTACTTTTACAATTGAACTGCCGGAGAAGTAGCAATTGAAATTTGTGTTCGCCTGATTGAAACACCTTCGCTTCATGAGTCGTCTCATGAAAGACGTGATAATGATGTTACCAGGCAGAAAACAAAAATCCTTGCCGGCTGCGCCAGAACAAGGATTTTTGATTAGTAAATATATGCAAACCCTGATACCCCTTTCGGGTTAGGCTAAGCCCACAGGATGGTTTTCTACCGGCTCAAATACAAATTCCTTTCCGAATAAATATTCAGGAAGTAGTCGTCCATCAAATCTTCAATGAAGTAAATCGCCTCACCGGTAGATTTCATTTCGGGCCCCAACTCTTTGTTTACATCGGGGAACTTGTTGAACGAGAACACAGGCACTTTGATAGCATAACCATTTTTCTTTGGGTTGAACGTGAAGTCCTTCACCTTCTTTTGGCCCAGCATTACCTTGGTAGCAAAGTTCACGTAGGGTTCATCGTACGCCTTGCAGATAAAAGGTACCGTGCGCGAAGCCCTGGGGTTGGCCTCGATGATGTACACCTTGTCGTTTTTGATGGCAAACTGAATATTGATGAGGCCCACCGTTCGCAGTGCAATGGCAATGCGCTTGGTGTAGCTTTCAATTTGTTTGATGACAAAATCGCCCAGGTTGTAGGGCGGCAACACTGCGTACGAATCGCCCGAGTGGATACCAGCCGGCTCAATGTGCTGCATGATACCAATGATGTACACGTCTTCGCCATCGCAAATGGCATCGGCTTCTGCTTCGATGGCGCCATCGAGGAAATGGTCGAGCAACACTTTGTTGTCGGGCAAATGCTTCCAGATGTCGATGATGTGATTTTCGAGTTCTTTCTCGTTGATCACAATCTTCATGCTTTGGCCACCCAATACATAAGAGGGCCGCACCAGCAACGGGAATCCGATCTTCTTCGACACCTCTAATGCCTCATCTGCATCGTGCGCCACGCCAAACTCCGGGTAGGGAATGCCCAGGTCTTTCAATAGCGTGGAGAAGCTGCCACGGTCCTCGGCCAGGTCGAGCGCCTCAAATGACGTGCCCATGATCTTGACGCCATACTTGTGAAGTTTCTCCGCGAGCTTCAGTGCGGTTTGCCCACCCAACTGCACAATTACACCTTCGGGTTTTTCATGTTGAATGATATCCCACAGGTGTTCCCAAAACACGGGCTCAAAATAAAGCTTGTCGGCAATATCGAAATCGGTAGAAACGGTTTCGGGATTGCAGTTGATCATGATGGTTTCGTAGCCGCACTCTTTGGCTGCCAGCACCCCATGCACGCAGGAGTAGTCGAACTCAATGCCCTGCCCGATGCGGTTCGGTCCTGAACCGAGTACAATTACCTTTTTGCGGTTCGATACCACCGACTCATTCTCCTTATCGAAAGTAGAATAGTAATAGGGGGTTTTTGCTTCAAACTCGGCAGCGCACGTATCTACCAGCTTGTACACGCGGTTAATGCCCATTTCTCTGCGTTTGGCATGCACCTCACTCTCCAAACAACCCAACAGGTGGGCTATCTGCCGGTCGGCATAACCTTTTTCTTTGGCGGTGCGCATCAGCGTGGCGGGTATGGTATCGAGTTCATATTGCTCGATTTCCTTTTCCAATTCGATGAGTTCCCAAATTTGCTCCAGGAACCATTTGTCGATCTTAGTGAGATTTTGAATGGTCTTCATCGAGATGCCAAGCTTCATGGCATCGTAGATATGGAAAAGGCGGTTCCAGCTCGGGTTCTCCAAACTATACAACAGGTCTTCCTGCTTGGTCAGCTCTTTGCCATCGGCACCCAACCCATTTCTGCGTATCTCCAGACTCTGGCAGGCCTTCTGAAGTGCCTCCTGAAAATTGCGGCCAATACCCATCACTTCGCCCACCGACTTCATCTGCAAGCCCAGCCTGCGATCGGCCCCATGAAACTTGTCGAAATTCCAGCGCGGGATTTTTACAATCACATAATCCAGGGCCGGCTCGAAGTATGCTGTGGTGGTACCGGTAATAGCATTGGAGAGTTCATCGAGGTTGTACCCTATGGCGAGCTTGGCAGCTATTTTGGCGATAGGATAACCCGTAGCCTTTGATGCCAGTGCCGATGAACGCGACACACGCGGGTTGATTTCAATGCCGATGATATCGTCTGTGTCGGGGTTCACCGAAAACTGCACGTTGCAGCCACCTGCAAACTGGCCGATGCCATTCATCATTTTGATGGCCATGTCGCGCATGCGCTGGTAAATGGTGTCGGGCAGCGTCATGGCCGGAGCCACTGTAATGGAATCGCCCGTGTGGATGCCCATCGGATCGAAGTTTTCGATGGAGCAGATGATGATCACGTTGCCGCGGTTATCGCGCAGCAGTTCCAGCTCATATTCTTTCCAGCCCATGATGCTCTGCTCCACCAGCACTTCGTGGATGGGCGAAGCATGCAGCCCCCTGTTGAGGGCGGCATCAAAATCTTCGGGCTTGTTCACAAAGCCACCACCCGTTCCGCCCAGCGTAAAAGATGGCCGGATTACCAGCGGAAAGCCAATCTCCTGTGCAATTTCTTTTCCCTCCAGGAAAGAGGTGGCCGTGGCGCCCTTGCACACGCCCACGCCCAACTCCAGCATTTTCAGGCGAAACTTCTCGCGGTCTTCGGTGGTCTCAATGGCCGCAATGTCCACGCCAATGATCTTTACCCCGTAGTGTTGCCAGATGCCGGCCTTGTCGCACTCAATACAAAGGTTGAGGGCCGTCTGGCCACCCATGGTGGGCAGCACCGCATCGATGTGGTGCTTCTCCAGTATTTCACGAATCGACTTCTTTTCGAGGGGCTTGAGGTATACATGATCGGCATTGATCTTGTCGGTCATGATGGTGGCCGGGTTGGAATTGATCAGCACCACTTCTATGCCCTCCTCGCGCAGCGAGCGAGCGGCCTGCGAGCCGGCATAATCAAATTCACATGCTTGACCAATAATAATGGGGCCGCTGCCGATAATCAGTACGGAGCGAATGCTTCTGTCTCTGGGCATTTTTCTTTTTTAGGGATGGCTAAATTGGGGCAAAGGTAAAGCACGCAGCGGAATGATTTGCCTTTTCGCCCGCATTAAATTCCTGAAAAAAGGGGAAAAAATAATTAAAGCGGTTTTGCAAACGAAGTAATCGCGCGGAAGCGCATTGCCAACGGCCGCAGATCTATTTTCTAAAGGCCTGCACCGCCTGGCGCACGCTGCCGTGTTCGCGCAAAAGTTTTTCGGCCACGGCTTCCTCCACGCCCAACTCCTCCATAATCATGCGGGTGCCGCGGTTTACCAGCTTCTGATTGGTGAGCTGCATGTCTACCATCTTGTTGCCCTTCACGTGGCCCAGTTGAATCATCACCGCAGTGGAAATCATATTCAGCACCAGCTTTTGTGCCGTGCCGGCCTTCATGCGCGTGCTGCCCGTAACAAACTCGGGGCCCACTACTACCTCAATGGGGTAATCTACCTGTTTCGCCAGCTCACTTCCTTCGTTGCAGGTAATGCAACCCGTGGCAATGCCGTGCCTGCGCGCGTCTTTCACTCCGCCAATCACGTAAGGGGTTCTGCCCGAAGCAGCAATACCTATCAACACATCTCGCTCGTTGATGTGGTGCTGCAATAAATCACTCCATGCCTGCAAAGGATCGTCTTCTGCGTACTCTACGGCCACACGTATGGCCCGGTCGCCTCCGGCCATCAAGCCAATAACGCGGCCCTGGGCTACACCATACGTGGGCGGAATCTCCGAAGCGTCTACCACCCCCAGGCGGCCACTCGTGCCCGCGCCAATGTAAAACAGGCGGCCACCGCTCTTCATCCGCTCCACAATAACGTTTACCAGTGCCTCTATGCGCGGAATTGCTTTGGCTACCGCTAGTGGCACGGTTTGGTCCTCGCGGTTGATGTGGGTCAGCAACTCGTGCACACTCATCTGCTCCAGGTTGCTGTAGTGCGAAGAAGATTCAGTGGTAGGGATCAAGGTGTAAAAGTTTTGAAGTGGGCGGTTGTTCTGGTCTTTCAATTGCGCTGGTGGTAGAGGGTGAGCCCGGCAATGGGGCTCTCGAGAATATTCTTCACGGTAATGCCCTTGTCAATTGCCACTTGCCGCAACACATCGCTGAAATAAAACGCAACGGAGCCGGTAAAGTGTACTTTCAGATTTTTATAGTCGGGATAGCGCATCACATTTTCTTCATAGAGCTCAGCAAAGCTGTCATACACAAGCTTGTAGCAATAGGGTTCCTTCAGGTGTTGAAAGATAAACTTCATGAAGCTGGCCAGAAAGGCGCTGGGCTTTTCTTGCTGGTACACGCGCTCCAGAAACTCCTCGCGTGTTAAGGGGAATCGCTCTTTGAACTGTGCCGCCAGTGCGGTGGGCAACTTTTCGCGCAGGTAGGCTACCAGAAACTTTCTGCCAATGTTGGTGCCCGAGCCTTCATCGGCCAGTATCCAGCCCAGGTTGGCAATGTTGCCAGTAATTTTCTCGCCATCGTACAGGCAGGTGTTAGAGCCGGTGCCGATGATGCAGGCAATGCCGGGCTCGTGGCCACACAAGGCGCGGGCTGCGGCCAGCAGATCCCAGCCAATTTCTATCGCTGCTCCGGGAAAAAATTCAAGAAAAGTACTTTTGATCAACTGCTGATTTTTCTCTGATGACACACCCGAGCCATAGAAGAAAATTTTCTCCACCGGCTCGGCAGCCACCTGGGGCACCAGCGCATCCTTCACCATGCTGTGCAGGTGCTCAATAGGTTGGTAATACGGATTAAAACCCAGCGTATGGGCCTGGCCGATGGTTCCATCTTTTTTTAGCAGGCGCCAATCGGTTTTAGAGCCACCACTGTCTGCAACAAGTATCATAAATAAATTATATCAGCTTTCCGATCACCTTCAGTTTTTCGAATACACGCTCGGTGTGGGGCGCGTTCTTCAATTCGTCTGTAAGATCCTGGCCGGCCCAGTGTTCGTAGTGCTTGCCGTTTCGCCACAGGCGCGAGTGCGTAACATCGTACACCACGCCCTGGTAGGCAATCCACACTTCGGGTTTGTCTTGCCCGTTGCGCAGCGCCAATTGCGCCTTGCTTACCGCTTGCACGTTTTCCTGCGCTGCCACAAATTAATTGAAAGACCTCTTCAACAAAACTTTTATCTTGGCAAAGTTAATCCAAACCTGTATGCCGAATAAATTCTTTTCCCTTTTGTTGTGGATGGCCGCCTGCACCATGATGGCCTGCCAGGAGAAAAAACCTGTAGAGCGCATGAGCGATGAAGCGCTGCGCGCCTATGCCGATGAACTGGCCCATCGCTACATCATTACCGATGGGCACGTAGACCTGCCCTACCGCCTGAAGATGAAAAACTTCCGGGTAGAGCGCGAGTACATGGGCATACCGGTATCTACCACCGAAGGTGATTTTGACTTCGAGCGCGCCCGGAAAGGCGGACTCGATGCCCCCTTCATGTCTATTTACATACCTTCCGAAAACCAACTGTTCCCCGACAAGGGCAAAGCGTTGGCCGACACGCTCATCAACATGATTACAGCCATTGCCGAACAAATACCCGACAAGTTTGCGCTGGCACGCACCCCTGCCGACATTGAAGCCAACTTCAAGGCGGGAAAGATCTCGCTGCCCATGGGCATGGAAAACGGAGCGCCCATTGGCGATGACCTCAACAACGTAAAATACTTCTTCGACCGCGGCATTCGCTACATCACGCTGACGCACGGAAAAGACAACCAGATTTGCGACTCTTCTTACGACACCACACACACGTGGAACGGACTGAGTCCCTTCGGGCGCGAAGTGGTGGCCGAGATGAACAAAGTGGGCATCATGGTAGACATTTCGCACGTAGACGACAGCACGTTCTACCAGGTCATCAAAATTACCAAAGCACCTGTCATTGCCTCGCACTCCTCATGCCGCGCCTTCACGCCCGGCTTCCAGCGCAACATGAGCGATGACATGATCAAAGTGCTGGCGCAAAACGGTGGCGTCATCCAGATCAACTTCGGCTCTACCTTCCTCGACTCGGCCGTGCGCGCCAAGAACGAAGAAAACAGAAGCAAGCTGCGCGCCCTGCTGGCGGCACAACAACTGAAGATGAGCGACTCACTCGCCAAACCCATCATCGAACAGTTTCAGAAAGACAACCCCTCGCTGTTTGCCGATGTGGAAACAGTGGCCAACCACATAGACCACGTGGTGCAACTGGCCGGCATAGACCACGTGGGCCTTGGCTCCGACTACGATGGCGTGGGCGACAGCCTGCCCACCGGGCTGAAAGACGTTTCGCAATACCCCAACCTGATCTATGTGCTGCTGAAGCGCGGCTACACCGAAGAAGACATTGAAAAAATCTGTTATAAAAATGTGTTCCGGGTGTGGAATAAAGTGATTGAAGTGGCCAACCAGATCTAAACAACTTTGCCGGAACTTTGTGGGCGAGCCCTTGTGTTGTCGGTAAAAAGCCGCCACCGCAAGGGCTCCGCTTTTTTTTGCCTGGCGTAAACCCACTATGCACACCCTCGAACCTTTCTCCAACTGGCTAAAATACTACGACTCGTCTTTAGACGACCAGTCGCCTTTTTACGGAAAAGAGTACAACTACGACCGCTACTCCGAAACCATCTATGGCTACTACATCGATCCGGCCTGGGATGCGTTCGGATCGGAAACCCTGTACCTCAAAATTCTCTACATCGACTACCACGAACGGGTGGCCATCATCGAACTGTTGGGCGAATGGAACGACACGCTCTACAACGACATCATGGAGCTAAAACGCAACATCATCGAACCACTCCTGTCGGAAGGGATTCACAAGTTCATTCTGCTGGGCGAAAACATTTTGAATTTTCATGGCGCAGACAACTGCTACTACAAGGAGTGGCAGCAAGAGTCGGCAGAAGAGGGCGGCTGGATAGCGGCCGTGAGTTTTCCCGAATTTGTGCGCAGCGAAATGAGGCGGTTTCAACTACACCTGCACATAGAAATGAACGATGACCTCACCATCGACAACTGGCGCACGCTCCACCCGCACCGGCTGTACCAACTGGTGGAAGAGCGAATTCAGAGAAGGCTTAGCTGAACGTTTTGCACGGGGGCATCTACCGGCACCAGGTAGCTGCGCCTGGAGTGCATGTCTTTGCACACCACACGCGTTCTCCTGATTTTGCCTTTGCGGAACCAGCGCCCGTTCAACGAAAAAATACTGCCTTCCGGAATTTCTGACAGCAGGGTGAGTTGCGAGGTACGCGGATCGTAACTGCGCAGCAGCCGCGTAATCACAGGGTCTGAAAACGTGGAGGCCATCGGGTCGGCCAGGTGCACGCGCAAACCTTCGAGCAGCCGCGGTGGAAACACCCCTTCGTGCAGCACGGGCTCCATTAAAAGTTGAAAACGCTTCTTCCACTCGCTGCCATGCGCCTCTGCCCGGTTGCCATGGGTTTGATGCACATGCAAGTGGGCCACCTCGTGTATGTAGGTGATGAGGAAAACGAAAGGGTGCAGGTCTTCATTTACAGTAATCTGGGGAGTAGCCCCTGGGCGGCAGCTAAAATCGCCCACCTTGGTTTGGCGCGCCTTGCGCAACTTGAAGTGAAATGGCGAATCGGCCCAAAGCTGCACACAATAGGTCAGGGCCACATCGGGCACACGATTTTGTAACAGGTGGGCAATGCCGGCAGACATATAACCAGCAAGAAATAAAAAAGGCCTTAGAAATTCTAAAGCCTCTTTTGATTCAATCGTAACGATTGGTTACTGAGCAGCAGCGGTGCTATCAGCAGCAGTAGTGTCTGCAGGAGCAGCAGTAGTGTCTGCAGGTGCTTCAGTAGCAGCAGCTTCGGTCTCAGTGGTCTCAGTAGCTTCGGTTTTACCACCGCCACAAGCCACGAAAGCAAACGCGAAACCGCATACCATCAATAATGCGATTAGTTTTTTCATAGTTTTTACAGGTTTTGAAATTTGGACGCAAATATACTACGATACCCCGACTTTAGGGGCTCAAGTGCTAAAAAAATCATTTTTCGACCTTTTCCATCGCCCAACAACCACCCGTCAACTGTTTGAAACCCTGGTGCAACCGTGTGTGAAATTTTTGAACCTACTTTTTGCGGAAGAAAAGGCGCACCGGAACGCCCTCGAAATTGAATTTCTCGCGCAGCCGGTTTTCTAAGAAGCGCTGGTACGATTCCTGAATGTATTGCGGCAGGTTGCAGAAAAAGGCAAAGGACGGTGTTTTGGCACCCACCTGCGTAATGTATTTGATCTGGATGTGCTTTCCCTTCAGGGCGGGAGGCGGATAGTGCGCAATCTCCGGCAATAGGGCATCATTCAAGGCAGAGGTAGGAATTTTCTTGGTCTTGTTTTCATATACCTCCACGGCTTTTTCTACTACCTGGAAAATACGCTGCTTCTCTAAGGCCGAGGCAAATACAAAAGGAATGTAATCAATGGGCGCAAGCTTCTCCAGCATGTCCTTCTTCATCTTATCGGCCGTCTTGCTGTCTTTCACGATCAAATCCCACTTGTTCACCATAATCACCATGCCCTTGCCTTGCTTGTGCGCCAGGCTGATGATGTTTACATCTTGCGACTCCATGCCGCGTTGTGCGTCAATCACAAAAATGCACACATCGCACTCTTCCAGCGCACGCAGCGAGCGCAGCACCGAATAAAACTCAATGTCTTCCTTCACCTTACTTTTCTTGCGAATGCCGGCCGTATCGATCAAAATAAAATCTTGTCCATACATGCGGTAGCGCGAGTGGATGGCATCGCGGGTGGTGCCGGCTTCATCGGTTACAATGCTGCGCTCGTGCCCCAGCAACACATTCAACAAAGAAGACTTGCCCACGTTGGGTCTGCCGAGGATGGCAATCTTGGGAATGCCCGCATCGGGGTCCTCCACTCCCTCGGTAGGAAAAACCTTGACTAACTCATCGAGCAACTCACCGGTACCGCCCCCGTTTTCTGCCGAGATGGGGTAAACCTCGCCCAGGGCCAGTTCGTAAAATTCCGCTGCCAACAAAGACTTGTCGGGTGTATCGGCTTTGTTGGCCGCCACAAACACAGGCTTATTCGACCTGCGGATCACGTTGGCGAACTCTTTGTCGTAGCCGGTTAATCCATCGCGGCAGTCTACCATAAAAATCACAGCCGTACATTCTTCCAGCGCCAACTCCACCTGCTTGCGTATCTCCGACTCAAACTTGTCGTCCGACCCGGTTACATAGCCGCCCGTATCGATCACGGTAAAGAATTTGCCGGTCCACTCGGCATAACCATAGTGGCGGTCGCGCGTAACGCCCGGCATATCGTCCATAATGGCCTGGCGCTGTTCTACCAGCCGGTTAAAAAAAGTGGACTTGCCCACGTTGGGTCTTCCTACTATCGCTACTACGTTCGCCATGTCATTCCATTGTTCAAAATAGTGCAAAGGTGACTTAAGGAGGCATCTGGTTATTTCTTATTCCAAATACCCAAACTGCCGCAGCCGGTTTTTCTCTTTCCGCCAATTGTCGGCCACCTTTACATGCGTTTCCAAAAATACCTTGCGTTTAAAAAAGTTTTCTAAGTCCTTGCGTGCCTGCGTGCCCACCTTCTTCAAAGAACTGCCCGCCTTACCAATAAGAATTCCTTTCTGCGAGTCGCGCTCTACATAGATAATGGCGCGCATCTTTATCAGGGCACCATCGTCTTTAAAGCTTTCGATGCTTACTTCGGTACTGTAGGGCACCTCCTGCTCATAGTTCAGAAAAATTTTCTCGCGTATGATCTCGGCCGCAAAAAAACGCTCCGACCGGTCGGTCAAGTCTTCTTTGCTGTAGTAGCCCGGGTGTGGGGGCATATACTTTTTGATCATTTCCAGCAGCACATCCAGGTTCTGCCCCGTAAGGGCCGACACGGGCAGGTACTCGTTGGCACGAATGTGTTCTTTCCAGTAGGTAAGCTTGTCTTCCACTTGCGATCCCTTCCCCTTGTCGGCCTTGTTCAACAAGAAAATAATGGGCGTGGTAATTTCTTCGAAGCGCTTGAACAAAGTGGCATCGTACTTCTCTTCCAGCTCCGTAACCAGCAAAATCACATCGGCATCTTCCAGGCTCACCTTCACATAATTCATCATGGCCTGGTGCAACTCGTACTTGGGTTCCAGAATGCCCGGTGTGTCGGAGTAGACAATCTGAAAATCTTCGCCATTGAGTATGCCCATGATGCGCTGGCGCGTGGTCTGCGCCTTGGCGGTGATGATCGACAAATTATCGCCCACCAGCTTGTTCATCAGGCTGCTCTTGCCCACGTTGGGTTTGCCAACAATGCTTACAAAGCCCGCTTTGTGTTTGGATGTAGGTGTGGCCGACATAATATCTGAAAAAGAAAACCCCGACTGAGTGAGCCGGGGCTTTTTGTAGCGGGGACAGGACTCGAACCTGTGACCTTTGGGTTATGAGCCCAACGAGCTACCAACTGCTCCACCCCGCGATTTAAGTGCACAAAAGTAGACTTAACTGCTCTAAAAAGCAACTTAATTCGCCCTTATACGTGCATGAACACACAAATCGAAGAAACAAAACCACGAACCCGGCATGTGCCACGCGTTACAGAATGTTTTCTTTTTTTTGACGAACACACATTCTAATTTCGGTGCATAACGGTTCTGCGAAACAAAACAAGGGCGATGGCTGAAGCGAAAGGAGAAAAAATGGCGATGCAGGTGCGGTGGCTGGCGTGGGGGATGGTGGTGCTCTCGCTTTCTTTTTCGGCTGCCTACGCGCAGCGTGCCGACAGCCTCCAGGCACTGCTTCCGCACAGCAAAGACACAACCCGCGTCATCATTCTAACGCAACTGGCGCACGAACTGCGCGCCAAAGACAACCCACAGGCCACGGCCTATGCCAACGAAGCCATTGAGCTGGCACGCTCGTTGGGGTTCACCAAAGGCGAAGCCATGGCCACCATGCGGCTGGCGGTAACGTACGGCTTTCGCAACGACTTCGACCAGGCGCTAACACTCCTGCGCTCCGCCATAGACCTGGCCATAGAAACAAAGCAGTGGAAACTGGCGGCCGAATGCTACATCAATTGCGGTGGCATTTACTCCGCACGCAGCAACACCAAAAAAGCATTCGAAAACTACCGCGAAGCGCTGACGTACTTCGAAAAAGCAAACGACAAAAGCGGGCAGGCCACGGCCAGTTACGGCATCGGCATCACGTACGCGCACGAAAAAAAATTCGACCAGGCGCTGGAGTACTACAACCGCTCCATCGCCCTGTTCAACGAACTGGGCCAACCACAGGAAGTGCCCAAGGTGCTGGTAAATGTGGGCACCATGTATTTCCAGATGAAAGACTACCCACAGGCACTCAACCAACTGTCGCGGGCTATCGACATATTTAAATTGTTTAAAAACGAACGCGGTGCCGCCACCGCCCTGCACAGCCGTGCCGAAGTGTACGATGCCATGCAGCAACACACC
The DNA here is from genome assembly GCA_049324055.1 of Bacteroidota bacterium. Lineage (GTDB taxonomy): Bacteria > Bacteroidota > Bacteroidia > Cytophagales > Cyclobacteriaceae > ELB16-189. The sequence continues at coordinate 159,316 of JBMOLS010000037.1, read as the reverse complement.
CCGGCACTGGCCGACCTGGAGGAAGCCATGGTGCTGAACGAAAAGAACCAGCACGAATACAACAAAGTGAAATGCGGCCTGCTATTTGCCAAAATTTACCGCGAGCAAAAAAAGTACGACCTCGCCAAACAAAAACTTGAGCAGTCCATTGCCATCTCACAAAAAATAAAACTTACCGAAGATACCTCCGAAGCCTACCGTCTGCTGGCAGAAATCAGCAGCGACCAGGCCGACTTCAAAAACGCCTACCGCTACCACCAACTGCACCGCGTGTATTACGACAGCGTGTTTGACAAAGAAAAGAGCAGGCAGATACAGGAAATGCAGATTGCCTTCGAAACAGAAAAGAAGGAAGCAGAAATACGCGTGCTGAAGAGCAGGGAAATATTAAACCAGACTTTGCTCTATGGCTCGCTGGTGCTGCTGGCCATGGTGGTGGCCATTGCCTTTCTGCTGCTGAACCGGCAGCGCCTGAAAAACAAAAAAGAAAAAGAGCTGGCCGAAAAAGAAAGCCAGTTAATGGAAGAGCGTAAAGCGCTGATGGAGGCGGAAATAGAAAACGCACGCCTGAGCCAGGAGGGGCTGAAGCAGGAAATTGAATTTAAAAACAAGGAGCTCACCACCTATACGCTCAACCTGATTCAGAAAAACGAAGTGCTGGAAAACATAAAGGCTGCCGTTGAAGAAATTCGCCTTGCCGAAGACAGCCAGATCAGGTCCCGGCTCAACTCGCTGCTGAATACCGTGAACTACAGCTTCCACCTCGATAAAGACTGGGAAAACTTCCGCCTCCACTTCGAGCAGGTGCACCAGAGCTTCTTCGACAGGCTGAACGAACTCTACCCCGACCTGAGCCCCAACGACCGCAAACTGTGCGCCCTCATACGCCTGAACCTCGATACCAAAGAAACCGCTGCCGTACTCGACATATCGCCCGAAAGCGCCAAAGTAGCGCGCCACCGGCTCCGCAAAAAGCTCAACCTCGCCCCCGAGCAAAACCTGGCTTCATTTCTCGCAGCCATCTAATGTAGCCCGCAACACGCCCAAATAACAGTTCTTCCCGGCCTTGTTCACTCAATGTTTACCTCGCAAAAGTGGGGTGTGTCATTTTTGGTTACGTTGTCAAAAGGTGGCCTTCGCATTTTTTACGTGCTTTGATGCACCTTAAAACTGCAGAGACACGATGAGCAACCCCTCTTATTCAACCTCCTTACTGGAGGGCGAAAATAGCCACGCCCCCGCCTCTACCGAACAGGATCGATTCAACTCGTTGTTCAATATTCTACGCGACCACGAAGAGTTTACACTGAACACCCACGGTATTGTGCTGAGCAGCAACCTGGAAGTAGTACACATTTCGGGCTACGAAGAGTGGGAAGTGATAGGCAAACCGTTAGCGATGTTCTACACACCCCAAGACAGAGCGGCCGGCAAACCGCAAGAAGACCTGAAACGGGCCGTAGAAAATGGCCGCGTATACCTGGCCGGCTGGCGCATCAAAAAGAAAGGCAAAAACTTCTGGGCCAAAACCAAAATACAAGCGCTCTTCGATGAAGAAGGTCGCCACACCGGATTCAAAGTAACCGTGCGCGATGCCTCGCACAACGTGTTGTACAACTACCGGGTAAAAAACATTCGCAGTGAATATCTCGCCCTGTTCAATAACTCGTTCATAGGCATCTTCAAATACCGCTTCGATGACGGCCGCGTGCTGATTATGAATGAAAAAGCAGTAAACATATTGCACTGCGATAGCGCACGAACCATCTGCTTCAACGAGCTGTTTTACAATCCCGATCAATACCTGTCGCTTACGCGTGAACTCATGCGCTATGGCAAAGCCGATGGGTTCGAATTTCAACTGGCAGGCGAAAACGATACCCGCTGGGTGACCATCAGCTGCAAACACTTTAGCGAAGGCAACTTTGTGGAGGGCATCGTGCATGACATCACGCAGAGCAAAAAGCAGGTCATCGAATTACAGCGTCTCAACCACGAACTCGATCAGTTCATTTACCACGCCTCGCACGACCTGCGCTCGCCCCTGACCTCGGTGCTGGGCCTGGTCAACCTGATACACTTAGAGAAGCCTAACCCGGCCATCGCCTCCTACGCCAACATGATTCAGGAGCGCATGCTGCACCTCGACATGTTGCTGAAAGACATCGTGGCCGTAACCGACCACAACAAAGTAAGCATGACCCGCGAAGTGGTGAGCCTCGAAGAAGAAGCAGCCTCGGTGCTGAAAGAGCTGTGCCCGGCCTACCCGCAAGTGCATGTACGGCTGGCCATATCAGAACCGGTGCCGCTCTGCACAGACGCCAGGCGCCTGCGCGTCATCTTGCGCCACCTCATCTCGAACGGACTAAAATATCACAATCCCACTATCGCCAACCCCACGTTGAAGATTGAGGCCGAAGTATCGGCCACGCAGGTTCGCCTGGTGGTGGAAGACAATGGCATCGGCATACCGCAGGCTTATCAAAAAGGAATTTTCGAGTTGTTCTTCAAGGCAGCTGCAGGCAGCGGCTCCGGACTGGGATTATACCTGGTGAAACAATTGGTGGCTGACCTGGGTGGCACCGTGCAAGTAGCTTCCGCAGAAGGTTGTGGCGCCACGTTCTCGGTATGGCTGCCCAACAACACCAAAGTGGCGCGCTGAACACCCTTGCGCCATCCTAATTGACGTGAGAACATTTCCACGCCCTGGCCGGCATGCAGTTGTACCAGTTTTTGTAATTTCAACGCTTGTTTTTACACTATGCTGGTTGATCTGCGCAGCGACACTGTTACCAAACCCACACTCGCCATGCGCGAGGCCATGTTCGCGGCTGACGTGGGCGATGATGTTTTTGGAGAAGACCCCTCAGTAAATCAACTGGAAGAAAAATGTGCACGCCTGCTGGGCATGGATGCAGCCGTGTTTTGCCCCTCCGGCACCATGACCAACCAGATCGGCATACGGGTACTCACGCAGCCCTACCAGGAAGTTATATGCTACCAGGGCGCCCACATCTACAAATACGAAGGCGGTGGTCTGGCAGGCAACAGCCTGGTAAGTGTGCGCCTGTTGCCCGGCAACCGCGGCAGACTTTCGCCAGACGAGGTAAAGAACAACATCAACAACGCGGCCGATGCACACCAGCCGATAACAAGTGTAGTGGCGCTGGAAAACACAGTGGTGCGCGAAGCAGGCAGCTTCTACACGCTGCAGCAGATAGCACCCGTGGCGGCCACAGCCCGCCAGCACCAGATAAAAATGCACCTCGATGGCGCCCGCCTCTTCAACGCCCTCACCGAATCGGGCGACAGCCCCGGTGCCTATGGCCAGTACTTCGACACCATCTCGATCTGCCTCTCCAAAGGCTTAGGCGCACCCGTTGGGTCGGTGCTGTGCTGTAAAAAAGAATGGGCCGTGGCGGCCAAACGCATGCGCAAAGCCTTTGGCGGTGGCATGCGCCAGGCGGGCTACCTCGCTGCCGCGGGAATCTATGCCCTCGATAACCACATACAGCGGTTGCGCGAAGACCACCAGCGTGCCCGGGAGCTGGGCCAATGTATCGGGGAGCGGCCCTGGGTAAAATACCTCATGCCCATAGACACTAACATCCTCATCTTCGAAGTGGCCGATGGTATGACCACCGAAAAAGTACTTGCTGCCTTCGCTGCGCACCACATCAAAGCCGTAGCGTTCGGCCCCGCGCAGATCCGGATGGTGACACACCTCGATTTTACCGACAACCACCTGGAATACACCATCAGCACCTTGAAAAAATTGAACCTCTAGAACATGGACGAACTGGGCAAATCCATACCCGCAGCGGAAGGAATGGTAGACGCTGAACAGAGCGGAACGCGCAAACGCTACAACGAACAGTGCCTCAACTGTGGCACCACGTTGCTAGATACCTTTTGCCACCACTGCGGCCAGAAAGACCTGCCCAAAAGGCAAACGTTGGGCGAGCTGCTGAGCAACTTCATTTCCTCTTTCTGGAGTTACGAAGGTAAATTCTTCCGAACCACAAAATTCATGATCACCCGGCCCGGCTACCTGGCCAAAGAATACACGCAGGGCAAACGCGAAAGCTTCTACCACCCCGCCCGCATGTACGTGTTCATCAGCTTCGTATTTTTCCTACTGGCCTTTTCACTGCCCGGCAACGAAGAAGAGGACGACATCGTGGAAATGGGTGACGGGGATGCCGTGGAAATGAGCGAGCAAGACCGGGCCAACATGGAAGAGGCACTCAAGCAGGTACCCCCAAACCCCTACTTCAACGACAGCGCCCTCAGAAAGAACCTGAAAGCCGCAACCGACACCACCACCCGCAAAAAAAAGAAATCAGCAAACTTCAGCCTGTCGGGTTCTGAATACAAAAGCGCCCGCGAATACGATTCGCTGCAACAACTGAAACCAGAATCGGAGCGCGATGGCTGGTTGGTGCGCAAACTGGAACTGCGCAACATCGAACTCAACAACAAATACAAAGACTCTGGCAGCTTCAAAGACGATTTCACCCAAGCCTTCAAAGACAACTTCTCCAAAGTGCTGTTCTACCTGCTACCCTTCTTTGCCCTGCTGCTGAAACTGCTCTACGTACGCAGATACTTTTTCTACTCCGAACACCTCGTTTTTTCGATTTACTATTACAACTTTTTCTACCTGGGCGGATCGCTGTTCATGCTGATCGACCTGGTGCCGGTAATCAACGATTTCACGTGGCTGGTGGGCTTTTGGATCTATTTCTACCTGCTCTTCGCCATGAAACGGATGTACCAGCAAAACTGGGCGAAAACCATTTTGAAGTTCGCGGTGTTCTCCTTCTTGTTTGCAATCCTCATGACGATCGGTATCTCCATCAGCGCCCTGCTTATTTTACTCGCCCTGTAAATGTTGGCATCGCAAACACCACCGCTGGCAGAACGTATGCGCCCCACCCGCCTGGAAGACCTGGTGGGGCAAGAGCACCTGACGGGCGACCGCGGCATCATCCGGCAGGCCATCCGCTCGGGCAACGTACCCTCTATGATTTTGTGGGGCCCGCCCGGTGTGGGCAAAACCACCATCGCCAACATCATTGCCAACGAGGTGAAGCGCCCCTTCCACACATTGAGTGCCGTAAGTGCCGGTGTGAAAGATGTGCGCGAAGTAATTGACAAAGCCAAACATTCGCTGCGCACTATCCTCTTCATCGATGAAATCCACCGCTTCAACAAATCGCAGCAGGATGCACTGCTCGGTGCCGTTGAAAAGGGAACCATCACGCTCATCGGGGCCACCACAGAAAATCCTTCATTCGAGGTGAACTCCGCCCTGATCTCGCGCTGCCAGGTGTACACGCTCAAAGCCCTTACCGAAGAAGACCTGTTGCGGCTGGTACAGCTGGCGCTTACGCGCGATGAAGAGCTGAAAACGCGAAAGATAGCGGTCAAAGAAAAAGAGGCTCTGCTGAATATTTCTGGTGGCGATGCACGCAAGTTGCTGAACCTGGTGGAACTGTTGAGCCAGGCCGTGCCCGGTGATTTTCACATCACCAACGAGCTGGTGATCAACATCGCCCAAAAGCACATTGCCCTGTACGACAAAAGTGGCGAGCAGCACTACGACATCATCTCGGCTTTCATCAAATCGGTGCGGGGCAGCGACCCCAACGCAGCGCTTTACTACCTGGCCCGCATGATTGAAGGTGGCGAAGATGTCAAGTTCATCGCACGCAGAATGGTGATACTCGCCTCCGAAGACATCGGCAATGCCAACCCCACAGCACTGGTCATGGCCACCACCGCTTTCCAGGCGGTGAACGTCATCGGCTACCCCGAAGCCCGAATCATTCTGGGCCAATGTGCCGTCTACCTGGCCAGCTCGCCCAAAAGTAACGCAAGTTACGTGGCCATCGAGAACGCCATCCGCACAGTTCATGAAACCGGTGACTTGCCCGTGCCGTTAGCCATACGCAACGCACCCACCAAACTGATGAAAGACATGAACTATGGCAAGGGCTACCAATATGCGCACGACTTCGACAACAATTTTGCGAACATGGAATTCCTGCCCGATGCCATCAAAGGCACTAAATTCTACGAACCGGGCAACAATGCGCGCGAACTGGAGTTAAGAAATTATTTGAAGCGGTTGTGGAAAGACAAGTATAACTATTAATTGCACCTCCAAGCACTAACCTTGCAACGACTGCTCTTCGAATATAGCCCCTTCTGGATACTGGCCTGCCTGGCAGCAGGGGTGGCGTACGCATGGCTGCTGTACCAGCGGCCGTCCGTGTGGGCCCCCTCCACCAACAAGGTGCTGGCTGTCTTTCGGGCCATCGTGGTATCCATGCTTTGTTTCCTGCTCATCGGCCCGGTGTTGAAGCTGACTACGCAGGAAACAGAAAAACCGGCCATCGTGCTGCTGGCCGATAACTCATCGTCCGTAGCAGAAGTACTCGACTCTGCCGCCCGCAGCGCCTTGGTTCAACGCCTGGAGCAAGTGCGCACACGCCTGGAAGAGGCCGGCTTTGAAGCAACCCTGACGGGCTTGAACGGACAACCATTGAACCGTTTCAACGCCACCACCTCCGACATTCAGCAAGCCATCAAAAAAACGGTGGGCGACTACGAAGGCAAAAACCTGGCGGCCATCGCACTGGTGTCGGATGGCATCTACAACTCGGGCGTTTCACCACTGTACACACCACTGCGCACACCTATCTTCACCATTGGGGTGGGCGATACCACAGAGCGGTCAGACCTCTCGCTGCGCAACCTGGCCTACAACAAAATTGCCTACCAGGGCAACCGGTTTCCGCTCCACGCAGAGGTATTAATCAAGGGCGATGTGTCGGGAAAAATACGGCTCACCGTATTCCAGGCGGGCCGCCAGGTGGCAAGCGAAGAACGCACCATCGGCACTCAGCCGCTGCTTGCCTTTGACTTTCTGCTCGATGCCGAACAGACCGGTCTGCAACGCATCGACTTGCAGGTAACCCCTTTGCCGCAAGAATTCAACACGCGCAACAACCGCAGCACGGTGTTTGTGGAAGTGGTGGAAGGGAAGAAAAAAATTCTGCTGGTAGCCCCGGCCCCCCACCCCGATGTAAAGGCCATGCGCGCAGCGATAGAAAAAAACAGCAACTACCAAGTGGTGTTGCACATTCCGGGCGGTGCAGAGGCGCCAGCCACCGATCTGGCCCCCGCTAACATAGACCTAGCCATCTTCTTCCAGGCGTGGGATGAAGGCGCCAAAACCAATGCGTTGCTACAAAGATTTATGCAGGGAAAAAGTGGCCTGCTGCTGGTGGCTGGCAGCAACAGTAACCTGAAACAGTGGGCTTCTGCGGGTATCGCCTTCGAAAACCTCAACCAGAAAGACGAAGTAACACCGGTGCTCAACACCACATTCCGTGATTTTGTCTTCTCCGATAATGTAGCAGGTACCCTCGCAGGCTACCCGCCCTTAACGGTACCCTTTGGCAAGTTCACCTTTCCGCCCACCAGCCAGGTGCTGCTGCACCAACAAATAGGAAGCGTAGCCACCACACGGCCATTGTTGTTTAGCTGGCAGGAAGAAGGCCGCAAAATGGCCGCGCTGCTGGGCGAAGGTATTTGGCGCTGGCGCCTCCATGAATATGCCGCCAATCAGACGACCGACCACTTCGATGAGCTCTTCGCCAAACTCGTTCAATATCTCAGCACACAGGACGACAAGCGCAGGTTCCGCAGCTTTCCCATCCAAAACGAATTTTCTGACGCAGAGCCCGTCATCTTCGAAAGCCAGGTGTACAATGAATTATTCGAGCCCGTCTTCGGCAACACCATTCAACTGGAACTGCGCAACGAACAGGGCGAAACGGCCGCCTACAGCTACACCACCAACCCCTCGGGTACGCGTTACCGAATCGGCAACCTGAAAGGAGGCGTGTACCGCTACCGCGCCTTCACCGAAATAAATGACGTACGGCAGGAGGTGGGTGGCGAATTCCTGGTGTCGGTACAAAACCTGGAGGCCCAAAACCTGACAGCCGATTTTGGCCTGCTGCGCAGGCTGGCAGAAAATACGGGAGGTAAGTTTTATCAACTGGCGCAACTGGATGATTTTATGGAGGAAGCTCAAACAATGCAAGCCCACAGCATCATACACGCAGAAGATTCCTTCCACCCCATCATTAACCTGAAGGCTTTCTTTTTTCTGCTGCTGGTGCTCATCAGTGCGGAGTGGCTCGCCCGCAAATACCTGGGCGCCTATTGAGCATCAGTGTTTTTGGTGAGGCGGCACACGTTCTTGCCGTTGCGCGTGGTGTACTCGATGGAGTCCATGATAGACTTCACCAGCCGAATGCCCAACCCGCCCTTGCGCTTCTCGTGCACCAGGTTCCCCAACTCGGGCGTATGAAACTGGTTGATGTCAAAAACATGGCCATCGTCTACAATCTCAAAAACAATGCGGTCTGCACGGTCGGTATCAATGTGCAACTCCAGCATGTGGTCGGGGTTGCAGTGGTGGGCATGTATCATCAGGTTAGAACACATCTCGTCCAATGCCAGCACAATGGCACTCACCTCCACCTCAGGAATGGAATGATCCTTTAGGGACTGGCGAACAAAGTCGCGAATGCCCTTCAAATTGGTAAGGCTGCAGCCGATGTTATACTGATAGTTCATCGGCCAGTTTTTTCGCCTCCTGCTTCGTAGCACGTATATGCAGCAAGTCCGCCAATCCCAAAATAGTAAATGTATTTTCTACCTTCTCCTTCATACCAAACAGCACCATGGCCAACTTTTTATCCCTAAATTCTTCTATGTACGACATAAACACGCCCAAGCCGGCCGAAGAAATGTACTCCATGGAACTGCAATCGATCAGTATTTTCCGGAATCCTTCCCCTACACTCTTCGCGATGGCCAGGTCTAACTCAATGGACGAGCTGGCGTCAATTTCACCGATCACCACTATAATGTCAGCCCCGTCTTCTTGTAATCGTTTGATGTGTACCATGGTTTTTTAACGGTTTTTAACTTTTTTGGTTATTCCTCTTATTTACCCAAACTGGCCATTTACTCAAAACAGGGTTGTTCAGGCGAATTTCACAATCATTGTAGTATAGTCATCATTGATCTGGTCTGTGCCAGAAAAGTGATGTAGGTCGCTGATCAGGGTTTCCTGAATCTCCTTCGCTCCCTTGTCGGCCACCTTCTCGATCACCTTCTGCAGGCGTTCATTGCCATATTCATCTCCCTTTTGGCTCTTCGCCTCGGTAATGCCATCGGTGTATAGCACCATGACATCGCCCGCGGCATAGGGAATTTCGTTGTTGTCGATAAAGTCGCAGTAGTTCTTGTTCTTAATCATGCCCAGCGCGGTGCCCCGGTCTTTCAGGTAAGCGGCCTGCTTACGGCTGTGCTGATAGTACAACACCGGACAATGCCCCGCGCGGGCATATTGTATCTTCTTGCCCAGCGTATCTATAACAAAATAGGTTGCCGAAATGAACGAGCCACGTTCTAGACAGTAAATCAACGCCTGGTTGGCGCGCGTCATAAACGTTTTGGGGTCTACCTCCTGCTGCGCCAGGCTGTGGAAAATACCTTTCATCTGCGACATATGAAAAGCCGCTGTAGTACCCTTGCCCGATACGTCCGCCACTATTAACGCCACCTGGTGGTCGTTGATGCGCAAGGTATCGTAGTAGTCGCCACCCACTTCATCGGCCGATTGCGAAAAGGCCGCAATATCGAAATCAGGATCTTTCTCCAGCCGGTTGGGCAGCAAACTTTTCTGCACCATCTTGGCAATCTTCAACTCCTCCTTGTAGCGCTCATTCTGAAAGGCTTCCTCCATCAAACGGAAGTTCTCGATAGAAATACCCGCCTGGTTGGTGAATGTGGATACGATGCGCGTCATCTCCTTGTTGAACCCTTCCGGCAGCTCTTTCAGCAACGTAAGGCTACCAATGGTCTCTCCCTTCACCACAATAGGGAATGAAAGGATGGAGCGAAAACGGGTGCCCTTGAGCGAGGCCAGGTGCTTCGACAGATTTTTGGTTTTGTCGCTGCTCTGCTCTAATATACCCTTCACATTATGCTGCCTCAGGTGCTCACGTATGTCGTGGGCGTCTTTCTCAGAAATCTGGTAGGTAAACACGCGGGGCTCGTTGGCGGCACTTTTAATCTCGAGCCATGCCCCATCAGCAAATACAGAGCTCACCGCACTCTCCAGCAGAATATTGTAAACGCTCTCTTCATTCTGCTCCGTCTGAATGCTCTGGCTGATGCGCTGGTAGTTCACCACCTCCTCCAACTTCTGCTCAAAAACAGAAGAGGTGGGGAGGTTGAATAGGATCACCAGAAAGGAAAACACACTGTAGGTAACCACAAAAAAGAACAAGCACAGATTAAAGATGTGCTCATCAAAACCCAGAAAGGCTGCCGACTGGGCCGAGATTACGTCCGACTGGCGCGAAACGGTATAAAAAAAGTAACCGATGTAGAAGAAGGTGAGCAGCAACAGTAGCAGGCTAGTCCACTTTTGCCTGAAGTTCAGGTAAGCCACCCACTTCATGTTGGCCGAAAGCACCAACGCAATCAAACCCAACACAATCATAAAGAGGGTGTAAACGGTTTCGCTCAGCGTGAGGGAGATGCTGTCGTAAAGCAGAACGGCCAGCATGGCAAACTCAAACACCATCCAGGTGCGGATCAGCCACTTCGACTTTTGGTACAATATCAGCCGCTTCCACGAAGTGAACCCCGCCATGAGAAAGCTGATAAAGAGGGCCAGGTTCACCTGGTAAATAATGTCGCCAAAGAGCACGTTCTCCGGCAGCTTGGTGTTGCCCAGCAGGAAAAGCAGCAGCCGTATGCCCAAGGATATCACGGTGGCCACCAGCCCGGTAGCAAACACCTTCCACAACAAGTCGGTAAAGTTCAGCGACTCATCGTACTCAATGCGGTATTTGTAGTAATAGAAAAGGCAGATCACATAAAGGTCCAGCATCACGCGGGGCAGCCACAGGGGCACATCGGGCGTAAGGCCTTTGATGTTGCTGAAAAGCACCGTTACATCCGAAAACACCAGCACCAGCCAGCAGATAACAGAGCCGAGAAAGGTGAGTCGTATGAGGGCTTTGGTGCGCACAGATTAAAAAAGAGGCCAACCTGAGAAGATTGGCCTCACAATAATAGGAAATGATCGAGTGGTTTAAAACCCGATGTTATTCAATGATGACTTTTAACTGGCGGGCCGCCTCCGTGCCCACCTGAACCAGGTAAAGACCGGTAGGCCAGTCGGTGGTAGGCACCTCCAGGTGCAGGTAGCCCTGGCCATCGGCTTGTGCAGTGGCCCGGAATGCCTCCGTGCCCAACGCGGTGTGGATAACTACCGGCACGGATTGATAAGGGGCGAGTGCCCGCACCTCCAGGTTCAGGGGCTTACGATGCGTGGGGTTAGGGTACACCTGCAACAGTTCCCCCACTGCGGCAAACTCCACCAGCACAATGTCAGAATACGAAAACTGGCCATTGAAGTCGGTCTGCTTCAGGCGGTAATAATTTTTACCCACGCGGGGCGAACGGTCGAAGACCTCGTAGTGGCTCACCTCGGTGGTGGTTCCCTTGCCGGGATGCGTGAGCACCACATCAAAGCCATCGGCATCGTTCAGGCGTTCGAGGGTGAAGAAATCGTTGTTGAGCTCGGTGGCCGTAGACCAGTTTACCTTCACTGCGTTGCCCGATTGTTGCGCTTCGAAGGAAAGGAGTTCGATGGGCAGGGGAGTAGACGAATCCGACAGGGCCCAGGCGGAGAAGGTGCCGGGTATAGCCACTTGAGCAGAGGTTTGGCTGTTGGGAGTTTGAGTTAGTGGTGGATCCCAAAGACTGGCCACAGAATTCCAACGCTGGGCTTGCAAATTAGGATTTCCGGTGGGTCGTTCCGCATTGGTTACCCGGAAAGTAACAGTGGCATCGGGAACGGTGGAGTAGCCGGAAGGAGTTATTACCCAGAAGCGGTCGGCCACGTTCGCGCTGATGTCAACGCCTGAGGCATCCTTGGTGTGCAACACCCCCGAAGGATAGGGCGTGTTGGCCGCACCCGTGCCATAGGTAGACACCGCAAAGGCGCCCGTACCCGACTCAATGCCGGCAGTGGTTTTATTGAAAGTGACGGCAATGGCGGTTCCACCGGCAGCGTTCCGGAAGGGAAAAGTAAAAGTGCCGGTAACCGCGCGCGTGTTCCACACCACCGCAGCAGCCTCCGACTCGCTCACCAGGTAGCCGTTGGCGGCAGCAGCCAGAGCACCGGTTGCATTGCGGGTAATGTTCAGGACGTTCCCGTTCATGATCAAGCCACCTGTAGTCAGCGTAAGGGTATTAGATACAGTCAATGCATTGTTCATCGTTACGGTGTTAGCAGCAGCCGACTTGTTAAGAGTAAGGTTATAAAAAGTGTTGTCGTTGGAATTGTTGATGTTCTGAGCTCCCGCCCCATCAAAAATAACAGTCTGTAACCCCTCCGTGAAGGTGCCTGTACCTAAAATCTGCCAGTCACCGGCAATATTGATTGTCTGGCTATTCGACCCCAGATTTGCATCTTGTATTGTAAGATCTCCATCTATATTCAGCGCCACCGTGGGCTGCTTTGAATTGCTGCCTGAGATGGTGAGATTTTGATATGTGACGCCAATAATATTTTGAAAGCCAAATGCACTGTAATGGAAAGTATTACCAACGGCTGAGCAATCAAGTATGCTCGTCATGTTTCCATCAAAACCAGCAGTTGGAGTCAAACTCCAATACCAGTTTCCTGTTGAAAGGTTATTAAAATCACTACTACTACCATTATCCAGATCAAAAAAATTCCCCGACTGATTGATGGTCCCACTATTGTTAATTATCAAATTACCCCCGTTGCCTGTTCCCCCCACGGTTGTTGAATTCCCGTCTATAGCAACAAAGGATAGGGTTGCTCCCAGGGCATTTTCAACAGTGTTATCGTCATCGAAGTTATTACAAGATATGTTGCCACTGAAGGTTGTAGTGGCGTTATTAACGAATGAATTGAAGTCATTGTCGAAAAGTAGACTCCCGGCCGTTAATGTACTATTGTTGACAATACTCGCATCAGTTCCATTGAAAAGTATCTGGTCTACCACATTTATGGCACCAGTTCCAGTTATGGTAATCGTGGCCTGGCCGTTAACCTCGATGTCGCCAATTGTTAATGAACCCTCTACATCAATGGGGGTTGCCACGTCTCCATCGAAGTCTATTTGCGCTGTGGTAGACACTCCCGAACTAATGCTGCCGCCCGACTGGATACTAATTCCGCCCCTTCCAATATTTAAGTCAACCGCTGCGGACCATGTAACAGAACCTCCACTTTGAACCTCTAAAAAAATCGCTGAACTTTCTACCGGTATTGCAATAGAATAGCCGTTGCCTACAACCACACGGGTAAGATTATTAGGTACAATGCCCGCAACCGCTCCTCCAAGCCCAGCCGTTGACCAAGTTGATCCATTATTCCAATCGGATGTACCCCCCAGATTTGTTGAAAAAAGTGTGGTGATACCCGTGACGGTCACATCCTGAATTCCCCATGTATCCAAGAAATCGTCATTCATCATCCTTACCACTACCTGTAGTTGCGAACCCGCTACGATCGCGCTGCCGCCCGTTTCAACCAATGACCCGGTCTGTGTATAAAATGGAACTTCTATTCCGTTGTTATTCAGAATATAATATGCCTCAAAGTAGTCGCCATCAGCTTCCGTGAATAGCGAATAAGCAGTTACATCTATGATCGCGTAACCATACGAAGAAATATCGATCACATTTGTAGCCCAACGTCCCTCAGTTCCCCCCATCGACTGGCCGAAAAAGAACTCAAAACCAAATAGAGACTGCTTGGAAAAGAGGCCACCGCCTCCGTATGATGCAGACCAGGAGCCTCCGGGGGTACCACCAGCTAAGCCTGTTGTTGCTCCATCTGTTTCCCCGGCAAAACTCTCGGTCCAAAGTACCTGGCCGTAAGCAGAAGAAAGCACTCCCCAAGTGAAAAGGAAGAGTAGAAAAAATCTTTTCATAAAAAAACGTAAAGCCTGAGAATCAAAGATACAAATAACCGGCTGATTGTAACCTACTTCCGGCTATAGTTGGGCGCCTCCCGCGTGATGGTCACATCGTGGGGGTGGCTCTCGTGCACCCCGGCCGCGGTAATCTTCACGAATTTGGCGGTTTTCAGCTTCTCCAGGTTCTTCGCACCGCAATAGCCCATACCGGCCCGCAGGCCGCCCACCAGTTGATACAACACTTCGGCCACCGACCCCTTGAAGGGCACACGCCCTGAAATGCCCTCTGGCACCAGCTTTTTAATATCATCCTCCGCATCCTGAAAATAACGGTCCTTCGAGCCGTCATCCATCGCCTCCAGCGAGCCCATACCACGGTACGACTTGAACTTGCGGCCTTCATAAATAATCACCTCGCCCGGAGCCTCCTCCGTGCCGGCCAGCAACGAGCCGATCATCACACTGTCTGCCCCGGCAGCCAGCGCCTTCACAATATCGCCCGAGAAGCGAATGCCCCCATCGGCAATGGTCTTCACGCCCGACCCCTTCAGCGCTTTCGCAGATTCATACACGGCCGATAACTGCGGCAACCCGATACCGGCCACAATGCGCGTAGTACAAATGCTGCCGGGGCCAACGCCTACCTTTACTGCATCGGCACCAGCCTTGGCCAGCGCGCGCGCAGCCTCACCCGTGGCAATGTTGCCCACCACCATCGGCAGGCCGGGGAATTTTTTCTTCACCCGCTTCGCGGCTTCAATCACACCCTTCGAATGGCCATGGGCCGTGTCGATGCTGATCACATCCACCCCTGACGAGCGCAGGGCCTCAATGCGGTCCAGAATGTCAGGCGTCACGCCCACGGCCGCACCCACGCGCAAACGCCCATACTCATCGTGGCAGGCATTGGGTTTGTTTTTCTTCTTCAGAATATCTTTATAGGTAACCAGGCCGGTCAGCTTGCCCTTCTTGTTCACAATGGGCAGCTTCTCAATCTTATACTGCTGCAGAATCACCTCGGCCTTCTCCAGGGTAATGCCCTCGGGTGCGGTGACCAGTTTGTCTTTGGTCATGATTTGCTCAATGGGTCGGCCCAGGTCTTTCTGAAAGCGCAAGTCGCGGTTGGTGATGATGCCCACCAGCTTCCCGTTGCCATCTACTACGGGTATCCCCCCGATCTTGAATTCACGCATGATTTTTTCCGCATCGCGCAGGGTGGCATTGCTTTGCAGCGTAACAGGGTCCAGGATCAAGCCGCTCTGCGAGCGCTTCACCTTGCGCACCTGGTCGGCCTGGGCCGCCACCGACATGTTTTTATGGATAAACCCCAATCCGCCTTCCAGCGCAATGCTGATGGCCAGCTCCGCCTCGGTAACGGTGTCCATGGCAGCGGAAACAATGGGAATATTCAACGAAATGCCGGCCGTAAGCTGGGTGCGGCTGTCGGTCTCACGCGGAAGCACCTCGCTGTAAGCGGGCACCAGCAGAACATCATCGTAAGTAAGGGCTTCGAAAAGAAATTTGGAGGAATCGTGCGCCATGGCAAATAATTAGGATTGATTATTTGCCGGGCAAAGCTAAAGCTAATTCACGAACGGCCCAATCCGCTGCCCTCCCCTTTGTCAAATTATTCCGTTTATTTTACGGAACTTTTTCAACTGCCATAACCATGAACCACCTTTTAACACTTCTATGCCTGGTGCTGGCATTAGCGGCCAGCGCCCAGGTACAAACGGGTAAAGCCTCCTTCTATGCCGACAAGTTTGAGGGCAGCCCTACGGCCAGTGGCGAAAAATACCGCCACAACAAACTAACAGCGGCCCACAAAACCCTGCCGCTGGGCACCCGGGTGCGCGTAACCAACCTGGCCAACAATACCTCGGTGGAAGTAGTGGTAAACGACCGCGGCCCCTACGTAGACGGCCGCATCATCGACTTGTCGAAGTCGGCAGCCCAGCAATTGGGCTTCATCACCCAGGGCCTGGCAGACGTGAAGGTGGAAGTAATAGACGCAGGCGATGGCAAAGGCGGCAAACCCATCGTGCCCATCGACCAGGTGTCGGTGGAAGAAAAGGAATTTTACGACTTCGAGATCTCCCGCCTCAACCCCTCCGGCTTTGGGGTACAGATTGGCACCTACCAGGAACTGGTTAACCTGATGCGGCTGGCCGACAACCTGAAGAACTCATACAAGAAGAAGGTGAACGTGCAGGTGAAAGTGGTGAATGGCATTAAATATTACAGCATCATCCTCGGGCAGTTTCCCAACCGCAAGAAAGCCGAAGATTTTCTGTCGGTAGTGAAGAAAAAATTTCCCGATGCCTTCATTGCCGATTTTGCCAAACTGAAGTAGAACAGGTACCACACAATGAACACGCACGAAATTCGTTGAGCAATGGTGGTGAGAAAAATACTGGCACTATGGATCATACCGGCCACCCTGGCAACGGCCCAGGTGCAGGATTTTGGCAAGGAGGGCACCTTCACGTTCGAAACAGACAAGCCCTTTAAACTGCTGGAACTGGACGAAGCCACCAGCGAGCCTATTGTAACCAAAAAGAAAAAGCCGAAACGCAAAACTTTCTATGGTATTAAAACCAAAAAAGGCTTTACACGCAAAGGGTTTGGCGAACGTATGACCATCGAAACGTTTTTCTACCTGAAAAAACCCGAGAAGCCCACACCGTTTGTGCGCGACATCTACTGGTACGATTTCACGCGCAGGGAAATACGCAAAACGGGCTACGACCCTAAAAAAGGCGTGCTGGTGCATGGCCCCTACAAAAAGATGATGGGCGATGTACTGCTGGAAGAGGGAATTTTTTATAAAGGCACCAAACACGGCCGTTGGATGAAGTACGACCGCCAGTACCTGCTGGAAGACAAAGAGAAATACTACAAAGGCTGGCCGAAGGAATCGATCGTAACCTACTACGACCCGGTGGAGCGCACTAAAGTGAAAGAGTTGATACCCATTGAATACGGAGAACGCGAAGGCTTCTACACGCTCTTCCACGAAAATGGCACGGTGGCCGTGCAGGGCGAATACAGGTGGAACAGGCGCGTGGGTGAATGGATCGAAAACTACCCCAATGGCAAACGTAAAAAACTGGTCTACTTCCCGACCGACCCCTTCAGCAAAGAAGAAAAATCGTTTGTACGCAAAGAGTGGGACGAAAAAGGCCGCGAAATCTATTGGAACGCCAAAGGCATTTAGCCAACCGTCATCGCGAGCAAAGCGCAACGAAGCAACTCGTCATCGCGAGCGCAGCGATCTCCCCTCCATGACATACCAAAAGCAAACGGCTTACATCCTCCCAATCATTACCAACCCTAACCAGTCAAAGCAAACCGTCATCGCGAGCGAAGCGAGCTCCTGTCATGGTGCAACCTTCAATAAAAAGCATCCTCAAAATGCCGGATATCAGTTTGTTCTCCCCGCTGCGTAATGGCCACCACATCGTACCGCACCGGCCCCCGCCAGTTCGTTTCCTCCATGTATTGCGCGGCCCCCTCCAGCACCTTGGCAGCCTTCTGGTCCGTCACAAAAACCTCCGGAAAACCAAAAGCTGTGGAGCTGCGCATCTTCACCTCCACAAACACCAGCCACCCATTGTGCCGAACAACGAGGTCAATTTCCGATCGCTTGAAGCGGTAATTCCGGGCCACCACCTCATAGCCTTTTTGCTCTAAAAAAGCCGCGGCCAGGGCCTCTCCGTATTTTCCTTTTTGGCTACGATCTCGCATGCGCCCTGAATTTAGCATGTGCGCAGCGCACCCCAAAGAGCCGCACACAAGCAACCCCCAGGCATAGAAAAGCCAGGGTTTGAACCGCTCCAAACACCCTCACAACCGCTGTTTCTTTTTGATTTTGGGGCCCATCGGCTACCTTTGGCGCCTGAATAACGGAAAATGAAGAAATTGATTGAAGGGTTTACCCACCAATTGGCCGAGGCGCTGAGAACAGGGCAGGCAGTAGACTTGGTACGGCCGGGTAGCGACATTAGAAACATACTTATCACCGGCATGGGGGGATCGGGGATCGGGGCTAACCTGGTAGAGTCTTTAACGTTCGGGCGCGTGCCCATCCCCATCACCGTATCTAAGGGGTACAACATTCCCCAGTTCGTCAGTCCGCATACGCTCTTCATCGCCTGCTCTTTTAGTGGCGACACAGAAGAAACGCTGGCAGCGGTGCAAAAAGCCATGCTGAAGCGGGCCCACATTATCTGCATTACGGCTGGCGGCCGCATGCTGGAGTTGGCTAAAGAATACAACCTGTTTTATATCCAGATTCCAAGCACACCTCGATCTCCTCGTGCGCTCATCGGCCACATGATGATATCCCTGCTCTACGCCCTGTACCACACCAACCTCATCGGGGCGGCATTCATTAAAGAAACAGAAAATGCCATCGAGTCGCTCGATCGCAGTGAAAAGGCAATACAAACCGAAGCAGAAATCATCGCTAAAAAATTAAAAGGCAAGCTGCCAGTAATCTATTGCGATGGCCGCCTCTACCCCATGGCCACCCGCTTCCAAAACCAGTTGAATGAAAACGCCAAGCAACTGGCCCACGTAAACACCTTCCCCGAAATGACACACAACGAACTGGAAGGCTGGCATTTTCCCGAAAGCATATTGCCCATCATTCAGGTGGTGTACCTCTACTCCGACCACGACCATGAACGGGTGGAGAAACGCATGGAAATTTGCCGCGATGTGTTCGAGCGCAAATCCAATCCCATCATTGACATTGTGGCAGAAGGTGCCTCTCTGCTCGAACAATATTATTATCTCATTCACCTCACCGACTGGATATCGTATTTCCTGGCAAAAGAAAACCATATAGACCCTGACCTGATTGACCACATCGATTTCCTGAAAACAGAGTTAGCCAAAGTGAAGTGAACAACCGCATCAACAGGCAAACACGGTTCATCGATTTAGGCACCATCGACTACCAGCAGGCGTGGGACTATCAAACAAAATTGTTCAACGAAATACTGGAGATCAAAAAAGAAAACCGAAACCAGCCTGGCAACGAACAACCAACGCCCAACTACCTGTTGTTCTGCGAGCACCCGCACGTGTTCACCCTGGGCAAAAGTGGCGATGAAAAAAACCTACTGATACCCCGCAGCGAACTCCCTTCTGTTGGCGCCTCTTATTATGCCATCAATCGCGGTGGCGACATTACCTACCACGGCCCCGGCCAGTTGGTGGTATACCCGGTGTTAGACCTCGAAAACTTTTTTACCGACATCCACAAGTACATGCGCACCATGGAAGAATCAGTAATTCAAACACTGGCCCACTTCCAAATAAAGGCAGGCAGAATAGCCGGGCTTACCGGGGTATGGCTGGATGGTGAACATAAAAAAGACGCTCGCAAAATCTGCGCCCTGGGCGTAAAGACGAGCCGTTGGGTAACCATGCACGGCCTCGCCTTTAACGTGAACACCAACCTCGACTATTTTAAATACATTGTGCCCTGCGGGATAGATGACAAGGCCGTGACATCATTACACCACGAGGTTCAACACGCAGTAAACATGGAAGAGGTGAAAGAAAAAATGAAGGCCCACCTGGCCGCACTTTTTCAAATGCAGTTGATTTCCTAATTTCAACGAATGCTGTACTCGTGGCGATATGTTGTCTTCACCATCGCAGCATTGCTAGCGTTGCCCCTGGTAAGACCGTTAGAACCAGCAGCGGCTACCGAAAAACAAAAAGGTGTTTGCTGGGTGGCGGGGCGCGAACCGGTAGCGCACGAACAAATAGAGTGGTTGGCGAAAAACCACGTCACGTGGATTTCGCAAACGCCCTTCGGCTGGCAAACACACCCCGCCAGCGCCTCCATCGCCTTCATCACACAGGCCTCCGCCAATGGCAACCGTGGTGTGATGTGGGGCGAATCGGATGAAGGAATTGCGCACACCACCCGGCTGGCCCGCGAAAAAGGAATCAAAACCATACTGAAACCCCACCTGTGGGTAAGGCAATCGTGGCCGGGCGAAATTGAAATGACAGATGACGCCAACTGGGCCAAATGGTTTGCCGCCTACGAAAAATTCATACTGCACCATGCAGTGATGGCCGAAACACATGGCATTGAAATGCTGTGCATAGGCACAGAACTCAGCAAAACCATCCACCGCGAAAAAGAATGGAGACACCTCATTGCGCAGGTTAGAAAAATATACCGCGGCAAACTTACCTATGGAGCCAACTTCAATGATGAGTACCAGAACATACGCTTTTGGGATGCGCTGGATTACATTGGCATACAGGCCTACTTTTCGCTGGCAGATGCAGACAACGCTTCTTTAAAAACCATTGCCAGCGGCTGGCACCCACACATGGCCAACATCGAAAAGCTGGTAGACAAATTTCAAAAGCCGGTGTTATTTACCGAACTGGGCTACCGCAGCACGGCCTGTGCGCCCGTGAAGCCCTGGCTGTGGCCACAGCAAATCAAAGAAAATGCAGTGCCTTCCGAAGAAATGCAGGCTCGCTGTTATCAGGCATTTTTTGATACTGTATGGAAACAGAAATGGCTGGCAGGTGTCTATTTTTGGAAGTGGTACCCAAACGGCACCACGCGCTGGGCAAACATCGATTTTACGCCCCAGGGCAAAGCAGCAGAAAAAGTGATGGCTGGAAATTTTTCAACACATGAAGAAAGACATTGACATTCCCGAAGTAAAAAATGTGACGCTGGCAGTGGCGCGCGAAAAAACCTTATTCGATACCTACGATTGGAAAGTGTACCTGATCAACAACAACCCTTTTGCATTGGAAAACACACTGGTGGCCAGCAAAGGGTATGGCGAAAAAGACGGGGAACAACAAAAGACCTCTACGCTGCGACATTTCCTGGAAACAGTGCCTGCGCGCAGCACGGCTCTCATCGAACCCATACACGAAAATGTTTTTCACCTCAACAACGAATACTGGGTGAGCTATTACGTGGGCAAAACCATCCACGACAAACGGTTTGTCTTTGTGCCCGACTCTTTGCGCGAAGAAAACATTACATTCATTAAAGAACTGGAGAGGGAGGGCGTGCTCCACTCCTGATCAGATGCTGGCCGCGTAAAACACCCGCTTCACCCGCTCGCTGGTGTTGGTCAGTATTTCGTAGGGAATAGTGTGAATACGGGCGGCCACTTCGTGAATCGGTAGCCCTTCACCGAAAACAATCACTTCGTCACCCTCCTGGGCAGCAATGCCGGTAATGTCCACCATGGTCATATCCATGCAAACGTTGCCCACAACGGGTGCCCTTTGCCCGTGTACGAGTACAGCCCCCACCCCGCGGCTGAAGGCGCGGCTGAAACCATCCGCATAGCCGATGGCAATGGTGGCCAGCGTCATCTCCCGTTCGGCTTTGCCCCACCGCCCATACCCAATGGTCTCACCCGGTGCAAGGGTTTTAATCTGAGAGATAACGGTTTTCAGCGTAGCCACCGGACGCAGGGGCGCCTGGTCTTGGGTGGGGTTGACGCCATACAAGCCAATGCCGAGGCGCACCATATCGAATTGATACTGCGGAAAGCGCATCATGCCGGGCGAATTCAACACGTGGCGCAGCGGTCGGTAGCCCAATGCCGTCTCCAACTGCGCGACCATCTTAGAGAACCGCTCTACCTGCTGCCGGCTGAAATCATCGTGCCGGGCTTCGTCTGAACCGGCCAGGTGCGTAAAAACACTGGCCACCTCCAGGTGGGTATGCTGCTGCAAAAGGTCCAGCGCCTCAGCTAAAGTCTCCTCGGCAAAGCCCAACCGATGCATGCCGGTATCCAGCTTAAGGTGAATCCGGCAAGGGCGGCCGGCCAGGAAATGAATCAGCGACCGCAGCAGGCGCATGCTGTAAACCTCCGGCTCCAGTTGGTGGCCAAGCAGGGTTTCAAAACCTTCCTCAGAAGGGTTCATCACCATAATGGGTAGCGCAATCTGGTTCTTACGCAACTCCACCCCTTCATCGGCATAAGCCACACCCAGGTAGTCTACTTTGTGAAATTGCAGTAGGTTGGCTACCTCCTCGCTGCCGCTGCCGTAGGCAAAGGCCTTCACCATGGCCATCATCTTCACTCCGCGCCTGAGTTGCGAGCGAAAATAATTGAGGTTGTGCACCATGGCATCGAGGTCGATCTCCATCACTGTACCATGGATTTTGCGCTGCAACCGGTGTACTACTCGCTCGAAGCCAAACGACCGGGCACCCTTCAACAAAATAATTTCACCTTGAAACAAATCTGCGGAGAGCTCATCCAGCAGCGCTTCCGTTGTTGCATAGAAATGGCTATCAGAAATGAAACCAAATAGGCGGCTGAACTTTTTCAGCACAGGCCCCACGGCCACCATTTTTTGAACGCCCGCCCTGCGCAGCAAGGCCGCCACGCTTTGCATCAGTTCTTCCTCACGCAAACCCGACTGCAATATGTCGGAGAGCACAATGGTTTTTTTCTTCTTCTGCTGGGCGGCCAAAAAATCGAGGCTGATCTGCAACCCCGCCAGATCGTTATTGTAAGTGTCATCGATCAGCGTACATTGATTGATGCCCTGCTTCAGTTCCAGGCGCATGGGCACCGTCTTCAACTGCTGCACACGCTCCTGAATCACCTCGACAGAATTGCCCAGGTGCATCATCAACACCACACAGTGAACCAGGTTTTCTACCGAGGCTACATCTGAAAAAGGCAAAGCAAGCCGGTGTTCGCGGCCAGAGTACACAATTGTAAGACCGTTTTCTGCAACGGAAACCCTTACGTTAGCATGTGCATCTTGCCCCCAACTCAGGTGGGGCACCCCGCTGGCCAGCACAGCTTGCCGTATGGCCGTATGGTCGTAGCAGAAAATAAGCAAACCACACCTGCTGAATAGCTTCATTTTCTCCTCCACCTTTTGCTGCCGGCTGGCAAAACCTTCATCGTGGGCGGGGCCAATGTTGCTGAAGATACCCAGCGTGGGCTGGAGAATGGCCGCCAACTTTTCCATTTCGCCACTGCGCGAAAGGCCCGCTTCGAAGACACCCAACTGGTGGTGTGGCTGTATTTGCATCACCGCCAAGGGCACACCCAACTGCGAATTGTAGCTGCCCGGACTTTTTACCACATCGTAATCGGGAGAGAGCAACTGGAACAGCCACTCTTTGATGATGGTTTTTCCATTGCTTCCGGTAATCCCGATCAGTGGAATGGCAAATTGCTGGCGGTGGTGGCGGGCAATCGCTTGAAGTGCCTCGAGCGAAGAAGCGCACCAAAAAAAATTCGCCTCCGGATACTCCTGCCAGGGCAACGTTTTCTCAACCACAAACTGACGCACACCCGATTGATACAGCGCGGAAATGTATTGGTGCCCATCATGCCTCGGGCCGGCCATGGCAAAAAAGCAGGCCCCCTCCGCCTGTATCGCCTTGCGGCTGTCGGTAAGAAAGAAAGTCAGCGGCCGGTCGGTGGCCAGTTGCGCAACCTTTCCCGAGGTGAGTTGAGGCAGTTGAGAGAAACGCATAGAAAAGAAACTTAGAATAAACGCGCCCCGTTGGGTACTGGTTTGTCTATGGTGGCCAGCACCACGTGTTCATGTGCATCGGGAAAGCCGGTTACCAACACTTGCGAAGAAAAGGGCCCGATCTGCCGGGGCGGAAAGTTGACCACACAGATTATTTGTCGGCCGATAAGGTCTACTGGTCGATAATTTACTGTAATCTGCGCACTAGAAGTTTTTATACCCAACACCGGCCCCAGGTCTATCCAGAGCTTAAAAGCTGGTTTTTTGGCCTCTGGGAAGGGTTCTGCCCGCACAATGGTGCCCGCCCGAACATCTACTTTCTCAAAATCTGACCATGTGATCATACCCAAAATTTTTTAACTTGCATAGCTTCGGCAACAAAGTAACGGGTTAGGATGTTAATCTAAAGCCTGAGCTAAGATGAAAAGAGAAGTTTTGTACGTGCTGGCTTTTCTCGCATTACTTCAACTGGCAACAGCCGAAGTAAAGGCGCAAGATGGGTTGCCTAACCCGGAATTGAATGGCTATCTCTACCAGGATGCCAATCCATACGATGAAAAACCTTTGTTGATGGAGGGTGAACTTCGTAACTCTGGTAAAATCGTTCGCGACTCAACAGTTACTATCAAATCGGGTTCGGCAAAAACCGCAGGCAGATCAGGTGCCTCGGATGCCAAAAAATCGACTGTTAAAAGTGGAGACGATCCACTCAATTTCAATTTTCTCTACTACATCATTCAGAAGTTCAAAACTTCGGATTTGATAGAGGAGGAATAAAAACTTCCTGTTCTCTTAGATCTCTTTCTTCACCAGAAACTGTTCCAGATCGGTCAGTTTAAGAATACCTTCATAGTAAGCTTTGCCAAAAATGACGGCAAAAATACCCATGTCGTTCAGGCGTTTGATGTCATCCACTCCGCGCACACCACCGCTGGCCAGAATTTTTAACTCCGGAAAACGGTCGATGATCTCCTGATAAAACGAAAACGCTGGGCCCTCCAACACACCATCGCGCGATACATCTGTGGATTTGGCGTACTTCAGTCCACGATCATAAAAATATTGCAGGTGGTCGAACAACGTGGTATCAGACTTTTTAAGCCATCCGCGAAAGGCCAGCTTTTTGCTTTGTATATCCGTAACATCGGCCCCCAGCGTAATCTTTTCACGCCCGTAGGAAATAATCCACGAGGCGAACAATTCCGGATCGGTTACGGCAATACTCGATGCGGTAATGTAGTCTGCACCGTACTCATAGGCTTTGCTGATGTCGCCATCGGTGCTAATGCCACCGGTGAAATCGATCTTCAGGTCGGTGTGGCCGGCAATGGCTTCCATAACGTGGTAATTCTTCGGGCTGCCGCGCTCGGCACCATCCAAGTCCACCAGGTGCACCACCTCAATGCCGTGGTCTTCGAAGCGTTTGGCAAGGTCTAGGGGATTTTCATCGTAGGCTTTTTCGCTGGTGGGGTCGCCCTTGCGCATCTTCACTACTTTGCCTTTGCGCAGCGCAATAGATGGTATTACCTGAATCATTTAAAAAAGTTTTTTGCAGACGATAAAGTTACTATCGTTCGGCAAATTCATCGTTATCAGTAGCCGATTTTCTAAAAACGTGGCCCGAAATTAGATAACTTTGGTCTGACACCTATTTTTTCAAACGTATGCGGCAATGGAAGTTACTAGTAGCTGGCTCACTGATTGTGTTTAACCTGCCCGCGCAACAGCGCATCAACCGGCTTCCGGGTGTAATCAATCACCCCAGTATCAACGTGAGTGCGCCCTACGTAAGCCTCGATGGCAGCTCGCTTCTTTTCCTCTCCGACAATACCGAAGATAACATCTTGGGCGTATTCTATTCCACTAAAGCCGATGGCATTACCTGGAAGGAACCTACGCCCCTTCCGCGCAACATCAACACCCGCCAGAATTTTCTGCGCGGCTATGCCCTGTCGGCCGATGGCAAACAGTTGTTTATCAGTAGTGCCAAGGGCGGTGGCGTAGGGGGCTACGACATTTATGCCAGCGACCTGAAAGGTTTCTGGCAGGAGCCCCTGAACCTCGGGGTGCCGGTTAACTCTCCGGCACATGAGGCTTGCCCCTCGCTCACGGCCGATGGCCTTACCATGTACTTTATGCGCTGCACCAAAATGGCTGCAACAGTGGCGGAAGGTTGCAAGCTGATGGTAACGCGCAGAAGAACGCTGACAGACCGGTGGGGTGCACCGGAAGAGTTGCCAGCCACCATCAACACCGGAAACGCGCAGGCCCCGCGCATCATGGGCGATAGCGAAACGTTGATATTCTCATCGAACACCCTCACCCCCAACCGCGGTGGAATGGACTTGTACCTGACTCGGCTGGTGAATAACAGTTGGTCTGCGCCAGTACCCCTGGATTTTGCCAACAGCGACAAAGACGACCAATGGGTAAGTGGCACTTCGCTGGGGCGCTACCTCATGAAAGATGCACAGGGCCGTAGTGCCACAGAGATTGTGGAAGTGCTGTTTCCTCCCGAAGTAAAACCCAAAGGGGTGATGAAGCTGGAAGGGAAGGTAACGGGCCCACCAAACCCGGGGGCGGCTTATGTGTCCGTTTGGGATAAGGCCTCGCAGACACGGCTAAGCAATGTGCGCCCCGCTGCGGATGGTGCTTTTACGCTTTTTCTCAAAGAAGGCACCGACTATGTGGTGAGTGTGGACCCCGAGCAGGATAACCTCACTTTTGCATCTAAAGAGTTTCTGTTGGCCGATGGCAAATTCAATACAACGGAAAGGGTACAGTTTGCGCTGAAGCCGCTAACACCAGGGGTAATTCTTGACCTTACAAACACAACGTTCAAACCCTACACCGCAGAACTTAC
The DNA here is from genome assembly GCA_049324055.1 of Bacteroidota bacterium. GTDB lineage: Bacteria > Bacteroidota > Bacteroidia > Cytophagales > Cyclobacteriaceae > ELB16-189. The sequence continues at coordinate 132,877 of JBMOLS010000037.1, read as the reverse complement.
CACCTCATCGGAGGCGGAACTGCGGAAACTGGTTCGCCTCATCAAAGCCAATGCCGCCTTCAACTTCTCTGTAGAAGTAGCCTTGTTTGGCTATGTGGAAGACACCGTACAACGCGATGCCGACCTCACAGAAGTAATTACCGACACCCTGCATATTCCGGTTACCCGGCACTATACCGACACCATCTTTACCGAACCGGCCGGCTCGCTCTCTGCAGACTCTCTGGCGGTGCCGGCCTATACGCTTACGCAGCGAGCGGAAACGGTAGACTCTGTGGTGGTAAAGCACCGCTACCACAACGACCGCACGGCCTATATGGCCTTGGAAATTGTGAATTATCTGGTGGCACAAGGCGTGCCCGCCAACAAGCTAACACCGCTGCACCTGGCACAGCCAGCTATACCGAACGAGCGCAAGTGGCGCATTAGTATTACTGCGCGCTAAGGCGAAAGGGGGCTACCACCAAGGTGTGGTCCCACAGAAAAATCAATTCCATGCCCTCGTCCACCTTTTCCAGCGAAATGGTAAATTGTTCGATCTCTTTATCCTGCATCACCACGGGCACCTCTATGCGCAGCGCGTCATCCGCAGCATTGTAATTCGACTCACCATCGAAACTAACGCCCCAAGAAGGATATTTTTTATTGAAGATGATCACCCACGAATCGGGGCCGGGAATGGTCCACACGCTGTATTTACCAGGCTTCAGCACCTGGCCATTGAACTCCAGGGGCAAGTTGGTTTCAAGGTAAGTGGCCTCGTTGGCGCCTGTGCGCCACACTTTACCAAAAGGCACGAGCTCACCAAAAATTTCGCGCCCTCTTTTAAAGGGGCGATTGTAAAACACGTGCACCTTCAGGTCGCCTACGGCCAGTTCAACATTGGCTTCCGGGCTTTTAGACTTGGTTTGCGATATCAGGTAGGCAAGCGCTGCCAAGCCAAGAACCACCAGCAGTGACACAATGATGAGTACTTTTTTCATAATTGATACGGATTCGCCCCTTTTGGTTTGTGCTGCCACTGGCCCCACAAGCCAGAACAGGCCTTAATTATGGTGAATAATTAAACTCCTTCCAACATAAAATGGTTTCACCTCCATTTTTTATATCAGCCCCGGCAATGGAAAAATCGGCCTGCTATTATACATTTGGGGTTCTAAAAACACTCTATGTTATGTCAGTAATGGCCGTTGTAGTAGCTCTGTTTGTTCTTGCCATCGTATCACCCTGGATTTTTCCCAACAAAATGGTGAGCAACAACGAACACGACATCAAACACTAAAATTTTTTCATGCCCTCGGTATGTGTTTTTTGCGGTTCCAGCACCGGCAACCGTGAAGCATATACCCTTGCCGCCCGGCAGTTGGGCCAACTCTTGGGCAAACATGGGCATACCCTGGTGTATGGGGGCGGCAAAGTAGGCCTAATGGGCATCGTAGCCGATGAAACCCTGCGCAGCGGGGGCGAGGTAGTAGGTATAATCCCCGATTTTCTTTATCAGCGCGAAGTAGGCCACGATGGCGTAACGCGCCTGGAGGTAGTGCAAACCATGCACGAGCGCAAAAAACGTATGGCCGATTTGTCGGATTATTTTGTGGCGTTGCCTGGTGGTTGGGGCACACTCGATGAACTGGCCGAAATACTTACCTGGAAACAACTGGGCCTTATCCACCAGCCGGTGGGCCTTCTCAATACAGCAGAATTTTTTTCGCCATTAGTGGCACAATTTCAGCGCATGACGGATAGCGCCTTCTTGTCTACCCAAAACAAACAGCAACTAATCATTGCAGAAACTCCTGCACAACTGCTCACCTTGCTTGGGGTACTTGCCGTTTAGGTATTTAACCTTTCTCAAAAATTATTATAGTTTTAAGAAAGGCTTTGTGTGCATGTTAAAAAGTCTGCTGACTTCTGTTTTTTTATTGGTAATTCCTGTAGTGGTCTTGGCCCAGCAGGTATTGGGTTTTACGCTGGCAGAAGGTAAGACCAAGGTGCAAATGCCCATCGAGGTGCACAATAACCTGGTGGTATTGCCCGTGGTGCTCAACGGCCAGTTGCCGCTTAAGTTCATTCTGGATACAGGTGTGCGCACCTCCATCCTCACCGAAAAAACCTTCAGTGATATTTTACATTTGCCCTACTCGCGCAAGCTGGTCATTGGCGGACCGGGTGGCGAGAAGATTGCCGAAGCCCTGATTACAAACAACGTATCGTTCGACATGCCAGGCGTTCATGGCGAAGGCCACTCGCTTTTAGTGCTAGACCAAGACTATCTTGAATTAAGAAACTACCTGGGCACAGATGTACACGGCATTCTGGGCTATGAGTTATTCAGCCGGTTTATTGTGCGCATCGACTACGAGAAAAAATTGCTAACGCTGATGCTGCCGGAAAAATTTAAGCCCAGTGGGCGTTTTAAAGAATTTCCCATCACTATTGAAGACACCAAACCCTACATACAGGCCAAGGTAAAGATTGCGGATACCACCACCGTGAATGCCAAACTGTTGATAGACAGTGGTGCCAGCCACGGGCTGATTTTGGAGCCCAACTCTGGAAAAAATATCGTTACACCCGACAAAAACATCAAAAGCATTATTGGCCGCGGCCTGGGTGGCGTGATTTCGGGGCGCATCGCACGCATCCACTCGCTTACACTGGGCAGCTATCAGGTAGCAAATGTAATTGCCAACTTCCCTGACGAAAACAGTTACACAGACACGCTGAAGGACAGCCGGGTTGTGTTGCGCAACGGGGCTATTGGAGGAGAGATTCTGAGCCGGTTTTCAGTAATCTTTAACTTCTCTAAAGAAAAGGTTTACCTAAAGAAAAACCCCTCCTTCCGCAAAAAGTTTTACTACTCGCTGAGCGGACTTACCTTGAAAGCCAAAGGGGCCCGGCTGCGCAGCTACGAAATAACCGATGTGCGGGCGGGCTCTGCAGCCGACAAGGCCGGCCTGCTGGTGGGCGACCTGGTTTTGTCTGTAAACGGATTGCCGGCATCAGAACTTGACCTCAACACCGTAAACGGCTTGTTTAATCTGAAGCCCGGCAAAAAGGTAACGGTAGAAATTTCCCGCAAAGGGGAATTGATCAAAAAAAGATTCGCGCTGGAAAATCAGATTTGAAAAGCCGGCTGCTCGCGGGTAAACAACCTGGCCAGTTGACCCTTTCTGCGCTTGTATGCTTTGTACAAATACAACTGCGTTTGCCTGAATTTGAGAGAGTTCTTTAACGAACGGTAAAGGGCATCGCCCGTCAGGTTTTCTTTCAGCAGAAAATCCATCACACCCGAAGCAATGGCTTCGTGGTAGTTGGAATTTTTTAATACAGTGATGGGTATCGATTTGGTTCTGCGCTCTTTCAAGAAGGCTGATACCGTTCTTCGCAGCTCTGGCCTGCCAATGTTATCGTCCAGCACAATGTGGTCGGGTGCGAATTTTGTAAGCCGGTCTAAAGCCGACTGCAAGTCGAACGCAATTTCTGTAACAATGCGCTTGCCTTCAATCTTCTTCACATTGTCGAGCAATTTGCTGAGGTCGATGGGGTTATTGCCCACAATCAAAACCTTTAACGACTCCATCCCTGCTTTTACGTTTTCCATAGTTAGCCAACCAGCGGTTTATGGCGGCAGGTACGGGTATGTAACCTGCTGCTGGTGGTAATAACGCAAATCTTACGCCATTTGGTTTTAATACTTATTCACATTTTGTCAACCGTTGCAGGGAAACCGTATTTTTAAATCAAATTCATTGTTTCCTGAAAAACAGCGGTCAGAAAATTATTGTAGTCGGGGGTGGTCTTGCGGGTTTAATAGCGGCCCTGCGGTTGGCTAGGTTGGGTTTCGGTGTAACCGTAGTAGAGAAAAAGAAATACCCTTTTCACCGCGTTTGTGGCGAATACATATCGAATGAAACGATACCGTTTTTGGAAAGAGAGGGGATTTTTCCGCACAGCCTTCACCCCGTTTCCATCAAACGATTTCAACTTACATCGGTAAACGGAAAGGAAGCGTACATGCCCCTGGACCTGGGCGGGTTTGGCATCAGCCGCTACGATTTCGACCACTACCTTTACCAACTGGCCGAAAAAGCAGGCGTCAATTTTCTGCTGAACACTTCTGCCGAATCTATCTCGTTTCAGCACAACAACTTCACGGTAAAACTTTCATCGCAAGCTGAGTTAACCGCACCGTTGGTGATCGGAGCTTTTGGCAAACGCTCGAAAATAGATCGTGCACTCAACAGGCCCTTTATCAAAAAGCGATCGCCCTATGTGGGTGTAAAGTATCACTTGCACACATCGCATCCCGAAGACCTGATCTCGCTCCATAATTTTAAAGATGGTTACTGTGGCATCAGTAAAGTAAGCAACACGGTAAGCAACCTCTGCTACCTTACCCACCGCAACAATGTGAAAAACCACGCATCCATACGCGCCATGGAAGAAGCCGTGCTCTTCCGAAATCCTTTTCTGAAGAAGATTTTTACGGAGTCCGATTTTCTTTTCGACAAGCCCGAGGTAATCAACGAAGTTTCCTTCGAACCGAAACAGCCGGTAGAAAACCATATAATCATGGCGGGCGATGCTGCAGGAATGATTACACCGCTGTGCGGCAACGGTATGGCCATGGCCATTCATGGGGCTTACCTGGCCAGCGAGTGGTCTGGGCGCTTTCTGAAAGGAGAAATTTCGCGCGAAGCTCTGGAGGAGGGTTACGCCAGCGTATGGAAAACGCAATTTGCACAGCGGCTTTGGGTGGGCCGGCAGATGCAACGGCTCTTTGGCAGCGAGGCCCTGTCGAATCTGGCGGTGGAGATCATCAGACGGTCGAGGAGGCTGTCGCTATTTCTGATGCGCCACACGCATGGTCAGCCCTTTTGAATAAACGGTTTTGCCGTTCCTCCGAAAATGGTGGCAAAACGGAATCGATTTAGTAATTTCCGATTACCTAACCGAAACCACTTTTTGCATGATTCACGCCATTAACAACCGCAGGGCATTTCTCAAATCCATGGGTATGCTCACACTCAGTCCGCTTTTGTTAGAATGTACCCGGCCTTCCTCCTCGGGTGAGGAAACGGCTACCACAGCAACACCATTATTTTTTAAAATTTCGCTGGCTGAATGGTCGCTGCACCGTGCGTTGCAAGGAGGGCAGCTTACCAATCTCGATTTTCCCGCCAAGGCGAAAAACGATTTTGGCATAAGTGCGGTGGAGTATGTAAACCAATTCTTTGCAGACAAAGCCAAAGACACTACCTACCTGGCTGAATTGAAGAAGCGTTGCGATGATAATGGTGTAACCAGCGTATTGATTATGGTAGACAACGAGGGCTTTATGGCCGATGCAGACGAAAAGAATCGGATGGAGGCAGTGGAGAATCATTACAAATGGGTAGACGCTGCGCAATACCTCGGTTGTCATTCCATCAGGGTAAACTGTTTTGGCGTGGGCACAGCCGAAGAAGTGGCAAAAAATGGGGCGGATGGTTTGCGCAAACTTAGCGAATATGCACAAAAGGCAAATATCAATGTAATTGTTGAAAACCACGGGGGCTACTCATCCAACGGGCAGTGGTTGGCCAACGTCATCACTTCTGTAGGGTTGCCTAATTGTGGCACCTTGCCCGACTTTGGCAACTTCTGCGTACGCAGAGAGAAAGGCGACATGTGGGAATCGCCCTGTGTGGAGCAATACGATCGCTACAAGGGCGTGGAAGAAATGATGCCGTTTGCCAAAGGGGTGAGTGCGAAATCTTACGCCTTCGATGCGGAAGGCAACTGTGTTGAAAGCGACTATAGCAAAATGTTGCCCATTGTAAAAGCGGCCGGCTACACGGGCTATATTGGCATTGAGTACGAGGGCTCCGAGTTAAGCGAAGAAGATGGCATCCGCGCTACGAAAGCATTGCTCGAAAAAGTAGGGCGTACCATTTCTTGATGCTAAAGCTGCAGAATGTGGCTTGTCTCGAGGAAGAACCAGATAAAGAATCCATTGAGACACGTGGCAGAGATGGCGTTGAGCCACATCACAAACGCGTAATTGGCGCGTTGCGGATGGTGGTAACTTCGTGCAAAGCCTGTTAAAAAAAAGATTACTACCGGTGCCAGGAAGGCGAGGAAGGCATAAGCCATCTGCAACGTGTAATGCACGTAGAAAAATGAAATGAAGCCGGCAGTGGCCACTACGAAGAAGATCATGGCAAAATAGAACGTGCCGCGCACGCCCAACAGCAGGCTAATGGTTTTGTCTCCCCGCTTGCTGTCTTCCTCGTGCTGGTAAATTTGCGTCATGGGGTAGGTGGCAAACAACATCACACTGGTAAGGCCCGCGGCCCATAACACTTTTTCATTAAACAAATTCCCGACCTCAAAATCGTTGATGCCTGCATAGCACATCAGGAACGCATAGCACCCCTGAAAAAATACAACGGTAAACCACCCTGCAAAAGGCAGGCGCTTTAAACGCACCACTGGGTGGCTATACGCTTTGGACGCCAGGCCGTAGCCTAGCAACAGTACACCAAAGAAAGGGCTCACCATCCACCACCCCAGCACAACGGCCAGCAAATCGAATAACAACGCCATGTAATACAAACCGCTTTGCACCGGTGGTGGATTTTTGAGGCCGCCAATGCTCTGCTCGTCTTTATCGAAATAGCTGTTGTAGCCATTACTGGCCGGGTAAAGTAAAAAGTGGATGATGAACAACACCCACAACAACCGGCTGCCGTGCAGGTTGGGGGAAATGGCCAGCGCAAAGAAAAATACCGGCATCAGAAAATAGGAAAACGGTATGCGCAGGTGCAGCCAGGTGGATTTCGAAAACATTTCAGATAAAACTATTTAGTCAATATAAGGTTTTATAATTTGTTACACACAACATGAGTTACCTCACCGCGCTTGCACGGGCCAATCCGCCATTTCAATTTGCACAGGCAGACATCGCAGCGTTTATGGTGCAGGCCATGCAGTTGCAAGAGGAAGCAGCCGAAAAATTAAAGATCCTTTTCCGCGCATCGGGCATTGAAACACGCTTCTCCGTGGTGGAAGACTATGGGCGTACCTCATCGTTTACCTTCTTTCCAAATAACCAAATGCTGTCCCCATTTCCTTCTACCAGGCAGCGCATGGAGCTCTATCAACAACATGCCCTTGGGCTGAGTACCCGCGCTGCCTCGGCTTGCCTGGAAAAAGCATCGGTAAGAGCGAACGACATTACGCACCTGATTGTGGTAAGTTGTACGGGGCAGTATGCCCCTGGTTTGGATATAGACCTGGTTCATCAGCTTCAGTTGCCAACAACGGTCGCCCGCACCAGCATCCAATTCATGGGTTGCTACGCTGCCTTCAGCGCCCTGCGCCTGGCCGATGCTTTTTGTAAAGCCAACGCACAGGCAAAAGTACTGGTAGTGTGCACAGAACTCTGCAGCCTGCATTTTCAAAAAGAAGAAACAGAAGACAACGTGTTGGCCAACGCGTTGTTTGCCGATGGAAGTGCCGCATTGCTGGTAGAGAGCAACCCGCGGAGCGGCATCAGCCTGAACCTTAACTCTTTTCATTGCGACCTTATTCCGGAGGCATCGGGCGAAATGGCCTGGCGCGTTGGCAACTATGGTTTTGAAATGCGCCTCTCCGCCTATGTGCCTCAGGCCATCCGCGGAGGCATTCATCGCCTGATGAAGCAATGGACTACCAACCACGGAAGTTTTGACTTTTATGCCGTTCACCCGGGCGGTAAGAAAATACTGCAGGTGATTGAAGATGAATTGGGTATAGACCGGAGCAAAAACAAACATGCGCACGATGTGCTGCGCAAATTTGGCAATATGTCTGCACCTACTATCTTATTTGTGCTGCACGAAATTATGCAGCAGCTAACTCCGGCAGACCAGGGCAAGAAAATCCTGGGGCTGGGTTTTGGGCCCGGGCTTACGCTGGAAAGTATGGTTCTTTCCGTTTACCATTCATGAACCTGCACGAACGAGCCACCGGCCACGAAATAATGGACGACCTGAACTGCCATGGTGACGTGGTGGCCCAAACGTTGCGAGAACTGGACTTCATCAACCGGTGGCTGGGCGGCAATGCCATCACCCTTCAGGGAATTTTCAAGGTAATTGAACAGTCGAAGCAGAAAAAACTGCGCATTGCAGACATGGGCTGTGGTAGTGGCGAATTACTGCAGCTGATTTACCAGCGCGCACTGCGCCAGCGTTATCAGGTGGAATTGGTAGGTATTGATGCAAACCCACACATCGTTCGCTATGCCAGCGAAAGGGTTGCGCCTGCTTCCCCCATTACTTTTCAACCCAAGAATGTTCTTTCGCCTTCGTTTCAACAAGAAATCTTCGACATTATTACGGCCACCCTTTTTACGCATCATTTTACCGATGATGAATTGGTTGCATTACTAAAAAACTGGGCACAGCAGGCGAGGCTGGCTGTAGTTATCAACGATCTCCATCGTCATTTTCTGGCTTATCACTCCATTCGGTTGCTCACATGGCTTTTCTCAAAGTCTGCCATGGTGAAGTACGATGCCCCACTCTCGGTGCGAAAAGGCTTTACGAGGAAAGAATTGGAAATGATACTGAAGCGGGCAGGTATCCGGAAATACCGGCTTTCATGGCGATGGGCCTTCCGGTGGCAATTGATCATTATCCACACGTAAACGGATTGGCACAATTTTTCGTACTTTGAGGGAAACATCTGTTATGAAAACCAAATTGTTTGCTGTTTCTATACTGCTGATTGCGGCTGCCTGTGCATCGGGCACATTGGGTAAGAGGGTAAAGGAACCGTTTACCGGCAGCGCTTACGAATCGAACAACCGGTTTTTCCGCGCCAGCGGCAAAGGCGAAAGTTCGCAGGACAACATTGCCCGCGGTAAAGCAGATATTGATGCAAAAGCACAACTGGCCGGCCAGGTAAACACTACCATGAAGCAAGTGGCTGATCAATATTTAGGGCAGACCGAAAATGAAGCCGCTGCCGATGTGGCGGATAAGTTTCAAAGTCTTACCCGGCAGTTGATGAATACCGACATGGCCGACCTGCGGAAGATTGGTGAGAAAAAATATTTCAACCAAAAGGAAAACAAGTACACCGTTTTTATTGCCTACGAGATAAAAAAGAACGCCATGTTTCGCTTCATGAAAAAGCAGGCGAAAGTAGACAACACCATTACCAAGCGTCAGGCTGAATTAATTGATAAGATTTTGGATGAGGAGATTAAAAAGACGGATGAGGAAAACTAGTTTTTCCAAAATAGACGCACCTCAGTTTGTTTTACACCTTCAGGCCAGTACAGAGCAGCTTTCCATTTTCGTGTTTCAGCGTAGCCTTTAAATTTTAGAACAGGAAAGTTGTCACTTTCATAATCATCCATTCGTTGACGGAACGAAGTATCAGTTGATTCTAAGCGAACAATACGACCCGTTTCGTCAGTTGATAGATAGGCGTAGTTACTGATAGCTGGTTTTTCCTGAGATTGCATAATAGTCGTTCCTACGGCCGTAACAAGCAAACTGGCGGCTGCAACGGCAGGTCCACCAGGTGCCACCAAAAATGCCCCCTTGGCATCCGAATACAGTCCCACTAAAATTACCGCTCTATTGTTTTGCAGATTCTCTGCAATTATTACCGGAGACCATTGGTCGGAGCCCAGGTTAATCCGTAATTCCTGAAACTTTCCTCTTACAATTTTAAAATCCCGGCTGTTTCGTTGGTAGCCCATCAAATCACTTAGGTTCTGGCTCAATGCCATATCCTCAACTTTATTTTGAGATGCAAGGTCGAATGATGTGATGCGGATTCCTTCTTTTACGAACGTTGCTCTCAATAAAAAATTACCGATCACAAATGATCTGAAGTAGTAGTTGTTTACTTCAAAAAATACTTTTGATTCTGTTCTATTTGTTATCAAATCATACTTAAAAAATACTGTTCTATAGGGTGGCGTTTGATTTTCTACGAAATCTTGAAATGGCTCATCAAGGACCATCGTCAGTTCAGAATCGTTTTTGAAAAATTTCACACGTGCGTAGGAGTGTGCTAAAGCGAGATTGATTTTCGGATCAACAAAAACGAAATCCGAATCCCTGAACTTTGCAAGGCTAAATGGTATCCTGATGATTTTTTCATTTATTTTCTTTTCACCATTGAAGGAAACGAATTTTAGAACTGAGGTTTTTTTGTCAAGCACAACAACGTTGAACAGGCTGTCTTTAAATGAACCAATAACTTCACCAGCAATAGGTATTTCACTAAAGCCATCTAAGAACACAGAGTTCATGCTTTTTCTGATGAGGAGGTTATCGCTTTTGCGTTCGTCCACTTTTGAATACAGATAGAACTCCATGCTGTCGCTGGTATTCACTCCAACGAGTTCTTCCTTCTTATTCTTTCTTAGTACACCGAATTTTCGAACGTTGTTTTCTGAAATCCAATACAGGTTTGACAAAGGTGAGGCCAGTTGACCGGTTTCGGTGAGGCAAACAAGTACGGAATCGCCCATTTCGCAGGCCTCCATCTTGTAATCATACGGCTGCTGAAATGAGCCTATAACAGTCTGACTAAAAGACGTTGGAGTGAAAAGAATGGTAAGTATAAATACGATGAAAGCTCTCATCTGATAACGCGATGCATGACTAAGATATAAGAACTTACTTCCCCTCTGCCATTTTTTCTGCCGCTTCCGCAATTTTTAGCTGCTCAATGAATTCATCTATCTCGCCATTCATAACGGCCGGCAGATTGTGCTGGGTGTATCCAATTCGGTGATCGGTAACCCGGCTCTGCGGATAATTGTACGTTCGGATTTTTTCTGAACGGTCTCCACTGCGCACCTGGCTTCTGCGCGAGGCGCTTACTTCTGCATTCTTTTTCTCCAACTCCATTTCGTAGAGCTTCGTGCGCAACATCTGCAAGGCGCGTTCGCGGTTGCCATGCTGCGAGCGCTCTACCTGGCAAACCACCACAATACCGGTAGGCTTGTGCGTAAGTTGTACTTTGGTTTCCACCTTGTTTACGTTCTGCCCCCCGGCACCGCTGCTTCGCGCTGTCTGATACTCCAGGTCTGCCGGATTGATCTGCACATCCACTTCTTCTGCCTCCGGCAACACAATTACCGATGCTGCCGAGGTGTGCACACGGCCCTGCGTTTCAGTGGCGGGCACGCGCTGCACGCGGTGCACACCCGATTCATACTTAAAAATGCCAAAGGCGCCTTCGCCTTCCACAGAGCTGATTACTTCTTTGTAACCGCCTGCGGTACCCTCGGTTACGTCTACCACTTGCATTTTCAATCCTCTGCGGTCGCAAAAGCGCTGGTACATGCGCCACAGATCGCCCGCAAAAATGGCGGCTTCATCGCCCCCGGTACCCGCTCTGATTTCCAGAATACAATTCTTGTCATCGTTGGGGTCTTTGGGCATCAACAGCTCCTTCAGTTCGCTCTCCAGGCGGTCGCGTTTGGGGGCCAGTTCATCCAGTTCCATTTTGGCCAGTTCGCGCAGTTCGCTGTCTTTTTCCGCCTCCAACACCTCCTTGGCGTGCTTCAGACCGTCCAGGGCAGCGCGGTATTCATCGTACTTCTTCACCACCCGCTCCAGGTCTTTGTATTCCTTGCTGAGTTGCGAGAATTTTTTCTTATCGCTCACGGTATCGGGCTGCACAATGAGCTGCCCCACTTCCTCGAACCGGTGCTTTATTTCCTCTAATTTTTCGATCATATTTTGCGAAGAGGCGCAAAGTTAACAAAAGGCGATAAAGTCAGACGATGATGACCCCTTCTTCGGCATGGCCCACACTAAGGTGCAGGCCTCTGGAGTAGCGCCACGCACTTATCCAGGCCAGCACGCTGTCGGCCTGGTGCCAGTTGGCGAAAGCGGGTACCTGAAACGCCTGGAGCCAGGTTGCCACCGATTGATGGAACCCGGCTAGGTCTTTCTTGTAGGTGTGTTGCAACGTTTCCGTTTGATCTACCAATGCAGCCGGGTAGCACTCAATTACATTTACACCCTGTTGCTGCAGCAGGTGGCGCAAACGCATGGCGCGTGCCGTAAGGCCGCCCAGAAACATGGGCGACATGGCTTTGAGCTGCCGGTCTGCTTGCCGGAAAAAATAATCATCGCCCACGCCACTGTAAACACGGGGCAACGAAAGGGGCGCATCTATGCCTGCCAGGGCAAAGGGCCTGGAACCCAGGTGGTGCATCAAAAATTCGTCAGCGTCTGCTTTCTTTTGCGATTGCACCACCCGCAGCCGGTTGCCTTCGGCATAACAAACGCAAGTGGTGCCGGCCAGCTTCGAGCCAAAGTCAATGCCGGCAATATGGATGGCCTTCATGTGATGACTGTTTTTTTTGATTGCATGCGGCAACGGTTACTGCAATACTTCACCTGGGACCAATCTTTTTCCCATTTTTTGCGCCAGGTAAAGGGGCGCATACAGATAGGGCAAATTTTTACCGGCAATTGGTTTTTCGCTACACCACGCATACCGTAAAAAACCATTCAGTGGCTGCCTTGTTCAACACACGAACCTTCTGGGGGGTGGATTGTTTATACTATTGTATGGTTGCCGCTGAAGACATTCGCAATACCTTGTTGACGTTGGTGCAACAAAAAGGCCCCACCAGCGGAGTTTCGGCTGTGGAAGTTGCACGCCACCTAAGTCCCCACCAGTGGCAAGAAATACTGGATCAGGTAAAGTTAGTGGCCGATGCCCTCGTGCGCGAAGGCAAGTTGAAAGCCGCGCACCATGGTAGCGAATGGCGGCTTACAGAAAGCTAAAACTTATTCACTTCGCCACCTCTTCGGCAAACGTAAGGAAGTAGCCATTCAAGTCTTTCACCGTAAATTCTTTCATACCGTAAAAAGTGGTGCGCATGTCGTGGCCCAGTTCTACTTTGTTTTTCAAACTTTCGTAGTATGCGTCAATGCCTTTCACTTTGATAAAAAATGTTCCCAAGCTACCCTTCTCCATAATTTCCAACTCCGGCATGTATCTTCAATACTTGGAAGAGATGGAAGCTTTGGGTAAGGAAGGTATTCGCGGTATTCCATTGGCAAAATTTAGCTACATATAATTTGATTAGGAAAATGCTACCCGGATTTTCATATTGCTTTTTTGTGAAAAAGATGAGCCGATTTGTTTTGGGTATTTTTATTTTGCTGGTGGCCTGCCACGAAAAACAGTTGCCACAAAACACAGAATTATTTCACACGGGCAGGCCGATGGGCACCGTTTCGCCTCAATTGAAGGAAGCCTCGGGGCTGGTGGCCAGCGTTGCCAACCCCGGTATGTTGTGGGCGCATAACGACAGCGGCAACCCGGCAGAAATTTTCCTGATTGATACCTTGGCTCAAATTAAAATGGTTTGCCTGCTGGCTGGTATAACAAACCGCGACTGGGAAGACATTGCCATCGGCACGGGGCCAGACTCTACCAAGCATTATATCTACGTGGCCGACATTGGCGACAATGAAGCAAGGTACCCTGTAAAAATTCTTTACCGGTTTGAAGAGCCCTTGCTTACGCAGGAAAACGTTACCATTACTTCATTCGATACCTTATACCTGAAATTGGATGACGGTACACGCGATGCCGAAGCTATTATGATTGACCCTTTGAAACACGGCATGTACTTGCTCTCCAAACGCGAAGATTCCGTGCATTTCTATAAAGTAAATTACCCCTACGAAGGTGATACGTTGAATGCGCGCTTCCGTGTGAAACTGCCCTATCGCAACATCAATGCGGCTGAAATTTCGCCCGATGGCATCGAAGTAGTTATCAAAGACTATGAGAACATCTACTACTGGCATCGGCCCGATGCTGGAAAGGTAAGCCGTCTTTTGCAGACACCACCTATTGTTCTGCCCTATCAGCCGGAGGCACAGGGTGAGGCCTTTACGTTTGCGCGCGATGGCAGCGGATATTTTACTTTAAGTGAAAGCAAGGCAGGCCAACCCGCGCGGTTGATGTTTTATTCGCGCAAGTAGCTGCCTACTTCTGGCGTGCGGCAATGTTGTTGGCAAAGTTTAAAAGCTCCGGAATCTGGTCTTTGGCAGACAGTGTCTGAATAGCTGCAAAACCTTTATCGAAGTACTCTTTAATTTTTTGTTCGGTTTCGGCCTGTATGCCCAGTTTATTATAAAGCGCTGTAACGGCTTTCACTTTCTCTGCCTTACGAAAGCGGGTGGCCTTCAGCCATCCGTTTAGCGCTGTTTTGTCTTTGCCTTTGGCTTTCTCCAAAGCCTTTATCAACAAAAAAGTTTTCTTGTTCGCAATGATGTCGCCACCTACTTGTTTCCCAAATTTCTTTTTGTCGGCATATACATCCAGAAAATCATCTTTCAGCTGAAACCCGATGCCAATGTTTACCCCGAAATTGTACAGCGCCTGGCGATCTTGTTTGCTTGCCCCGGCCAGCAACGCACCTAATTCCAAACTAAAACCCAGTAACACGGCCGTCTTGAGGCGTATCATATCAAGGTATTCTTCTTCGCTTACGCGCAATTTCGCTTCGAACTCCATATCCCACTGTTGGCCTTCGCACACTTCGGCTGCCGTGCGATTAAACAGCGCCAGCACTTCTTTTAGCTGGTGGGTTTCCAAATCCAGAAAGCGATCGTACACTTTCACCAACATCACATCGCCCGATAGGATGGCCGTGTTGGTGTTCCATTTTTCATGAACTGTTTTTTTGCCCCTGCGCAGCGGTGCTTTGTCCATGATGTCATCGTGCATCAGCGTGAAGTTGTGAAATGCTTCTACCGCTACTGCGTAGGGTATAATACGTTCTACATCTTTGCGGTAAACCGAATAGGCCAGGCAAGTAAGCAAGGGCCGCATGCGTTTGCCACCCAAAGCCATGATATAACGTATGGGGTCGTAAAGGGAGTGGGGCTCACTGCCCCATTCAGATTTTTCAATTCCTTCTTCAATCATTCTGAGAAGGTGAACCTGTGCATTCATAAGCGCTGTAGGTAACTTAAGATTTGGCGCGAGTCAATTCGCTTTACCGCGGATTGACCAGCAATTGCATTGTCCAATTTTTTATCACCCGTCCATAAACGAGCTTTCATAAAGTGCGCCAACGCTAAAAATGGAATATCCTTTTCATCGATACCAGCTAGCTGTTTTTGAGCGAACGAATACGAGCGTTCAGGGATCAGCCTTTCGTTAATGAACTTCTCTTTCTTGGTAACAAGTGCAATCAGTTCGCCCAGGTTACTGCTACTTAACTTCGTCAACTTTTTGAGCTTCAAATGGAGACTTGCCAATTCTATCAACAGGAAATTGCAAGAGTAAAAATCCGCTTTACTACCAAAGTGAATTAATATTTTCCCGAAATGACCTGAGGTATTTAACAGCGCGCAAAAAATAATGTTTGTATCAACGACTACGCGCATTCAGAATTTTTTTGCGTTTTTCTTCCACCACCTGGTGTTAACGCTTGCCGCCAGTTTATCTAAAGCGGATTTTTTTACTTTGAAATTCGAGGTAAGTTCCTTGTATCGAATAAAGTCAATCAGATCTTGAATCTCAGTAACTTCTGTATTGGCTGAAATTCTTATAACGATCTCCTTATCGGTTCTTTCAATTACCATCTGTCAAAATTAGGGTTATTTTTCAAAAAGCAGGTCTATCAATCTCCGGTCTACATCGGTTTTTTTTATGCGCACTTCTACTTCGTCACCCAAGCGGTAAATCTTTTTTCGCCTGCGGCCAATTATTCTGAAGTTCTTCTCATCAAATTCGTAGAAGTCATCTTTCAAATCGGCCAGGCGCACCATGCCCTCGCATTTGGTTTCAATCATCTCCACAAAAACTCCGAAATCAGTTACACCCGTAATAATGCCCTGGTACACTTTGTCTTCGGCCATGGCCATGAACTCCACCTGCTTGTATTTGATGGAAGCACGTTCAGCATCCGCTGCTCGTTTCTCGCGTTCGGAAGAGTGAATACAGCGCTCTTCGTATTCTTTTTTGTTCACCGACTTGCCGCCATCCAGGTAATGCTGCAACAGGCGGTGCACCATCATATCCGGATACCTGCGTATGGGCGAAGTAAAATGGGTGTAGTGCTCGAATGCTAACCCAAAATGCCCCTTGGCTTCGGTGGTGTATTTGGCTTTGGCCATGGCACGCACGGCCAGTTGTTGCAACACGTTTTGCTCGGGCTTGCCCTCAATCTCGTCCATCAAGGCGTTGAGCGACCGCGACAACGCCTTCTCCTCCACTTGTAGTTTATGCCCGAATTGGCGCGCAAAGGTGGCGAAGTTCTCTACTTTCTCAGGATCGGGCAGATCATGTACGCGGTACACAAAGGTATTTTTGTCTGGCCCCTTTTTCATTCTGAATACATACGTTGCCACGGCTTTGTTGGCCAGCAGCATAAACTCTTCAATCAGTTTGTGCGCATCTTTTCTAACCTTCGGCACAACAGCCAAAGGCTTCCCTTTTTCATCGAGTTTAAACTTCACCTCGCTCGTTTCGAAGTTTACCGCTCCCTTGCTGAACCGTTCTTTGCGCAAACGAATGGCGAGGTCGTTTAGAATTTTTAGTTCCTCTGCAAATTTTCCTGCTCCTTCTTCAATCACCCGTTGAGCGTCTTCGTAGGTAAACCGATGGTCGGAGTGGATGATGGTTCTGCCAAACCACTCGCTGTGCACTCTGCCTTTGGCATCCATTTCGAAAACAGCCGCAAACGTAAGCTTATCTTCGCGGGGGCGCAGAGAGCACAACTCGTTCGACAATTTTTCGGGCAGCATGGGCACGGTTCGGTCTACCAGGTAAACCGATGTGGCACGATCGAAAGCGTCTGCATCCAGAGCGGTTCCGTGCAGAACATAATGCGTTACGTCTGCAATGTGCACGCCCACCTCATACCTGCCATTGGGCAGCCTTTGAAACGACAGGGCATCATCAAAATCCTTGGCATCTTCCGGATCGATGGTAAACGTAGGGATGTTGCGGAAGTCTCTTCTTTTTTTGACTTCGGCATCGGAAATTTTTTCATCTATCTTTTCCGCCTCGCGCAACACCTGCTCGGGGAAGCGGAAAGGCAGATCAAACTCGGCCATGATGGAGTGTATCTCGGCCTCGTTCTCACCTGTTTTACCCAATATCTCCACTACTTTGGCCTCGGGGCTTTTGTCGCCATCGCCCCAACGGGTTACCTCAAACACCACCTTGTCGTTGGTTTTTGCGCCATTGATGTTTTCGGTGTAGATAAAAAAATCCTGATAAATCTTTTTAAAATCGGGCACCACAAAAGCATAACTCTTCGAAACCTCTATGCGGCCTACAAAACGGCTTCTTGCCCGCTTCACAATCTTTGTTACTTTTCCCTCGGGGTTGTCACCGTTAGATCGGCCCAACAACTGCACCTCTACCGTGTCACCATGCAGGGCGGTATTGAGGTCGCGGGTTTTTACATATATGTCTTTCACGCCTTCTTCGCCCGTAACCACGTAGGCAAAGCGCGGGTTTACATGGTCTACCGTGCCAGTTACATTTCGCGACTTACCCGCCCGCGGGCTTTTGTAAGTGCCTTCTTCCGTTTGGATGATCAACCCTTCATCTTCCAGGTGATCGAGGATATTGTAAAGGTCTACAATGAGTGATTTCTTCTTAACACCCAATTTTTTTGCAATCTGGGCAGGGTTGTATTCCTTGCCGATCATTTCTTCCAGCAGGGCCAGAATACCGGCACGTACACCCGATTTCTCCTTCTGTGTGCGCCTCTCTTTTACTTTTTTGAATTTCTTTTTTGACATAATAATTTTTGATACGGGCTTTGCCGCCTGTTACTGATGCACCACGTGTTGGGGATTCATTAACGGAAGCCCTTTTAATTTAAGATATAACTGGCCGATGGCAAGCACATCGCCCACGCAGTATTCGGCAATTTTTGCGAGGTCTTTTTCCTTATAGTACACATTGTTTACCTGGCTGCCGTCCATTACACCTTTGCTGGTGGGTATGTTGAAAATAGCAGTCAGCAGATCGAGCGAAGTATAGTGCTTGTAGTCACCAAACTTCCACATATCCATGGTATCGAGGTGGGTTACCTCCCACGGTTTGCGGCCCGTTTGGTTTAACAACGCAGGGGGCTGCATGTCATTCACCAGCATTCTGCGACAGAGGTAGGGAAAATCGAATTCTTTTCCATTGTGGGCGCACAGTTTCGTGGTGGTTGGGTCGAGCCGTTCCAGCATGGTTTTGAAATCAAACAGCACCTTTTGTTCGTTTTCGCCCGCAAAATATTTGGTTTTGAAACCAATGCTTCCGCTTTCGTGATCGAAGTATTTACCCACAGCAATTACCACCACCTGCCCAAATTCGGCATAGATACCGGCCCGGTCTTCGAACAACTCTTCATCTGTTTGGCCTTCCTCACGCTTGAAGAAACTCGCCTTTCGCGCCCACTGGGTTTTGAGTCTTTCGTTCAACGTGTGGTAGTTGGCTGTACACCGGATCGTCTCAATATCCAAAAACAGGATGTCTTTCAGCTCGGCATTCATGCACTTTCAGGAAATGGTTAAAAATACAGATTAAAACTGAAAAGGCAGGTTGGGGCTGCAATGGCCGGAACATAACGATACTGGCTTGACAGCTGTATTGACCACGGCACGATATGAAATTGAAATTGATGGCGTCTTTCTGGAACCTGAAAACAGGTTGCTATTATTGGGTATTTATGTGCATGGCAAAAAGCAGGGAGTTCAGTTAGTTGCGTCAGGTTGATTTAGTACCTTTTTTCCTCACGTTCGGCCAGTTGGAGATTTAACTTCTTTTATTTGCAACGCACCCCTTTTGCTTGCTGGACGAGCCGCATCACCGAAGAATCGCAATTGCTGGAACGAGGCTACCTGCCCGATTCAGCCACAACCGAGGTTCTTTTTTAGATCCCGGGCGGGGAGCCCACCCCAGTCCGGCTGGTCTTGGCCGGCAACCGTTTTATCTGCGTCAGGCTGCGTCTTTTCTTCCTCTTTTTTGGCGGGTATTGTTTCTTCCGTTAGCGGCTTTTTTTGCCGTGTTGCGTCTTCCTCGGGCATCATTTCTAAAAAAATAATGAGGTCTATATGATGAATTACTTCCTTGATTCGGAAACAGCTAACTATCTTGCGCTGTTTAAAATTAATCTAAATAAAGCGTGGTTGAAAGGGCTAAAAGCGTGGCAGACATGATACCTGGCCAGGTGGCCGTAATTGCGGGCTTCACCGACCAGGAGCTTTCTATTAAA
Organism: Bacteroidota bacterium; assembly: GCA_049324055.1. Lineage (GTDB taxonomy): Bacteria > Bacteroidota > Bacteroidia > Cytophagales > Cyclobacteriaceae > ELB16-189. Next base: position 113,613 of record JBMOLS010000037.1, on the reverse strand, counting down.
CTTCTGGAAATGGGTTTTCTGCCCGGCAGCAGCATTCGCTACAACTTTACCGCACCCCTGGGCGACCCAATTTGCGTAAGCGTGGCCGGTTTCGACTTATCGCTGCGGATAGAAGAGGCGTCTACCATTTCAATTCTTGGCTAAACGTGGCAGCGAATTCAACCATGAGAGTGGCCCTGGTGGGCAAGCCCAACTCGGGCAAATCTTCGCTTTTTAATCAGCTAACCGGCCTCAACCAAAAGATTGGCAATTTTCCGGGCGTAACGGTAGAGAAAAAAACAGGAATATGTGTGTTGGAAAAAGGGCAGACGGCCGAAGTAATGGACCTGCCCGGCATCTACAGCCTTTATCCTCGTTCGCTGGATGAAAAGGTTGTTTCGGAAATCTTTACCGACCAGAAAAGCAATCTTTATCCCGACAAGGTAGTGTTAGTGGCAGATGCCACCCACCTGAAAAATTGCCTGCTGCTACTTACCCAACTGATCGACCTACAGGTGCCGTGCGTACTGGCGTTGAACATGATGGATCTGGCCGCCAAAGCCAAAATCAGCATTGATTTGAAGAAGCTTTCGTACGCTCTCGATATGCCGGTGGTGCTGGTAAACGCCCGCTCCGGCCAGGGGGTTGAAGAGTTAAAAGATATGTTGAGGGCACCCCTCAGGCCTTCGGCACGGAAATTTTATGCCATAGACAGCGAAATGATGCCGGCCGTGGCAGAAGTAAGAACCCGCTTTGGCCTTCGGTCTGACTACGAAGCGTATCAACATTTGCAGCAGGTGGAAAATCTCATTCACCTAAACGCGGAAGAGAAAAATTTTGTGCGGGCGGTAGCGGCCACCTACCATTTTTTTCCCGGCAAGTACCAGGGCGCAGAAACCATTACCCGTTACGGCTTCATACAAGATTTGCTGAACCAGGTTATTACCGTGGAGGCCGACAATGAATGGAAGCAATATTCGCATCAAATCGATCGGGTTGTAACGCACAAAGTAGGTGGCTACCTGATCTTCTTTGTACTGCTGTTTCTCATCTTCCAATCCATCTTTGCCTGGGCCCAGCTACCCATGGACTGGATTGACCGCACATTTACCGACATCACCAACTGGCTCGGCAACCAGCTTCCGAAAGGACCCCTGTTCGACCTGATCTCTAACGGAGTTATTCCCGGCATTGGTGGCATCGTTATCTTCATTCCTCAAATCGCCCTGCTCTTCACCTTTGTTGGCATATTGGAGGAAAGCGGCTACATGGCGCGGGTGGTGTTTATGATGGACAAGGTGATGCGAAAATTCGGGCTGAATGGAAAAAGTGTGGTGCCCCTTATCTCCGGCTGGGCATGTGCCATACCTGCCATTATGGCCACACGCACCATCGACAACTGGAAGGACCGGCTCATCACCATCTTTGTAACGCCTTTCATGAGTTGTTCGGCACGGTTGCCGGTGTACACCATTTTGGCAGCACTCATTGTTCCAGAAGGTTCTTTCATGGGCATCTTCAATCTGCAAGGCGTTGCTTTGATGGGGCTTTATCTGCTGGGGTTCCTCGCTGCCATTGGCACCGCCTGGCTGATGAAGCTGCTGATTCAGGTGAAGGAGCGCAGTTACCTTATTTTGGAATTGCCTACCTACCGCATGCCCAAATGGTCGAACGTAGGTTACACCATTCTGGAAAAAACCAAAGCGTTCGTTTTCGAGGCGGGTAAAGTGATACTCGCCATTTCCATTATTTTGTGGGTGTTGGCCAGCTACGGCCCTGGCGACCGAATGGAAAAAGCAGAAGAAGCGGTGATGGCCGAACTCAACAACGTGCGCATTACGGCCGAAGAACTGGAGAACCGTGTGGCCGCTTACAAACTGGAGCATTCCTATGCAGGTATGATCGGCAAAGCCATTGAACCCGCCATTCAACCGCTGGGTTACGATTGGAAAATCGGCATCGCCCTCATCACTTCCTTTGCTGCGCGCGAGGTGTTTGTGGGCACCATTGCCACCATCTACAGCCTGGGATCAACCGAAGATCAGCCTACCATTAAGAACAGGTTGCGCAACGAAATAAACCCTGAAACAGGCGGGCCGCGATTTACCCCTGCGGTAGGGTTTTCGTTACTTGTATTCTACACGTTCGCCATGCAATGCATGAGTACCCTTGCCATTGTGAAGCGCGAAACAAAAGGTTGGAAATGGCCCATGATTCAACTGGCTTACATGACGGCCTTGGCCTATCTTTCCGCGCTGTTGGTTTACCAGGCTTTGTCTTGACCGCATTGCCATTTCATTTTTCTGACTACCTTTAAGTTAGTTAGCTTTAATCCAATGAACTCCAACGCCAACTACCAACTGGGTCTTCTTTACCTGGTGCACTTGCTGATTAGCTCCGATGGTATTATTGATGAGAAAGAGCGGCAAGCGCTGCAACTCATCAAAAACAAAGAGCTAATACCCGACAAATTATTTGCAGACTTTCAACAAGCGGTAGGCGAGAAGAAAGAACGCGATATCTATCAGTCGGGGCTGGAGTTGCTTAACCAATGCACAGACGAAGAAAAACTGAATGCGTTCGTTCACCTTTACAAGATGTCGGAAGCAGACGGCAACGTGCATGTGAAGGAGGTACGCCTGTTGCTCTACTCTATTAAAATGACGGGCATCGAATTTAACGATGTGGTAGACCGGGCGCGCCAAACCACCTGACCGCAATAAATGAAATACCTTTTGTTGGCAGCCGTTGCTTCTCTGATCGGCTGCACCCAACCTGCTAACATTTTCCACGATGCACACTTGCAGAAAGTGGCAGAATGGCAAGATAAACGACAGACCGATAGCCTTGTTCTTTATCTAACGCACCCTGAGACCCGCTATCGCGAACGCGCTGCCCTGGCGCTGGCTTCGGTACAGGACTCTGCTGCAGCCCTTCCCTTGGGAAATGTTTTATTGGACGACAACGATGCCGGTGTGCGGGCAGCCGCTGCTTTTGCGCTCGGCCAAATACGCGGCTTTCAGCCAGCCAACGCGTTGATACCTGCCCTTACCGATGCCGACCCCACGGTACGCAGAGAAGCATTGGAGGCGTTGGGTAAAACCATCCCCAAAGAAGACCTGGGTGTATTGATGGCCTTTCAGCCCACTGATTCGTTGGCAGAAGAAGGGCTGGCTTGGGGCATCTACCGTTTGGGCGTGCGGGGTCTGCTCGACTCTGTGCTCATCCAGAAAACTCTGTTACTTCTCACCGAATCGGGCAGCCGGCAAGCCAGGTTAGGCGCGGCCCACACGTTGAGCCGTGGCCGTTACACGCCCACCAATGGCATGCTTGCGTCCATTCAAAAAGTAGTTGGCACATCCTCCGCAGAAATACGCATGGCACTGGCCGGCAGCCTCCGAAATTTCACCAGTGCAGAAAGCCTTTCCGTACTCACGGCCTTGTTGAATGACAACGACTACCGTGTGCGGGTAAATGCCATCCGTTCGCTGAGGTCTTTCGCCTGGAGCGCATCTGCCGAACATCTTCTTCGCGGTGTTGGCGATACCAGCGAACATGTGGCGGTGGCCGCGGCCGAAATAGTTCGGGCAGTGGTAAAGAAAGAAGATGCGGCTACCGTGTGGCTTTGGGCACAGAAGACGAGCAGCAAGCGCGCACAGGCTATTTTGTTCGAAGCTGCGTTGAAAGCCGAGCCCCTGAGCGAACGCGCTGAACAAGTGAAAGCAATGAGCCAGGCATCCAACGATCCTTACCATGTTGCCTGGTTGCTCAGCGCGTTGGCGCAAGACCCGGGCCAGGCTTCGTTTATGCACCAGACTTTACTGGAAAGCAAAACGCCCGTTATCCAGTCTACTGCCTCCGAAGCTTTAACCCGCATCAACCGTCATCCGCAGTTTAAGAAAGAATGGCGGCAACAGTTTGCAGCGTATTACCGTTCGGCCATCGCTACGGGCGATGCAGGCATAATTTTGAATGTATGCGAAGCATTAAAAGACACAACGCTGGGCTACAAAGAGATTGTTACTGATTACCAGTTTCTGAAAGATGCACGCCAGCAACTTTCGCTGCCGCGCGATCTGGAAGCCATTCAGCCGCTGGATGAAGCCATCGCCTATTTCGAAGGCCAGCCTCAACCCAAACCCAATCCTCCGGCTTTCAACCATCCCATCCACTGGGATTCGGTGAAGATGATTCCATCGCAGCAGCGTGCATTGATTGAAACAACCCGTGGAAATATTGAAATGGTTTTATTGGTAGACGAGGCGCCAGGCTCGGTGCTCAATTTTGTGCAGCTTGCACGCAGGCACTATTTCGATGGTCGGTTTTTTCACCGCGTGGTACCCAACTTTGTAGTGCAAACCGGTTGTAAGCGGGGCGATGGTTACGGCAGCGAAGATTATTCCATCCGCTCGGAGTTTTCGAGGCGCAGGTACGCCACGGGCAGCGTAGGCATGGCCTCGGCCGGCAAAGACACCGAAGGCACACAGTGGTTCATCACCCACTCACCTACTCCGCATTTAGACGGGGGCTACACCATTTTTGCGCAGGTTACCGCTGGCCTCAACGTTTTGCATGCCCTGCAAGTGGGCGATCAAATTCTGCGCGTTTCTTTGCCCGATAATTAATTATTTTGCGCCCGATGCACTTATTCTACCAGCACGTTCGCGTGGGCATTTTAGGCGGAGGCCAGTTGGGCCGCATGCTCATTCAGGCAGGCATTGACCTCAATATTGAATTTTCCGTGCTCGACCCCGATGCGCAAGCACCTTGCCACCAGTTGGCACCGTTCACGCAAGGCAAACTGACAGACTACGATACGGTGATGCGCTTCGGTGAAGCGTGCGATGTAATCACCATAGAAATAGAAAATGTAAACACACAGGCGCTGAAAGAGTTGGAGAGGCAGGGTAAAAGGGTTTTCCCGCAGCCGCACATCATCGAGCTGATACAAGACAAGCGCACCCAAAAACTTTTCTACCAACAAAAGGGAATACCCACCGCCCCGTTTATACTTACTGCTAACAAAGCCGAAGTAGAAAACAATCGTGCTTTTCTGCCTGCGGTAAATAAGTTGGGCAAGGAAGGTTACGATGGCCGCGGTGTGCAGGTGTTGCGCACAGAAGCCGACTTACCGAAGGCTTTTGATGCACCCGGCCTGCTCGAAAAGCTCATAGACTTTGATAAAGAAATTGCCGTGATTGTGGCCCGCAACGAACGCGGTGAAACCAGTTGCTTCCCGGCCGTTGAAATGGTGTTTCACCCCTCAGCCAACTTGGTGGAGTATTTATTCGCGCCCGCAGAAATCTCAGACCGCATCCGCCTTCAGGCCGAAGACATTGCGCGTAAAGTAGTGCAAGAGTTGAACATGGTGGGTTTGCTGGCCGTGGAAATGTTTGTAACCAAAACGGGCGAGGTGCTGGTGAATGAAGTGGCCCCACGGCCGCACAACAGCGGCCACCAGACCATTGAGGGTAACGTTACCTCGCAATACCAGCAACACCTGCGCGCCATTCTGGGCCTGCCCTTAGGCGACACCCGGCTGCTGCTGCCCAGCGCCATGGTGAACTTGCTGGGCGAAGATTCCTTCGAGGGCCCCGCCCGGTACGAAGGCCTGCAGGAAGTACTCAACCTGAGTGGGGCCTATGTACACCTGTATGGAAAGAAGAAAACCAAACCGTTCCGCAAAATGGGGCACGTAACCATTGTAGATGCAGATGTGGAAAGTCTGAAGAAGAAAGTGAACTTTGTGAAACAAACACTAAAAGTAAAAGCATGAGCAAGCCGTTGGTGGGCATCATTATGGGCAGCCAGTCCGATCTGGAAGTGATGAAAGAAGCGGCCACCTTTCTGGATGAGCTGCAGATACCCTTCGAAATAAGTATTGTATCGGCACACCGCACGCCACAACGCATGGTAGAGTATGCCACCAGCGCACGGCAGCGCGGCTTGCAGGTAATCATTGCCGGAGCGGGTGGCGCTGCCCATCTTCCGGGCATGGTTGCGGCCATTACCTCCCTGCCGGTGATTGGAGTTCCCATCAAGAGCTCCAACTCTATAGACGGATGGGACTCTGTGCTCTCCATTTTACAGATGCCAGCAGGGGTTCCCGTTGCCACCGTAGCTTTAAATGGTGCCCGCAACGCAGGAATTTTGGCTGCCCAAATCATTGGGTCGTCAAATAAAAATGTGGGCAAACAACTCGATCAGTTTAAGAAAACGTTGCGAACCAAAGTAGAAAAGAGCGTGCGCGAGCTGGAGAAGAAGGGCTGGAAAAACCTGGAATAGCCTATACCCCGTTGGCAAATATTTAAAAAAGCGTAACTTCCGGATGCAATTTTTTCAATAGGTAACCATCGCAATACATGAGGCCCGGAGAAAAAGGCTGGCTGAAAGAATACCTGGAGTTTCGTCAGGATTTGTTAAAAGACCTTGCCACAGAAGGCAAAAAAGCATCGCATCCGGAACACTCCCTTTACCGCGTTATCCAACCCATGGGGTTAATGTATGGCCAGTCGGTGGGCGCGCTGGATCACCCCAACTCCGCGCAATGGGATGAGAAAGACCGCATGAAAATCCTGTTGGCTGAAAGTCTCATCAGTAGTTCGTTGTTGTTTTACGATAAGCAAATCAAAAACCCGGACGAGCTCTCGAATGTGATTTTGAAAACCGTGGAAAGCATAGGCAATTTTTACAACAATGTTTTTCCCGAGTTGGCCACGCCTACCAAAACGCTTTTCGGCCGAAAAAAATCTCCACTCGAACTGGCCGAAAAAATTCTGGACAAACGCATAGAACACACCGCAGAGTACAACAACAACTTCTGGACGCACTTTTTTCACAACAGCCTGCTGTTTCTCGACATATTTATTTTTGGGCAGTGGATACACACCAATGCCGACCGTATTGTTGCCGATTTCTTTAAATACGAGAGGGAAGAACTGCGCTTTTCGGTGGTAAAAATCATTGCCGCTGCAGCACATGCCAACACCACCATTGAATACGAGGAGCGCAAGTTGCTGGAATACTTTCTGCAAAGTGCGGCCCTGCCGTCTGACAAGAAAAAGGAAGCCCAAAAGATTTTTGAGAATGGTATAGCCATTGAAGACATTAACCTGCCCACTAACAACTCGTGGATACTGAAAAAGTATTTCCTCGAAATGGCTATCCTCACTATCTGGGCCGACAAAAAAGTGGAGCAGCAGGAAGAGGGCTTCCTGAAGGCACTGTGCCATTACCTGGGCTTTAGCGATGACGATCTGGAAAACAGTGTGATGGCCATTGAAGGTTTTGTGTTAGAGCACTGGGACCAGCTCAGTCAACTTCAGAATAAACAAGACTACAACCAGGTGAGCGAGCAATTTATCAAACGCCTCACGCGCATTGCCGACAACAACAAGAACCGGCTGCTGAAAGAAGTTCAGGAGAGCGAGGAACTCATCGCACTCATTAACCGGGCCAAAGCTAATGAGTTATCTGAAGAAGAAAAGCATCGCATGCAAGAACTGCTCATTGCGGTACTGAAAACCATACCCACGTTTGTCATTATTTCTTTGCCACAACGTTTTCTTACCCTGCCTATACTCATGAAAATTCTGCCAAAGAATTTCTTTGCAGACTCCATGCAATAAAACAAAGTCTCATTCCAGTTCTTCCGACTTCTCCTGGCGTTTCGGTATCATAATGGAGAAGACAATGCTGAGCGTAAGCGTGGCCACAATCACCGCGAAAGAAAGTTCTACGGGCACATGCATGTCGAAAATTTCGAGCAGCATTTTGGCTCCAATAAAAAACAGGATGATGGAGAGGCCTTTCTGCAACAGGTAAAACTTGTCGATAATACCCGCCAGCAAAAAGAACATGGCACGAAGGCCCAGCACGGCAAAAATATTTGAAGTATAAATCAGGAATTCGTTTTGCGTAATGGCAAATGCAGCAGGGATAGAGTCTACCGCAAAAATCAAGTCGGTGGTTTCAATCAGCACAATAACCAGAAACAGCGGAGTGAACATGAGCTTGGGCGCGCGCACGATAAACTTGCCTCCATGATCATCGGTGGTCATGGGCAGGTATTTTTTGCACAGGCGCATAATCGGGTTCTTCTCCGGGTCTATTTTCTCATCGCTGTCCTCGAAGTAGATCTTAATACCCGAATAGATCAGGAATACTCCGAACACGTACAGTATCCAGTGGAACTTGGCTATCAGCAGGGCACCCACAAAAATGAAAACGCCTCTGAAAACAACGGCCCCCAGAATGCCCCAGAACAAAATGTTATGGTAATACTCTTCCTTTACGGCAAAGTATTTCAGGATCAGCAGGATGACGAAAATATTATCGACCGAAAGTGCATACTCGGTAAGGTAGGCAGAAAAGTATTCGAACGAGGCATCGGCACCGCGCTCATCGTACAGGTAGATAAAATACCCGAAAACGGTGCTGATAAATACCCAGAAGATGGACTGATAGAGAGCTGACTTGGTGGTGATTTTATGGGCATTTTTGTTAAAAACGCCCAGGTCTATCAGCAGAAACGCAACGATGACCACGGCAAAAACGACAAAAAGGATGGTTTCAGCCTGGCTGTTATTTCTAAACAATGAAAACAGGAGCATCCTTCGTCTGTATTTTTAGGGGTCTTTACAAATGAGCAAGCATCATGCAAAAAAAACCGGGCACTTGCCCCACCTGTAAGATTCAAAGCTACAAATATTAATCAAACCCAAAAACTTACAGACGTGACTTTATCCTGACCCGTGCGCAAAGGAAACCATCCCAAAAAAATTATTGCCGGCAGCGGCTGCACGTGCCTTGTATCAGCAGGTTGGTTTCAGAAGAAACATAGCCAACTGGCAACTTTATGTTGGGTACCTCCACATTGTTCAGGCAGGTGGTTTGGCCACAAACCAGGCATTTAAAATGCACATGCTCGTGGTGGTGGCCGGTATAGCAGTGCTCGCTGCAGAGGGCGTATTTCAGGCTGCCGCCATCGTCCAGCACTTTGTGTATTACTCCCTTGTCGAGAAAGGTTTTAAGGGTGCGGTAAACGGTTACCCGGTCGAAATGGTCTGCCACCTGCTTTTCTATATCGGAGTAGGACAGAGCGTGGGGGTTGCGATAAAACAAACCCAGAATGGCCGAGCGGCTGGAGGTAGACCGCAGCCGGTGTTCTTTCAGCAATTGGGTTTGTGTTTTTCTCATTCGGCCAGCTCCAACTGTAACTTTAGCAAGTTACTATAAATACCATTTTCCAGGTTGTTCAGTTCTTCGTGGGTACCTGTTTCGGCAATCTTCCCGTCTTTTATCACCATAATGCGGTCTACTTTGCGGATGGTGCTCAGGCGGTGGGCAATTACAATGGTAGTGCGGTTTTCCATCAGCTTTTCCAGCGCATCCTGCACCAGCCGTTCGGAGTGGGCATCGAGCGAACTGGTGGCCTCATCCAAAATCAGCACGGAAGGGTCTTTCAAAATGGCCCGCGCAATGGCTACCCGCTGCCGTTGTCCACCAGAGAGTTTAACACCACGATCGCCCACCACCGTGTCGAGTTTTTCGGGGAAAGATTCGATGAACTCCCAGGCGTTGGCTTTTTTGGCAGCGTCAATCAATTGCGCTTCGGTGCAGCCCGGCTTTCCATAGGCAATGTTTTCGCGAATGGTGCCGCCAAACAATATGACCTCTTGGGGCACAATACCCAGGTTGCTGCGGTAGGCCGAAAGGCCGTACGAATGAATGTCTTTTCCGTCTGCCAGAATACGGCCTCGCTGCACATCGTAAAAGCGCATCAGCAGGTTAATGATGGTAGACTTGCCCGACCCGCTGGGGCCAACCAGCGCCACCTTCTCTCCCGGTGCAATGGAAAAGTGTATGGACTTTAACACCTGAAAATCGGGGCGGGTAGGATAGGAGAAGCTCACATCCGCAAAATCGATCTTACCAGAAAGCTTCAGCGGAGCGCCTGCCTCGTTGCGTTCATCTTTCAAATCCAGAATTTCCAGAATGCGCTCTGAGGCACCCACCGACCTCTGCAACTGACTGTACAGGTCGCCCAGGCCGGCAATAGAGCCACCAATAAAGGTGGTATACAACACAAAGGTAAATAGCTCGCCCACGGTAACTTCATTGCCCTGCACCAGATAGGCACCGTACCAGCTTACCGCCACAATGCCACCAAACAATGCGAAAATGGTGAACGAAAAAAAGAACCCGCGATATGTGGCGGCCCTTAGTGCGGTATGCACCACCTCTTGCAGCGACTTGCGGTAGCGAAGTACCTCGAAAAGTTCGTTGGTAAATGACTTCACTACGGTTACCGATTGAAGGGTTTCCTCCACCACCACGTTCGAGTTCGCCAACACGTCCTGGGTTTTCTTAGAAAGCTTGCGGATGAATTTGCCGAAAAACAACGCTGCCACCACCAGCAGTGGAAAGGTAAGCAGCATAAAAACGGTAAGCTTGGGGGTGAGCACAAATATAACGGTGATGCCCACCACCAGAACCAACACCTGGCGCAGCAATTCTGCCAGCATAAAGGCAAAGGCATCTTGCAGGGTGCTCACATCGCTGGTAATGCGGCTAATCAATTCACCAATGCGTCTGCTGTCGAAAAAGGATTGTGGCAGCCAGATGATTTTTTCGTAAACGGTGTGGCGCAAATCGGCCAGGGCGCGCTCGCTTACTTGCGCAAAAAAGTACACGCGACCAAAAGAAAAGATACTTTGAAACACCAACACGCCCAGGAATGCAAAAGCAATCTGGTTAATGGTAGTCAGAAAAAAATCTCCCTTGCCCTGGGCCACATCCAGCAGTTTACCAGCCAGAAAAGGAAACGACATGGCCGTTAGGCTGGAAAAGGAAAGGGAAAGCAATCCAAAAATAAAATATCCTTTATAGGGAAGTGTGAAGCGGAAAATGCCGAGAAATTTCCTGAGTCCTGATTTGGTAAGGGGCTTCTTTTCTACTTCGTCTGCCAATCGTCTTTTCGCCATGCTCTTAAAAAATTAAATACTGCCCTACTTACACCTCAACCCTGCCCTGGTGGGGTAGTTGAAAGTGGGTGAACAATTATTTTATCGCTCAACCGCTGCCTCCATACCAAAGCGCACCGAATCGGATAACATCATTTTTTGCGCGCCCTCCACGCGAAAACTTTTCAGCAAGGGTTGCCCGTTGATTTCCTCGAATTGCATTTCCATTTGCCGGTAGGTGGAAAAAAGTGCATTGCTTTCCTCGAAGCGGGCTTCCACTTTCTTCAGGTTAGTCGGTTTGTTTAAATAATAGAAGCGAATGTAGGGCACCGTTGAGGGCTTGTTACTGATGAGGCTTAGTACCGTGAGGTTGCTTTTGGTATCGGTGCCTGTTTCGCGCACGTAAGCACCGCGAAATGTGGGTTTGTTAATGGCATCGAGTTGGCGAAAAATGCTCAACTCGTTGGTCCACGCCAGGCTATCGGGCCGATAGGCAGTATCGCTGGCCAGTTGGTTCAGCCAGGCGCGCTTTTTAAGCGTTTGTGGCTCTTCCTTCAAGGCCGTAATCTGGGCATCCACCAGGCTATCCAAATCGGTGTATGCTTTAACGTATTTTTTTTCGCGGGCAGAGCACGCACCCAGCCATGCCAACGCCACAACCAGCAGGTATCTCATGTCAGTCTATCAGCACCTGGCCAGTCATTTCTTTCGGAATTTCCAGACCCATTAGCTTGAGGATCGTTGGTGCCAGGTCGCCCAATTTGCCGTCTTTCAGTTTGCCTTTGTAGGCATCGTCTACCAAAATACAAGGCACCGGGTTGGTGGTGTGGGCCGTATTGGGCGTGCCGTCTTCATTGATCATAATATCGGCATTGCCATGATCGGCAATGATGAGGGTGGCATAGCCGTTTTTGCGGGCAACTTCTGTTACGGCTTCATTGCATTGATCGACCGTTTCTACCGCCTTTACGGCTGCGGAGAACACGCCCGTGTGCCCCACCATGTCGGGGTTGGCAAAATTCAGACAAATAAAGTCGGCCGATTTTTTCTCCAGCTCGGGAATGATCTTATCGCGAATATCGGTGGCACTCATCTCGGGTTTTAAATCGTAGGTGGCCACTTTGGGCGATGGGCATAGAATGCGTTCCTCACGCGGAAACGCTTCTTCGCGGCCTCCTGAAAAAAAGAAGGTTACATGCGGATATTTTTCTGTCTCTGCTATGCGTATCTGCTTTCTGCCTGCTTTCGATACCACTTCGCCCAGCGTGTTGCTCAAGTTATCTTTATCAAATATTAACTTCACGTTCTGGAAGGTATCATCGTAGTTGGTAAGCGTGATGTAATGCAAGTGCAATTTTTTCATTCCCTGCTCGGGGAAGTCCTGCTGAGTGAGCGCCATCGTAATCTGGCGGCCCCGGTCGGTGCGGAAGTTGAAGCAAAGCACCACATCGCCTTCGCGTATGGTGGCTACGGGTTTACCGCTTTCGGTAACCACAATGGGTTTTATGAACTCATCCGTAACACCTGCCTCGTACGATTGTTGTATGCCCGCCAACGCATCGGTTTTTGCTTCGCCTGTTCCATGCACCAGCAGGTCATAAGCCAGCTTCACGCGCTCCCACCGCTTGTCGCGGTCCATGGCATAGTACCGCCCTATCACACTGGCAATTTTACCGGTTGTTTTGCCCATGTGCTGTTGCAAGTCTTTTACGTACGCTGCACCGCTTTTGGGGTCAGTGTCGCGACCATCGGTAAACACGTGTACAAACAGTTGCTTAACGTGGTTGTTAGCGGCAATGGTGCACAAACCTTTCAGGTGGTCTATGTGCGAGTGTACCCCTCCATCGGACACCAGGCCGATAAGGTGTACCGCTTTATTGTTTTGCTTCGCGTAGTTAAAAGCGTTCAACAACACGGGGTTGTTATCCAGTTCTTTGTCTTCTATGGCTTTGTTTACACGCACCAGGTCCTGATACACCACACGGCCAGCGCCAATATTCATATGGCCCACTTCCGAATTGCCCATTTGCCCTGCCGGCAAGCCCACCGCCAGCCCCGATGCTTCCAGTTTGCTGTGCGGATATTTGTGAAATAGCGACTTGAAATACGGGGTGTTGGCCTGATCGATGGCGGAAACTTTCGGGTTGTTCCCCAATCCCCAACCATCCAAAATCATCAGTAGTACCTTTTTGCTCATGTGTTTTGTCGGAAATAAAACACAAATATACGGCCCTTTGTGCCTCCATCGGGCGATTTAGTGCCAATAAACCCTTCAAACGATTGTTCGGCAAAAGATTGGGGGTAGTTTTTCTTTTCGTAAGACCTGATAATGGCATACTTTTGGAACGAATAATCCTACCTATGCGCAGAACCGTCTTTTTGACCGGCCTACTTCTTTGTGGTATCAGTAACCTGGTGCTGGCGCAGGATATTTTTGCCCCTGTGCGCGAATCTTTGAAAGCCGGCAACAGCAAAGAATTGGTAAAACAATTCAACGCCTCTGTAGATATGAACCTGGATGGGGAAGTGAACAGCTACAGCAAGGCCCAGGCTGAATTTGTACTGAAAGATTTTTTCAAGAAGCACCCTGTTTCCGAGTTCTCGATTGTGCACACCGGCTCTTCCAAAGGCGGCCTGCAATTCGCCATTGGGCGCTATGTTAGCAATAGCGACAGTTACAATGTTTTGATTCGTGTGAAGGAACTGGAAGGAAAGTACCTGGTGCACGAAATCAACTTTGTGAAGGAATGATTCGTGCTGCTTACCTGACGGACGAGGCCATCGACCGTTTTATCAGCACAGCCCTGCAGGAAGATATTGGCGAGGGCGACCACTCTACGCTGGGTGCCGTACCGGCACAAAAAAAAAGCAAAGCGCAACTGTTAATTAAAGACCAGGGCGTGTTGGCCGGGGTAGACCTGGCCGTGAGAATTTTCAACCACTACGACAAAAACCTGCAGGTAGAAGTTTTTAAAAAAGATGGCGACCGCGTAAGCAAAGGCGAAGTAGCCTTTACGGTAGCGGGCACCGCGCGCTCAATTTTGTCTACCGAAAGGCTGGTGCTGAACTGCATGCAACGCATGAGCGGCATTGCCACCTACACCCAACAACTCGCCCGCCTGATTGAAGGCACGGGGGCTCAATTGATGGACACTCGAAAAACAACGCCCAACTTTCGCCTGCCCGAAAAGTGGGCAGTAGCCATTGGCGGAGGCGTTAACCATCGCTTTGCCCTGTACGACATGGTGATGCTGAAAGACAACCACATCGACATGGCAGGTGGCATACAGGCCGCGCTGGCAAACACCCGCCAGTATCTGCAAGATACGGGCAAGCAACTGCGCATAGAGGTGGAAACCCGCAACCTGGGCGAGGTGGAAGAGGTGTTGCGGGCGGGCGGTGCCGATGTGATTATGCTGGACAACATGAGCACTGCCGATATGAAGAAAGCGGTGGCCTTGATTGCGGGCCGCTGCCAGACGGAGGCTAGTGGCGGCATTACCGAAAGCACCCTGCGCCAGGTGGCCGAGTGCGGGGTAGATTTTATTTCCGTGGGCGCACTCACACATTCGGTGAAAAGCCTCGATCTTAGTCTGAAAGCCATTCGCTGAAGTTGCCCCTTCTTCAAATTTTTAAACGGGCACCCTGCTATTCTCATAATTCGCAGTATTTTTGCCGTCCTTAACGAAGACCCGTAGCCGCATGATTGTTAAGACCCGTAACTACCGCTTAGAGAAGAAAGACTATATCAAGATGGCCCTGCGCAATGTTTTAAAGCAGCAATGGTGGGTAAGCCTGATTGTGGTGGCCATTTGCCTGGGTTATTTGTGGATAGCCAGCTTCTGGTGGTTCATTGCCGCCTTTTTGGGTGCCGGCCTTTACCTGTTATTCTGGTGGATTCAGTTCTATGGCGTAACCCAGTTAGAGCAGGGCAAAATGCTTTTCGAGCGCTTTTCTTACGAAATATCCAGCCAGCAGATTGTCATGAAAATCAATGCGCGCGAGGGTATGCCCTTGAAGTGGGATCAGATAAAAAGCGCCCAGGTTGGCAAAGACTATTTTCTGCTTACGGTAAACAAAGCACAACTTATCCACCTGCCGTTTAAGATTTTCAATACCGACAACGAGCGGAAATTTGTTGCCAGCGTATTGAAAGCCAAGGGCCTGATTAAAGGCTGATTGTTTTTCAGGGCTTCATCCACTCAAACACCTGGTAGTGTTCGCCATCCATGCCCAACTGCCGGTACACCTGCTGGGCTGCCTGGTTTCTCTTGTCTACATATAGACGAATGCCGCGCAGGTCAGGCTGTTTTTCTACCATGGCTTGCACGTGCAGATAGAGTGATTTATAAACACCTTTACCACGGTAGGGTTTAGCTACATAAACCGACTGTATCCACAGCACGGTGCCATTGCGCCAGTCACTCCACTCGTACGTGGTCATCAGGCAGCCTGCCGGTTGGCCATCCATTTCAGCCACATAATATCTGCCCTTACCCGTGTCTGCCAATAGCGCCTCAATACCTCTCTGTAAAATCGCCTGGTTCAATTCAATGTTTTCTGTTTCCCTGGCCATATGGGTTTGAAACTCCATCAGCGTGGAAACATCAGTGGGGCGGGCTTCGCGGATCAGAAGCATAGAAAGTAGGGCTTAATTTTATATTTTGTGCGAATATAGTTGGCATGACGTATTTATTGCTTGCGATAGGTTTGGCATTGTTGATTAAAGGTGCCGATTGGCTGGTGGAAGGCGCCTCGGCCATCGGGCGCAAAGCCAATATTTCAGAAATGGTGATCGGCCTTACCATTGTCTCTTTTGGCACTTCTCTTCCCGAGCTGCTGGTCACCACGCTCTCGAGCCTGGAGGGCAAGGCCGACCTGGGTGTGGGCAATGTGCTGGGAAGCAACATCGCCAACGTGCTGCTTATTCTTGGAGCCGCTGCCATTATCCGCCCGTTGCCGTTGCATCGCGACACGTACTTTATTGAAATTCCCTTCTCGCTCTTTGCGGCTGTGCTGCTGGGTTTCCTGGCCAACACCGGCCTGGTTTTCGATCAGGGCAGTCACGTCATCACCCGTTTCGATGGCATCGTTTTGCTCTATTTCTTCTCCATGTTCATGGTATACATCTTTGTGGTGTCGCGCCAAAAGCAGGAACCAGAACCGGGAGCCGTCAGCCATCCATCGCCCTGGTACAAGTCCGCGCTTCAAATTGCCATTGGTATCCTGGCGCTGTACCTGGGTGGGCAGTGGGTAGTAGATGGCGCTTCTTCAGTAGCCCGGCAGGCAGGACTGAGTGAAAAATTTGTGGGTCTCACCATTGTGGCGGTGGGTACTTCTTTGCCTGAGCTGGTCACATCGGCCGTTGCCGCCTATAAAAACAACATTGCCATGGCCGTGGGCAACGCCATCGGCTCCAACATCTTCAACATTCTTTGGATACTGGGATTCACCTCTCTGCTTACGCCCATTCCCTATAACCCCACCAGCAACACCGATATCTTAATGATCATCGTTGCAACGTCTGCCCTTATTCTTGCTGTGATACTGGGTAAGCGCCCGGCCATCAGCCGCTTTGAAGGGGCCATGTTTCTGGTAATTTATGCAAGCTACGTGTGGTACCTGCTCACCACCGGCAGCTAAAGAGCCTCTTTGATATCCTTGATCAGGTCATCAACCTGTTCAATACCAACCGATAGCCTTACCAATCGGTCGGAAATGCCAAGGGCTTTGCGCTCGTCTGCCGATAATTTTTTGTGGGAGGTGCGAAATGGTTGCGCAATGGTAGACTCCACACCACCCAGGCTTACCGCCTTCTTGATGTACTTCAGTTTTTTGATGAACTTATCCGAGTCGCCCTTTACTTCGAAAGAAAGCATGCCACCAAAGCCACCCGGCATCTGCTTCCGCGCAATGCGGTACCCTGGATGATTCTTCAGACCCGGGTAATACACCGCGCCCACTTTGCTCTCTGCTTCCAGAAACTGCGCCAGCTTCAGTGCGTTGCTGTTCTGCTGCTGCACCCGCAGTACAATGGTTTTTAAACTACGCTCCACCAGCCAACTGGTGTTGGCATCCAGGCTACCGCCAAAATTAACTGCACACGGACGAATCAACTCCATCAACTTGTGGGTGGTTACCACCACGCCACACATTAAGTCGCTGTGGCCACCAATGTATTTTGTTCCGCTGTGTGCCACGATATCAAAACCAATATCTATGGGGTTTTGATTGACGGGTGAGGCAAACGTATTGTCAATCATAGTGAGCAGTGCGTGCTTTTTAGCGATGCGGGCCACTGCCGTTAAGTCGGTGATTTTTAGTAGTGGATTGGAAGGCGTTTCCACGTAGAGCATCTTCGTGTTTTTGCGAATTGCTCTTTCGAAGTTGCGCGGATCGCTGGCATCTACCATGGTGTACTCCATGCCGAACCGGTTCAGCTCGTGCAAAATGGCATAGTGCGTACCTCCGTATAAATCGTTCTGCAGCACCATGTGGTCGCCCGCTTGCATCACGCCAAAGATGGAGGTCATAATGGCGGCCATGCCCGTGCTGAAAAGCAGCGCTTCTTCACCGTTTTCCAGTGCCGCCAGTTTTTCGGCAGCCGCCTGGTGGTTAGGTGTGTTGAAATAACGCGGATAGCGCACCAGCGAATCGTAATCGTACGCGGCCGAAGGGTAAATAGGATTCACGATGCCTCCAAACTGTGGATCGCCCACGGAACCTACGTGAACAGACAAGGTAGACTTTGCTGGTTTCTTCTTCATACTTTTTTATCGGGAGAATTAATAGGTTGACCACAATATTTGCAATACACTGCATCGGCATCATGACCTTCTTTCAAACAATGCATGCAAACCTGGGTGGTTAGTTTTTCGCGGCTCTTCATTTGCACCATTTCGGCAGACACAATGCCGGTAGGTACCGCTATGATGCCGTAACCCATAATCATGATGATGGAGGCAAGGGTTTGACCCAACGTGGTTTGTGGTGCAATGTCGCCATAGCCCACCGTTGTCATGGTAACAACGGCCCAATAGATGCTGCGTGGTATGCTGGTAAAGCCGTGCTCGGGCCCTTCCACCAAATACATAACCGTGCCGGCAATGATAACGGTGGTGAGCACGGTTACCAGGAACACAATGATTTTATGCTGGCTCGCACGCAGGGCCTGCATCAGGTTTTGGCTTTCGCCAACAAAGCGAGCCAATTTGAAAATGCGGAATATGCGGAGCAAGCGCAGGCTTCTGATAACCAAAAGCGATTGTGCACCGGGAAAAAACAAACCCAGGTAGGTGGGCAACACCGAGGCCAGGTCTACCAATCCAAAGAACGAAAGCACATACCTGCGTTTGTGCATCACCACCCAGAGCCGGGCCAGGTACTCAAGAGTAAATAACACGGTGAAGAACCATTCTAAAGACACCAGCCAGTTGCCCCAATTCTGTTTTATTTCTGTTACGCTTTCGAGCAAGATGATTACCACACTGAACACAATGCTGGCCAACAGCACCACGTCAAAGATTTTGCCCTCGCGCGTGTCCGACTCGAACACGATTTCGTAGAGCCTCCGTTTCAGCCCGTGCAGGTTGTCTTTTTCGCTCATACTTTAGAGCGGTGAAGATAATTATTCGTGCAGGTTGTGGCACATCGTTCGTCAAAATGTTAGGTAATATTGCTAGCTTGCCCAGATGGATGCAATGGTCTCCAATCCTTTCCGGATAAACCGCCTCGGGCAGCTATTCTTGTTCTCCCTGCTTACAGGGCTGCTGTCGTTTTCGGCTGATCCTGCTGTTGAAGCCCGGGTTGGCAACCCCACCCGGACGGAATGGGTTGTTTCAGACGCACCCGACCAGCAGACCCAGGCGGACCAAGACCATTTCTCGCTCGCACCGCATGAATTGGATCGGCCGGCATGGCAACCCACATCCAATACAAGCTATGCAAGCGCATATTACAGCGCGCGGGTGTTCATGCGCCTTTCAATATTGCGCACACATTTTCTTCTTTACCGCTCCACACCATCCCTGCAAACCAGAAGCAACCTGAGCGCAGACTCCACAGAAGCGCACCTCATCATTGCCTGATCGATTACCGGATTCTCCGGTAGGCCCTTTTCCAAATTTGTTATCTAACCGGCAGCAGTTTGCTCCCTGAGCAGGCCTATGTCCCATTATTCTTCATCGATGAACAAACTAAAAAAGTACCTCAGGTTACTGGTGCTGATACTGCTCATTCTGGCGGCCCTGTGCGGCCTGGGTATGATGCCCCGTAACCGCGAACAGGACGTTGACAACGAAATAAAAACAGAACTGGAGGACGAAACCGGGCGCGAAGCCACCAACCCGGATTAAAATTTTCCTTTCCGTAACTTTACCGGTATGGCAGCAACACCTTCCACCATGGTTCCCTTGGGCACCATGGCCCCACCCTTTCACTTACCCGACACCGTGTCGGGTAAGTGGGTTTCTTTAGATGAACTGAAAGGGCGCACCGGCACGGTGGTCATGTTTATTTGCAACCACTGTCCGTACGTAAAGTTGTTGAACAATAGCCTGGTAGCCCTGGCCCGCGAATTCCAGCCTAAAGGAATTCAGTTTGTCGCCATCAGTTCGAACGATGCCGTACAATATCCGGACGATGGCCCGGTAGCCATGAAGGAGGTAGCGCAACAGTTGGGCTACCCCTTTCCTTACCTGTATGATGAAACACAAGACGTAGCGCGGGCCTACGATGCTGCCTGCACACCCGATTTCTTTTTGTACGACCGCGAATTAAAGTTAGTCTACCGCGGCCAGTACGATGATGCGCGCCCCGGCAACAACCAACCCGTTACCGGTGCAGACCTGCGGGCAGCGCTGGATGCGCTGGTGAATGGCGCAGCGCCCAGTGCCAACCAAAGGCCCAGTATCGGGTGCAACATTAAATGGAAGAAGATATGATTTTAGGACACCACGCAACTCAGAAGTAGCGCCATAACGTGCAGGTACAGCCCTATCTTAGTTTGACCAGGTGAAAGTCAGCAAGGCAGCGTAAATGGATCCGTTACCGAATTGGGAGGGCGTTTCCGCCAGTTGTTCAATTTTTTGAAACCCCGCCTCTTTGCCTGCCCGTTGCAAGCGGGCGAAGGGAACAGGGTAAGGAACCCATGGGTTAGGCGCGTTGCGTTCATACTCTATAACGAGCAATCGCCCTGACGCGGCCAGGTGCAGCGCGAGCGATTGTAAAAAGCGGCCTGTATTCTTTACATAATGAAGTGAATTGGCCATCAACACCCCATCCAATGGGGTCGGTAGATTTATACTTGTGAAGTCAGCGGTGCGCGTGATCAACGAAACATGCTTTTCATGCCACACGATGGACTGCAACGAACTTTCATCGCGATCGACAGCAGTAACCGTGCTGCCGGCAGTCAATAGACTTGCCAATGCGCGGGTAAACAATCCGCTGCCAGCGCCAAGGTCGGCCCAATGTTGGGGGGTGCGTTCTGAAAGAATACCTTTCTGAATGAGCGATACAGCGGTGGACAATTCCATGAATACAGGCTTGCAACAACAAAGCCGGTATTACAGTTCGCTAAGCCCTTAAAGCCGTTAACTTCCTACTCCACCCACGGCACCAAACCCGATTTGTAATAGTTGATTTCTTTGGCTTTGAATCGGGGGGCATGCTGGCCGAGGCGCACTTTGTATTCATCCCAGTTGCGTTGTGCAACCGGTGTCCAGCCTACTTCGGCAATACCGGGCAGTCGGGGGAAGAGCAAGTATTCGATTTCTTTCATGTTGGCAATCGTTTCGCTCCACAACGGTGCCTCTACACCCAGTATCTGTGCTGGCTCTACACCCTCTAGTTGGGCAGCGGGATCCCACGTGTAGGCATCATCTACTTCAATGTATGCTGCCCAGTTCAGGCCCAGCTCCGTCAGCGAGTCGTACTTCATATCCAGGTACACGCGCGTAGAGGGCGAAAGTATCAGGCTTGCGCCTTTGTCGGCAGCGGTTTTGGCGTGGTCGGCCGAGTGCCAATGCTGGGCAATGGCGTTGGCATCGATGGTACTCTGTGCAATTTCTTCCCATCCAATCATTTTTTTGTTGAGGCCTTTTACAATCTCAGAAAAGCGGCTGATGAAGATGATGTAGTCTTCTTTCTTGGTTACGTGTGCTTCATCGCCACCAATGTGCAGGTAAGGCCCGGGGGTAATGGCGGCCAGCTCCTTCAGCACATCGGTAACAAATTGAAACGTAACGGGCTTCTCCACGCGCAGCGTGCTCCAGCCTACTTCAATACCGGTATACAACTCGGTGGGTTTGTTCTTTCCGCCCAACACACCTTGCGTGTCGGGTGCCCGCTTCACACGGCCTTCTTCCGGCACAATGGTTCCTCCGTTCAGTTCGCCATAAGAAGCCAAAGCCGCGTTGATGTGGCCCGGCAGATCTATTTCGGGTACAATGGTGATGAAGCGCTCCTGTGCGTACTGCACCAGGTCTTTATATTGCTCTTGCGTGTAAAAGCCACCGGGGCCTCCACCCACCTGGGTGCTGCCGCCAATGGTGGTAAGGTTCGGCCACGATTTTATTTCTATGCGCCAGCCCTGGTCATCGCTCAGGTGCAGGTGCAGCGTGTTCATTTTGTAGGCGCTGATCAGGTCGATGTAGCGTTTCACATCGTCCACTCCAAAGAAGTGGCGGGCCACATCCAGCATAGAGCCTCTCCACGCGTAAGTAGGTTTGTCGCTGATGGTGCCGGTAGCAATCTCCCATTGCTCCGTTTGTATGGCGTTACTTTCGATGGCTGGCGGCAGCAATTGGCACAAGGTCTGCACACCATAGAACAGCCCCGCGGCCTGGTTGGCTGCAATGGTAACACCTTTGCTGGTGGCTGTTAACGTGTAGCCTTCACCGCCTAACGCAGCATCTGCACCCTGCAGGGTGAGGGCTATAAAATTAGATTCAGGTTGCTCGCTTACAATGTTCAGCGGGTAGCCCGTGGCGGGCTTTAAACGCGCTGCCAGGTAGTGTGCTACGTGTGTAACCTCTTCGGTAGCATCGGCCACAATCACGGTTTCGGCTGTCAGGAAAAAAGCACCGCCATCGGCCAGGGCAGTCACCGGTTTGGGGATAACGCTGTTGAAAGCAAGCGTGGCATCGGGTGAAGCGGCCTGCTTGCAGGAGGTGATGATGGCTGCCAGCACACAAAGGGCGCACAGGGCATAAAGTCGGGTGTTGCAAAAGCGGTTCATGCAGTGATGATAGTTAAAAGTAAGGTAAGCGAATGTAACCATTTTCTCCAGACGGTGCGATGACTATTGTTTCTGTGGTTAGGGGCCCGTGGCCGTAAAAGAAGTAATTTGCTCCATGCAAACTTTAGATAAGATGTTGGGCATCGATTACCCCGTAATTGTAGCGCCCATGTTTCTGATTTCGAATGCCAAGATGGTGAAGGCCGCCCTGGCCAATGGGGTTACGGCTGCTTTTCCCGCGCTGAACTACCGCACCGATGCGGAGCTGCGCGCAGCCATTACCGACATACGGCAGGCCACCTCCAAACCGTTTGGCGTTAACCTGATTGTTAACCAATCGAACCCGAAATACAAAAGCCAGTTAAAAACTTTGGTGGAGATGAAGGTGGCCTTTATCATTACCTCGTTGGGCAACCCCAAAGAAGTAATAGAGCAGTGCAAGCCACTCGGCATCAAAGTTTTTTGCGATGTGGTAGACTTGACTTATGCTCAAAAAGTGGAAGCCCTGGGGGCCGATGCACTCATTGCCGTTAACGCCAGTGCGGGTGGCCATGCGGGCAACATACCTCCTCAGGAGTTAATTGAACTGTTGAAAGCGCATTGCTCCATTCCCATTATTTCTGCGGGTGGCATTGGCACAGGTGCTCAATTGGCGGAAGTGATGCGTTGGGGGGCGGCAGGTGCGTCCATCGGCACCATTTTCATTGCGTGCGAAGAGGCCGACATTGCAGGCGAATACAAACAGGCCATGGTGGATTATGGTGCGAAAGACATTGTGCGCACCACCAAGCTGTCGGGGTCTGCCCTTACGGTGATTAACACACCCTACGTACAGCAAATGGGCACCGAGGCCACGTGGCTGGAAAAACTGTTGCATCGCAACAAGCGCCTGAAGAAGTATGTGAAGATGATCATTGCCCTGCGCGGCATGAAGGCCGTAGAGAAGGCGGCCATGGGCGCCACCTACAAAACGGTTTGGTGTGCGGGCCCCGCTATCGAACATGTAAAAAGTATTCGCCCACTGGGGGATATCGTAAAAACACTTACGCGCGAATACGAGGAAGCGATGAGCAAGTAGCGGTGCCTACTTTACGATTGCCAGGAAAGACGCACCCAGGTTATCGGCTATCATCTTGCGGTATTTCACGCTCTTGCGAAAATCGGGCGTGAGAAACTCCTTCCAGGGTTCATCCCAATCCGACTGTTTCGACATGATGAAGGCCAGCTCTTCCGCGGCACCAAAATCCACGTTCTGTTTTTTCACCGGAAGGTTTTTGCGTGTAGCGTCAATGTACTCGGTAAAATCAAGTATGGTGAACAGTTTGGGGTTGGCACTTACTTTTTTCAAAATTTCAGACCCTGAAGGCCCATAAGTAACTTTCAGTCCCGGCAAATAATCTTTCTTCAGTTTTTCCACATGCTGCACGTGCGTGCTGCCGCCAATGATTTCGGCCGAATAGCCTGCCAGTTTTTCTTTTACTTCGGCCATGCCGGCAATGGCAGGCGCATCTTTGTGCGTAAGCAGCACAATGGGGTTGGTAAGGAAGTAGGGCGTAAACTTCAACAGCTTTTTACGTTCTTCGGTAATGGTTACGTTGGTTACACCCAGCACATCTTTGGTGTTTTGCGCGTGCGCCAGAAACTCGGTAAACACGGGCTCTTTGCCTGCATAGTTGATGGTAAGTTTCTTGTTGTATTTGGTCTGTACGAAGTTTGCGAACTCATTCAGCAGGTCGGCACACATACCTTTTACCTTGCCGCCTTCCTCATAGATCAAGCCCGGCTGTTCGTAGTAAAACACGGTAAGCGTGCCGGCACCGGTAGATTTTACCTTGGCCCAACTATCGCCTTTGTATTTCTGTGCAAAAGAGGTAGCCGCCACGCACAGGGCTGCCAGTACGAATAGGTTTTTCATTCTCGTCAGGTTTTTGAAACGAAATATAAAGAGAATGAAGAAAAATGTATGTCAGGAAATGGTGCGAATAAATTTCCGGTCGATGAAATGCAGTAAGAGTACAAAGCCAAGGCCAAACAATATCAGGCCGGGGTAGCCCGCCAAAAAAGTAAACACCCCTACCCCCGGCTTAAAGGCTAGCTTAAACTCTACCAGCACCAACGAAACAACCAATGCGGCCACCAGCAAAATGCCTCCGCCAACAAACCACCAGCGGTCGCGTAGCGCTTCTTTGCGTGCCAGCCCGGCCACCGCATGCTGCACCACGCGGTCGGCAAAACCAGAGGGCAGCGTAAATGAGGGCTCCTTTTGAAGGGCACTGAATACCAGGCGATAAGCGTCCGCATCCGGGCCGGTGGCGGCTTGGCCACGTTCTATCTGGTTCTGTATGTTTTCTTCGTGTTGGTTCATGTCTACACTTGCTGGTTCAGGTATCGGGTCGTTTTTTCTTTCAGCAGGGCGCGCGCCCGAAACAGGTAATTTTTTACTGTTCCTTCCGGCATCCCTGTTATCTCGCCTATCTCCGCATAATTCTTGTCGTCCAGGTGATACAAAGTTAATACTGTTTTGTATTGCACGGGCAACTGGTCTATGCATTGCAATAAAATGGTCTCCATCTCCTGCTCTTCCAGTTTGCCACCGGGGTCTTCGGCATCTACAAACTGGTTGGTGAAGCGTTCTTCATCGGGTATATCGGAAACAACCATCTTTTTTTTGCGCAGGTGGTTGATGGCGTGGCGATAGGCAATGGTACCTACCCAGGTGCTTAGCTGGCTCTGAAACTGAAACTCGCCCAGTTTCTCATACACTCTCAGAAACACATCCTGGCATATCTCTTCCCGGTCTTCGGCACTGTCTATCAACCGGCCGATCATGTGGGCTACCAATCGTTCATTCTGCTTTATCAACAAGCGAAAAGCCTGCGTATCTCCGGCTAAGATGCGCGAAACCAGGGCCCTATCGTCTGTCATGGTCAGGTTAGACACACATCATGGCGGAATGTTGCAGGAAGTTAATCCCAAAATTGCAAACCGGTTAACATTCCCATCCTTCCAACAGATATAAACTGAAAATACGGTCTTAATTAGGCAAAAAAGCTGCCCTGGAAATGTTGGTGGCCCTCCAACCGGCAGTAAGGCGGTTTATAGTGGCCGGCAAAAAGTTTTCAAAATTATTTGCGGGCTATTGCAACATACAGCCGCGGCCCCGTGTCTCACGCTCCAAACAATCTGAAACAGCATTTTTAAACTTATACACTTATGGACCACGAATTAAAAGATGTGTTAATGCCACTCTCCATTTTCGGAGGGCTGGGCGGGTCGATCTACTTCTTCACCAAAATCATGACGGACTACATCCTGAAAAAGAAAATGATTGACAAAGGCTATGTGAATGAAGACACGCAGGCGATTTTCAAGCAACAGAATGCCACCGACAACCGCTATTCGTCCCTCAAGTGGGGGCTCATCATTCTCTTTGGTGGTCTGTCGCTGGTGTTGATGGAATACATACCCACCTACGGAAGTTCTCCGCTGCCCTACGGTTTATTTGCCGTGTTTGTATCGGCCGGTTTCCTGATCTATTATTTCATGGTGAAGAAAGAACTGGACAATAAAAAATAGATGCAGCAAACATCAGGTGACAAATGCTGTTGCCTGAAGTTCACCTTATCATTCGTCTTTTCCACCCTGATCGAATTCACATGTTTCAAAATTATTTAAAGACTGCCGTGCGCAGCCTGTTGCGGCACCGCTTTTTTTCTGCCATCAATATTTTCGGACTCGCCATTGCCATGACCATTTGTATGGCCATCATCATGCTGGTGGCCGACCAGATGATGTACGATCGCCACAATACACAAAGAGACCGCATCTACCGAATTAACAGTTTACCGTCCACTGCCAACGGAGATCAGTGGAACGAAACTGCTACCACCACGCTGCCGGTGCAGCAAGAGCTGTTGGAGAAATATACAGGTGTCGAAAAAGCCGTGCGCATTTTGCGTGGCTTCGGTAATAGCTGGATAGAGCTTGAGCAAAACGTAAACATTCCGGTGTCGGGATATTTTGCAGACCCAGAAATACTCGATGTCTTTGAATATGAATTGGAGTATGGCGACCCCCATACCGCCCTGACAGAACCGTATTCGGTTGTGCTGACGAAAAAAGCCGCCAAGAAACTTTTCCGCCAAGAAAATCCCGTGGGCGAATCGATTAAGGTGGGCGATCAGGGCACCTTTAAGGTTACCGGCATCTTAAAAGAAACAGATCGAAAGTCGCACATCGTATTCGATGCCCTGGCCAGCATGGCCACCGTAAAAAGCATGGAAGCCGCAGGCCAGCGTGGTCGCGATCTAGATAACTGGTTTCAGTTTACAGCAGGCTGGGTATACGTGTTGCTGGAGGAAGGGAAGACCCCAGCCGATATGAGGGCCCACTTTGCAAGCATAGAGAAAGATCATTTTACAGAACTTACCAACCCCGATACGCAGCAGCGCATTAAGTACAAACTGCAACCGTTAATGGACATTACGCCAGGGCCAATGATCAACAACCCCATTGGGCCGTTTTTACCCTGGTTGTTTATTTACTTTTTCATTGGCCTGGCGGCCGTAGTCATGCTTACTTCCTGCTTCAATTTCACAAATTTATCCATTGCCCGGTCGCTCACACGAGCGCGCGAAATTGGTGTGCGCAAAGTTACCGGTGCTGTGCGTTGGCAAATATTCGTGCAGTTCTTGTCGGAGTCGGTGGTAGTGGCCCTGTTGGCCCTATTGATTGCCGCCATCTTATTGGTATCGCTCAAGCCCCTCATGTTAGAGCTGAGTTTTGCACGTATGATGAAGTGGGACCTGGAAGCCAACTACTTTGTTTATGCCTTATTTTTTGTTTTTGCACTGGTGGTAGGTCTACTGGCAGGTATTTTCCCTGCAGTGGTCATGAGTGGTTTTCAGCCCATCAAAGTTTTGAAAGGCTTCCAAAACGTAAAACTCTTTTCGCGCATGGGCCTGCGCAAAAGTCTGCTGGTGGCCCAGTTCACCTTCTCGCTCATCTTCATTCTTTCGGTCATTGTGGTGTTCAACCAGTTGCAGATGTTTTTGCGTGCCGACCATGGGTTCAATATGCAAAACAAGGTGGTGGTGTATCTCAACAATACCGACCATCGTACGCTTAAAAACGAATTGCTGAAATACAGTAACATCGAAAGTGTTACCGCTTCTTCGCACCTGCCCGCGGCAGGCTCCAGTTATGGTGCCGACTACAAAAGATCGTTGGCCGACAAAGACTGGACGAACGTGTATTACTATGCTACAGACGAAGATTACCTGGCAAACATGGGTGTGGAGATGGTGGCCGGCAAATTTTTTCAGGCCGAAGCTGGAGAATCGAACCAGAATTTTATTGTGCTGAACGAAAAAGCGGTTGAAAAACTGTTATTCAAAAATGCTGACGAGGCCATCGGTCAAGAGCTGATCAATCAAAACGATTCTTCGCGTGTGCAGATTATTGGTGTGGTAAAAAATTACAACCACCAGTTGCTGATGGAAACCATGGAAGCCATGGCGCTGATCTATCGCCCCAGTGAGTTCCATATACTGCAGGTGCAGTACAACGGCACGTACACGCAGGCCAGCGAATCGATTGAGGCCGCGTGGGCAAAGGTAAGCCCCGCCCTGAAGGTTGACTACAAAGATTTTTATGCCGAGGTGCACAAAATATACGACATCTTCTTTGGCGACCTGGTAAGCATCTTAGGTGTTATTTCGGTTTTGGCCATTGTAATTTCCTGCCTTGGCCTGCTGGGTATGGCTACCTATACCACCGAAACACGCGTGAAAGAAATTTCCATTCGAAAAGTGCTGGGCAGCAGTAACGGATCGCTGGTGTTCTTACTCTCCAAAGGTTTCTTTGCCGTGTTGCTCATTGCCATTGCATTGGCCGTGCCTGCGGCCTATTTTCTGAATAACCTCTGGTTGCAGCAGTTGGCCTATCACGTATCGGTAGATGCAGGCGTAATTGTATTGGGCGTTACCGTGTTGTTGCTGTTCGGTGTGCTCACCGTTGGTTCGCAAACGTGGCGTGCCGCGTACATCAATCCTGTACAAAACCTGAAGACAGAATAAGCACCGGAACCAAAATCGAAGGCTGCCCGGCAGAGGTGCCAACCATTTTGTTGGCATACGCACTCGGGCAGCCTGCTTTCTCTCTCAAGAATAAATTAGATACTTTTCTCCAGCGCTTCTATTCGTTCTTTGGCTTCGGCTTTTCCTGTGGCCAATGCCAGCTTATAAAGTTCCAGGGCTTCTTGTTGGGTTGTTTTTTTCTTCCTGGGCGCTAACTTGGTGCGCTTAGCCGCCTCTTCTAACGCCTGGGCCTGTGCGTAGTACGCATCGGCCATATCGAATTGGCTTTTTTCCACCAGCGCTTTTATATCTGTCTCCAGGCGCGCTACCTCTTCCTGGCGTGCCGCCAGTAGTTCCATTTTGTCGCTTAATTCTGCGCCTTGCAGTGCCACCGTGTTAACCAACATGGCGTTTTCTTCTTTGTATTTCTCGACCTGTGCGGTAAGTTCTGCTATTTGCGTGGCGCGCAACTCCAAGTCTTTCTTTAACTGCCTGATGGTGGCCAGGTGGCTTGTTTGGTTAGTTTTAGCTTTCTGTATGTTGTCTTCCAATTCCGCCAAACGCTGGGTGGAACGGGCCACATACACCTGTATGTCGCGCAGACGGGCCACATAGTCGTTGTAGGAAATTCCATCGGCCATGTCCATGCGCAAACTGTTGCGGCTCACATCAATCGAGTCGATGATCTCGCCTACCTCCATCAAAATGCCAGTCAATTTGTTGCTGGCATCCAATTCGTAACGCAGGGAATCTACCTGCATGCGCAGTGCCTCTTCTTTGCGAGAGGGAAGGCAGCCGGAAAGTGCCAAACTAAAGACAATTAATACCAAAATCAGTCTCATCGTTTCCAGGGTTGTTTGCATTCAAAACAACGCATGCCCCGATGAGAAATGAAATGATAAAAGTTCGATACGGCTGCAATGGCGTTAAGCCGCCATTAAAAGGGTTGAATGACTGGCTGATTTATTGCAAATGCTTCAACCGGATCACTTCTTCAGGCTTGAGAAAGCGCCACTCGCCACGCCCCAGGTTTTTTTTGTCGAGGCCGGCATACACCACCCGGTCGAGTTTCACTACCTCGTATTGCAGCGCTTCAAAAATTCTGCGCACAATGCGGTTCCAACCAATGTGCAGTTCTATACCAATGGTTTTATTGTCATCGCTCACAATGGCAAGGTCATCGGGCACTGCTTTGCCTTCCTCCAGGTGTACACCCTCGGCTATTTTTTCAAAGTCTGCTTTGGTAATGGGCCGGTCGAGTTCTACTTTATAAATTTTCTTTACGTTATAAGAAGGGTGGGTCAGTTTATCTGCCAGGTCGCCATCGTTGGTTAGTAATAATAAACCCGTTGTGTTGCGATCGAGGCGGCCCACAGGGTACACGCGCTCTTTGCACGCATCGGCAATCAGGTGCATCACCGTGTTGCGGTCTTGCGGATCATCGGTAGTGGTAATATAACCCTTGGGTTTGTTCACCAAAATGTAAACAGGCTTTTCGGCCTTCAACTTTTTGCCCTCGTAGCGCACCTCATCGGTCAGCTTTACTTTGTAGCCCATTTCGGTGATGGTCTGTCCGTTCACCGTTACCAATCCCATCTTGATCAACTCATCGGCCTCTCTGCGCGAACACACGCCACTGTTCGAAATGAACTTGTTCAGCCTGATCAGCTCTGGGTTAACGTTGGCCTGGCTCTCTTTTTTAGATGGCCCCGGCTTGCGTTGCTTTTGCAGGCGGCTCTGAACAAAAGACTTCCGCTCGAATTTTCCTGAATAGCGTTTCTTATCTTCGCCTTCTTTGCGCGCGGGCCTTTTCGGTCTTTCGTCATCATAACCACGGTCTGTAGGTTTGGCCGAAGCGCGGCTGCTTGCCGCAGATGCGCCCGGTTTCCCGAAAGGCTTCTTGTAAGCATCTCTTTTACGTTCATCCCGGTCGGTTCCTCTTTCGGTAAAGCGCTTGCCGGTGGGCTTGCCATACCGCGGCCTTTCTTCGCCACCGCCTTCACCGTATTTTTTTCTTTGGTCATCGCCCCCAAACGATTTTTTGAATGCGCCCGGTTTGCCTGTGCGTTGTGGGCGGCCTGCTGACGAGGGACGCTCAGGACGAGCAGGGCGCGATGTGTTGGATCTGGAACCGGAAGACGGCTTGCGTCTTTCTCCATCGGGGCGTTCGTTGCGGGTATTGCGAGGCATGGTATGAAGTTAGCTTATTAATTAAATGCATTGAAAAGAAAAGCGCCCCGATTTGAATTTCGAATCGGAGCGCTTATCGTGAGTTCGAATTTCTTTATTGGTTCTCTGGCACTTCCCCAATGGTATTCACCTCCTGGGTGAAGTCTTTTGGAGTGGGCAGTTCGTTGATGTCGTTGATGCCGAAATACTCCATAAACTTGGCGCTGGTGCCGTAAAGCATCGGTCGTCCAATGGTTTCAGCCTTGCCGCGTATTTCAATCAACCCTTTGTCGAGCAATTTCTGAATGGCATAGTCGCAGTTTACACCGCGAATATTTTCCACCTCAGTTTTAGAAATGGGCTGCTTGTAGGCGATGATGGACAGTGTTTCCATGGCCGAGGTAGACAGGCGTTTTTTCGACTGCTGCTTCAGCATGATGCCTATGCTGGTTTGATAGGCCGGCTTGGTTAAAAACTGGTAGCCACCACCCGCTTTAAAAATCTGAAAGGAGTATTCATCGGCAGCATACTTTTCTTCCAGTTTCAGAATGGCATTCTGAATATCTTCTTCGGGCACATCGGCATTGAACATTTCAGAGAGGCACGCCTTTAAATCGGCCAACTTAATGGGCGAAGGCGAGCAGAAAATCAACGCCTCGATGTGGTTTATTAAAAAGTCCATTCTGTTGTGTTGCTTCTAAATCGTTAATCGTGCTGCATCATCTTGGCCTCAATCGACTGGGTGGTGTGAGGCACGGCAATCAAACGCTCCTTGGGAATCAGCTTTCCGGTAACGGTGCATATGCCGTAGGTGCCGTTTTTAATCCGTATCAGTGCGTTCTCCAGGTTTTGAATATACTTCTGCTGGCGTGCTGCCAACTGGCTCAGGTTTTCTTTCTCGGCTGTCTCGGCACCGTCTTCCAAAACTTTGGTGTTGCCGCCAGAAGTGGCGTCAGTACCCGCATCGTTGTTGCGGTTCAAGGTCTCTTTCAAAATGCGAAACTCTTCGCGCGCTTTGTCCAGCTTCTTGTTGATCAGCGCCTCAAACTCCTTCAGTTCTTCATCGCTGTAACGGGTGCGGTCGTCTTGCGCAGCCTTTACCGGCTTATGGGCAATGGGGCGCTGGTTAATGATCGGGAAAATATTGAGCTGAGGCGATGTAGCAGGCTTGGCCATGGCCTCCTGCTTTTTGGTGAGCGGGGCAGGCGCCTTCGGTGCGGCCGGTGCCGCAGCTTTGCGTAAGGGTGCTGGCTTCTTTATCGCTTCCTTCTTTGCTTCTTTCTTGGGAGCGGCTTTTGCAACTACTTTCTTTGCCACCACTTTTTTAGTCACTTTTTTTACCGCTTTTGCTTTTGGCGCGGGCTTAACCTTAGCGGCAGTCGTTTTTGCCTTGGCAGCGGGTTTCGCTTTCGCGGATGCTTTCTTGGCTGGCTTGGCGGGTTTCTTTGTTTTCTTAGCCATAAAATCCCTCAGTTTGGATCGGTTTTAAAAAGATGGGCAAAAATACAGGGTAGGCCCTAAAACAAAAAATGTATACCAATTAATTCCCCGGCAATAAAAAATGGCATTTCAGGCGTTGGCTTCGTAAAAATTCTGTAAAAGGCCCTTTGGGCGAAGGTTTATACCGTCAGACCGCATTCCACACCCGTTTCAAAAGACTTTTTATTTCTTGTGCCTGTATCTTTCGGCAAGGGGCGCGTTCCGCTAAAAAAACCAAGCATCACTATGCAGACCATCGTTGGCTCCTCCAAAGTATGCGCGCCAGTGGCCCTTACTTTGGTGTTGGTGGCCTGTGCGGCTAATGTGGAGCCCGCACCCGAAGTACACCCAGATGCGGCCCTGCTGGTTGCGCACGGTTGGGTGATTACCTCCATAAAGCAGGATTCAGTTAATAAAACCACCGACCTGTTTGCAACTTATGCCCTTTGCAGCAGAGACGATGTTTACACGTTTAGCAACGATGGCACGTACACCATTACCGGTAGCGCCACCCGCTGCCACCCAGACGATGCTGACCTCCGCCTAAGCAGCACCTGGCGTTGGGAGGCTGGAATTTTGCGGCTACATCCTGATGAACCCAACGAGGTTGCTTTTTCTGTGTCGAAGATTACCGATGAGGAGTTGGTGATGCAGCAGATACACACCGCCAATGGGCAGGTGGTTTCGGTTGTTACGTGGAGATTCCGATCTACACCGCGCGTGTAAAATTTTTAACCGGCCAGGTAACGCCAGAACGCATACATGCCCAATGCCAGCAGGGTAACACCGGGCACCAACATCACCAGTCTGCCGTTGGTAACATAGGCCGAAAGCCGGTGAGCCAGAAAGGTAAACGTAATCAGCAACAGCAGCGCCCCGATAGAGGTGCCAAAAATATAGGCATGCAGCAGGTAGCCGGTGCTCAGGTCAATCCAACCCTGCGCTTTGAGGTAGGCGGTTACGCCAATCCAGAATGGAATGGCCATGGGGTTAAGAATACTTAAAACGAGGCCACGCCTAAAGCCACTTTCGTTGAAACGAGTGGTGAATTCTGTTGGCTTTCGGGCGGTCCAGATGTTGAGTAATCCCATCAACGTCATAACCACTGCGGTAA
Organism: Bacteroidota bacterium; assembly: GCA_049324055.1. GTDB lineage: Bacteria > Bacteroidota > Bacteroidia > Cytophagales > Cyclobacteriaceae > ELB16-189. The sequence continues at coordinate 80,592 of JBMOLS010000037.1, read as the reverse complement.
TGAGTTGAAAATTTTCGATAATGGCCGGGTTGGAAGTAATCCAGCCTTCGAACACTACGCCAATCCAGGTGTAGGGGTATTCTATGATGGCCACGGCCAACGAAAAGCGAAGGGCAGTGGCAACCTTGCGTTCCAGGCCCAGTTGCAATACGCTTAAATTCATGGTGCCCGGTGGTACAGAACCCAGGAAGCTGAACACCAAACCCACCAAAAAAACCTGAAGAAGTAACATCAATTCTGCAGGGCCTTCACTTGTTTGTAAATCTTACGCCCTTCGCGGAGCGAAAGATAAGGAACTCCTTTTTGATGATTTTCAATACTGATGCGATAAAGGTTAGCCCAATGGCGAAACAAAACTTTTAGTGCCTGCCACAAAGAAGCGCCCGGATGGTAGATGTGGGCAGGTTCGGCACCACAGCCGTTCAACTCTACAATTTTTACTTTGCCGGCTTCCAAGTCGGCTTCGGTGGCACATCGCAAATCGAAGCGGCCAAAATAAAAGCCCGGTATCTGTTTGCTGATGGCATCGAATGAATCGATCAGACGCGGTGTAATGAGGTGGTTGCAGTTGATGAATTTGGTGCCCAGGCAGTGGTTGCCGATAGAAACCAATTCCACCTTTTTCCCTGCGGGCAAAACATTGTTCAACTGAGGTGCATACACGTGCCTCAGTATTTCCCATTGCAGCAGTGCCCGGTCGTTGGCCAGAATCAGTTGTTGGAGCGTTCGTTGTCCATCCCCCGTTACGTGTAAAAATTCTTTACCCGTAATGGAGTTTACGGTGCCCCTTGTTTCGCTGGGAAAACGCACATAAAAAACCCCAAACTCCAGGGGCAGGTCTACCAGTTCTTGGGCTATGAAATCAATCTTTATTTCTTGCAGGTACACGGCTATTTCGGCATCGGTTTTTATTCTGCGCACCAGCCAGCCACGTTCGCCCAGGTCGGGTTTAAAAATAACGGGAAGGCTTAGCTGATTTCGTGCCAGTATCTCCTTCACCTGTTCGACTGTGGCAGGCAAAGTAATTTTAAGGGTTTTGGGTTTTACTTCGTCAGGCACTAATTTCATCACCTCCGATTTCGATTCGCCCATCATGCCGCCCGTAACAATAGAAGGGTTGGAGGCAGAGAAAAACAGGAGCGATCGCGCCTTCAGCGAAAGCCAGAGCCAGTACGGAAACAGGGGGGCCTGCACAATGCCAAAAGGCCAGTATTCCCAATGGGTGAGCTTGATGAAGAATTTCGTACGGGGCAACGAAAACAAAGCGATCGAAGCTTAGGCAATACCAAAAATATCAATGGGTGTGCTGGGCCTGCTCCTGGTGGCGCAGGGTAGAAACGGCTACGCCAAAACCTTCGGGCAGATTTACACCGGGGGCTACTTCGCGTATGCCTATTTTCATAATGGCCATGTGGTGCACGGCATGCTCTATGTTGTACGTCAGTTCTCTGAAGTAATTGGTGGCCACCACTACACAATCTTCACTGTTTCGCTCGTAGCCCACCTCCAGGTGCAGTGGCTTGTCATGCCGCTGGCGCTCAATGAAGTCGCGTATAGCGGACATGGCGTTCAAGGCAATAAACTTGTCGCTTTCAATCAGTTTATCATGCGGGCGTCTGTCGTAGTTTACCACTCCCTGGTCGAAACCTGCCTGCAGGCACATAAAAAACTCCAGCGTGTGGCGCAGATGCTGCCCGATGGTAGACTGACTAAGGGCCGGGGAGGGTTGGCTGAACTCCTTTTCGGATAACTGATGCACAACATCTTCGAGTTGGCGGAGAATGTGTGTGCAGGCTTGAACTAGTTGCATATCAAAACGACCCTCAAATCTAATTCTTTTCTAATCGAAATTATTTGGAATATACGCAGTTAAACCCAACGAAGATTTTACCGGTCGAATTTTTTCCAGTTGAGGTCGGCTTGGGTTTTTAAGGCGGCTTCGTTCTTATTCCAATCGGTCAATGTATTGTTGCCCCAGAAGTTGTAGAAAAGGTAAAGTCGGCCTGCCACAATCTTAAAGGTTTCGGGATCGATTTTTACTTTTTCGCCCGTTTCGCCCATGGCATAGGCACACCAACCGCCATAGGCAGGCTCAAATTTTTCGGGTGCCGCCTGGAAGCGGGCCCGGTTGGCAGCGCTGGAAAAATGATAACGCACGCCCAGATAGGTGTGGCTCCATTTTTCATCCCCCTCTTGGGGGGTGCCATCGAAATAACTTACCGGATCGTAGCCTTGCAATGCCAGATGCTTGCTGGTGTTGAAGTGGCGCTGGCGCTGTTCTGCCGTTTGAGCCATTGTGTTAAAAAAGATACCGAGGAGTAGCGGCATCAGTAAAAGCTTACCCGTGCTGGAATTCATTTTTAAATCACTTTTTGAATGGAAGCCGCAAAAATCGGCCGAACCGGCTGCCAAATGTGTCGGGCAGCCTACAAAGTGCCCACATCGAACAGGTCTTTCAGGTATTCCCACACCAGGTCGGGCTCGTAGCCTTTGCCAATGGCAAACCGGGCTATTTTGTCCTTTTTCTTAAAATTATTTGGTTCTTTTACTTCGGTAAACTTTTTTTTGAGCAGTTTTAGCAGCGTTTTGCGATAGTCTGCGGGGTCTATTTCGTTTAACCCCCGCTGAATGCAATTTATGGTAAGGCCCTGGGCCTGCAGCTCGTGCCTGATTTTTACCCGGCCCCACTGCTTCATTCTGAACTTGCCACCCGCGTAGGCCTTGGCAAAGCGTTCCTCGTTCAAAAAGCCCTGGGTGATGAGCTGGGTGATCAGTTCGTCTACCTCGCTGGCGAACAAGCCGTATTCAAAAAGTTTGTTGCGCACCTCGCGGTGCGAGCGTTCCTGGTAGGCGCAGTAACGCATTATTTTGGCCAACGCCTGGGCTGGCGTTAGCCGCTTCCTGAATTTTTTGTCGGTTTGCTCCGGCTCGAAGTGCACAGGCCAAATATCTACAAATGGAATTTACTCCACCTCCACAATGATTTCTATTTCCACGGCAATGTTAGAGGGCAACGAACCCATGCCCACGGCCGAGCGTGCATGCTTTCCCTTGTCGCCAAACACGGCCACCAGCAGATCAGAACAGCCGTTGATAACTTTAGGTTGCTCTGTAAAGTCGGCAGGGCAATTCACCATGCCGAGCACCTTGACCACGCGCTTCACTTTATTCAAATCGCCCAGCTCGCCTTTCAGGGTAGACAATAACGAGATAGCCGTTTGGCGGGCGGCTTCATAGCCCTGTTCTATGGTTAAATCAGCGCCTACCTTGCCGGTAATGTTGGTTCCATCTGCCCGGGTGGGGCCGTGCCCGGCCAAAAACAGCAAGTTGCCTGTCCGCACGGCCTTCACATAATTGGCCATCGGCTTGGTGGGCTCCATCAACTGAATGCCCAGGTCTTTCAGCTTTTTTTCGTAATCCACTTTTTGGGCGTAAGCGGCCAGCGTGATGACAAGACAAGTGGTCAGGAGCATTGATCTTTTCATAGAAGATGTTTTTAATATTGTGAAGGTGAAGATGAGGGTAGATGGTCTACTTCTCATCAAATTGATTAATTTTTCTGTACTGTGAAAGAGAAAAAAAGATGCCCGTGGTGTCTGGGCTTTGCGCAATACGTAGCCTACCACGACCAGGAGTGGGGAGTGCCCGTGCACGATGACCGCGTGCACTTTGAGTTTTTAATACTTGAGGGCGCCCAGGCGGGACTGAGTTGGGCCACCATACTGAAAAAACGCGAGGGCTACCGCCAGGCTTTTGCGAGCTTCGATCCGGTTAAGGTGGCACAGTTCTCTGAGAAACAGTTAGAAAAAATATTGCTCGATCCCGGTATTGTGCGCAATCGCCTGAAAGTTTATGCAGCCGTAAACAATGCCAGGCAGTTCCTGAAGGTTCAGAAAGAATTCGGCTCTTTCGATACCTATATTTGGCAATTTGTAAATGGCAAACCCATCGTAAACATCCGCAAATCCACTAAAGAAGTGCCCGCCACCACACCCGAATCGGATGCGCTGAGCAAAGACATGCAAAAGCGCGGATTCAAGTTTGTGGGAAGCACGGTTATCTATGCCCACATGCAGGCTTGCGGGCTGGTGAACGACCACCTGGAGGAGTGCTTCCGTTTTCGGGAGACAAGAAAACTGAGGTAATTACGACCTGGGATTCCAAAAAGTGAACACCACTCAAAAATCTTACAAGCAACCAACGCCAGATGTTGTTTAACGGTTCATCAGTCGGCTGTCAAAATTGCCGATCCAAAAGGTTTCAAACCGTTGCAAATTGAACAAACTGCGCTGTGAAGCCGGGCTTTGCCTGTAAGCGTTCTTTTTTCTTCTAACTGTTGGATAGTACTTACATCAGACAGGCGCCATCGTACAACTCAAAAAACCAGCACACCTACGCTGATAATTTTGTTGCGAAAGATCAAAAAGCATGAAAAAGAAAGCCCCTTTGAAAGTTGTTGTAAAGAGTCGCCTGAAAGTACTTCTAGCCCTGAGTTTGTTGGCAGCCATTACACTGTCGGTGGGCACTTTGTTTAGCTAAACGAGGTTGCCAAAATAACAAAAGGCCGACCCCAAGAAATTGTGGCCGGCCTTTAGTTGAAGTGCGCATGGTTATTGCCCAACCATAAATACAGCGTTGGCAAAGATCATCTTGCCGTTCTCCCAAAACGTTCTGAATAGCGGGTTATCGGCCATGTAAACCACTTGCCCGCTGCCCTTGTCCTCCACCCCAAAAACCAGCGTATTCTCCAGCTTCTTATTGATTTTATAACCGGCAAAGCCAATCAAGGGTTTTTGTTTGCCTTTCAATATACCTACACTCCATCCCTTTTCCAGATAGCTGTAATGCAACTCGTTGGTGCGCAATGAATAATAGTAGTCGCCCAGGCCAAACGCCAACGGATGGGTTTTGTCGAGAGTTACTTTATAGATAGCGCCAAAAATAGCATCCGATAACTCCTTGCGTTCAGCGGCCGCATAGGGCACCGGGCCTTCTTTCTCGCGCTGCTCTTTCTCGGCTTTCTCTGCCAGCTTCTTGTCGTCCTCGCTGGCAAATACCTTCAGAGCAAAACCCTTCTTATCGGCAAAGGCATTGTTGGCCCGCGCCAGCAAAATCAAGCGGCCCCCATCGCTTACCCATTTCTGAATCATTTCCAGGGTTTGCTCATCAAACAGACGGTAGAATCCATCGGGCACCACCAGCACATTGTATTTAGACCAGTCTATGTTGCGCATGTAGTCGGTGCCAATTACATGCACCGGGTATCGCAACGTCTGCTCGAAGAAATGCCAGGCTTCGCCATGCCCCAACGAAGAAGTCTGGTCGCCACCTAACAGCGCCACTTTGGGCGGGGTAAGGTAGCTCACCTCTGCCGATCCAAAATCCAACCCCTGGTCTACAAAGCCGGTGGTAGACGCAAAAATTGTTCTGGCATGTTCGTTGGCCAACGTGCGTACGGTCTTATCAAAATTGGCAACGCCTTCGTTGTTTCTTCGGGTAACCACCAACGTACCAGGGTCAAACGGCTGACCGCCTATACTAAAAGCATTTTTGGAAGAGCGCACCTTTATACCTTTTTGCATGAGCGCACCCAGAAAAGCGGCATCGTCTACACTCTGGTAGCGGAAGATGTAGGCGTATGGTCGCTCGGGCAGTGTGGGTGCCGTGGGTTGTTTGGGTTCGTATTTTCTGCCAACGTTCACCCGTTCGTTCAGCGCAAAGCCTTTCAGGCCGTAGCCATACATCAGGTTCCAGGCCGTTACATCGTAGGTAAGCGAGTCCGTCAATTTCGATTGGGGTTCGAATACCGTAGTGATGAATCTGCCTTTCGGCTGAAAGATGTTTACCACAATGTCATCGGCTGTAAAACTAACCGCACCCGTTGTTTGTGTGGTGTAATCCCAGCCGCGGGTGGTTTTGCCTGCAGCAGGGTGCCCGTAGCGTATACCATGTGTATCCATCCAGGCCGTGAGTTTGCGCACTTTGTCTGCATTGTTGTCGCCCTTGATAACATAGGTCTTGTAGGTGTAAGGGGGGTTGTTGATTGTTTCTTTAAAATACTTTTCGAACTCATCTACCAGGCGGCTGGCGTTGGCCGAAGAAATTTCGAGGGTAGAAATACCTGTGGTGTAATGGTGCGTGAGTCGGTCTTTCAGTGTAAGTGGGTCGCCCTCTCTTGTGGTAACCGTAAGGCCGCCCATGCCATGGCCGCCTTTCTCGTAGGTCATGCCAATGGCGCCACTGTAGGTGGGGTAGGTATCGCCATAGCTGGGGTAAAATAAATCGAAGCGCTCTTTGGTGAAGTACAACCAACCCTGCTCATCGAAATATTTGGCGTTGTTGCGGCCAATCATGGTCTGGAATTCGCGTTGCCAGTTGCTGATTACCTCATGATAGGGCTCGGCAGCCGGTGCAAAATAGTAGGGGTTGTTGTAGCCCTGCTCATGAAAATCTACGTGCACGTGCGGATACCACTCGTTGTAAATCTTTATGCGTGCCTGCGATTCTTTTTGTGTCTGCCAGGCCCAGTCTCTGTTCAGGTCAAACAAATAGTGGTTGGGTCGTCCACCGGGCCAGGGCTCGCGGTGCTCGCGCGTTTGCGGATCGGGGTTAGGGATGACATTGCCATACTGATTGTAAAAGTTGGCGTACCGATCGCGCCCATCGGGGTTAATGCACGGGTCTATGATCACCACGGTATTTTTCAACCACTCTTTCGATCGGGCATTGGCGGGATTCACCAGTTCGTAAATGGTTTTCATAGAAGCCTCCATTGAGTTAGCCTCGTTACCATGCACGTTGTAGCTCAGCCACACAATGGCCACTTTCGTGGATGGAGTGCCATCCAGCAACCCGGCTCTGCGCAAATTGTCTTGCCGTATCTGCTCAATGTTCTTCAGGTTTTCTTCGGAAGCTACAATGGCATAGATCAGCGGGCGGTGTTCGTACGTTTCGCCATACTGTTTTACTACTACATTGGGCGTGGCAGCATCCACATGCTGAAAATATTCAACCATGCGGTGATGGCGGGTAAACCGGCTACCTAACTCGTAACCCAAAAACTGATCGGGTGATTGAAGCTGGGCCGAAGCCCACACACAAGCTGCAACACCCAGCAGGGTGAGAAGTATTTTTTTGTTCATGTTTTGGAAATCTTTATCAGCAATAGACGATTTTTCGCGCTCATTGCCAACTACACTTTTTACTTCAGGCGATTTTGTATCTGCGGAAGGTGGTGAATGATATGTTCTCTGAAGAACAGCATGGCATGTTGCACATTGAGGCGGCCCGCAAAAACGTGCTTGTAAATCTTTTTTCTGATGTGGCGATCGGGAATGGTTTCCAGAAAGGCCTTCAGTTGCAGGCGCAGGTTGTCCCAATCGGCCAGCAGTTGCCGTATATCGGCCTCGGTGGGCGTATGTTCTACCACCACGCGGGGGGCTTTGAATTTGAGAGGCAGCCGCTGACTTACCCGCAGGGCAACCAGCTTCAGGTCTTCCCACCAACCGGTATCGCCCGCCTCTTCAATGCCCTGGCCTTTCTTTTTCAGGTATACCAAAGAGAGGCGTTCGGCTGTTATCAGGTGTGCCAGGATTTGATTGACCGACCACTTTCCCGGTGGCGCATCCTTCAGTTTCTCGGGTGCCACGTGTTGCAGGCTGCCGATTAGCTGTGCGCGCTGTTCTTCCAGTTGTTGAAAAAGTTGGGCGAGGCGGGTGTTCATATACGAATGTAGCGAATCATACCAGAAACCGGATATGCCGCGGCAACACCTCCACACGAAAAGGTGTAAAACCCTCCAGCTCGCCATCCATTTCTAATGGCAAGGTTTCAGGGGATGTTACCTCCACCTCGGTAAGGGTTCGGTATAAAATGTTTGCATGCTTTACTTTTTTACCTGCTTTGATGCTTTGCAGGTACAGCAGAAAACGCCACACCGGAAAATCGCCCGCAATAAAACTATTCAGCACACCATCGTCTGCCTGTGCATCGGGTGCAATGTAAACGGCATGCCCAAACGCTTTACCGTTGGCCACCGCAAAAACACAGACCCTGCCATCGAACACGCCATCCGGCCAACGAATGGCTACCGACTGTGGCTTCAGTGTAAGAAATGTGCGCACGATGGCGCTGAAATAAGACCATGAAGCGCCCCAGTTTGTATTGCGTTGCAGCCTGCGCACCACCTCCGGGCCCAGACCCAGGCTACAGGCATTCATAAAATAGCGTGTGCTTTCGTTCCCTTCACCGGAGGTCTGCGCCACTTTGCCCACATCCACCAGTTGAAAGTGCGCTGCCGCCAATCGGCTGGCCAACTCTTTGGGTTTGGATTTAATGCCCAGCGTTCGGGCAAAATCGTTGCCGGAGCCAAGTGGAATAAGTCCGATGGCTGGCAAGGGCCGTCCGGGTGCCGACAACAATCCATTTACCACCTGGTGTAGGGTGCCATCGCCTCCGGCAGCCATGATCAGTTCATAATCTTCGAGCGCACCTTTTGTTGCCAATGCTTCGGCATGCCCGGCATGTTTGGTTTCCCAAATGGTAACCGGGGCTACCTGTTGCAGTGCCGGAACAATCTGCCGGTAGAAGTAGGTTTTTCTGCGCGAAATGCCATTGAGAATAATGAGCACCCGCATTTGCGCTGCGCTTATTTGCTTTTGCAATTTTTCTTGATGGCCGCTTTGGCATCGGCCGAGCCCATGTCTTCGGCTCGTTTCAAGTCGAGGCAGCCATCGTAATTGTTGTTCATCAGAATTTTTACGAGCCCCCGTTCCAGGTACGTTTCAGGGTCACTGGGGTATAACTCAATGGAAGTGGAATAGTCCTCCACGGCTCCGGCATAGTCTTCTTTCTCGGCTTTGCTCAGTGCCCGATTGTCGTAATAAGTCGGGTTGGTGTCGTCTAATTCAATGGCTTTGGTATAGTCGGCAATGGCTCCCTCGTAGTCTTCCATGGTATGCTTCAATACGCCCCGCAGGTTGAAAGTTTCCGGGTCCTGACCGTCTAACTCAATGGCTTTGCTGTAATCGTCCAGGGCCCCTTTCAGGTCTTCGTTGGCGCTGCGGGCCAAGGCGCGGTTCTCGAACTTCAGTGGATCTTTTGCATCAAGTTGAATGGCCTTATCGTAGTCGGCTATGGCCTTCACAAAATCGCTGATGTTGTAGTAGGCCACACCGCGAAAGTTGTAGAGGTTGGCATCGTCTTTATCCAGTTCAATGGCTTTGGAGTAGTCGTCTATCGCACTCACAAATTCGCCTAACTCTGCCTTTACGATGCCCCGGTTGTAATACTTGTCTGCATCGGGCGGGCCCAGTTCCAGCGCCTTCGAAAAATCGAAATACGCGCCCTGCAAGTCTTCAATATTATATTTGGCAAAGCCGCGGTTGGTGTAGGCATTGGTAAACTTCGGATTTAGACGGATGGCTTTGTCTAGGTCTTCAATGGCCCCTTCATCATCTGCCAACACAATTTTTGCCTCACCGCGGTTATTCAATGCATCGGCAAAGGTGGAGTCTTGCTCCAGCGCAAAAGTAAAGTCGCTGATTGCGCCATACACATCGTCTAACGCCAGTCGCGCAATGCCTCGTTGATTAAGGGCATGTTTGTTTTTAGGATTGGCATCGATCAGTTTGGTGAGGTCTGCTTTGGCACCGGCAAAATCACCTGCTGCTATTTTCTTTTTAGCCGCCTCTAAGGCTGCATCTGTGCCCTGGGCCTGAACCGACACTACGGCCCACACAAAAAAGAGTAACATCATCCACCGCATGATCTGAAAAAATTTCGCTCAAGTTAGGAAATATTTGCAGACCCGTTTGCCCCAAAAAGTTACCGGGAGACTGGAGAGACTGCCGTAACCGCTGCAGGCGCAGGACGCGTGGTGCGACTTTTCTGTGCCACGGCTACCAGTAACAGAATGGTTACAAAGATGGAGAATGTGATAAGGCGTTTCATGAATCTTTAACCAACCGGGATTGATCCCGTTTTTAGTATTAGACGCAGAAACTTTTGAAAGGTTTAAGTGATTTTTTGAAACCTTTCGCCCGCTGTTACGTCCGCCAATAAACTCGTTGGAACGATCATTGCCTCTTTCTGTTATATTGCTGATTCATTATTTAAAGAGACATGAGGAAGAATGTAATCATCGCTGCGCTGGCTTTTCTCTCGTATGCGGCCTTCGGGCAAGAGAAACCCCTGGATATGAAGATGGATTTCGAGGAGTACGATCCTCCCTCCACATTGAAGGTGGAAGAACACCGGCTCGTGAAATCAAAATTCCCTTTCATAGATATACACAATCATTACGGCAATATGAATACGGCCGATCTGAGCGAACGTGTAAAGTTTATGGATGAACTGAATATGGGGGTGATGGTGAACCTGAGTGGGCGCGGGTTCCGCAGCAGTGGCGATCATTTAGAGAAGAGCTTCGAAAATATCAAAAAGCAATACCCCAACCGTTTTGTTCTCTTTACCAACGTAGATTTTAACGACATCGATAACCCAGAGTGGGCCGCCCGCATGACGCGGCAACTCGAAGACGATGTGAAACGTGGTGCCAAAGGATTGAAAATTTATAAAAACCTCGGCCTGCACGCCAAAGACAGCAAAGGCAACCGTATTCCGGTAGACGACCCACGCATAGACCCCATCTGGGCAAAGTGTGGCGAACTGGGCATACCCGTGCTCATTCACTCGGCCGATCCTAAACCCTTCTGGGATCCGATCGACAACCAAAACGAACGCTGGCTGGAGTTGAAGTTACACCCGGGCCGCAGGTACGATGAGCGGTTTGCCAGTTGGGAGACCATTATTGAAGAGCAACACAACGTTTTCAAAAAGCACCCCAAAACAAAATTTATTAATGCGCATTTGGGTTGGTATGGCAACGACCTGAAAAAGCTGAGCGAGTTGATGGACAAGTACCCGAATATGTACACCGAGATTGGTGCCGTGATTGCCGAACTGGGCCGCCAGCCGCGTGCTGCCAAAGCATTTTTAACCAGGTATCAGGATCGTGTGCTCTTTGGCAAGGATAGCTGGGTGCCGAATGAATATGAAACGTACTTCCGCGTATTAGAAACGGAGGACGAGTACTTTCCCTATCACAAAAGGTACCATGCGTTCTGGCGCATGTATGGTATTGGCTTGCCCGATGAAATTCTGAAAAAGATTTATTACAAAAATGCGATGGCCTTGATTCCCGGCATCGACAAAAGTCTGTTTCCGAAGTAGGTCAGAAAGGAAATTGGGTGTTGAGCAGAGGCGATTGTACGAGTGCAATCGCCTCGCTTGTTTTGATATAACTACCATTTACAAGTTGAAAGACCATAACAAGGCGCGTATCGGGATCAATCACCCAGTATTCTTTCACGCCAAAGCGTTCGTATAAATCTTTCTTTCTGATCAGGTCGTGGTTCTTATTACCGGAAGAAAGAATCTCCACCAGCAAATCCGGGGTTCCTTTGAAATGGCCGCTCTCTGTAAATGTGCCTTGGTTGCCGTTCAATAGCACAACAATATCGGGTTGAACTGCATTCTCTATGTCATCCAAAAAAACATCGAATGGCGCTATAATTACCTCACCAAGCCCGTTGTCCTCAACTACCACATCAAGTTTGCGCGCAATTTTTTTCAGTGTTTTTTGATGAATGTGTGCTGGTGACGGTGACATGTAGAGTTGGTTATCAATCAGCTCGGCCAAAGTGCCCTCAGGCAGAGATCTAAAAACCTCCATGAGCGTATGTGGCCTGTCTTCGATGGTAAACTTCACACAACGAATATACTACAAATGCCGTAAATCGGCATGTTGGTCCAGCATCCAGCCGGTGAGGCTCATGCGCACACGCGTAGCGGGTAAAACTTCATGTTCCAGCAAATCGCTGCGAAAGCAAACCAATGTGCCGGCCGCAGGCAAAACATCTTTCGGCCCTTCTGGTAAATACATGCGCAACTGGCCACCTTCCGCTACTGTCCAACCGGGGTTGAGGTAACAGATCACCGAAAGCTTGCGGTGGTCGTCTGCTCTGAATTGGTCGAGGTGCCGCTTGTAATACGTGCCTACCGGGTAGATGGTCATGTGCACTTCGTAGTCTTTCAGGCTCAGGAATAGTGTTTGGTTAACAAAACCCACCAGTGCATTGAGGTGATGAAGGTAAACCTGAAGTGCAGGCGCGGCCGTTGTGCGGTCTATCCACTGAATGTAATCGCCACGAATGGCCTCGTTGATCTGTCTGTCTGTTTTGCCAATACCCGCCTTCTTAAAACGGGCAATACCTTGCTGAAAGTCTTCCAGCTTCAGAATGCCATCCACTTCTTGTGCCGAAAGAAAATTTTCAACCACCGCATAACCCTGTTCGGCCAGGCCATCGGCAATGGTATTGAAAGTTTGTTCGGGTAGCTGGCTCAACGTGTTATTTCAATTTCGCTTTCAAAAATTCGGCTGTATAGCCCTTTGGTTTTTTTACCATGTCTTCCGGGGTACCCGCGAAGAGCAACTGGCCACCTTTCTTTTCTCCGCCCTCGGGGCCGAGATCAATAATCCAATCGGCACATTTAATTACTTCCAGGTTGTGCTCAATAATAATCACACTGTGCCCCTGGTCTACCAACGCGTTAATGGCCTTCAGCAATTTACTGATGTCGTGAAAATGCAAGCCGGTGGTAGGCTCATCAAAAATAAAGAGAATGTGGTCCCTCGCTTCAGATGAGTTTTTGCCCAGGAATGAAGCCAACTTCACGCGCTGTGCTTCCCCACCGCTCAACGAGTTAGACGATTGACCCAGCTTTACATAGCCCAATCCCACCTCATAAAGCGGCAGAATTTTTTCGTATACCGATTTCTTATCGCGGAAAAACTCGAGCGCATCTTCCACCGTCAGATCGAGCACATCAGCAATGGATTTGCCCTTGTGCTCTACTTCCAGCACATCTTGCTTAAAGCGTTTGCCCTGACACACCTCGCACTTCAGGTAGATATCGGCCATGAACTGCATCTCTACCTTGATCTCACCCTCGCCCTCGCAATTATCGCAACGGCCACCTTCTACGTTGAACGAAAAATGCGCGGGTTTATAGCCCCGTTGCTGGGCCAGGGGCTGGTCGGCATACAGTTGACGGATGGCATCGTATGCTTTTACGTAACTGATGGGGTTAGAACGCGATGATTTGCCAATAGGGTTCTGGTCTACAAATTCAACCTGGGTGATTTTACTGAAGTCACCTTCTAGTTTATCGTACCGGCCGGGCGACTCGGCCACCGAGCCATTTAAACGGCCTACCGCGGGGTACAATATTTTTTTAATGAGGGTGGATTTGCCCGAGCCGCTGACACCCGTTACCACCGTCAGCACACCCAGCGGAAACTGCACGGTGAGGTTCTTCAGGTTGTTTTCGCGGGCCCCCACCACCGTTACACTATCTTTCCATTTTCTCCTTACCGCAGGTACCGGTATTTTTTCGCGACCGCTCAGGTAGTTGGTGGTGTGCGATTGCACCTTGCCATTGAGTTCTTTGAGCGAACCTTGAAATACCAACTCACCACCATGGCTGCCCGCATCGGGGCCAATGTCGATGATCTGATCTGCCGCCCGCATGATCTCCTCCTCGTGCTCCACCACAATTACCGTGTTGCCCAAATCGCGTAAAGATTTCAGCACCTCCACCATTCTTTCTGTATCACGCGGGTGCAGCCCAATGCTGGGTTCATCCATAATGTACATAGAGCCCACGAGTGCACTACCGAGCGAGGTGGCCAGCTTGATGCGCTGAAACTCTCCACCCGACAGTGTGTTGGTAAGGCGGTTCAGCGTAAGATAACCCAATCCCACCTTCACCAGGTACTCCAGCCTGAATTTGATTTCTGTAAGCAACCGCTCCGACACTTTTTTGTCGTATTCCGGCAGCTTCAGTTCCTGGAAAAACACCAGGGCTTCTTCTATGGGTAACAACACCAAGTCGGTAATAGAGGTGTTGTTGATTTTTACGTATGAAGCATCTTTGCGCAGGCGCGTGCCCCTGCAATCGGGGCAGGTGGTGCGGCCGCGGTAGCGCGACAACATCACGCGGTACTGTATCTTATGCATCTTCGACTCGAGGTATTTAAAAAAGTCGTTGATGCCATCGAAATGTTCGTTGCCATTCCAGAGCAACTCTACCTCTTTGCGGCTCAGTTCGTTGTAAGGCCGGTGGATGGGGAAATCGAACTTGATGCCATTTTTTAGTAGTGGCTTCAGCCACTGGCTCATCACCTCACCACGCCAGGGGGCAATGGCCCCTTCAAACACCGACATGCTTTTGTCGGGAATCACCAGGTCTTCGTCTATGCCCAGCACTTTACCAAAGCCTTCGCAGGTCTGGCAGGCCCCATACGGGTTGTTGAAGCTGAAAAAGTTGGGAGACGGCTCGGTAAAGGTGATGCCATCCAGTTCGAAGCGGTCGGAATAGTGTTGGGTAGACTTGCCTTCTACATGTATGTAACAATCGCCATGCCCCTCGAAAAAAGCCGTTTGCACGGAATCGGAAAGGCGGAAGGTAAGGTCTTCATCGGCCGCATTCACTGCGGCACGGTCTATCAGTATTTCAAACTCACCGGATACCTTTGGCTTTCTGGCAGCCGTTTTCTTCTTACTCTGGGCTGCCGGTGAGTTGAGTAATTCCTCAATGAATTTCACTTCACCATTCATCAGCACCCGTGCAAAGCCCTTGCTCAGCAGCAGGTTCAGCTCGTCTTCCAGTTTACGGCCCTTTTGCAACTTCAGCGGGCAGCTAACCATGATGCGTGTGCCTTCCGGCAACCGGTTGATGGCATCTACCACATCGGTTACCGAATCGCGCTTTACTTCTTTACCGCTAACGGGCGAATAGGTTTTGCCGATGCGGGCGAAAAGCAATTTCAGGTAGTCGTACACTTCGGTGGTGGTGCCCACCGTAGAACGCGGGTTGCGGGTGTTTACCTTCTGCTCGATAGCGATGGCGGGCGAAACCCCACGGATGTAGTCCACCTCTGGCTTTTCCATGCGGCCCAGAAACTGGCGGGCGTACGAGCTGAGGCTTTCTACGTACATGCGCTGGCCCTCGGCAAAAAGCGTATCGAAAGCCAGTGAAGATTTGCCCGACCCTGACAAGCCCGTAATGACTACCAGTTTGTTGCGCGGGATGGCCACACTCAGGTTCTTGAGGTTGTTGACCCGTGCTCGCTTAATGACAATAAAATCTTTAGGGCTTAGTTCATCAAGGTGCGTATCGGCCGGAACGGGAAGGTTGCTCATGAAAGTCTGCAAAAATAAGAAACACCACCCATGCGGATGGTGTTCCTGCTTGTTTAAAATGTCTTTCTATCGTTTAGTCGTCAAAGTCGGGGTCGTAGCTGGCTTCGCGGCCCCTTTTGCTGCCACCGCCTTCCTCATCGTAATCGTTTCCACTGCCGCTGCTTTCGAAATCATCATCGCTATTGTCGAAATCATCGCTGTCATCCGGGCTGGCTCCAAATTCGTCTTTCTCCTGTGCCTCCACATCGTACTCGCCATCGCTGTTTTTGGTAACGGGCACCTTAATCAGGTAGGTGGCATCGTCTGTTTCCAGCGGGAAAACAAAGATGGGTTCCTTTTTTGCGTTGGTGATGCGGGTGATACTGGCCTCGTATCCATTTGGATACTGGTCCCTCAATAGCTCCCTCAATTCCTCGTTCAGAGTATCCAAACTTTTAATAACGCGCTTTTTGCTTACAGCCATATAGCATCCTGAAAAAAACGTTCCAAATAGCTCAAGATTTTTGATTACAGGCAAGATTTTTTGAAAATTTTTTGCGTTGTATCCAAATCTTTCTACTTTTCTCATCTCAAACATTATTTCTACATAACCCCGGACACTATCGAGCGCTGTTTTTACGTTACCAAAAAGTGAGATTGCATGATAGACAGCAGATTCAGCGACAGCCAATTGGTGTCGCTCTATCAAAAAGGTAACGAAGAGGCGTTTGAGATGCTGCTTCACCGACACAAGTCCCGTATTTATACGGCCATTTATTTAATAGTGAAAGACCGCTACGTGGCAGAGGACCTTCTGCAAGAAACGTTCATCAAAGCGATCAACACCATTAAAGGAGGACGTTATAACGAAGAGGGCAAGTTCTTACCCTGGATCAGCCGGATTGCGCACAACCTGGCCATCGACTACTTCCGCAGAGACAAGCGTTACCCCGAAGTAGTGCTGGAAGATGGACACCGCGTGTTCGACTCGGTTCAGTTTGCAGCAGAATCGTTTGAAGACGTGCAGGTAATGCGCGACACCAAAACGGCCCTGCGCACATTTATTAAGGAACTTCCGGAGGAACAAAAGCAGGTGCTGATTATGCGGCACTATCTGCAAATGAGCTTTCAGGAAATTGCCGACAAAACAGGTGTGAGTATTAACACAGCGCTGGGACGAATGAGGTACGCGCTTATCAACCTGCGAAAGAAAATGATAAAAACGAATATCGCCTATGATAAAAATTTTTACCCAAAGCGATTTGATCAAATACCTATACCACGAGACCTCGGACGAGGAATCGAGGGAGATCAATAAGGCCCTATTGTGTGATTCTGAATTGCAGGCCCAGTATAATGAGTTGAAGGCGCTGCGCCAGCAACTGAAGGATTCGGAGGCGGAGCCGTCTCCCTCCACCGTGCTGAATATTCTCAGTTATTCGCGCAGCATGCCATCAGGTAGGCAGTCGTAGGGTTCTACAGTTCTTCTATTTTAAGGTTGCGCCATCGCACTTTCACACCTCCGCCATCGTGAATCTGAAGTGCAATTTGCCCAGTGGCCGCGCCAATTTTTTCATCGGATAGAAAGATCATCTGCTCGCCATTGAGCCACGTGGTAACTTCGTTGCCCACCACCTGCACCACCAGCGTATTCCATCCATCGGGTTTAAGAAATTTTTCCTTGGCTGCAACCGGCTGTATCAGCCAGCCACGTCCGTACGATTCGTAGATGCCACCCGTATGTGCATTGAGCGGGGCCACCTCTGCCTGCCAGCCGGTAATTTTGGTGCCTTCTATGGAGCTGTGAAAAAACACACCACTGTTACCGTTAGATTCTTGAAAAAAATCTACCGATAGCCGGAAGTTTTTATACGAGGCATCGGTAGCCAGGTAGCCATATTGCTTGTCGGGGCCGCTTTCGCAAACCAATTCGCCCTTGTCTACATACCATTTTTCTGTACCATAAATTTTCCAGCCGGTCAGGTCTTTTCCGTTAAAAAGGTTCTTGGTCTGGGCACCCGCCATCGGGGTTGCCATCATCATAGCGGCCACTACTGCAACGAAGCGCATATTTATTTGGTTTGGATACTGTGTAAAAATAAACATTGCCACATTTCATCCATGTTTAAATCTTCTTTTCGTGCAAGATTCATTTCGTGTATAAAAGACCTTCAATTAAAAGCATAAACCAGGCTGAACTGCTCAAAGCGCTTGCCAGAGCCCGAACTGCGCGTGGTGCCCATGTACATTTCCTTGTAAAGCCACCTGCCTCTGAAAGGACACACTGCCGGAATTGACAGACACCGGAACCATGCAGGAAAAGATAAAGAAATATCGATAGTTTAGCTTCATTCAGCACAAATACCCTGAAGCTACAACAACCCCTGTTCTTCCAGTTTGCTTTTTAGTTTTTCATGGTTTACCCAGAATTTTCGCTCCACTTCTCTCAATAGACTTTTAAACTCGGGCGAGGCTTCTATTTCCGTAAGCTCCGGGCCTTTATCCATAAACAAAATTATCCAGTAGTGAATATTGTCTTCTTTTGTAAAGAGTCTCATGTGTTCAAGGGCTTTGGCCCTATCATTCATCTGGCAATAATAAACGGACAGGCCAATGTTCTTATAGGCAGTTTGGTCGCGCTCTACATATTGCCGGTATCGTTCATAAAATGCTTTGGCCTTTTCGGTTTCACCCGCCAATTCATATACGCGACCGATCACCAGGTTTTCATGTTCAAACGCATCTATTTTTTTTGCTTCGCGTTGGTAGTTAAATCTTTTATAGTATTTATAGGCTGCGTCATAATCCTTTAAGTAATAACTCACCTTCGCAATGTCCTGCAGGATATCAAACCGGTTGGTGTCTCTTTGAAATTCTTTCTGCAAAAGTTCGCGGGTGTGTTGCAGATCTCCTTCTTTGGCATACAACACAAAAGCACGCACGTAGCGCGAGAAGGCATTTTCAGGATTATACGCTAAAGACTTATCAATGTGCGCCAGTGCCTGATCTACAAATCCTGCTTGTATGAGTGCATTTCCCAGTCGCAAATGAAAATAACTGATTGTAACCGAATCGCCTGAGTTGGCGTTTCGCTGAAGGCCTTTCAATGCGTACTCCAGGTACTTACCCGTATTTGGCAAATACATATAATAAAAGTCCGTCAACAATCCGAGCACTTCCGTTGAGTTGGGATTGTATTCAAGTGCACGCTCTAAGTAGGGTAATGCTTCTTTGTACTGCTTGCGATTAAGGTAGTACATACCTTTGGTCATCACGCTTTCTGCCAAATTTGCATCATGCAACAATGCCTTATCCGCGTAAGTCCCAAGCTTGTCTACATACATCTTTTCAGCTTGAAACATATCCAGGTAATAACACGCCATGCCTGCACACGCGTAGGCCAAAGCAAATGTATTGTCTTTCGAAATTGCTTCATCGAAAAAAACCAGCGATTGCATCAGGTTTGATTTGCCTCCTGTTTCCAACAAGTCAACTCCTTTTAGAAAGGCATCGTATGCTTCCAGGTTTTGTGTGGGTATCTTTTGAATCCGGCTTTTTTCATCGGGTGTAATTACCGCTTGAATCTCTCCGGCAATGTCGTTCGCGATTTCCTGCTGCAGCGCAAAAATGTCTTTGGCTTCGCGTCTGTATTGTCTGCTCCACAAGTGCTTATCGGTGGTGCCTTCAATCAATTGAATGTTCAGCACAATTTTGTCGTCTATTTTCTGGCCACTACCTTCTACTACATACCCTGTTTTTAGTTCAGCGGCAATTTCGGGAATGGTCTTTGCGCTGTTGCGAAACTTTTCTGCCGAAGTACGGCTCAGTACCTTCAGGTCTTTTATTTTTTGCAGGTTGTTGAGTGTGGCATCCATCAAACCGTTGATGAGGTACACGTTGGAAGAATCGTTGCTATCGTTTTTGAAGGGCAGTACCACAATGGATTTTTCTGTGGCAGCCGGTTCGGCCGCTTTCCATTTCGCAAACAACCACCAACCCGCTGCCGCCACTAATAGCAATGCCAGCGCCACCCATAACCAACCCCATGGTTTGTTCTTACGCGGAGCCAGAGGCGCTATTAAAGTTTCACCAGCAATAGGCCGCTTACCTACCTCACCGGGTGGATACCCATAATACTCGCGAAAGCACTTTATGAAATAAGAGGTGCTGCTAAATCCTACCTGGTGGGCCACTTCCGACACATTCAACGAGCCCCCGCGCAGCAATTCCATACCCCGGTTCAGGCGAACCTGGCTAATTAGCTGGCTTACCGACAAGTTGGTGGCCTTTTTCACTTTGCGCAGCAGGTTAGAACGGCTCATGTTCAGCGCATCGGCCAACTCCGACACGCCAAACTGCTCGTTGGCAAGGTTGCCTTCTATTGTTGCCGTTAGCTGTTTGAGAAATTCCTTATCCGGTGAATGATTATCTGGCATTGGCGCAATGAAATCGGGGCGAAATAACTAAAACCAACGGTGAAACCTAAATGCAAATATCGTTGCCTGACGATTAAGAATCGTAAGCGTTTTGGCCCATCCGATTGCCAGCAGGGGCCCTATTTGCTTCAATTTTAACATCGCTGCAACAAAATTGATACTGATTCCCGCAAAATTGATGGCTTTGTCTACCTGATTGATAAGCCTTACCGGTGATGGGAGACTTCCTTTGCGCCATCAAAAAAAACGAACAACTATGAATTCAATGATTAACACCTTTGCCTGCTGCTTGTTGGTAATTGCTATGGGTTGCAGTACGAAAGAAACCAAAAAAGAAGGCGCTCCCGATGTAGACCTGCATACGGCCGTGATATCGGACAATATGGAAGCCGTGAAGCAGCACATTTCTGCCGGCAGCGACCTGAATGTACGCGACCCCTTTGGTGGCTCCAGTCCGCTGATCAGCGCAGCCGTGTTTGGGAAAACGGAAATGGCCAAAGTATTGATTGATGCGGGCGCAGACTTGAATTTTCAGAACAACGATGGCTCCACCGCGCTGCACACAGCCGCATTTTTTTGCCGCCCTGAGATCGTGCAACTATTGCTGAATAAAAATGCCGATAGAAATATCAAAAACAAATTTGGTGCTACCGCCTACGACAATGTGGCTGCACCGTTCAGCCAGATGAAAGATGCCTACGACATGATGGGAAATGTACTCGGCCCCATGGGTTTAAAACTCGACTACGCTTACATTGAAAAAACACGTCCCGAAATTGCAGCGATGTTGGAGTAACGGAAAGACTAGATCGCCATTCAATTTCATTCATCCTAAAAAAAATTCATCGCTTTGAACACGGACTCCAACAGGCGCCACGACATCGACTGGCTTCGCGTAATCGCTATCGGGTTATTATTGATTTACCACATGGCCATTGGCTTTCAGTCGTGGGGCGTTATGATTGGTTTCATCACCACGCCTAAACTTTGGCCCGGGTTGTGGGCGCCCATGTCCCTGCTCAACGTGTGGCGCATACCGTTGCTGTTCTTTGTGTCGGGCATGGGCGTGTACTTTGCCATGCGGCAACGCACGCTGGTGCAACTGCTGGCCGAACGTTGCAAACGCATTTTGCTTCCGTTTGTATTTGGCATGTTTGCCTTGGTGCCGCTGCACCAACTGCTGTGGCGGCACCATTACGGCATGAATCTGGTGTATAGCTACGACCCAGGTCACCTCTGGTTTTTGGCCAACATTTTCATCTATGTGGTGGTTCTTTGCCCCTTGTTCTATTTCTTCAAACAAAACAGTGGGCACCCGGTGGCGCAGTTCATACAAAATACCTTCGCCCAACCCGTTGGCCTGTTGGTGGTAGCCGCAGCATTTGTGGCCGAAGCCCTGATTGTTAAACCAATGCCCTTCGAACTCTATGCCATGACCTGGCACGGATTTTTTATGGGCCTGCTGGCCTTCTTCTTCGGATACTGTTTTGTGTGGAGCGGACCGGCATTCTGGGTATTGATTGTGCGGTGGCGCTGGGCATTACTTATACTGGGCGCGTGTCTATTTTTAGCACGCATACAATACTGGGGCATGGGTGCCCCACTTTACCTTCTTGCAATAGAATCTTTAACCTGGATATTAGCGGTGCTTGCGTTTGGAAATAAATACCTGCAAAAGCCGCGCAAAGCACTTGCTTACCTTAGCCAGGCGGCCTACCCGGTTTACATGCTGCATATGCTCTTTCTGTACCTGGGCTCTGCCTTAATCTTCCCGCTGCCCGTTCCGGCACCCGTTCAGTTTTTGCTGGTGCTGGCGTTTACTGCGGGCGGATGCTTTTTATCTTTCGAAATCATCAGGCGATTGAAATGGGTAAGGCCATTGTTTGGTCTTAAGATGTAACCCCCAGAGTTGCTGCTCCCCGTCAGTACCGTAAAAGACGCGGAATCATGGTACGAATTGGCTTTGCTTTTTCTTTCTTTGCAACCGAAAAAACAAGGCAAGCAGCAGATACCCGCACATGGATGTTCTTATCCTTCACCAGCATTTCAAAACACCCGCGGGTGGTGGTGCCATCCGGTCGTACTACCTGGCCAAAGCATTGGCAGACCGTGGCCATAAAGTAGTGGTGATTACCGCCCACAACCAACGCCACTACCGCTTCGAAAAACTGGAAGGAATAGAGGTGCACTACCTCGCTGTAGATTACGACAACCGTTATGGCTTCTACGCGCGTGGGTGGGCGTTCTTGAAATATTTATGGCTGGCGGGCCGGTTAGCTGCCAGGCTGCCCAAGCCGCATATTTGCTACGCCATTTCCGTGCCCATTACCATTGGGTGGGTGGCGCGTTGGCTCCAGTGGCGCCACCGTATCCCCTTTATTTTTGAGGTGGGAGATTTGTGGCCCGATGCACCGGTGCAAATGGGTTTCGTAAAAAATTACTTTTTGCAACAGGTGCTCTATCAACTGGAACGCAATACCTATCGCGCGGCAAACAGTATTGTTGCACTCTCTCCCGCCATTGCCGAGGCCATCCAGAAAAAAGTGCCGGGTAAATCGGTTCATGTTGTACCCAACATGGCCGACTGCGAATTCTATCAGCCTGTTGCCAAAGATCCGCTGCTGGTACAACGGTTTGGGTTAGCAGGGAAGCTGGTGGTTTCTTACCTGGGAGCCGTGGGTGTGGCCAACGGTTTGGATTATTTATTGGAGTGCGCCAATGCTGTGCGCAAAGCACAACTACCGGTTCACTTCGTGATTTGTGGAGACGGAGCCTTGTTAGACCGACTGAAAAACAACGCGGTTCAATTGGGGCTTATCAAAGATGTGCAAACTGCCAAAGGCGACTGGCTCACGTTTTTGCCCTTCACCAACCGCAAGGGCGTGCAGGAAATTTTGAATGTGACCGATGCGGTTTTTGTAAGTTATAAACCGGTACCCATTCTGGAGACGGGTTCACCCAACAAGTACTTTGATGGCCTGGCGGCCGGAAAAATGATCGTGATCAATTTTGGTGGGTGGATAAAAAAAGACCTTGTGGAAAGTGGCTGTGGCTTTTTTGTAAGCCCGCAGCGGCCCACTGAATTTGTGGCGAAGATTACTCCTTTCATCGAGAATCCGTTGCTCCTGGCAACTTGCCAGCAAGCGGCCCGCAACCTGGCCCTGCAGAAGTACAGCCGAAGAAAGTTAACGGAGGAGTGGATTAGAATACTCCTAAGTGGAGGCTAGTCTGTTCACGAGGTTTATCAACATCTCTGCTTAAACACTTTTTTTACAAATAGGCAATCATACCAATACTACGCCAGACTCAACATCCCCTTCTCCTTTGCTTCCAGAATAGAATGACCCATCAGGTGCTGGTCTACGGCACGGGCGGCTTCTCTGCCTTCGCTGATGGCCCACACCACCAGCGACTGACCTCTGCGCATATCGCCTGCTGCAAAAATATGCTCTACAGAAGTTTTGTAACGACTGGCCTTTACGTTTCCGCGGTCATCCAACTCTACACCCAACTGTTGCAACAGCCCCTGGTGCTGCGGGTGCACAAAGCCCATGGCCAGTAAAGCCAGTTCGCAGGGAATCACGCGTTCGGTACCTTCTACCTCTTTGAACGACCCCGGCTCAGGCCACTCAACCTCCACCACTTTTATCCCCACCAGGTTTCCCTTTGCATCGCTTACAAACTCCTTGGTCAGAATGCTCCACTGCCTTTCGCAACCCTCTTCATGCGAAGTGGACGTACGCAATATCATGGGCCAGTTGGGCCACGGCATTTGTGGGGTGCGATCTTTGGGCGGCTTGGATAAAATTTCTATCTGGGTAACGCTTTTGGCCTTGTGGCGATTGGCTGTGCCCACACAGTCGGAACCTGTGTCGCCACCGCCTATTACCACTACGTTTTTGCCGGTAGCCCAGATTTCTTCACCCGCTATTTTTTTATCGCCTACTCTGCGGTTTTGTTGGGTAAGAAAGTCCATGGCAAAGTGCACACCTTTCAGGTTTCTTCCCGGAATAGGTAAGTCTCTTGGCACCGTAGAGCCACCACACAGAAGTATGGCATCGTGCTCCTCGCGCAACTGCGCCACCGAAACATTTACCCCTACGTTGGCATTGGTGATGAATTTAACGCCCTCTTCTTTCATCACCTCAAGCCTGCGATCGAGAACGCGCTTGTCCAACTTAAAATCGGGGATGCCGTAACGCAGCAATCCACCAATTTCATCGGCACGCTCATACACTGTTACCCAATGGCCTGCATAATTTAATTGGGCCGCTGCCGCCAACCCCGCGGGGCCCGATCCCACCACAGCTACCTTTTTACCGGTGCGCTGCTGCGGTATTCTTGGCTTTACATACCCGTTCTCAAATGCCTTTTCAATGATGGACTTCTCGATGTATTCAATGGCTACTGCTGGCTTGTTGATGCCCAACACGCAAGAGGCCTCACACGGGGCAGGGCAAATGCGCCCGGTAAACTCCGGGAAGTTGTTGGTGGAAATCAGAATTTCGTAGGCTTGCTTCCAGTTTTGCTGGTAAACAGCATCGTTAAATTCGGGGATGATGTTACCCAAAGGACATCCGTTGTGACAAAACGGAATGCCGCAATCCATACAGCGCGCTGCCTGCTTGTGGGTAATTTTTTCGTCAACTGCGCCATCTACTTCGAAGTAGTCGCGCACGCGTTCGCTCACACTTCGCCTTTCCGGTAGTTGGCGGCTTTCTTCTAAAAATCCTGTTGGCTTTCCCATAACATTTCCTCAGTTCCAAGGGGAGCGGGGCTCCTGTTTAGTTTAGTTTTTCCTTTGTGGGTCAACACGCCTGCTCACCGAAGCACCAGGCGGGGTGGGGTGGCCGCACATTTAGTTCAGTGTTACGTTCAATTTTTTGTTCTTTTCAAGTACTGCCTTGTAGTCTACCGGCATCACTTTAATAAACTGTTTGAATGTCTTCGGCCAGTAACTTAGCACGTGGGCCGCAACATCGCTCTGTGTGTGCTGTTGGTGGTTGGTGATGAGTTTCTTCAGCAGCCTTTGTTCCTCCTCGTCAATGGTGTCCAGCAACACCATTTCCATGTTGCAGTTTTTCACGAAGGTGTTGTTCACATCCCACACGTACGCTACGCCACCACTCATGCCGGCCGCAAAGTTCCTTCCGGTTTCGCCCAGTATCACTACAGTGCCGCCCGTCATGTATTCGCAGCCGTGGTCACCCACACCTTCCACCACCACCTTCACGCCAGAGTTGCGAACGGCAAACCGCTCGCCCGCCATGCCGCGGATGTACGCCTCACCGGAAGTTGCGCCAAAAAAGGCTACGTTGCCCACAATGATGTTGCGCGATGGATTGTAGGTAATGTTTTTATCGGGATACAAAATCAGTTTACCCCCCGACAAGCCTTTGCCAAAATAGTCGTTGGCATCGCCTTCCAGCTCAAAAGTAATTCCCGGTGCCATAAAGGCGCCAAAACTCTGACCTGCCGTTCCGCGAAAGCGATAGTGAATGGCATCTTCCGGCAACCCTGCCCCTTTGTATATTTTACTCACTTCGTTCGATAGCATGGTGCCTACCGCACGATTCTGGTTGGTGATTTTGAAAACGCCCTGCACGGGCTCACCCTTCTCCAGCGCGGGGGCCGCTATCTTCATCAGCGTGCGGTCAAGCACGGACTCAATGCCATGGTCTTGCTCTTCCTGTTTGAATAACGGTGTATCCAGGCTCATGGGCTCTTTGAAAAGGATGGGAGACAGATCGAGGTTTCTGTACTTCCAGTGTGCCTCCAAACCGCGTACCTCCAACCGATCGCTTTGACCGATCATTTCGTTTACGGTACGGAATCCGAGCTCGGCCATG
This sequence comes from Bacteroidota bacterium, assembly GCA_049324055.1. Classification (GTDB taxonomy): domain Bacteria; phylum Bacteroidota; class Bacteroidia; order Cytophagales; family Cyclobacteriaceae; genus ELB16-189. Next base: position 55,062 of record JBMOLS010000037.1, on the reverse strand, counting down.
ATTTCGCGCAACTCCTCTGCCAGAAAGTGGAACAGGTTGATGACGTATTCCGGCTGGCCCGTGAAGAGCGCCCGCAGTTCTTTGTTTTGTGTGGCCACACCCACGGGGCAGGTGTTGAGGTGGCACTTACGCATCATGATACAACCAGTAGTTACAAGCGCAGCCGTTGCCACGCCCCACTCCTCTGCACCCAGCAATGCCGCAATGGCCAGGTCGCGCCCGGTGCGTATTTGCCCATCGGCTTGCAACACTACCCGCCCGCGTAATTTATTGCGCACCAAAGTTTGATGTGTTTCCGCCAGGCCCAACTCCCACGGCAACCCTGCGTGGCGAATAGAGCTGATGGGCGAAGCACCCGTGCCGCCATCGTGGCCCGCAATCAGAATAACATCGGCATGTGCTTTGGCCACGCCCGAAGCAATGGTGCCCACACCGGCCTCGGAAACCAGCTTCACGCTGATGCGCGCCTCGCGGTTGGCATTCTTCAAATCAAATATCAACTGCGCCAAGTCTTCGATAGAATAAATATCGTGGTGCGGTGGGGGTGAGATGAGGCCCACACCCGGAGTGGAGTGACGCACACGGCCAATCCAATCGTCTACCTTGTGGCCGGGTAGCTGCCCTCCTTCGCCCGGCTTGGCACCCTGCGCCATTTTAATCTGCAGCTCCTGTGCATTGGCCAGGTAATAACTCGTTACACCGAAACGGCCGGAGGCTACCTGCTTAATGGCCGAATTCTCCCAGTCTCCATTAGGCAGGCGCGCAAAGCGAATTTCGTCTTCACCACCCTCGCCACTATTGCTTTTGCCGCCAATACGGTTCATGGCCACTGCCAGCGTGCGGTGTGCCTCGTATGAAATGGAACCAAAAGACATGGCACCCGTGGCAAAGCGCTTGAAAATATTTTCCCTGGGCTCCACCTCGCTTACCGGAATGGACTTGCCTTTGCGGAATTTGAAGAGGCTGCGCAGCGTGATGGCCTTCTCACTCTGGTCATTCATCAACTTCGAATATTTTTTAAACATGTCGAAGTCGTTGGTCTTGGTAGCCTGTTGCAGCAAATGAATCGTCTGCGGGTTGAACAGGTGTACCTCTCCGCGCTGTTTCCATTGGTAGACACCCCCCACAGCCAACCGTGGGGTGAAGTTGGCGGTTTTGGGGAATGCCAGGCTGTGTTTAGCCAAGGCCTCTTTCGCAATGTCATCTAACGTAAGGCCTTCAATTCGGCTTACGGTTCCGGTGAAATACGTTTCAATTACTTCGCTGCTGATCCCCAATGCTTCAAAAATCTGGGCACCATGGTACGACTGCAACGTGCTGATGCCCATCTTGCTCATGATCTTCAGCAATTCGCCCGCTACTGCCTTCTTATAATTATAGATGGCCTGCTCTTCGGTCAACTCTTCCTTCAGCAGGTTTTTCTTCTTCATGTCGTGTATGGTTTGATACACGAGGTAAGGATTTACACCCGAAGCACCGTAACCCAGTAACGTGGCAAAATGATGCGTCTCCCACACATCGCCTGCTTCTACCAGCAATCCTACCTTGCCACGCAGCCCTTTGCGTATCAGGTCGTGGTGTACAGCTGCCGTGGCCAGCAGCGATGGAATCTGGGCGTGGCCACTATCAAAACTGCGGTCGGAAAGAATGATAATGGTGAAGCCATCTTCAATGGCATCGGTAACGTATTGGCAAACGCGGTTCAAACCCTTTTCGAGCGAACCGGGCTGGCCATCGGCTTTAAAGTAGGTATAGATGGTTTTGGTTTGCAGATGGCGGTGGTCGATGTAACGGATACGCTCCAGCTCGCCATTGCTTAAAATGGGCGTAGGCAACTCCAGCGTAATGCAGTGCTCGGGCGACTCTTCCAACAGGTTGAGCGAACCACCCACATGCGAAGCCAGCGACATAATGAGGCGTTCGCGAATCGGATCGATGGGCGGATTGGTTACCTGCGCAAACAGTTGTTTAAAATAACTGGACAGGTGCTGTGCCTGCTGAGACAAGACTGCCAGCGGCACATCGCTGCCCATGGAGCCCAGGGCTTCTTTGCCCGTTTCGCACATTTGGGCCAAAATCACGCGCAGGTCTTCGGAAGTAAAACCAAAAGAAATCTGACGCTTTAGAAATGTATTGGGATCGTACTTGTGGAAACTGCCCCCGGGTTCTGGTAAGTCCGACAACTTAATCTTATTGGTGCGCAGCCATTCCCCATAGGGCTGTTGGGTGCAGATTTTCTTTTTCAGCTCCTCATCGCTAATGATGCGGCCCTGCTCCATGTCTACCACAAACATTTTGCCGGGTTGCAGGCGCCCCTTCGAAACTACTTTGGCGGGGTCGACATCGAGCACCCCTACCTCAGATGCCATTACTACCAAGTCATCGTTGGTAACAATGAAGCGCGAAGGACGCAGACCGTTTCTATCGAGTGTGGCACCGATAATTTTGCCATCCGTGAACGTAATGGAGGCGGGGCCATCCCAGGGCTCCATCAGGTTGGCGTGGTATTCGTAGAAATCGCGTTTTTCGCGGCTCATGTTTTCGTTGCCATCCCACGCCTCGGGTATCAGCATCATCATTACGTGCGGCAAAGAGCGGCCGGCATGCACCAGCAGTTCGATGGTGTTGTCTAAGTTCGATGAGTCTGACTGCAGCGGGTTGCACACGGGCAGAATCATGTTCAGCTCTTCGCGCGTAAAGTAGGGCGATGAAAAAAATGCTTCTTTCGATTTTAGCCAGTTAATATTACCGCGCACGGTATTTATTTCGCCATTGTGGGCAATGTAGCGGAAGGGCTGTGCCAGCCGCCACGAAGGGAACGTGTTGGTAGAGAACCGCGAGTGAATAACAGCAAAGGCACTCACCACCTCTTCGTGCTCCAGGTCGGGAAAGTAGAACCGAACCTGCCCGGAGGTAAGCATGCCTTTGTACGAAATGGTTTTGTATGAAAGCGAGGAAAAATAAAACTGGTTGTTTACGCCCTTTACCGACTCGCTCACAATGCGTGTGCTGAACTTGCGCAGGATAAACAGCTTGCGTTCGAAATCATCAAGGTCTTCAATAAAATCGGGGCGTTGAATGAACACCTGTTCCATTACGGGCTCTTCGCGCAAAGCCGTTTCGCCCAACTCTTTATTCTCTGTGGGTACCTGGCGGTAGCCCAACAGTGTCATCTTCATTCTTTTTATCTGGCGGTTCAGCACGGTGCGGCACTCTTCGCGCACCTTGGCATCGCGCGGAAAGAAGATGAGGCCCACGCCATAGTTGCCAAACGAGGGCAGTGTAAAACCTTGCTGAAGGCATTCTGTAAAAAAGAACTCGTGCGGAATTTGAATCAGAATACCTGCGCCATCTCCCGTGTTGGCTTCGCAGCCACAGGCGCCCCGGTGCGCCATGCGTTCCAACATGGTCAATGCATCGCTCACGATCTGGTGAGACTTACGGCCCTTCATGTTGGCAATGAAACCAACTCCGCAGGAGTCTTTTTCGAACTCGGATCGATAAAGACCTTGTACTTGTTCTTCCAATTTCAATGGGTTAGGGTGGACAAAATTTGATTAAAGTTAATACTGCAATGGCAGATATTTATTTCGTGTTTTGAAGAATAGTCCAATATTTCTTTTGATTTTTACTAACAGTTAGTAGCTAAAACGTTTGTACCAGGCTGCAACGCCCCTCGGGCCAACGAAAAAAAATTTTAGAACATGAAAAGCACAGGCGCACCGAAAACGATTGCCGTTACCACACTGCTGGTCTTGCTGGTTCTGGCCATTGCTTTCGAGGTGGCTTACAGCCAGACATACACCATCGAAACGGTGCCCAATCAAAAAGTGCTGGCCAACCATTTGGTGTCTAACCCCGATGGCATTCTCAGTGCAGAAACTGAAGCGCTGTTGAATCAAAAGCTAGACAGTTTAGAGCAGACCTCTTCTGCGCAGATTGCAGTAGTCTTGTTGCATTCTATTGGTGAAGAGAGTGAATTTGATTTTGCCCAGGCTTTGTTTCGCCATTGGGGCATTGGGCAAGCCCAAAACGACAACGGGTTGCTGATACTTTTTGTGGAAGACAAACGCGTGATTCGTTTTCATACCGGCTTTGGGCTGGAAGGCATCTTACCTGATGTGGTTTGCAAACGCATACAAATGGAGAAGATGGTGCCCAGGTTCAAAGAAGGCGATGTGGATGGCGGCCTGGTAGCTGGTGTGAACGAGGTGATTAAAATAGTGGGCGATCCCGCGTATGCGGAAGAAGTAAACAATACAGAAGGCGGCATGGAAGAGTGGGGGCCCGACCATTGGCTGGGATTGGCCGTATTTATTTCTGTTCCGTGGCTCCTCATCTTCCTGATCGTGTTTTTTGTGAAGCGGCCCTGCGGTTTTTCCAATTCAATAAGAGGCCCGGGCAAGGAGGCCATGCACACGTTACTCAGCAAAGGGCAATGGTTACTGTTGTATTGGCTGCTGCCACCCGTGGTGTTTATGGTGGCATCATCGTATGGCAGTGGTTGGATTTTTCTGGTCTCTATCTACACTTACTTTGGTGTGCTGGTGATCTTGAAATTCCTGCACCTGGAGGTGCAGACCAGGCGGCTGGTTGCCCGCGGGGCTTTTCACGAGCTGTATCAGTTCTACCGGGCCAACAAAGGGTTCTGGATAACGATGACTGTATTTTTTCCTCTCCCGTTTCTGTTGTTGATAGGACGCTACTTCAGTACCATGGGCTCCCTGCGCACGCGGCCCCGCAAGTGCAAGAACTGCAGCGCCAAAATGCATCGCCTCGATGACCTGGCCGAAGACGAGTTTCTGCAGAAGTCGATGTTGTTGGAGGAAGAAATCAAATCGGTGGACTACGATGTGTGGCAATGTGCGCAATGCCACCACCTGGCCATTGAAGCATACTACAACGACAAAACAGCCTACGTGCCTTGCCCCAAATGCAGAACCATTGCCTACCGCGAAGTAGAAAGGCGCACCGTTAACGAGGCCACTACCTCCTCATCGGGTTTGCGAGAAATCAACAAGGCCTGCGAATTCTGTAACTACAAAAGAACCGAAACGGAAACCATACCCATGATCGTGGTGAGCTCCAGTTCCAGCGATAGCTCTTCTTCGTCCAGCGATTCGGGCGGAAGTTTTGGCGGGGGCGACAGCGGAGGTGGTGGTGCCAGCAGCAGTTGGTAGCCGTGCGTTAGTTGGCCATGGAGTTATAAAAGTCCACTACCCTTAATAAGTCTTCTTCTTTTCTGAATTTATATTTTGCGGTTGCCACATGTTGCTTGAGTTGAGACTGCGGATCGGGCAATGCTTCCAGCAGCGAATCCTTGTCTTTTTTGATTTTTGTCAGCGCCTGGGTGCGCGTATCGAATAGAAAATATTCCTCCATCAACACAAATTGCCTTTCGATGGTGGCGGCATTGAATCGTTTGGTTTCGTTAATCACCTTTCGCTGGTGCTTCAGCAAATGCACGGTGCCCTCCGCCAGTACCTGGTAGTAAGTGGCCAGCGTATTCGCCCCCGCAGGCGGATAGCCCGAGCGGAAGGTGGTGCTGTCGGTGCCTTCGGTAAAAATCAGTTGGCGCACCACTCCTTTTTTGGCAATCATCTCTTTGCGTTGCTCGTCCAGGTAATACAGCTCCTGTTTCAGCAAGTCGAGTTTTACCAACAGACCGGCCAGCTTTTTACCGGAGTTCAATTCCGCGAAAGCGGGCTGCCAGTCTTCCTGCAAAAAAGGTGTGCCGCTTACATCCACATAGTTGCCGGGAAACACGGGCCTGCCACTCACATCGGTAAAAAATTCGGCTGTCGAAAGGGTAGATCTGATGGCAGGGCCTGAATCGGCATGTATCTGTGCCAGGGCCGGGGTGATTGCTAGCAGCAAGCAGGCAAGTAACTTCATGTGATCGGTTTTTACCTTTCAAAGGTGTTAAGTTCCTAAGCCAAAAACGTGACGCGAATAGTGGTAATTCTCGGGTTTGTTTTTTCACGTTCGGTGGCCCGAAATCACATAATTTTTTAGATATTGACGCGGTTAATACATTACCTCATCCGCATGGTTAAAGAGTATATTTCCACCCATCAACAGCGCTTCTTGAATGAACTGTTCGAGCTGCTGCGCCTGCCCTCCATCAGTGCAGATAGCAAGTACAAGGCAGACGTGCGCAAAACGGCAGAACGCGTGCGCGACCGCCTGCTGGAAGCGGGAGCAGATACGGTGGAGCTGGTGGAAACAAAAGGTCACCCCATTGTATTTGGCGAGAAGAAAGTAGGTGCCTCTAAACCTACTGTGCTGGTATATGGCCACTACGATGTGCAACCGCCCGACCCGCTCGACCTGTGGGTAACGCCTCCTTTCGAGCCCACCATTCGCAATGGAAAAATTTACGCGCGTGGCTCGTGCGATGACAAGGGGCAGTTCTACATGCACATCAAAGCTTTCGAAATTTTGATGAAGCACAACCTGCTTACGTGCAATGTAAAGTTTATGATTGAAGGCGAAGAGGAAGTAGGTTCTGACAACTTACCCGTGTTTGTAAAAGAACACCGCGATCGCCTGAAGGCAGACGTAATACTGATTTCCGACACCGCTCTTATCTCGCTAGAACATCCTTCCATAACGGTGGGCTTGCGCGGACTGAGTTATCTGGAGGTAGAAGTAACGAGTGCCAATCGCGATTTGCACAGTGGCGTTTACGGTGGCGCAGTGGCCAACCCCATTAACGTGCTGGCTAAAATGATAGCAAGTTTGCACGATGCGGATGGGCGCGTGACCATTCCCGGCTTTTACGACAAAGTGCAGCAACTGACGGCTGAAGAAAGAAAGGCTTTGAATGCGGCTCCTTTTGATCTGGAGGAGTATAAAAAAGAACTGGGCATTGAAGAGGTGCAAGGCGAGAAGGGCTACACTACGTTAGAACGTACCGGCATACGGCCCACGCTGGACTGCAATGGCATTTGGGGCGGCTATACGGGCGAAGGCGCCAAAACGGTGCTGCCCTCCAAAGCAGCGGCCAAAATTTCCATGCGACTGGTACCCAACCAACAAAGCAGCGAAATCACGGAGCTTTTCACCAGGCACTTTTTGTCGCTTGCCCCGCCATCGGTAAAAGTAAAAGTTACGCCCCACCATGGGGGCCAGCCAGCGGTAACCCCTACCAACAGCAAAGCCTACCGTGCGGCCGAAGATGCCTTTGTGGAAGTGTTTGGCAAGAAACCCATCCCTACACGCGATGGCGGCAGCATACCCATCGTAGCCTTGTTCAAAAAAGAATTAGGTCTGGATACTGTTTTAATGGGCTTCGGCCTGGACAGCGATGCGCTCCACTCGCCCAACGAAAGCTACGGTGTGCAGAACTTTCTGATGGGTATAGAAACCATTGTGGCCTTTTACAAGCACTTTGGAAAGTAACGGCTGTGCAAATCAGGAATCAGAATCCTGATTTGCAATCGCCTGACAGTTAGGGATTTTTCGCGCTATTGGTAGGTAAATTCACCGTGCGGGGTGCGCAAAGTCACTTTCTTTGGGCCTGCCTCTACCCGCCCAATTACCTGCGCATCGATGCCAAATCGTTTTGAGACGGTAATCACCTCGGCTGCATAGGCCTCTGGCAAATACAACTCCATGCGGTGCCCCATGTTGAATACTTTGTACATCTCTTTCAGATCGGTGCCGCTTACCCCATGAATAAACTTGAAAAGCGGTGGCACCTCAAAGAGGTTGTCTTTCACTACGTGCACCTGATCGATAAAATGCAACACTTTGGTTTGCGCTCCTCCGCTGCAGTGCACCATGCCGTGTAGGTACGGGCGCAGTCTGTTTAAAACTTCTATTAACACGGGCGCATATGTGCGCGTGGGCGACAGCACCAACTTACCCATATTCAGGGGTGCACCCGGCACCTCATCAGTTACCTTATATTTTCCCGAGTACACCAGGTTCTCAGGAACTGCCTTATCGTAGCTCTCCGGATATTTTGCCGCGTACTCATGTGCAAACACATCGTGCCGCGCAGAGGTGAGACCGTTGCTACCCATGCCACCATTGTAGGCGGTTTCGTAAGTAGCCTGGCCGTACGATGCCAACCCCACAATCACATCGCCCGCCTGAATACGGCTGTTGTCAATTACGTCTGCGCGCTTCATGCGTGCCGTCACCGTGCTGTCTACAATGACCGTGCGCACCAAGTCGCCCACATCGGCCGTCTCTCCGCCTGTGCTGTAAATTTCCATGCCATGCGCGCGCAGCATGGCCAGCACTTCCTCCGTTCCGTTAATGATAGCCGCAATTACCTCTCCGGGAATAAGGTGTTTGTTTCGCCCGATGGTAGACGACAGCAGGATCGGACCGGTAGCACCCACGCACAGCAGGTCGTCAATGTTCATAACAATGGCATCTTGGGCAATGCCCTTCCATACCGATAAGTCGCCTGTTTCTTTCCAGTAAATGTAGGCCAGCGAAGATTTGGTACCGGCTCCATCGGCATGCATCACCGTGCAATAAGCCTCATCGTTAGCCAATAGATCGGGTACCACTTTGCAAAAAGCTTTAGGGAAAAGACCCTTGTCGAGGCTTTGGATGGCCCGGTGAACATCTTCTTTGCTGGCGGATACCCCGCGCTGGTTGTAGCGGTCAGAACTCATACGTAAATCAGGGCAAAGGTGCCTATTTTTTGCCGAACTGGGAAGCTGCGAAGTGGGATGAAACGCCATTATAAAAGGTGATCTGTGCTATTGAGCCGGAGATTCGCGCCTTTTAACCCGTATCCATCATCCGAATGAAATCCTGCCGTATATTTGAGGCTCACTCAAATTCAAATGCGCATGACACGTTTCACTTTGTTACTGGCTGCCCTCTTTTTGGCTGCCTGTGCCTCTAAAAACCCGGCCGATGAATTGGAAGTGAAGGGAGAGCCGGTGGTTTCTGAGAAACAAAAGTTTGTGGTAGATACCGTTGCCTCGGGTCTGCAAAGCATCTGGGGCCTCGCATTTCTGCCCGATGGCCGCGTGTTGCTGAATGAAAAAGCCGGAGACATTCGCATTTGGAAAGATGGCCAACTGCTGCCCGAAAAAGTAACGGGTGTGCCCCCTGTATATAATAATGGCCAGGGCGGTCTGTTGGATATCACCCTTCACCCCGACTATGCCAACAACGGCTGGATCTACTTCAGCTTCGCCAAGCCGAATGCCGATGGCAGTGAAGGCGGCACCGTAATTGCCCGCGCCAAACTGCAAGGCAATGCCCTGGTAGAAATGCAGGAATTGTTTCAGGCCCTGCCGTTGTCATCTTCGGGTGTGCACTTTGGCTCGCGCATTGTGTTCGATGGCAAGGGCTACATGTTCTTTTCTTCGGGCGAGCGGGGTAAGAAAGAAAACGCGCAAGATCTCGGCAATCACCTGGGCAAAATCTTACGCCTGCACGATGACGGGCGCGTGCCGGCAGACAACCCTTTTGTGAATACGCCTGGGGCCAAACCCGAAATATGGTCGTACGGCCACCGTAACCCTCAGGGTTTGTATTACGATGCCGCCACCGGTGAACTCTGGAACCACGAACACGGCCCCAAAGGAGGCGATGAACTGAACCTGGTGGAGAAGGGTAAAAATTACGGCTGGCCTGTGATATCGTATGGCATCAACTACGATGGCACCATTTTAACCGAACTGAAAGAAAAAGAGGGGATGGAGCAACCGGTGCGCTACTGGGTACCCTCCATCGCTCCTTGCGGGCTCACCATGGTAACGAGCGATCGCTACCCCAACTGGAAGGGGAATTTCATGGTGGGCGCCCTGGCATTTCAACTCATTGCACGCGTAGAGGTAAACAACCGCCAATTTGTGAAAGAAGAACGGCTGTTGGAAGGTATCGGCCGCGTGCGGGCGGTGGTACAGAGCCCCGATGGCTACCTTTACGTTACTACCGAAAACCCCGGTATGGTACTGCGGCTGGTGCCCGTTAATTAGTTGACGAAAACACGTATTCGGTAGGCAATCACGTAATTTTCGCGTCAGCGCGAAGCAACCGTATTGGTTTTTTGGCATCTTTAGGAATAGTCATCCTCAAAGAGCCATGCTGCGTAACTATTTCCTGATCGCCACCCGCAACCTCACCAAAAACCTCGGGTACACTTCCATCAATGTTTTCGGATTGGCCATCGGCCTCGCCTGCTGCCTGCTGGTGGTGCTTTATGTGCGATTCGAGTTGAGCTACGAAAACTTTCACACACATAAGAATTCCATCTACCGCTACATTCCCCGTGGCGAGCGCGATGGACAGGTGAACATGCAAACCATGTTGCCTGCCGGCTTCGGGCCTTTGATTGCCGACCGCTTTCGCGAAGTGGAGATGTACACCCGCTTTTCGGATGTTGACGAGCGGCCTCTTCTGCGCGTGGGCGATACCTTTCTGGAGGCGCGGATGCTCTCGGTGGTCGATAAAGACTTTTTTAGAATGTTCAGTTTTCCGCTCGTGCAAGGCGATGCCAGCCGGGTGTTCGAGCGACCCAACACCATCGCCATCGCGCAGTCGGTGGCAGAGCGGTTCTTCCCCGAAGGCAATGCCATCGGCCAGACCATTCGCTACGACAACAAATACGATTATGAGATAACGGGCGTGTTCGAAGACGTGCCACCCAATTCGCACCTGCAGTTTACCTACCTTACCACATTCGAAACCATTGCACAGATGGTGCAAGATGCCTATGGCCTGCCCGCCCACGAATGGCTGAGCAACATGAATGCGTGGAACTACTCCACTTACTTCTACATCCCCCACGAAAAAGACATCGCGGGCCTGGCCAAAAAGATAGACCGCACGTTTACCGAGGCGCGCCAGGAAGAATTCAAGGAGGCTGCCCTGGGCGATTGGCTTCAACCCCTCTCAGAAATACACTTCACCAAAGGCATCAAGGCAGACTCTGCCAATGGCGACATGAATTATGTGTACCTCTTTGCAGCCGTTGCTTTGTTGATTCTGGTCATTGCCTGTTTCAATTTCATGAACCTCTCCACCGCGCGGGCCATGAAACGCGCCAAAGAGGTAGGGTTGCGAAAGGTAATGGGCGCGTTCAGGCACCAGCTCATCAAACAATTTCTGGGCGAAACCATATTGCTGGTTGCTTTCTCGTTACTCATTGGCATCATTCTGCTCGAAATACTGGTGCCCCTGTTTAATTCGCTGGTGGGCCAGCAGCTCAGTGTGCACTACTGGGGCCAGGACAGCGTGCTGGGCTACATTATAGTGGCCGGTGTGCTCACCGGGGCTTTAGCAGGCGCCTACCCGGCATTCTACCTGAGCTCGTTTGTGCCGGCACAGGTGCTGAAAGGCAAAGTGGGTGGCCAGGGCAATGCGGGCCTTCGCAAAGTACTCACCGTATTGCAGTTTGGCGTAGCTGCTTTTCTGATGATTGGTACGCTGGTGATCTACCGCCAGATGCAGTTCATTCAAAACACCAACCTGGGGTTCGATCAGGAGCGCATCGTCTACATGAATCCGCCACAACCGTTGTGGCAGAAGAAAGAGGCGTTTAAAGAAGCTTTGCTCACACATGCCACAGTTCAGTCGGTCTCCTTCTCCAATGGCACCCCGGGCATGGGCAGTTCCACCTGGCTGTATGACTTTCCCGGATTGGATATTCCAAAAAGGAGTGTGAACACCCTGATTGTAGATTACGACTTTCTGAAAACGTTTGGATTGGAAGTGGTAGAGGGGCGCAACCTGTCGAAAGATTTTGGAACGGATTCGTTAGAGGCCTACCTGGTAAACCAGGCTTTTGTGGAAGACCTGATGCTGGACAAACCCATTGGCACACCTATCCGTGCGCTGGATGGCCACCCGGCCGGCAAAATTGTGGGCGTGGTAAAAGATTTTCATTACCGCTCGCTGCACCGCAAAATCGAGCCCCTCATTCTGCGCATCGATCCGGGCAATATGTGGTGTGTTTCTGTGAAGCTGGCTGCGGGCCATCTGCCCGAACAGTTGGCGTTGGTGGAGCGGGAATGGAAAAAGATTGCCCCCGACTACCCACCCAGCTTCCAGTTTGTAGATGAAACCATCAAAAATCAATACAAAGCCGAACAAAACACCGGTGTGCTGATTACCTCTTTTGCCGTGTTGGCCATTGTTATTGCCTGCCTCGGTTTGCTGGGCCTTACCGCATTCATGACCGAGCAGCGCAAAAAAGAAATTGGCGTGCGCAAAGTGCTGGGTGCATCCATATCGGGCATCATTGCGCTGCTGTCGAAAGAGTTTTCGCGGCTGGTGCTCATTGCCTTTGTAATGGTAGTGCCGCTGGCCTGGTATGCCATGAACCAGTGGCTGAGCGGCTTTGCCTACAAAGCCACCCTCAGCCCCTGGCTCTTTCTCTCGGCCGGACTTATTGTGATGGTCATTGCTTTTTCTTCCGTGTTCTACCAGGCACTCAAGGCAGCCGTGGTGAACCCCAGCGAAACGTTACGGAATGAGTAAGAACAGGGCGTTTTATGAATAGATGTAGGCGCTCCCCTAAAATAACAGAACACGTTTTGCGAGGGAGGCACGACCGCAGCAACCGTTATTTAGTTCAGAGGTGCTTCTAAAGTGAGACTCCTCTTTTCCACGGAATAAAATCATCGTGCTGCAATCGTACCGCATGGGGAATAACTTCACCGCTGGCTATTTTAATAACATAGTCTACAAGCTCATCTGCTTTAGCTTCGATGCTGTCTTCGCCTGTGATGATTGTGCCCGTGTCAAAGTCAATAATGTCGCCCATATGCTGGGCAAGGTTTGTATTGCTCGATATTTTTATGGTGCTGGCAACCGGATTGCCCGTTGGTGTACCTAAACCAGTTGTAAATAAAATAATAGTGCAGCCCGAACCGGCTAAACCTGTTGTGGACTCCACATCGTTGCCAGGGGTGCAGAGCAAGTGCAGCCCCGGCTTTGCTACTTGCTCCGCATAGTCCAACACTTGTTCAACAGGTGAACTGCCACCCTTCTTTGCTGCTCCTGCCGACTTGATGGCATCTGTAATCAACCCGTCTTTGATATTTCCGGGTGATGGATTCTGATCAAAACCCGATCCTGATTTTGTTGCACTTTCCGCATAGCTTCTCATTAAGAACAAAAACTTTTCCGCTATCGGCAATGATGTGCAACGGTCTACCATGTTTTGCTCCACTCCATTAAGTTCAGGAAATTCGGCTAACACAACCGATCCTTTTAAGGCGGTAAGTATGTCGCTAAAGCACCCTAGTACAGGATTGGCAGAAATACCAGAAAAACCATCGGAGCCTCCGCACTTTAGTCCCACTATCAGCTTGCTTAGCGGAGCTGGCGCGCGTTGTATGTTATTTGCCTGAACCAAGCCGGCAAATGTTTTGCAAACGGCCTCCGCAATAAACTCTGGTTCTGATTTGCTTTCTTGCTGACCAATGATATAAAGTGGTTTATCAAATATGGGGTTTATCTTTTTGATTGCTGCCTCCAATAGTTGCACCTGCGCATTCTGACAACCTAAACTAAGGACTGTTGCCCCCGCTACGTTGGCGTTGTTAAGGTAGCCCGCCAGTAGAGAACACAACACGATGCTATCTTGCCGGGTACCGCCACATCCACCCTCATGTGTCAAAAATTTTATTCCATCGATATTCTTAAAAATTCTATTTATGCCTCTTTTGGGTTCATCAACTATAATTTCTTCTCGCATCAAATCATCAATGGCAGCACCCTGCCGGTATTTATCAATTAATTTATCAACATTTAACTGATAGCCTTTCTGTTTTTCGTAACCAAGTTTGCTAACTAATGCTTCGCGCACCATGTCAACATTTCGGTTTTCGCAAAAGACCAGCGGGAATACTAACCAATAATTTGCTATTCCCACCTTACCATCAGTCCGATGGTATCCATTGAACGTTCTTCCTGCAAATTTACTAACATCCGGAGGTGTCCACCGGTAATTCGATGTGCGCAATTCGGGCAGAGTAGCGGCATGCTTCACATTAAACGGTGTAATGAGTTCACCGCGTTGAATTTCCTGAACCGCCCGGCCTACCAGCACACCATACATTATCACGGCATCGCCCCTTTTTAGATAAGTGGCAGAGAATTTGTGTTTTGCATTTACAGGGAAAATAACTGTATACAATTGCCCGTCTAACAAAACATGCTCGCCTGAAGGCAGGTCTTGTAATGCAACAATCACATTATCATCGGGGTGTATTTTTAGAACGCGTTGCCTCATTTAAGCTTTTTCAGATGTTTTTTAATAATCGCCATATTTTCTTCAGGCTTGTCTACATTGCGCGGATAATAGTAGTAGATTAGTTGATCGGGTTTCATAGACAAAACATCGGGTAAGCGCTGATCCATCCATGCATTGTTTTCGGCCTTCATGTTATGATTCTCAATCAACAACAAGCTCCTTTTTCCATTTTTCTTTGCTGCTTCAATAAACCGTTTGCCAGGGCCAATCAATACTTTTCCGGGTTGTTCCAATTGTCCTTTCTCCTGTACCGACCAGGGCCGCCCATCGCAACCAAAGTAGTCTAAATGCATAATGGCAGCAGCGCTATCAATGACGTGCTGTTGCTGATTGGCATAGATAAAAAGCGATGTATGTTTCTGTGGATATTTTGTTTTGATATGTTTGTTCACTTCAGAAAAGAAATTTGAAAACGCCTGGTTGTGCAATGCTTGATTTTCAATGTCATCAATGTTTTTCTTAGCGGCTTCGGAGTAATCTTTTTTGTCGTAAATTTTAGGCTCGTCCCAAATAATGCCTGCTACATCCCACAAGGAAAAAACTTTGTCGACCGAGGATTTAAAAAATTCCACTGTTTCAGGGTAATGAATGCTGCTGTGCACACCTACATTAGGGTCGGTGTGGAACGAGCCATCTTTTTTTTGCAGCCACGTTTGGGGGTTGACCACTGAAAAATAACTGGGCACTTTGGGCGCACCAGCCAGCAATCCGCCCCAGCGGGAGGGAACTGCAAACAATGCCATTCCAAGTTTAGCGGCCTCATTCTGTATGATGGAAACATTTTCAACGGCAGCCGTCAGGTCTTGCTCTAATATTGCTACCGAAACCACATCGGTTCCCACATCGGCCATCCATTGTAAGTCTTCCCGCACATGTCTGGGCACCAGTGTATACATGTGAGACCGGAAATAATAAGCGTTTAGCAATGGCTGAGGCGATTGTTTAATTTCTGGTGAGGTGTGATCGGGCGAAAAAGCAAAAGACTCGGCAACGCCCATAGCCGCTGCTGTAGAAAATGTGGTTTTTATAAAATCTCTTCTTTTCATTTTAGTTTTGAGAGATCGTTGCCATGACAATTAGTGATTTGGAAATTCTTTACATCCAACAGGTCAATATCCTTACGGGTACTTTTGTTTTGATAGTTAATGGTAACATTATTCATATATAATCCATTGATATGACCAAATGTAAAGTGGGCTGATACTGGCGCGCGGTCAAGGCTGTTTTCTAACTTGGGGAAGTTCTTGTTGCCTCGCGGTTTCTTGGCCTTCGAAAAATCGGCCTCGTTTTGCAGAGTAAGGTTAATATTGCTCATAAGCACATTTTCTATGGGGATTTCGGGACGTCCCGTAATCAATATTTTTCCAGACGTAACAATTGTTAAATCACTGAAAGTATTGTTTCGTACCAATCCATAGGTATCATCCGGGCGTTTCTTGTCTACATCGATAAATATTGGGTACTCATTTGCATGACGCGACCCACCACTGATAATCATATTAGAAAAATGATTGTGTTCGAACACCCCTCCTTCTAACATGAATAAACTGATTCCATAGCGACTGTTGCGAATGATATTGTTGGAAAAGGTGCAAAAACGAGTATAACCTTTCGAGCCGGTACCGAATTTCAAGGCCGCATCATCACTCTCAATTATACAGTTAGTAACTGTAACGTTTTCTACTCCGGTTCTATCGGTCTTCAGGCAAATGGCATCATCGCCTGTGCTAATGAAGGAGTTGCTAATATGCACGTTCTTCGTATCTACCAGGTCAATCCCGTCAGTATTAGGGCTCTTTGGAACGTTACCTATTTTAATTCCATCAATCACAATTTGTTCTGAACCTGCAAAGCGCAAAACATGGCTCGGTGCATTCCGGAAAGTGACTTCCTTAATAGAAATATTTTTTGCGTTGCTGAAATTAATCCAGGGCTCAGGTCGCTCCAAGGCTTTGAATGCTTCATCCCAGAAGTGCTTTCCATTGCCATCAATAATGCCAAGCCCCGTAAAAGAAACGTTGGTTACGTTGGAGCCATCTATGAATACCCGTAGTGCCGCTTGCACAACGGCCGGTTGTTGGTAAGCTATGAGCATGATGTTGTTTTCGCCTTCGGGTTTATTATAATTTTGCACCGATGGGCTGCCGATAAGCATAGCACCGTTTTGAAAATGATAGTTGATATTGCTCCGTAACACTATCGTTCCAGATATAAACTTGCCAACCGGAAAAATAACTCTACCTCCACCTTGTGCTGCGCAGGCATCTATGGCTTTTTGGATAGCGGTTGTATTCAATGTCAGGCTATCGCCTTTAGCCCCATAATCGGTAATGTAGAAGTCTCCGGTTGTGTTAGGTTTGTTGCAAGATGCCGATACGATGACAGTGGCAATGCACAAAAATATTCTCATAGTCAGGTTTTTATAGTTTGATGTTTGGGTGTTAACAAATGCATGATGGCAAGTGCCGCTATGTACGCGAAGGCGCAAAACATAAATAGTATGTTATATCCGGTATTAACTTTCCCCAGGAGTTTATAGTGATCTAACATGGCGCCAATAAGCAGCGGAAACAAAATTCCACCTATGGAGCCGGCCATCCCTCCGATACCTACTACGCTGCTTACTGAATTTTTTGGAAACATATCGCTAACCGTAGTGAAGATAGTTGCACTCCACGCCTGATGAGCCGCTGCGGCCAGGCTGATATAAGTCACTGCTACCCACACATTGTGTGTAAACTGGGCGAAGGCAATGGGCACTACACACAAAGCAAAAATGAGCATGGCTATTCTTCGTGCTATAAAAACGGAAATCCCTTTGCGCATAAGCCAGCCTGATAAAAAACCACCACCGATACTGCCCAGGGTGGTAGCAGTATAAACAATAGCCAGATGGAGGCTCGGCTTTTTAAAATCTATTTGAAAAGCGGAGGCGAAATAAGAAGGTAACCAGAACAAAAAAAACCACCAGATAGGGTCGGTTAACAGCTTACCGATAATAAAAGCCCATGTTTGCCGAAACTTAAGCAGTTTGCCCCAAGAAAGTTTGGTTGCTGTTTCTATATTTTGCGGGTCATCGCTATGAATAAGATCGAACTCTGTTTTGCTCAAACGCTTTTGTCGGGCAGGGATTTCATAGTATCGCCACCAGAAGATCAACCAAATAAATCCGATTGCACCTGTTAAAACAAAGGCTTCCTGCCAGCCATACCACCCCAAAATCCACGGCACCACAATGGGGGCGGCTACGGCTCCTATGTTTGCTCCGCTGTTGAAAATACCGGTAGCCAGGGCACGTTCTCTTTTTGGAAACCATTCGGCCACAGACTTAATGGCAGCCGGAAAATTTCCCGCTTCACCCAGACCCAAAACGGCCCGGGCCACGCCAAAGCCAAACGTTGATTTCGCCAATGCATGTGCCATTGCCGCAATACTCCACACTACGACCGATACAGAATAGCCGATTTTTGTGCCAATCTTGTCGATAATTCGCCCGAAGCCGAGCAGGCCAATAGCGTAGGCGGCTGAGAATGCCATTACTATATGGCTATAATCAGTCTCACTCCAACGGAAGTCCTCCTCTAATACAGGTTTTAACAAACCAATTACCTGGCGGTCGATGTAGTTTATTGTTGTGGCGAAAAACAATAGCGCGCACACACGCCAACGGTAGTTCGTAACGATATCTGATGGCAATTGTCCTTGTAGGTTACTCATTTGGGTTTCGCAGTTGCTGCACAATCTTTAACACTTCTTCTATTCTGAACTCTAAATCGTTCCAATTTTTTTGTTCAACGAGTTCTTGAGAGAATAATTTGGAGCCGATGCCAACTGCTGCCACACCACTTTTGAACCAGCGCGTCAGGCTATCTTTTGTTGGCTCCACACCGCCCGTTGGCATTAAACGAAGTTTCGGCATTACTGAAAGCGCAGCAGCTACAAAGGCAGGCTGAAGTAAATCTCCCGGAAAAACTTTCATCATGGCAACCTCCAATTCACGGGCTTGCGCTAACTCAGATATAGTAGCGCACCCGGGAATCCAAAGCGTTGAATAGGTGCTTTGCACCTGAACCATAGACGGAATAAAGGCCGGAGAAACAACGAAATCAGCCCCCTCATTTATAAACTCAAGAGCAGCCCGATTATTGAAGATGGTACCCGCGCCTAATAACATACCCGGACAGTTTTTCTGGATATAACTTTTGATCGTTTTGAAATTTGCCAATGCCCGCTGTCCACGGCTAGTAAACTCAAACACCCGAAGTCCGGCACGAAAGCACACTGACACCACCTCTTGGCACGTTATTTCATCATCATGATAAAATACAGGTACTATGCCCGACTTATAAATTTCCGTTGCTGTTTGTTCTATACTTATATTCGGCATCAGCGCAAGAGTTTACCAATACTTTCATTCCTGGTTATCATCTCCACTTCTTTTGCTTTAGCTTGTAACACATCACCCTGCATAGTATGCTTATAAGCAGCTGCACAAGTGGCAAATTCTATTACCTGCTGATTTTTTTCCCGTTGAAGACATTTATAAATAAACCCGGCCATAAATGCATCTCCGGAACCGATGCGATCTGCAATGGGCAAAAGGCGGTAGGTTTTGGATGAGACAATTTTTTCGCCATTCCATAAAAAACCTTGTAACTCATTATGGCTGGCATCAGCGGTAAGCCGTAAGGTTTTCGCTATTTGTTTTACTTGCGGATACTTTTTTTGAACCTCGGTGCAAACTTTTTCGAAAGCATGTTTTCCCGAAGCTTTAATGTTTAATGAATTCTCAAAATCAACCAGTCCACCAATTACTACATCACACTGTGCAATAAGTTCTGGCATTACATCTAGCGGTGTCTTTCCATATTGCCATAGTACACGTCTATAGTTAATGTCACCGGAAACTACTATGTTTTTCTTTCGCGCCACTGCGATAGCCTCCCTACAGGCGTTTGCAGCCGAGGCTGAAATAGCCGGTGTAATACCCGACCAATGAAACCACTCAGCGTCTTGCAGTATCTCATCCCAGTTGAAAGACGAAGACTCGATATTGGCAAAGGCAGAATCAAAACGATCGTAAACAACATGAGGTGCGCGCAACGAATTACCATGCTCCAGAAAATAGATACCCATGCGGTGTTTGCTCTTTTTGATGTTTGATACATCGATACCAAACCTGAGAAGTGCTTGCACAGCAGCATCGCCTATTACGTTATCTGCAAACTGCGATACATACTTTGTAGATACGCCCCATTGTGAAAGCGCGGCAGCAACATTAGCTTCGCTTCCACCAAAACTTACATCAAGAACGTTCGACTGCACCAAACGAGTGGCCCCGGGGGCAGAAAGCCGAAGCAATAGTTCACCTAATGTAACTACTTGGGCCATCAGAAGTTGAAATAAGTTTTGGCATTTTTATAAGAGATGCTTAGCACCATATTCCCGATTAATTCTATGTCATTTGGAAGCTCGCCTCGGTCTATATCATTGCCCAAAATGTTACACAAGATTCTTCTGAAGTATTCATGACGGGGAAATGAAAGGAAACTGCGCGAGTCTGTTACCATGCCCACAAAGTGTGAAAGTAGCCCCATATTTGAGAGCGTGTTGAGTTGTTTTTCCATACCCTCTTTCTGATCAAGAAACCACCAGCCGCTACCCCATTGCATTTTTCCAGCTACACTTCCATCATTAAAGTTCCCAATCATAGTTGCAAACAGTGCGTTATCAGCAGGGTTGAGGTTATAAATAATTGTCTTTGTTAGCTGATTGGTTGAATCTAACTGATCGAAAAACTTTGCCATGGACTTTGCCTGCGGAAAGTCACCTATGGAATCAAAACCTGTATCTGCACCCAAGGTCCGCATCATTCGTGAGTTGTTGTTACGCATCGCTCCCAGATGAAACTGCTGCACCCAACCTTTGGTGTGATAAAGCCTGCATAGATGAATTAAAATAGTGGTTCGCAACCCGTTGCATTGTTTTGTGGTAAGCTGCCGTTCGTTTAGCACGTTCGAAAATAGCGTTGTGGCTTCGGCCATCGTAATTTCTTCGAATGGTAAGTTTTCCAAGCCATGATCAGAGAGGCGACAACCCTGGCTATGGAAAAAATCAACCCGCCTTTCAAGCGCCTGTAGTAAGGATTTAATATTATTGATTTCGATGCCTGATGCCTCTGAAAGCCTTCTGTAATAATTCTTACAGCCTAAAGCATCCTCGAATGCATAGGCTTTGTCGGGTCGGAATGTGGGCAACATTCTTACACCGTCAGCCTTTGCATTTAATGTGTGATACCGAAGGTCATCACAGGGATCATCCGTAGTGCACACCACTTCAACGTTCATCTTGCTCAACAAGCTTTGAACGCTATACTCTTTTGTTTGCAACAAGGCCGTGCATTCATGGTAAATGGTCTTAGCTGATTTTTTGTTCAACAAATAGTTTACACCGAAATAGTTTTTAAGCTCCAGGTGTGTCCAGTGGTAGAGCGGATTGCGCAGGGTGTAAGGAACCGTTTCTGCCCACTTCATAAATTTGTCTTCTGCACTTGCATTTCCGGTGCAAAATTCTTCATCTACGCCATGAGCACGCATAGCGCGCCACTTATAGTGATCGCCCTCCAACCAGATTTGCGTAAGGTTATTGAATTGCCGATTTTCAGCTATATCTTTTGGAGAAAGATGATTGTGGTAATCAATAATGGGGGCATGAGCTGCATAAATATGGTAGAGCTGGCGTGCCGCATCGGTTTGAAGCAGGAAGTCTCCATCTAAAAACTCCTTTGTTTTAATCATAATGTCTTTTGTTCGTTAAGTACGAAACGAATGCCCATCTCAAGTCCGCGTAGTTCGGCCAGTCCGCGCAGGCGCCCAATAGCCGAATAGCCGGGGTTAGTCTTCTTCTTTAGGTCATCAAGCATTTGGTGTCCATGATCAGGACGAAATGAGATTGGTTTTGCTCGTTTGTTATTCTCAAGAATTAACTCCTTCATGACCGCGGGCATGCATACATCGCCCTCCAAATGATTGGCTTCATAAAAACTTCCATCGCTCTCACGCTGCGTACTGCGAAGGTGTATGAAATGAATTCGGTTGGCAAAAAGATGCGCCATGGCAACCAGGTCATTATCTGCGCGAACGCCTAAGGAGCCCGTGCAGAAGCAAATTCCATTGGCCGTAGAATTGTACGCCTCTAAAAGCTGCTTTATATCGGGCGATGTACTGACCACCCTTGGTAAACCAAAAATAGGAAAGGGGGGGTCATCTGGATGAATGGCTAACTGTACGCCAACCTCTTCTGCAACCGGAGCAATTTCTCTTATAAAATAATATAGGTGTTTGCGCAGAGCAGACTCATCAATTTCATTATACTCATGCAGTGCTTGTTGAAATTGCTGTAACGTGTAGCCCTCTTCTGCGCCTGGCAAGCCGGCAAGAATGTTTTTTTGCAGTTTGCTTAATTGAATAGGGTCGGCATGTTGAAAATAGTCTTCTGCTTTTTTTCGCTGCGCTGAGTGGTAGTCTGTTTCCGCACCTTTTCGTTTAAGAATAAACAAGTCGAATGCGGCAAGTTGCGTGGCATCAAACCGCAATGCTTTTGATCCGTCTGGCAGCTCATAGTCAAGGTCGGTACGCGTCCAGTCCAGCACCGGCATGAAATTATAGCAGATCGTTTTAATATTGCATGCTGCAAGGTTGCGAATGCTTTCTTTATAGTTTTCTATGTACTTATTAAATCCGGTTTTTTGTTTTTTAATGTCCTCATGAACAGGAACACTTTCTACCACACTCCAAGTTAACCCGGCATGTTCAATTAGAGATTTGCATTTTTGTATTTCCTCAATAGCCCATACCTGGCCATTGGGTATGTGATGCAAAGCTGTAACAACACCGGTCGCACCAGCCTGCCGGATGTCGCGCAGCGAAACAGGATCATTGGGCCCAAACCAGCGCAGGGTTTGCTCCAGTGTTACTCTTAAACTATTCATTTTCAAAAGTTGGAAAAAGGAATCCCCGCAATTACACGGGGATTTCTGCCTGATAAAACCTGATCAGAATAAAATTAAGGACGTATTGAGCCATCAGCATTTTTTGCCCACCCTCCGGCAGTCCAATCGGTTGTGCTTATTGCACCCACAAACTGCGATGCCAAAAAGGTAAAGTTTGAGTCATTCAGCGCGGTAGGGTTATACGCAGATGCTTGTGTTGCATTTGGAGTGTAGTCGTTTACACCGATACCGGCAATGGCTGTGGCGGCAGGTTCAATAATATTATTGAACCCGGTTGCAAACTGCACAGCGTTTTCTCTGAGTGCCGTTGAATTACCCAGCGTAGGAATGCCGGAGTCATCTGCGCCACCGATCTTGAAGAAATACGAATACTCAATTCTCGACTCTGCAACGTTATTTGAGAGGCGGATGCCATCTTCCGGAAACTCTGCGAAGATGGAATTATAGATCAATACTTTCCCTGCCCTGGATTCTGCGCGCATGCCGTCAACCGTGGAGGCAGCACCTTCAAACGTGTATGCCGCACCAGGTCCGAGAATAGTCATATTGGATGCGGTGAGCGTGTTGCCATTCAATCCGTTGGGCGGGTTGCTGATCAGGATATCGCGAGAGTCCTTATTTCCAGAAATAGTGTTCGATATGTAGTTTTGAACATACACGTTGGCATGTCTTATATCGGCAGCTGTGGATCCGGTATGCCTCAATTGCAAATTTGATTTTTTGTTTTCTGTGGAAATGCAGTTCTTAAGTGCCAGTGTGGATCCTTCAACGCGGAAGCCCTGGCCTAAACTTTTATAAACTTGCACATATTCAACTATAGTTGATATACCAACATTAATAAAGGTTAATGCCGCCTTATCGTCTATTGGATTATCTTCATCGCCACCACCATACTCAACGCGTACATATTTAAGGGTGCCTGCATTGTGATTAGCGGCCAGCGGGTCGCCTGTTATAATTATGCCTCGCCACATACCCTCTGCGGGGGCCGCTGTACCCTGGGTTTTTACAGTAAATACTACGGGTTTACCCACCTCACCATTGGCAACCAATTTACCTGTTGGCTCCACCCGCAAAGCCACCAATACTTTGGTTTCGTCTTGAACAGGTTTGCCGTCATCAACTGCCTGAACGGTAACACCGCGCTCGATAGTAAGCGTTGCGTTTTCAACTTTGATTTTCTTGTTCAGAACGTATACGTTACCCTCGTTCCACGTTGTGTTCGCTGTGATGTCATTTGTTACCTGAATGGTTGAGCCAATTACAGTTACTGTGTACGTAATTTTAGCCTCCCGATCTTTGTTGTCGGTAAGAATAAAGTCTACAGCTTTTGCACCAAGAACTTCCGTATCTGCAACCTCATACACGAAGGTAACTGTTTGTTGAATTTCGCCTGCCGTTACGGGAACAGTTGCGCCATTGGCGGTTAGCGATTTTATTCCACCTTGCGCCAACAGGTTAACTTCGATATTTACCGAAGTGCCTCTTTCCGCTGAGGTAGCCCCATCGGCATCGGTAAAATTCAGGGACGGTGGTAGGGTTTCCGGCTCTTCATCTTCTTTACACGAAATGAGAAATGCTAAACTCCCTATGGTTAGCATCATCATAATAAGTTTTACATTTTTCATAGCTTTAGGTATTTAAATATTAAGACGTTCTTTTATGCCGCTAACCCCTAAATCATTCATGGGTAACTTGGTAATAGAAAGACGATGTAATCACCTTGAATGGAGGATACCCTGCCACCTATCGGGGTGGCGCCTGTTAGCGTAAACCTAAGTTCGAGATTCAGACCTTGTTCATTTAATGCGATATAAACCTCCGTGCCCGACATATTCAACACGTTCAGGTTATCATTTGCAAAAGTCCAGCTACCCGAACTGCTAAATAAACTGCCACCGTTTGTGGCGGCCCAAGTTCCATCTGCATTGAATTGAATTTTTGACAACGTGTAGCCAAAGTTGGTTATGTCGGTACCTTCCAACAATACACTGGAAACGTCCCATTGTTTGGCCAGCAGAATTGTTGCTTTTTCTATATCTGTCAAACCATCGTCATCTTCTTTGCACGAGAGCAAGGCAACAGATGTTAGCAGAAATAATATGATGCGCTTCATCATTTTTTAACAAGTTTTAGGTTGGTAACGCTCCTGTTTTCTTTCGATAAGCTAACTATGTAAATACCCGCTTGGAAGGCCCGTATATCTACCGTGTGCACGTCTCCGTGAATTTTGGTTTGAAACACTTCATTTCCATTCATATCATAAATAGCCAAGGCATCAATCTGTTTTTTTGTATTCGGCACATAAATAAAATCTGTTGATGGGTTGGGGAAAAAATGAGGGCCGTTTTTGATCTCGTTTTCTGCCCCCGTAACAATGAAGGCGCCTTTAAAAGCGTTCTTGGCCTCAAGCAACTCTGCATACGCAATGGCCGTTTCAGCACGCGTGGATGCTCCACTGTTAACCACCGCTGCCGCATCCGCTATCTCATTTTCAAGCGCTGCCATCAGCACATCTGCTCCGCCTAATATTCCTTCACTTTTTTTGTAGTCGTCAATTGCTTTGCGGGCATCTTTAATAAGCTCGGCCAGATTCCAGGCTATTTCAAAACCTGGAAACCAACGTAAATCTCCTAACGGTTCGCCAGTTGCAGAAGCCGTATAAGATTCTTCGGTCGTTGAGTAGGAAAAATTGTGGTAGCCAATAGCATTCAACTCCCAGGGGTTGCTCTGGATGGCACCGGTCATATCCCAGTCGGGCACGGTAGAGCTACTTGCCCGAGATGCCAATAAGATTTCAGATGGCGGAATTGGGCCATTCGTAAAATTGATTACATCTTGAATGATCCCTACCGCATTGTCTAAAAGAGGCTGGTTTGCCGGTGATACAAAGGGCGGAGTGATCCGTATGTTACCAGAAGCTGAGATTGTTGCCCACGCATCTAAAACCGGCTGCTCGTAGTAGATATTGTTATAATTAAGGTTAATTATTGGCGTAGCACCCGTTGGGGAAAATTCAAGAGAAACAGTGGTAGAGGTTGTAGAATTACCTTCGTATCGGGGGTTTACAACAATATTGTTGTTGAAATAAAACTGGTTAACAGCGCCAACGGCAGCAAATCGCTGCCCGATATTAACAAAAGTATTCTGGCTCAGTTTTACGTAGTTTATTTCGGCCCCTCCATCGCGGATAACGCGCGATGTGACATTATACCAAGTATTGTTTTCTACCACTACGGAGTCGATCGGGTTACCCCGGTCATCAATAACGCGACCATTGTCGGGGTTGCTGGGTCTTCCCATGCGACTTACGGTGCAGTTACGCATATATACTTTTGCGCCAGCCGAATTCAGCCGCATAAACGTTTGACCGGAGCCATCTGCAATACAATCTGAAAATTCAAGGCGGGCATTTGGTGCGTCTACCGAAAGAATTCTGGCAACATAGGTGTTTACTTCATCTATGGCCGAAAAGTGAATAGACTTAAAATTTACGCCATTAAAAACGCTGAAACATTCTTCTACTTGTGTGCCGCCTGCCAGAAACCCCATGAGCACATAAGGGCGCGGTCCCGTACCTTCGCTGGCTTCTAATCGAAGTGTAAAACCGGTGGCCAACACAGTGCCATTTAACACATACACGCCACCCCTTTTTAATACATAAACCGTATTTGGGTCTTTTCTCTCTCCGTTTGCAACGGTATCGCTCCGAATTGCCTCATTCAACGTTCCAAACCCCTCTGGTACCAACACCCTGCGCTGAGCAAGTGTGTGTGTGCTGATCGAAATGACAATCAAATAAAACACTATTCGCATGGCTTTTTAATTAAATGATAATTGAATGCCAAGGTCTGCCGTAAATCCGTAATAATCTTCGCTTGTTGGCCTGTCTGACCGGCCGATATAAGCACCCTCTGCCGCATTGGTAATGTTATTCCAGTTGAAATAGATTTTTAAATTTTTGGCTATTCTTTGTTTAAGCGCAAGATCGAACCGCGTGTTACCTATACTATAAGCATCAAGCGCAGCCACGGTATTTAATCCGGTAAATGTTTTGCCCTGATAAACCATAGAGAGCCGACTTGTAAAGCCGCCTTGCTCATATCCAATGGAAATATTGCTGATGACAGCCGCCTGAAACTGTGCAGTGCCCGGCCTGAAGCCATCGAGGTTAATTTGCGGATTAAAAGGGGGCAACGGGTTTCTTTCGGATGCGTCTACAAACGGGTACAGGGTTTCCGAATCGAGAAAGGTAGCGTTTGCCGACAAAATAAAATTGCTGAATGGCTGGGGTAAAAACCGCAGGTTAGCCTGAAGGTCTAACTCAATGCCTCGAATAAAAGTTGTGCCTGAAGAGTTGTCGGGGCTGGTAATAACATATCCTGTGAAGGGATCATCCACCGGTAGTAACTGCCTGAAGGTGCGTACATAATCCGCATCGCGAAGCTGCTTGTAAAACCCTGAGACAGTAAATAATGCGTACTGATTGTATGCTGATAAGGATAAATCATAATTCCATGATTTCGCATGAAGGAGCTGCGGATTGGCCTGGTTTATTGTTTGTTCATTGTCGTTTATTCTGCGATAAGGAATCAGGTTTGTGAAATCCGGTCTGGAGATGGTTTTGGTTACCGATCCGCGAACGTCTAACCAATTGGTGGCTTTGTACCGGGCATGGAACATGGGTAAAAATTCATTGTAATTTCTGCCACCTGTACTGTCTACGGTAACTTCCTCAAAAGCTGCACCATCATCTGCATCGATGCCAGAAGTCATGTATTTTCCAGTGTACTCTGTTTCGGTTCTTTCAAAACGCACCCCCGCCAGAAGCAGGAGTTTTTTCGTTACATTCAGCTCTGTCATCAGGTAGCTTGCGTAAACCCTCTCGGTTGTATTGTAGTCATTTCCATCTGCGATGTAATCTTTCGATAGGTAATTAAGTTGCTGCATGTTTCGGATTAACCCGGTGGTGAGTTCGCGGTTAAGGCCCGGCCCGTTTGTATTACCCGGCCCGGGGCCCAGGTAATAATCTCCTGATAGAAAGTCGTCTGCCTGAAAACCCGTCAGAAAGTTGCTGATTGCTATACCTCCGTTAGCAGGAACCCGTTGGTATAGCGTTGGAAAATCATTTATAAAGAACGCAATTTCATCGGAGAGCGGAGAGAAGTACTCTCCGGCAAAGCGGTTAACCTGCCGCGATCTTTCATTGTCGCGAAGTTTTAAGCCGGATTTTAAGAAGCCTGACATGCTGCCAAGGGTATAGGGCAGTTTAGCATCAGCCAAAAATGTTATGAATTGATCGTTGATTTCGTTTTGTTCTACAGATACTGCATTCAGAAAGGTTTCACTGATATTGTTAATGGCAAGGTCTACCAAGGTATCGAGCGTTTGCCCTGTTAGGTTAACACCTGTAGAGTTAAAAGCCGAAAGCTCACGAAAGCGCGACTCGTAAGTGTTTGGTTCGTCCTGCTTACTTCTGGCGAGAGATCCCTGCCAACTAACCTCCACCTTACCAAGTATGTGGTTACCACTCAGGGAGGCGCTGGTAAGGCCAACGCTTATAGTTCTATCCCGTATGTCGTGCTCTTGCCTGGCTTCTTCCCAGCGATATCTTCTTCTTCTTCGTACCTCATCACGATCTGTTACGGAGTGAAACACATTGAATGCAACACTGTTTGCCTTTGAAAAGTCATAATCAAGTGTTGTGCCTACACCGTAACGCTTCCTGATTTCGACAACATCTGTAAGGGTAAGTTCTGCAGGCAGTATAATGCCATCGCCAAACACATCTTCTCCTAAAAAATCCCAGTCGCCATCCAGCTGGTCAGAACTTCTATTTGCCCGCTGATAGTTGGCCGTAAACTGAACTCCAAGTTTATCTTTTAAAAATCTTTTATTCGCACTTATGTCGCCTTTGTATTGACCCAATTCGTTTGCTTGTTGGTTATATCCGCCTTGTAGATTAAGTTGAACGTCAGGGTCGGCATTGGCTTTTTGCAATCCGAAGTTAACCGTACCTCCAATGGCGTCACCATCTTGATCAGGACGCGCAGCTTTATAGACCTCTATCCCTTCCAGCATAGAGGGAGACACCATGCTTAGGTCAACTGATCTGTCGTTGGGGTCGGTAGAAGGTATCCGCATTCCATTAATGGTTACGTTGTTGAAACGAGGCGCTAAGCCCCGTACTACTATTTTCTGACCTTCTCCGGCATCGCGCTGAACATAGATGCCCGAAATACGCCCTACGGTTTCTGCCGCGTTTTGATCGGGCAATTCCCTGATCTTATCTTTAGATACAACATTTACCAGGCTGCTTGAACTAAGCTGTTTGTTGATTGCGCCCGCCTGCCCCAGTGCCTGGCTGGTAACTACGATTTCTTCCAGGCCTGTGGCATCTAATTCCAACTCTACATTAAGTTCATTAATAGTTTGCGCTTCTATATTCAGTTCTACCTCAATGGTTTTATATCCAAGAAACCGTATCTCGAAAAGTTGTTTACCAAGTGGTGCGTTAATAATAAAGAAGTTGCCAATCTGATCGGTTACTTCTCCAATCGAAGTGCCTTTTAATAAAACGGTGGCACCGGGTAGTCCTTCGCCCGTTTGCTTATCTAATATTCTGCCCGACACAGCACCAAACTTTTTTTGTGCCATTACGGTAAGGCAGAGGTTAAGCAGTACGCAGGTTAGTAAATATTTTGCCATACAGAATTATTTAGTGACCGGGGTCATTTATGAGGTGATTAACACATGCAAATGCTTTTACTGTATCAATTTTTTTCGATGGTTCTGATTTTTTGAACGTTGCTAAAAGCATCGGAAAAATCACTTTCAATTCGCTATTATTTTCCACCAGCACCTTCGTTTCTTGCGCTTCGCGCATAGTGGCATTGCCAGAAATAAACTTTGCCAGTAAAATCCATGTTTCGATTGGTATTTTCGCCATCTACAGTATGACGATCAGACAACCTTGTTCCCTTACACATGAAAAATATCCTTTAACGAACGTCTTAATATTTTCAATGCTCTCCCCATTTGGGTTTCAACGGTTTTAGGGCTCAGTTTCAGTATGTCGGCTATTTCGGCATATTTCATTCCCTCATCGCGACTTAACTGAAATATGAGCCTGCATTTTTTGGGCAGTTTATTGATTGCGCGTTCGATATGCCCTTGTAATTCTTCTAATTCTGAAAGCTGATGTGGGTTGCACAACTCACTGTGATACATTTTTGCTACGCTTAGATCAGTCCAGATCGACTTCTTCTCTTTGCGCATATAGTCAAAAGCCATGTTGCGAACGGACGTAACTAAGTAGGACTTGCCGGAAGAGGCAATGGTAATGCGTTTTCTATTTTTCCAGATTTTTACGAAAACTTCGCTCACTAATTCTTCTGCAACATCTCGCGCGGGCACTAGTCTGGAACAAAATCCAAGCAGTGGGTAATAGGCCAGATTAAAAAGTTTTTCAAATGCACGATAGTCATCTTGCTGCACAACCTGGGTCATCAAGCTGTCTATGTCCTGAGTTTTTTTGGTGTTTCTGAAGGAAACCTTGAGCAGCGGCGATTCTGCCTGAGGAGGCAATGCAAGGGCTTTCATTTTTGCAATCGTTTGTTTGTATTGTTTTACGAGAATACAAACAGAAACGGCTTCGAAACCACGATCGCGGCCACTTTATTAACGGTCTCCGTCCCGGGAACGGTACCGAAATTTTTAATTAACTTTGAGATGAGTACGGTAAACTAAAAATGTCGAAGAGCCAGACCACCATACGGGATATTGCGCGCATGTTGGGAATCTCTAAATCAACTGTTTCCAGGGCGTTGAATGATCATTATGACGTAAATCCGGAGACGGCTCGTAAAGTCCGCGAATTGGCTGCCAAAATCAACTTTCAACCTAACATCTTAGCCCAACATTTTAAGCAACAGAAAACGTTTACGATTGGAGTAATTATACCCGAGACCGTAAATCGGTTTTTTGCCAAGGCTGTTGGGGGTATCCAGCAAGTGGCCAATCGGGCCGGGTATAATGTAATCATTTGCCAATCAGACGAAACCCTTGCCACAGAACGAAATAATCTACACACCTTATTGGCCAATAAGGTAGATGGCTTACTTATTTCTGTATCGCGTGAAACCGATCGCTACGATCACCTTCAGCAAGCTATAGATAAAGAGGTGCCCATTGTTTTCTTCGATCGGATTGTGGAAGAATTAAACGCCTCGCAGGTATACTCTGATAACTATGACATCAGCTTTCAGGGAACTGAACATTTAATTGCACAAGGCTGTAAACGCATTGCTTTTATTGCAGGACCGCAGCATCTGTACAATAGTCGTAACCGACTCAATGGCTACCTAGATGCTTTAAAGAAGCACAATCTTTCGGCTAACGAATCGCTGATAATATATGCCAACTACAAGAGCGGTGAGGTAGAAAACTACACGCGCCAACTCTTTAATTTAAAGCACAAACCCGATGGCATTTTTGCCATTAACGATATGGCTGCCTTGGAGATGATGCACATACTTAAAAAACGAGGTTTGAACATTCCGAAGGATGTAGCTATACTAGGATTTAATAATGAAACCATTTGCCGGTTAGTTGAACCATCATTGAGCAGCATTGATCACCCTGCGTTTGACATGGGGGTTATGGCAACAGAAATTCTATTAAGGCAAATCAACAATAACGAACTGGTAGCTGAAAAGCGACTCATCAAAAGCCGATTGGTGGTTCGCGAGTCTACACACCGAATTGCTTAAAAAATCCGCGAACAAGATTGTTGGAATCATCTTGATGCCGCGTATAGAAATTTTTTACCTACGAAATTACTGCCTCCATCTCTTTGATGCTCTCCACTATACCAATCTGATCAATAGCATATAGGTAGCTTCCGGTTTGTTCCACCAGGTCTGGAATGTCGGACAAATTCTTACCCCACCACTCCTGTCTTGATAAAATTTTTGCGCTCAGTTCAATCATACCCTCTTTCGAAAATGCCGCATCGCCCCACATTTTCTTCAATTCCGAAATTACTTCCGGATTGTCCCTTAGCGCTATTTCTTTACCCCCCTTTAAACCGCGGTAATAGAAAAACAAAGCGGCCAGGGCATATGCGGGGCGCTCAGGCACTACACCGTTCTTTTCAATTTGAGCTAAGAGCGAGGGGAGCACCCTTATTTTGAATTTCAAGAAGCTGTTAACGGCAATCGAAGTCAATTGATGCTCAATGGCCGGGTTACGGAAGCGGTTGATCACCTCTTCAGCGTATTGCTCCAATTCAAACCTGTCTCCGGGTATGTGCGAGATCACGTCATCGTAAATCAACCGCTTGACATACCGGCCAATAACGGGATGGTCAATGGTGCTTCTAACGGTGTTTAAGCCTGCCAAATACCCAATTGGCGCCAGGCAAGTATGCGCGCCATTTAAAACCCGCACTTTACGCAAACGATATGGCGTTAAGTCGTTTGTAACAACAACATTTAAACCCGCCTTTTTAAATGGCAGCTTTTCTTCGAGCCAACCCGGGCCCTCAATTGCCCACAGATGAAACCACTCACCTTCCAACGCCAATTCATCAATATATCCTAACTCATTGTTTACCAAATGCACCTCTTTTTTCGGGTAGCCAGGAACAATACGATCAACCAGTGTATTACAAAACGTTATATGCTCATCTAACCAATAGGTAAAAGCGGAAGGCAAATGCCACCGCTGGACATATTCAAGGATACATTTCTTCAGAAAGG
The DNA here is from genome assembly GCA_049324055.1 of Bacteroidota bacterium. Lineage (GTDB taxonomy): Bacteria > Bacteroidota > Bacteroidia > Cytophagales > Cyclobacteriaceae > ELB16-189. The sequence goes on along the minus strand of JBMOLS010000037.1, from coordinate 23,051 downwards.
TGCCGTTCTGTTCAATTAATTCTGTCGGCAATACGATCAATTGTTTGTCTATGCTTTTCCTAAAACGAGCATACAGCAATTGTGTTAGCTTTCCCGGAAAGGTAGACGCAACCGTATCAGGTTGCTTATCGTGTTCTGAAACAGTAATCCCTGCTTCCGTGGTATTCGAAAAAATAAACTCAAGCTCTGGATTTTCGGCCTCTTTAAGGTACAAGGCGAAATCCTCGGTCGCACTCACAACCCGCTGTATCACATCAATTTTGTAGCGCAGGCTTACAAATTCTTCTTCACGTATTCCTTTTAAAGTTACCGTGTAAACACCTTCCTGCTTCGCCAGCAAATGGCTGGTAGAAATGCTCTGCACAACGGCAATGCCTGCATTGAACCCAACTTTGTCGTTTGCCTCTTGCACCATCCAATCGGCAAACCCACGTAAAAAGTTGCCCGCGCCAAATTGCAGTATTTTAACAGGGTATTTTCTACGCGGTAATGTTTGTATGGCAACCAAGGTATTTTAGTAATTACACCTCTAAAGACTGGCATTTCCAACCGAAACCCCTACACGGCAGGTAGAATAAATAATTTCGAAAATCGTGTAGGTAGAAATCATCAAAAGCCAGTCTTATACGAAACGACCTGCCGTGAAATTTCTGAAAGGGATTTGTTTTTGTGGTTTATCTTTAATCAAACCATGCACAAGAAAAATACGTCAGCAGGTTGGCTATTATAGTTAGCCATTTTAAAAGGTGCGCCATAAGTGGGTTATTTATACCTAAATGAGATTGAGGAGGCTATGACAAATGTTGAAATTATGAATAGACGAACCTTCATTCAGCGGGCCACTCTGGCAGGTACCGCCTCAGTTCTGGTGCCATCGCTCGTATGGACCCGTACTTTGCCCGTTGTTATTAAGTCGATTGATCTATTAAAATGGAAAGGCAATCACTTTGTGGTTGTTACATCGGCCGATGGTGTAAAGGGTATAACGCTCACCAATACACGTATGGACTACTTGTATGGAATTTTCAACGGGTTGGTGAAACCGTTTTTCTTAAATAAAGATGCACGTCAACTTAACTCGTTGGTTGATGGCGTATACAAAGACGAGCGCAACTACAAATTCAGCGGTATGCCATTTTGGAATTGTGTGGGCCACATTGAAGTAGCCATTTGGGATATGCTCGGTAAAACGGATAACGAACCCGTACATCGTTTGTTGGGCAAACAAATCCGCACGGAAGTACCCATGTATCTTTCAAGCCTAACACGTGATAACCCTGCAGAAGAAGAGGTTGAAAAGATAAAAGAGAAATTATCGATTAGTGGCTGCCAGGCTGTTAAAATAAAAGTAGGTGGGCGAATGGGTACCAATGCCAAAGCCGAAGAGCGCAGTTACAAAATTGTGGAGTTGTTGCGTAAGTATTCCGATTCATTAACCATCTATGCCGATGCAAACAGTTCATTCGATGTGAAACAAGGTATTGCCATGGGTAAGTTTCTGGAAGCCCACAACGTTGATATTTATGAAGAGCCGTGCCCATGGGAAGATTTTGAAAGCAACAAAAAAGTAGCAGATGCGCTGCGGAAAATAAATGTAGCCGGTGGCGAACAAGACACAAGCTACCATCGCTTCGAGTGGTACTGCCAACAAGATGGCTTGGATATTTTACAACCCGATACGTTTTACAATGGTGGGATCCTGCGCAGCCTTGCAGTTGGTAGGCTTGCAGAGAAATACAAAAAAGGCTTTGCACCCCATTCGCCCAAGTCTGACCCGCTCGAAGCACCTTTTCTTCATCTTGCAGCGGTAAGCCCAGCGTTATATGGATATCAGGAGTTTCCGGTTAATGCTGTGGGTAGAAAGTCTGGAGATTGGTTTGCACCTCACTTTCAACCAGTGAAAGGCGTGCTTCGCGTTTCCGATCAGCCGGGTCTGGGCATCACCTACGATGATTCCATTTGGTTGCAAACAAAAGTAATTGAGTGATGGGGAAGATTTCTCTACTTTTTATTTTAGTTTTTCTGATGTCGTGCAGTAACATCAAACAAGCAGACGTTCGCCCTAACATAATTGTCGTTCTGGTGGATGACATGGGTTTTAGTGACATAGGCTGCTATGGTTCTGAGATTGAAACACCCAACATTGATAAGTTAGGATTGAATGGCATTCGCTTCACACAGTTCTACAATGCAGCACGTTGTTGCCCAAGTCGTGCCTCATTGCTCACCGGATTATATCCGCACCAGGCGGGTATGGGCGGCATGGTGGCTACACACGGTCGGGTGCGCGAACCGGGCGCCTATCAGGGTTGGCTATCTCAAAATTCAGTTACGCTTGCTGAAGTATTGAAAGAGTCAGGGTACAACACCTACATGGCGGGCAAGTGGCATGTAGGCGAAGACTCACTAGACTGGCCAGTTCAACGCGGGTTCGATAAATTTTTTGGTTTGATCAGCGGAGCGTGCAGCTACTTTGAAATCCTTCCGAACAGAAAAATTGTTACTCAAAATTCATTGTGTACTTCCCTGCCCGAAGGTTATTATATGACCCATGCCGTAACCGATAGTGCAGCGAGTTTTGTTGAAGAGAGTTTGCAAAGTGAGAAACCTTTTTTTCTCTATTTGGCATATACCGCCCCACATTGGCCGCTACACGCAGTAAAAGATAAGATCGAAAAATACAGAGGCAAGTATTTAGTTGGTTGGGACTCAATCCGAAATAATCGCCATCAAAAACAAATTAAGCTTGGCCTGTTCGCTGCACCTGTAAATCTATCGCCACGCGATGAAGTGGTGCCGGCATGGAACGAAGTAACAAACAAAGACGAGTGGGATTTAAAGATGGCCGTATATGCCGCTATGATAGCATCGGTAGATGAGGGCATTGGCAAACTAGTACAGCAACTTGAAAAGTCTGGTAAACTGGAAAATACAGTAATTATGTTTTTGTCCGATAATGGCGCGTGCCACGAAACATTGGACGGTAGAATAGAAAAAGACTTGAAAGAATTTTCTGCTCTTGCTAAAACATTACCTGCTGGCGAAAAAGGTTCTTACACAGCTTATGGAAAAGAATGGGCAAACGCATCCAACACTCCCTTTCGTTTGTACAAACATTGGGCACACGAAGGCGGCATTGCCACCCCCATGATTATTCATTACCCAAAACTAATTAAGCATCCACGAATCGAACATGCACCTTCGCACCTGATCGATATCATGCCAACGATCGTTGAACTTACTGGTTCAAAATATCCATCTCAATTTAATTCGTTTACTATTCAGCCAATGGAGGGAGTAAGTTTATTGCCATTGTTTAGTGAAAACAGTTGGTCGGGTCATGATTTTCTGTTCTGGGAACATGAGGGAAGTCGTGCCATACGCAGCGATGAATGGAAATTAGTGAGCGAACCGGGAAAAGGTTGGGAGTTGTACAATATGAAAAACGACCGTAGTGAACTGAAAAATTTAGCAAAAATTTATCCGGACACTGTAGCAACATTGGCCAATGAATATCAGCGGTGGGCAGCACGGGTGGGTGTAGTCGAAAAATCAGTTTCTTCTCATTAACTTAAGTGTATGAAAAAACTTTTGCGTAAAGATTTTTTAAAAGCTATAACAGCTACCTCTTTAGGGTTGGCAATACCCGGAGGTGGTGTAGGCGCCCCATCTAAAACAAATGAAAAAAAGAGCACTTCCCCTTCAGGCGTAAAAATCACCAACGTCATCCCTTTTATCCACAAAAAAGCATCTTATGTAAAAATAGAAACCGATGCGGGTATCAGCGGCTGGGGCGAAGGCGACCATGAGTTCACAACTATCAACGGGAAAATTGTGGAAGAAATTTTTAGACCTGTGCTATTGGGTCAAGATCCTTTCAACTCCGAGTACTTATGGGAGCAGGCTTTCTTTGAAGGTTTTGAAGGCGGTAGCACGGGCTTTGTGCCCGGTGCTTTGGCTGGCGTAGATAATGCCTTGTGGGATTTGAAAGGTCGCTTACTCAATATGCCGGTATCAAAATTATTGGGCGGAAGCAAAAAAGAAAAAGTAGCGGTGTATGGCAGCTATGGCCGCAGAAAAAATAACGGCTTCAAAACTCCGCAAGAGATGGCCAAAGAAGGGATGGTTTTTGTAGAGCAGGGCTACAAAACAATTAAGGCACGCATGCAGCTATACGACCGTGACCGCAATCCCCCACTTAACTTTACTTACGATTGTATCAAAGAAATACGTAAAGCCGTTGGCGATAACATCGATATTTTTGTGGACTTCAACAATGGTTACACCGCAGGTAAAGCCATTGAGCTGGGGTTACGGTTGTACGAACATTTTAATGTGCGCGTAATTGAAGAACCCGTGAGCAGCATGGACTACCCGGGTTTGCGACAGGTGGTAGAAGCACTGCCGTGCGAAGTAAGTGCAGGCGAACACGAATACAACAAGTGGCAGTTCCGCGATTTAATTACCGTTGGAAATCCTGATAATATAAACCTGGATGTAATTAAATGTTCTGGCTTAACGGAGTGTTACAAAATTGCAGGCATGGCCGCTGCTTTTGAGAAAGAGGTGATGTTGCATAACACTCGCCCTACTTTGGCAACCGCGGCCAGCTTGAATTTACTGGGCGCCATATCTAATGCATCTTCCGTACAGGAGTTTTCAGGAATGAGGGTAGAACTTGGACTTACAGATTTGTTTCATAATTCGCTTAAGTTTGAAAATGGATTTCTATTCATTCCTACAAGCCCTGGTCTTGGCCTGGAAGTAGATGAAAAAATGATGACTAAACTAAAGATAAACTAGTTGTTTACGAAAAGCTGGTTCGGATAATCCGGTATAAAAGATTTCTGCTATTTTCTTAAACCCAAACTCGGGACTTAGAAGGGCTCTGTCATGAGTGGGGATGCGCACATGACCACCAGAGTGTTACGATGTAAAATTTTTGTTTGCCTGTTTGTATCTTTTCGTTACCGTTCTTCGCTTCTTTTGCAAGCAGCCTGCGTTCCGGAAGTTATGCTATTAAAACTAACGATACCACAAAAGTATAAAACCCAGAGCATCCGTTTTTTTGAGCGGTTGTTCGGTAATCGGCAAATTATATAACGTTAAAATGTTCAATGCCAGAAAATAAAGCGATTAGGGTACTGGGCAGTAAGGGGATGATGTCCTAAAACCCGTCATAAGACGTATGAACAACTTAAGAAAAACTGCCCTCTTCATTTTATTCGTTCTGTCTTATTTCATTAGCTACCCGCAGAGCCCTGTTAGTGGCGGCCTGCAGAATAACAAAACTCTCATTCTTACTCCCTCGCCAGAAGATAATAAAAGACTGGAGGGAAAAAATCCGTTTGAAGTAGATTTTCTTGGTCTGAAAGAGAACAGCATAAGCTTTGAATTTAGCCCCAAGCTGCCTAAAGAATGGAACTGGGTAGCCTTGTTCAACGTGTCGTTGAAAGGTAAAACCATTAATACGTTTTATTACGACAGCTGGGTGGCTACCGACCAGTCTCGTATTATTACCAACGGGCGCAGACGAAATTTCGATGTAGACATTACAAAGCAGATCAAGTCAAATGCATACCACATCGCTTTCCAGCGAAAGCAAGTAGCCGAAAACGAAGTATTCATTTTAATTGTGAGCCCGGCCAAGCAAAAGGTAATTGTTGAAATCGATAAAGAGCAATTTGGTGTATCGCGAAGGCTCATGTATGACATGGAGGCCAACGAGGCTAAATTTGTACATATCGTTATCCCGCCAAAAGAATACACGGTTGTAACTTGGCAGAAAGAGAACACGCCAGCGCAGAAAATTCTTCTATCCAAAGGGTGGAAGTTCCATAAGGGAGATGTTCGTGGTGCCGAAGCAGAAAACTTTGATGACGCAAGATGGGAAGACGTGAACATTCCGCATACATGGAATGCATCAGATTTATTCGACTACCGAAACTTTAAAGACAGTATCGACATCACCGAAATGATCTGGCGGGGTGTGGGTTGGTATAGAAAACAATTTATTGCTCAAGAAAGCTGGAAGGGGAAGTATACCAAAGTAAATTTTCTGGGTGCCAATCAAGTGGCAGAAGTTTTTATCAATGGCAAATTTGTGGGCAAGCATGTGGGTGGCTACACCGATTTTCACTACGATATTTCTCCTTACTTAGAATACGGTAAGCCAAATACCTTAGCGGTGAAGGTTGATAATCGATTTGATTACGACATTCCGCCACACACAGCAGATTATAACATGTTGGGCGGCATTTACCGCGAGGTAGAAATACTGTCGCTCAATCCAGTATTCATTTCAAAAGTACACATCACCACGCCAGCAGTAAATATAGATAGTGCCCGGGTAGAAGTTAGCGCCATATTAAATAACAAATTACAGGTTGACAAATCCGTTACTTTGTTAACCAACCTCATCAATCCATACAACGAAATCATTCAATCTAAAATACAAACCGTTAGGGTGAAAGCAGGTGTCAAAGCCAGTTTTCAAACCGTATTTGAAAAGGTAGAAAAGCCTTTGCTTTGGTCGCCCGACTATCCTAACCTATACCGCATATCAACCACACTTTACGAGCCCTCCGGCACGTTGCAAACAAAAGGTGCCGCGCTCGACCAACGATTTGATAACATGGGTTTTAGGTTTTATTCTTTCGATGCAAACAAGGGTCTGAACTTTAATGGCAAAGCCCTCAAGATGAAAGGTGTTAACGTACATCAGGACTATATGCATAAAGGTTGGGCTGTTGATAAAAAGCAAAAACGAGAGGACTTTGTACACATCAAAAAAATGGGCGCCAACTACGTTCGCCTTTCACATTACCCCCATCATCCGTATGTACTCGATTTATGCGATAGTCTGGGGTTAATGGTATGGTCAGAAATTCCGGTAGTGAATACGGTAGGAAAAGAAAAATTCATAGAAAACGCGGTGAAAATGATGGAAGAAATGATTACGCGCGACATCAACCACCCGAGCATACTGATTTGGGGCGTGGGTAATGAATACTACCGCAATTTTTTTAATAAAGAGGATGCTGAATATGCTTTGAAATCAACAGACGCTGTTGCCAAGAAAGTGAAAGAACTCGACCCTTACCGCCCCACCATACAAGCACAAAACGATTTGGTGGACGACCGAATTATGAGACTAACAGATCTGCAAGGGCGCAATCGGTACATGGGCTGGTACGAAAAAACCTATGACGACTTCGAGCACGAAATGAAAAAAGATCATGAAAAGTATCCTGATTGGAAAATGATAGTGAGTGAATATGGAGCCGAAGGAAAATATGGGTATCATGTGAACAATCCCACTTTATTCGATCATAGCGAAACCTATCAAATCAATTTACACAAGGCATATTGGAAAGTAATTCGCGATAATGATTTTATTATCGGGGGCACTATTTGGAATATGTTTGATTTTGCCAGCTGGGCTAAAATCGGAAACATTCCCCACATCAATCAAAAAGGTATGATGACGTACGATCGCAAACCTAAGTCTGTTTATTACTACTATCAAAGTCAGTGGACAGAAGAGCCCATGGTGTATATTTATTCCCACACCCACGTTCATCGCTCCGGCAATCCAAACGAAAAACAGGATATTGAAGTGTTTAGTAATTGTGATGAAGTAGAGCTTTTCTTAAATGGTATTTCTCAAGGCAAGCAGGCAAAGTCTTATGGTTATATCTGGAAAGTAACCTACAACCAGGGTGTGAATGATGTAAAGGCAATTGGCCATAAGCAGGGCGAAACAGTACGCACCAACATGCAGATCATTTTTCATCCATCTACCGACCCTGTTAAACAACAAATTGTAAAACCAAAGGGTGATGGTTAATGCTGACCTTTAATTTGCATTTAAAAAAATCCAAAATTGTATATCTAAAATCATAGTATTTCTTAATGAAGTGGTTGAGGGTTCTTTACGTTCAGGTAATCATCGGCATTATAGTGGGCTGCTTGGTTGGCTTCTATTTCCCTGGCTTCTCCCCTACGGCCAAACTCATTAGCGAAACCTTTATCAACCTGATTAAGATGTTGATTGCCCCCATAATATTTACAACGGTAGTGCTGGGTATAGCTGGTGTTGGAAATATGAAAAAAGTGGGGCGTGTGGGCGGTAAAGCAATCTTGTATTTTGAAGTTGTAACAACAATAGCATTATTAATAGGGCTGGTAGTTGCCAATTGGGTGCAACCGGGCAAAGGTGTTTCTACATCAAATCTTGACGCAAGCAAAGTAAATACCTACACACAACAAGCTGGCGATCTTAATTGGGGAGAGTTCATTACCCATATCGTTCCTTCCAACATAGCAAGAGCCTTTACTGAGGGCGACATTTTACAAATACTCTTTTTTAGCGTTTTATTTGGAGTAGCTCTTATTCACCTTGGTTCGCATACTGAAGGTATTGTAAAAGGGCTTGATAAACTTTCGCATGTGTTGTTTTATATTATGAAGATGGTGATGCACGTAGCGCCCATCGGTGCCTTTGGCGGCATGGCTTACACCATTGGCTATTTTGGTTTAGAGGCATTAATTCCTTTAGGTAAGCTTATGATAAGTGTTTATGTAACAATGGCCGTCTTTATTTTTGTTGTACTTAATTCGATTGCCCTGCTGTATGGCTTTAGTCTTTGGAAGTTATTAGTATATATCAAAAATGAAATCCTGATTGTGTTGGGTACTTCTTCCAGCGAAAGCGTGTTGCCTACCATCATGCAGAAATTAGAAGCGGCAGGTTGTAAAAAAAGTGTTGTAGGGTTGGTAATTCCCACCGGTTATTCTTTCAACCTAGATGGTACAACTATTTATTTAAGCATGGCTACTATTTTCCTGGCCCAAATTTTCGATGTGCCGCTCTCGCTTAGTCAGCAGCTGGCCATTGTGGGGGTACTGATGCTCACCAGCAAAGGCGCGGCAGCGGTAACGGGCGGAGGTTTTATCGTGCTCGCATCGACCCTCGCGGCTATTAAGGTAATTCCGGTGGAAGGTCTTGCCCTGCTCCTAGGGGTTGATCGTTTTATGAGCGAAGCGAGAAGTATTACCAACTTAATAGGTAATACGGTAGCTACGGTAGTTGTTGCCAAAAGTGAAAAAGAAGTGGATTGGGAAAACTACAAAGCCCTGGTGGAAAAACGGTTTACCTAATTTTTACGAGAAACTGGTGCTGGCGCGAGGGCGCCCATAACCGAAAGGTTAATCAATTTTTTTTGCGTCCCCGCCTTTGCGTTATGCCGTACACTACATGCACTAGATAGTGAAACGGTTGCTGCTGATCTGCAAATCAGAACACATTAGTCCTTGTTCTGTACCCGGGACGGGAGTTGAACCCGTACAGCTATTACTAGCCACAGGATTTTAAGTCCTGCGTGTCTACCAATTCCACCACCCGGGTGGGTTACCGCCTTTACGGCTGGCATGCACCAAAAAAAGAAGCCGCATCGTCTGCGGCATTTCCTTTATTTACTGAGCGGGAAACGAGACTCGAACTCGCGACCCCAACCTTGGCAAGGTTGTGCTCTACCAACTGAGCTACTCCCGCTTTTGTCCTCCATAACTGTAGAAAAGGAGGATTTTTATTCGTTAGGACTGGCCCTCCGGACCTGTCTTTCCCAAAAGGGAGTGCAAATTTAATGCGACCTCCCGAATTTCCAAATTACAGTCGGTCTGTAAAGTTTGTCGCCAGGCTTTTTTCTTCGCTAAATTTTTTTCGTTTTGTGCCGCCCGTGCACCCCTGGCTATGGAAAGCCACTGGAATTCGCTGCCTTTCAGGGCCTTAGATTTGTAGATAGTTTGCACTACCTGCAAGGAATAATAGCCAATGGCGCCTAAGTAGCCCCGTGCGCAAGTAGGGCCTGAGGTAGATGTTTTCCCGGCCTATTGGCGGCCTGGCGCTATAGGGTGGTTAGCGGCAACCCTTAACCCCGTGGGCGTGTTAGCTCCGTTGCCAGTTTGTTTGCATCATCAAAAGCAGGCGGATTTGAAACTCAGCGGCCTGCAACCACATTTTTGGCTTTTTCCTTCTCTGTGTTTTGTCGGTTCGCTGGCGGCCGCATGGTCTCGAATTGTTTCTTCAATTCTTGCGCATGCTGGCGGTTGCGCGATAGTTTAATGTGTTTGGGTACCCCTTTCAGATCCCATATCAAACCCGTCCACGACAGCAGCTTCAGCACGTACCAGGTAATGTCAATTTCCCACCAGAAAAACCCCTGGCGCGAGGCCGTTTCATAGTAGTGGTGGTTATTATGCCAGCCTTCGCCCAGGGTAAGAAGGGCCAGCCATAAGCTGTTACGGCTTTCATCGCTGCTTTCGTAGCGCTGTGTACCAAACTTGTGCATAATAGAGTTGATGGAGAACGTGCCATGATACAAGATGACGGTGCTTAGAAAGAAACCAATAAACAAAGACGAAAAACCCGCAGTGGTAAACATGGCTGTAACGCTGCCGCCATTTACCCAGCCACCTAAGGCCATCACCGCAAGAGCCAGAAGGGTAGGTGGCACCAGGTAGTGTTTGTTCAACCACACCAACTCGGGGTATTTGGCATAGTCGCCAATGGTTTTGTAGTCGGTTTGTTTAAAATCAGGGCCAACAATCCAGCCAATGTGCGAATACCAGAACCCGTAAATTTTCATGGAGTGCGGATCTGCCGGTGTATCGCTGTGGCGATGGTGGTGGCGATGGTGCGCTGCCCACCACAGGGCCCCCTTTTGTGCCGAAGTTTGGGCCATAAATGCGATTACAAACTGAAACCAACGTGAGGTCTTGTACGACTTATGGGCAAAGTAACGATGGTAACCACCGGTTACCCAAAACATGCGGAATACGTACAGCGTTGCGCAAAGAATCCAATCGAACGTAGAGGCACCGGTGTACAGTGCTGCCAGCGGAATGAGGTGCACCATCAAAAAGGCAATTTCCTGGCGAAGGATGGGTTTTCTGCGAACCTCGGGTGTAATCGAAGTAGTGTTCATTAGATGTTCTACAAATGTTCTGATGGCAAAGTTCGGGCATATATACCAGAAAGCATTGGCCCTTCTATTAATTCTTCCTCAAGTGGTGATAATCGGCTGAAAACGAAGCATTACAAACAGATGTTAGCAACTTTTTATACACCACAAGCGAATATTTTTTCTGAGAAATTGGCCGTACCTTGCAGCGTTACTCATAGTACATGAATCCTGCACAGGCCATAGCGCTTTACCAACCGCTGCTGCACACCATTGCCTATAACCTGGTGCGCTGCCGCCAAGATGCGGAAGATATTGTGCAGGAAACGTTCGCACGTTGGCTTACCATCGATCAACAGAAAATTGAAAATACCAAAGCCTACCTGGTTCGTGCCGTTACCAACAATTGCCTCAACCACCTGCAGACACTGAGGAAGAAAAAGGAGCAATATTTTGACAACATGAACCTGGGCGAGATGGTAACCAAGTTCAAAGAAACCAACCTGGCTCACCTCGATCTGGATGTAAACATGGCCGCAGCCATCAAAAAAATTCATGTGCAGCTAGAGCCACTGGAACGTGCCGTTTACATCCTGAAAGAAGCTTTCGATTTCGACTATGACGAGCTGCAACAAACGCTCGATAAGAAGAAAGAACACTGCCGCCAGCTCTTCTGTCGCGCCCGGAAAAAACTAGCGGAAGAAACCTCTAAAATTCACTTAGAACTGCCCGATGCGCCCCAATGGATGCATAGTTTTCGCAATGCGTGCACTGTGGGCCAGGTTACCGATTTCATTCAGCACCTGAAGGCCGACATTTCGGCTGCCCTTCAAAAAAAATCTTGAAAGATTTTTAAACATTCCTGTCACAGAAATCAGGTGGCTTTGTCTTACATCTGTGGCCTGTCGCGTGGCAGGTTTTTTTGTTTAATCTAAAATCTGAACTCTTTAACATGTTGACTGTTTTGGCTTTTTTTGTAGCCCACTGGTACCTGTCGCTCTTCTTCCAGACATTTTTCTTGCATCGGTACGCCTCGCACAAGGCTTTTACAATGGGTAAGTTTACCGAAAAGGTATTTTACGTACTCACTTGGATATTTCAGGGCTCGAACTACCTGAGCCCCTACGGCTATGGGGTAATGCACCGCATGCACCACGCTTTCGCGGATACAGAAAACGACCCCCACTCGCCCACTTACGATGAAACCATTTGGAACATGATGTGGAAAACCAAAACCATCTATTCCGACATCGCTAATAAGATTCTTATTCCCGATAAGCGTTTTACGGAGGGAGTGCCCAACTGGGAAGCATTCGATAAGTTTGCCCGCTCGTGGCCTTCGCGCGTTTTCTGGGGTCTGCTTTACATTGGCTTCTACTGGCAGTTTGCCACGGCCTGGTATCTCTGGCTGCTGTTGCCCATACATTTCTTAATGAGCCCGATACACGGAGCCATCATCAACTGGTTTGCCCACAAGTATGGCTACCGCAACTTCGAGGTAGGCGATACCTCTATGAATTTTCTGCCCGTAGACTTCCTGATGATGGGCGAAAGCTACCACAACAACCACCACAAGTTTGGCTCGCGCCCCAACTTTGGCGGCATTCGCTGGCACGAGATTGACCCCACCTACCAGGTGATTCGGATATTGAATTTCTTCGGCATCGTGAAGATAAACCGATCGAAAGAAGTAGCCCTGGAGGCGGTGAAGAAGGCTGCCTGATACCCTCATAAGACATCCACAAAAGGCCACGAAATTTTCGTGGCCTTTATTTTTCTATCTTTGCCGGATAAGGGTTTGTAATCCAACCCATTTTTTCGACTTACTCAAATCTCATTCACTTGACTTTCCACGATTTTCAGTTCGATACGCGCATTACAGACAGTATGGACGCAATGGGTTTCAAAAACCCAACCCCCATACAACAGCAAGCCATCCCCATTATTTTACAAGGCCGCGACCTGATTGCGTGCGCGCAAACGGGAACAGGCAAAACGGCTGCCTACCTGCTGCCCGTACTGAACAAAATTGTTCGTGCCGAAGTACGCCACCTCAACACCTTGATTATTGCCCCCACCCGCGAGCTGGCCCAGCAAATAGACCAGCAGGCAGAAGGGTTTGGTTATTTTTTAGGCACAAGCTCGCTGGCCGTTTATGGCGGAGGCGATGGCGCCACGTGGGACCAGCAACGCAAAGCCTTAGAAGAAGGTGCAGACATCATTATTGCCACACCGGGCCGGTTGATTGCCATGCTGGCCGGTGGCACCGTTAAGTTCGACCACCTGCAACACCTCGTGCTAGATGAAGCCGACCGAATGCTGGACATGGGCTTTTTCGATGACATTGTGCGCATCATCAGCTACCTGCCCAAACAGCGGCAAACGCTTTTGTTCAGCGCCACCATGCCTCCCAAAATCAGGCAACTCGCTACCAAAATTCTAACCAACCCGCACGAAATCAACATCGCCATTGCCAAACCGGCCGCGGGTATTCTGCAGCAGGCTTACATGACGCACGATGAACAAAAGGGGGCCCTGCTGAAACACATTCTGCGCACGGTGAAATGGAACAGCGTGATCATCTTCGCCTCTACCAAAGAAGTGGTAAAGAAACTGGATCAGTCTTTTCAGAAGGCCAAACTCCCCGCGCGCGCGTTCCACTCCGATCTGGAGCAGGCCGAGCGCGAAGAAATTCTGCGTGGCTTCAAGAACAAGCAAATCAACATCCTCATCGGCACCGATGTGCTTTCGCGCGGCATTGACGTGGAAGGCATCAGCATGGTAATTAACTGGGATGTGCCCCCCGATCCGGAAGACTATGTGCACCGCATCGGTCGTACGGCCCGCGCAGAAACAACCGGCACCGCCATTACTTTTATCAACCAGCGCGACCAGCGCAAGTTCTACAGCATCGAAAACCTGATCGGGCAAACAATTCCTAAACTGCCGCTTCCCGAGGAACTGGGCCCCGCACCCGAATATCAACCCGAGCTGAAAATAAAACGGCCTCCGGGCAAGCGCAGGCCACCCAGAAGGCCGTTTCATCAAAAACGTTCCAAACAATAATAGTTAGAATCTGGCGCGGGTCTGGTTAACATCTGCGCGGGTAAGTCCCGTTAAAGACCAGCCGTTGTTAGCAAACAGGTAGAGGTCTTCGCGGAAGTATTTTTCGGCTTGCGCTGCATCACCCGACTCCAGCAGTAGATCACCAACATTAAATAATTTTTCAACATACGTTCCATGTGTTTGTGTTAATAAGACTCATCGAAACGAAAAAAGCCGATCTGTGGCCAACGAATTTTGTAACGAAAATAACGCCCACGCGTCCTTGCTAATCAAAAACCCACTTGTTGCACTTGAAAAGTGGGGTTATCAAAACCATGTTCACCTTATATCCACCTGCATAAGCCGTCTCAGGAGGCGGGCAACTCAAAAGCCATCGTCCTCCTCTTCCTTCTTCTTTTCTTTTTTAGTAGCCGAAGAGAGGCCGCCCAGGTCGTAGGGAACTTCTATGCCGTAATAGTCCCTGCGAAAGCGGTTGATGAATGCCAGGGTCTCTTCTTCTGTGCCGGGTATGAATACCAATTCGCCCACTTTGGCTTTTGATGCATTGGTTTTCTTGGCCACCTGGTCGTTGAAGGCGGGGTCGGCTGCATGCACCATCAGGCGATTATCCTCAAACCCAAAGTAATACCAGGCTTCGGGCGATGCCTTGAAAAAACTATGAAATACGGGCGAACCGTCTTCATTTTTTCTGATCTCCATGAAGCCCTCGAAGGCTCCATTAATGTCATTGCGCCCAATGTTGCTCACACCTAGTTTGCCCTCGCTGTAAAATGCTTTGAATTTTTGCGACCACTTCAGGTTAACGTTGGCAAACACCAGAGGCTTGGCCAAGCCGGGCACCGTAGCCAACGGCACATAATTCTGCAACGATTTGGCTTCATAGTCTTTCACTGCGCGCTCGCCAATAATGTCGGCTATCTTGTACAGTAGTTCTGTCTGATCTCCCAGCCCCTCGTCTGCTCCTTCATTGGCTATTACTTCGGTAAGTTTAGCAGCCATCAGGTCGTACACCATCTGCGGCACCTTCATGTCGGCCATGATGAACGAGTTCATTTTTATATCGTTGGTCTCCAGGTTACCCGACCCGAGGGCAGAGGCGGTGAGGTTAAAGCCATTAGTGGGTCGGAAAAAATTTACGGGACCTTCGAAACGCACTTCCTGTTTGTCTTCGTTGTAGGCAAATACTTTTCCCGAGAGTTTTTCGCCTGCCGCTTTCAACCGATCTTCAATTTTAAATTCGCCACTTTCTTTGTCGAAGAACAAAGACCCACTGGGCAGGAAGAAATCCTCATCGTCTGGATTTTTCTTATCGAATACGAAGGTGATGTACAAACTATTGTCGTCAGCAAAGTGTAAGCCTGCCTGCACTTTAGAGCCTTCTTCTGTCAATGCTTTATCAAAGTCTAGAAAAATTTCCTTCTCATCGCCTCCCTGCTCATGGCGAATCCACGTATTGTAGTTTTTGATTTTCTTCAGGTCGAGTTTAACATAGCCGCGTAGTTGCAGGGCAGGTTTAGTGGCATACATCGTCATATCGCCTTTGTAGAAAATACGAGGCGCTATTACCAGGTTTTCTTTTTCGTCTACTACTCCATTACCTACGGTTTGTTGCGTAGCTATCGACTCGCGTGCCTGCCGCCTGCTCATCTTGGTTTCTGCGGTAATGGGTTCCAGGCGGAAATCGGTCATCTTAATAGCAAAGGTGTCATTCAAGGCATTCACGTACTGATAGGTGGCATATCCGGAAAATTCCTTTCGCGAAATAATATCCACCACCCCCTCCGTGAGGCGGTGGTAGCCATTCAGCGTGTCGATAACAATGGTGGTATTTTTCAACTGCCCGATCTTGGCATTCTCCAATATCAGCACTTCGTTGTTTTCGGGTGTTATCTGCGCATCGGCCACCACTATGTAGGGAATACCACTCACCTTCAGTTGCTGGGTGTTGATGTCGTACTCTGCTTTCTCTGCATTGAATACCAGCGAATCGAGTTCTTTGCGCGTGGTGTAGAAATAAGAATCCTCCAAAGGTGCATCGGCATCCTTGGTCATGGTGATCTTGCGTGTGTTCAAATCCCACCGTGCATCGGTTATAGAAGTCTTGAATTGCGCGTAAGGAAATTCAATGGCGGCCACGCCCAACACTTCGGGACTGATGTCCGCATAATTTTCCTGCAGATTGAATTTCAGCCGAACATCGTCACCGGCCAGGGCAGGCTTGTCGGGGTTGGTGGTTTTCACCTGAAAGTTGGCATGCCGCGCACCAAACTCATTGGCCGAAAAGTTAAACTCTTTCGAAACTGATTCTGAACCGCGAGTCACTAATTTGCCATCGCCCATAGTTCCCTTTCTGGTAACAATCAGGTTGCCATCTAGCTGAGCCGTGGCGTTGTAGAGGCTGAAAGGATCGCGCAGGTTTTTCAAGGCAAAGCGGTCCTGTTTGGGCAGCCACTTCAGCTGAAATTCCGGCATCTTTACCTGTGGATACCAAACCTGGCCTATCTGCCCTTCCCTAAGCTCGCCTACCTCGCCCTTGCCCACAACCGAATCGGGGTAGAAAATAAAGTCCCTCGATTCAACCGTGGCGGCCAGGTAATCAATTCTTCCGGTGGCACGAATACCGGCATTGTCAAGGCCCATGGCACCGAATAGTTTGCCATCGGTATTGTACAACGGGTACCCTTGTTGCGGAACAGCATGTGAGAAGCCCAGCGACTTATCGGGCATGGTATGCAGCTTTTCTTTGAAACTGGGAAACATGCCACTGGATACAAAAGTGCCTTCAAAATTAATGGCCCCCGGGTCGGCATCGCTCAAGCTATCCAGTTTAAAAGGGGGCACCACAAAAAACACCGACCGGTCGTAAGCACCATTCAGCACCTCTTTGCGATCGAAATAGATTACGCCACCGGCCGAAGCATCGAGCCGTGGGTAGTTCGGAATTTTCTCGCGGCCCGATTTATTATCGGGGCGATTGATGAACAGCGTGCCCTGTGTTTTGTTGCTGCCGGCCATATCCAGCCCGCCTGCAGCGGCTGCCGTAGAGTCTGCGCCCACCATGGCGTTGTTCACCCTGCGCCTTACGGGCTGGCCGCGTGCATTCAACTCCGTTACATAAAAACGTATGGAGTCGATGTGATTGAGGTTGATGAAGAAGCTATCGTACTTCAACATGAAATCTTTGCCATTTATTTCGAAGTTACCCGCGGTAATGGTGCCGTTGAATTTGATGTCGCGGTTCTGCAAAATGGTAATCACGCTACTGTCGGGCTTGATCAATACGTTCAGCGAGTCGCTCACTTTAAACTCTTCCACACCACGCACGGTCATGTATCGCTTCGGGAAGTTAATGGTGGCATTGGCGGGCCCATCTACAATCGAATGTATTTTCAGGTTGTCGTAGTCGGTAGTGCCTTTGTGGGCCTCATTCATCAGCATCGACTTTTCCTTCACGGTAATTTTGCCATTCTCCGGCTGGTATTCAATCATGCCCTTTTGTGCCAGAAAGCCCATGGCGCCATGCAGTTCGTTGAATTTTTTACCGGTATAATTCGCCAGGTCGCCTGTATAAAATTCGCGTTGGCCGGTTTCATTGGCATACTGTGCCACTACTACCAGCGGATGGAAGGAGAAGCCTACACCCTTTAACAACCGAAAATCGTTCGGATCGAAATGATCTTGCGACTCAATCACCATCGGGGCCTGGCTCAGGCCGGCCGAAGTAAAAATATTCAGGCTGTCGGCTCCGGTAGAATCGCCCTTCAGGCTCCACCGCAATACATCGCCCGTGAAATCAATTCTGAAAAACGAAGAAGAAAATGGAGCATCTTTCAATGCCCCCCTGGTTCGCTGCAACGTCAGGTGTTTGTTATTGTAATCGTACCTGAGCTGAACGGCCGGATGGTAAATGGAATCGTTGCCCTGGTAAATGCGCAAGGCAGCATTCTGCGATAGGATGGTGGAGTCGCGAAACTCGAACAGCCGCGATTGTGCTTCGAACTTTTTGTCGGTTTCGCCCAACACTTCAAGCCTGGCATTGCCCCCCAACACAGCAGAGCTGAAAATCTTGCGGCCATTTAAAGCAAAGCCCCCCGTATATCTTAACTTATCATCGCCCAAGCCCAGCAAGGCAATGTTGCTTTCATACGACATAAAGCGAGGGTAGGTAGCACTGGCCTTGTCTTTGTGGCGCACGCTTTGGAACTCGAAAACACCATCTATGGGCGAAGCTACTTTGCCAATGTACATCAGCTTGCCCTGCTCGGCCTTCAGCCGCGGATATTTGGTGTTGAAATAATATTGTTTCAAATCATAATAAACCGAATCGGCACCGAGCCCTGCCGAAGACCAATCGAAGCGGCCGCCCTCACCGATAAACTGATTGGTTTCGAGAGAATAGGTGCCTTTAGTATTTCTAAGGAAGGCTGAGTCGTATGGGGTAGAAAAGTTGAGGTCTACCCGTTGGAAGCGTATGATGGCACCCGTTGCTTCCGGAATATAAATAGGCTGCTGCCACATGGGCGTTACCGGCTCGGGTATGGTGTCTGCCGGGTCATCTTCCCAGGTAACCTGATCGTCCTGATCGTTCCATTCATCGAATGGGTTTTGGGTGGTGTCTGCCGCCACAGGCTGAGGCACTTCTACCTGCACATATTCAAAAGTGTAGTCGTCTTCGCGCGCATACAGCCGGTAGCCACGCTCGAAGTGCAGGGCGTGGTTTTGAAAAAATTCGCGTGCCGATTTGAACACGTTGGCCGCCACCGTAGCATCGTGGTTGTCGATTACGCGGCCAGTCATGCTGAGGTAGCTTACTAATTTCTGGTGGTCGGCATTTTCAATGTTTACAGCATCAACCAGCGCCCCCCAATAGTTTTGAAAATGGGGCCTGAGCCGATAGCCTTTTTTCTTCATGTTGTTGGCTTGGCGCAGCACCATGATTTGCAGGTCGGAGCCAAGCCCGTTCCAAATGGTAGAGAAGGCCGCACCCACGGCCATGGCATCGGTGTTCTTGGTATTTTCCAACAACACCCGCACACTGTCTTGAAAGGGAAGTTTATGGGGCTGTTCCTGACCCTTTTGGGCCACGGCCTCCAGGCAGAGGAAAAGGAATAAATATGGTAATGCCTTCTTCACGCGGCCAAAAGGCATGAAATTCGGCATTTTCCGGCAATACGCCAATTTCATACCCAAGAAGCAAAAACGCTCGCCTGGCACCTAAAGTCTGCGAGCCACCGCAAGTATTGCCGAAATGTTACGCGCTATTTTTTCTGTAACAACAATGCCGCCCACGTGTCGCGCTCATCGCGGTGAATTTCGTGCAGGCCGAGCGGCACAGCAACCTGGTTCAGGTCGGCAATGTCGGGCATGTAGAAGCCGCTTAGCAAAAGAAAGCCGCCCGGCTTCAGGTGTTGCTGGTAGGCAGCCATTTCGGCCAGCAATACATTTTTATTGATGTTGGCCAATATGATGTCGAAGGGTTCAGCGAAACGCAAATCTGCTATTTTGCCCAGTTGAATTTTTACCTGCGGTGTCTGGTTTACTTCGGCATTCTCGTTTCCATTCTCCACGCTCCACTCATCAATGTCGAAGGCTTCTACCTGGCTGGCTCCCAACTTGGCCGCCATTACCGAAAGAATGGCCGTGCCACAGCCTGCGTCCATCACCCTCTTTTTTTGGTGATCGATGCGCAACTGATTACGCAACATCAAATAGGTGGTTTGGTGGTGCCCCGTTCCAAACGACATCTTGGGTGTGATGATGATTTCGTAGGGAAATTTTTTCTCGATTTTGTGAAACGCGGCCCGCACCAGAATCTGATCGTCTACAAAGATGGGTTCCACGTTTTTTTCCCACTCCTCATTCCAGTTTTGCTTCTCCACCTTATCTACCATCACCAGAAAAGGAGTGACAAAGCTGTATTGCTGCTGGATTGCTTCCACCATCTGCCGGTCGTACTGATCGCCCTCGGCATAGGCTTCAAATCCCTTCTCTGTTTCCATGAAGGTATCAAAACCTGCATCAGCCATCTCGGCCATCAGAATTTCCGAAAACTCTGGATCGCAAACCACTTGAAGACGGGCGTAATGCATAATTCTATTTTGAAGGTTGAAAAATTCAGCCAGGCCGAGAATGAATGTACTCCGATTCTAAATCTCAAATCGGCTAAATCTCAAATTCAACGATTCTTAGATTCCTTTAATGATCTCAACAAAATCGCGCGATTTCAGCGAAGCGCCTCCTACCAAACCGCCATCTACATCGGGCATGGAGAAAATTTCTTTGGCATTATCGGGTTTCACGCTTCCGCCATACAGAATGGTAACAGCTTCGGCCAGCGCCTTGCCGTATTTGCCAGCCAGGTGGGTGCGGATGACTTTGTGCATATCCTGTGCTTGTTGCGAAGTAGCAGTTTTACCTGTACCTATGGCCCATACAGGCTCGTAAGCAATCACCACCTTCTGCAACGCTTCGGCTGAGAGGTGGAACAAACTTTCTTCCACCTGCTGTTTCACTAACGCTTCGTGCGTTCCTTGTTCACGCACCTCTAAAGGTTCGCCACAACAAAAAATCGGAATGAGCTGGTGAGCCAGCGCCCTGTCTACCTTGGCAGCCAACAACTTGCCGCTTTCTCCGAAATATTGCCTGCGCTCACTGTGGCCCAGAATAACGTAAGGTATTTTCATCGACTTGAGCATGGCCGCAGAAACTTCGCCCGTATAGGCGCCTGCATCGTGTTCGCTGCAGTTCTGTGCGCCCAGCAATATGCGCGTATTGCTACCCAACTGGTGCTGTAGCGTAAGCAGGTAGGGAAAAGGCACACACAACACAATTTTTGCATCGCCTTTTACTTCGTCTGCCACCATCCCCATCAGCTCGGCCGTTAAGGCCTGTGCTTCTTCCAGGGTTTTGTTCATCTTCCAGTTGCCGGCAACAATTTTTGTACGCATAAGTTAATTCTGATTTTTCGCCAAAGATACCATTCGACCTGAAACCAGCCGAACTCCTGTTGCGTCTAACCCAAAATTTTTACCGCTGCATGCAACTACACCTCACGGCCCGTAATCTTTTTGCCTTCTTTTTGTTGGGTGTGTTAATGGGAGAAGCCCACGAGGTTAGTCATTTTGTGGTGGGGAAAATCGTTTGCGGATGTTGGCCCGAAACCCGCGACTTCAATGCGTGGAGCATCTGCACCTCGTGCAAAGAAGCAGGTCTGCCCTGGTACTGTGCCACCGCCATGGGGCCTGTGTTTAGCATGGCTTTGGCCTGGTTGGGTACATTTTGGCTACGCAGCAAGTCAGTGGAGCGGCAGTCGTTGGGCTTTTGTCTGATTTGGGCCAATGTGCCCGAGGCGCGATAAGAGCCATCATTAGCCATCTTGAATCGATCGGGAGGGAATTTCTCTGGATTAGTGATCAAGTCATCTATCACAATAATCAACTCCCTGGCCACCTTCTCTGCGCTCGTGGGAGAGTCCGCTTCAATGTATCGAAGGTGATTGAAGAAAGAATCCTCTGCGCTTTTGCTCCAGACGATACTTCTCACAAAAGCTTTAGTCTTTTCTTTATTTCATCGTGAGTGGAAGCCTCACCCCCGGCTATTGCTTCTTCCGCTTCCAGTAACTCTTTGTTATACTGTTCGATGGTAATTCTGCCTTCGTTTTTAAGCCCGTAAAATACCAGCAGCTTAATGGCTTTGAGCAATTCAATGTCTTCTATGTGCTCAATTTCGCGTTTTAAAATTTCCCGTTCGGATTGTAGACTCATACAGCACCTCCCAATTCAAATATACGTTTTTCCCCTATCACTTCCTCTCGAAAACCACCACACCGGTAGGTTCTTCAACAGTAAGACGCATGCTCTTCACTTTGTCCTGATAATTTACGTTAACCAGGTTCGACTGGTCATCGTAGATTTCGTGAATCACACGATTGGTTATTTCGAGTGAAGTAAATTTCTTAATGTTTTCTATCTCGATGTAGCACACCATGGCCGGGCCCTCTATTTCGTGGCCCAAGTAATTTTGTTTCGTCAATTTCTTGTCCACCTTCACAAAAAATCGTTCGGCCAGATAGGCCTTCACCAGCGCATCGGTGGTGCGGTCTTTTCCAGGGGTCAGCAAATCAAGTTCGGGTTCCTTTACCTGGTTGCGAACAGAGGTTTCCAGATCATCAATAAAAATGCGCACGGTTAGCTGCAATGCCTTTACCTTCTCGTTGTGCGTTACTTCGGTAATGGAAACATGAATGGGGTGTAAGCCCACCAACAGTGAAAAAACAAATGCCATCATAATGCGCCAAAAATACAGTTAACACCGGGAAAGCAAAATACCGGCCGAAGCCGCAGACCAGCGGCTGCCACTCCCCAGAAAGATATTCCAAAATGCTGATTTAAAAGCTATTATTGCGGCCGCAGAAATAGACATGAGCCCTTTTGCACTTTACTTCGGTCTTGGCAAAGACCACATTCTGGATTATGCCAACGGCTACGACCACATTCTGTTTGTGGTGGCCCTCTGCGCCATTTATGTGCTGCGCGACTGGAAAAAAATTTTGATACTGGTTACGGCCTTTACCATTGGCCACTCCATTACGCTGGCGCTGGCCACCTTGCAGGTGGTAAACGTAAACAGCGAGCTGATAGAGTTTCTCATTCCCGTTACCATATTTATCACCGCGCTGAGCAACCTGTTTCGCAGCGAAGAAAGTGTGAACAACAGCAACATTCATGTTAACTACATTCTGGCACTGGTATTCGGGTTGGTGCATGGCCTGGGTTTTTCTAACTACCTGCGCGAAATTTTAGGTAAAAGCGAAAACATCTTTACACCGTTGCTGGCCTTCAACCTGGGCCTGGAGTTTGGTCAGGTGGTGATAGTGGCACTGTTTATGGCCGGTGGCTTTATTTTTGTAGACCTGGCCGGTACAAACCGCAGAGACTGGAAAATGGTTATCTCATCGGCCATAGCGGGTATTGCTTTCATTCTAATCAAAGACTCATCATATCTGAATTAACTTTTACCCTA
>JBMOLS010000036.1:0-4012 GCA_049324055.1 Bacteroidota bacterium | reverse complement strand
ATGAAGACTATAATCTTAAACCCCTCGAAGAAGTAGAACAGTTCATAAAGGAAAACAAACATTTACCCGGAGTACCCAACGCTGAGTCACTGAAAGCCAACGGCTGGCAGGTAGGCGAAATGAACAACAAACTGCTGGAAAAGGTAGAGGAGTTAACACTGTACCTTATAGAACTGAAAAGGGAGAATGAGGATTTGAAGATTAGGCTGGAAAAATTGGAGGAGAAATGAAAAAAGGGAAATATAGCATTATACAAACGATGTTTAGGTTAGTGTTAACCCTAGTGCTGTCACTTTCAATTACGTTCATTCACTCCTGCACCTGTTATTATGGCGATCAGCCAATTGCAGCCAGCGATGCTTGGATCACTTTTGTGGATAGAAGCTCTGGGAATAGTGTCTTTAAGTCCCCTTTCTCCTTTCCGAAAGACTCACTAAAGATATTTAATGGAAGAGGAGAACTGCAGTCATTTGAATTTCGGGGACCTGACAACACTATACTCTTATATGATCTGTACGATGATAAGGCGGATCAGGTTGCCCAAAGTCAGGAACTTTGTAAAGAATACATATTTCATTTTTTATATAAAGAGATTGATACCATTACTTTCTGTTATCTGGCAGCCTACGAAGAATGTGATATTAGACAGTTCTCGTATCTAAATGTGTTAACCGAAAATGATACCACTACTTATTCGACAGCGGAAAACATTATTGTACAGAAATAGCACGACTGATTCGAAGGATCAAACTATGGCTTTCGGTGGCTCTACCGGGTTACAGGTTTCTCGGAGGCCGCAGGCCAGCACCAACTTTCCGAATTGATGAGAATTGGTCCCTCTGGCAACGTAGGCATTGGCACCACTAACCCCGACTTCAAACTCACTGTAAACGGCAAGATTAAAGCCGAAGAGGTACAAGTAGTTGTAGATGTACCTGCCGATTATGTGTTTGATGAAGGCTATAGTCTCAAACCTCTTGAAGTAGTAGAGCAGTTCATAAAAGAAAACAAACATCTACCTGGGGTACCCAATGCCGAAACTTTGAAGGCCAATGGGTGGCAAGTCGGTGAAATGAATAATAAGTTGTTAGAAAAGGTGGAAGAACTTACGCTGTATTTGATTGAAATCAAAAAGGAAATTCACCAACTCAGGAAGGAGAATGAGGAGCTAAAGACACTGCATAAGTAATCGTGTTGTATTGCAAAAAATCGGGTCTTTTTATTCAAAATAGGGCTAGCCGATTGGTTAAAAATAAAAATTACTAAATGGTACCCCTGATACAAAGTACTTTTCCAGAACCTTATGAAAGAACAGCATATTAACGCGAACTTTATTAGGTTTTTTTCTATCCTCGCTCTTTTTGTTGTGTTGTTATTTTCTAATTGCGATAATACGGCACCCGTAGCTAAAACCGAACTGGAGAAACTACCCCCCGCCACACAAGAAGGAAAAAACACCTTTGGCTGCCTGGTGAATGGAAAGGCATTCGTACCAAAATCATTTCTCCTGTTTGGTGCAACTTACCAACAAGGCATACTCTCCATAAGTGGGGGTTCACAGAATCCGGTAAAATCGCTAAGCATGGTAATAACTGAAAATGGTTTCGCACTAACCGCTGGCGAATATCCACTGAATAATCCACCCCATTTTGCGTCCGAATATTTCGATGGCGAAACCCAATGTCGGTATGAATCAACAGAATTCGCTTCTGGTAATTTAATTATTACCCGGTTTGACAAGGTTAACTTCATTATTTCCGGTCGATTCGAACTTAGGGCAACCCACAACGGTTGCGATGACATTGTGATAACCGATGGCCGGTTCGATATCAAATACATACCATGAAGAGCGTAAGATACCATCTGCTGAAAACAAGGATGTTTTCATTTTGCTTCGGCTTAGCCCTGGTGGCTCTATTCCTACTGGCACACTGCGATAGCAATACCCCAGTGCCTAAAGCCGAACTGGAGAAACTACCCCCCGCAACGCAAGAGGGAAAAAACACCTTTGGCTGCCTGGTAAATGGGGAGGCGATGGTAGTGAACAGCATAACAAAATTAACTGCCATCTACCAGCAAGGAATCTTTCAAATAGGGGCTGTCTCCAACAGCCCTCGCTATTCGCTGGGAATAGCGATTATTGAAGATGGCTTTACAATTAGTACTGGGGACTACCCTTTAGACAGGCCACCATTCTTTATTTCTCGCTTCTCCGAAAATCCATGTGTCTACCTACCTGAAAATACGATCAACGGGAAGTTAACAATTACTTTGTTCGATAAAAGTAGATTTGTTGTGTCGGGGTTATTTGAGTTCTCAACAGTAGCTAATACTTGCGATACAATAAAAATAACGAATGGTCGATTCGATCTAAACTATATTCCCTAACCTATGCACTTATGAGAGTTTTTGTTGTATTTCTTCTTTCTGTGTTTTTCTGTGCCTGGGTAATAGCCTACTGGTAACTTCTGCGAAGAATGAAAATAGCGAATACGAGGTAGTTTTGTTTGATTCAAAAAGAGAAAAGGTTTTTCAATTAAGTACAAAGGAATATACCATAAAAATTCCGGTTAAGAGTCTACCGACCGGGCTGTATTATCTGAACATTGTTTCCAAAGAAGCGACTATACAACGGCAGATTTTGATTGAAAGGAAATAGGCAATTCCAATCTTAGTCGGAACATAACTTTTTTGGGTACTTTGCAACAAAGTACTCCTTTGGAGGTATTGCCCATACAACCCCGTCCCTTTATTTTCGATACAAAGCCCTGCGAGTTGTTAATACAACTCAATCGCCAACGGCTTGAAATCGGTAATTATCAACCTTTAACCCACCTAAAACAATGGCAAGCACCTCAGAAACCGGCCATGCCAAGAACGTGGCCACCTTCGAAGATTTGATTAGCTTCTGCACCGGCTACGGTGCGCAGTACAACCCATCCAAAGCGGCCCTAAAGGTACCGGCCCTCAACACCCTGCTGGCTGCATGCAACACAGCGTTGCAGGCCGTAAAAACTGCAAAAACCGCACACGACAATGCTACCAACGCCAGAGAAGTAACATTTAAACCCCTAAAACCCCTCTCTACCAAAGTAATCAACGGCCTTTCGGCCACCGATGCCACCAGCCAAACCGTTGACGATGCTAAATCAACAAACCTCAAAATTCAGGGGAGAAGAGCCACCAAGGTGGACAAACCAGACGAAGCAGCCAAAGCCGCAGGGGTACCCGTGGCAAAAATAGCATCCACCAGCCAGCAGAGCTACGACAAACTGATCGACCATTTCGCCCAGCTAATAGCCACCCTCACAGCCGAGCCAAAATACCTACCCAATGAAAATGAATTAAAGCTGCCAGCGCTCAATGCCCTGCTCGCAGACCTAAAGACTAAGAACACCGCTACCATTAATGCCTATACTGCGTTAAGCAACGCCCGCATTGCTCGTGACAAGGCGCTATATGGGGAAGGGAACGGAATGGTGGACGTGGCAAAGGACGTTAAGTTGTACATAAAGTCAGTCTTTGGCGCTTCCAGCCCCCAATTCAAACAAGTAAGCGGACTTAAATTCAAAAAGAGGGAAGGGGACTAAAATTCAAAGAAAAGAAAAGAAGGAAGGGACAGGCACAGTTTCAAAATGCCTGTCCGCACTTTCAAAACAGGCGTTGGCTACTATAAACCTTCTGGCCGAAAAGATAAAAGTCCGTTTGGACAGGTTAAAAATTGTTTCGGCCTTTTCAATACTTCGTTTGGCAAAATTGTTTTGGACAATGGCTACTTTAATTTTTCCTTTGGCCAGTTTAAATATTTTGATGGCTGAATAGATTTTTCCTTTGGCATTGCCAATACCTTCAATGGCGCTTTAACTGTCGAATAGAGCTTGGTTCAATGAGGCAGCACACATGCCAAAGCCCGCACAAACCACCCCGCAACACCTAAGCTTCGGCAAGAGTGCTGCGAGTACACACCTAATGTAGAACGGGTTTAGTTCGTAACCCGAAAGAGCGGGTTCGG
>JBMOLS010000035.1:3577-68214 GCA_049324055.1 Bacteroidota bacterium | reverse complement strand
CAAAGTGGAGTCGGTGTCGAACGTAACGTGGTATACACTCTCGCCATATTGATAGGCGATTGTTTTGCCTACCAGCTCTCGCGGATGTTGTGGCACCTGTTCTCCGGCCGGAGATCCACACGTCCACACCAGGCCGAAAATGGCAATCAAAAATTTATTCATGTGTTAGAGATTGGGGTGTATTGTTTTGCAGAAATGCGAGCAAGTCGGCCATCTCCTGATGCGAGAGACTGTTCTCCAATCCTTCCATCATGAGGCTGGTGCCGAGGGAATTGAATTTTTTGATATCGCTCTTGGTGATGGTTTCTTTTTCTCCGCCCATCTTCACCAACACGATGTGCTGATCGGTTTCGCGTTCCACAATGCCGAAATGCACACGGCCATCTGCAGTCTCCACGCGGTGGCTGATGTACCGTGTGTCTACCGCTGCATTGGGATCGAGTATGTCGTGCAGCAAGGTTTCTTTGCTCTTGCGGCCAATTTCGGAAAGCACGGGGCCCACGTGTTTTCCCTCGTTGCCATACACATGGCACTGGCTGCAAATACGCACAAACACATCATGACCCGTGGTGGCCGCGCCCGGCAGTTTCAAGGCCTCTTTCATGGAAGCAACGGCCTGTGCGCGACTGGTAACGCCTGCATCGCTGAAAAGAGCCTCTGCCCGCTGCCGCGTGCGCACATCGTCTGTCCACCACAACAGCATACGCCTGCGCTCCAGGTCGAAGTTCATTTCACCAATACCGATTTGTTTTTGTTCGAGGGCTGTTAGCAGCACATCGTGGTGGATTTCGTTGTACAAAAGCAGGTTACCCGCCCATTTGCGGGCTTGCGGCCCCAACGTGCTCCACAGTGCCACCAACTGCTGCCCTACCGCCCGGTCGTTCACTACCGAGAGCTGACGCAACACGCCCTCCTGTATGGCCAATGGTTCGGTACTTTGCAGGCATCGGAACAAAACGGATTGTTTTTCAGAGAATGGCAAATACGCCAATAGTTGCAGGTGAGCCAACCGCACAGTGTCTGCAAGTGAAGTGTCTGCCAGTGCCATAGCCGCCTGGCGGCTGTAGGAAATAAATGCCGGTGATGCTGGCACCCGGAGTTGCTGACGCAGGCGTGCCAGCGCGGTGATCAACGGCAAGTCTCCCGTTTTCTCCAACTGTTTAATGGATTCGATGCCGGAACCCGGCAACTGCGTGATGCGCGTGGCCGACAACTCGGCTACCACTGCCCGCTTTAGCGCCAGGCTAACCTGCGCGGTAGAAATCGTTGTCAATAGTTGGGTAACGGCAGCAGGCTCGTTGCGCACAACACGCGCCAATGCATTCAACAGCATGTCATGCTTTGCATCACGGGTGCTGGGGAGCAAATGGCTGAACAAAGCAGGCACTACCGGCCGCGCGGCCAGTGCCCAGGCGCCCGCCAGCCATTCATCGTGAGGTTGGCCGGCTGCCCTTGCGATGGCCTGCACCAATTCCGCTTCGTGTGCTCTCCGGAAATCGGGTGGCAACGTGCTGATGGTTAAGGCTGCCTGCAGGCGTACACGGTGGCCCCGGTCTTGCAACAACTGCTGCGCCTCCCGCCACAGGATGCTCGAAGCAGCCACTTGTTCTTCCGCCATGCGCAACGCATTCTCGCGCACCCCGGGCGACTCATCGCGCAATAGCCGTTGCAACGCCTCCTCTTGCAACAGATTTCGTTCGTACAACATCCACGCGGCATGCAGCCTGGCCACGGCTTGCGGGCTGGAGAGCAGTTGTGTTAGTTCAGTAGCAGGAAAATCATCGCCCGACATGAGAAGCCGGTGGGCGGTGGTGCGTACCCATTGATTGGGATGTGCCAACGCCTGCATGAAGCCTTCTTTCGACTGGAACAGGCGCAGATCTACCGGGTTAGATTTTTCTTGTTCGGTTGAAATGCGGTAGATGCGTCCCTTTTCTTTTCCGGCATTCAGGTCCAGCGTTTTTTCAATTTCATCCGGAATCCACTCGGGGTGCTCAATCACATCGCGGTGCATATCCACCAGGTACATGCTGCCATTGGGCCCCACGGTCATATTCACCGGCCGAAAAGACCGGTCGGTACTGGCTAGAAAATCTTTTTTTTCAAGCAATCGCGAAGCGCTGAAGCCAGCACCTTGTGGATTGACCTTGTCGATGTGAACGAGGTTCAGCACCACATCGGCCACCCAAATGGTGTTCTCCATGGCTTCGCCAAGGGCACCGCCCCCATAATACGTAATGCCACAGGCTCCCGAAAAATAGCCCGACTGTTCCGGGTGATTCACGCGGGATTCCTGTTCGCCAATCGGGTAGATGCGCGAAAGACCATTTTCTTCGTGGTCGGAGATGTTAGTGAGTGTGTGTTCGAAAGGCAACGCAGCGTCTTGCACATAGCGGGAAGGGAAGACGAGGTGCGAGATGTGTTCGAGGTTGTGTGTTTCAAAAATATGTCCCCATTCGTTTACAGCCAGTCCAAAGCCGCCAGACGATTCCCCCAGGCGCTCCAGCTTTTTCCGGGCGAGGTGAAAACGAAAATCCTCGCCACGCAGATCAACGCGATTGAGGGAATCACCCCACCAGTACGGCTGACCCGAATTGCCGCCATTGGCAGCGTAGATCCATCCGTCAAGGCCATAGGTTAGTCCATTGAAGTTGTGTTGCAGGTTGCCCGTGGCAAATCCACCCATCAATGTATCGATGGCATCCGCTTCATAGTTGCCATCGAGGTCGCTTACGTGCAACAGGTAAGGAGGTGCGGCCACCAATGCTCCATTTTTATATAGCAGCAAAGAGGAAGCCTGCTGCAGACTGTCTGCAAAATGCTGTCGCTGATCAAATACGCCATCGCCATCGGTGTCGTTCAGGATAACGATGCGGCTTTGCTGATCTCCGAAAGGATACCCAGGCATTTCGAGCACCCAGGCTTTGCCCCGCTCGCTGAACTCCAGATCGACCGGGTCTTTGATGAGCGGCTCGCTGACCACCAACTCCATTCTAAAACCAGGCTCGATCTGGAAGTCGGGAAGGTCCGCAGGTTTCTGCGCGCAAGTGGCAAGAAAAAAAACAGCGAGTGCGGATAGCAAGAAATGGCGAGTCATAATGGTAGGGAGGACAAAGAAAGATAGCCCAAATTGCGAACAGATCAAACTCAAAACCACGGGAAAACTAAAAAGCGCCATAGGCTTCGCGGCTCTTGTGGCCACACGCGCCAGTCAGAACATAGAACCACCATTCATGTCAGAGCGCTCTGAAAACGAATTCAATTAAATACCCAACTTCTCCCGTTGCGTCCAGATTTCATTTATCGGGTCGCCTTTGCTGCTTTGGATCCGTTTATAACCTTGTTATTAATAAACAGCCTAAGCTTTGATCTTAGATATCCCCGCTGAACTGCCGCGCAATGGCTTCATTTAGGGCCTCGAACACACGACAATAGTAGTCTTCGCCTAAGCTCGGAAATTCTTTCTTTAATTGAGCTTTCAGAAAATCAATTGAAGCTTCAGTTGTTAAATTATCTCTATTTGATGTGACCTTCAATTCCGTGATAATTTTGTCGATGGTCACTTTACTTTTTTCAAACCTTTTCAGGTTATTTTTATTCTTTCTACCCTTGGAGGATGCTTGAAGGTTATACCGGTCTTGCAATGTCGAGATCGCCTCTTCATGATATATTTGAATAATTCTTTCCAGGGACAAATTCCGACTTTGACCTTCACTGTAACTCCAGCTCAAGCTCAAAACAAAAAGAAAAATCAATCTTACCTTCATATCTAAAATTTTTTGTTAATGCATGCAACCAAAAGAACACCCTGCATAGTAGAATGATCGAGCTGTCATTCCAGATCTATGTGCCGAATGCATATCCGCCCCAGCACTCTGGTTTGCGTGAAAAACATCCCAGTAAACTCCCCAACTAGCGTCATAACAAATATCATAACAACTAACCGATATCTTTCCACTTTTACTTGTTATTGCTGGATTATAATTTTCCAAAATCCGGAAAAATCTTGTTTTTAAATGATCGATTTCTGCGGATGTCAAATGAAGAAAATATATCTTTTCCACGACCGGATGAGTTTCTACCCCAACATTAAAGTCGTGAACGAAATTAGCCTTTACGTCACTACTCGCAAAGTTTAAGAAATTCTCATAGGACGAAAAATTCATGTACTTCGCGAATTTCTCAAAATCTGTCGGTAAGCTACTATACCATTCCACTAGCTCGACCAATTCTCTGTCCGAAATATTTTTTAATTCAGATACTTCAGGGCTCTGGCAAGAAAGGATAGTAGTGAATGATAAAATCAAAAGAAATAGGTATATCTTGTTTCGAGATTTCATAAAGATGTGATTTGTTGGAATAAAATTTAAACTTTCTTTTTGCTGCGCAAAGAAAATTAAGACTTATAAGCTAAATTTCGTGAACAAAGGCCCTGAATTAAGTGCAGGTAAAAAAACCGTACCTATAAACCAAACTTCTCCCGTTGCGTCCAGATTTCATCTATCGGGTCGCCTTTGCTGCTCTTGCCCGAGTGGCGCCAAGCACCATCATCCATCAAAGAAAAATCGAAGCCGAGGCTGATGCCCACGCGTGAAGCATCGCGCGAGAAGAATTCAATGTTCTCGGTGTATTTGCCGTTGGCCGTGGTGTAGGTGCCTCCACCCGTTCCAAAAAATTCTTTCGTTTCCACATTATAAGCAATCCACTGAAAGCGCGTGCCCGAAAGTATCTTCATGGTTCTGCGTACTCCGGGTGTTGATTTGCGCATCTCACCATCTACAAACCGGCCCGTAATCAGCCACGCACCGGCCAGTTGGCCCGGTCCACCCGCATCGGTCTGTTGGTAAGTTGTCTTTATATTTTCAGCATTCAGCGTAAGCTGGTTTCTCTTTTGGGTGAAGGGCGTGTTAACCACCGTTCCCACATTGGCCGGTTGCCAGGTGTCAAACTCGATTGTCTCCACCAGATTTTTACCGTCTATCTTGTAGCTGCCGCCATAGGTGCCCTCGAATTTTTTGTCCTTCACATTGTATATGGCTACCGAGAAAAAATCTGCCGTGTAAATGCGGGTAGTTTTTTTGTCGCCTTCAACCGCCTCCCAGGCGCCCTTCAGGTTTTGTGCAGAGACCGACATCAGTGCCATGCATGCCATTGCCAACGAAAGAAGAGTTTTCATAATTCACGAATTTTTATTGGGAAGATAACCTGATGCGTTCGCGCATGCAATGTCTTTATGATGAGCGCAATCGTTTGGGGTGTGTACGGACATAAAAAGTAAACGGCCAAAGTATTGATACTGACAGCTTTTTATATCTTTACCGCCCTTGAAAAAAGAAACAACGCTATGCTGGTATTAAAATTCGGTGGCACCTCGGTAGGCAAGCCCGAGCGCATGAGAAAGATTGCAGACCTTTTGCTGGATACACCCGGCAAAAAGATTGTGGTGCTCTCGGCACTGAGCGGCACTACCAACACGTTGGTGCGAATTGGCGACCACCTGCTGGCACAGCAAACCACCGGTGCACAATCCGAAATTGCCGAACTGGAAAAACACTACCAGCAGTTTATTGGCGAGTTGTACACCTCCGATGCGTACAGGGCCATTGGCCAGGAAATTGTGAGCCGGTATTTCAGCCTGTTCCGCCTGTTGGCTGCCGGCCGTTTTGACGACCGCAGCTACCGCGAACTGCTGGCACAAGGAGAGTTGATTTCTACCGAACTCTTTTATCACCACCTGCAGGAGCGGAAAATTTCTTCGCGCTTGCTACCCGCCCTGCACTTTATGTCGATAGACGAGAGCCAGGAGCCTGAACTGGACAAGATCAGCGAGCGCCTGAAGCCATTGATTGAAACATTGGGCAACGTAGACATTCTGGTAACCCAAGGCTATATCTGCCGCAACCACCGCAACGAAATCGACAATCTGAAACGCGGAGGCAGCGACTATACAGCTTCGTTGATTGGTGCCGCCATTCGTGCCGAGGAAATCCAGATCTGGACGGACATAGACGGCATGCACAACAACGACCCGCGCATTGTAAAGAAAACTTTCCCCATAGCCGAGCTCACGTTCGATGAGGCGTCTGAACTGGCGTACTTCGGTGCCAAGATTCTACACCCGTCTACCATCGTACCTGCACAAAAGTACGGGGTACCCGTACGGTTGAAGAACACCATGGACGAAAAGGCTCCGGGCACCATTATAAGCGACAAAGGTTCGAGCGGACAGTTCAAAGCCATTGCAGCGAAAGATGGCATCATTGCGGTTAACATCAAGTCATCGCGCATGTTGCTTGCGTATGGCTTCCTGCGCAAGGTGTTCGAGGTTTTTGAAAAGTATAAAACCCCCATCGACATGGTGTCTACTTCCGAGGTGGCCGTATCGGTTACGATTGATAACGCGCGCTACCTCGATGCCATTGTAGATGAGCTGAAAGCATTTGGCCACATAGAGGTAGATAAAAATCAAACCATCATTTGCGTGGTGGGGAACAGGCTGATTGAAAAAGAAGGTGTGCTGAAGCAAGTGTTCGACTCGCTCGCCACCGTGCCCGTGCGCATGGTTTCTTACGGAGGCAGTAATAACAATATTTCAATCTTATTGAACACCTCCAACAAAGAGAAGGCACTTAACTTACTGAACGAGGGGCTGTTTCGGTTAATCTAATTTATTTCTAATCGGTTTTGCTTGCTTTTTCTTTAAAGGCAAATAGCACCTTTCTTCATTTTTTTACCCCAATTTTCACGATAGTTTTATCGTGGGCTGCTCTAATTTATTTTAAATTTACCTGGATACCTAAAGCCAAATCATGGAATCAATCGTAATTGCGCTCTTCGTTATCGGGTACCTGGCCATTGCACTGGAACACCCGATTAAAATCAACAAAACGGCCTCGGCCCTGCTAACGGGTGTGCTCTGCTGGACACTCTATGCCATGTTCAGCACCGACATGCACCATGTAGGCGAACAGTTGGCCGAACACCTGAGTGAAATTGCCGCCATCCTCTTCTTTCTGCTGGGCGCCATGACAATTGTGGAGCTGGTAGATGCTTACCAGGGTTTCCGCATCATTACCGACCGCATTACCACTAAAAATCCCAAAGTATTATTGTGGGTTATCTGTACGGTAACGTTTTTCCTTTCGGCCATTCTGGATAACCTGACCACCTCCATTGTGATGGTATCGTTAATCAGAAAATTAGTACCCAACCCTAAAATGCGTTTGTTCTTTGGTGGTATGATTGTGATTGCCGCCAATGCCGGTGGCGCTTGGTCGCCCATTGGCGATGTAACCACCACCATGCTTTGGATTGGCGGTCAGATAACGTCTGCCAACATTATCAAAACGCTTATTCTGCCCAGCATTGTGTGTATGGTGGTACCCCTGCTTTACCTGCAGTTTACCCTTAAAGGAGAATTAGGACACGCGGGCAGCCACGATCATTCTAAAACAACGCACGGGCAGGGAGGCCATGGGCATGGAGGCCACGGACACAAAGAAATAAAAGGCCAACTGCTGATGCTGGTGCTTGGTATTGGTGGTTTGATTTCTGTACCTGTTTTTAAAACCGTTACCCATCTACCCCCTTACCTGGGCATGCTGCTGGCATTAGGTGTTATCTGGGTAGTTTCAGAACTGATTAACCCCGATATGGACGATGCGGAAAAAAGGCCTTATACGGCCGCGGGGGCCTTGTCGCGTGTGGACGTTCCCAGTGTGCTTTTCTTTTTGGGGATTTTATTGGCCGTGGGGGCGTTGCAATCCATGCAGTTATTAAGTGCATTTGCTGCCTGGCTCGACACTACCCTGGGCGATAACAGGATTATCATTACCCTGATTGGTATTCTCTCTGCCATTGTAGACAACGTTCCGCTTGTAGCAGCCAGCATGGGCATGTACAGCATGGAAACCTATTATCCCGACCACATGATTTGGGAATATCTGGCCTACTGCGCAGGCACAGGCGGCAGTATTCTGATTATCGGCTCTGCCGCGGGTGTGGCAGTAATGGGTATGGAGAAAATAGACTTTATCTGGTACCTCAAGAAAATTTCGCTGCTGGCAGCATTGGGTTATTTTGCAGGCGCCATCGTTTATTTAATCATCTACCCTTACCTGGCTGTTCATCCGTAAAGGCCTGCTGCGCAAAAGAATTATTTGGCTGCGATCAGAAAAAGGTCGAGCGCTTGTTCTGCATGTTCTACTACCGGGTAATCGGTGTGCCGTATGCCCGCTACCAATGCATCAGACGCGTGTTTGAGTTTGTTTCTGTTCCATCGATTCAAAACCTCGTAGGGTACCCGCAACGCCCACGCTGGCAGGCGATGTTGCAAATCGAGCACATCGAAACGGGTAAAGCGCTCCACTGACTTTTTGTTGCGCTCGTAATATTCCATCACCTTTTCGTTGCCCCCTATTCCCTTCATTTGCACGGATGGAAAAATTGCCTGTGCCAGTTGTATAAGTTCCCCTGCGGTGTACTCGCGCACATGCCACGGGTTTCGCGTAAGCGATTTGGGGCGATTGGGTGTGGTGAGCAGCATCTTTCCTCCTGGCTTCAGCACCCGATGAATTTCTTTGAGGAACAGGTGATCATCGTCAATATGTTCTATCACCTGAAATGTAATCACACAGTCGAATGAGTTATCGGGAAAGGCTGTTAGGGGCGGAATGTTGCCGCTGACAAATCGTGCACCCGGGTACTTGATCCTCAGTTTGGCCAGTGCTTCTTCAATTTTGTCGATGGCGGAATAACTCTTTACGCGCGGCAAAATCAAATCAATACCGCGCCCTTCCCCACAACCCACCTCCAGTACATCACCGTTCACATAGTCGGCAGCGGCCACATAAGCTTTAAGTAACCGCTGGTGAATGGGGTTATCGGAAGTAAGCGACTCGGAGGTGATTTCGGTGGTGAAAATTTTGGCCATAAGAATTGGCGGCAAAGGTAATCCTTAGGGGCGAAACTTGTATTTTTAAGGTCGATTATGAGGCGTCTTCTGCTTTTGTTTTTGTGTGGCTTTCTTCATGCCCAGGCTCAGGGCCAGTCCATAGCAGGTACCAATGTAAAATATTGGTACGATCTGTCCAGCGAGGTTTCGTGGGCGTGGCGGGTGGCTGCCGATCGCGATTCGATTGTTGTTTTTTATGAGATGACCGCGAACAGTGCCACGCCACTTTCCGGCTACCGTGTGCAGTGGGAAAAACGCGAAGCGTTTGGGCAGCGCAGTGGCGAGCCCGTGGCGGCATCGGAGAAAATCATCCGCGACAGCGAACGCAAAAAAATCGGGCGACTTACTTTTGCCGTGCCTGCCAAACCCTGGCTGCTCACGGCCATCGTTACCCACACCCCCAGCCAGGCCAGGTACTTGTTTGTGCGGCAACTGGAGGCCAATTATCCACCTGATGGTTGGATAGAAGCCGACAGTGTTCCGCTCTTTACACCTTTTGTCGCCTCTGGCAAGCCCACCGTTATGCGCTATCGCACAACAACTAAAGACGTAACCGTATTTCAATACAGCACCCCTTTTCCGGCAGCATCGCCACCCTTTGTTGAAAAAGAAAAAAGAGTGGCCCCTGCTTTGGTGGCCGACTCGCTGATCAACACAGCCCCGGGGGTGCCGCTGCCATTCAAGAACGCGGGTTTGTACCTGGCGCAATTAGATACCAACGCGGCCAAGGGCTTTGCCTTCAGGATTGCGGATGCCAACTATCCGCGCTTCGCCACGCTCGAACAGTTGGTAGATCCATTAGTATTTGTAACAACTCAGGAAGAGTTTCAGCAACTGAAAGCGGCCACGGCTGATAAAAAAGCGTTTGACAAAGTAATACTCGATATAACCGGAGATGCCGAGCGCGCCAAAAATTTTATGCGCAATTACTTCAGGCGCGTAGAACATGCCAACCGCTTGTTTACCTCTTACAAAGAAGGCTGGAAAACAGATCGTGGGATGATCTACCTCATCTTTGGCCCACCCGATGAAGTTAGCCACACCGGCAGCGCAGAGGCATGGAATTATAAAAACCATAAAGTAAGGTTTACTTTTGTAAAAAGTGGAACACTTTACGACCCGGACAACCTGGTGCTGGTACGCGACAAGCGTTTTGCCGAGCGGTGGTATTACACAATAGACTTGTGGCGAAAAAGCCGCTATTAACTTCATCAGAATGGACAACAAAACCATGATTTTCGGCACGCGCGCTGTGATTGAAGCCATTCGGGCGGGCCGCGAAATTGAAAAGATTTATGTGCAGGCGGGTTTGCAAAACGATCTCATCAAAGAACTGATCAACACAGCCAAAGAATTTCATGCGCCCTACACATTTATTCCGCAGCAAAAGCTAAACAGGCTCTCCTCCAAAAACCACCAGGGTGTCATCTGTGTGCTGTCGCCCATTACCTATGCCTCGCTCGATAATTTGATTGCGAAGGCCTTTGAAGAAGGGCGCGAACCGTTTCTCTTAATGCTGGATCGCATTACCGATGTGCGAAATTTTGGTGCCATTGCCCGCACCACCGAATGTGCCGGGCTGGATGGCATTGTAATTGCCGACAAAGGCAACGCACCCATCACGGCAGATGCCATCAAAACTTCGGCCGGTGCGCTGAGCCATCTGCCGGTATGTCGCACAGACGATTTGCGCAAAACTGTAAAGCAATTGCGCGACAGTGGCATACGTGTGGTGGCCTGCACGGAGAAAGCATCGAAGTTGATTTACGAAGTAGACCTGAATACACCCGTAGCGTTGGTATTGGGTTCGGAAGAGGATGGTATTTCACCCGAAATACTGAGGGTTGCCGATGAGTTGGTGAAGATACCCATGAAAGGCAGAGTGGGTTCGCTCAACGTGTCGGTGGCAGCCGGCATCGCTATATACGAAGCCATCCGGCAGAAGCTATAGCGTAAGCATTACAGGTAGTCGGCACCGTTGGGTTTGGCTTTTACATCGTTCACAAACTTGCGGAATTGCTCTTCTTTGTCTTTTTCGCACACGATCACCACATTATCGAACACGCCTACCAAGTAGCCGTTTAACCCCTGGGCAACAATCAATTTATCTTTCGGTCCTTTTATAACGGAGTTGCGCGTTTCGTAAACCAGCGCATCGGCATTCACTAGGTTGTTCTGTGCATCTTTTTTCGATACATCGTGTAGAGAGGCCCACGAGCCCAAATCAGACCAATCGAACGTGCTGAGGGCCACAAATACATTGCGGGCCTTCTCCATGATGCCGTAGTCTATCGAAATGCTTTTGCATTGCGCATAGGCCTGCCGTATGGCTTCCCGTTCGTTAACAGTATTAATGTGTGGCGCTGCCTCATCAAAAATTTCTGCCATCTCGGGCAAGTGTGCAGCAAATGCATCCATAATGGCCTTCACACTCCAAATAAAGATGCCGGCATTCCATACAAAATCTCCGCTCTCCAAAAATGTTTTAGCCAGTTGAAGTTCCGGCTTCTCTGTAAAGGTTTTAACTTTCTTTATGGAAGACGCACCTTCTATAAACTGTATGTAGCCATAACCGGTTTCAGGACGCGTGGGTTTAATGCCCAGCGTGATCAGATTATCCTTGGAATTGGCAAATTCTGCAGCGCTGTGAATGGTGTTTTGAAATTCTGCCTCATTCATAATCAGGTGGTCTGACGGGCTTACCACCATAATGGCATGCGGATTCTGCGCAAAAATTTTTCTGCTGGCGTAGGCAATACAAGGTGCAGTGTTTTTGCGCATGGGTTCGGTAAGAATTTGCGAAGGGTGAAGCTGGGGCAGTTGTTCCCGTGTTATGGCACCATGTTCCTCGTTGGTAACTACCAGAATGTTTTCTTTGGGGCACAACGGCAAAAACCTGTCGCAGGTAGATTGCAGAAGCGTTTTGCCGGTTCCCAGCACATCGAGGTATTGTTTGGGGCGCGCATTTCGGCTGTAGGGCCAAAAGCGGGTTCCTACCCCACCAGCCATCAGCACCACGTAAAGGTTGTTATTCATTCCGCGATTGAATCTTTAGTCATCTTTTTTGAATCAGGCTATTCCTTCCTTCAGCAAGTCGTGCAGGTGAATGAAACCCGCCACCTTTCCTTCTTTGGTAACCACCAATTGGGTGATGCTGTTCTCCTGCATCAACTGCAGAGCCTTTACGGCAAATTCCTGATGGTCTATGGTTTTGGGTTTGGCCGACATGATTTCCGAGGCCTTTAATTTACTAATGTCTCCTCCTTTTTCCAGCATTCTGCGCAAGTCGCCATCGGTAATAATTCCCTTAAGTTCCCGCTGGTCATCGATAACAGCCGTTGCCCCCAAGCGCTTCGATGAGATTTCGATGATCACATCTTTTATAGACGCATTGGGCGCTACAACGGGCAACTGATTTTGCGGATACACATCGGCCACCCTTAGATACAATTGTTTGCCCAAGGCACCACCTGGGTGGAACTCGGCAAAATTTTCGCTGGTAAAATTTCTCATCTCCAACAGCGAGACAGCCAGCGCATCGCCCATAGCCAAGTGAGCCGTAGTGCTGGTAGTGGGTGCCAGGTTAAGCGGGCATGCTTCTTCTGCAATCGTTGCATTCATTACAAAATCGGCTTGCTGTGCCAAATACGATTGTATGTTGCTAACCAGTGCAACAAGTTTTAATGCCCTGCGTTTTAAAAGAGGCACAAGCACCTTTATTTCGGGAGTGTTGCCACTTTTCGAAATACAGATAACAATATCTCCGTCTTGAATCATGCCCAGATCGCCATGTATGGCATCTGCTGCATGCATGAACAATGCGGGTGTGCCGGTGGAGTTTAAAGTGGCCACAATTTTATTCGCTATGATGGCGCTTTTGCCAACGCCTGTAACGACAACACGGCCTTTGGCGGAATAAATTTCTTTCACCAAGGCTTCGAAGTCGTCATCAATAAAATTGACGAGATTCTCCACCGCACGGGATTCATTTATTAATACATCCCGTGCAATGTTTTTGATATTTTTTACTAAATTCAATTCCCTGTGCAAGTTAAGTTTGTAAACAGGCAAAGATAAGTAATATAGCAATTTACCAGTTGAATCATGTTAGTGGCGGAAGAAAAAGATACATTGCGAGATAAACTCAAAGAGATTTTCGGATACTCCCAGTTCAGGGGCAATCAGGAAGTAGTAATCAGGAACATTTTAAGTGGGCGCAACACGTTTGTAATTATGCCCACCGGTGCAGGCAAGTCGTTGTGTTATCAGTTACCTGCCATGGTGCAAGA
Source organism: Bacteroidota bacterium (assembly GCA_049324055.1). Lineage (GTDB taxonomy): Bacteria > Bacteroidota > Bacteroidia > Cytophagales > Cyclobacteriaceae > ELB16-189. The sequence goes on along the minus strand of JBMOLS010000035.1, from coordinate 54,972 downwards.
TGGTTTGGCCATTGTTATTTCACCGCTCATTGCGTTGATGAAAAACCAGGTGGACTCACTCAATGCCTACGGCATTAACGCACGCTTTCTGAACAGTACCCTCAGCAAAGGCGAGATAACGCGCTTAAAGAAAGACTGCACAACAGGCCTAGTAAAGCTGCTGTATGTAGCCCCCGAATCGCTCAACAAAGAAGAGAACATTGCCTTTTTACAAAAAGTGAATGTTTCTTTTGTGGCCATCGATGAAGCCCACTGTATTTCAGAATGGGGTCACGACTTCAGGCCCGAGTACCGCAGAATTAAATCGATGATTGCCCAGTTGGGAGATATGCCGGTGATTGCCCTTACCGCCACCGCCACACCCAAAGTGCAACTCGACATACAGAAGAACCTGCAAATGGAAGAGGCCGATGTGTTCATCTCTTCCTTCAACAGAAAAAACCTTTACTACGAAGTAAGACCTAAGAAAGAAACCAAAAAGCAACTCATCAAATTTTTGAAAGAGCACAAAGGCAAATCGGGCATTATCTATTGCCTGAGCCGCAAGAAGGTGGAAGAAATTGCCCAGTTGCTGAATGTAAACGGTTTCAAGGCGGCTCCTTACCACGCTGGGCTTGATCCTGATGTGCGCATCAAAAACCAGGACGACTTTCTGAACGAAGAGGTAGACATCATTGTGGCCACCATTGCCTTTGGCATGGGTATCGACAAGCCCGATGTACGCTTCGTAGTGCACTACGATGTACCGAAATCTTTAGAAGGCTACTACCAGGAAACGGGGCGCTCTGGCCGCGATGGGCTGGAGGGGCACTGCCTGATGTTCTACAGCCACAACGACTTGAATAAACTCGAAAAATTCAATAAAGATAAATCGGTGCAAGAGCGGGAGAACGCACGCATCTTACTTCAGGAGATGGAGTTTTATGCTGAATCGCCCGTGTGCCGCAGACGGCAACTACTCCATTATTTTGGAGAAGAGTTTGAAGAAAACAACTGCGGCATGTGCGATAACTGCGTACACCCGCGCGAGCGCTTCGATGGCACTGAGTATGTAAAGGTGGCACTCGAAGCTGTGAAGCAAACCAACGAACGATTTGGCTTGAGCCACCTGGTACATGTGATACGCGGAGTGGAAGACGAATACGTGAAGAGCTACGGCCATTTCGATTTGCCTGTGTATGGAAAAGGCGCTGCGGAAGAGAGCGACTTCTGGAAATCAGTGATACGGCAAGCATTGATCTACCAGTACATCGAAAAAGACATCGAAAACATTGGCGTACTTAAAATCACCGAAAAAGGGTTGAACTTCCTTAAAAAGCCGCACCCCATAGAACTAGCCAAAGACCACGACTTCACCACGGCCATAGACGAAGAAGAAAATTCGCCCGACCGTACGCCCGCCAACGCCAAGTCGTACGATGAGAAGTTGTTCGAGATGCTGAAGGCACTGCGCAAGAAAATTGCCAAAGAGAAAGACCTGCCGCCTTATGTAATCTTCCAGGATCCTTCTCTGGAAGAAATGGCCACCACCTACCCCACCACCAAAGATGAACTGGCAAGTGTGAACGGGGTGGGCATGGGCAAAGTGAACAAGTTCGGTAAGGAGTTCCTCGAACTGATTGAAAAATACGTAGACGAAAACGACATTGAAACCGCCACCGATGTGATCGTAAAGTCTTCTGTTAACAAGTCGAAGATCAAGATATTCATTATACAACAAATCGATCGCAAAGTAGACCTGGAGGAAATTGCCGAGTCGAAGAATATTTCGTTCGATGAGTTGCTTACCGAGATAGAAAACATTTGCTACTCTGGCACTAAGCTTAACCTCGACTATTACATTGACCAGGTGCTGGATGAGGAAAAGCAGGAAACGATTTTTGAATACTTCCTGAACTCAGAAACCGACAGCATTGAAGATGCTGTGGCTGCCCTAAGGGATGAAGATGCGGATTTCAATGAGGATAACCTGAGGCTGATGCGCATCAAATTCCTGAGCGAATACGCCAATTAGGTTTCAGCAAGCCAACAAAACCGTGCGGGGTGCCCTTTCAGGCACCCCGTTTTGTTTTTAACTTTACGCGTTTGTACCCTTTTTTATGAATGTTCTGATTGTAGGAAACGGAGGTCGCGAACATGCGCTGGCCTGGAAGATCAAGCAAAGCCCCTTGTGCCAAAAGCTGTTTGTAGCCCCGGGCAACGCGGGCACTGCCCAAACGGCTCAAAATGTACCTATCGGAGTAGATAACTTTGAAGGTCTCGGCCAGTTTTGCATTGAAAATAAGATAGACCTGGTAGTGGTAGGGCCTGAAGTTCCGCTGGTGAAAGGTATCCGCGACTATTTTGAAACCCGACCAGAACTAAAAAAAGTGTTGATGGTGGGCCCCGGTAAGGAAGGCGCACAATTAGAGGGCAGCAAAGATTTTTCTAAACAGTTTATGGTTCGGCATGGCATACCCACCGCCCGAGCCAAAACTTTTCAGGCATCTCAGCTTACAGATGGCTTAACGTACCTGTCGCAATTAACGCCACCCATTGTATTGAAGGCCGATGGCCTGGCGGCAGGCAAAGGGGTGGCGATTGCCCAAAGCGTGCAAGAGGCGCAGCAAACCTTGCGCGAGATGCTGGTAGACAAAAAATTTGGCGAAGCCAGCGCGCGGGTGCTGGTAGAAGAATTCCTCTCGGGCATTGAAGTTTCTGTTTTTGTGCTGACCGATGGCGAAAACTATGTAGTGCTGCCCGAGGCGAAAGACTATAAGCGCGTAGGCGATGGTGACGTGGGCCCCAACACAGGCGGCATGGGTGCCGTTTCTCCGGTGGCGTTTGCCAACGAGGCATTCATGAAGAAGGTGGAAACACGGGTGATCAAGCCCACCCTTGCGGGACTACATCAGGAAGGCATACCTTACCGCGGCTTCATTTTCATCGGCCTGATGAATGTGGGGGGCGAACCTTTCGTAATTGAATACAATGCCCGCATGGGCGACCCGGAAACGCAAGTGGTGATGACACGCATTGAGGATGATTTCCTTCCATTGCTGGTAGCTGCCGCGCAAAAACAACTGGCCGGTAAAACCATTCGGCATGCCAATCAAACTGCGCTAACGGTATCGCTTGTGTCTGGCGGCTACCCGGGCGACTATAAGAAAGGTTTTGCCATTAAGGGGTTGGAGTCTGCCCAAACGGCCATTGTATTTCATGCCGGCACCCGAAAAAATGGCGAAGTCATCGTCACAGACGGTGGCCGGGTGCTTACCGTTACCGGCCAGGGCACCACGCTGGAAGAAGCGCGCAAAAATGCCTATCAAGCCATTTCGGGTATTGGCTGGGAAGGACTATCTTTCCGGAGAGATATCGGAGTAGATTTGTTAAATTATAAGGTTGGCACAGTCAGCTAACGGCTGTTTAACCGCTGAATCCATCAAATATGGGATGTGCTTGTGGAACGAAGAAAGACGGCAAGGTAGCCGGTTGCAATAATAACGGGGCGTGCGGCACGGGCGGCTGTAACAAGATGAACGTGTTCGATTGGCTTTCCAACATGGAGATGCCCTCGGAGAGCAAGTTCGATGTCGTAGAGGTTCGCTTCAAGAACGGGCGTAAAGACTTCTATCGCAATACAGAAAAGCTGCAGCTTACCACGGGCGATGCCGTAATCGTAGAGGTGCCCAATGGCCACCACCTGGGTCACGTGTCGTTGCAAGGCGAATTGGTGCGCCTGCAAATGCAAAAGAAGAATGTAGCCAACGATGGCGAAATTCGGAAAATATACAGACTGGCTCATGCTAAAGACCTTGAGAAGTACGAAGAGGTAAAGAAGCGCGAATTGCCCACGCTTTACCGCACCCGCGAAATCGTGCGCATGCTGAAGCTGGCCATGAAGTTGTCTGATGTGGAATACCAGGCCGACAATACCAAGGCCACCTTTTTCTACTCTGCGGAAGACCGTGTGGATTTCAGAGAATTGATCAAGCACCTGGCTGGTGAGTTTCGCATACGTGTAGAGATGCGGCAGATCAGCCTACGGCAGGAGGCCGGGCGACTGGGCGGCATTGGCGTATGCGGCCGCGAGCTATGTTGCTCTACCTGGCTAAGCGAATTTAAGAACGTGGCCACCAGTGCGGCCCGCTACCAGAATTTGTCGCTCAACCCCAGCAAACTTTCGGGCCAGTGTGGCCGGTTGAAGTGCTGCCTCAACTACGAGTTGGATACCTACATGGATGCGCTGAAAGACATTCCCGAAGTGGATGCCCCGCTGCTAACCGAAAAAGGTGAAGCCACGCTTCAGAAAACAGACATATTCCGCAAAATCATGTGGTTTGGTTTTCGCGAAGAAAGCAACTGGTACCCGGTGAACATCGAAAGGGTAAACGAGATTTTGGAAATGAACAGGGCTGGAAAGAAACCTGCCAACCTGGAAGAGAATGAAGTGGCCGAAAAAGAGGTAGGCGCACCGCTGAACAGCGACCTGGAAAGCCTCGACAAAAAATTCCGCAGCAAAAACAAAAAGAAGAAACGCAGCCGCGACCGCAACCGGAGAGACCATCGACCCCCTGGCCAGGAAAACCGGGGTGGCCAGAATCCGCAAGCGCAAGGAGGGCCCAAGGGCAGCCAGTCTCCCCGGCAGGACCGTGGCCCCAGAAGACCGGGCAGAAATCCTAATCAGGGGCAGCAGGGTAAAAAACAACCATGAACAGGTTCTTATTTCTGATAATCGCAGCTATTCTGTTTGTGTGCTGCGATGGCAACCGGCTTTTTGAAGATCACAAAGATTTTCCTAATCGCCTCTGGGCCGCTACTGACACCGCGCGATTCAGCTTTCGCATTACCGATACGGGGCGGCCTTATAACCTCTACTATACCGTTCGCAATTCCATCGACTATCCTTACTCGCGCCTGTTTGTTAACTACGTTTTGAAAGATTCCACCGGAACAACATTGGCAGAAAAGCTTACCACCAGCTATTTGTTCGATGCCAAAACCGGTGAGCCGTTTGGGAGAAGCGGCCTGGGCGATGTGTACGACCACCGCGAAGCCCTTTTAACCAACCACGAGTTTGTTCAGCCGGGCACTTACACCCTCGACTTGATTCAATATATGCGTTTAGACACCCTGCCGGGCGTGCTGGCCATTGGAGCCCGGGTGGAGGTGAGTGAAAACAAATAAGCCCCGACCTGGGGCCGGGGCTTAGGTTCTTTTAGTGATGGCTAAAAGAAAACCTGACTATCAAACCTGTAAAACCTACTTGCATTGCCCCTTTGGGGAATACACTGTAAAAGAACGAAAGCCGACACTTTTGGTGAAGCCAAACCGATTAGAAAAGTATTAGAATTTTCTTAACGCGTGGGCAAAGTAATGCGCACCCGCGTGCCCCGGCCGGGCTCCGACTCTATGGTGAGGCGCCCCTTGTGCAGGGCCACAATGCGCTGGCTGAGGGACAGGCCAATGCCATAGCCCCGCACCTTCGAGGTGGCATCGGCCCGGAAGAAGGGTTGGAGCACTTTCTGCAAATCGCCCTGCGCAATGCCCGGCCCCTGGTCTTGCACCTCTACCGTAAGCCCCGTTTCATCGCAATGCAGGCTTACGCGGGCCGTGTGGTTGTCAGAAAATTTACATGCATTTTCTACCACATTGCGAAGGGCGGTTTTAAGCAGGTGGGTATTGCCGGTTACATATAACCGCGACTCGTCTTCGGGCAGGTCTTTCATTTCCACCAGCACTTGGTAGCTCTCATCCAGGCCTACCACCCCATCACGTACCTCCCACAGAATTTCGTCTAAGCGCACACGCGCCATGGAGAACGAACCTTCTTCACGATTCAGGCGTGCCAGTTCGAGCAGGCTATTCGAGAGCTGATTGAGTTCTTTGATGTCTTCCAGCACGGAGGCCACCAGCGTCTTGTACTCGGCTGCGTCCCTGTCTTTCAACAAAGTTACTTCCAGTTGCGAGGTTATTTTGGTAAGTGGGTTTTTCAGTTCGTGCGATACGTTGGCCACAAAGGTGCGTTGCAGGCTGAAAGCGTTTTCGATACGCGCCAGCATTTTATTGAAGATGGTGATCAACTTACCGATCTCATCGGGCTGATGGGTTTCCTGCATGCGCTTGCTCAGATCTTGCGGAGAAATTTCTTCCACCTGGTTCATTACCTTTTGGATGGGCCTGAGGGCACGCCCCGAGTACACCCAACCCGCCAGGGCCACCAGCGCAGTCATCACCACGAAAAGCGTTCCCAGCAAGGTTCGCAAATCGGCCAGTCGCTGTTCGCCTTGCCGGTTAACGGCACCGGCAATCACAACGTAGTGTCGGTTATTGTCAGAAAACAATAAGCCCACCACATTGAACTCGCCCTGACGAAAGCGCACCTCGCGCTCCGTGCGCACCCGCCTGAAGAGGCTGGTATCCACTTTTAACTCAAATTGTTCGTTGTTTACATAAATCATCCGATCGGCACTGTCCAGTATCACGATGTTTTCCTTGTATAGGTTGTCGCGCTTAGCGCGGTCTATCAGAGTGAGAAGAGCCGAGTCGATTTGTTCTACCTTTATCAGTAGTGAAGCTGCGGTAATGGCCTTATCGCGCAGGCGCTTGTCGAACTCCCTGCCGGCCAACTGCATGGAGAAATAGTACACCAAAAAGAAAGAGAGCAGTACAATGGCAATAACCAGCAAAGTAAACTGAAGTGTGAGCCGTGAGCGAATCTGCACCTTAGTGTTCTTTTAAAATGTAACCCATACCCACTTGTGTGTGCAGCAACTTTTTGTCGAAGTCGCGATCTATTTTTTTGCGAAGGTAGTTTACGTATACCTCCACCATGTTGGTGCCGGTATCAAAGTCTACATTCCACACCGCGCGCACCAGGTCAGCCCGGGGGATGACTACATTGGGGTGGCGCAGAAAATACTCCAGCAACGCAAACTCTTTTACTGTCAGCTCAATCGTCTTTCCGGCTCTCTTCACCTGTCTGCGATCGAGGTCCATCACCAGGTCGGCTACCTTCAGCACTTGCGTGTCCTTCTTATGGCGTTTGGTTAGCGAGCGTATGCGCGCCAGCAGTTCCTGAAATTCGAACGGCTTGGCGAGGTAATCGTCTGCACCACTGTCCAGTCCGGTCACCACGTCATCGGTAGTGGCCAATGCCGTGAGCATGAGCACGGGTGTCTCCACCTGTTCGGCTCGCAATTGCTGCACCATCGACTTGCCATCTAAGCCGGGCATGATAATATCGGTAATAATGAGGTTGTAAGAGCCGCGCAGTGCCAGCGACTTGCCCTTCTTTCCATCCGCGGCTGTATCTACCGCGTAGCCATTCTCTTCCAGCCCCTTCTTCAGGTATTGCAGCGTTTTTACTTCGTCTTCAATTAACAGAATCTTCATGAGGAAAATTGAACAGCACGAATTGGTCTTCAACAAATGTACGTGGAAGATTTTGCAAAAAAGAAAAGCAGGGCCGTGGCCCTGCTTTTCCCAAAATAAATCCTCAAAAAATCAGGCTGCTTTGGCAACGGTCTTTCCATCGGCACGCTCTTTGATATCCATATCCAGCACCACGGGCGCAGCAATGAAGATAGAAGAGAAGGTACCCACCACAATACCGATGAACAACGCAAACGAGAAGCCGCGCAACACTTCGCCACCAAACAACAAGAGCACCACCACCACAATCAACGTGGTTCCCGAGGTGATCAACGTTCTGGACAGCGTACTATTGATGGCATCGTTAAAGATGCGCGTTCTGTTGTGGTTGGTGCCCATGGCAAGGTACTCACGAATACGGTCGAAAATAATTACCGTGTCGTTAATGGAATAACCAATGATGGTAAGCAGGGCCGCCACAAATACCTGGTCTACTTCAAACTTAAAACCAAGTGCACCGGCTATGCCAAAGCTCGCCACCACAAAAAGAGTATCATGCACGGTGGCTACGATGGCACCGGTGCTGAATTGCCACTTTTTGAAGCGTATCAAAATATACAGGAAGATGGCGATGAGCGAGAACAACGAGGCTTCCCATGCCGAGTCTTTGATGTCGTCTGCAATGGTGGCCCCCACTTTGGATGAAGACGAAATGGTGAAGGTCTGGTCGTTTACTTCCCTTGCTCCTTCAACAAACTTTAGCCCGCTGAATTTTTCGATACCCTGAACAAGTGCGGTCTTCACAGCCTCGTCTGCCTGTTCGGATTCATCGTCTACCAAATAAGAAGTGGTAACCTTCATAATGTTGTTGCCACCGTAGTTTTTCACTTCGGTACCCGCATTGTTGAAACTTTCGGCCAGGGCTACTTTCATTTCGGTAGCCACCACTGGCTTGCTGAAAGACACTACGTAAGAGCGGCCGCCTTTGAAGTCAACACCCAGGTTGAGACCTTGAATGGCTATCAACACAAAACCAATCACCACGACAGATCCTGAAACAAGGTATGCCTTTTTACGGTTGCCAATAAAATCGAAATACTTTCTCTCTTTCACTGCTTTTGACAACGCACTTTCGAAGGATACTTTGGCATCATCGCCTTTGCGGGTCATCCACTCCACAATTACACGCGAAATGTAAACGGCCGAGAAGAACGAGGTGGCAATACCGATCATCAACACAATGGCAAAACCCTTCAAAGGGCCCTGGCCCAATACAAAGAGGAAGATGGCAGTAAGTAAGGTGGTAAGGTTCGAGTCGAAGATGGTGTCGAATGCACGGCTGTAGCCTTTCTTAATTGCTTCGCGCAACATACGGCCCATGCGCAACTCTTCTTTGATGCGTTCATAAATCAACACGTTGGCATCTACGGCCATACCCATGGTAAGCACAATACCGGCAATACCGGGCAGCGTGAGTGCCGCGTTGAACTGCGCCAGAATACCCAAGATGAAGAAGATGTTGAACAACAAAGCAATGTTGGCTACCCAACCACCTTTTGAGTAATAAGCAATCATGAAGAGCACTACAATACCCAAACCGCAGGCCATAGAAATCAAGCCCTGGTTTTGCGCTACTTTACCAAGTGTAGGGCCCACAATGGCTTCTTCCACAATGCGGGTAGGTGCAGGCAGCGAGCCAGCCTTCAACACGTTGGCCAAATCTTTGGCTTCTTCCAGTTCAAAGCTGCCCGTTATTTGCGAGTTGCCGTTCGGAATTTCGCCTTGTACGGTAGGTGCCGTGTATACATAGTTATCGAGCACAATGGCGATGCGACCCTGAGGTGTTTTGGCAGCAGCAGCGGCCGTTACTTTTGCCCAGGTGCGCGAGCCGGCTGCATTCATGGTCATGGTTACTGCGGGGCGCGCAAACTGGTCGTAGTCGAGGCGGGCATCGTTGATTACTTCGCCCGTAAGCAAAGGCTTGCCTGTGCGGCCCAGGTTTACAAAGTTCAGGCGAATATCGTCAACGCCAGGGGTTAGTTCAGGTTCGGGTTTTACATCCCAGAACCAGCCGATTGTACGCGGCATCAGTGCGCGTACATCTGCTCTTTTCAAAATACGATTAATCTGCGCGGTGTCTTTCACATCGTAGAGAAAGGGAACACTGGGATTCATTTTTGCAAACAGAGGCGATACGTTGAGGTTAGCCAACGAATCCAGCGAGTTGCCGGTAGAATCGGTAGAACCACTTAATTGTTTTTCCAACTCCGATTGTGCCGAGTCGGCAGGTGTTACGTCTGCAGGTGCTGATTCCGCGGGGGTGGTAGTTGCTCCCAAAGCGGCTTGAGCCGTTTGTTCTTTTACCAGCATGTTGTTCACGGCCATCAAAGCCTGGCTCAACTGAGGGTCGTTGGCTTCAATTACTTCCCAAAACTCTAAACGTGCTACGCCCTGCAACAGCTTACGCACGCGTTGCGGATTGTCTGCACCGGGAATCTCGATCTGAATACGACCGGTACCCTGCAGGCGCTGAATATTGGGTTGCGAGGTGCCGAACTGGTCGATACGAGTTTTCAAAATAGTGAATGAGCGATCGATGGCCCCTTCAATTTCTGTGTTCAGAAAATTGATCACAGTAGCATCATCATCCGAGAGGCTTACCCGGTCTTTGTTGGCAGCCGATGCAAACAAAGAAGCCAACGAACGGTCGGGGTTGGCTGCCTTGAACGATTGCGTGAACAGGTCTAGAAAAGGTGCCTGGCTGGTTTTCTGCTTTTCGCGAGCTTCTTCCAGCGCTTTCAAAAAAGCAGGGTCCTGGCTATTGCCACTCAGGCTTCGAATGATGTCGATGGGAGAAATCTCCAGCACCACGTGCATACCTCCCTGTAAATCGAGGCCGAGGCTCAACTCATTTTCTTTTACTTCTTTAAAAGTATACTCGGCTCCAAACAGGTTGTACACCGGTTTATTCCACATAGAGTCGAGATACATCTGCTTGCGAACCAGGTTAATGGTTCCGTTGGCGTCAGTAGCGTAGGCCACTGCGTCATCATCTACCCTGCCGGCCACAAACGTGAACGACAGGTAATAGAGACACAAAGCCGTAACGATGACGGTAAGTACAATAACAACACCTTTGTTCTTCATAACTGTTTATTAAAAAAATTTAGATTTCAATAGAAAGCAATCGTGGTGATTGCGGTTGCCAACTACGCATACACGCAGTTGGTGCGGATAAGAAAGCAAATCAGATCAGGGGGCGTTGGGCGAAATAATCGCCCTGAAGAGCACCTTCATGTAGCGCATCAGTTCTTTGCCTGTGCGCGTGGGCAGCTCAACGTTTTCTTCTTCTACGCCAAAGAGAACCTCTTGCAGAGAGGTGGCGGGTTCAACTACCTTCACAGCCGAGCCAGGTATGGCTTCAGTAGGTGCGCTTACATACGTTTGCGCACTTTTTTCGCCTTGCTCAGTTTTTGCTGTTTCTGTGCCGTAGGCAGAAACCTGTTTGGTGGAAGACGAAATCAGAATAACAGCCACCGCCAGCAATCCGGCTGCGAGCATCATGGTTCTGAAAAGGGTCTTCTTCAACATAAGGGCTACAAAAGTAATGATTTGTGGCTAAAACGCAACTGACGGTTGAGGCGCGCGATTTCCTCCCGTTACGGGCGATCAGCAAATCCTCCGGGGCAGTTGCCAAAAGCACTTGCTTTGCAAGTTAACTGCGCTCCGCCACCTGAGTGCGCAGGTAGCCAGTTAATACGGCCAACGCGCGGTCGAACTGGTGGTTGTTGGGTATTACGATGTCGGCCTTGTGCTTGATGGGCTCAATCAAACTTTCGTACACCGGCATTACGTGAAACTGGTAGCGGTAGAGCACATCGTCCAGGTCGTAGCCGCGCTCTACCTGGTCGCGTCTGATTCTGCGGCCCAACTTCACGTGGTCTTTAGCTTCAATAAAAATTTTCAGGTCGAGTTCTTTTTCAATCTCTTCAAAGTACTGCACGAACAATCCTTCCACCACCAGCAAAGGTGCCGATTTGAACTCGAGCAGTTTGGGTTCCGCTTTCGGGTTGTTGAAGGTGTATTCTTTTTTGATGACATCCTGCCCTGCTTTCAACTTCAACAAGTCGGCATGAAAAGAATCGCGATCGATAGAAACGGGCAGGTCGAAATTTTTTACTCCATTTTCGTCAATGGGCTGCTGGTCGCGCGGCTTGTAGTAGTTGTCCTGCGAAATGAGGCACACCTCGTGGGGCGCAAAGCGCGATGACAGGCCTTGTAGAAAGTAGGTTTTACCCGACCCACTGCCGCCTGTTATGCCTATGGTAAACGGACGCTTCATTGCAAATGACGAATGGAGAATGAAGAATAACGACTGCTGTTCATATCATCGACTTTAGGTGTTTCACCAATTGTGCGATGGCGAGCGACCGATGGCTGATTTTGTTTTTTTCTTCCAGCGACATTTCTGCCAGCGTGTGGCCAAAGCCATCGGGCAGAAAAACCGGATCGTAGCCAAAGCCACCCGTGCCGCGCGGCTCTGTTAAAATAGTGCCTTTCAGCCTTCCCTCAAATTGTTGGGTGCCAGAAGGGCTGATGAGTGTGACGACTGTAACAAACGATGCCCTTCTGTTGGACACCCCCTGCATGTTTTTCAGCAGCAGGGCTACGTTATCGGCAAAACTTTTTTGTGCCCCTGCGTAGTAGGCGGAGTTAACACCGGGTGCTCCGTTTAGCGCTTCCACCTCCAGGCCCGAGTCGTCCGCAAAAACGGCAATGCCATATTTGCGAAATACATAGTCGGCTTTTTGAAAGGAGTTGCCCGCAATAGTGTCTTGCTCTTCGGCAAGTTCTTCGTGGCAGCCAATGTCTTGCAGGGTTACCAACTCAAAAGAATCGCCCATGATCTGGGCGATTTCTTGTGCCTTGTGGCGGTTGTTGGTAGCCATGCAAAGCCTCATCGTATGTTAATGATCTCAATATCGAAAACAAGGATGGCGTTTGCCGGAATCCGGGTGCCAGAGCCGGCAGTTCCATAGGCATACCCCGAAGGAATGTATAAGGTAAGTTTCGTTCCTTTCGGATATTGGGTAAGGATGATTTGCCAGCCCAATATCAAACTCTTTAACTCAAACTCAGAGGCCCCGCTATCGAATTCTTTGCCCGTGCTTAGCAATCTGCCGGTGTAGATTACCGAAACCATGTTCTCCAGGCAGGGCGTTCCTCCAAAGCCATCTTCCTCCACCACATAGCGAATGCCACTTGGGTCGGCCACGGCTGTTATGCCTTCGCTTTGCAGGTAGGCATCAATGGTGGCAATGTCGGCCTGCAATTGCGTTTGGTCTACCGCATCTAATTGCGCCTGGCTTACCGATTTATTGCAGGGCAACTCTTTGCACCCAGGCAGCAACAATACCCCTGCACAAAAACAAAAAAGAACAACAACACGAATCATCCCCATTATTACTTAATGTCTACCATCTCCATATCAAACACCAGAATGCTGTTGGCTACAATGTCTTCACTGCGCTGGCGATTGCCATAAGCGAGCGTAGAGGGAATGTACACCGTCATGCGCGAGCCTTTGTTCATTAGTAACATGGCTTCTTCCCAACCTTGAATAACGGAACCGCTACCGGCCACCAAATCCAGCGGGGCATAGGGGCGGTTGGCATCGAACAGATTTTTTTCTTTGGCCACGGATTCCCAGCTGGTATCGAAATACTTACCAGATAACAAATAGCCAGCGTAGTTAATGCTTACATTCTGGCCAGGCTTGGCGGGCGCACCTTTTCCTTGCTTGGTAAACACATAGCGCAGGCCAGAGGCTGTTCTTTGTGTTACAATGTTGTTGGCTTTCAGATACTCGTCAATAATTACCGTGTCTTTGGCCAACTGCTCTTGCTTTTGCTTTACCATGCGTTCGTTTTGTTTGGCAATCAGTTCTTCCTGCAGTTTCATTACCGCAGCAGAATCAATTACATCGTTCACTTTCATGCAGAAGGTAAACTTGCTTTTGGGGTCTACCCCGGGAGGCACCGGCTGGCGGAAAGTTTTTTCGTACAAAGTTTGGGCAGTAATGGTCATCACGGCACTATCGCCTTTGGTAAGCATGCGGAATACTTCGTCCAATCCTTCTTCCATGCCCTGACCGGTGGTGTCGCGAACCATAATGATCTCGGGCACCTCGTTCTTGCGGTTGTCGTAATGCACAGAGTCTTTCTCGTCTTTGTACATCAGGTCCATTACCAGGAAATGACCGGGCTCTACCTTTTTGCCATCGCCTTTGGTGGCGAGTGTAAACTTGTATCCTTTGGGTGTTTCTTTTTCATTCGAGCAGGCCATGACCACCACCAGCGCCAGCAACAACAGTTTCGAGATTTTCATTGAATTGATTTAAGTAAAGGTTGATGAAATATTATTCGTTAATAAGTTTGTCTTTGTATTCGGGCAAAATTGATAAAAATTTCTGCAAGGTGTCGGCCAGGTTGAGCCGGGAGGTGCCCCCCGAAGCGTTTTTGTGTCCACCACCTTCAAAATGTTTGCGTGCCATTTCGTTGGCAGAAAAATTTCCTAACGACCGAAACGAGAGTTTTATTTCTTCGCCCCGGTCGTACATCAGCACCGAGAGCACCACACCCTTCACCGAAAGGCCGTAGTTCACCAATCCTTCGGTATCTCCGGTTTGCGCTCCATGGGCTTTCAGTTCATCGCGCGAAAGCGTCATGTAGGCTGTTCTCCATTCTGGCAGTACCTGCAGCTTCTGGCTCAACACAAATCCCGTCAGGCGCAAGCGCTCCAGCGTGTTGGTATCGTAAATCTGTTTGGCTACCTCGTGTGGGCTGGCACCGGCTGCCACCAGGCGCGAGGCAATGCGGAATTCGCGCTGGTGTGTGTTGTTATGTCTGAATCCCCCTGTGTCGGTCATCAACCCGGCATAGAGGCAAGTGGCCGTTTCGGGGTCAATTAAGTTGCTGTCGCCCAGTTGTTCAATGAGTTCGCACACCAGGCCTGCAGTAGAGGCCGACTGTACATCCCACTGCTGGTAGGTGGCAAAATCTTCCGGCTCCAGGTGGTGGTCTATCATCACCTTCACCGCTTTGGCCTGGCGCACCGGCTCCTCCAGATCGTTGATGCGCTTTAAACTTGAAAAATCGAGGCAGAAAATGGCTTCGGCCTGTGCCACATACTCTACCGCCTGCTGGTAAGAGGGGTGCTGCTTGCCTTCTTTGGCAACGGCCAATACCGTGTCGTTGCCGGGCATCCAGGCCAGAAAGTCGGGGTAATCGCTGGGCGTAATTACTTTAACGTGGTGGCCTTTTTTGCGCAGGTAGCGGGCCAAACCCAGCGAAGAGCCCAAGGCATCGGCATCGGGCTTAAAGTGGGTAACAATTACCACTTTGCGCGGTTGGGCCATCCAAACTTGAAATGCCGAAATATTTTCCATGAAAGGGGGCAAAAATGACGATTATTCAGGGGAATGCCAAGAGCCTGGGGCCCAGGGCTGACAGCCCACTAAGGCGAATTTGTGTTTCGGCACCCTCGCCACCATTTTACTTTACAGAGATGATGTTTTTGGGTTTTGATTGTTGCGGGCAGACGCTGCAAGCTGGATTCTTTTAAATACTTTTGCGGCCGAAAACTTAAACTGATCTATCATAATGGCAGGAAACAGAACTTTTACCATGATTAAGCCCGATGCAGTGGCGGCTGGCAACACAGGGGCTATCACCAAAATGATTGAGGAGGCGGGCTTTCGCATTGTAGCCATGAAAAAAGCGCAACTTTCGAAAGAACTGGCCGGAAAATTCTACGCCATCCACAAAGAGCGCCCCTTCTATGGCGAACTTTGCGCGTACATGTCTTCCGGGCCGATCGTGCCCATGATTTTGGAGAAAGACAATGCTGTAGAAGATTTTCGCAAACTGATCGGAGCCACCGACCCTGCAAAAGCAGCACCCGGCACCATCCGCGCCTTGTTTGCCAAGTCTATCGATGCAAATGCCATACACGGCAGCGACTCTGATGCGAATGCGGAAATTGAAGGCAACTTCTTCTTCTCGCAGTTCGAACGTTTCTAATATTTAGTTGTTAGTTCTTTCGTTGTTGGTTGTTCGTATGCCACGCACAGCCAACAACTTTTTACCGTCAGCGATTTAATCTTTCTTTCCATGATCATCGATCCCTCCTACTCAGAAAAATTTGAAAGCCGCCACATCGGGCCAGATGCACACCAGATTGAAGAAATGCTCAAGGTGGTGAAAGCCGGCTCGGTGGACGAATTGATTGCCCAAACCATTCCTGCCAACATTCGCCTGAAGAAGCCCCTGAACCTGCCCAGGGCACAGAGCGAGTTCGAGTTTCTGAACGAATTCAAGAAGACCATCTCGAAAAACAAAATATTCAAATCATACATTGGTACAGGTTATTACAACTGCATAACACCGGGTGTGATTCTGCGCAACATCTTAGAGAACCCCGGGTGGTACACCGCCTACACACCTTACCAGGCCGAAATTGCACAAGGTCGCCTGGAGGCGTTGATCAACTACCAAACCATGGTAATGGACCTGACAGGTATGCAGATTGCGAACGCATCATTATTGGATGAGGGCACCGCTGCCGCAGAAGCCATGCACCTGCTGTTTGCCTCGCGCAAAGGCGCAAAGAAAGATGCCAACAAATTCCTGGTGGATGTACACACATTCCCCCAAACCATAGATGTTTTAAAAACACGTTCGGCCCCGCTGGACATTGAACTGGTAGTAACCGACATCAACAAAGCAGACATTACAGACCATGCGGTGTTTGCCGTGTATATTCAAAACCCCAACAACAACGGAGCCATAGCAGACTATACCCACTTTATCGCGGCCGCACACGAAAAAGAGGTATTCGTGGTAATGGGTACCGACCTGATGAGCCTGGTGCTGATGAAATCTCCAGGCGAAATGGGTGCAGATGTGGTGGTAGGCTCCTCGCAGCGCTTTGGTGTGCCTATGGGCTTTGGCGGACCACATGCAGCCTTCTTTGCTACCAAAGATGAATTTAAACGCCAGATGCCGGGCCGCATTATCGGAGCATCTTTAGATGCATCGGGCAACCCCGGCTACCGCATGGCGCTGCAAACCCGCGAGCAACACATACGCAGGGAAAAAGCAACGTCTAACATTTGTACTGCGCAAGTGTTGCTTTCGGTAATGGCCGGCATGTACGCGGTTTACCATGGCCCCGAAGGGCTGAAGAAAATTGCCGGCCGCATACACGGCCTTACGCGTACGCTGGCACAGGGCATTTCCGAATTAGGCCTTCAACAGGTAAACGAAAATTACTTCGATACGCTGAAAGTGGCTGTTGCCGATAAGCAGGCCGTACAAAAAGAAGCAACAAAGCGCGAGGTGAACCTGCGCTACTTCAGCGACAACCATGTAGGTATCTCGCTCGATGAAACCACCACGCTGCATGATGTGAACACCTTACTGGAAATTTTGGCAGCCGCGCACAGCAAAAAAAGCAGTGGCACCAAGGTACAAGAGGTAAAACTGAACTGGCCAGCCCAGTTGCAGCGTACCAGTCCTTTCATGACGCACCCCGTGTTCAACTCGCACCATGCCGAGCATGAAATGCTGCGTTACATCAAGAAACTAGAAAACAAAGATTTGTCGATGGTGCACTCGATGATCTCTCTCGGCTCGTGCACCATGAAGTTGAATGCTACTACAGAAATGATTCCGGTAACGTGGCCCGAGCTAGGACAAATGCATCCCTTTGCACCGGCAGACCAAACGCTGGGCTATGCGGAAATGATTACTCACCTGGAGAACTGGTTGAAGGAAATCACCGGCTTTACCGGTGTATCGCTGCAACCCAACAGCGGGGCGCAGGGCGAGTACGCGGGTCTGATGGTAATACGCGCCTATCATCAACACAGACAGGAGGGGCATCGCAACATCGCATTAATTCCGGCTTCTGCCCATGGCACCAACCCGGCCAGTGCAGTCATGGCAGGCATGGAAGTGGTAGTGGTGAAATCGGACAGCGATGGAAAAATTGATGTGGCAGATCTGAAAGCCAAAGCCGGGCAACACAAGGACAAGCTTGCTTGTTTGATGGTGACGTATCCTTCCACGCATGGCGTGTTCGAAGAATCGATTGTAGAAATCTGCGAAACGATACACCAGAATGGCGGCCTGGTATACATGGACGGTGCCAACATGAATGCACAGGTGGGGCTTACCTCGCCTGCCAACATTGGTGCCGATGTGTGCCACTTGAACCTGCACAAAACATTTTGCATCCCACACGGTGGTGGTGGTCCTGGCATGGGTCCTATCTGTGTAAACGACAAGCTGAAGCCCTTCCTTCCGGGACATGCCGTGGTGAAGACAGGCGGTGAAAAAGCCATCTCTGCCGTATCGGCAGCGCCCTGGGGCAGTGCCAGCATCCTGGTTATTTCCTACGCTTACATTGCCATGATGGGCGGTGAAGGTTTGACCAATGCCACCAAGCTGGCTATTCTGAATGCCAACTACATTAAAGAGCGCCTGAGCGGGCATTACAAAATTTTGTACACCGGAACGCATGGCCGCTGCGCCCATGAGATGATTGTGGACTGCCGCGACTTCAAGAAAGCAGGTATTGAAGTGGAAGACCTGGCCAAGCGTTTAATGGACTATGGCTTCCATGCGCCTACGGTAAGCTTTCCCGTTGCCGGAACGTTGATGATTGAACCCACCGAAAGCGAGACCAAAGAAGAACTCGACCGCTTCTGCGATGCGTTGATTGAAATTCGAAACGAGGTGCGCGAAGTAGAAGAGGGCAAGGCCGACAAAGAAAACAACGTATTGAAGAATGCACCGCACACCGCGGCCGTAATTACTGCCGATGCGTGGACACGCCCTTACAGCCGCCAGAAGGCTGCCTACCCGCTACCTTACGTGAAGGACGCCAAGTTCTGGCCTTCGGTAAGCCGTGTAGACAATGCTTATGGCGACCGCAACCTGGTATGCAGTTGTTTGCCTATCGAAGAATATGCGAGCTGATAGCACAATCAGATGGAAATAAAAGAGAGGCTGTCCTTTGGAGGGGCAGCCTCTCTTGTTTGGTAACGATTCAATAACGCAGGGCTTCAAATGCGGGCTGCACAGCCCAGGAACCATCTTTCAGCAACAAGCCATATTTACCGCCCTTGCTGGCAATGGAAAATCCATACTGAAAAGGCGTAGCCGCCTCCAGCTCCAGTGGAATTTTTTGGTTTCCGTTCAGGTCAGTAAAAATGTAAAGCCCGTTTTTCTTTTTGAATAGCACAAAACCACCAAAATACATGGGCTGCTCGTTAGTGTACTCGTCAACAGATAAGTTGGTCTCGCTGAGTAAGCTGCCATCTTTATCAATAAACGCCCACTTACCCTCTTTGTGTACGGCTGCAATTCCTCCAGAAAATGAAAAAATAGCCGGTGCCAGGAACGAGAATTTCGCCTGTGCCAACGCCATGTCTACCGGCAGTGGCACAGCCCACGAATAGGCTATACCGTCCAATGCCAGATTCAGGCGTCCTTCGCGCACCTCCTGGCTCAAGGAACTTACTTTGGCGTTGACCAGTCGTTTATTTTTTACATCCAGCACAGCAAAATAAAGTGTACGGCTCTCCAATTCATAGGGAGACTTTGTGAGCTGATCGGAGAACTGACCATCCACCAGCAAAGTAATATAACCCTCACGCACATATCGCGTGGCATTGGCGGGCAGGTAGATGTTATCGAAAGCAATTACACTGCGCCCCAACGTATCTACAATCACCACCCTGTGCAAACCTGCCTGCGAGGTTTTGATGCCAGCCACCGCGAGTCCATTCTGAAAAGACTGCATGGCATCGTACTCGAAAGGTACGTGCGTTTTGCCCTTTAGGTCCATAGCGCCCCACTTGCCCAAATCGTTGGCCAACACGATGCGGTTGTTGTTTACTACTTGTTGTATGGGGCCTTTGCGCGGGGTAAATACCCACTTACCCTTGGTATCCATCAAACCAAATCCGTCCTTATTTTTTGCTACCGCCAGCCCTTTGATGAAAGGATAGGCGTCTTCAAGTGAAGGTGGAATTTCAAACTGCCCCGAAACATTGATGTAGCCCCACTTGCCATCTTTCTTGGCGGCAACTAACAACTCCTGGGCGCTCGCAACACTGGCGCCCAGTAAAAAAGCACACACCAACATGCGAAAGAGAGCCGTTCTTTCCATAAGGATCGGGGTTTTGAGGTAAATGAAATTTACCTAATCGCCTGATACACTGCAATGGTTGGCGCCCGGAAAATTAAGGTTTCACTTCCAGATCGAATACGTATTCGCCACTAACGCTGCCAGTACGGCCACCCTGCCCCACATATCGAAACCGGAGCACAAGGCGCTGCTCGGTTAATTGGTCAACAAACACTTCCACGCCATCGCTCCGCACCAGGTTAAATCCGGTTGTAGTGCTTACCTTTTTCAAGGTAAACGTTCCGGTGGCGGGCCAGATGGGCGCATTGCCATTGTTGGTCGTAAAGGACGATTGTGTCGTGAGCGAAATTGTGAATCCATTGAACACGTTATTGACCGGCACATCGTCTAACACCACGCCCTCAGCGGACAGTTGCCAGCTAGTGCCAATCTTGGAAAGAAATATTTCTTCTTCTGTGGGTTCGTCTTCTTTGCATGCGGGTAAAGCCAGCAAAGCCAACCATACCATTACACTTAACCAACGCAAACTCTTGTTCATAGGCCTACCGCTTTACAAATCTTACAAACTGAATTTTATCACCCACGGGCACGGCTACCAGCCAGGTACCCGCAGCCAAATCGCTCACATTCAGACGCACGGTTTCGGGCGTAGTTCTTTCAACCGATTTCAAAAAGCCTTTTCCATCAACACCGGTTACCTGAAGTTCTTGCACGGCCATACCGGGTGCATAAATTTCTATGTAGCTATCTGCAGGATTGGGAAACAAACGCACCGAAGAAGAAGAAGTAATATCGCCTGTAATCAACACCCCCCTCCCGGTAACGGCTATTTTATTGTTGCCGGATGTGGCATTACTCTCTACTTCAATTTCCCCGTTATAGTCTGCATCGTCCGTGGGCGAGAGTGTCACGGTCACAATTAGGTTGTTCCCACTTACCGAAGAGGTACCGCTGTAACCAGCCGGGTAATTAATGCCAGAAACCGTGAGCGGTGCTGTACCCTTGTTTTCGATGTTGAAGGTTAGTTTTTTCTGCTCGCCAACAATTACATCGCCAAATGAAAGGTTGCCCGTTAGTTCAATGATACGCGATACCACTGTTAATGTTTGCGCAACATCCGCTGCAGCCAAATAGTTGCCATTGCCAGCCTGGCTCGCTGTGATGGTGGTTGTTCCCACGCCCCTGATGGTCACCGTGCTCCCGCTCACGGTTGCCACACCGGTATTTGAACTCGTGTACGAAACCGTTAGTGAAGACGAGGCCGAAGCCGTTAGTTCAAAAGGAGCATCGTTGATTGCCTTTTGTGGCAGGGTGGCAAACATAATCGTCTGGGACGCCTTATTCACTGTGAGTGTCTGATTAACCGGTGGTGCCGCTTGATATTGCACATTGCCTGTTTGATAAGCGGTAATGGTAGTGGTGCCCGGGGCCACCACGGTTACTGTGCTGCCCGCTACCGTTGCAACGCCCGGATTGGAACTGGTATAGGTTACGGTAAGTCCGGAAGAAGCAGTGGCTTCCAATTGAAAAGGAGTGTCACCAAAAGTTTTAGCTGCCAGAGGTGGGAACGTAATGCTCTGCTCCAGTGATGTGGGCAGCAGGGCAGTGAACACGCCCCTGCCGTGGGTGGCCGCCTGAATTACAAAATCAGAATTTCGTACTTGCAGCATATCTACCCTTACATTGGCAAGACCACCATTGGTGGAGTTCCAGACAGGGCTGGGTGCGCTCACATCGTCTGTAGACCACACGCCCACTTCGGTAGCCAGAAATACCTGCTCGGGATTTAAGGGATGGTAAACAGCCCAACGCACTGGCATATCGGGCAGGTTTCCTTCGCGGCTGCTCCAGTTTGCGCCACCGTTAAGGGTCTCCCACACGCTGGTAACACCGTAGTTAGAGAATGTAACCAGTATTTGTTCTTCGGAGGCACCAAAGGCAATGGAGCTGACAGATCCGGTGGGAAACGAGGGGTCGGTAATTTCGATGACTACCGGAGAATTGTGAGCATTCTGCACACTGAACAAACGGCCTGCTTCCGTACCGATGTATAATTTGGTGGCCGTGGTAGTGAATGGCGAGACGCGCATAGCCGTAGCCATGCTACCTAAATTAATATTTACTTGCTCAGCCGCGCGCGAGGCAAGGTTTACATTCCGAACCCGATAAATACTGGACTCGTTACGCGCAGTGAACAAAATTTTCAGGTTCGAGTCGTAATCGCAGGCGTTGATAAAGCTGCCGGTTTGTCCATCGTCCAACAGAGTGATGTTGAAAGTATCTCCTCCGTTGGTAGACAACCGAAAATTATTGTTCGTATACGAAACGATCTGAAATGCGGGGTTCTTCTGATCTATGAAACACAGGCCACCATCGCCACCGAATGCTTCGGAGGTGCTACCCAGCAACGCCTGCGTAAATTTGAGCGTACCGTTGTCCTGCGTGCCGCCCAGCATATAATCCTTCTGCGTAGGATGAATCGCTCCGGAGTAAAACTGGGTAACGTTGTATTGGTTGTTACGCGCGCTGATGGCCATGGAAGCGGGTGTATTATTCAGGCCTATACCGTAATACACACCCCCATCCGTACCAAAAATGGCCTCGTTGGGGAAATCTGGCCTGTAGACAATTGCGTGGTGATCGGCATGTACAACGGGTGCGGTAACGTTGATGCCGGCATTCCACCGCGAAATCTGCAACCACGTATTGCCGCCATTGAGTGACCTGAACAAATTGATGGTGCCCACCATCACATTGTTGGCATCGGTTGGGTGCACCGCCATGATTAAATTGTACCAGGCCTGCCCACGACTGAAATCGTCTGCCGGAATGTCTGTGTCGGCATCGATTGGCTGGTTAATGGAGCTCCAGTTTTCACCGCCATCTGTTGTTTTAACCATGGCGCCCACTTTGTTGTCCGTTTCAATAATGGCGTATGCGATTTGTGGATTTGAAGGCGCGCAGGCAATCTCTACACGACCGTTAAAGGGTGAAAATGAAACTAACGTCCAGCTTGTTCCATTGGAGGAAGTATAAATTCGCGCGTCATCATTGTTGCGTGGATTCGCCCCTACGAACATTTTATTGTTGCTCGCAATCTCAATGTCCGTCAAAAAAAA
This sequence comes from Bacteroidota bacterium, assembly GCA_049324055.1. GTDB lineage: Bacteria > Bacteroidota > Bacteroidia > Cytophagales > Cyclobacteriaceae > ELB16-189. The sequence continues at coordinate 32,284 of JBMOLS010000035.1, read as the reverse complement.
TTGATCGCTGTTGGGCATCGACACCTGACTCCACGTGCTGCCCCCGTTGGAAGAACGAAAGAGGCCGTTGTTACTAATATTGAGGCCATTGAAGACCGTGTTCCCCTGAATGGCTGCATAAACTACAGGTGTACCCCCTTCGTTACGCACCACTATGTCGTTTACAAATCGAAACTCGGTGGTTGACGGTAGGCGCGTCCATGTAGCGCCCCCATCGGTTGTTTTCCAGATGCCTGCGCCCACTACCAGGTCGAGGTTAAACCAGCCTTCACCGGTACCCACATAAAACACTTGTTTATTGATGGGATCTGATGCAATACAGGTAATGGCCAGGTTATCCCAAAAGTCGTTTACTTTTTGCCACTCAGAGTTAGGATTGGTAATGTCGTTGTTAAACCAAAGCCCACCCGATACACCGCCTGCCCACACCTTCTTGCTGGTGGCATCGTTGGGGTCGAACATGAGGGCGCGGGTTCTTCCGCCTGCATTATCAGGGCCTCGCTCCTCCCACTGCGTATCGGTGCTGATTGAAAGTGTTCCTTCCGATCGGGCCGATGAAGATCGGCTGTCGCGCAGGCGCGCTGTTGTCTCGCTGATGCCAAACAATTTTTCGGGCGTGGGGCGCTTGGTCTGCGGATTCATGGTGCGGAGGAAATCCTGCATCTTGGCCAGGTCGGGCCGGTCGCCCTGTTCTTCCCCCTGTTGTTTGTTTTTCTGGGCCATTGCCGCACGGAAAGGATGGGTGCGCAGGTATTCCTCGTATTGCTGCCTTGCATCATGGGTGGGCCACAAGAAAAAAAGCGCAGCTCCTGAAACGAGCAGAACAGCCAACGCGTAGAAAATTTTCTTCATCGCTAAATATTTTACCAAACTATAGAAAGCCTACTGACTTAATTGCTGATGTGAAGTGGATGATGTTATTTTTTTAATCGGCACCAGGTACAAGTTATCATTCACCTTCAACACCAACGCTGCGGGCGCACCGGCTTGCAGCATCACGTCAACAATGGCTTCATCCGCGGGCGTAGCGGTTGCTCCGTCATCCGTTCTGCCCACAAGGGTAAGCACCTCGCGTCTGCGCCACGGCCCCTGCACATTTCGCTCTGTCTGTCGGGTAACTTCTATCGGCATTGCCTTCTTATCAAACACACCTTGCTGAAATTGCCAGTTGCCCCCTCTTTTGATTTTCACTCTGATCTGGAAGATGAATCCACCGGAGGCGCTGGTATTTTTTTGAACTGTGCCAGGCGACCACCTGCGCTGCGTGGCGTCCAATACCTTTACATATTGACGCGAAACCTTTACCTGTGCCACGGATGAATGTCCGGCCAGAAGGAAGCATACAATTAAAAGGGGGCGCATGGGCTGCTGGTTAGCTTCGAAGATAACCAGTTTTGCAGGGGCAACCTATACCCAGTGCGAGGTATATTTCGAACTGTTAAGCCGGAGGCCCGGCCGACCTTACTTCAAACCGTACTTGTCCATCAGGTAAACCATCGCGGCCATAGAAGCAGCCCCCATCTCCAGTTCGCGCTTATTCACTTTGTCGAACGTATCTTCTGCGGTGTGGTGGTAATCGAAATAGCGCTGCGAATCGGGAAGAAAGCCCAGTAGCGTAACACCCTGTTGTGCCAATGGCCCAATGTCGGCACCGCCACCTTCCTGCGAAAAATCAGAAAGCCCATAGGGTTCCATCAAACCCTTCCACGACTGAATTTTGGCTCTTGTCTTCTCATCGGCACTAATGGTGAAGCCACGCGGAGTAAAGCCTCCACGGTCGGATTCAATGGCCGCCAGGTGTTTCTCTTTATTTTTCTCTGCCATCTCCGCATACTTTATGCCACCACGCAAGCCATTTTCTTCATTCATAAACATGACGGCACGAATGGTTCTTTTAGGTTTGTATCCCAATGCTTTGAACAACCGCAACACCTCAATAGACTGCACACAACCCGCACCGTCATCATGCGCGCCCTCCCCCAAATCCCACGAGTCCAGGTGGCCGCCCACCACAATGTATTCATTGGGAAACTCTGAGCCTTTTAGTTCGCCAATCACATTAAAAGAAGGAGCATCGGGAAAGGTTTGGCAGTGTGTTTCCATGTAGAACTGAAGCCCTTTGTCTTCCTTCAGCAAAGAACTGAGCCAGTCGGCATGGCGCGTGCTAATGGCCACGGCAGGTATTTGTGCAATGTTGGGTGCATAGCGCATACCACCCGTGTGCGGGTAATTTTCGAGGTTGGAACCCATGGAACGAACCACCACGCCCACGGCCCCGTATTTGGCTGCTTCGCTGGCACCGCTGGAACGCTGGTCTACTGCCCCTCCATAAGCCCCGAAGGTATTGATGCGCGTAGGGTCCATCGGCCGATTAAAGAATACAATCTTGCCCTGCACTCCTTTGGTGCCCAATGCTTTCAGCTCTTCAAAATTTTTTACTTCCACCACGTTGGCCAGCAGCCCGTCTTCGCCCGTACCCACCGATCCGCCCAGGGCGCAAATGTTAACCGAAATGGCGCCCATTTTTTGGGAGTTGGTAATGCGGCCGATCTCTTTTTCGCCCCGCACCCAGTGGGGCACCATTACCGGTTGCAGCCAAACCGAATCAAATCCATATTGCGCCATCACATGGCGGCTCCACTCTACCCCTGCGGCAGCCCCGGGGGAACCAGACAGGCGGGGGCCTACGTCCTGGGTAAGTTGCTCCAACATCTGGTAAGACTCACCCCGGCTCAGGGCTTCATCAAAAAATTTCTTTACCATGGCTTCATCGGTCTGCGCAAAAGCCGATACACTCAGGAACAATCCTGCCAGCAGTCTGTACATAGTAATTGAGCTAAATGATTAGCGCGAAAAATACGGTGTTTCGGGATAAGCACCAGCGGTGGGAGGCGATATTACCTGTGCCATTTTCAGAATATACATGTGGCGGTCTGGGTCGCGGTCGTTTAATTCCAGTATGCCTTCCATCCAAATGGCCTTGGAACTGAACCGAACCGGTTCGGTGGCTTCTACCTCTACCACGGTTTCGGGGCCGGCCGCTCCGCAGAAATAGCATACATTAAAGGGCAATGAAGAAAGCATGAATTTTTCGTGGTCGCCCACTTCATTCACGGGAATCACAAAACCTTTCAGCTTAATCTTTTTGCCATCCCAGCCACGCAGGTTCTTGCTAAACACCGGCACCTCCACCTGGTAGCCGTTTTTATCGTTTTTTATTTGATAGCCCACTTCTGCCAGCACATGCCAGAAGTTTTGACTTTGCGTGGACGAGGACGACACGACCAGCCCCAGCGCAAGCCCTATGATGATAGCCAGCTTCATGGTTATAGTTTAGATTTACCTGGCCCGTACCCGCAAGTACCTGCCAGTGTTTCGAAATTAAGGTACCGTGGTTGAAAAAGAAAAGGTGTTGAAGAAGATTATCTGCCACATCTAGCGGTATTTACAGCAATGGCACCAATGGACATTTTGTTTATACCTTCGCATAAAATTTCACGCTATGCCTTTTTTGTTCGATTCGTTTGCCGGGTGGAAGGACTATGCAAAACAGAAAAATGTTTCGCTGGTGAATGTGGTGCTGGAGTATGAAATGACGCAAAAAGGCCGCACGGAGGCCGCCATTTGGGAGGGCCTGGGCCATGCGTGGTCGGTAATGAAAGATGCTGTGCGCACCGGCCTGGAAGAAGACATGACTTCGCGGTCGGGCATGATTAACAATGGTGCCAAGAAGGTATACAACCACGGCATTGCGGTACTCTCGAAAGAATTTCAAAACCTGGTGGCGCGTGCGCTGGCTGCCAAAGAAGTAAACTCGTGCATGGGCCGCATTGTAGCCGCGCCCACAGCGGGTGCCAGCGGCATTATGCCGGGTGTGTTGTTTACGCTGCAGGAAATTCACCACATCACCGACCAGAAAATTCTGGAAGCCATGTTATTGGCTGCGGGCATTGCCCTGATCATGGAACAGAAAGCTTCCATTGCCGGTGCCGTAGGTGGTTGCCAGGCAGAAACCGGCACCGCGGCCGCCATGGGCGCGGGTGCAATTGTCTATTGCCTGGGTGGCGATACGGACCAGGTGTTTAATGCAGTGGCTATTACCGTGCAGTGCATGCTGGGACTGGTGTGCGATCCTGTAGCCGGCCTGGTGGAAGTGCCCTGCGTGGTGCGCAACGCCAGCGCTGCGGCCATTGCCAACAGCTCTGCCCAAATTGGTTTGGCCAACGTAAGCAGCGTAATACCCGTTGATGAAGTGATTGAAGCCATGGGCGAAATTGGTGCCAGCATGGAAACGCGCTACAAAGAAACCGCGTTGGGCGGATTAGCCGCCACCAAAACCGGGCAGGCCATCGCCAAAAAAGTGTTGATCAGAGATATTGAGGTACTGCCCGATGAGCAGGTGGGATAGCTAAACCGGCTGAATGTCTTTTATCAACCGCACAACAGCATCGTAGCCAAAGTAAACCGCTGCCGTTATAATGGCAGACCAGGCGCACGCGCTGACCAGCATATACAATAAAATTTTACCGCGGTTGGAAGTAAAACTCACCGCCAGGATGGTTCCCCCAATGGGTGTTAGTATCACGGGCGTAAAGATGGCGATGCCGGCCAGTCCGTATTTTTTGAAGAAATTTTTTCGTTGCTCTTCTTCGGGCTTTTCTTTCCGCGCGAACCTGCTCAAAATTCTGGCTCGCAAAAATTCGCCAAAAAAGGTGAAGGCCACCACCGAGGCCATCATGCCACCGGCTGTACCAATCATGGTGGTAACCAGGTGTAAGCCTGCAGCCTTGCCACCAATGGGGCCGAAAATAAACTTCAACATGCTGGGCAAAAATACCAACGAAAATGCCTTCAAAATTTCTTCCCACATATCACTCATGGCAGGTGTAAGTATTGTTTAGACCCTATACATCGAACTTCGCTGACTCGCTTCCTGTAATTTTTCCTACTCCTCTTTTTCACCAAAGCTCAAATCACCCGCATCGCCCAGGCCCGGCACAATGTAGTTCTTTTGGTTGAGGCGTTCGTCTAACGCAACGGTATAAATTGAAAACGGAATTGAGATCACTCGCTTCAGGTTTTCGATGCCCTCGGGCGCGGCCACCAGCGAGGCAATGAACAAATGCTGGGGTATGCCATTTTTCGTTATAGCCTTCACGGCCTCGGCAATAGAGCGGCCCGTGGCCAACATAGGGTCAATCAGAATAACCTGCTTGCCCCCAATATGGGGCGTAGCAATGTAGTCGAGGTTAATACTCATGGTATTTTCGTTGCGAAAAGCCCCGATAAATCCCGCATCCGATCGATCGAAAAAATGCTGAAAGCCCGAATAGAAAGGCAACCCTGCCCGTAAAATGGTGAGTAACACCGGCTGCTCCTGCAGCACCGTAATGGTAGAGGTGGCCAGCGTGGTTTCCACCCGCCTGGTTCGGTAAGCCATCTGCTTGGAAATTTCGTAGGCCATTACGGCACCCAGCCGCTCCAGGTTGGTGCGAAATCGCAACCGATCCTGTTGAATATCACGGTCGCGCAATTCCAGCAGAAACTGATTGGCCACCGTATTCTGTTCGGTCAGAACAAAAACCATGTTTTCGTTTTTTGATTTGAAAATTTAGGATAAAGTTGCGCAATAGTTGGGGCACAGCGCACAATAATTTTTTGAGAAGCCAACATGAAGAAAACCACCGCAACACCTTCATTGCTGCAACAACTCTGCGAGGTGCACGCCCCTTCGGGCGAAGAAGTAAACCTGAAGCGATTTCTGTTGGCGCACATCAACAAAGCCAAACGAACGTGGAAGGCAAAACCCATCATAGTGGAAGGGCCTGAATTACAGGATTGTATTATTCTGAAATTTGGCAAGCCGCGCACAGCCATTTTCGCCCACATGGACACCATTGGATTTACCGTGCGGTACCACAACCAGTTGCTTACCATCGGCAGCCCCGATGCCGAAGCCGGCACCAAACTGGTAGGCCACGATGCGCTAGGGCCCATTGTGTGCGAGCTGGAATTCGACCGCGAGCACCATGCCTTCTACAAATTTGGCCGCTCGATAGACCGTGGCACTTCACTTACCTATCAGGTCCACTTTCGCGAGTCGCACGACTACATTGAATCTGCCTACCTGGACGATCGCCTGGGCATCTACAATGCGTTGCAGGTGGCCGAGACCTTAAAAGATGGTGTGATTGTTTTCAGCTGCTGGGAAGAACACGGGGGTGGATCTGTGCCCTACCTGGCAGACTACATATACAAAAAATGGAAGGTGCGGCAAGCCTTGATCTCGGACATTACGTGGGCCACCGAAGGTGTGGAGTTGGGAAAAGGCGTGGCTATTTCCCTTCGCGACCGTAACATTCCGCGCAAAGCCTTTGTCGACAAAATTATTGGTCTGGCAGAAAAACACGGCATTGCCTACCAGCGCGAAGTAGAAGGCATGGGCTCCAGCGATGGCGGGGAGTTGCAACGCGCGCCCTACCCTTTCGATTGGTGTTTTGTGGGCGCGCCCTCGTTAAATCCGCACACACCCAACGAAAAAGTGCACAAAAAGGATTTCCAGGCCATGGTAGAACTATACAAAGTGCTGATGAAAGTGCTTTGAAACTAAAACTCAAACTGCTTTTTAAGGAGTGCGCTTTTGAGCACAGAATTCCCTCGAAAAAACTCAGCGTATTTCTTTTGTTGCAAAGTCAGACCGATGGCTTCTTTTGTTTCCGGGTCTATCATCCAGTACTCTTTAACACCGAATTTTTCATAGAGCTTACGTTTTCTTTTCAGGTCGTGGTTTTTGTTGCCTTCTGAAAGAACCTCAATAACCAAGTCTGGCACTCCGTGAATGTGATCTTTGATGATGTGTGAATTCTCCTTCGATACAAAAACTATATCGGGTTGCACCGCGTTGGAATGTTCATCCAGATACACATCAAAGGGCGCAATAAAGACTTCACCCAAACCATTTGATTCAACATGTGGATAAACTTTACTTAACAACTTAGAGATAATCCTTTGATGTTGACTGATGGGGGAAGGACTTATATAAATAACTTTGTTGATCAGTTCTGCGAGTGTCCCTTCAGGAAGCATCCGGTAAACTTCCATAATGCTTTTGGGTGGAGAAATAATCAGCTCTTCCATACTTTCAAATTTACAAAATAAAACGTGTTGCAACTGCCCAAAAGTTTGCTCAATTTGAATCGAAACTTCTCGTCCCAATGAAAAAAACCACTACCCGTAGAGAATTTATCAAGTCTGCCGCAATGGCGGGTGCAGGCCTCACTATTCTGCCCAGCTCGGTTGCCTTTCCAAAAAACCAGGCAACCAAAGTGCGGCTGGGATTCATCGGTGTGGGTTTGCGCGGCCAAAACCACCTCGAACTGGCGCTGAAGCGCGAGGATGTTACGGTGGTGGCCATCTGCGACATTCAGCAGAGAATGATTGACATGAGTTTGAAACTGGTTGGCGCAGCGGGGAAGACAAAGCCACAGGTTATCATGGATGGCCCCTACGGTTACCGCAAACTTTTAGAAAACAAAGACATTGATGCGGTGATTATTTCCACCCCATGGGAATGGCACACCATACAGTGCCTGGACGCGATGAATGCCGGTAAATATGTAGGCTGCGAAGTGATAACGGGCACCACCATTGAAGAATGCTGGCAGTTGGTGCATACCAGCGAAAAAACAGGCATGCCGCTGATGATGTTGGAAAACGTATGCTACAGGCGCGATGTGATGGCGGTGATGAATATGGTGCGGCAGGGCTTGTTCGGAGAGTTGATTCACCTGCAGGGCGGCTACCAACACGACTTACGCGAGGTAAAATTCAACAACGGCATAGAACCTTATGGCCATGGGGTAGAGTTTGGCGAAAGGGGATTCTCCGAAGCACAGTGGCGCACCCAGCATTCGGTAATGCGCAATGGCGACCTGTACCCCACCCACGGTATCGGCCCGATCGCCATGATGGCTAACATCAACAGAGGCAACCGTTTCACCCAATTGGTATCGTACGGAAGCAAAGCGCGTGGGCTGCACGAGCACATCGTAAAGCACGGTGGAGCCAACCACCCCAATGCCAAAATCAATTTTAAACTGAGTGATGTGGTTACCACCCTATTGCACACCACCAATGGGGAAACCATGCTGTTGCAGCACGATACCAACCTGCCACGCCCCTATTCGTTGGGTTTCCGTGTGCAGGGCACCAACGGCATTTGGATGGACTTGAATAAATCCATTTACATTGAAGGTAAAAGCAAAGAGGCCCACCGCTGGGAAGATGCGCAGGCGTGGCTCGACCGGTACGACCACCCGCTCTGGAAAAAATATGGCAACGATGCCAGTGGAGCCGGCCATGGTGGCATGGACTGGTTTGTGCTGAATGCGTTTGTGGAGTCGGTGAAGCGTAAAACAAATACTCCTCAAGATGTGTACGATGCCGTTACGTGGAGTGCCATCACACCCTTGTCGGAGTCATCCATTCAATTGGGTGGGGAGACAGTGGAGTTTCCCGATTTTACAAAGGGACAATGGATGTATCGCAAAAATACATTTGCGTTGGACGATTCGTACTAGTGGAAGTTGCTCCTCACGCCTTCTTCTTAAATCCGTACGGACAATGGCGGCAACCATTCTGGCAGCAATAGCCACGCTGCAGATGGTACTGTTTAGTGAACACCAGAAACCCATTCTCCTCATAAAAGAGTGGCTCTTCCTTTCCCTTGGGCTTGGTTTCTTTCTTTTTCACAACTGAGAACGTCATCGCAAAACTAATCCTTAAAATTGCAGCATGAAAAAAGTGTTTAACTGCATTTTGGTAGTAACCCTGGTTGCCTGCCATAAACCATCTAAAGTGGTAGAACGGCCATCAGAAATAACGTCATCCATTAAGTATGCACAGGGTTTCAACATCAGAAATGAAGGAAAGGCCAGGTGGGTAACGGTTAGTTACCCCTATCAGGGTGCTACTTCCGGTTACCAGTACCTCCTGGTGCCCAGGGGCACCGAAATACCTGCGCACGATGCATCCGTTCAGGTTATTGAAACACCTATTGAGCGTATTGTTTGCACATCTACCACGCACCTGCCACACCTCGACTACCTGGGGCTTAGTGAAAAACTGGTTGGCTTTCCCACCACAAACTACGTAAGCTCGGAGAAAATCAGAAAACGAATTGACGAGGGTGCGGTAGTTGACCTGGGCATAGACAAAGGCATGAACATAGAACTGCTATTTGCTCAAAAACCAGAACTGGTAATGGGTTATACGATGTCGGGCGATTTGGGACAACTCAAAAAAATTCAGGAACTCAACATCCCTGTAGTGATCAATGCAGAATACCTGGAGCGCACACCGCTTGGCCGCGCGGAGTGGATCAAGTTCACCTCGCTTTTTTTCGAAAAAGAGAAAGAAGCAGATTCTGTATTCAGCGCCATTGAAAATAACTACCTCACCCTGAGCCGTTCATTTGCGGAGGTAACAGATAAGCCTACCGTGCTGAGTGGCATTGTGTATGGCGATACCTGGTTTATGCCCGGTGGCAAAAACTATGCAGCCCAAATACTGCACGATGCCGGCTGCCACTACTTGTGGCGCGATGACGACTCTCATGGCTTTCTTGAGTTAAGCTTCGAATCGGTATACGAAAAAGCAAAAGATGCCGACTTCTGGATAGGAGCGGGTGCCTTTACCACGCTGGCTGAAATGAAGGCGGCCGAAAAGCGCTACGCGCTTTTCAAGGCATTCCAGAACAAACAGGTGTACACCTACAATGCCCGCCTGGGTGCCAGAGGCGGCAACGAGTTTCTGGAATTGGGCTATCTGCGCCCCGACATTGTGCTGCGCGACCTGATAAAAATTACCCACCCGGAAATGCTACCAGAATACGAACTCTATTTTTACAAGCCCTTAGATGGCGATCAGAAATAACGCGTAACACCCGGCACGGCCACTGCATAAAAACCATTGGCATCGGGCTTGCTCGGCATGTCGGCATCCCAGGCATAACGGGAAGGCTGCAGCGACATACCAGAGTTCAGCGCCTGATCCCACTCTACCACCTGGCCTGTATAGGTAGCCAGTCTGCCCAAAATGGCAGTCATGGTGGCTTTGGCGCCATTTTCTGCATCGGCAAACTTATACTCGCCCTTGGCAATAGCGGCAAATAGTTCATCATGTTCGGCCTGGTAGGGGTTGTTCTCCTGGTTGCGGTCGTATTGAAATATCACCTTGCCACTCCGGTCAACCATGTTCATGGCGCCACAGTAAATGGTGCCTTTGGTTCCTACAATCTGTTCATCCACTTTACTCATGGTACCTTTAATATGGCGGCACTGCGAATTCATAATGCTGCCATCAGCGTATTGAAACTCCACATAGTGGTGGTCGAAAATTTCGCCAAACTCTTTGCCTGTACGCACCTGGCGCCCACCCATGCCTTGTGCTTTTACGGGGTAACCACCTTTAAACCAGTTCACCACATCAATGTTGTGGATGTGCTGCTCTACAATATGATCGCCACAGATCCAGTTAAAATAGTACCAGTTTCGCAATTGATACTCCATTTCTGTTTGGCCGGGCTGCCGCATGTTCACCCACACACCTTCGTTGTTCCACCAACATTGTGCAGAAACAAACTCGCCAATCAATCCTTGCTTGTATTTCTCGTAAAGGGCCCGATAGGAGTTTTGGTAGTGGCGCTGAAGGCCCACCACCACGTTCAGCTTTTTCTTTTTGGCTACCTCGGCAGCCTCCAATACTTTTTTCACGCCTGCGGGGTCTGTGGCCACCGGCTTCTCCATAAAAACATGTTTACCTTGCTTCACAGCCTCCTCAAAATGCAACGGACGAAAGCCCGGAGGGGTGGTCAGAATTACCACGTCTGCCAACGGTATGGCTTTTAAGTAGCCATCGAAACCGGTAAACTTTGTTTCCTCTTTTACCAGCACGCGGTCTTTTACATTGCCAGCCGCACCCGACCAGTCCGAGAGGTCATCCTGCATCAAACTGTTGTAGCATTCGTCCAGGCGGTCGCGAAATGCATCGGCCATGGCTACCAGTTTCACGTTTTGTTTGGTTAGCAACGCCTGCATGGCCGCACCGGTACCCCGGCCGCCACAGCCCACCAACGCCACTTTAATGCTATCATCGGCCTGGCTGTTAAAAAAAGAGCGGGCGTCAGGCATCAGCGGCATGGCAGCGAGGCCGCCAGCCAACAAGGTAGACTGCTTAACGAATTCTCTGCGCGTGGACTTGGTTTTCATAGGAACGGTATTGGTGGAAATGAAAATTACAGCTTAATGGGCTTTCATGCAATGGGTTTTTTCGAATGTCCTTTTGTGGGCCACACGAGGTTATTTTAAATAGCGGGCATAAAATTTTTCGATTTCTTCTTTAGGGGGTGCGTTCAGGGGCCGTACCACTCTGAAACCCACAAACATAGCATCGGTGAGCCACCAACGGCTTTTGGGTATCTGCGGATCGCGTTGGTTCCACTTCGCATCCGAGGGAATGCGGTTGGCACACCGAAGTTCTTTTGCATCGTCCAGGTAAGAACCTCCGCGTGTAGTGCGCGGATATTTACTGGCTGGTGGTGCCAGCGGATCTTTCACCGTAGGTTTTGCATACCACGCAGCATCATATTGGTCGAGCGTCCATTCGCTGAGGTTGCCCAACATATCGTACAAACCCCATGCGTTAGGCCTTCTTTGCTTTACCTTGTGAAACTTACCACCGCTGTTGTCGCGAAAAAAGCCAGCCTCCTGCAAACCGGCAGGGTCGTTGGTAAGCGGATAGGGCGAGTTACCCCCGGTCTTGCAGGCATACTCCCACTCGGCCTCTGTAGGCAGCCGGTAGAAGTGGCCGGTTTTGTGATACAGCCATTGGCAATACATCATGGCCGCCTGCTGGCTCATGCTGTTGGTAGGGTGCCTGGCATCGCGGCCCATGCCCCACGTTAAATCAATATACTGGGGTGTGGGCCTGGTAATGCCATCCACATTTTTTCCTTGTGGAATGGTTACATCTTTAAAAAAGGCATCCCACTCTTCAAAAGTTACCTCATGCTCTTCCATCCAGAAACCGGACACCTCCACCTGGTGCGCAGGCATCTCATCGGGTTCGTAGTACCGGTCTGGCTGGCTGCCCATGGTGAAGGCTCCCGGCCGGATGGCTACCATACGGAACGTAACCGAGGTGCCGGGTATCGCTTCATCATAATTTTTGAAATCACTTTGTGCCCATCCTGAAACAGACAATAACACTCCGGTACAAAAACAGAAAAAAGAATATTTGCGCATAGCGTGCTAAGTTAAAAAACAGTTCACCAGTTATCGCAATCGCACAAATGTTTTCTAACTTCGCTTGCACCTAATCTGCTAAATCCAACCTTGCAATGAACAGAAGAAATTTTTTAAACAACAGCCTTGCAGCTTTGTCTACACTCGCAGTGGCGCCTGCATGGGCTGCCCGCTCTGAAAAAAAAGCAGCCGAAAAACCATTTAACCTGCTGTTTGCACCACACGATGGTATGTTCAAAAACCACGGTGGCAGTGCCTTTCTCGATCAGATTCAGTTTATGTACGATGTGGGGTTCCGTTCCATTGAAGACAATGGTATGTTGGGGCGCAGCAAAGAAGAACAAGAGAAGATTGGAAACCTGCTGGCCAAATTAGGAATGACCATGGGCGTATTTGTAGTAGACGCAGGCGACAACTGGAAGGTGAGTTACACCACGGGCAAAGCAGAGTTCACAGAAAAATTTGTGGCCACGTGCAAACAAAGTGTGGAGGTAGCCAAAAGGGTAAATGCCAAGTGGATGACAGTGGTGCCGGGTTACTATGAACGGAAACTTCCCTTGGGAATACAAACAGCCAACGTGGTAGAGGTGCTGAGGCGGGGTGCAGAAGTATTCGAGCCACATGGTTTGGTAATGGTGCTGGAACCGCTGAGCGACAACCCTGATTTGTTTATGCGCACCGCACCACAGACGTATGAATTGTGTAAGGCAGTGAAAAGTCCTTCGTGCAAAATTCTGTACGACATTTACCACATGCAGCGCAACGAGGGTAACCTGATCAACACCATCGATTGGTGTTGGGATGAAATTGCCTACTTCCAGATTGGCGATAATCCGGGTCGGAAAGAACCGGGTACCGGAGAGATCAACTACAAGACAATTTTCCGCCACGTGCACAACAAAGGCTACCGCGGTGTGTGGGGCATGGAGCACGGCAACTTCAAAGAAGGCAAAGAAGGCGAGGTGGCATTGATCAAAGCCTACCGCGATCATGACCTGGCCAGCGCCTCCTAACTTCGCAGTTTGATTTGCCCAATGAAACCTTGATCCCTGACTTGAAAAAACTCATTATGAAAAGACTTTTCCTTCTGTTCATGTTTATTTCGGTTGCCGCCAGTGCCAACCACCAACCAGCCGACTCCCGATACTATGAGTTGCGCATTTACTACTGCCACCCGGGCCGACTCGATGCCTTGGTGACCCGTTTTCAAAACCATACCACACGGCTATTCGAAAAACACGGCATGGCAAACGAGGGTTATTGGCTGCCGGTTAACAATGAAAAGAATGCCCTGTACTATATACTCTCCTATCCCTCGAAAGAAGCCCGCGACCAATCGTGGAAAGCATTTGGCAGCGACCCAGACTGGAAGAAAGTACAGACCGAATCGGAAGCGGATGGGAAAATTGTAGAATCGGTGGTGAGTGTGTTCATGCAATACTCAGACATTGTGCCGTTGGCAGGGCCATCGGTTAACAAAGAACCAAGGGTGTTTGAAATGCGAACCTATACCTGCCTGCCCAACCGGTTGCCTAATCTGATAACGCGGTTTAAAGATCATACGGTGAAACTGTTCGAGAAGCACGGCATGGAGAACGTTGGGTATTTCGAGAGCATAGAAGCAGCAGGACAGTCGAAGCTTGTGTATTTGCTGGCTCATGCAAGCGAAGCCGCTGCCAAACAATCGTGGGATGGCTTTCGCAACGACCCTGCCTGGGTAACCGCCCGCGATGCTTCCGAAAAAGACGGAAAGATTGTTGAGAAAATTGAGTCGGTGTACCTGGTGCCTCTGGCGTTTTCTAAGTGGAAGTAACTAGAGTTTGTAGCCGTAGAAGTTGCCACTGAATTGCGCTGTAAGTTGAATGCCATCTCCAACCAGGCTTACCGTTTGGCCAGCAAGCAGCTTATGCATAAAGGTGGCGTTGAACCTTAGCCCAAGGGGTGCAAAACTTTGAACAATCGGTATCGGAATCTTTGTCCCGTTTACTCGCAAACTAAGTAGAGCACTGGAGGCTCCAGGATTGTGGTTGCCATCGATGGTGAAAATATAAACTCCATCTTCGTTTGCTGTAAACTGGTTGGTTGCTAATACATTAAAATCATCAAACTCTTCTGTTACAAAGGGTATTACCTGATCACTCACCACCAGCCCGGAACTATTGGTGAATGAAAATGAAGTTTTAAAGGCATACGTTGTCGAAAAACGGGCGGCCAGGGCTGCATCCGCATCATCCACATACTGTTTGGTAGTTGCATCGGTCGCGGCAGTAGGTGTTCCTACATTTTGAATACGCGTGTTGCCAGCGGAAGCGCCATTCGCCAATACCTGCGCCAATGTTTGGGTTTCTGTGAGGGTTACCGTATTTCCACCGGCTATCGACAATGCTTTAGTCGCATCAGTATACGTTAGTGTTTGCGCATCGGTATTATCAAGAAAGGGTGCCAGGTTTACGGTAGTCGCATCGCCCGAAAGCGATAAGGTGTTGCCCGTCAAAGTCATATCCTGAATTTCGTTGGTAGCGCTGGCATCGGCATCGCGCACATCCACAGTCAGGGTATTGCCCCCGGTTATGGAAAGGCTTCGTGTGTTGGCATCCACCGATTGGGTGCTCAACGTCTGCGCATCGGTATTATCAAGAAAAGGTGACAGGTCTACCGCTGTCGCATCGCCCGAAAGGGATAAGGTATTGCCGGCCAAAGTCAAATCCTGAATTTCGTTGGTAGCGCTGGCATCGGCATCGCGCACGTCCAGCGCAATGCTGTTGCCCCCGGAAATGGAAAGATTGCGTGTGTTGCTATCCGTGAAAGTGGTGGACAGCACTTGATTGTCGGTATTGAGGGCAGCCAGGCTTACTTCATTGCCACCGGTGATGGACAAATTGTTGCCCGAGAGTGCCAGGGTTTGAGCATCTGTATTATCAAGGTATGGCGCCAGGTTAATGGGTGTTGCCGAACTATTGTTGGAGATGATCAGCGTGTGGCTGTTCAACGCCAGGTCTTGTATTTCGTTGGTGGCGTCTGCATCGGCATCGGTATGCGCATCTACATAGCCTTTGGTGGCTGCATCGGTGGCTGCCGTGGGCGAGCCGATGTTTTGTAGCTTTTGGCTTCCGCCATCATTTCCCTGGGCCAACACCTGTTGCAGGTTTTGCCCCGCTCCCAGCAGGGCAGAAAGATCAGCTTCTTTGGTTCCGCCTGCATCGGTAATGCGTAAGGTGTTGTTGCTAAACGAAAGTTCCGAAATCAACTCATTGGTGGCGTTGTTGTCGGCATCGCCTGTGTTGCTGATCACCCCATTGACGATTTGAATACCACTTCCGGCCGTATAGCCACTACCCGAATACTGGGCATAAAATGCGTATGGCACACTCATCAACTGCTGCGCGCCCATCAATTGAAAACTGTTGCCCCCATTTGGATCGAGTTCGATGCGCAACCACTTGTTACCCACGGCCCAACTGATGAACTGAAAATTGCCGTTTTGCACGTTACCCTGGCCAATCACCAACATAAACAAACCAAACGGGTTGGTAGTAACCTGGTGCACCTCGCTGTATTCAGTCGTGCCGGTTTCGCTGCCTTGCAGTATGCTGATGCGCACCGCAATGGATGCATTGCTCAACGGCTTGCCTTCCGCATCGCGCGCCACGCCCTGGTAGTTAATACCGGGTGGCGCCTGGGCCAGCACATTCAGAGAGATTAAAAGCGCAACTGACAAAAGTTTAAAAAATGGGGTCCGCATGTTCAGTCAGATATTTTCACAAGGTGTATGGTTTGTTGGGCTCCATTGGTTAATTCTACATTCACCAGGTAACTTCCCTGGCTTATTTCATTCAGCGAAAGCTGGTTTGTTTTTTTGTCGTAGCTGGCGGGCAGTAACCTTCCCCACAAGTCCACCAGTTGCACCCGCCTAATCTGGGTTTCGCAACCGTAAGCTTCTATGGTGATTTTACCGCGGGCCGGGTTCGGATAATAGCGAAACGTTACCTCTTCGCAGGGCAAAAGCTCGGGCTGCAGAAAACCCTGCGTCAAAAAGTAATCGCCAGAAGAAAAGGTGAGGATGGCCGGCTCGCCAATGGACGAGCTGATGACTGAACCCGCCAAAGTAGCTTCGGCACCAGCCAGGTTGGTCACCTGTTGGCTGAGGGTGCGGAAAGTGGACTGGCCATAACCCAAAAGAGGTATGCCCAGGAGACAAAAAAAAGCGAAAACGCTTCTCATAAGTGGTTCAAGAAAAGAAACTTACAAAAGATTGTTCAATTTTCACATAAAGTAGCGTTTTTTTCGCCCGTGAGGGGCGTGTTTTTATTTCTCGACCGAATTTTTGTATCTATGTGGATACATGAAGCGGCTCATTACCCTGTTTCTGCTCTTTCTGTTCCTGCTGAACGTGCTGGGGTATTACGGCATTTTTGTGGGCTTGCAGTGGCAAAATGGGAGGGCCCTGAATGCCCGCCTCGACTCCGATGATTACGAAGAGTTCGAAACGGTTACATACAAAATTCCGCTTACCATTCCTTATGGCACCGACAGCCGCGACTTCGAAAGGGTAGAAGGTACCTATACTTTCAAAGGAGAAACATACCGCCTGGTAAAGCAAAAATTTCACCGCGATACGCTGCATATCGTGGTAATTAAAGATGAAAAAAGCCAGCGCCTCAACGAGGTACTGAAAGATTATGTGAAAACTTTCACTGATAAACCCGAGCACACCAAGGATGCAGCCAAGTTATCTTTCGATTTCGCAAAAGACTATTTATCTACCACGGTAACTGTTAGCCCTGAAAGTGGAGGTTGGGCTTCAGGCGTTGCCCTATGCCTTACAAACCCGCCCTTCATTTCTTCTTACTTCGCATCCATTATCCATCCACCCGAAAGGATCTGATTTTTTGCCAGTGTATTATTCTCCGCTGGCTATACCTGACTTACCGATGAGTATTTCGGTAACGCCACGGGTTGCTTTACGCAACTCCCCAAACTGAATTTTTCACATCAAAAAAAACTGGTTTTAGGTTACGTTTTCCGCACAACGGAAGCACAGCTATTGGCTGAGAACCAAAACAACTCAACCCCCAAAGTGTATGACTAAAAGTTCATTGGTTTTTATTGTTCTTGCACTGTACTCATGGGCGGCTAACGCCCAAACATCAACCGATGCGTTGATGATGAACAAAAAAGAGATCTGTTTTGCCTTTATGTACGACCAGGGCAACTGGGATCAGTATTGGGAAGGCACCAACCTGATCAGCAACGAAAACATCGGCACGTTTACACGGAACACCTACATGCCCATGATTGTCTACGGCATCACCGGCAAACTAAACGTAATGGTGGCGCTACCCTATGTTAAAACCCTGTCGGATGGAGGGCAGTTGGCCGGTGTGCAGGGTTTTCAGGATGTGAACATAGGCGTGAAGTACGAGATCATTAGAAAAGAGATTGAAAAACACAGCTTCTCGGCCCTGGCAGTGGGGCAGTTTGGTACACCCATGACCAACTACCTTTCCGATTATATGCCCTACAGTTTGGGATTGGGCACGCAGGAATTAACGGGCCGCGTTATTGGCCTTTACGAATTCAAAAAGATGATTTACGCGCGCGCTTCAGCCGCCTATGTATGGCGCGGGCAAACCGAAGTAGAGCGCCCCTACTACTACGCCAACGGAAGTTATTACACCACGTTTATGGATGTGCCCAGCGCGGTGAACTACCAGGCCGCCCTCGGTGGTCTTATCCTTAAGAACAGCCTACGCCTGGAGGCATCGTACACCGTGCTGAACTGCCTGAATGGCGATGACATCCGCAGATGGAATATGCCGCAACCCACCAATAAAATGGAGGTGACCCAGGTGGGTTTCTTTGCACAGTATTATTTCAAAAACATCGAACCGCTAAAGCGGTTCAGCCTCATGACTTCCTACAACCAGGTGGTAGATGGAAGGAACATGGGCAAATCCACCAACATAGGCGGAGGCATTACCTATCAATTCACCTTTTAGTATTTCATGATGAAAATCCATGCCCCGAATACACGCAAAGAGAAGATGACAACGCATGGATATTCCGCAGGTCGACAAAAAATGAACATTAACGTATGAAAAAAATAATTTTACTTGGTTTGAGCCTGGCATTGATCATCGCAGCAGTTACCAGCTGCGAAAATGAACTGCCTACCTACTTTAACTACTCGGCTTACGAGTTTTCAGACTTAGATGAGAACGGGGGAAGCTGGCAACCTATACTCTTTTCCAGCGCAAGCGACATAACCGTTGCAGCACCGGCTGCAGTAAGTTCCAGCGAGTATCAGGCCGAGTTGGCCGCACTGAAATCAGCCACCAAAAACCTGAATGCCAGCCAACGCGAAGCGGTGGACTACTGGACCAACAACCCGTTGATTCGCTGGAATGAAATAGCCCTGGAGCTTGCTGCGAAATACAACCTGATTCCTCCTCCCAACCCAGACGGTACCTATACGTTGCCCTCTCCCGCCAATCCGCAAGGCCCGCCACCCTTTCCCTTTGCACATCCGCCCTACACCAGCCGCATGCTGGCTTACCTAAGTGTGGCCCAGTTCGATGGATTGATTGCTGCCTGGTATTACAAGTATCAATACAATCGCCCCGCACCCTACGTAACGGACAGTGAGATTGCCTTTGCTTACCAAAAGAACAATTTGCCTTCTTACCCCAGTGACGGAGCCGTGATTGCCGTGGCCTCGCGCGATGTGCTGAAAGCCATGTTTCCGCTGGAGCACGCATACCTGGATGAGAAGGCCGAAGAGCATTTGAATACCCTGGTGTGGTCCGGATCGAACACCACCAGCGATATTGAAGCGGGTAAGGCAATTGGCACGGCTGTTAAAACGGCTGCGTTGGCACGCGCCTCTACCGATAGAATGAGTGCAGCCCAAACGCCACGCCCTGCATCAGATGCCATCAAACAAGCCGCCATCGATCGATTTGGCTGGTCTTGGGACAATCAGGAAGTGCCGCAGCGCCCCGTGGGACTCACGCCTCTGTTCGGTAACGTAATGATGTGGAGTGTGCCCAACGTAGTGGATGTACGCCCCGTGCCTCCCCCCGCACCAGGCTCTGCCGAGTTCGAGCGCGATGCACAAGAGCTGCGCGACCTGGCCAAAAACCTAACCGAAGAACAACGCAAAATTGCCAACTGGTGGTCGGATGGGTTGGGCACCTACACGCCCCCGGGCCATTGGAACAGGCGCACCAAAGAATACATTGTAAAATACAAAATGAACCCGTTGCGTGCCGCTCGCACATTTGCCTACCTGAACATGGCCGTGATGGATGCGGGTATTGCCTGTTGGGATGCGAAATATTTCTACCATTATCCGCGCCCCATTCAAACCATGAATGGCTTCAAAACCATTCTGGGTACACCAAACTTCCCCAGCTACACCTCCGGGCACAGTACCTTTTCGGCTGCTGCCGCTGAAGTGTTAGCTTACATTTTTCCCGCTGAAGCCAAAGCCGTACGTGATTGGGCTAGGGAGGCAGCCGAGTCGAGAATTTATGGTGGCATACACTACCGCTTCGATGCCGAGGTGGGCCTCACACAAGGTATCGCTGTAGCAGCCTATACCATTGAAAGGGCCAGGGCAGATGGTGCTGATGATTAACATCAGATGCTTTACCAAGAATAGAATTTGAAATTAAGAATATAGTTTTGTTTTGGGTATAGATGAGTTGAACAGGGAGGGTGGTTCCTCCCTGTTCGTTTTTATGGCGTAGCCAAAGTGCGCATCAGCGCAAAGCAAAGTTCATCGATGTTTTTCATGTGCCTGCTGAAGGCAGATACGTTGCTGAGAAGAATGACACCATTTTTTCTTTCGATATCCAGTGCCATAGACGAGGTGTAGCCGCCTGTTCCCCCGTTGTGCCATAGCCACGTTGCCTCTGGCGAATCGTAAAGCAGGTGCCAGCCCAGACCCACACCCATTTTGTCATTGATGCGAAAAGTTTCTTTCTGCGTAAGTGCCAACGCAAGGTTGGAGGTATCGAACTGTGCCAAAGCAAATTTAGACATATCTTCTGCCGTAGATAAAATACCGCCCGCTCCTGCCAGGGCAGATAAATCCCAATTGGAAACTTCTTTGCCGGTTTCGCTTAGCCCTTTAATAAGGGTGGCCGAAAGCTGTTCGCGTAAGGTGGTTGTGTGCGCCATGCCCAGGGGCGAAAAAACCTGGTCTCTTAATAGCGTCTCAAAATCTTTACCGTTGTATTTTGTAATTGTATAACCCAGCAAGCCAGCGCCCAGGTTAGAATAACTACTTTCTTGACCCGGGTTATGTTCGAGTCTCATTTCTTTCGTTAGGTATTCTTTCAATTTTTCTTCCGTATAATTTTTGTAAGGATTGCCGGGGTTCATGAATGCCGACAGTTGAAAATTGGAAGGCATGCGGGGCAGCCCTGATGTATGGTTGGCCAGTTGTTCAAAAGTTATTGGGGTATCGTCTTTCAGGGCAAAAGGCAAATATTTGTTGATGGACTCATGTACAACCAAACCTTTGGATACGACCGCATGGGCAAGCAGTGTGCTGGTAAATACTTTGGTGATAGAGCCGATTTCGAAAGCAGACTGCCGGTTGTCTACCAGCACCAATGAATCGCCCTGCCGAATGGTGCCAGCAAAAGAAAGCTTGCCGTTGCGAATGATGGCAACGGCTAGCTGCGTGGCCTCCGGAAATACTTTGGCCTTGTCGAAAATAAGATCAGCCTGATGGGTGGTGAGTGTAGGCGATTGCAGTGAATGGGTTGTTGCTTCTTTTACCTGGGCGTTTCCGCAGCCGGCCAAAAAAAACAGAAGACATAGAAAAGGAAACTTTCTCATGCAAAAAAGGTTTGTGGAAAATCAGGCACTTACCTGATGCCTGTTCTAAAAAAGAAAACTCACCCGGGTGGTGAGTTCAATTCTTTCTTAGAGATGCTCTTTGTTCTTTTTAACCAGGTCGTACATCAACTCGCGGGCACGGTGCAACTGCGCCTTAACGGTGCCCAGCGGAGCTTCCAGCTCTTCGGCAATCTCTTCGTACGACAGTTCGTGGAAATAACGCAACCGCACCAGCTTCTGATACTTGGCCGGCAGCATGTTTACAAACAACTGAATGATTTCCTCCTTCTGCGCCTTGATGGCCTCCTCCTGAGGGTCGAGATTCAAATCCTCCACATCCATACCCACCGACTGGCCATCGTCATCGGTGTAGGTGTTTTCAATGCTGAGCGTCTTCAGTTTGCGCTTGCGTATAAAGTCGATGGCGTTATTGGTGGCGATGCGAAACAGCCACGTGCTGAACGTAAAGTCTTTTTTGAAACGGTGAAGGCTCTTGAACGCTTTGGCAAATGATTCGATGGTGAGGTCTTCCGCATCGTCTACATTGCGCACCATTTTCAGCACCATGTGGTACACCGCCTTTTTATAGCGCGCTAACAATTTGGCATAAGCCTGGTCATCGCCATCCACGGCCATGTCGATCAGTTTAAAATCGTCCATGGCCTTTACGGAAAAGCGGCTGTCTTCCTGCTTCTGTTCTTGTTTATTCTCTTCCGATTTGCCTAAATCCTCCATCTTACTTTTTTGGAAAGAACTGCCACCAGTCCCGCGACAAGATAATAAAAGGCATAAATAAAATCTAAAAGGGGCACTTTCCAGCCCTCAAACGGCTCCCCCAGTTTACGTGTGGCTTCCCAAAGCGCAGCCTGCTGCACCGCCCAGCGCACAAAAAAAAGTACCACTATGAACAAAAACTGGTTTGTCCACCACCATACAGGCGCCACAACCAGCCATGTCAATATCCACGTAAGTGAAAACCCACCCAATAAAAGCCGGTCTGAAAAGCGGTAGCGCTTACCCACCGACAGGTGTCTGAATTTTTGATAGAGAAAGGAGCGCACCGAAGTTTTAGGCCTGGAATACACCAGCAGAGAGGGCCCCAGCGCAACAGCCGTGTTGTTGCTGTTGGCGTGGGCGTTTACAAACAGGTCGTCATCGCCACCTACCACGCCCAGGTAGTCATTGAATCCCTTGGTCTCCAGAAAGAGCGATTTTCGGTAGGCCAGGTTACGCCCCACGCCCATGTAGGGTCGGCCCAAAAGCGCAAAGCCGATGTATTGCATCGCGGTAATCAGCGTCTCGAAACGGATGAAGGCATTGAGCAGACCCGTGGTACGTTGGTAAGGTGAAAATCCAATGACAATTTTTTTTTCGTTGGCCATGTGGGCGCTGAGGTGGCGAACCCAGGCGTGGGTGGCCGGCCGGCAGTCGGCATCGGTTAACACCAGCCAGTCGTGGGTAGCTGCCTTCACCGCCAGGGTAATGGCAAACTTCTTTCCGTGGATGTGCGGTGGTGTGTTTGTTACGCGCACCATGCGCAGGCGTTTGTCTGCGCGGGTGGCTTCCAGTAAAAAATCGTATGTGCCATCGTTGCTGCGGTCGTCCACCACAATCACTTCAAAATTGGGATGATCCTGCTGCAGAAGCAGGGGCACCAATTCGCGCAGATTTTGCTCTTCATCGTGCGCGCACACTACCACCGACACGGGGGGCAGCTCGGTAAGCAGCCGAGCACGTTGTTGTTTGGAGAAGCCCCACCACAGAACCAGCCAGTAAACGATCTGAAAGCCGAGAACAACAGATAAGAAGACGAGCGCGAACAAGCGAAAACAGTTTTACTGATTTTACAGATGGCCACAAATATAGAATGTTGCTTTTTGCCACCGCCATGGCGCAAAACAAAGCACGAAAAATGAGTGATTGGGGAAACCGCTTTTGGCACCGCAACGATTAGGCGTATCTTCGCGCCTTGTATGACTTTTGAGCTTCAACATACTGACCCACAATCGAAAGCCCGCGCAGGCCTTATACACACCGACCATGGCGACATACCCACGCCCATTTTTATGCCGGTGGGCACGGCAGGGTCTGTAAAGGCCGTGCACCAGCGCGAGTTGGAGAACGACATTGACGCCAAAATCATCTTGGGAAACACCTACCACCTGTACCTGCGGCCGGGCACAGAACTGCTGGAAAAAGCCGGAGGTCTTCACTGTTTTAACGGGTGGCAGCGCCCCATCCTAACCGACAGTGGCGGCTACCAGGTGTATTCGCTTTCCGAGAACCGCAAGATCAAGCAAGAGGGTGTTACTTTCAAATCGCACATAGACGGCTCCAAACACCACTTTACACCCGAAGGAGTGATCGACATACAGCGTGCCATCGGTGCAGACATTATCATGGCTTTCGATGAGTGCACCCCTTATC
This sequence comes from Bacteroidota bacterium, assembly GCA_049324055.1. Classification (GTDB taxonomy): domain Bacteria; phylum Bacteroidota; class Bacteroidia; order Cytophagales; family Cyclobacteriaceae; genus ELB16-189. Next base: position 8,705 of record JBMOLS010000035.1, on the reverse strand, counting down.
CGTGCGAGTACGGGTACGCACACAAATCCATGAAGTTGACACACGAGTGGTTGCTGCGTTGCATTCAGCGCTTCGACTCCACACCACCGCGCTACGGATATTCGCAGGCACTGTTCCCCATTGTGCAGGGCAGCGTTTACAAAGACCTTAGAAAAGAGTCGGCCGAATTTATTGCCAGCCAAAACCAGCCTGGCAACGCCATTGGTGGGCTGTCGGTGGGCGAGCCTCACAACATCATGTACGAAATGACCGACCTGGTATGCGGCATTCTTCCAACCGACCGGCCCCGCTACCTTATGGGCGTGGGTACACCCGAAAATATTCTGGAGTGCGTTGCCCTGGGGGTAGACATGTTCGATTGCGTAATGCCTACGCGCAATGCACGCAATGGCATGTTGTTCACCACGCAGGGCATCATCAACATTCGCAACGAAAAATGGAAAGACGACCTGAGCCCCATCGATGAGGCGCTGGGTGGTTACGCCAGCACGTTCTACAGTAAAGCGTACCTTCGCCACCTCATCATCAACAAAGAAATTTTAGGCGCGCAAATTGCTTCCATTCACAACCTCACCTTTTACCTTTGGCTGGTGCGCCAGGCACGGCAGCAGATCATGGCAGGCACTTTTGCCGGCTGGAAGAACAAAATGGTGAAGATGGTTTCGCAACGGCTTTGAGCAATGAAGATACTGGATCGCTACATCATCAAAAAAATCCTCAGCACATTCGTGTTTGTGATGCTGATACTCATTGCCATTATTGTGGTGATTGACCTGACCGAAAAAATAGACAAGTTCAGCAAGAATAATCTGAGTAGCAGCGTCATCATCGGTTACTACCTGGACTATGTGCCCTGGATAGCAGGGTTCATTTCGCCCATCATTATCTTCATAGCCATTGTATACGTTACCGGGCGACTGGCAGCACACACCGAAATCATTGCCATCTTGAGCAGTGGCGTCAGCTTCGTTCGCCTGTTGTGGCCTTATTTTGTGGCTTCGCTGCTGCTGGCAACCACCAGCTTTGTGCTAAACGGCTGGGTTATCCCGAAATCGAACCGCGAAAGGGTAGACTTTGAAATGACGTACATCAAAAGCCGCACCTACTCCGACCGCCAAAACATACACATGCAGGTGGAGCCCAACGTGTTTATGTACATTCATAACTACAACAACCAGTCGAACTCGGGTTACCAGTTTACGCTGGAGCGTTTTGAAGACAACCGATTGGTAGAGAAACTAACAGCCGATAACATTACGTGGGACACGGTAAAAAATACGTGGGTACTAAAGCACTGGAAACACAAGCAGATAGACGATTTGTTTAAGGTGAATCGTAAATCGCAGTTGCGCAAGCTGATGCGCGAAGGTGTTACGATGGACACCGCCCTGAACATTTCGCCCGAAGACTTTAAAAACGAAGACCGCAAGTACGATGGCATGACCATTACAGAGTTGAACGAACACATTGACAAACTGCGCTTTCGCGGATCGACCGGTGCGGAAGTTTTTGAGGTAGAGAAACACATTCGGTATGCTTCGCCCTTCACCATTTTTGTGCTGGTGTTCATGGGCGTTTTGGTATCTGCCCGAAAAAGCCGTGGCGGCACGGGATTTCAGATTGCGCTGGGTTTCTTGCTTGCTTTTGTGTTCATATTATTTTTTATGCTTACGCGAACATTTGCCGAGGCGGGGTCGCTCTCGCCCTGGTTGGCCGCCTGGATCCCCAACATGATCTTCGCAGTCATTTCGCTGGGCATGTATCGCTACGTACCCCGATAAATGGCCACCACCCGCGACTACCTACAACTGCACTTCCTCGTTTTTCTGTGGGGTTTTACGGCCATTCTGGGCAAGCTAGTCAGTATACCTGCCGTTGAAATGGTTTTCTACCGCACGCTGCTGGCCGCCCTCGGCATGGGGGGTGTTATACTTTTACTGAAAGGCTCTTTTGCTGTAAGCCGTGCGGACATGCTTAGACTGATGGGTACCGGCTTGATTGTAGCCCTGCATTGGCTCAGTTTCTTTTTATCAGGTCGTGTTTCAAACCCCTCCACCAGCCTGGTGGGTTTTGCCACCTGTTCGCTATGGGCTGCCTTTCTGGAGCCCATTGCCCGCAAAAACAAAATTCAGGTGATAGAAGTGGGGCTGGGCGTTATGGTGCTGGCAGGGTTATACATCATCTTTTCATTTCAATTCGAGTACCCATTAGGGCTGGCGTTGGGCATTTTATCGGGATTGACGGCCGCCTTGTTTGGTGTTATTAATGCACAGATGGTTACGCGCACCAATTCGTACGTTATTACTTTCTATGAAATGATGGGTGCCACCCTTGGTATTAGTTTATTTTTTCCGCTCTACCAGAATTTCTGGTCTGCAGACGGGCAACTGCATTTGGTACCCACCGCAGCCGACTGGTTTTATATTGCTGTATTGGCACTGGTATGTACGGTTTACGCCTATGCGGTTGCTATTAATCTCACCAAGCGGCTGTCTGTATTTTTTATACAACTTACACTTAACCTCGAACCCGTTTACGGCATCATTCTGGCACTGATTGTATTTGGGCAGCAGGAAGTGATGGATGTTTCCTTCTACATCGGCACGGCTGTTATTCTTTCGGCTGTGGCTGCCTATCCTTACCTCAAAAAGCGGTTCAACACCACGTTCCCCAAAGTTCAGGATTTATCAAACCGTTAGATAACCCGACCAGCAGACAGCGTCAGGGAAAAACGGTTGCAGGGCCACTTCGCGCTCGAACAGGCCGAACACGGCAGAGCCGGAGCCGCTCATGCTGGCATAGACGGCACCGTGCGCGTACAGCGCCCTTTTAATGGGTTCTATTGCTGGAAATGCAGGGAAGACCGTTTTTTCAAAATCGTTTACTACAACATTCTTCCAATCCTTCAACGCATATTCGGTCAGCAACTGCTCTATTCTTTTTTCGGGCGCGTGGGGTTGTATGCCTGCATAAGCCGCAGCCGTTGACACATGCACATGGGGCTTTACCACCACCATGTATATGCCTTTCAAAGAAACCGATGCCTTGGAAAGAATCTCTCCGCGCCCACTCCCCCACATGGGTGTTGCGTGAAGAAAGAAGGGGCAATCGCTACCCAATATGGCTGCGTATTGCTCTAACTGCACCAGCGACAGCCCCAGCTCAAATTTTTCATTGAGTATTTTCAACGTAAATGCCGCATCGGATGAGCCGCCACCCAGGCCGGCTCCGGTGGGTAAAATTTTATGCAAGTAAATGTGCACCGATGGCAACGCATGCTCTTTGCTTAAAAGCTGATAGGCCTTCAGACACAGGTTTTCATCGGCATTACCGGGAATGGCAGCACCCGTCTGGGTAAACTGCAGCGAAGGTGCCTCGATGATTTCAAGTATATCAGTCCACGGCACGGGGTAGAAGCAGGTGCTCAGCTCGTGGTAGCCATCGGGGCGTTTATGCAGAACCTGCAAGCCCAGGTTGATTTTGCAGTGCGGAAAGGCAACCATGTGGGCAGTTTTAGCCAGTTGCGTGGCACTGGCTAAAAAAAATTATTTCGTTAAACGTGCTATCAGGTCTTCTGTAATGCCTGTGGTGGAAAATCCCCCATCGTGCATCAGGTTTTGCATGGTAACCATGCGGCTCAGGTCGGAGAACATCAGCACAATGTAATTGGCACAATCTTCACCGGTGGCGTTGCCCAGAGGCGACATCATGTTGGCGTAGTCAAAAAACACATCGAAGCCGGAAATGCCCGAGCCGGCCGTTGTTTTGGTGGGCGATTGCGAGATGGTATTCACCCGCACTTTCTTCAACTTGCCAAAACGGTAGCCATAGCTGCGCGCGATTGACTCCAGCACCGACTTGGCCTGGGCCATGTCTGAATAATCGGGAAAGGTGCGTTGCGCAGCAATGTAGCTGAGGGCCACAATGGAGCCCCACTCGTTCATGGCGTCTAATTTCTCTGCGGTTTGCATCACCTTGTGGAAAGACACGCCCGAGATATCCAACGTTTTCAAAAACCATTCATAATTAAGGTCGCCATAAGAGCGGTCTTTGCGTACGTTGGGGCTCATACCTATGGAGTGCAGCACAAAATCAATTTTACCTCCCAACACCTCCATGGATTTGGTGAAGAGGTTGTTCAGGTCTTGTTCGGAAGTGGCATCGGCAGGAATGACCTCTGCATTGCATTGCTTGGCCAACTCGTTAATCTTGCCCATGCGCATGGCGATGGGCGCGTTGGTAAGGGTAAATGAGCCGCCTTCTTCGCGCACTTTCAACGCTGTTTTCCAGGCAATAGAATTCTCGTCCAGCGCCCCGAAAATGATTCCTTTCTTTCCTTTCAGCAGATTGTTTGCCATAACGTATCCGAAATTAGTGACTTTGATGATTGCTGCAATATTACAAATACGGCCGATATTTTGACCTCGAATTGGAAAAACTGCGTAACTTTCTACCAACCTAAACAAGCCTTATTTTAACCTTATGGAATCTCACAATGCATTGTTTGCCCACTGGGATCAATACGTTGCCCTGGGTGGGGCCGCGTTTGTGGTGCTGGGCATCCTCATCCTGTTATACCACGAATTTCGTCTGCTGCAAATCAAAGACTACAAGCAGAAGTTCGACTATGTAAACCTGCACGAGGTTCAGTACTTCTGGTATGCGGTCATCTGTTTTATCCTGGCCGCCTTCCTGTTCATGAACACCATTTTCACACACCGCATCGAGTTGCATGGCATGCTCTGGTTTTGGGTGCGTGTGTTCATTACGGTCAGCCTCTCCATCATTCTCTACTTCCTGCTCGACAGTTCGGTTCGGGTTTACTATCCGCGTGTTCTAGAAAAACGCTTGCGCAAGTTGCGCAACAAGCCGCGCATATCGCCCGCTGGCAACGTTATGCGCAAGCTGAATGAAGACGAAGAAGACCACCACCTGGAAGCCGACCAGATTGCCCAGGAGGGCAGCGAGGTGCACTCGGTAGATTACGATGTATGGATTGATGACAAAACGGGCTACAAAAAAATTGAAAAATACATGGCCTACGAGCATGCCGAAGAGTGCTCGGAATGCGGCTACTTCACCATGAAAATTTACAACGAAGAGGTGGAGAAAAGACCTACCGACAATG
>JBMOLS010000035.1:0-3477 GCA_049324055.1 Bacteroidota bacterium | reverse complement strand
GACAAAACGGGCTACAAAAAAATTGAAAAATACATGGCCTACGAGCATGCCGAAGAGTGCTCGGAATGCGGCTACTTCACCATGAAAATTTACAACGAAGAGGTGGAGAAAAGACCTACCGACAATGAAACCGGTTTGCTGCTGAAACATTTCCGCTGCAGCTATTGCAACCACCGCGAACAGCGCGAAGTAGTGCTGGCCAAGCTGTCGGACAACGTGTAGTAAAAATATTTCCTGACATAAAAAGGCGGGCGGTAACGTTCGCCTTTTTAGTTTTGGGGCACACACAACCCTGCTTGGCAACTCCCGAACAACCCATTGGCATTTACGATAGCGGCATCGGTGGGCTTACAGTGGCACACGCCATCCGCACCTTGCTGCCGCACGAAGCCATGATCTATTTTGGCGACACTGCACACCTGCCCTATGGCGATAAATCGGAAGCAGCCATACAGGCCTACTCCATCAAAATTGCCGATATCTTGTTGCGCAAAGGCTGCAAAGTGATTGTGATAGCCTGCAACTCGGCCAGCTCCGCTGCCTACGAACTGCTGAAGGAATATGTGCGCAAAGAGGCACACATTATCAACGTAATAGATCCCATGGTGGCGTGGGTAGCTACGCATTTCACCGGAAAAAATATTGGGCTGATCGGCACCAAGCGCACGGTGCAATCGGGCGTGTACACGCGCAAAATTCAAGAACTAAGAAAAGACATTGCCGTACATGCGCTGGCTACGCCCTTGCTGGCGCCTATGATAGAAGAGGGATTTATACACAACCAGATCAGCCACGAAATCATTGCCAAATACCTGGCCGACCCCGCACTCGCCAACATTGAAGCACTCATACTGGCGTGCACGCACTACCCACTCATTAAAAAAGAAATCAGCAGCTTTTACCAGCCTGCCATACCCATACTCGATTCGGCAGGGGTTGTGGCCGAGGCACTGAAAGACTACCTGCTTGCACAGGGGTTGCTGAACCCCGGCAGACCCCGGCCCGAGCACCACTTCTACGTTTCTGATTACACCGAATCTTTTGAAGCCGCCACCCGCCTGTTTTTTGGCGAACAACTGCGGCTGGAGCAGCACCGCCTCTGGCAATAAGCGCGCGGATTTTACACCTCTGCGGCTGGCCTTTACAAAAGTATTAGCCAATTTTGATGAAATATGGTGAGCACACTGTTTTACATACTGCCTTTCCTGGTCGCTTACACCATACTGGCCGTTTATGCCGAGCGCAAGATTTCTGCCTTTATGCAGGACAGGCTCGGCCCGATGGAGGTGGGCTATTATGGCACGCTGCAAACCGTGGCCGACTTGCTGAAGTTGCTGCAAAAGGAAGACATTGTGCCAGCGGGTGCCAGCCGTTACCTGTTCAAGGCCGCTCCCCTTTTTATTTTTATTACCATTTTCCTCGGCTTCGCGGTGGTGCCGCTGGGTCCGGGGTGGGCGGGGGCTGCACTGCCCACGGGCGTATTTTTTCTGTTGGCCATTATTTCTTTGGATGTAATTGGATTGCTGGTGGCGGGTTGGTCGTCAGGCAATAAATACAGCACGTTGGGCGCGTTTCGGGCCGCTGCACAAATCATTTCATACGAAGTACCGCTGGGCTTGTCGGTTTTGTGCGTGGTGATCTTTGCCCAAAGCCTGGACCTGCAGGTCATCTCGCAACAGCAAGGCATCCATTCGCCCATACCCGTTTATTTCTTTGGCATCAAAAGCCTGGAGGTAACCCGGGTAGGCGGGGTGGTGGCGTGGCATGTGTTTCAGATGCCGTTGCTGTTTGTAGTGTGGATTATCTTCTTCATCGCATCGCTGTCAGAAAGCAACCGCGCGCCCTTCGATTTGCCGGAGGCCGAATCTGAACTGGTGGCCGGCTACCAAACCGAATATGCAGGCTTTCGTTGGGCCATCATTATGCTGGCCGAATACGCCATGATGCTGCTGGTGAGTTTGTTAGGAGCTGTTTTGTTCTTTGGAAGCTGGAACACCCCGCTGCCCAACCTGGGGCCCCTGGCCCTGGCCGACTGGACTACCGGAGGACTTTGGGGCGTTATCTGGCTTACGGGCAAGGGCTTGTTTCTGGTGGCCGTGCAGATATGGGTTAGGTGGACTTACCCGCGGGTACGCTTAGACCAGCTCATGAGCCTTAGCTGGAAATATTTAACTCCGGTTGCATTATTATTGGTTATAATAGTGGGATTTTGGAAATTATGGCTTTTGTGATGGGCAAAATTATCAAACCTCTATTCTTCGGCATCGCATTGCTGCTTGGCAATCAGGTATTTGCGCAGGCACCCACGATAGAACAATTGGAAGAACAATTGGAGGACGCCTCCTCCGATTCGGTGAAGGTTAGTCTGCTGCTTGCGCTGTCAGAGGCCTATCAATACAGCAGCTACGCCAAAGCATTGGAATACGCCACGCAGGCCCAACAGTTGGCACAACAATTAAATCAATATTGGGCCGTCAAATCCACCTTCAGGCAAATGGGGCTGCTCTCCGCCCAGACCGGAGATTTCAGCACGGCCATGAAAATCGACAACCAGAACCTGACGTACGCCATGGAGGCCAAAGACAGCGCGGGCATTGCAGAGATTTTGAACTTCCTGGGAAACGATTACCTGGATATGGGCCAGTACGATGAGGCCTACTACTACTTCACCCAGTCTTTCCGTGTGGCCAAGGCCATCAACGACTCTATGAAAATGAATTTCGCGATCCATAATGTAGGGTCGGTATTCAAAGAGTTGGGTCAGTACGATATTGCCCTTAGTCACTACAAAACTGCGCGATCTATTGGCGAAAAACTAAACGATGAGGACGGGCTGGCCTACCTCTACGATGAATCGGGCGATGTGTACCTGCGCAGAAAAGAATATGCGTTGGCCGAAGAAAATTTATTGAAAGCACTGCAGGTGGTGAGGGCCCGGAGAATTCAGATTGTAGAACCGCGCACGCTTTCTAAACTGGCAAAGCTGGCATTTGCCCGGGGCGAGTATGACAAGGCGCTGGCCTATTACGATTCTACCCAGCAACTGCACCAAAGCAATGCCCACGAGTTTGGCCTGGCCGATTCGCAACTGGGAAAAGCCGAAGTGTTTATGGCACAGGGGAAGTTTAAAGATGCCAAGGCCCTGGTGCAGCAAAGCCTGGCGATAACCCAACAGATAAACGCTTATAAGTTGGAAATACGTGGCTACGATCTGTTGAGCCGGCTTGCCGAACGCGAGAACAATCTAAAAGACGCGTTGACGTATTACAAGCGCTTCAAAACCATGGAAGACAGCGCCTATAGCCAGAAAGTAATTGAGAAGCTCTACCAGAACCAACTAAGGTTTGAAACAGAAAACAAAGACAGCGAGATAGCGCTGCTCAGCCAAACGCAGGCACAACAGGCAAACGAATTGAAGCGTCAGGAGTTTATACGCAACATTTTTGTGGTGGTGTTTGCCCTTACGGCCATCTTGCT
>JBMOLS010000034.1:190201-342594 GCA_049324055.1 Bacteroidota bacterium | reverse complement strand
GCACAGGCGTTGCCCGGTTCCAGGTAGTATAAAAAGAATTCCTCACCGTTGTCTCCCTCGCGGTACAGCTTTACGCGCCCGTCCAAGATCAACATCGAATTCTTAAAATATTGACCTGTGCGCATCAGCATGTTGCCCTCTTCAAACTCAACCACTTCACCAATCTTTTCAAGGTGTGCAATCAGATCGGGGTCGAACTGAGGAAATATTTTTTGAAGGTCAGTCATGATAAAAATTATTTGGCGCAAATTAAAGAGCAACCATTACAATAAATTCTGCACAGTTATTAAATGCTCCTGAACATAAACGAATCCGATCCTGTTGCTGAATCCATGCACCGGTTGCCGGTCAGCTCGCGCCACTCAGTTGAAGTGGTAGAGAAAAATGATGGTGGCCGTAAATGCCGGTTTCGGATTGTCTTTTATCTCCAGGGTAACATCCATCTCTGTTTTGGTAATGCCGCGCAAATTGGTGAGGGCTTTCAGTTTTACGCGCAACCTTACTTCGCTGTTTACCAACACGGGCTGGTTAAATTTCAGGCTTTCAATGCCATAGTTGATCAGCATTTTATAATTCCGAATGTCTGCAATTTGTTCCCACAGGTAGGGCACCACAGACAGCGTAAGGTAGCCGTGGGCAATGGTTGATTTAAATGGACCCTCCGAGGCTGCCCGTACAGGGTCGGTGTGTATCCATTGGTGGTCGAGCGTGGCATCCGCAAATCGGTCGATCTGCTCCTGGCTGATTTTCAGATAGTCAGAAACGCCCAATTCTTTCCCGATATACTGTTCAAATTCGGCAAAGCTGCCGATGGTTACTTTTGGCATAGCGTCTTTCAAAAATCCGCATTGAATGTACTTTTTTTTATCGGGACAAAAAAAACTACCTTCTCCGCGAACCTTATGCGATAAAACCGGGGTTTTTACGTCTTTGGTTATCTATCTCCGTCTTTACTCCCGTTATGAGTCAAAATAAAAAGCAAAAGATTTCCCTCAGCAAGGTGTTCCGAACCATTGTTGCACCGCGCTGGCGTATTCTCACCGTGGGTTTTTTCCTGATCGTTGTCAGCAGGTTGGCGGGTTTGGTGCTGCCGGGGGCTACCAAATACCTGATGGATGATGTAATTGGCAAAGGCGACCTGCCCTTGTTGAAGATACTTTTAGCCGTGGTGGCCGGGGCCATCCTGCTGCAGGCTGTTACTTCGTACCTGCTTACCCAACTGCTCAGCGTAGAGGCGCAGCATCTTATCTCGAAGCTGCGTGCGCAGGTGCAGCAGCATGTGCTCCGCCTGCCAGTACGCTTCTTCGACAACAGCAAATCGGGTGCGTTGGTGAGCCGCATTATGAACGATGTGGAAGGCGTGCGCAACCTGGTGGGCACGGGGTTGGTTCAGTTGTTTGGCGGCATACTTACTTCTGTGATTTGCCTCGTGCTGCTGATTCGCATAAGCCCCATGATGACGCTGTATGTGCTGGTGCCGGTGGCCATTTTTGGCGCCATCTCACTGAAGGCTTTTTCCATCATCCGGCCGATTTTCCGCGAACGCAGCATCATTAATGCGGAGGTAACCGGACGCCTCACCGAAACACTGAATGGTGTGCGGGTGATCAAAGGCTTCAATGCAGAACCACAGGAGATAAAAATTTTCGAACAGGGTGTGGACAAACTTTTTCGCAACGTAAAGAAAAGCCTCACCTCCACCAGCCTGGTTACCAGTGCGGGCGCCTTTCTTCTGGGCCTGGCCAGTACGGGCATCATGGGTATCGGTGGGTATATGATCATCCAAAACGAGTTGACGCTGGGCGAGTTTCTCTCATTTACGCTTTACCTGGGTTTTATGATCGCGCCCATTGTGCAGATGAGCAACATAGGCAGCCAGCTAACGGAGGCCTTTGCGGGATTAGACCGCACCGAAGAGCTGATGAACATGGAAGTGGAAGACGATGGAACCGTGCGCACTGAACGGATAGGAAGAATTAATGGTGATATTGCGTTCAACAACGTTTCGTTTGCCTACGAAGAAGGCAAAGAGGTGGTCAAGTCCGTCTCATTCAAAGCACCGGCCGGTAGCGTAACGGCCCTAGTAGGCACCTCCGGTTCCGGAAAAACTACCATAGCCGGGCTGGTGGCCACGTTCCTCAACCCCGTTTCGGGCATCATTACGGTAGATGGCAAAGACCTTTCGCGCATATCGCTCCACAGTTACCGAAGCCAGTTGGGGGTAGTGCTGCAGGATGATTTTTTATTTGAAGGTACCATTCGCGAGAATATCTTGTTTCCCAGACCAGGTGCAACGGAACAACAACTGGCCGAGGCCGTGAAGGCTGCCCATGTGGATGAGTTCACCGACCGGTTTGAAAAAGGTCTGGATACCGTGATAGGGGAACGAGGCGTGAAGCTTTCGGGTGGGCAGCGTCAGCGCATTGCCATTGCCCGGGCCATACTGGCCGATCCGCGCATCTTGATTTTGGATGAAGCCACATCCAACCTCGACACGGAAAGCGAATCTTACATTCAGGAAAGTTTGAAACGCCTCATGGCCAACCGAACTACGTTTGTCATCGCCCACCGGCTAAGCACCATACGCCAGGCCGACCAGATTTTGGTGATTGAGCATGGCGAAATTGCTGAGCGTGGCCGCCACGAGGAGCTAATTGCAAAAAAGGGAAGGTACTTCGAACTGTATACCTACCAGGCGCGCATTTAATCGAGGCTGTTGCCGAATATTTTCCTGATCCAACTGTTTTTGGTTGCGCGTTGCTCTATCTGGTCGAGGGCGCTGCGCAGCCTTACCAACGAGGCCGGGTCTTTTTCTATGAAATCGAACACGCCTTTGCGCAGGGCAGCGTCTTTAACGGCTGTGTCTCGCTCGCTGGTCATATAAATAACCGGTACGCCCGGCAATTTTTTTCTCAGTTTGCCAAGTATCGCCAAACCGTTTTCTGGCTCATCGTCCAGGTGATGATCGAGCAGAATGGCATAGGGCCGTTCGGGCAAAGCATCTACCTCAAGTCCTGAAAAAATGGATTGCACCACATAGCCCATACTGGTCAGGTGCTGGTTCATCATCTTTTGGAAAGTGGCATCGTCATCGATAATGCAAACGGTTTTCATAGCTCATCTTGTGATGTATTTGGAAGCAAGCGTGGTGCCGTTACCGGTTTTGGGCGAAAGCATCAAAAAAACATCTGCGTTCTTCCCGAAAGTGGAGCATTCTTTCCCGTTAAGGGAATGGTTTGTGCTAATTTTGCCTCCATGGATCGGGCGTACCCTGTTTTGGAAATTGAAGATGAGCTGAAGAGAAAACTGGCCGGCAGCCCCGTGGTTATTTTGCAGGCACCGCCCGGAGCCGGAAAATCCACCGTGTTGCCTTTGCGGTTGCTGCAAGAGCCGTGGTTGAAGGGACAGAAGATGATACTGTTGGAACCCCGCAGGTTGGCAGCGCGGTCGGTGGCGGCCCGCCTGGCTTCGCAATTGGGTGAAGAGGTGGGCGAAACGGTTGGCTACCGCATACGGTTCGAAACGCGCGTAAGCGAGCGCACACGTATAGAAGTAGTTACCGAAGGAATTCTGACGCGCCTGATTCAGAACAACGCCACCCTGGAGGGCATTGGCTTGGTGATTTTCGATGAATTTCATGAAAGAAGTTTGCAGGCAGATCTGGCACTGGCACTCAGCCTGCAAGTGCAGCAGATGCTGCGCGATGATTTACGGCTGCTCATCATGTCAGCCACCCTCGATGGCGAGCAACTGTCTTCCAAGTTGAATGGCGCGCCCATTGTTACCAGCCTGGGGCGCCAACACCCGGTATCGCTAAAATATGTGCCCGTAGATGCCGATTCGCATCTTTCGGCAAAAGTATTTTCTGTTATTCGCAAGGCGCTGGCTGCCGAAAAAGGTGACCTGCTGGTGTTTCTGCCCGGCACCGGTGAAATTCTGCGAACACAACAATTGCTGGAAGAGGCGGGTGTTGGAGCGATAGTGTATCCGTTGTATGGGGAGTTACCCTTCCGGCAACAGCAACAAGCCATCCTTCCCGACCCATCGGGAGCTAGAAAGGTAGTACTCACCACATCCATAGCCGAAACATCGCTCACCATCGAGGGAATAGGGGTGGTGATTGACAGTGGTTGGGCGCGGGTGCCGCGGTTCGACCCGCGCAGTGGCCTCACCCGTTTAGAGACGGTCAAAGTATCGCGCGATGCAGCCGACCAGCGCGCAGGCCGTGCCGGTCGCCTGGGCCCTGGTGTTGCTTACCGCATGTGGGCGGAGGCAACCCACGCACACCTGCTGGCCCATCGTGCGCCCGAAATATTGGAGGCCGACCTCGCACCACTGCTACTCGAACTCAGCCTATGGGGTGTAGGCGATGTGCATTCACTTACGTGGATCACACCACCTCCTTCGGGTGCCGTGAAGCAGGCGCAAGATCTTCTTACACAGTTGGATGCGTTGGAAGATGGCCGGATTACACCACGCGGCAGGGAGATGGTGAAGCTACCCACCCACCCACGCTTGGCCCACCTGTTGCTGGAAGCAAAGGGCTGGTCGCAAAGAGCTTTGTGCCTGGCCACCGATGTGACGGCCTTATTGGAAGAACGCGACCCGTTGCCGCGGGAGGCCGGGGCCGATGCTTCGCTGCGGGTGGAAACCCTGCGCAAGTGGCGTGGGGGCCAACGCGTTCAGGCCGATCGAAATGCGTTGGAGCGCATCGAAAAGCTGGCCGCTTCGTGGCGTAGGTTGTTCAACTGCTATCCGGATAACGCGATTGTTGCCGATAAGGAGGTGGGGGAATTGCTGGCCTTGGCCTACCCCGAACGGATAGCCAGGCAAACAGACAAGAACAGCGAGCGATTTAAGCTGGCCAACGGGCGAGTTGTAAAACTGCCACCGCACGATCCGCTTACGCGCGAAAGCTGGTTGTCTGTAGCGCACCTCGATGCTGGAGGAGGAGAAGGAAAAATATTTATGGCGGCTCCCCTGCAGGAGGCAGACCTGGAGCACCTGGCCACTGTGCATGAAGTAGTGCGGTGGGATGACACACGCGGCATGGTGGAGGCGGTGAAAGAGAAACGCATTGGCAACCTTGTTTTGAAGTCGGTGCCGCTGCAGGCAATTCCCCGCGACAAAAAAATGGCCGTGCTTTGTGATCACATCCGCAACAGCGGACTAAAAGTACTGGGGTGGGGAGAGCCGCAACAAAATTGGCAGGCACGCGTGCTCAGCTTGCGCCTTTGGCGAACAGAAGAAGAATGGCCTGACGTGAGCGATGCAGCCTTGCTGGCAAGCCTGGAAAACTGGCTGGTTCCCTTTCTGGAACCCGTAACCCGGCAACGCGACCTCGAAGGTTTGGACCTGCCTGCCATCACATCTACGCTGTTGCCCTGGGCCCTGCAGTCCCGGTTAGATGAATGGGCGCCCTCGCGGTTGGAGGTGCCCAGCGGATCGTTCATTCAGGTTCAGTATTTTTCAGATGGCCGCGCGCCCATCATGGAGGTGCGCCTGCAAGAAATGTTTGGCTTGCCCGAAACACCCACCGTTAACCAGGGGCGCACGCGCGTACTGTTGCATTTGCTTTCACCCGGGTATAAACCCGTGCAGGTTACACAAGATCTAAAAAGTTTCTGGCAGGTGGCCTATCACGAAGTGCGCAAGGAACTGCGCATGCGCTATCCCAAACATTCCTGGCCCGATGATCCCTGGACGGCCGAGGCCGTGCGCGGGGTAAGACGAAAAGTTCAATAGTCAGAAACCCAGGGCAGCTTTGTAAACCAGCAGGTAGCGTTCGAGTTGTTTGCGTTTGTATTGCATGATGAAACGCGGGTGGGGCAGCGCCTTTATTTCCCCAAACCACTGGTGCTGTTCATTCATCTTAAAGAGAAAATCATAGTTCTTACCCTCGCCAATACAAAAGCAGAGGTCGCGGTAGATAGGTAATTTTATTAAACCTTCCATCGACTCTACAATGAAGGGCAAGGCTGCCCGGGTGAGGCCAGGGTCGTCATAGTAGTTGATGTTTTTACCATCCTTCAGAAAACCCAGAGGTGACACAGCCGTGACAAAATAATGCTGGTAAAACACCTGCGGCCCACCGCACAAGTCAATCATTTGATAAATGAAGTCGCTGGATAGTTCTGGTTTTTTGACGAGGGCGTTCTCAATACCACAGTTTACTGCCAGCCTGATGGGGTCGGTGAATGAAATGCCGGTAGTGCCAGAGCCGAAACGACCTGGGTTAATGCCCAACAAAACCTTTCGAGGTCGGGAATCGGGATAAAACTTATGAAAGAATTTTGTGCAAAGGCCAAACGTGCCGGGGTCGTGGTAGGGGTTCATCACCGCCATGCCGGCCGGTAAAGGCCTGTTAAAATGCAGGTTGGCATAGTAGCTGAGAGCGGCATCGCAGAATTTCATGGTGTAGATGTCTAATCCGGTATTGCGAAAAAGTGCAGTCGATTGCAGGTAAGAACGTTGGTTCAATATCGTTGAAATGGTGTAAAACAAAGTTGAAAACAATCAGGAAATAATGTATGTTTCCCTAACTGTCTATGGGTAACCAGAAATGGCTTTGGGTTTTTTTAATGGTATTCGGAGTCGTTTCTTCGGTGAATGGCCAGGTGCGCGTGGCCGACAGCCTTCGGTTGTTGCTCGATAAATCCACCGACCCCATTGAGCAGGTGGATTTGATGAATGCCATTTCCTACCGCCTGTATGATTTTAACGACAGCCTTGCCTTCAGCTATGCCCAACGTGCCTATGAACTGGCGCGGGGCAATAATTACGCCAAGGGCCTGAAGAGTGCCTACACCCGGCTGGGCATCGGCTATTTTTCTAAAGGAGAATTTCAAGAGGCCTTGCGTTACTATGAACATGCTATGTCGGTAAAAACAGATCGGGCCGAAGAAGATGACGCGTATGCGTTGCAAATGATTGGCAAGCTAAAATACGAACTGGCAGAGTATGATTCAGCTCTCGCTTACTATACAAGAGCTTTGACGTTGCCAGGTATAAAGGGCGATGATAGAAAAACATCTACCCTCTACCGCAACATGGCACAGGTATTTCTGGTGCAGTGGAAAAATGAGGAGGCGTTTGAGTTGCTGAAAAAAGCGGAAGTATTGCTCACAGAATCTTCGCCTGATGATGCGTACCTGTTTGCTGAACTATGGACCCTGTTTGGCATCTACTACGAAAACAAACTCGATTTTAAAAATTCTGAACTTTTTTATAATAAGATGTGCGACCTGGCTAACCAGGAGCGCGACTATTTTCATTTGATCAAGTGTCGCCTTAACCAGGCAGAGTTAGCCTACCGGTTGGGTGAGTACCCCCGTGCGTTGGCCAGCGCTACGCAGGCGCTGCAGTTGAGCGAACACTACAGTTATCCGCCACAGGTGGCAGAAATCTATCTTCGCTTGGCAGAAACCTACACGGATCTGTCGCAACACGATATTGCCATGAAGTATCATTTTGAAGCGCTGAAGATTTCCGAAAAGTTGGGCTTGCGTTACATCACGGCACATTCCTATGCAGACCTTGCGTGGATATTTATGGAGCGGAAAGATTACGAGCGATCGGAAGAATACATAAGAAAATCGCAAAGTATACGCCAAACCATTGGCGACAGACGAGGGGTTGGAAATTGTTTTAATGTGTTAGGTTTACTTAGGTTGGAAGAGAAAAAGACTGACGAAGGCATCCGTGCGTTAGAGCAAGCCTATGGCATTTGGAATGGAATAGGCCACGAAGAGGGGGTTTCGGCTGCACTCTCTAATTTATCACTGGCATATATTCAGCAAAATCAGTTGCAGCGGGCTCTGGAATATCAAATGAAGGCCATTGAGGTGGAAAATAGGGTGATGAACGAGAAAAACCTGGGTGTGAGTTATAATGTGTTAGCCGATCTGTTGCTAAGGATGAAGCGGTACGATGAAGCCCGCGGGTATCTGGAAAAAGCACGCACGCTGGCAAATATTACCGGTTCCTTAATGCAAAAGCGGAATAACCATCAGGTTTTTGCCGCTTACTACGCAGCCATTGGCGATTACAAGAAGGCCTTTTACGAGCAGTCGAAATTCATTCTCTATAACGACAGCATCTACCGCGAGGCGGCTCAGGTAAAGATGGCCGAAATGGAGGCGCT
This sequence comes from Bacteroidota bacterium, assembly GCA_049324055.1. GTDB lineage: Bacteria > Bacteroidota > Bacteroidia > Cytophagales > Cyclobacteriaceae > ELB16-189. The sequence goes on along the minus strand of JBMOLS010000034.1, from coordinate 334,451 downwards.
CTACAAGGTAGACCAGCAGGAGCAACAAATTCAGATGCTCAACCAGCAGGCTTTGCTGCGCGATAAAGAAATGGATTTGCAGGAATCGCGGCTAAAAACACAACGCAGCATCACATGGGCATCGGTTACTGCCGTTGTACTGATTTCAGCGCTGGCCTTCAGCACTTACCGCTACAACCGTAACATACGGAAGGCAAACAAAAATATTCTGGAACAAAAAGAGGAAATTCAGGCACAAGCCGAAGAGTTGACAGAAAATAACGAGTTGCTCTCGCGCCTGAACCGGGAGATAACGGAAAAGAATGAAGAAATACAGGCGCAGTCAGAAGAACTTATCGAAGCCAATCAAACCATTTCGCAAATTAACCTCGACCTGGAGAAGAAAATTGAGGAAAGAACCAACGACCTGAAGCAGGCCTATAAAGAGCTCGACACATTCTTCTACCGGTCTTCGCACGATTTCCGCAGGCCACTCACCACTTTCTTAGGATTGGCAGAAGTAGCCAACATTACCGTGAAAGACCAGAACGCGCTGGAGCTGTTTTCTAAAGTAAAAGAAACTGCCCACAACCTTGATAAGATGCTGGTGAAGTTGCAATCCATTTCTGATGTGGGCGCCCAGCACCTGGTTTATCGGGAGGTGTTGATGGATCAATTGTTTGAAGATATCAAGCAGAACTTCGCGGAAGAGATCAGGCAGCGCCATATCAGGTTAGATTTTGTGATGGAGACCAACAGCGCCATTACCTCTTATCCCGCATTGGTACGCATTATTCTTGAGAACCTGATTGAGAATGCGATTCACTTTTGTGGTGTGGAGAGCCCTCACATTTTATTGAAGGTGTCGGAGGCAGACGGTGAGGCAGAAATCCGCGTAAGCGACAATGGCCAGGGCATTTCTCCGGAAGTGGAGGCGCGCATTTTTGATATGTACTTTCGCGGTAACGAGCGCTCCAAAGGCAACGGACTGGGTTTGTATATTGTGAAGAAAGCGGTAGAAAAACTCCACGGGCGTATTCGCTTCGAAAGTAAGTTGTACCAGGGTACCACCTTTATTGTAAACTTGCCCTTGTCTTACCCCGCGTGATAGTCGAAAGCGCTGCGATAAAAATCTTTTTTTTGCACAAATTCTATGAGTTGGAGGTAAAATGGATGCGCGCCCAGCGTAGCGCTGTCGCCCACCATGATCAGTTTCTTGCGCGCCCGCGTCATGGCTACGTTGGTTCTGCGGATGTCGCCCAAAAACCCTACTTCGCCTTTGTTGTTGCTGCGTACAAAACTGATGGCAATGACATCGCGCTCCTGACCCTGAAAAGCATCTACGGTATCGATGGTAACGAGTCCGTGCAGAGCATGAAGCACGGTGTTGTTTTCTGCCAGCTTGTGCAGTAAGTCAACCTGGGCGCGGTAGGGTGTGATAACCCCCAGTGTAATTTTTTCAGATAACCACTGCTCCAGCCCTATTTCGTTCACCAGTTGGGCTACTGTTCTGAGCAGCAGGTGGGCTTCTTCTTCGTTGTACCGGCTCAACGTTTCTGCGTCTTGCTTTTCATCGAAACCGCAGCCGGCTGTGTCAATAAACTCAACGGGTGGCTGATCGGGCCGAAGCAGTTGCCGCTGCACAGATTCATGCGCTGTTAACAGGTTATTGTAAAAGTAGTTAGATGAAAAAGCCATGATGTCTTCATGCATGCGGTATTGCACCCGCAGCAGGGCGGCAGCGTTTGGATGTTTTGCAATGCCCTTTTCGAACAGGGTAACGGCAAGGCCTGCACGTGCGGCTTCATTCGACTTGATGGTGGGCGGCAGTTGCTGGTGGTCTCCGGCCAACACCACTCTATGTGCGCGCAGCATCGGAATCCAGCAGGCAGGTTCCAGTGCCTGCCCTGCCTCATCGATAAAGGCGGTGCGGTATTTTCTGCCGCGCAACACCGGGTGCGAACTACCCACCAGGGTGGCACAGATGACCTGCGCCTGTTGTAGTACATCGTTCACAATGTAGAACTCCAGCATGTCGGCATCTGCTTTCAATACTTTGCTTTCCTGCAGCAACAACCTGCGCTGTTCTTTTTCGTGGTAACCGAACTTCCGTTTGTATTTCAGCGCCTGGCTGCGCGCCTGTTCCATTTGTCTGCGTAGCGACTTCAGCTCGCTGTAATTGGCGTGGTTGGCAATGCGGGCATCGAGTGTTTTGCGAAGCGTCTGTTCGGTTACGCGTGCGGGGTGCCCAATGCGCACTACGTTCAATCCCTTTTCGCTCAGTTTTTCTACCAGCAGGTCAACCGCAGCATTGCTGGGCGCGCAGACCAGCACCTGGTTTTCCACCTTCACAATTTCGTCAATGGCCTCTACCAAGGTGGTGGTTTTTCCTGTTCCGGGAGGACCGTGAATAAAAGCGATGTCGGGTGCGTTCACAACTTTCTGGAGGGCAGCCTGCTGGCTCTCATTTAGCAAGCCCGTGGGCTGCTGGGGAATATTTGTTGACGCGTGTACCGTATTGTTTGTTGCACCTTCGCCCAGCAACCATTCACGCAGCTCGGCCACCCGGTTGTCTTCTGCTTTCATTACTTCCCGCAGGGCGAATTCCATTTCGCGGTAGGTCATCTCGTCAAACATCACGTCCACGCCAAGCAGTCCGTCTTCCAGCCAGTCGGGTAGTTCTTCGCTGTTAAGCGTAACCACCATCGTATTGTCGCGCACGTAGTTGATCACTCCGCCCACATGTTCTTTTTCTGGCTTACTGGTGGCATTGGAAAACACACTGACGGATTTGCCACTTTGAAAAGCATGTGGCTGCTCCAGGTGGTTGGTGCGTTCCACTTCTATCACAAACCGCTCGCCAGTTCCAATGTAGTCGCGCTTAAGGGTTACCGGGTACCAAGTAGTGCCTTCCTGCGTGCGCTGGTGCAGCGAGCGCAGCAGCACTTTTTGGCGGTAGTACTCCAGATCGGCCTGGCGTTCCAGTTTAATCAGCTCAAGCGTCTTCTGCAGGTCGGCAACACTTTTCATAAAAAGACCAAAGATAATCTTTCTGCAAAGCTCCGTCCGTATCATTTCGCTGTGAAATGATTCAATACCTTGTTATTATTGGTTAATGAAGAACCTACTTGTACGCAGCACCCTTTTGCTTTTGTTTATTCCCTTTGCGGGCATAGGCCAGACTTTCGACATACTTATCAAAAACGGGAAGATTGTAGATGGCACGGGTAATTCCTGGTACTATGGCGACATAGGCATAGCAAATGGAAAAATCGTTGCCGTGGGCAGGTTGCAAGGCGAAGCACAGCGCACCATTGACGCGAAGGGATTGATTGTGGCCCCAGGTTTTGTGGATGTGCACACCCACATTGAAGGAAACGATGTGCTGGTGCCCACCTCACCCAATTTTGTTTTAGATGGGGTTACCTCGGTGGTAACGGGCAATTGTGGCAGTTCGCATGTAGATGTGGCGGCCTATTTTCGAAGCATCGACAGCGTGAAAAACTCTGTCAACATTGCCACACTGATCGGCCACAACAGTGTGCGCAGAGAGGTTTTGGGCGATGTGCAACGCGACCCTACACCGGCCGAGCAAAAGCAGATGGAAGTGCTGGTGGAGCAAGCCATGCGCCAGGGTGCGGTAGGTCTCTCTACCGGGCTGATATACGTGCCAGGCACATACTCAAAAACCGAGGAAGTTGTTGGGCTGGCACGGGCAGCCGCCCGGCTGGGTGGCGTGTATGCATCGCACATTCGCGATGAGGGCGACCGTGTGACGGAAGCCATTGAAGAGGCCATAGACATTGGGCGGCAGGCCAACATGCCCGTGGAGATTTCGCACTTTAAGGTTACATACAAACCCAATTGGGGTAAATCGGTAAGTACCGTGGCACAGGTGGAAAGGGCGCGGCAGGAAGGAATCGATGTTACCGTTGACCAGTACCCGTACGTGGCCAGTAGTACCACACTCAACACCACGCTGCCCTCGTGGGCATTGTCGGGCGGGTTCGATTCACTCAAATGGAGATTGTCGCAGGCAGCCATCCGCAACCGGATAAAGAGCGAAATGCTGCAGGCTTTGAAGCGCAAAAAATTAACCAACTACAGTTATGCGGTGGTGGCCCGCTACGTGCCGGATTCAACTCTAAACGGAAAGAACATCTCGCAAATTAACCAACTGCGTGGGCGCAAACCCGGGGCAGCAGATGAAGCAGAGACTATTCTGGATCTGGTAGGTTCTACCGAAAGGGTGCAAGTGGTTTACTTCAGCATGAACGAGAACGACCTGAAGACCATCATGCAATATCCGTTCAATATGTTTGCGTCCGATGCGGGCATCAATCGCTTTGGCGCGGGTGTTCCGCATCCGCGTGCTTACGGCACCAATGCGCGCGTGCTTGGGCAATATGTACGCGAATTGAAAATCATACGGCTGGAAGAAGCCATCCGCAGGATGACCTCTTTGCCTGCGCAAAAGTTTCAGTTGCGCGACCGTGGCCTGTTAAAAGAGGGTATGGCGGCCGATATTGTAATCTTCGATGAAAAAACCGTGGGCGATGCCGCCACATTCGAAAAGCCACATGCCTATTCAAAAGGTTTCTACTTTGTGTTGGTAAATGGCAAGATAACAGCCGAACACGGCAGGCACACAGGCGAGCGCAACGGTGTGGTTTTGCGAGGTCCCGGGTATGGCAGATAGTCAGTCGTTCAAAATGTTCAGTAATAGTTGCAACTGCTCCTGGTTCTGCTTAGAATTAAACGCATTCACAATTCCCTGCTTTTCGCGCGTGGTTAACCGCCAACTGAGGGAGGCACGGGCACTGTTTTGCCGCAGGCTGTCCATCTTTTGAAGGTTGGGAAGATAGCTGTCGGCCTGGTATTGCAAATCTACCCTGTGTATGGGTTTGCTGAACCACGAATGGGCATGGCCAACCAGCAGGTCGCTGTTGATGTCCTGAAAGTTTTCGAAATTATTGTAGACGCTGCTGATGGGCTGCGTCAGGTCGTCCATAATGGTTTGTCCGGCCGTGGCATTGATTTGGTGCACCTTGGGCGAGTCTCTGATGGAAAGGAAAACCACACCCGAAGTATTTTCATCGATCCAATCTTTGAATGCGTACATAAATCTTACCGCATCCGATACGCCAAAGTTATCGGAAATGCCAGCGTCCATTATTTGCACAGGCGGCTCTGTGGGCAGCGTTGTATTAGGTGTTATGTAGGGGAAGGTGGCGCTCATACGCAGAGCAGAGAGGAACCGCAGGCTGTCGGCACCCTGTTTGGCAAACATTCGGTGAAAGTCTATGCCGCTGTATTTGGTGCCTTCATAGGCGGGTAGCGCAAGTACATCGTAATTCATAAAGGTTACCGGCCTGGAGCCAATGTAAAGTTTGCGGCCGTCATTGATAATGGTGGGTGTTAGGATAACCATCGGTATTTCGGCTCTCATTTCCGGATCGCGGTATGCACTAATGGGTTTGTCCATCAATCCTTCCGTAATTTGGTTCAATTGCTCCTCGAAGGTATAGGCGCGGTCTTTACGGTAGAAGTTGCCTGCGTAGCGAAATTCGGTAAAGCCTACAAACAGATCGTTGGCAAGCAAACTGAAGATGAGCGGGTTGAGGTTATCGGTAGAAATTTTGTCGCGGTGTATGGCTGCATAGGGCTGTATGTTTTCTCCGTTTTTCTCGCGCAGTTTCAGTTCTCTGAAGTAGCTGGCGCCAATAAGCCCGCCCGATGCGCCTGTAACCAGCACGCTATTTCTCATCAACTTGCCGTGCGAGGCGCTGTCGCTTTTTTGAAGGCAGTTCAACGTCCATAGGGCTGCGCGCTTGCCGCCACCACTTACGCATAGAAATACCATCTTGGGGGGGGCATCGAACTTTTGCCGCCAGTTGTTCAGCATGGCCAGCGTAGCTTCGCGGTCTTCTTTAATCGCACTGCTGTCGTTTAGTTCCTTCAACTTTTCTATCGTATAAGGTGCAGGGGCACTGGTGTAGTCCAGTCCGAAGGCCTCATACTTTTTCGTAAAGAATTCTTCCCCGACCAGGTGGTTAACCACCAGAAACAATAACAAGGCTGCCGTGGCAGACCATCCGCCAAACCAGTATTCGAAGGCGCCCTCCAGCATGACAAAAATGGTGAGGAAGATGATGAAACTGGCAGCAGCGGGTAGTTGAAAAGCAGCAAAATCTTTGAACAGGCCCAATACTAATACCAACGCGAAGATCAGCAGTTCAATTACTACAAGGTTGAAATGGTTCTGATCGAACACCTGCACAATGGTCGCCTTATCGTAAAAGGCACTGTCGTCTACTTTTTGAAATCGGAATTTTTCATCGAGGTAGTAGTCTACCCGTACTTGCTTTTTACGCGCAATGTCCAGCTTCTTCAGGGCGCTGGCACGCGTTACTTTTACATTCGACTTGATCTTTTCATCGATGCGACACACCATGTATTTAAAGATGTCTTTGTTGGTGAGCCTGAAGTACACAAAGAAGACCACCGTCATGGCAAGGTATCCTGTTATCAGACCCGCCACATTCAGCGCCAGCTCATTGCCGGTGATGTACTGATTATTTTTTTGAAACGATAAGATTTCCGACAGGTATAAAATAAAAAAAATGGCGGGAATGATGCTGTTATTGATGGCGAACTTTGTGAAAGGCCGGGGCAAAGCACCTACAAAAGAAAACCGGTGTCCATCGTTAATGTAGCCCGTAATGTGGAAAGCGGTGGTGAAGCCAGCCAACGTGGCTCCTAATATGAAGAAGCTGGTGAAGTTCACCTGATTCAGGTATTCCGGGTCCAGAAAAAGGTAAGGAATGCCAAGGTATTTGCCGAAGTTGCCGGTAATCATGGCAAACAAAATGATCCAACCCAAGATCAGCACCTGGTTACGCCTCAGGTTATTCAAAAACAACTGAATAGGGAAGCTGTAAAATATCTTAGGAACAAGAAAGTAAAGTTTGCGCAACATAGACGTTACTACAAGTTACATTTTTCTTTCGGCAATCTCTTAATTTCTTTTGGCAGCGCGCTGGGGTAAGGCACATTTTTTCTTTTAAAAAAGCATTTTGGGTGGCATTAAAAGAATGTAAATAGCCTGTTGTAATTTAGCGAAGGTTAAACCAGGTAAGTTGGACAAAACTTTTTACGTCTATCGCTCTTCGGCCGGCTCTGGCAAAACGCGCACACTGGCCAAAGAGTACATTAAGCTGGCCCTGCGGTGGGAAGGGGATTATTTCAAATATATTCTGGCCGTAACTTTTGCCAATAAGGCCACTCAAGAAATGAAGGAGCGCATCCTTCATTACCTCAACGATTTTGCCAACAACCGGCCCAACAACCTTAGCCGCGAGATTCAGGAAGAGCTGAACTTAGATGCGCAGCAGTTGCAGCGCCAAAGCCAGCTTGTGTTGTCGAATATTTTACATCACTACTCGCAGTTTGCCATCAGCACCATCGATGCATTCTTTCAACGCGTTATCCGTTCTTTCACCCGCGAGGCCGGCCTGCTGGGCAACTTCCGCCTGGAGGTAGACCACGAAATGGTGTTGGATGAGGTGCTGGCCTCCTTGATGGACGAACTCGGCCACAACCACCAGCTTACGCAATGGGTGGTGCAGTTTTCGCGCGACCGGTTGAAAGAAGGCGACAACTGGGACGTAATGAAGTCGTTGCGTGGATTTTTGCAGGAGATTTTCAAGGAACAGTTTAAGGCCATCGAAACCCAGGTAGTGAAACCCGACTGGTCGGCTGACGACCATCAGCGCATTTTAAATGTGCTGAATAAGGAGGTGGCGCAGTTCATGCAGTTCATGAAGACGCGTGCACAACAGGCAATGGCCATACTGGCCAGAAACAATATTTCGATTGACGACTTTAACTTCAAAGACCAGGGCACTGCTTACAAATATTTTAATCACTTTTCTCAGGGAATATACGTTTCCGCTGAAGGGCAACGATTGCAAGGTGCTTTGGTGAGCAGTGCGGACTGGCCATCCAGAAAATCAAGAAATGCCGGTTTGCTGAAGAGTTTGGCAGAACAGGAGTTGATGCCACTGCTCAACGAAATGGTGAGCTTTGACAAGAAGAACCTGCTGGCCTACAAGTCAGCGGAAAAGGTGCTGGAGAATTATTATGCTTTTGGTTTGATAACCGATGTAACGCGGAAACTGCGCGAATACAAGGAGGAGAACAACCTCATGTTGTTGTCGGATGCCTCGCAATTTCTGAATGGCATCATTAACGACAGCGACACACCGTTTATTTATGAAAAAGTAGGATCGTACTTCAAAAACTACCTGATCGATGAATTCCAGGATACTTCCGGCTTTCAGTGGAAAAACTTTGTTCCGCTGCTGAAAGAAGCGAGCGACCAGGGCAACGCCAACCTGATAGTAGGCGATGTAAAGCAGTCGATTTACCGATGGCGGGGGGGTGATCTGGAACTGTTGCAGAGCGAAGTGGTGAAGGAGTTTGGTGAAAACAGGGTGGCGATCGTTCCATTAAATACCAACTACCGCAGCGCGGGCAGGGTAATTGATTTTAATAACCTTTTTTTTCAGCAGGCCGTTACGCAGATTACCGAAGCCATAGCCCATCCGTTACCGGCCGAGGTATACAACGATGTAAACCAAAACGTTTCGCGTTTGCCCGACCAGGGTTTTGTGCGGGTTCATTTTATGGAAGACGAAGAAGGCGATGACTGGAAAGAGCAGACACTGCGTACCTTGCCCGGGTGGCTGGAGCAGTTGCAGGATGCCGGGGCTGCCTTGAAAGACATTGCCATTTTGGTGCGAACGAATGGTGAAGGCCAGCGCATAGCCAACTATCTATTGCAGTTTCGCCATTCGGCCGATGCCAAAGAAGGCTATCGCTACGATGTGATCTCGAACGAATCGTTGCGGCTTGACTCAGCCCTCTCTGTCAACATTATCATCACCGCCATTCGCTATCTCAAAAACCCTGACGATGCTGTGGCCAGAGGCCAACTGGCTTTCGAGGTATCGCAACACCAGGGGCTCGACCAGCTTTTCGTGAAAGCTAAGGCGCGGCAATTGGAAGATTTGTTGCCCGTTGAGTTTTTGCAAAAATCACGTCAGTTGTTGCGCTTGTCACTTTTCGAACTGTCGGAAGAACTGGTGCGTATTTTTCAATTGGGCAAACAAACCGAAGAGTTGGCCTATCTGCAGGCTTTTCAGGATGCCGTGCTGGAATTTTCGGCACGCGAGAAAACTGACATCGGCTCTTTTCTGGAGTGGTGGGAAATTTACAAGGAGAAAAAATCCATCCAGGTGTCGGCCAGTGTCAATGCGGTGAATATACTCACGATACATAAGTCAAAAGGATTGCAGTTTAAGTTTGTCATTGTTCCTTTCTGCGATTGGGCTTTGAACCACGAAGGCTTCAAGAGCCCGTTGTTGTGGGTAGATAGCGACTGCGCACCTTTTAACCAACTGGGCAAGGTGGCGGTAAAGTATGGCAATGATCTGAAGAACACTTTGTTCGAAGATGATTTTCGGAATGAATACACCAAGGTGCACCTCGATAATCTGAACCTTTTATATGTGGCCTTTACACGGGCCGAACATGGGCTGATTGTGTTTACAAAAGGCAAGGATAGCCGGCTAACCACCGTGGGCGACCTGGTGTACCGGTCGGTAGGCAATAGTACGCTTCAGGAAAAAATAAAAAATGGTACGCTGGAGTGGGGAGAGATAGCCTATGAGTCTGAACAGGGGGGTGGCGAAGACACAGCCATGATCGAACTAAAAGAGTATACCTCGCACGATTGGCGCACCAAACTCGTGATCAAGCGGCAGGGTGCGGAATTCTTTGACGATGAAACTTCGGAAAGGCGCAGCAAGATCAACCGGGGCATACTGGTGCACCAGGTATTGTCGCGCATTGAGTATAAGGCACAGGCAGAGGAAGTGCTTGCACAGTTTCTATTGGAAACCGCCCTGCCCGAAGACGAAGCGCTCAGGTTGAAGGAAGATGTGGCTGCCCTGCTGGCCCATCCGCAGATAGGCGCCTGGTTTACGAAAGATTGGAAAGTAAAAACGGAGGCACTGGTGTTGTTGCCGGGTTTCGAACAGAAACGAATTGACCGGATTATGTTTGGTCACAACCGAACAGTGCTGGTAGACTACAAAACCGGCAAAAAGAAAACGGCCGATAAAGACCAGGTTGAAAAATATGGCCATGTGCTGGCACAAATGGGCTATCCCAACGTGCAGGCTTACCTGGTATACCTGGACGACTTGAGAGTGGAAGAGGTTATTAATAAATCGAACTTGAGTTTGTTTTGAGCGCGTTGATGGATGTATTTAATTTTTTGAGGTAGCATGGTGCCGTTTCTGAAAGAGCTGGCGGAACGATATGCAGCAAGACCTGAGTTGGAGGATCACACATTCGTTTTCCCCAACCGCAGAGCCGCCCTGTATTTTCAACATTACCTCTCGCAAGCGCTGGCCCGGCCCCAGTGGGCACCGCACCTCATCAGTATCGAAGAATATTTTCGGGCGCAAAGCACGTTGAAGGAACCCGATCGCCTCACGCTCATCCACCGCCTTTACCAGGTGTACGGACAGGTGCTCAACCTCACCGAGCCGTTCGATCGCTTTTTCTTCTGGGGCGATATGTTGTTGCGCGATTTTGACGAGTTGGATAAATACATGGTCAATGCGCCCCAACTTTTCAAAGACCTTAGCAAAATCAAAGAACTCGATGAAACGTTCGATTACCTGACGGAAGAACAAAAAAATTTTCTGCAAAGCTTTTGGCTTCACTTCGAAGAAAGGCCGAGCAATACCAAAGAACAATTTCTGCGCCTGTGGCGCAAGCTCCCCAAAGTATACAGCGAGTTTACCAGGCAGTTGAAGAAGGAGGGTCTGGGTTACGAAGGCATGATTCACCGCGAAGTAGCCGACCGAATTCTGAAAAAGGGTCTGGCGCACGCTGCAGATAAACATGTTTTTGCCGGCTTCAACGCGCTGACGAAGGCCGAAGCCGTATTGCTGACACGTGCGGTGGAACAAGGAGCCCAGGTGTTTTGGGATGAAGATGCTTACTATTCTTTCAGCGCCATTCAGGAAGCCGGGCAGTTTATGCGCCAATACCGGAAACATCCTGTTCTGAAACGTACTTTCGAAGAACAACCCCCCAACCATTTTCTGAAGGCCAAAAAGAGTATAGTGCTCACAGGAGTACCTCAAAAAATCGGGCAGGCCAAACTGGCGGGCGCCTTGGTAAAAGAAATACTTGCCACCTTACCTGAAGAAAACCGTGCCATGGAACTGGCCAAAACGGTGTTGGTTTTGCCCGATGAAAGCATGTTGCTGCCCGTGCTGCATGCCATGCCTGCCGAGCTGCAAGACATCAACGTAACGATGGGCTTCCCCTTGCGGGAAACACCGCTCTACAACTTACTCGACCTCGCCATCGAGATGCAGACCAGAAGAAGAGGACAAACCTTTGGCCATCGCGAAGTAACGGCTCTACTCGGGCATCCGTATGTGGAAAGCCTGGCGGGCAAGGAGGCGGAAGACAAGTGGGATGATATCATACACAAAAACCGGGTTTATGTTACGCAGGAGGAACTGAAGGGAGAAGCCAGCATCTTCGCGTTGCTGTTCAAACCGATAGAAGCAGCCGAGGCCACCTCGTACCTGCTGGAGCTGGTATCTTATCTGGGTGCCACGTTTAGCGACAAGCAAAGCTTCGACCGGGAATATGCCTTTCATTTTTACCAGCACCTGTCGCGGCTGCATACCATCTTCTCTGAGTCACCGGCTGCACCCGAGTGGCGCGGCTTTCAGAAATTGTTCCGGCAGGTAGTGCTGTCGCAAAAAATTCCGTTCAGTGGCGAGCCGCTGCGGGGTTTGCAGATCATGGGTGTGCTCGAAACCCGCAACCTCGACTTCGACAATGTGATATTCCTATCGTTGAATGAGGGCATGCTGCCCGCTGGCGCCAAGCAGGGAACCTATATCCCCAATGCCATCCGCAAAGCCTATGGGTTGCCCACGCACGAACACCAGGATGCCATGTACGCCTATTTGTTCTACCGTGTGCTGCAGCGGGCGGGCAACATTCATTTTTACTACAACACAGAGCCCGATGTAATTGGTAATGGTGAGATGAGCCGCTACCTGCAGCAAGTGCTCATGGAGTCGAAGTTGGAGGTGCACCGGAAAGTGTTGCATAACCCGGTGTATGTGCAACAGGCACGCCCTATTGTAATACCTAAAACGAAAGAAGTATTGGGGCAGATGGAAAAGTATGTGGTGCAGGTGTCTGGTGAGGCGCAAACCAAACTGTCGCCATCCAATCTTAACGATTACATCGAGTGCCCTCTCCGGTTCTATCTGAAAAGCGTGGTGCGCATGACGGAGGCCGAAGAGGTGGAGGAAGATATGGATGCGCGCACGTTCGGCAACGTAGTGCACGATGTGGTGCACTGGTTCTACGATGACCTGCGGCAGCAAAACAAGGGTGTTGTTACCGAGGCCGCCATTTCAGAGGCTACACCCGGTATTGATGCATTAATTGATCGTGCCTTCCGCAAAAAATTTCACCTGCCCGAACAGCAGCCCGTGGTGTACGAAGGCCAGCGTGTGGTGGTGAAAGAAATTGCGCGGTCGTTTGTGCAGCGTATACTTGAGATAGACAAAGCCTATGCACCTTTTGAGGTACTGATGCTGGAGCATTCTTTCTCTTATTTCATAGAGCTGCCCAATAGCAAAAAGGTGCAGGTAGGCGGCAACATCGACCGGGCCGACCGCAAAGACAGTCGTGTGCGCGTAATTGATTATAAAACCGGCCGCGATGACCTGAATTTTGAGAGCATTGAATCGTTGTTTGCGCGCGATCAGAAACACAACAAAGCGGCCTTCCAGACATTTCTTTATGCGTACGTCTACCACCTGCAAAACCCCCAGGGTGTGGATGCCATTCAGCCGGGGTTATTCAACCGCAAAAATCTTTTCGAGAAGAACTTTACGTTCGGCCACGTGTTAGGTTCGGGCAAACAACCCATTGCAGATGCAAAACCTTACCTGGTTCAATACGCCAGGTTGCTTCACTTGCTCATCGAAGAAATTTTTGATGATAAGAAGCCTTTTGTGCAAACAGAAGATGTAAAGAAGTGCCAGTTTTGTCTCTATAAATCGATGTGCCGCAGGTAGTTACCGTGCCGGGTATGCGCTGGGGCACACCGGGGCGATGTTGACGCGTGCCGGGCGAAAGACACCAATTGATTAGCTTTGCGCGATGGATCTGGAAGAGTTTAAACGAAAAGCGGAGCGCCAAAAGGCAGAGAACAAAAAGTTCCTGCTGAAGCTGAAAGATAAGGATGCCCGTGAGGTAGATGAGCATTTCCACACTGTGCACGAAGAGGTTTTCGAAGAGATCGATTGCCTTACCTGTGCCAACTGCTGCAAAACCACCAGCCCCATTTTTTATCAGTCAGACATAGAACGCGTGGCCAAAGCGCTGCGCATGAAGCCGGGCGATTTCATTGAAAAGTACCTGCGCATAGACGAAGACAAAGACTATGTGTTGAAATCATCGCCTTGTCCTTTTTTAGACAGCCACAACTATTGCAGCGTCTATAACGACCGGCCCAGGGCATGCAGGGAATACCCGCACACCGACCGAAAGAAGATGGTGCAAATCATGGAATTAACCTACAAAAACACATTGGTGTGCCCCGCAGTACTCGAAATGGTACAGCGGCTGAAGCAACGGCTCAAATAATCGACAGGCCCACCTCAATGATGGCCCAACCGGTCAGGATCATTCCCAGTATTTCGAAGATGTTCGGGTTTCTATCAGTTTGTTTTTGCATAGCAGCCAGTCTATTTCAGTTTCCGGTTAGACAGTCGTTTTAATTAAAAAGTTGGAAACCGTTGTTGAAACGAAGCCCGGGTCTGACTGTTGCGTCTTAGCGCAAAAAAAACGGAACGATATTGTAACCTTTTTTATTCTTTTGCGTGATATTTGAGTCTGCAATAAATTACTACAAACCATGAAGTCAATCATTGCTCAACGCATCCGACTAGCCTGACGTCTCTCAGGTAGCGTTGAGATTTAGTTTTGATTGGGTCTACCCTTGCGGGTAACTTCTGGTTTTTCTATCACTCTTAAATTCAAAATTGTATGAAAGCTTTTTTTACAAAAGCACTATCCATATTTCGTTTGTTCAAGGATGCGTTGCAGGGTTCTGAACAGGTATTTACTGAAATAGGCATTAACAAGGCCATCTTTCTTCTGTCCATACCCATGATTGTAGAGATGGGCATGGAGTCCATCTTCGCGGTGGTCGATATTTATTTTGTGAGTAGGCTGAACAACGCCACGGCAGTGGCGGCTGTGGGCTATACTGAGTCGGTGCTCAGCATTTTGTATTCGCTGGCCATGGGTTTGGGCATGGGTGCTACCGCCATTGTGGCGCGCAGGGTAGGTGAAGGCGACCACCAGGGTGCCGGTGTAGCTGCCGTGCAGGCGCTTTACCTGGGCTTAGTGGTGTCTGTCATCATCAGCGTAACGGGTATCTTTTTCTATAAAGACATTCTTCGGCTGATGGGCGCTTCGCCCGATGTGATCACCTACAGCTCTTCGTATGCCCTGTGGATGTTTGCCGGTAATTACACCGTTACCTTCCTGTTTTTGATCAACGCAGTGTTTCGCGGTGCGGGCAATGCAGCCCTGGCCATGCGCGCCTTGCTGCTTGCAAACGTACTGAACATCATCCTCGACCCGATCTTCATTTTCGGTTGGGGCCCCGTACCCGCCATGGGTGTAGAGGGTGCGGCCATCGCTACCAACATCGGCAGGGGGATAGGCGTGTTGTTTCAATTGTACTACCTATTCAACGGTAAGGCTATTGTTCGCATCTCGTCCGTCAACCTCGGCTTCCGCCCCGACATCATCACCAATGTGATAAAGGTATCTGGTGGCAGCATCCTGCAGTTCATCATCGGGTCGGCCAGTTGGATTTTCCTCATGAAGCTGATGTCGCGGTTTGGCGACCAGGCGGTGGCCGGCTATACCACTGCCATCCGCATCTTCATCTTCACGCTGCTGCCATCGTGGGGTATGGCCAATGCAGGAGCCACTCTGGTGGGCCAAAACCTGGGTGCCCAACGGCCCGACCGGGCTGAAACCTCGGTTTGGCGCGCGGCCTATTTCAATGCCATCTTCCTGGGGCTGGTTATGATCCTGTTCCTCACAGTTTCACCGTGGATCATCGGCATCTTTACCCGGCAGCCCGAAGTGGTTTATTATGGGGTGCAGGCGTTGCGGTATGTAAGTCTGGGTTATATTTTTTATGGATATGGCATGGTGATAGCCCAGGCGTTGAATGGCGCGGGCGATACGTACACGCCTACCATACTCAATGTGCTGGGCTTCTGGGTGTTCCAGATTCCTTTTGCCTACCTGGTGTCCATTCACTGGGCGTGGGGCCCAAAGGGTGTGTTTGTAGCCATCGCCCTGGCCGAATCGTTGATGGCCGTGGCAGCCGTGATCATCTTTCGCAGAGGCAGGTGGAAGACGGTTAAGATTTGAGGATTTTGTTGGTTGTTAGTTGTTAGTTGTTGGTTGTTGGTTGTTGGTTGTTGGTTGTTAGTTGATAGAAGCCATCTAGAAAATTTCAAGTCATTGCAAAAGAGGGTAAGCAATCTTTCTTTTTAACCAAACGAGAAAGCCGCGGTTGTTCCGTTTATGCAATAATGGCTTCTACCATTTTTGAGATGGCTTCTGGTTGTTTGAACAACCAATAACCAACAACTAACAACCATCATCCAACAACTTTTTCTATTCCTTTTTTTTGAACGCTATCTTAAATGCCTTTTGCAGTTCTTCACCCGCCTTTTTCAAGCTGGCTTCCACTTCTTTCCAGCGCTCTTTGTTTTCGGCATCGTTTTTAAATCGCTCGGCCGCGGCTTTCAGTTCTTCATATTTCTGCTGAAACTCGCCCTCTAAACGGCTACTGGCTTCGCGCGCCTCGACCACAAACTGGTCCAGGCGTTTGCCAAATTCTTTCATGAACTTTTCGGCTTTTCCTTCGTCACTTGTTTCCATGTGCTCGTATTTTTGGTCAATTTACAAAACCATAACGAAACGTTTATGAACGAATCAGAACGCGATCCCCTCGACTATATCAAAGACCTGCTCGAGAGTAAATCCACAGCCAAACAGGTTACTTATAAATACCTCCTATCCGCATTTCAACTATTATCGAAAGAATCCAACCGGGTGATCAGCGAACTGAAAAACCGGGTGAAGCCGGGCGATGAAGATGTGACCGTGGGCTTTAACAGCGTAAACGACCACGAGTTTCATGTGAAGCTGGCAGGCGACCTGCTGGTATTTGTGCTGCATACCAACATTGTTACACTGATGGACGACCACCCCGTGATGCAGGATCCGTACATCAAACAGAATGAAGTAAACCGCTACTTCGGCCAGATCATGATCTATAACTTCATGAGCGACTCGCTGAAGTTCAACCGCATCAACGACCCCGGCTATTTGCTGGCCCGGTTGCTCATCAACCACGAGGGCCGCTATGTAATTGAAGGCGATGGCGCATTGGCCGCCATGTCTAATAAAATTTCACAGGAACCCATTACCGAACTTGAGTTGAATGTGTTGGTGAAACTTGCCTTAACGATGGCCATTGAAAACGACCTGATGGCGCCCCCCTTCCCCGATGTGCGCTTCATCACCCTGCATCAGAAAATGGAGAAGACGCAGGAGTTAGGGGCCGGCCAGAAGATTGGTTTCCGCATGAGTTATCAGAATAAAATAGAGTGACGTTTCATGAGAACTTTCGTGTCTTCTCTTTAACTTCTTCGCGCTATTGGTTAATTTTGAACGTGTTGAAGTGTATTGACATGCGCGCTTACCGTTGGCTCATTTTTGCGGTAGTGGTTTTTTTGTCATCGTGTGCTTCGTCCCGATCGCACAAGCACAAAAAACTGAAGCCCGGCAAACCCATTCCTTGTCCGCTCAAAGATTGCTAATATGCGGAAGATCATCATCGCCATAGATGGTTATTCGGCCTGCGGTAAAAGCACCACTGCCCGCGAGGTGGCAGCGGCTTTGAACTATACCTACATCGATTCGGGCGCTATGTACCGTGCCGTTACCTACTACTTTCAGGAGCACCATGTGGCCCTCACCAACCCCAAAGAGGTAGCCCGCGCGCTGGCCGATATTAAAATTACCTTTCCCTTCAATGCCAACGGTCTTTCCGAAACCTTCCTGAATGGGCTGAATGTGGAAAAAAAGATCAGGAAGATGAAGATAAGCGAGCAGGTGAGCCAGGTGAGTGCCATTAAAGACGTGCGCCTGGCCATGGTTGAGCAGCAGCGCAAAATGGGCAAAGCCAAAGGCATTGTGATGGATGGCCGCGACATTGGTTCGGTGGTGTTTCCCGATGCCGAACTGAAGCTCTTCCTCACGGCCGATATGGAAGTGCGCGCCTTCCGCAGGCAGAAAGAACTGCTGGAAAAAGGCGACCTCGTAGAGTTGGACGACATCATCGCCAACCTGAAACAGCGCGATGAAATCGACAGCCACCGCAAAGAAAGTCCGCTCATCAAACCCAATGATGCCATCGAAATCGATACCACCCATGTAACCATCGATGAGCAGGTAGACGAGGTGGTGCAATTGGCCCTTGGCAAGCTGGTTTTGGGCCTGAAAACCGCCCGTTGATACCGCTGAAAAAACGCTTTTAACAGACGTTTTTCTTTGAATCCTTTATCCTTTGCTGGATGGATTTAATTACTAATTTTGCCCCGTCCTAAACTATAATTGTGCCGTTCAGACATGGGCAAATTCATCCGACTCAAGAAAGGTTTCAACATCAATTTGGCAGGCAAAGCTGCCCCTAAAGTTACCGAACCCGAACTGGCCGAAACTTTCGTGATTAAACCTACCGACTTCCACGGCTTGTACATGCCCAAGCCGGTGGTAAACGTGGGCGACAACGTGAAGGCGGGCTCTCCGCTTTTTCACGATAAGCGTCACGAAAATGTGTTGCATACGGCCCCTGTCAGTGGCGAAGTGGTGGAGATAAAACGCGGTGAAAAACGCAAACTGCTGGAAATCAAAATCCTTGCTGATAAAAAGATGGAGTACGAATCGTTTCGCAAGTACTCCGTGTCCGAAATCAACAACCTGCCTGTACAGGAAGTAAAAGACCAGATGTTGAAGTCGGGCGTGTGGCCTAACTTGGTGCAGCGCCCTTTTGGCGTGGTGGCAGATCCTTCGGCCACGCCCAAAGCTATCCACATTTCTGCTTTCGACTCGGCCCCGCTGGCGGCCGACTACAGCCTGATCTTCAAAGGGCAGGAGCATTTCTTCCAGGTAGGTGTGGATATTCTGAAGAAACTAACCAGCGGAGCGGTGCATGTAAACGTGCACTCTACCAGCGAAATATCACCCGTATTCTCGCAAGTGAAGGGTGCCGAGGTAAACAAATTTGCAGGCCCGCACCCGGCAGGCTGCGTGGGGGTTCAGATTCACCACATCGATGCCATCAACAAAGGCGACATCGTGTGGACCATCAATCCCTTTGGCGTAATTCAACTGGGCAAGTTGTTCCTTAATGGCGTGTACGATGCCTCCCGCATGGTAGCGCTAACCGGGCCCGAAGTAAAAGATCCTCATTATTATAAGGTATATACTGGCTCTTCCATCAAAAAGCTGGTGAAAGATAACCTGAAGAGCGACCACGTGCGCTACATTTCCGGAAATGTGCTGACAGGCACCAGCATTGGTCCCGAAGGCCACATCGGCTTTTTCGACCACCAGGTAACCGTGCTGAAAGAAGGTGATGAGTACGAGTTCCTCGGCTGGATACTTCCGGGCGCCAACAAGTTGAGCGTGCAACGCGGCTTTGGTCTGTTTTCCTTCCTTAAGCCAAACAAAGAGTATGTTTTAGACACCAATACACATGGAGAGCCACGTGCGTTTGTGCAAACCGGTGTGTTTGAAGGGGTGGTGCCCATGGACATTTTACCCACGCATTTACTGAAGGCTATATTGGCGGAAGACATTGACGAAATGGAGGCGCTGGGCATCTACGAAGTAATAGAGGAAGACCTGGCGTTGTGCGAGTTTGTGGACGTATCCAAACACAACGTGCAGGAAATTTTGAGAGAAGGTATCGACTTGGTTCTAAATAGCTAATAGGCAACATGAAGTTTGTAAGGAAACAGTTAGACGATGTAAAGCATCACTTTGAAAAAGGAGGTAAGTGGGAGAAATACTACTACATCTTCGAAGCGTTCGATACGTTTGCGTTTGCACCTAATTCCACCACGGCTGCCAAAGGGGTACAAGTGCGCGATGCCATGGACATGAAGCGCCTGATGATGACGGTCATCATCGCAATGGTGCCCTGCCTGTTGTTTGGTATGTGGAATGTGGGCCATCAGCATTACCTGGCCATAGGCCAGGCCGCTTCTTTTGGAGACAAGTTCTTCTTGGGACTGTGGAAAACGCTGCCCATCATCATTGTATCTTATGGTGTCGGTCTCGGCATTGAATTCATCTTCACCATCTTCACCCGCCATCCGGTGAACGAGGGTTTTCTGGTAACGGGTATGTTGATTCCCCTGGTAATGCCAGCAGATATTCCGCTGTGGCAGGTGGCGGTAGCAACGGCATTTGCAGTAATTATTGGTAAAGAAGCTTTTGGTGGTACCGGCATGAATGTGGTGAACGTGGCGTTAACGGCTCGGGCATTCCTCTACTTTGCGTACCCTACGGATATTTCGGGTGAGGTGTGGACCCACTTGGGCGAAGGCGCTAAAGTGGTGCAGGGCTATTCCGGTGCTACTCCGCTGGCGGTGGCGGCTGCGTCTACCAGTAATGCCGTAGCCGACTTGAACGCCTTCGGTAGCGGATGGGCCAACGATATCTACTCTTTCACCAACATGTTCATCGGGGCCATTCCCGGATGTATTGGCGAAACATCTACTTTAATGTGTCTGATTGGTGCCGCCATACTAATTATTACGGGGGTGGGCAGTTGGAAAATCATTGTGAGCGTGTTTGCCGGTGCGTGGGGCATGGGGTTGATTGTAAATGCCTTCGGTGCATCGCCCTTCGCGCAGTTGCCTGCACACTACCATTTGGTAATGGGTGGCTTGGCGTTCGGAGCCGTGTTTATGGCCACCGACCCTGTAACGGCTGCACACACCGAAACCGGCAAGTGGTTTTATGGGTTGTTGATAGGGATGCTCACCGTGTTGGTGCGCGTATTTAACCCGGCATATCCGGAAGGAATCATGCTGGCTATTCTGTTGATGAACGTGTTTGCGCCCCTCATCGATTATTTTGTAGTAAGTGCTAACAAATCAAGAAGATTAAAACGTGCGACAGTCTAACTCTTACATTGTATTGTACGCTGCGGCCATCACAGTTATCTGTGGCGGTCTGCTGGCTTTTGCTTCGCAAGGTCTGAAGCCCTTTCAGGATGCCAACATCGAGCTCGAAAGAAAGTCGAACATTCTGGCAACGGTAATGGAACTGAAAGAGGGCGATGATGTGAACAAAATATATGCTGAACGCATCAAAGAACTGGTAATTGATGCCGAGGGCAACCTGAAGGACATGAAAGCGACCGATGTAGATGTGGCTAAGGAATATAAGAAGGCGCCTTCGGCCCGTTTGTTGCCGCTCTACGAATTCCGCAACCCCGAAAACCCCGACAAGATTGATTTTGTGGTAATGCCCATGTATGGTTTTGGCTTGTGGAACGACATCTGGGGCTTCGTGGCGCTGCAATCGGATCTAAGCACCATTCAAGGTGTGAAGTTTCAACACAAAGGAGAAACACCCGGCTTGGGTGCGCGCATCGAGAGCGAGGAGATTCAGGCGCGTTACAAAGGCAAGACCATTTTCGAAGCGCAGGAACTGGTAAGTGTGCGCATGATGAAAGGGGAAGGCAACGATTACTCAGACGATACACATAAGGTAGACGGCATGTCGGGTGCAACACTCACGGCCAATGGCGTTAACAACATGTTGACCGATTACCTGAACTGCTATCAAAAATATTTGGTTAAGAACAGACAAAACATCGCTTCCAGTTTATGAGCACCGCAGTAGCAGAAAAAGAAGCAGTAGTAGAAAAGAAGTCAGAACCTCTTTTCTCGAAGAAGAACAAAAAGCTGATCACCAACCCGTTGGATATCGATAACCCGATTACTGTGCAGGTGTTGGGTATCTGCTCCGCGTTAGCGGTAACCACCCAAATGAAGCCCGCGTTGGTGATGGCCATTGCCCTCACGGTGGTAACAGCCAGCTCCAATGTGCTTATATCATCTATTCGCAACACCATTCCTTCCCGTATCCGCATCATTGTGCAGTTGGCCATTGTATCGTTGTGGGTTATTATGGTAGACCAGTTACTGAAAGCCTTTGTGTATGACCTTTGGAAGCAATTATCCGTATACGTGGGGCTCATCATTACCAACTGCATTGTAATGGGTAGGTTGGAGGCGTTTGCCATGGGCAATAAGCCGGGGCCATCGTTGCTCGATGGCCTGGGCAACGGCTTTGGTTATGGTGTTATTCTGTTGATAGTGGCCTTCTTCCGCGAATTGTTGGGGGCCGGTTCTATCTTTGGATTTAAAGTTTTTGAAGCCATGGGCCTGCACTACCAGGGCAATGGTTTAATGTTGATACCTGCCGGAGCTTGCGTAATTGTAGGCCTGGTAATTTGGGTACAACGTTCGTTAAATGGTTACCGAGAAGCACATTAAGCTCTAACACGCATGGAAAATCTAATCAGTATTGGCGTTCGTTCGATTTTTGTCGACAACATGATCTTTGCCTACTTCCTGGGCATGTGTTCGTACCTAGCGGTGTCCAAAAAAGTATCTACTGCTTTCGGTCTAGGCCTGGCGGTTGTTTTTGTGTTGGGTGTAACCATTCCCATTAACTGGTTGATACAAAATCATATTTTGGCGCCCGGTGCACTGGCGTGGATGGGTGGCGAATTTGCCACCATGGACCTTACCTTTCTTCAGTTCATTGTGTTCATTGCCGTAATTGCTGCCATGGTGCAGCTTACTGAAATGGCCGTGGAGAAATTCTCGCCCGCACTATACGGCTCGCTGGGTATTTTCCTGCCGCTCATTGCGGTGAACTGCGCCATCCTTGGGGGCTCCCTGTTCATGGTGGGGCGCCCTTACACCTTGCTGGAAGCTACCACCTATGGCTTTGGCTCGGGCATTGGCTGGATGCTGGCCATCGTGGCGTTGGCGGGTGTGCGCGAGAAGATGAAATACAGCAACGTGCCGGGGCCCCTGCGCGGGCTGGGCATCACATTCATCCTCGTGGGCCTCATGTCGCTGGGCTTCCTCAGCTTCCTGGGCTTCTCGATATAGAAAGTAAGATAATGACAAAATAAAAGAAGGCTTCCGGGAACGACCCGGGAGCCTTTTTACTTTAACCGTACTATCTCACCAAGATTGATTTGGATCATGAAACACATTGCTGGCAAAATCATCCGCTACTTTTTTAATGGCACCCTGTTTATTGTGCCGCTGGTAGCTACGGGCTATTTCATCTTCATGTCATTTCAATGGCTCGACACCCGGCTCAACCTGCCTTACCCGGGTGTTGGCTTTGCCATCATCTTCACGGCCATTACGCTCTTTGGTTACCTCACCTCCAACCTGGCCTTCAAAACCATCGCCAACTGGTTCGATCAGGTCATGAATAGAATTCCCCTGGTGAAGCTGATCTACTCCTCCATCAAAGACCTGATGGCCGCCTTTGTGGGCGAGAAGCGCAAGTTCAACAAGCCGGTGCTCGTTACCATCAACAAAGAAAACACGCTGCACCGCATCGGGTTTGTTACCCAAACTGACCTGAGCGACCTGGGCCTTACCGACATGGTGGTGGTGTACTTTCCCCAGTCGTATGCCTTTGCAGGCGATCACTTCCTCGTATCGAAAGAAAATGTAAAGCCACTGAACATTTCCGGTTCAGTGGCTATGAAGTTCATTGTATCGGGCGGGGTGTCGGGCTTTCGCGAGTCCGCCAGTTAGGCCATCGCGGCCACCCTGCTTTTGCGCGATGCACCTCTGGTGAGCATATACAGGCAGCCTCCGGCTATCAGTCCAGACACCACTTCGGTAATCAGCCACGTCATCACAAACTCGTTGGGTGCGCCTTCGGCAGCCAGCCCGCTGAGCCTGCCCAAAGTGAACCCGGCCGTGTAGAGCACCAACAGGGTGAGCGGGGTGCGCGCATCGCGGAAGATGCCATAGATGCAAAACAGGCCAAACGCCAGGTGAAGGCCACCGTAGACGGCACGCATGGAACTGGCCGCGCTGGCATTGTTCAGTTCAATGCCTACCGCGGCTACTACGGCCTGCGGGTCGAGCAGGGCCTCAATGCCTACCTTACAGAATGCGAGGGCCATTAGCCCCAGGAAGATTTGCGTTACACGTTTCATGTTCAAAAGATTATATGGTGATGTTGCTGATAACGCATTGCAGGTTCCATGCGAAGGGGATAACTTGTGTCATTCATGGGACATATTGCGACAGCCTCTCTCTTTGCACACATGCCCATCATCCGCGACATCGTGTATGGTGCGGTGGCGCGTGGGGCATCGCTCGAAGCACTGTGCGCAGCCATCTCCATTCCGCCCGAAGAACTAACGCAGGCCGACCAGCGCGTAGACTTCGATCAGTCGATGATGGTATGGGAGGCGGCCGTACAAGCCACCCGCGATCCGCTGCTGGGTTTGCACTTGGGTGAAACGGCCAGCCCCTCTATTCTGGGATTGGTGGGTCACCTCATGCAAAGCAGCGCCAACCTGGAAGAAGCCTTTTTGCAGGTGGTAGAGAACAATGCCGTCTTCACCAACCTTTTCTTCTACCGATTGGTGAAAGGAAAAAATCAACAGGTCAGCATCGTTTTTGAGGCGCACCCGCTCTGGCAACGGTTGTCGCCCCTGGGCGCGCGGCATGCAACCGAACAAGCCATGGCTGGCACTGTCCACGTATTCCGTTTGCTGTCGGGCAAACGCGTGGTTCCCGTGCAAGCGGGGTTCACCACGGCCCGCGGAGGTGCGCTGGCGGAGTATGAGCGGGCGCTGGGTTGTCCCCTGCGCTTTCGCAGCGAAACCAACCACCTGGTCTTTACGGCCGCGCAATTACAAACAGCAGTACTTACCTACGACCGTTCCGTTTTCTGTATCCTCAGCGAAGCACTCGCCACCCGCAAAAAGGCGAAAGGTATGGCAGCGTCCAAAAGGATAACGGCCCGTTTGAATGAGCTGGTAGCCACTTCGTTCAATGGGTTCGTGCCTGCGCAGGAGGTGCTTGCCTCGCACCTGCACCTCACCAGGCGCTCGTTGCAGCGCAGGCTGAAAGAGGAAGGCACCACATTCCGGAAATGGTCGGCTGGCTGGCAGAAACAGTTGGCCATGAAATTGTTAACTTCCGGAGATGCGAAGGTGAGCGAGGTAGCCCGTCTGTTGGGCTATGCTGAAGCCAGCTCATTTCGCAGGGCCTATAAAAAATGGACCAACCAGGTGCCGGCACAAACCCGCAAGAAGGCATGACAAAGGAAGTTGTACGCACATGGCTATTCCTGCTGCTGGTGCTGTTTCTGATGATACGGCAGTTTGCCGAGCAAACGGAAGAAGCAGAACTTGCTGAAGTGACTGAGCCGCTGCTATGCGATGAGCAGGTGTTTACCGACAGCATTACGTTGGGGCGCACCCATCAGCGCGCCTGGTCGGAGTATATGTACAACGAAGAGTTCTGTACGCAATACCAGATAGCCTTCGAGCGCGTGGCGCAGGCGGCCAGCTACCGCACGGCCTCGCGGGTACGCAACTGGCAGAACGATGCCGACTACTGGCACGAGGTGTACCGCATGTTGTACCACCACGACAAAGGAAACATGGCCGCCTTGCAGGATTCGCTGCTGGCTGTGGGCCAGGCCAGCCAACTGGACCGCAGTGCATTCGCCCGCATGGTGGTGGCCTTCGTGCAAGACATCCCCTACAACTACATTATGCCCAAAGGTTGCGAGGGCTACGACCAGCACCCGTGCGTACCTAATGAGCGCTATGGCATCCTTTCGCCCGTAGAGTTTTTATACCGCCTGCAGGGCGATTGCGATACGCGCACGGTGTTGCTTTTTACGCTGCTCACCAACCTGGGCTATCACCCCGTTATTGTCAACAGCTCTGAATATGCGCACTCCATGCTGGCACTCGACATACCGGCATCGGGCGATTATCTGGTGCACAAGGGCAGGCGTTATGCCTTCTGGGAAACCACCAACACCGGGTGGCTGCCCGGCATGATACCACCCAGCATGAACAACTTACACTATTGGCATGTAGTATTAGATACCGATCAACTATGAATACCAACCTTACCCTACTGGCCATTATCGAAATACTTTCTGCGTTAAGCATGGGCATTTTCATCATGGCTGCGACCTACCAGGTACTTAAATACATTGGCAAAAAGCGTTACGACATTCATGCCCATAACCAGGCCTACAGCATTTTCACGGCCAGTATTCTGTTTGCCATTGGCTACACCATGAGCAGCGCCATTCAGCCATTGCTTTCGTTGTTTCGCCTGCTGGCAGTGAAGGAAGAAGAGTCCCTGTCGCTGGCGCTGCGGTTCATCACCACGGGTGGCATTTACATAGGTACTGCTTTTGTGGTGGGGGCGCTCATTTGTGTGATTGGCATTTTGGTGTACATGTGGCTTACGCCCGTTGATGAGTTTGCGGAATTGAAGAACAACAACCTGGCGGTGGCACTGGTGGTGGGCAGTATCATCATTACGCTGAGCCTGCTCACCAAAGATGGGGTGGCACTGCTGCTGGAGTCGTTTATTCCCTACCCGCAACAGTATCCGAGGTAGCCGCACCCATTTTCGAGGGAGTGGAAATTGTTACTTCATCGGAGCGCGCTTGGTCGGGATTTGTCTGCTCACATTAATTGAAAATACACCCCCCTCAGATATCGGTGAGGTTTATCCCTGCCCTTTAAGGTAACCCGTTGTCACCAGGCTATTGTCTGAAATTAGCAGTTTTGATTTTATCATTAAGCATTGTCTTTTTAGCTCGTTGTCCGTGAAGCTATTTGTCAAATCAATTGCTTCAATCTCGATATAACACTGTCCATCTGGTAATTTGTCGAGATGAATTTTTACATTTTTTAAGGTGTATATCTTTCTCTCCTTTGTTGTCACCCCTATTTGTTTCTTCTCTGCCCTTAGTTTTTCAATCTGGTCGAGCGTTGGATTCTTGTCATATTGGTAAACGGTGGTTTTTTCAATTCCGTCTTCAAATGTTCGTTCATAATGCGTTATTAAATTCTCAAGCGTTCCATGTCTGTATTTAAGTTTTCCTTTGTCGGTCTCAAAGTAGTAGTCGGTTTGGTTGTCCAGCCCCACGAAACTAGCATTCATTGAAATCAATATTTTCTCAAGCGGTTCAATGTTTCTTATTTTTGCCTTTATCGTATAGTCCTTATAGTCAATCATTGTTCTGCTATTTCAATGCTATCTTCAAGTGGTTGATCATAATTACGAGTGTAATGTAACACGCGCCATTTTTTGAAACATAAATTTGTACAGGCCTTATTACTATCAGCGTCCGAACTTAGGCAATTGTATATATCTTCGCAATCCAGACTCGTTCGCTCACCGCCACGTGATCCAAAACGGAGCTACCATTTGATAGTATGGTACATGGCAGTTGTTGCCTTTGGTTTAGAGGGTAAGGTGTAGCCCTTACATACGCAACGCGCACGGGCAGGTGTACTACTTACCATTTCCAGACCACGAGGAGTAGGTGGTGAAGTTATATATATTGATTATATATTGATGTTGGTCTCATCTTTAGCAGCAAATTTTAGAAGGTCATCTCATCGATTGTTGGGCTTCTGACGAGTAGTATAGTGGATCCCCTTTCGGGATAGGAATTGTGTCCATAGTGCACGGGTATATTGAAATCCCTGATCCGAGTTGATGATTTCGGATTTGCCATACCAGGCTATTGTCGATGGCAGTACCCGAACAAACCGGGAGCTTCCAGCGAGTTGCTCAATCCCCAAGGCCAGTATCTTGCGACTGTATACGGCCATGATAGCTGTTAAGTACATGAAGTCTTTTCGCATAGGAATGTAGGTGATGTCGGTACATCACACCTGATTAGGTCGCTCAATGCCTATGCCGCGAAGGAGGTAGGGCTTAATGTATATCTTGCAAGCCCAGTTTGGTGAGTCTTTTTTGTAAATGGGTTTATAATTCATCAACCCAAAAAGTCTGCGGATACGCTTGGGGGCCAATGGGAAGCCTCGATCCCTTAACCAAAGTACCATTGACTCAACTACCTCGGTAGGGTGATCAATTAGGTGACGGTCCATTAGTTTCATCATCTTTAGGGATGACGGCCGGATACTATAAAAACCGCCACCAACTGCTGGTTCCGCGACTTTTGGCGGCATCGAACCACCGGCATAAAAAATACATGACGGCCACTACCACCGCCCACCAGGCATACACCCACACCAGCGTAACACCACCTGCGGGCGTAATGCCACCAAACGATTGGCTAAAGTGGAAATCGAGTTTGCCCCACGATTGCCCTGTGTTGTACAGGTACGATAGCAGGGCCATGGTGTGAATGAGGAAAAAATGTACGATGAAATAAAACAGCGGCACACGACCGATCTGGCGCAGCGGGTTCAGTGCCTTCATGCTACGGCCTTCGAGCCACGCCAGCAGCAACAGCAGGGGGCCGAGTGTGATTAACAAAAACGGCAGCGAGGGCGGATACTTGGAAACGTTTAAAAAGCTGAGCAGCGTAAACGTTGGGGATGACTGAACAGACCAGGGAGCGGGATCGCCCACGTTGAACCACCGCAGCACCACAAACAAAACGATCAGTGCACCTCCCACCTGCTGTAGACTCTTCCTCCGGTGTGTAGCAACTTCCGTGGGTTCGAACCAGGTGCCCATACAAAAGCCTAACACCATGACGCTGAGCCACGGTATGATGGGATAGGTGACCAGCACCGACACATCGGCAGACAATGGAATGAAACCCACCCGCATCAGCACCGTCCACAAGGCGTGGAGGGGAGTTCTGGGTGCCACCGTTACAAGGGCTGAAAGGTCGTGGAATAAAAATAGGACGGAACCGAACACGAGTAATACCGTTCGCGGCAGGTGAATAAAGGCACTCATGACGATCATACCCACACCAAACAGCCACAACACACTGAGGAAGGTAACATCGTAGTAAAAGTTGAAGAAGTAAGCAAAGCGGAGCACGGTGACATCGAGTACGATGAGCCAAAGGCCACGCGATAGCAGGTACCCACTGAGTTCTTTCTTGTTCTTATGTTGCAGCGCGAGCGCCATCGACAAGCCGGCCAGCAGCACAAACCCCGGCATACAAAAGTGGGTGATCCAGCGGGTGAAGAACAATGCGGCATGCGTTTTTTCGAGATTGGTGGGGTCGAACACGAAAGCGTCATGGTGAAAATAGTCGCGGGTGTGGTCGAGCGCCATCACCACCATGATGAGGCCGCGCAATACATCGACAGTGTGCAGGCGGGTAGAGCGGTTGGGCATAGCTGGAATCCAGGTCAGGGAAGCAGGAGCCATATGATGACAATGGCCAGTCCGATGCCGGCAACGAGCAGGGCTGTCTTCGTGGGCTTTTCGGTAGTCTTGCTTTTCATACGGGAAATATGTCATGGCAATTATGCGAAAGCCAATGCTGGTGTAAGTACCATTCTTTTGATAGCTTGGCGGCATGGAACCTTCGGTGTTTGTCTATCCCATCCAGGTACAGCCAACCGATATAGATGCGATGGGCCATGTGAACAACGTGGTGTACCTGCAATGGGTGCAGGATGCGGCCTCGGCACACTGGCAGGCGTTGGCTGCACCTGTGCTGCGACAACAATACAATTGGGTGGTGCTGCGGCACGAAATCGACTACCAGCGACCCGCCTTTTTGCATGATGTGCTGGAGGCGCGCACGTGGGTGAAAACCTATGCCGGGGTTCGGTCGGTACGGGTGGTGCAGATCATTCGCCCGGCCGGCAGCCAGGTGTTGGCTGAGGCACATACCACGTGGTGCCTGGTGCATGCGGCCAACGGAAAGCCTGCACGCATTACGGAGGCCATCAGCAGCGTGTTTCTACCGGCAACTTAGGGCTTCACACCTTTATACAGAATTTCATGCGCAGACAGCCCGTAGCGGTGGGCATCGGCCGTTTGGGCAAACGTTTCGGCTACCGCGCGGAGTCCGGCCCGCTCTATGCGTTGCGGATAGTCTTTGCCAAATTTGCGCACGTGGTCGTCTTGCCCGAAAGCTTTCTCTCTCGCTCTCGCCTCGGTAATGGTCGGGTCTTCGAAAGTAGCATCGGGGATAGGCGAGAAGAAAGGCACCTGCAGAATGGCAAAGCCACCCGGCTTCAACACCCGGCAGATTTCACCCATGGCTTTGATGTCGTTGGCTACGTGTTCCAGCACGTGGTTGCACAGCACCACATCGAAGTGATTTGCGGGGAAAGGAATCTGGTGAATGTCCATTTTTACTTTCGCCAGGGGCGACTCAATGTCGGCTGTGATGTAGGTGTCGCCATGGATTTTTTCAAATCGGTGCATGAAGCACGGCTCGGGTGCGATGTGCAGCACAGATAATTTTTGTTGGAAGAAGTGGGTCTGCTTTTGCAGGTAAAGCCAGATGAGGCGGTGGCGCTCCAGCGAGAGGCAGTGGGGACAGAGCGCGTTAGGCCGCGGGTTGATGCGGCCGTAGGGTAAAAACACACGGTAGCGGTGTTGGCAGATGGGGCACTCTACTTTGTTGCCAGCATAAAAAATACCGAGCACCTTCAGGCCGATGCCCGTAAACAGTTGCAGGTACTTGCGTGGAACGTAGCGGATGAGGAGGGAGATGAGTTTTTTCATGGATTCAATCGCCAATAACAAGGCATCCTATTTCAGCCTGATTTTTAGATGAAAGAAACTCGATGATCTGGTTGGTATGCAGGTCAATCAGTTTCTTTACATGCTGGCTAGTCTGATTCGAGGATTTGATAAGTATAATTTTGGGTGGATGTCCATAAAGCACACTCAGGTCGTAAAAGTCGACATCGAAAGTAAGAATCGAGAAATCGTTCCTCTTTGCATAGTTCCAGATGTTCACATCGGAGGCATTTTCGAGGTTCAGCTTTCTTACATGTTCGCTACCGACAAATGGAAATTGTATTTGCTTGATTAAGCGGTACGACAGATTTTGATCGAGTAGGAGTTTCACGAAGCAATCCGCAATCGATGTTCCTTGTCGGCCGCGTAGGCAAGACAGGCCTGAATATGTTGTAGGGTTAGTTCGGGGAAATCGGTTACGATTTCGTCTGGAGACATGCCATTGGCCAACCAATTCAAAACATCATACACAGAAATGCGGGTGCCCTTCAGGCTAGGTTTTCCAAACCTTTTCTCGGCATTGATTTCTATGAATTCACTATAGTTGATCATCATTCAAAGGTAGCTAAATGATCGAATATGATCCGACCTGCTTTTTCGCCAATTATATGGTTCGTTTAAAACTATTTCCTCCAATCCTTCATCTTTATAGCAGA
This sequence comes from Bacteroidota bacterium, assembly GCA_049324055.1. GTDB lineage: Bacteria > Bacteroidota > Bacteroidia > Cytophagales > Cyclobacteriaceae > ELB16-189. The sequence continues at coordinate 303,790 of JBMOLS010000034.1, read as the reverse complement.
AACCGGTTGAAAACTGGTAAAAGCGCTTCAAAATCGGGATTTTAAAAGGTTTTTAGTGGCAGAAACTCTACTCGACATAGCTATGATGCATTCCGATTCCCTGCTGGCGCGGGCCCGCGAGGGGGACAAGAATGCCCAGGGAAAATTGGTCCAGCTCTGGTACAAGCGGATCTACAACTTTGGGTATAAGTTTTTTTTCGACCACGACCTGGCCATGGAGGTGGCGCAGAAAACCTTTATCAGCATGCACCGCAACCTGGCACACCTGCAAGACCTGGCCCGATTTAAGTCCTGGCTGTATACCATAGCGGTGAACTATTGCAGAGAAGAGTTGCGCAAACGCAAAAGTCAACGCTCGGTGTCGCTGCACGATCTGCAGCCCGGTGAGGGCGAAGACAGCTATCGGTGGGAGGAAAGCGGGGCCCGGCATGAAAATCCCGAAAGGCAGTTGCGGCAAACCGAACTGAGCGACCTGCTGCAAAAATGCCTGATGGAGCTGAGTGAGGAGCAGCGCGAGGTGTTGATTATGAAAGAGTATGAGGGGCTGAAGTTCCGCGAAATAGCCGAAGTGCTGAACGTATCTGAGAACACGGTAAAGTCGCGGATGTATTATGGGTTGGATGGCATGAAGAAAATTTTGAAGAGAAATCGTATCACTAAAGAAACGATAGGTTATGAACTATAAACCAGACGAGCACGCATGGATGGATTACCTCTATGGCGAGATGGACGCAGTGCAGAAAGAGCGGATGCAACGCTACCTGTTGGAGCATCCGGAAGGGCAGCAGCAGTTGCAGCAGATGAAGGAAGTGCTGGGCATGCTGGGCCATGTGGAAGACAAGGAAGTGATTGCTCCGCCCGTGTTTATGGACAACGAACAGCCAATGGTTTCCTTTTGGAAGAGTACGGCATTTCGCACGGTGCTGAGCATAGCCGCCTCGTTCTTGCTGCTGATTGTGGCGGGCAAATTCCTGGGCACGGAGGTTAGCTTTGGCCAGGGCGAGATGCGCATCAGCTTCGGTGGTGTGAAACCGCCTGCCACCGTAGAACAGCCGTTGGCCTACCCCCCGCTTACTACAGACCAGGTGCAGCAGATGATCAACCGTTCGCTCGCGCAAAACAACCGGCAGGCAGAGGTGCGCCTGGCAGAAAGTCAGCAGAAGCTAAACGAGGCCATCCGCCAAAACATGGCCAGCAATTCGCAACAGATCAATCAATTGGTGCGTGAGGCAGCCCTGGCATCGCAAGAACAGGTGCGCGCTTTTGTGGCGGGCTTGCAAACAGAAAACCTGCAGCTACTGAAAGATTATATGCAACTCTCGGCCACAGACCAGAAGAAGTACATGGAAAACCTGCTGGTGGATTTCTCCAAGTACATGCAGGAGCAACGCAACCAGGACTTGCAGATGTTGCAGACGCGCTTCAGCACTATGGAACAAAATACAAATGTGTTTAAGCAGGAAACCGAACAGATTTTGGCAAGCATCATCTCTAACGGAACCAGCACGAACAGACAAAGCAATTATTAACTTATCAAAAAGACTTTAATCATGAAGAAATTGGCAAAAGTGTGGATGGCAGGCGTGGCGTTGTGTATGCTTACCTTACCCATGGTGTGGGCCCAGAAGATTGATCAGGAACGCATGGATCGCGACATCGAGATAGCCGAGAATGTATTGGGTACGCTTATCAAACAGAAATTCGAAAAGCGTTCATTTTTTCCCTTCAACATAGAGGGGCGTTACATGGAAGGGTATGGCGTTACTTTCCGCATACCGGGCGAATTTAACTCAAGCTGGGTGGTGCTGACAGAAAATATCAGTGCACCCGTGGTGGTGGGCGAAGGCGACACCTATACCTATACCTATCGCTCTGGCGAATCAGAGACGGTGCGCAGGCGCTCCACGTCTAACCGCGACAGCCTGGCAACAGTTTACTACGCGAAGATCATCGAGGCCAGCAAAGAATTCCTGGCCGATTATGGCGACCTGATTGGCCAGCTAGGCAACGAGGAGCGCATATTGATTACCAACCGCGGAGAGAACAACCGGTTCTTGTATGTGGGTGGCAGTTCACCCAGGCGCACCATGGTATCTGTCGAGGCCACGAAAGGTGATCTTACCCAGGCACGCCAGGGTAAGATGTCGCGCGAACAGTTGATGAACAAGATCAAGGTGGTAAACACCACCACGGCCGAAGAGAAAGACCCAGACCTGGAGTTGTTCTCCAGCATCATAGGGCGGCTGTATCGCGAAGATTTATCGAAGACCTATTACACCAATGAGGGGGTTTACTTTGAACGGCTGAAGGAGTTTGGCGCCATTTATTACATGAATGTTTATTCCAGCACCGAGGTAGACTACAAGCGCTACCGCATGCCCACGGTAAACCTGGACGACCTTGACAAAGCCGCCCGTGATAAAAAAGTGACCGAGCTCTATCCCGCCTTCGAGAAAGATATGAAGGAAAACATGGTGGAGTACGGCCGCACGCTGAAGAGCCTTAAAGACAATGAGATGTTGGTCATTAACATTAAATTAACACAGTGCCAAAATTGTGGCATCCCTGCTACGCTGGAGCTGTCGGTAAAAGCTGATGTGCTGAAACAGTATGGAAACGGCCAATTGAGCAAAGAGGCGGCTGTGGCAAAGGTGAATGTAAAGAAGGGCAGCCCGCAATAGATATGCAACTCATCCGTTAAAAGTTACCGGTTGTCAATATATTACAACCGGTAACTTATATTTACGTACAGAGAACCATCCTCCGGGGCGGCTCTTGCCGTTGAAGGAAGAAACCTGCCAGAGAAAAAATTGTTGCATCTGCCGTCTGTAACTTAATCGGTCACCGGAGGTATACATGCCGTTAAGTCGACTCCAATGTGAGTGCGGGCTAAGCAAATGCAACCCTTAAATCGAATCTGAATCTTTAACCTAAAAAACATGAAAAAAAATCTGCTGATAGGCGGGGGCGTGGTACTGGTGCTGTTGGTAGGCTACTTTGTATTGAAAGGAAGCAAGGAGAGTGACGTAGCCGATATTCTTGCCGTGGTGAAGAAGGGTGAGTTTCGCGTGGAAATTGAAACCACGGGCGAGCTGGAGGCCAAAAACTCGGTGAAGATTATGGGACCGGGTGGCCTGCGCAACTTCCAGATTTGGCAGGTAACGATTCAGAATATTGTAGACGAGGGCACGGTAGTGAAGAAGGGCGACTGGGTGGCCACCCTCGACCGCTCGGAGTTTCAGAACAAGTATGCGCAGAAACAGATCGACTACGAGAAGGCCAACTCCAAATTTGTGCAGACGCAGTTAGACACCACGTTGCAGATGCGCCAGGCCCGCGATGAGCTCATCAACCTGAAGTATGGCGTGGAAGAAAAGGACATTATTCTGCAACAATCCAAATTTGAGCCACCGGCCACCGTTAAGCAGGCGGAGATCAACTTAGACAAGGCCAGGCGTGCCTACGAACAGGCGCTCGAGAATTACAAAATCAAAAAAAACCAAAACATAGAGAAAATGCGTGAGGTGGAGGCCGAACTCCGCAAGGTGCGCAGCGATTTCGATGGTATGACCACCGTGTTGGAAACGTTTAATGTGCTGGCACCGGAAGACGGCATGGTAATTTACGAGAAGGGTTGGGATGGTAAACCAGTTAAGGCAGGATCGCAAATTCACATGTGGGAGCCTACCGTGGCCACGTTGCCAGACTTAACCAAAATGGTTTCTAAGACCTATGTTAACGAAGTAGACGTGCGCAAGGTGAAGCAGGGCCAACGCGTAAACGTAGGCCTTGATGCTTACCCCGAGAAAAGGCTGGAGGGTACGGTGATACGTGTTGCCAACGTGGGCGAGCAAAGGCCCAATTCTGATGCGAAGGTATTCGAGGTGGCGGTGGAACTGGACGGAACCGATCCTACGCTGCGTCCGTCTATGACAACCAGCAATAGAATCATCGCCCAGGTGGTGCCCGATGCGTTATACATTCCGCTGGAGTGCCTGCACAGCGAGGCAGACTCTATTACGTTTGTCTACAAAAAGGATGGAATAAATACCATCCGGCAAGAGGTGATTGTGGGTGAAACCAACGCCAACGATGCTGTGGTGCTGGGCGGTGTGACGGAGAACGACAGGCTATTTCTGTCTGTGCCGAAAGGTGCAGATGGTGACGTGCGTTTGCTGCCCGAGATGAATGGCAAACGCCAGAAGAAGGAGGAAAACAATGGAAAGAGTGAGGTAACCGGGCCTGTGGCGCGTGTGCAGTAACCACTTATAAGCAAGCTACAACCTCAGTCTTCACTCCCATGATCTCACAACGTTTATTAGCCAACCTATATATAGCAATCGGTGCCGTAACCACCAACAAGGTGCGCTCGCTGCTTACAGCACTCGGTATTATTTTTGGTGTGGCAGCCGTTATCGCCATGCTGGCGATCGGCAACGGAGCCCAACAGGAAATCCTAGACCAGATCAAGTTGGTAGGTGTAAATAACATCGTGGTAAAGCCCATCATAGAGCAGAAGGAAGAGAAGATAGAAGAGGGAACCCAGAATGAGAAAAAGAAATTTTCGCCAGGCCTTACCATTCGCGATGTGCGCAGCATTCAGCAAAGCATACCCGGCCTTACCAAGGTAAGCCCTGAAATATTTCTCGATACATACGTAATCCGCAACGGCTACAGAAGGTCTGCTAAACTGGTAGGCGTGGAGCCGGCCTATTTCGAGCTATTTAACTTCAGTTTGCGCGAGGGGCAGATGTTCAGTGCAGAGCAGCAGCGGTTGGGTGCTCCTGTGTGTATCATTGGCAACAGCATCAAAGCGCGGTTCTTCCCCGCAGAAAATCCCATCGGCAAAAACATTAAAGTGGGACAGCATTGGCTTACCATTGTGGGCGTGTTGGAAGAAAGAATGGTATCTGACAACAGCATCAGCAAGCTGGGCATTCGCGATTTCAACATGGATGTTTACACGCCCCTGCAGAGCATGCTGATTCGTTACCGCGACCGCGACAAGATTACCACAGAGGCACTGCGCCTGGCTGCGCAACGCAGCAGGGGCATGGGCAATAATAACAACCAGAATGAAACCACGGAGCAGCAGCAGGAAAAGAAAAACTACCATCAGCTCGACCGCCTGGTCATTCAGGTAGACGAAACCAAGGCGCTGCAGTCGACCGCGGAGGTGTTAACGCGGATGTTGAAGCGCAAACATTACGATGTGGTGGACTATGAAATCGAAATCCCGGAGTTACTCTTAAAGCAACAGCAGCGCACCAACGATATTTTTAATTATGTGCTGGGTGCCATTGCCGGTATTTCGCTGCTGGTGGGTGGCATCGGCATTATGAACATTATGCTGGCCTCTGTATTGGAGCGCATCAAAGAAATTGGGCTGCGCCTTTCCATTGGCGCCAAGAAGAGTGATGTGATTCAACAATTCCTTTTTGAGGCAATGATGATCAGCGTTTCGGGTGGCATTATCGGTGTGGTGTTGGGCGTGTCGCTGGCCTACATCGTTTCAAAAGTGGCGGGTATACCTACCATCATTAGTTTTGGTTCTATCGTGCTTTCATTCGGAGTTGCTGCAACTGTGGGGCTTGTGTTTGGAATAGCGCCAGCCAGAAAGGCTGCCAATCAGGATCCGATTACCTCTTTGCGCTACGAATAATTGATTAAACATTTTTTTACCCCTAAGTACCAAGTGATGCAACGTTGTTTCATTCTGCTGATTGTTTGTTTGCTTGCCGGCCAAAGCCGTGCGCAAAACGTGTTTAACATGACCGATGTGATTGAAAGAGCACAGTCGCAGTCGCCTGCGTTTAAACAAGCGGAAACGCGTAAAGAAAACCGGTATTGGCAGTACCGCTACTTCCGCACCAACTACAATCCGCAATTGCGTATGAGCAGTAACAATGCGGGGTCGCTGTATAACAACAGCTTCACCCCTGTAAGGCAGCCGGACGGTTCGATTCGTTACCTTCCGCTCAATCAATTGAACCCCGGTATCAACTTTGGCCTTCAGCAACCCATTCAGTGGACGGGCGGGATGATTTTTGTGAATTCAACTTATAACTACTTCAATAACATTACGGACGAAACCAGCCAATGGAATGGAACGCCTTTCAATATTTTCCTGAACCAGCCTGTATTTGCTTTCAACCCCTACAAGTGGGATAAGAAAATAGAACCCATTCGCTACGAAGAGTCGCGCAGGGAATATGCCGAAAGCATGGAGGGCATCAGTCGCGATGCGGTAGAGACCTTCTTTAACGTATTGCAGGCGCAGGTAAATTTGCAGATTGCCCAGTTTAACCTGGCCAACAACGATACGATTTACAAGATTGAGCAGGGCCGCTATAACATAGGTACTACGTCTGAAGATAAGTTGCTGCAGGTGGAACTACAGTTGCTGCGGTCGCGTCAGGATGTGGCAAAGGCCAACCTCGATTTGCAGACAGCGAGGCTACAGTTGCGCACATTTATTGGCTTGAGAAATGGTGAGGACTTTGACCTGATATTGCCGGATGAAATTCCACAGTTTGATGTGGATGAAGAGGAGGCGTTAACCTATGCCCGGCAGACGCGTGCCGCCTACATTGCCTTCGAACGCAGGAAGATGGAAGCAGACCGCGATGTGGCAGAAGCAAAGGGGCAGCGTTACCAGGCCAGCGTAACAGCTTCTTACGGAACCAACAACATCGGAGCCAGCCTCAGCGAGGTGTACCAAAATACCTCGCGCCAGCAATTAGCGAATATTACCTTCAATGTGCCGATAGTAGACTGGGGCAGGAGGAAGGCACTGATGCAGACGGCCCTGGCCAACAAGCGGCTGAATGATTACATCATCGCGCAAGACCGGATTACCTTCGAGCAGCAGATCATTACACAGGTGCGCCAGTTTGAAATGCTTCGCCTGCAAATTGAGATCACCAAAAAATCGGATGAAGTGGCGCAGAATCGCTACAACGTGGCGCAGAACCGCTACCTCATTGGCAAGATCGACATCACCAACCTGAATATCGCCCTTACCGAAAAGGATGCTGCCAAGCGCAGCTACATCGATGCGCTGAAAACTTTCTGGATGGCCTACTACGACCTGCGCAGACTAACGTTGTACGATTTCGCAGCCAGGCGTACGTTGTATAGCGGAATGTAGGTTTACTGCATGGTGGCCACTTTCAGTTGCCGACCTACCCACAGGGAGACGAGGCTGAAGAACACGGCTATGAGTCCCACATATTCATAGTTAACCAGCGCCTTGGCCGTAGCCGAAAACTCCGAGGGTTTTTCCAGTATGATGAAACCGGCCACGAACGAGGCCAACCCCGATGCCAGTTGCTGCACCGAAGAACGAATGCTCATGTAGCTGCCCCTGTTCTCTGGCGCAATAATGGCTGTTTCCATAGTAGTGGAGGGCACCATGCGCCCGTTGGCGAAAATAAAAAAGATGCCGGCCACAATCAGCGCGGCCCAAATGGGTACAGGCGGCAGGTTGGTGATGAGTACGATCGGAAGAATGACCAGCGTGCCGAAGATGGTGAAGATTTTCAGGCGACCATGGGTATCAGCCATCTTACCCACCCAGGGCGATGTGAAGATGGTGAGCCCGCCACCTACCAGGTAAATGTAGGTAAGGTCTTGTTCGCTGAAGCCCACGTTGCCCACCATGTAAGGCGCAATGAAGGGTATGATGGTGAAGTGCCCCAACATCAGCACCGATGCGAACGTGAGGCCAAGTAATGTATTTTTATTGCCAAAGATGATCTGGAGAACCTGCCAGGGATTTTTTTTGCCGTTGCCGCTGGTCAGGTGTGCAGTTACGGGTGGCACAAACCAAATGATGAGCACATTTACCAGCACACAAAAAATACCCAGAAACAAGAAGGGTGCATGCCAGGAAGATTTACTGGCGAGAAATAATCCAAACGGAACACCAAACACAGAGGCCACCGAAAACGAGGCCATCACAATACCGATACTTTTGGCCCTTCTCTCCAGCGGCACGGCATCGCTCACAATGGCCATGATCAAGGCACCCAACACGCCACCAAATGCGCCTGCCAGCGAACGCGTGATCAACAGAAACGGATAGGTGGGGGCAAAGGCACAGGCCAGGGTGCCCAGTGAAAAACCGATATAAACAAACAGTAAACTTTTCTTCCGGTCGAAACGGTCGATCAGGAAGGCGGAGAGAAAACCGGTAACCCCTGCTGTGATGGTATAAGACGCCACCAGGAAGGAAAACTGCTGGGGGTTGATGTCGAAGATGCGCATCAGTTGCGGGCCCAGCGGCATCATGATCATAAAGTCCATGATGTGGGCAAACATAGACGCGGCCAGGATGAACAATAGCAAACGTTCGTTTTTCATGAGTGGGGTTCAGATCAGGTATCAATAACGCGTGGCAGTGCTTTTAGTTCGCCTGTCGGGAAAGCGAACGAGATATTTTGACCTCCGATCGATTTGTTTGGAATGAGCCAACAAATCTGGCGAACCACTTACTTAACCTCCGATGGGTAATTAGGGTGGTCTGAGGCGGGCGCTCCCGACCTCGTTGCTGGCGGGTGGCCGATACCATTTTAGGTCCCCAACCAGTAAGAAAAAAAGAGGCTGTTTTGGTGGAGTGGTACACTCTTTCCAAACAGCCTCTCACCGTGCCAATAATCCCCGTGCTGCCGTTATGCCGGGGTGCGTTTTCGGTCAGGCTAATTTTTCAATTTTATACCCTGCCTTTTGCACGGCTTCCTTCACCTGTGCTTCTGTTACATCGCCTGCCACCGTAAGTATTTTGTTGGGCGTTGTCAGGTCTACCTCCCAGTTTTGTTCGCCCACAGTGGCATTCAGGTGAGGTGTTACTTTTGCAATGCATCCATCGCATTTGATGTTAGATGAAAATCTGAGTGTTTCCATAGTTGTATTATTTGTTCGTTACCTGGTATCCGGCCTTTTCAATCGCCTCAACAACAGCGGTTTTGGTGGCCGTTTGAAGTTCAATCTCGGCTTCGCCCGGGCTCAGCTTCTTCAACACAGCGCCTGCCTGGTTCTTCAGCGTGTTCGAAACCACCATCATGCAATGGGGGCTCTTCATGGTGGGTATGTGTAATTGAATGGTTTCCATATTTCTTGTTCGTTTTCAATACAAATAAACGATGCTGCCGCTTTTTTGTCTTTATATAATTCCGGGGATGGTTTATATTTAACCGCCTCCAAAAAAAAACCAAAACCGCATGGATGAAAAGAGACGCTGGAATGCCATTGCCCCTACTTACAACGATGAGATTTTTGATGTATTTGCCAACGATAAAAACGGAGTGTTGCTGCGCCATTTCAGGAAGGTTGCCAACCGGCAGCACACAGCCATCGATTTTGGATGCGGCAATGGCAAGGCATTTCAATACATCGCCCCGAATTTTAAACAATTGTTGGGGCTGGATATTTCGCAAGGTTTGCTGAACCAGGCGGAACTGCTGGGTTATCGGAATGTGCGGTTGGCGCAAAAGGACCTTACGCTGCCTACCTTGAAAATACCCAAAGCCGATTTTCTCTTCTGCTGCAATGTGGCCATACTGAGCGATGTGGAGATGAACAATCGCCTCATTAAAAATGCCCGCAAGTGTTTAAAGAACAAAGGCAAGGCGTTGTTTGTTATACCTTCTGTGGAGTCGGTGCTGCTGAGCAGTTGGCGTTTGATTGACTGGTATAAAAAAGAGGGAGTTAATGCTGAGGATATTGAGACAGATGAGATCAGCGGATTTCAACCCGAACGGTATCAGCTTTTGCAGGGATTGCTCAACATCAACGGGGTACTCACCAAACACTACCATGCGCCCGAAATTGAAATCGTTTTTGCCCGGGCCGGTTTTGCCATAGATGCAATCGAGAAGATAGAGTACAGTTGGAAGAGTGAGTTTGCCAAGCCACCCGCGTGGATGAAAGCGCCCTACCCCTGGGATTGGTTGGTGAAAGTAAGCCCGAGGTAAAATTTATTTGCGAAGCCCTACCCGAATGCCCACGCCCAGTTTAAAAATCTGCAGCGGACTTAGTTCTTTCGTGTTCAACATGTAACTCACCAGGTACAACTCGTTGCTGTTGGCTTCCACATAGCCCGTGATGGTGGAAAAAGGACCTCTTTCCAGTTGCCAGGTGGCACTGTTTTCTATCATAAGGTGATGCCGCAGCGATGGCCGCCACCAATAGTAGCCGCGGGGGTAGCGGTGCGAGGGCCAACGTGTGTGAAATGCTTCGCCAAAATGATAACTCACCATGGCCCCCACGTCCAGCAACTGCCAGCTGAGCCGCGGTGTGGAGGTAATTTGCCAGGGCTTGTAGAGCCACTTCAAGGCTATGATGTTGAGTTCGCCACCGGCCGCCACGGGCACAAAACCATAATGGAGGCTCAGCCTTGTTTTTTCTTTGAACACATTGTAGCCCACACCCACGCTGCCGGTGCCAATGCTGCCGGCAAATTGCAGGGCATAATAGTCGGGTGTGAAATCCACCTTGCGTTGCCCACAGCAGGCAAAACACGCCACGAGGCAGAGCACCGTTAGAATGAAACCCTTTCGGCCCATACCTGTCCCTGGAATAGGGTGATCAACACATAAAATCTTTCTTCGAAATACGGACTCGTCATGTAGCGTACACCATCTTCGTAGGGGTACCCGTCTGTGAAACGATGCTGGTGACCATGCAGCGACAAAATAACGTTGGGTTTGCTGCTCAACAGGTCGCGATAGGGTTCTTCGAGTGCCCGGGAGAAGTCACCATCGTATGGCGGCACATGCGATACACCGATCAAATAATCGGCCGTGGGGTCATCGAGCTCGTTACGCAGCCACGGAATGTCGGGCACATTGCCGGTTACATACTCGCGGCTATTGGTGTTGTGGAAAACAAATTTGTATCCCCGGTATGTGAAAGAGTAGTTCAACGGTCCGAAAAAGCGCTCGAACGTGCGGTCGCCATTGCCAATCACATCGTGGTTGCCAATTACCGCAAAATAGGGGATGTCAAGCTTTTCGAGTTCATCGTTTACCCACTCCAGTTCCTGCAGAAGTCCGAAGTCGGAAATATCACCCGCCAGGACCACAAAATCTGTGTTTTGACGCTTGTTTACTGCTTTTACGAAAGGGGTAATCTGGTCGTAGAACCGTTGCGAATCGCCTATGAAGGCAAACCGCACCGTATCGTCATCTTCGCGTTGGCGCAAACGTTGTAGATTGATACCGTTCACGTTGCGGGGCGTATCGCCATCGTGGCGTTGGTTGGGGCTGTACTCAAACGTGTCTGAGCATCCAAGCACAACCAGCAAACTTAGGGCAATACTCTTCTTCATGGGCTGGTTGTACAACTCGGAAACCCCTTATTTGGTTGCATTTGTTGAACGAAAGATCGGCCGAGAAGATTAGACTTAACATTGCGATAGCATGGAGTGGATGCCAACGTATATCCAACGTATGCATTAAACGGTGGTAAAAAGCTCGATGCCTTCGGTGGCCGGATGGCTTTGGCACAACAATATCAGCCCCGCCTCCCGTTGATTAGCGGTAAGCGCGGCCGGACCGTCTACAGATGGCCCGCTGCTAAATGGGAAATAGATAAAGCCTAAGAAAATTAAGATATATGCAAAACTTGAAATACCTAACTTATTGCAATAACGTAAACGAAGAAACCAAGCCCACCGAAAAATGGCGGGGCAAGTTGGCTACGCCCATAATGGCCCGCGTATGCTGGCCCTTTTCATGTAATACGTTCACAAACAGATCGGATGCACCGTTGGCCACTTTAGGTGCTTCATCCCACAGGCCATCCGATTGGTAGTAGATATCCAAATGGTTCAGGCCAAGTACTTTATCAAAACCAATTTTTGACTCCACCTGTGCCAGCACATTGAGCGCGCACAATTGCATGGCCGCGTAACCGTCTTTGGTAGAAAAATCTTTTCCCAGAATTCCCGTGTACAAATATTCATTTTTCAGAATCGGGAATTGAATGGCTACGTATGCGATGTTGCCGCGCACATTCACCGATTGATAGTTGCCTCCGGGTGTAGTGATGGCCGGAAGCTGAAGGCTAAGTTCCTGTAGTCGCTGTGTGAGTGTATTGAGCATAAAGGGTTTCGGTTGATGATAAAAGCGATCATTCATTTTTTCGCCCGCTCAGGTTATTTCCTATCATGTTCTTTCTGTCGGGCCGAAGTTCTATTAGTATATTTTGATTTGCTTTGTATTCTGGTGCTCAGAAACGGCTGCAAGGCGCGTAATGTTTCTCATGCGATTCAAATTCATCCCCTTCTAATCTAACTAATAAGTCTCCCTGGCAGCTTTAACGTTGTAGTTCGCCAGCCATAGCGGGCTTCTATGGCCATCAGATTTTGGCCAGCTTCAACCGCAAACTGTTCAGCACCACACTTACCGAACTTAACGCCATGGCCGCACCGGCAAGCATGGGGTCGAGCAGGAAACCATTTACCGGGTACAACACCCCGGCTGCGAGCGGAATGCCGATTACGTTGTAGATAAAGGCCCAGAACAGATTCTGGCGAATGCCCATCACGGTTTTAGAGGAGAGGTTCAGCGCCTTGGGGATGGCATTTAGATCGGAGGTGATGAGCGTCATTTTGGCTACGTCCATGGCAATGTCTGAGCCTTTGCCCATGGCAATGCTTACATCGGCCTCTGCCAATGCGTGCGAGTCGTTGATGCCATCGCCAACCATGGCCACCACATGGCCTTTGCTTTGCAACTCTTTCACGAAAGAGGCTTTGTCGGCTGGCAACACTTCGGCTTTGTAGTGCTTTAAGCCCACCTGGCGGGCAACGGCTGCCGCAGTTTGTTCGTTGTCGCCCGTGAGCATATACACGTCAATACCTTTTTTCTGAAGCGCTTCAATGGCCACTTTAGAGGTAGCTTTGATTTTGTCGGCTATGGCTATCAGCGCCAATACCTGTTGCGGGCGGGCAAACATCACTACCGTTTTGGCTTCGCTCTGCCATTGCTGTAAGGTGGAGCGCAATTCGTTCGTTAATGCAATGCCATTGTCTTCCATCAGGCGGGCGTTGCCCAGCAAAAATGTGTCGTTGCCATAGGCAGCGCTCACACCTTTCCCCGTAATGCTGTTGAACGTGTTCAGCACCACCGACTGCACCTTGTTTTCTTTTAGGTGATCTACAATGGCTTGTGCCAGCGGGTGCTCGGATTGCACCTCCATGGTGTACAAAATATTTTGGTACAGCGCAGCCTGGCCTTTGTCCACCGTCCAGATCAGGTTGGTTACAACCGGTTTCCCTTCGGTAATGGTTCCTGTTTTATCGAGTATGATGGCGTTTACCCGGTGTGCCAACTCCAGGCTTTCTGCGTCCTTAATCAAAATGTTGTTTTCTGCCCCTTTGCCTACGCCCACCATGATGGCCGTAGGTGTTGCCAGCCCCAAAGCACAAGGACACGCAATTACCAGCACCGTTACCGAAGTGAGCAACGCGTGGGTAAAGGCGTTGTCGTCTCCCAGCATCATCCAGGCTGCGAAAGTGAGAATGGAAATGCCGATCACTACCGGCACAAATATGCCAGCGATTTTGTCTACCAGCTTTTGTACGGGTGCCTTGCTGCCCTGCGCCTCCTGCACCATTTTGATGATCTGGGCCAGAATGGTTTCGCCCCCAACCTTTTGTGCTTCGAACTGGAAGCTTCCTTTTTGGTTGATGGTGCCGGCAAACACTTTGCTGCCAGCGTTTTTCTCCACGGCCAAAGGCTCGCCCGAAATCATGCTTTCATCCACAAATGAAGTACCCGCAGTAACGGTACCATCTACCGGTATTTTTTCTCCCGGCTTCACCAGAATAATGTTGCCCGCTTTCACGGAGGCAATCGGTAGCTCCATCTCCACCCCGTCCATCAACACATGAACCGTTTTGGGTTGCAGGCCCATCAATTTTTTGATGGCCGCCCCGGTGTTGGATTTCGCGCGCTCTTCCAGCAGCTTGCCTAACGAAATGAAAGCCACCACCACGGCAGCGGCCTCGTAATACACGTGTGCATGTATGCCTCTGCTGTGCCAAAACTCCGGGAAGAACGTGTTGAACATACTGAACAAAAATGCGATGCCGGTAGAAAGCGCTACCAGCGTATCCATGTTTGCCTTGCCAAATTGTGCCTGTTTCCATGCGTGCACGAAGAAGCTTCTTCCAAAGTAGAATACTACGGGAGCAGATAACACCATCGAGATGTAATTGCCGTAGGGCATATTCATAAAAAACATGCCGATGATTACTACCGGTAGCGAAAGCAAAGAAGACCAGATGGTTCTTTGTTTCACTTCCTCATAGTGTTTACGCTGTGCTTCTTCCTTTACCGCTTGCGGGTCTTCTACATCTACCACCAAATCGTAGCCGATGGCGCGCACAGCGTTCTGTAGGTCTGCTGGCTGGGCTGTTGCCGAATCGTATTCTACCAGGGCCGATTGGTTGGCAAAATTGACCGAGGCGCTTTTTACACCCGGGGTAGACTTTAGCATGGACTCTACACTTACTGCGCAGGCCGCGCAGGTCATTTCTAAAACCGGAAACGACTGTTTGATAATTTTTCCTGCGGTGGCAGACGTTGTATTTTGTGTTGACATGGCTGATGCAAGTTTACAAGTGAAGTATGAATGAGTAGTTATATAATTCCAGAAATCGCTTACAGTTTTTCCGCGTTTGTGGGCATCAATTTTTCAATCAATGTTGCTTTGGGTGCGGCCCTATTATTTTGGTAACGGGCTTGCGCTTGTCGAAAAAAAGGAATGTGGGCAGTTTCCTGACCCCGAACCTGGCGGTGGTGGCAGGGTTGGTGTCTACGTCTATTTGCAGCACCAGCGCCTTCCTGTTCAGCTCTTCGTCCAGTTGCTCCATTACGGGTTCCATGGCGCGGCAGGGCGGGCACCAGTGGGCACTAAAGTCTACCAGCACGGGTAAATCAGACTGCTCGATAACTTTGTCGAAGTTGGCATCGGTGGCAATGATGGGTTTCATAGGGTAATCTTTTATCCGCGTTAACGGTTTTTTCACTACATTTCTCTGCCTATTAAACCGAACTGAGACCAACCGCGTTTTTCGATTAACCAGCAGCCTTTTACATAATTTCCGTTTTTTGCTTTTACAAAGGCCCCGAAGCGTACTTTCTACTGGTGGTATACGTGCTGCCCTGCGTTGTAGAAATAAAAAGCCCGGCAGCAGGTGCCGGGCTTTCGTGAAATAGTTTTTGTCAGTTTTATTGATAGTACTCGTAAACGGTTGTTTCTGATCCCGAAGGCGAACTGGCGGTTCGGCTCGTGGGCAAACCATCTGCTCCAAACTGGTAGGTCAGTTGGTACGTGTTATCCTGCCCGTTGCCTTCGTAGCGATACGTAGTGGGCAAGTTGGGTTGCGCATTTACGTTGGGTAAAATTTCTACCATCGGGAAAGGATTCTCCAACGCCATGTAGTTGTCGTAGGTGTGTGTGCCAATCAGCACCGGTTCTCCGTCTTCTGCGGGGCTGTACACCATTTTCTTATACACGTTGCCATCGGTGAAGTAAAGATACACGTTCAGCAGCCCTGCTTTCATCTCTCCATTTGGCTGACGGTAGCTGAACAACGCTTCTCCAATGTTGCCTGCCTGGTCGTAGCCGTATTCGACAAGCCTGGTTAGCAAACCATGTGTGTATTGTTCTTCCTTCACAATACGGTCGCCTTCCCAAACGTAGTAGCTTTCGCGATTGGCATTTTCTACCATCTTATGCAAACGGCCATTCACGTATTCATAGGTATAGCTGCCTCCCTGGTAGTGGGGCGTGTATTGCTCCCACAGAATTTTCGATAGGTTCCCCGCTTCGTTGTATTCGTAGGTTCTGGTTACCCGCCAGTTGCCTGCTACCGTTTCGTACTTTTTGCCTTTGTTAGCCAGCTCGTCATCGGTGATACTCAAGTCAAAGATCAGTTGGTCACCTTTCTTCACACCGCCTTCGGCCGACTCGATGGTAAAGCGAATGGACCTATCGGCATTGAAAGTCTCGTTATCGGTCGGAAAGATATTGAAGCTCACGTGCTCAGCGCCCGCAGCCACCGGCAACACCAATTTCCCATTTACCAGGGTAGGCTCCGTGCGATAGTGCTCGTCAGGATGTGCGTTTTCCGACAGCGGGGCAACTACAATCAGTCCACTGGCCGGCACCGGGTGTGCAAACACAATCATTACCGTAGCACCCAGCTCGCTATTTTCGCGCACGGTGCCTATGTTCAGCATAAATGCCGCAGGTACGGGCGCATCATCGTCATCAATGTCGATTTGTGTGTTTTTGAGTGTGCCCAACGCGAGTCCGCTGCTGGCTCCTACCAACGCCATGGTAAGGCGCTTAGTGCCGTCCATCAGGCTATTGTTGATTGACTGTACGCGGAATGTGGTACTTGTGCTGCCTTTTTCTACCGGCACGGTAATAATGCCATTGTCGGCCACAGGCAAGGTGGTTACCTTGTCCATGTGGTCGGGGGCTATCTGTACATGCAGCGTTCCCGACTGAGGGGCAGGCTTGTTGAGGTTGATCACCACATGAAGGGTTCCTCCGTTTTCGGAAGTAGACCAGCTGCTTTGCTGAAATTGGGCTGCCGCTGGGGTAACACTTACGGGCGTGGGCACTAAGGTCTCCTCGTCTTTACAAGCAGTAAAGGTAAGTGACAGTGTCGCTATGCCTAACAGGAATTTCTTTAACGAATGCATACAAAAATTTTTAATAATGAGTAATTGGGTCAACCGATCGGTGGGTTAGACCGGTAATACGGAGTAACAGTTGCCTCGGTTAAAAAAAAATCTTGCAAACATGCCGAAGTGTTTGCCGCTACAGGATTTAATTTTCTAAATGAAACTTTTTGAAACCTGACCAATAGAAAAAACGTACATGGCAGGCTGGGCATTTCGATTTATCTGCCCGCTACGAGATGGCATCGAGCGGTTTCCTCGATTGATCAATGTCGCGCGACTTTTTCATGTCGGAAGGTGTGAGGCCTGTTACTTTTTTGAATTGTGCCGAGAGGTGAGCCACCGAACTATAGCCCAGGCGGTCGGCAATTTCGCTCAGGTTCAATTCATCGTAGAACAACAACTCTTTTACCCTTTCGATTTTTTGCCGGATGATGTATTGTTCCAGCGTGATGCCTTCCACCGAAGAGAAAAGGTTGCTCAGGTAGTTGTACTCATAGTGCATTTCTTCCGCCAGTATATCAGACCAGTTGTGTTTGCGGTCCAGTCGGTCCTGGTGGTGCACCATCTGGATCACCTTGCTTTTGATGGCTTCAATCAGGCGGGCCTTGCGGTCGTCTATGCGTTCAAATCCGATTAACTTCAACGATTCGTCAAGTGCCTGCAGGGTAGGGGCATCGATGTCCTCCTCGCGCACCCGCACCTCGCCCAGCGACACCTGCTCCGGGTGCAGGCCCGCTTTTTCAAACTCTTGCCGAACGGCCGTAACGCAACGGTTGCAGACCATATTTTTGATGAAGAACTGAGTCATTCGTAAGCGATGTTATTCCACGTGCTGAAATCGTTCGCAGCGTCAGCCCCTCCCATGCCATGGGTAGGAGGCATTCTCTGTGGAAGGTCAGACAGCCGATTTACCTGATAAAAGTAACCAAATAAACCACGCGAAAGTTTCTGATGAAACCGGGGCTGCGTTTTGCCTGTACAAAATGCTTTTTACCTTTACGATCTTTTAGACAAAAGCCATGGCCGAAGAGAAGAGTTTGCACTTTCTGGAAGAGATCATCGAAAACGATTTAAAATCGGGTAAGTACCAAAGCATAGTTACCCGGTTTCCCCCCGAACCCAATGGCTACCTGCACCTGGGCCACGCCAAAAGCATCTGCCTGAACTTTGGGCTGGCGCTGAAGTATGGCGGCAAAACCAACCTGCGCTTTGACGATACCAACCCCGTAACAGAAGAAACCGAATATGTAGAAAGCATCAAGGGCGATGTGCGCTGGTTGGGCTTTCAGTGGGCAGAAGAATTGTACGCCTCGGATTATTTTGACCAGCTTTATCAGTTTGCCCACCAACTCATCGACAAAGGGCTGGCGTATGTAGACGACAGCACCAGCGAAGAGATGGCCGCCCAGAAGGGCACGCCCACCCAACCGGGCACCAACAGCCCGTATCGTGCGCGGTCCATCGAAGAAAACAAGCGGCTGTTTACCGAGATGAAAGAAGGCAAATACCCCGATGGTGCCAAGGTGCTGCGCGCTAAAATAGACATGAATCACACCAACATGCTGATGCGCGACCCGGTGTTGTACCGCATCAAGCACGCACACCATCACCGCACGGGCAACCAGTGGTGCATTTACCCCATGTACGATTTTGCCCACGGCCAGAGCGACTCCATTGAAAAGATAACCCATAGCATTTGTACGCTGGAGTTTGTGCCCCACCGCGAGCTGTATGATTGGTTCATTGAGAAGCTGGAGATTTACCCCTCCCGCCAATATGAGTTTGCCCGCCTCAACATGACCTACACCATGATGAGCAAGCGCAAACTGTTGCAGTTGGTGAACGAAAAGCATGTGAATGGATGGGATGATCCGCGCATGCCCACCCTAAGTGGTGTACGCAGAAGGGGCTACACCCCTGAAGCCATCCGCGATTTCTGCGACCGCATAGGCGTAGCCAAACGCGACAACTTGATTGATATCGGTTTGCTGGAGTTTTGCGTGCGCGAACATCTGAACAAAATAGCCGACCGCAGGATGGTGGTATTCGACCCATTGAAGGTAGTGATTACGAACTATCCGGAGGGAAAATCGGAAATGCTTGCCAGCGAAAATAACCCGGAAGCAGAAAACGGAGGCGTTCGCGAAATACCTTTTGGCAACGAGATTTTTATTGAACGCGAAGATTTTATGGAGGTGCCAGCCAAGAAATATTTCCGCCTGGCACCGGGGCAGATGGTGAGGTTGAAAAGTGCCTACATCATCAAGTGCGAGGAAATAGTGAAAGATGCCGCGGGTAACGTTCAGGAACTCAGGTGCACGTACGTGCCCGAAAGCAAAAGCGGATCAGACACTTCAGGAATACAAGTAAAAGGTGTGATCCATTGGGTAAGTGCCAAACAGGCGTTGCCCATAGAAGTGCGCCTGTACGACCGACTGTTTCAGGTAGAAGATGTAAGTGAGATAGAGGGCGATTTCAGAAATTACCTGAACCCCGATTCACTCAAGGCGCAGACCGCCTATGCCGAACCCTCCCTGGCCGATGCCAAAGAGGGAGAGCATTTTCAGTTTTTGCGTATGGGTTACTTCTGCCTCGATCCCGATAGCACCGAAAAGAAAAAAGTCTTCAACCGTACGGTGACGCTGCGTGATACGTGGAAGAAGTAGTTCTTGGTTGTTAGTTGATAGTTTTTAGTCTGTGTGAAGGGCTAACAACCAATAACCAACAACTATACGAAATACTTCTTCCACCACCACTGAAAAACCACCAGGCCCCAGATGCGCGCGTGCACATCGCCCGGATTGTTGGAATACAGTTTGTTCTTCAGTTGTTCTACAGTGGCCCAGGAGAAAATGCCCTGCTCATCGATGGTTTTTTGAGACAGCAAATCGCGGTCGATCAGGTCTTTCATTTCGGTGCGCAACCACTTGAGCAAGGGCACTTCAAAACCTTTCTTCGGCCTGTTGTACAATTCGGCCGGCAATACATCGCGGAAAGCATCCTGCAAAATTCTCTTGCGCAGGGTGCTGTTGATCTTGAACGATTCCGGCAACGAAAAAACAAAATTTACCACTTCATAGTCTAAGAAGGGCACGCGCACCTCCAGGCTGTTGGCCATGCTCATCAGGTCTACTTTGGTAAGCATGTCGTTGGGCAGCACCAACTTCATATCGGTAAGCAGTATATGGTTGAGGTTTTCCTTCTCGGGGATGCTTTGCAGAATTTCTTTTCTGCGGCTCACAAAGTCGCGAAGGAAGTGGTTTACCCGCAGGTCGGGGTGAAGCAGTTGCAGTGCTTCGTCTTTGGTGGCCAGGCTTGCCCAGCGCCAGTAGCGGTCGGCTGCAGGTAGGCCCGCTCCCTCATGCAAGCGTGCCAGTTGGCGAACGGTGTTCGAGAAGGGATTGTTCCTCGATTGGGGTAACCTTTTTACCCAAGGGGCGATACCCAGTGCCAGGTTTTCTTTGGCACCGCGGTGCAGCAACCGGTAGTGTGCCGCATGTTTGTTGTAACCCGACATCAGTTCATCGGCCCCATCGCCCGATAGCGCCACCGTGGCATGTTTGCGTGTTTCCTTGCTGAGAATATAAACGGCTATGGCCGATGAATCGGCAAAAGGTTCATCCAGGTAATCCAAAATGTTATGTACATGGGCATAGAGGTCTGCATTGGTAAGCGGGAAGACCGTGTGCTGCGTATTGAATTTTTTGGCAACCAGTTGTGCATACCTTGTTTCATCAAAAAACTTTTCATCGCGGTAGCCGATCGAAAAGGTGTGTAGGTCGGGCTTGTGGCGGCTGGCCAGTGCAGTTACCACCGATGAATCGATGCCACCGCTGAGAAAGGCACCCAAGGGCACATCGGCAACCAGCCTTCGCTGCACCGAGGCCTCTAGGAGCGACTTTAGCTTTTCTTTGGCCTGCTCGTAGCTGATGCTGTTTTGGTCGGCCTGATCGGCATGAAAGGGTATTTCGTAATATTTTTCTATGCGAAGCGATTGCCTTTCGACCACGGCATAGTGCCCCGGAGGTAATTTCTTTACTCCTGCAAAAATGGTGTGCGGCCCGGTAATGTAATTCAGTTGCAGGTAGGTGTAGAGGGAAGAGTAATCCAGTTGTTTCTCGATGCCATATTGCAACAGCGACTTCATTTCCGAGGCGAAGAGGAATTTGTCATCATCGAATGCGTAGAGCAGCGGCTTGATGCCGAAGCGGTCGCGGGCCAGAAAGAGGGTCTGTGCTTCGCGATCGTAAATGCAGAAAGCAAAAAAGCCATTCAACATCGATAGACATTGCTCCTTCTCGCTGATGTATAATTGAAGCAATACCTCCGTATCCGATTCCGTTCGAAAAGTAAACCCTTTGTTGGCAAGCTGCTGGCGCAGTTCGCGGTAGTTAAAAATTTCTCCATTGAAAATGATGCAGTACCGTTTGGAGGCATCCCACATCGGTTGGTTGGCCACTTCGCGCGTGTCAATAATCGAAAGCCTTCGGTGGCCCAGGGCTACCCACTCGTCTAAATGTATGTCCTGGTGATCGGGCCCCCGCTTCTGCAACGCCATGGTGGCGTTGGTTACTTGAATTTTATGAACTTTCCCAACCAGGTTGAAGGCAAAAATGCCTGTAATGCCGCACATGCTGAAAACTTAAATAGCAAAGCTACCAAACGCTTGTTTAAATCCTGAAATATTTCTGCGGATAAACTTGAACGACTTTGAACTTTTAATCATCATCGGTGAAAATTTCAGACCATGCGTCAAAAGTTACTGAGCGATGGAGCCAGCGAGTTAAGCTACGAGATTCGCGAGATCGCAAAGAAGGCCCATCAGCTGATGGATTTGGGTGTTTCTATATTGTGGGAAAATATTGGTGATCCCATCCAGAAGCACCATGTGCTTCCGGGGTGGATCAAGGAAATCATTCAAGACCTGGCGGGGCAAGATGATACCTACAGCTATTGCCCCTCGAAAGGAATTTTGGAAACGCGCCAGTTCCTGGCGCAGCAAACCAATGCACTCGGTGGGGCGCAGATAACAGCCAACGATATTTGTTTTTTCAATGGACTGGGCGATGCCATTGCCAAGGTGTACCAATACATTCTGCCCACCAGCCGTGTTATCGGCCCTTCACCAGCATACTCTACGCACTCCAGCGCAGAGGGGGCACATGCCAACCATACTCCGCTTACCTACCTGCTCGACCCGGCCAACAAGTGGTATCCCGATCTGGACGATTTGTACAACAAGGTAAAGTACAACCCCAACATTATCGGTATCCTCATCATCAATCCGGATAACCCCACGGGCATGGTGTATCCGTTAGAGATATTGAAACGCATTGTAGAGATTGCACGCGAGTTTGGCCTGTTTCTGATTGCTGATGAGATTTACATCAACATTACTTATAACGGTGTGCGTGCCTATTCGCTGGCGGAAGTAATTGAAGATGTGCCGGGCATTTCGATGAAAGGTATTTCGAAAGAGCTGCCGTGGCCGGGTGCTCGCTGCGGCTGGATGGAATATTACAACCGCGATAAAGACGCAGACTTCAACCGGTTTTGCGAAGCGTTGGACAATGCGAAGATGATAGAAGTGTGTTCTACCAAACTACCGCAACTGGCTATTCCGCGCATTTTGGGCGACCAGCGGTTCAAAGTGTATCGTCAGCAAACCAACGACAACATCGGCAAGCGAAGCCGCATCATTTCAGAAATTCTGAAAAGTGTACCGCAACTCACATTCAACGAAACCAACGGTGCCTTTTATAACACCATCATTTTCAGAAAAGGTGTGCTGAAGCCGGGGCAGAAATTAACGATCAAAAACAATGCGGTGAGAAACCTGGTGGAACAATGGACGGCAGACGACATACCACTCGACAAAAGATTTGTGTATTATCTGCTGGCGGCCAAAGGAATTTGTGTAGTGCCCATCTCTTCTTTTTGTTCTGAGCTGAGTGGTTTCCGTGTTACACTGCTGGAAGAAGACGAACAACTATTGAGACAGACATTTGGCGCTATTCGCGAGGCCGTAATTGAGTACACCGCTTCTTAGCCGAGTTAGAAACAGATTAGAAAGCTAACAACAGATAGGTTGTCTTGTTATCTTTTTATAGTTTCGCGGCATGAACGTAGCATTTAAGGAAAACAAAAATGCACTTACGCTGGGGGTGGAATTGGAATTTCAAGTGTTGGATAAGTCGACCCTGCAGTTAACACCACGCGCATCTGAAATTCTGAACGCCATAGATAGCCAACGTCTGACACACGAATTTTTTCAGAGCACGCTGGAAGTGGTAACCGGTGTGTGCAAAGATGTGCACGAAGCCGACAAAGATTTACGCGAATCGATCAGGAAGGTTAACGATACGGCATCACGGTTGGGGTTGTGCTTTGCATCTACGGGCACCCACCCCCAGGCCGACTACCGCGAACGGTTGATTACCGATTCACCCCGATATGGAGAATTGATCGACCGAAACCAGTGGCTGATCCGCAGAATGGCTGTGTACGGCATGCACGTGCACATTGGTATGCGTTCGGGCGATGAATGCATTCGATACAATAACTTTTTTCTGCACTTCGTTCCTCACCTCATAGCTCTTTCGGCCAGCTCTCCCTATTGGCAAAAGATGGACACCGGCCTGGCTTCTTGCCGCCCCACCATGTACGAGGCATTGCCCACGGCAGGCATGCCTTACATTGTGAAGAACTGGAAAGAGTTCGAAAAGCTGGTTCAATTTTTAACGCGGGCAGATGCCATCCGATCGCTGAAGGATTTGTGGTGGGATTTGCGGCCCAGTCCCGGTTGGGGCACGTTGGAGTTGCGCATTTGCGATGTACCCGCTTCACAACGGGAAATGCTGGGGCTGGTGGCCTTCATCCACTGCCTGGCCCACTGGTTTCACGATCACCACGAAGAGTGGGGCAAAGCGCACGCGCCCATCAGGCGTTGGATTTTCAGAGAGAATAAATGGCGCGCCATCCGGTATGGACTGGATGCTTCGGTGATAGTAAGCCGCACAGGCAAAACCAGAGCGTTGCGCAAAGATATGGCCATGTGGATAAAAGAGCTGGCGCCTTATGCCGAGCGCTTGGGCTACCAGGCATTCATGTCGGTTATTCCGGACTTGCTGAAGTATGGCAACAGCGCGCAACGCCAAAGAAAGAAGTTTGCTGAGCGTGGCGATTTGCTGGACGTAGTGCGCCACAATGTAAAGGAGTTCGCGCAAGGCGAACCCCTTTGGAATTAAGTTATAGCGTCCTGATCATGATGTTGCGAAACCACGCTTCGCCACCATGGTCCTGCAAGTCTATGTGGCCCTGGGTTGGAACGCAGTAGCCTGCCACCTCTTTCCACTTGCTGTTATTTTTGCGCTGGGTCCAGTCTTCCGAGCCAATTTCATACTCAAGAATTTTCTCACCATTCAGCCAGTGCTCTATGTGGTTGCCGTTGGCCACAATTTTGGTATGGTTCCACTCGCCCAGCGGCTTCATCTTTTTGGCGGGCACTGCATGCACATCGTAGTTGGCCCCGGTTAAGTGCACATCTGTTTCATCGGGGTAGCCGCCATCGTCAATCAATTGGTATTCTGGGCCGGAGAAGTAGGGTTGATCGTACGCTTCGCTTACGCGGAACATAATGCCGCTATTCGACTGTGCAGCGAGTTTCCATTCCAGCGAAAGTTCAAAATTACCGAATTGTTCCACCGTCATCAGGTCAGAACGTTCATTGTCAACGCCTGGTGTTTCCATCGGTGCCTTGCAATGCAGCACACCGTCTACCACTTCCCAGCTATTGTTTTTGCGGTCTTTGAAAATTTTCCATCCGTTGGTGGTTGCGCCATCAAACAACAATCGCCAACCTTCGGCCTTTTGCTGCTCGGTGAGAGCCGGCATTTGAACGTTGGTTGCTGCCGTTTCTGTTTGGTCAGATTTGGGTGTGCCGCAACTGATAAGCGTCAGTATCACTGCCAGTGAGTAGTAGAATGATTTCATTTTTTGTGAGTTTTATGGTTGATAGCGTCTTTGCCGAACACTTGCTTTTTCAATCACCGTAAATTTTCCGCGAAAATCGAGTGATTTTTCCTCTAATAGCTCCATTAGCTTTTACCGGCATAATGAGGGTTACTTCCTTTGAATCGGAAGAAAATTACTTCGGGTGGTTTAGCAATGGCGTGCTTGAATATGATTTCACCGTAATCTTTATCGAAGGTAATAATGGTCAGTCGTTTTCTGATCGCCAGATCGATAACCTTTATATCAGATATTCCAGGATTTTTTTCCGAAATGCTCTCTACTGTATATCCAGCGTTTCTAAGAATATCAATGCTGGGCTTTGGGAAGTTCTCATTGGCCAGAAATTCCATCAGGCACTTTGCGGAATTGGGAAATGAAACTCGTTTTGGATACTGTCTTTCAGGTAAGCAAACACCGCCTTCAGGTCTGCTTCTTTCACATTAGGGTAGCTTTCCAGAATCATCTTTTCAGTCCACCCTCTGCCAACAATTCCAAAATCAATTCAACGGAAATCCGCGTACCCTTTATGATTGGCTTACCAACCAATATTTCCTTGTCGGACACAATATGGTTCCTCCAGTCCATTCTTAAAGATAGTGAATACCCCAGAAACAGGTTAAAAAATCTTCCCAGGGTTCAAGATGTTGTTGGGATCGAACACTTTTTTGATGCCGCGCATCAGGTGAAGGTTCATTTCTCCCAACGCAATGGGCATATAAGGCCGCTTGGCAATGCCAATGCCGTGTTCGCCCGACAGGGTGCCACCCAGGCTCACAGTCAGCTTAAATATTTCACCAATGCCTTCGTTCACTTTGGTGTTCCAGTATTCCTCGTCCAGGTTTTCGCGCAGAATGTTTACGTGCAGGTTGCCATCGCCCAGGTGCCCGAAACAAACGGTGTTGAAGTTGTAGCGCTTGCCGATTTCTTTAATGCCTGTTATCAACTTAGGCAGGTTGGCGCGCGGTACCACCACATCGTCCGACTTGGTGAGTGTGTACCAGTTAACAGCGGGAGAAATATTTTTCCGAATCTTCCACAGCTCTTCCTTTTGTGCCGCACTGTCTGCAAACAACACTTCACCCGACTGGAATTTTTCTACCACGGCCATTACCCGCTCTGCATCGCGCATCAGCACCTCTTCATCGTTGCCGTCCAACTCGCACAGCAGGTACGCATTCATGCCCTCTGTAAGGCGGGTGGTAACGGGGCTGTTTAATACCTTCTCGCAATACTCGAACGTTTTGGCGGCCGCCTCTTTCTCAAAAAACTCCATGCCCGATGGGGTAATACCCGCTACAAAAATGGCCGCAATGGCTGCGCATGCTTCTTCGTTTGTGGTAAAGGGTATCATCATCAGCACGTTCTTCTGGGGGAAGCCGCGCAACTTGAAAACGATTTTAGTGATGATGCCCAGCGTGCCTTCGCTACCGCACATCAGTTGCGTCAGGTTGTAGCCGGTGGAGTTCTTCAATACGTTTGCTGCCGTCCAGATAATTTCTCCGGTGGGCAACACCACTTCCATGTTGATCACATAGTCGCGGGTTACGCCATATTTCACCGCCTTGGGCCCGCCCGAATTGTTGGCCAGGTTGCCGCCCAGAAAGCAAGAACCTTTGCTGGCGGGGTCGGGCGGGTAGAACAAGCCCTTTTCTTTCACGGCATTTTGAAACACCTCGGTGATCACGCCCGGCTCTACGGTGGCCTGCAGGTTCAATTCATCTATGTGCAGAATTTTGTTGAAGCGCTCCATCGATAATACGATGCCCTTGTGCGTAGGTATGGCGCCACCGCTCAGGCCGGTGCCCGCCCCGCGGGGTGTGACGGGTAATTTGTGTTCATTGCAGACTTTCAGAATGGCACTTATTTCTTGCGGAGTGCCGGGCTTCAACACCACGGCCGGCATGAAGAAATAATCTTCCGTTTTATCGTGTGCGTAATCCTCTTTTTGCGCTTCGTCTACCAACACGTGGCCCTCGCCAACGATGGCACGAAACTGGCTGATGATTTCGGCCGCGATGCTGCGGTTGGGCGCCTCCATTTCTTTAACGTTTGCCATTGAAACTGTAAATTTGATTGGAATGAACAACTACCTGAGTCGCAAAATTAATCAAATAGCCCTATCGCGGTGGGTTCTGTTTCTCTTGATTTTATTTTTGGTAAGCGGTTGTGCGGCATCGCGCAAAGCCAGGCTGAGAGAAAAGCAGATAAACGAGGTAATTAGCACAGCGCGAACGTTTACGGGAACACCTTACAAATATGGCGGCACCACCCGCGCAGGCATGGATTGCTCCGGCTTAACCATTAACGCCTTCCGTTCTGTTAACCTTTCGCTGCCCCGCCAGGCCGAAGACCAGGCCACCGTGGGCGAGAAGGTGAAGAAGAAAAAACAATTACAGCCAGGCGACCTGGTGTTTTTTGCCACGGGCAAGCGGAGAAGAAAAATTACCCACGTGGGCATTGTTACCGAGGTGAAAGGCAAAGACAATATCAAATTTATTCACGCGTCTACCTCGTTGGGGGTGGTGGAAACCAATCTTTTTTCCGACTATTACCTGAAGCGCTACCGGGGCGCCCGCAGAATCATCGACTAATTGAATTGCCATGAAAACTTCCAGAAGAAAGTTTTTGAAGTTGGGGGCCACAGCGGCCACCGCCTTGTCTGTACAGCCCCTGCTGGCAACGGCTGCTGTCAATAAGCCCATCGTTATCTCCACCTGGAATTTCGGTATGCAGGCCAATGCCGAGGCGTGGAAAATCTTAAGTACGGGTGGGCGGGCATTGGATGCGGTTGAGGCAGGAGCCCGCGTGCCCGAAGGCGATGCCACCGAAACTTCGGTTGGCCTGGGCGGCTTACCCG
This sequence comes from Bacteroidota bacterium, assembly GCA_049324055.1. Lineage (GTDB taxonomy): Bacteria > Bacteroidota > Bacteroidia > Cytophagales > Cyclobacteriaceae > ELB16-189. The sequence goes on along the minus strand of JBMOLS010000034.1, from coordinate 276,214 downwards.
ACCGCGATGGCAAAGTGACCCTCGATGCCTGCATCATGGACGAGCACGGCAACATTGGCTCGGTGGCTTACCTTGAACACATTGTGCACCCGGTTTCTGTGGCCAGGTTGGTGATGGAGAAGACGCCTCATGTAATGCTGGTAGGCGATGGTGCGCTGCAGTTTGCGCTGGCCAACGGATTTAAAAAGGAGAAGTTGCTCACCAAAGACTCGGAGAAGAAATGGAAGGAGTGGCTGAAAACCGCCCAATACAAACCCGTGGCAAACATTGAAAACCACGATACCATTGGTATTCTTGCGCTGGATGCCAACGGCAACCTGTCGGGTGCATGCACCACCAGCGGCATGGCCTACAAAATGCATGGCCGCGTGGGCGACTCGCCCATAATTGGTGCCGGCCTGTACGTAGACAACGAGGTGGGCGCGGCTACCAGCACGGGCGTGGGCGAAGAGGTGATACGTATTGTGGGCTGCCACCTGGTGGTAGAACTGATGCGCCAGGGCCACTCGCCCGAACAAGCGTGCAAGCTGGCAGTGGAACGCATCATTCAAAAAAATCCCGCGAAGGCAAAAGAAATTCAGGTGGGATTTCTCGCACTAAACAGACAAGGCGAATATGGGGCGCATTGCCTGCAGAAAGGTTTTACTTACGCAGTGCACAGTAACAGCGACAATCGCCTTTACGATGCCAATAGTATTTATTGACGAGCTGCGCGTCTTTATCGCAACAGCACATCCCGGTTATGCACCCACACCGCCCGGTTGAGGTGGGCAAAAGAACGGTTACTATACTTTACCGCCATGGTAAGCAATACAGCTGCTCCACCCGTTGCTGTTAGCAGCGCGATGGGCTCATCGGAAATTACACCGCCCAGCAGTAAAGTCTCGCCCACCACCAGGCAAATGAGTGCCCTTCTTTTGTCTCTTCGGTATTCTCTCCATTCCAACTTCGCTTCCTTCGAAAATTCAAGTTCGTGGCGTAGATTCTTCAGTGGATAATGCTGGTCCGCCTTTACATAGGTTCTCCGCCCCGGCCAGTAAATGGTATTTTGCTCATAATATCGCTTAATGGCAAGGCTATCGGATTGGGCCAGGCAGGTTGGTATGGAACATGTGGCCGTAAATAGTACGAGCAGCAGGCTACGTTTATGCATACAATTGTTTTTCTAAAAACTTAAAATACACATCTTTATTGTGATCTGATTTTTATGACAGTTGAAATAGTAGTGTACAACATCGAATCGGCCATGAATGCCCAGAAGGGCGGGGCCGATAGAATTGAACTGTGCGACAACCCGGCCGAGGGGGGCACAACGCCTTCGTATGGCACCATTGCGCAGGTGCGGCAGAGTCTAAGCATCGATGTATTTGTTATGATTCGCCCACGCGGGGGCGACTTTGCCTACAGCAACTACGAATACCACGCCATGAAGAAAGACATAGAGGCTTGCAAAAGGCTGAGCGTGGACGGGATTGTGTTGGGAATACTGAAACCCGATGGCACGTTGGACAAAGAGCGTTGTAAAAAGCTGATTGACTACGCGCGCCCTTTGAAAGTAACCTGCCATCGCGCCTTCGATATGGCCAAAGACCCAATGCAGACCTTAGAAGATTGTATCCAGGTGGGCTTCGACCGTATTCTCACCGCAGGTCAGCAGGCGCAGGCGTTGAAAGGAGCAACCCTGATTGGCGAATTGAGAAAAAAAGCGAACGGGCGCATCGCCATCATGGCGGGGTCGGGTGTGAATGAAACCACCGTGCAGGAAATTGTACGATTGTCGGGGGTGAATGAAATTCACTTTTCAGCGTCCTCATCCCGCGAAAGCGCAATGATATTCCGAAACGAATCGATTGCCGGTATGGGCTCTGATGAAGGATCTGAATTTCGGGTACGTACTGTTGATGTCGACCGCGTAAAGGTGATACGCCTACTGGCCGAAACGGCATAAAAAGCCCCCGCCTCCGAAGAGGCGAGGGCACACCAACAAAACAAACCTTGTCTTCTATTCTCCGCGCTTCGCGTTGATGGGGAAGTTGGCAAATTGGCCCACCGCCATGGAGCCTGCCAACGCATCGCCCGTAATAATTCCTTTTATCTGGATTGCTACCGTGTTGCCACCAAAGTTGGCATCGTAGTTTATGGTAATCTCATTTCCGTTTACTACAACCGAGGAAAGAGGCGTTTCTTTGTTGGTGCGGTTGTTGGTAATCATGCCTGTGTACGCATCATTTTCTTTCTTTAATACTAGCAAGCCACCACCGCCCTGGGGCGATTCCACTGTGTAGGTCCAACTGCCTTCAGCCTTCACAACGGCAGCGGTATCGGCAGCGGGCAACTTAGGTGCATTGCCATTGTTTACCACGGGCATGCGCACGTTGCCACCGCCATTGCGTTGGCCGCCATTAAAGCCACCCCCCGGGGTGCCCTGCATACCGCCATCGCCCATGCCTCCTTCGCCACCTTGTTTAAGGTCGTCATTGTTAATGGAACTGCGTCTGCGGGGACGTTGTCCGTCAAAACTCATCTTACCAATGCGGTAACTTATGTTTATGCGAAAACTCATATTGCGAAACTCGTTCACACCTTTCTGGTTGATGATAGGTGATACGGTTTCATTTCGTACTTTGAATACGGGTGTGAAGAAGTTTTCTGCCCCAAAGCCGATGCTTCCTTTTTTGTTTGCCAGCTCCTTGCGTACGCCCAGGCTGTAAACCCCGAAGCCGCCACGGAAGCCCTGCAAGCTTACCTCGCGGCCGCGGTAGAAGCTGAAGAACTGCAGGCCCCAGCCCTTTTCCAGGTTGTAACTGCCGAATACGCGCCCGTTGTAAACAAACCCTTCGTTGCTGGCATTATAAATAGGGTTGGGGTCGTTGTTGTTCAGAACAGCATAATAGATATCGCCTCCACCGTTCAGCGTAAGTTTGCCAGCCATGATGTTGGTGAAGATGCTCAACCCATAAGCATCTTCTTGCCCGATGTTCTGGTAGTTGGTGAAAATTGTATCGCCACGCACATCGCGCACGGCCTGAATGGCACTGGAGGTTTTGCGCACAAATGAAGAAAAGTTGAGTGATGTACCTTTCACGAAAGTGCTGTATGACACCTCGAAATTATCAGTAAACTCAGGTTCCAGGCTGGGGTTACCAATGGTAACATTCAGCGGGTTAGAAGCCTGGATGTTGGGATTCAGGAACTGGATGGAAGGACGCTGCAGCCTGCGGTTGTAGGCCAACTTCACCGTTTTCCCGTCTTTTAACTTCTTCGACAGGTTTACGCTGGGCACAATGGAACCGTAGGAGGGAATATCTGTATTGATCTCGGTGGCATTTTCGAAGTTGGCATTGATCTGTGTGTATTCGTAACGCGTACCCGCTTTGATGCTGTAGCCACGTTTGCCGTTGTAAGTGTAGCTTAGGTAACCAGCGGTTACATCCTGGTTGTAGTTGAATATGTTATTTAATGATCCACCGGTTGACAATTGGTACGGCTCATTGCCCTGCGCGGTGAAGTATTGAAAATCGCTGGACACCATACGAATGATTTCTTTGGCACCCAACTCCACCATCTGGTTGCTTCCAATAGGTGTTTGGTAATCCGCCTGCAGCGTAATTTCCTCATTGATGCTGGCATTCTCATTCTTTATGCGGCTCAGTATCTCTTCGGTAGATTCGCTCAGAATAAGGTTCTGGAAGTCGTTGGTGCGGTTGTTCCGGCTATACTGGGTCAAAATGCTGAACTCTTTGCCGGTTTTGTCAAACAGGCGCGTATAGTCCAGGTTGGTGTCTATATTGTAAGAACGATCGTTGGTTTCCACATCGCGCAGGCTACTGTTTGTCAGCGCATTGCCTTCATAACGCTGGGTGAGGAGACCATCCTGGTAGTTGTTGCCGTTGCGCACACCAAAGCGCACACCGGCTGTCAGAATATTGTATTTGTTGATATCATAATCCCAGCCCAGGTTATAGCGGCCCATCAGGTCGTTTCTGCGCGTGTCTGCCGATTGAATGTTGAGGATACTCACATCGTCAGCAGGGTCATTCACATCTCCCAGGTTGGTAGTTTGTTGTTCGCTGGTAAAGGCGCCCACTACATTGTAGCCGGCACGGCCCCAGCCGCCCAGCGAAAAGCCCATCTTCTTGGTGCGCAGGTTGCCGTTCAGGCCCAGGTTCGATCCGCGCAAGCCCACACCGGCATCCACACCCAGCGTAGCGCCCTGCATGTTATTCTTCTTGGTGATGATGTTGATAATGCCGGCAGAACCTTCGGCATCGTACTTGGCAGAAGGTGATGTAATCACTTCTACGCTCTTGATCTGGTCGGCCGGTATCATTTTCAACGCATCGGCTACGCTGCTGGCCGCAATGGTAGACGGTTTGTTATTGATGAGCACACGTATGTTGGAGTTGCCTCGCATAGACACGTTTCCGTCCAAGTCTACCGACAGCATCGGCACACGCCTCAACACATCAGAGGCATCGCCACCGCGGGTGGTAACATCGTTTTCAGCATTGTAAATAGTGCGGTCTACTTTTTCTTCTACCAACTGGCGCTGGCCTTCCACTACTACTTCCTGCAACTCGGTTACGCTGCTTCCCAACTTAATCGGGGGCAGTTCTATGTTATCCCTGCGCCCGCTGATCACCACATCCTGTTCGTAAGTTTCGTAGCCAATGAAAGAAATCACCAACTTATAGTTGCCGTCAGCTATTTTCGATATTTCGAATTTACCCTTGTCATCGCAAACGGTTCCGTCAACGGGTTTGTTGGTGGTGGGGTCGTTCAGGGCCACGGTAGCAAACTCTACAGGTTGGCCCGAGATAGCATCAATCACGGTTCCGGAAATCTTGCCATTTTGTGCAAAGGCTTTGGAACTCAGGAAAGCAAACGAAATCAATACTAAACTTACTACGCGTTTCATCATGTTGGTGTGTAAAATCTTTTCTTCCTTCTTCTAAACTGCAAATCTGGCAATAGGTTCTGGCTCGCGAAAAACATTTCGACTCAACGGGGTAGTGTATCGACCTACGCGGTGTTTAATCGACCAACCCGTGTGTGGAGTAAAAGGGGGCACACATCAGGGCTTTGGGGCGATCGGTCGAAAAACACGATAAATGGTAAGCAATTGTGCGCAGGCCGGATACATTTACGATGCAACTGTGTTTGTTAGGGGCTGATGGGCCTGTCATTTTATGAATAACTTTCTCTATCGCTACCGGGTATTCCTGCTTCACTTTTCGTTTTGGTGTGTTTATCTGTCGTTCTTTTTTTACCAGATTACCTCGCGGGTGCGCGAACTGGAGTGGAATGAGGCCATCGTTCGATCGGCCACGCATGTGGCTTTCAATATGGTGGTAGCCTACATTAACTATTTCTTTTTTCTGCCGCGCTTTTTGGAAAACAAAAATTTGGGCCGTTACCTGGTTGAGTTTTCGATTGCTTTTACGGTGCTGATGTTCATCAGAGTGCACCTGCAACGTTACCTGGTAGATGGCTACACTTACCAGGTGGAGTATTTTTACCGCAGCATGTACATTGTGCAGATAACGGCTACCACGTTATTTGTAGTGATTTTTGTGGGGCTGCTGCGTTTTGCCAAAGATTGGTTCGACCTGGAAAACAAAAAGAAGGAGATGGAGAACGAGAAGTTAACGGCCGAGCTTAACTTCCTGAAAGCGCAGATCAATCCGCACTTTTTATTCAACACCCTCAATAACCTGTATTACCTCGCTTATACTAAATCAGAGAACACCACCGAGGTGATTGCCAAGCTTTCGCAGATGATGCGCTACATGATATACGAATCCAATCACCCCAAGGTATTGCTGAGCCGCGAGATTGAATACATGCAAAACTACATCAGCCTGGAACGCCTGCGGCTCAATAACCAAATACCGATTCAGTTCGATATTGAGGGCAACACAGAAGCAGTGAAGATTGCACCGCTCATTCTCATCACGTTTCTGGAAAATGCCTTCAAACATGGCGTGAACGGAAACAGTCCGGGAGCGTGGGTAAAGTTAAGGTTACAACTCAATGGCAATAACTGTGTGTTTACGGTAGAAAATAGTAAGGTACAATCCGTAAATTCGGACCCTGGTCGCTCGGGTATTGGGCTTCGGAATGTGAAGCGTAGACTGGAGCTGAGTTATCCGGATCATCACGAATTAAGTGTTACCGATACGGCCGATCAATACAAGGTGCAACTGAAACTGAATTTGAATTGACCATCTCTTGCCTGATTGTGGAAGATGAGCCGCTGGCACGCAACCTGATGACGGAATACGTGCGCAAGGTGCCATTTTTAAATCTGGTGAAAGCGTGTGCAAACCCCATTGAAGCGTTGGAAATTTTGCGTTCTACGCCCATCGACTTGTTGTTTCTGGATGTGCAGATGCCGGAAATTACCGGTATTTCATTCCTGAAAAGTTTGCAGAAGAAACCGCAGGTGGTGCTTACCACGGCTTATTCCGAATATGCGCTGGAAGGCTACGAACTGGACGTGGCCGATTACCTGCTTAAGCCCATTACGTTCGATCGGTTTTTGAAGGCGGTAGACAAAGTTTCGCAGCGGCTGCAGCCACCCACACTGCCAGCCGATGCGCCATACTCCTTCGCAGAACCTGTGCCCGATTACATTTTTGTAAAAGATGGCACCAAGTTGGTGAAAATACGGTGGGCCGATATTCTTTATATTGAAGGACTGAAGGATTACGTCACCATACATACGCGCCAGCAAAAAGTAATCAGCCTGCAGCGCTTGAAAGTGATGGAGGAACAACTGCCAGCCGATAAGTTCATGCGCATACACAACTCATTCATTGTGGCGCTGGATGCCATAGATGTAGTGATGAAAGACAAAGTGCAGATTGGTGCTCAGTTTATTCCCATTGGCGATACCTACCGCAAGAACTTCAAAGAGTTTATTGACAGGAAGCACTTAGGGTAAATACACGTTTATACCCTCAAGTAAAACGCAACAAAACAGCCTGCCTTTGGAGCAGACTTATGTGGAGAATATCGGATTCGAAACTGAAGACCTTCCCGAGTCATTCGGGACGCTCTGGTTGTTGATGTTCAAAAGTATCGGGTGCCCTTTCCGAATACAGTAGTGCGAGTCAATCCCAATAAAAAGTCTGCCTTTGGAGCAGACTTATGTGGAGAATATCGGATTCGAACCGAAGACCTTCCCGAGGCATTCGGGACGCTCTGGTTGTTGATGTTCAAAATTATCGGGTGCCCTTTCCGAATACAGTAGTGCGAGTCAATCCCAATAAAAAGTCTGCCTTTGGAGCAGACTTATGTGGAGAATATCGGATTCGAACCGATGACCTCTTCCATGCCATGGAAGCGCTCTAGCCAGCTGAGCTAATCCCCCTTTTTTTCAGGGCAGCAAAGATATTTCAATTTACTATCTAAGCAAATTAAAGGATAAACGGCTTTTCCTTTATGCAATAATGTTGCAAAAAGAACGAATACCCATTAGTTTTGCTTCTGTGAAAGTGTGTGTAAAGTGGGTTCAGAGGGTGCAAGCAGGCCTTTTTCGGGGCGGTGCGCTGTTATTCCTGGCCCTTTATGCCATTGGCTCGTTGCCGGTTGAGTCATTCCACCAACTATTTCATGCACACCATTCGGAGGCCACCCTCCATACCGAGGTGCAGGAGGCCAACGATTGCCACCGCCTGATTTACCACAACCAATCTACGGGCGACTGTCAGCACGATGCCCACATCACCGAATCAACCCATTGCCCCTGGTGCCAAACCGTAGTGCAACAGGTACAGGTGGCGCCTGAATCATGGCAAGAGATTACCCTCATCAGCCTGTTCGATCCGCCATTCTCCGCATCAGATTCTTCAACGCAACAGCCTCAACTTCACCTGCCCCCGCGGGCACCTCCGGTGCTTTCCTGATTGTTCCTTTTGTCAACCGCCTTTCTTGGAAAGTCGGCTAGCCGGTTATGTTTTGGTGAAAGCTCATGAATAAGCACTATACGCTGTTTGCTATTTTTCTTTTGTTGCTGTTGGTTACAGTCGGGTGGGCGCAGCCATGCAACCTTACCGCAGTAGGGCGCGTGGTGGCAGCTACAGGCGAACCCTTGGTGGGCGCAACGGTAAAGCTATCGGCCAACAAGGGAGCCATTACCGATGCGCAAGGCAACTTCACCTTAACAGACTTGTGTGCCGCGCCTGTAACCGTTTCGGTACAATACCTGGGCTACCAAACCCAGACGGCTACGCTGAATCCGCGCGAGCGCAAAATTCACGTCATTGCATTGGAGCCCGAGCGCACAGAACTGCAGGAAGTGGTTGTGCGCGAGCAATTGGCCTATACAGAGTTGGCACACACTGCTACCACGCTGAATGAAAAGCAGCTGAGTGAGTTAGCCGGAAAATCGTTGGGCGAAACGCTGAAAGAAGTGCCGGGTGTAAACGCCATACAGGCAGGGCCTGGCATTTTTAAACCGGTAATTCATGGCGTACACAGCCAGCGCGTTTTGATTCTGAACCATGGCATTCGGCAGGAGGGCCAGCAATGGGGTGCCGAGCACGCGCCCGAAATAGATCCATTCATTGCATCGGACATTGTAGTGATCAAAGATGCATCGGCCATTAAATATGGCACCGATGCGTTGGGTGGTGTGGTCGTAATCAATCCACCGGCACTGCCAGAGTCGTTTGGCTTGGGTGGTTCTGTTCAAACTGTTTTACAGAGCAATGGCCGTTCAGGCACAGTAGCCGGAACGTTGGAAGGCGGGCTGGTTGCCAAAGGCTGGGGCTGGCGTGTGCAGGGCAGCGCCAAACAGGCTGGCGACTTCAAAACGCCCGACTATTATCTTACCAACACAGGTTTGAAAGAACTGAATTTTTCCGCTGCCACCGGCTATCACTCCGAAAGGGGTGGGGCAGAAATTTTCTTCAGTCGCTTTCAAACGGAAGTAGGTATTTTGAGAGGCACCTCTACCGGTAACCTGGAAGACTTATTGGTGGCGATGGAGAGCGATCCACCGCCCAATACGGGTCCATTCAGTTACACCATTGCGCAACCCCGGCAGAATGTGAGTCACGATTTGCTGAAGCTGAACGGCCACTGGGAAACCGACCGTGGCGATTGGCAATGGCAGTATGGCTTCCAAAACAACCAGCGTAAGGAGTATGACGTGAGGCGCAGCGGCCTGTCTGATTTGCCCGCCATCGACTTGCAGTTGTTTACCCACACGCTGGAAGCGGAATGGGAGACCCATACCGACAGCAAGAGAAGCATGTGCGTGGGGTTGGCCGGAATGTACCAGGACAACAACAATGTTTTTGGTACCCAGCGCATACCCTTCATTCCGAATTTCAATAACCTGTCGGCCGGGGTGTTTGGTGTCGTTAACCATTACTGGCAACGTGTGTCTTTAGATGTAGGCGCGCGCTATGACTACAAACATTATAATGTCGCGGGTTACGATTTCAAGAATGCACTCTATCGAAGGGAGCTGTCTTTCCACAACCTCAGTGCAACGGCAGGCCTTACCTGGAAGGTTCGTGCCAACCGTGCTTTCAATGCCAGCGTTAGCACCGCCTGGCGTCCGCCTCATGTGGCAGAATTGTTCAGCCTAGGGGTTCACCAAAGCGCAGGGGCCATTGAGTACGGACTGCTGCTGAACGAACGCACCAACGAGGTGGCCGAAGAAGGAGAGGTGCAGGTAGCCAATGAAAAGGCAGCTAAGCTGGTGTTGAGTTACAAAGCCGAGGGTAAACGGTTAACGTGGGAGTTGAGCGCCTACAACAATTACATAAGCGATTACATATTCCTGCGGCCTACCGGCATTACCCAAAACGTGCGGGGAACCTATCCGTATTTTCGTTACAACCAGACCGATGCCCTTTTTACAGGTGCCGATGCATCGGCAACATGGATGGCACTGCCGGGCTGGAAAGTAATAACGAAGGCTAGTTGGTTACGCGCCCGCGATGTGCGCAACAACGACCACCTGGTGTTTATACCGGCCAACCGCGTGGAAATAGCTGTGCGCCATGAAGCAACAGGTGCATGGAAGGGTTTCTTCGCAGAGGCCAAGGCGCGCTATGTATTTAAACAATACCTGGCTCCGCGCACCATACCGGTAACACGGTTCATTGAAGCCACTGAAACAGGTATCGATCCGCTGGAAGGCAGGAATGCCCTATTCGATTTTCTGGATGCACCCAATGGCTACCTGTTGGCAACGGCCTCGGTGGGTTATGCCTGGCAGTTAGCAAAAGTGCGCTACGATTTTCGCGCATCGGCCGAAAATCTGGCAAACACAGAATACCGGGAATACACCAACCGCTTCCGGTATTATGCCGATGAGTTGGGAAGAAACTTTATTCTTTCAGTAAAATGTATTTTCTAAAACTTTTAAAACTGTATTGACAATGAAATCTCTTTTTAAAACTTCTGCTTTTACTTTGAAGAACCTGGTCCTCACTTTTTTTGCTGCCGGTGCATTGATACTGGCGGGTTGCGAAGATGATGATCCGCAAAAGGAGGACACGCCCGAACTGATCACCAAAGCCACATTAACGTTTACCCCTTCGGGTGGAGGTGCTGCTGTGGTTGTAACTGCCACCGACCCTGACGGTGAAGGTGTTCAAGACATTGCCGTGGATGGACCGATCAACCTGGCCGCCAATACTACCTACACGTTGAGCATCACGCTCATCAATGAGTTGGCCGATCCGACAGATGAAGAGTATAACATTACCGAAGAGGTAGAAGAAGAGGGCGATGAACACATGTTCTTCTTCGGTTGGACCAACAATGCGTTTGCCAATCCTGCAGGTAATGGCAACATCGATGCACGGGCAGATGCCGTGAACTACCTGGATGAAGATGATGGTGGTTTGCCACTGGGCCTGTCTACTTCGTGGACAACGGGTGCGGCCGTATCGAACGCAAAGTTCCGGGTAGTACTGAAGCACCAGCCCGACCTGAAAACGGCTACTTCTGGCAGCCAGGTGGGTGAGTCCGACCTGGATATTGAGTTTACTTTGAACGTGCAGTAAACCCGATTTGTATGACTTTGCATGCAGGCCTCCCCGTTGAGGGGCAGGCCCGGAAGCATACGTGCTTGAAAAAGCGGTGGGGTGCGGTCATCGGCTTCTTGTTTCTTGGGGCAATGCTGGCACAAGCCCAGTCTACGGATGGCTGGGAGATGTTTGCGCGCGTCAAGTTCACAGAAAAGCTTTTCACCCAGCAGAACGAGTACTACCTCGTGCCGGTTCTGGATGAGCGCATCCGTGCACACAAAGGCCAACGCATCACCCTGAAGGGGCATTACATACCCATGGACTTAGGTAAGAATGCCATTGTGATATCCAAATATCCCTACTCGATGTGTTTTTTCTGTGGCGGTGCTGGCCCCGAGTCGGTAGCAGAGGTGATTTTTAAAGACAAGACACCCCGGCTGAAACCCGATCAGTTGGTTACCATAACAGGTACGTTGGATCTCAACGATACGGATGTGATGCACATGAATTTCATTTTGCGGGAGGCTCAAATCAGTCAACAATGAGAAAGGTGTATGCTGTTCTGTTGCCGATCGTCATTTGGTCTGGCTGTACGCATTCAACGTTTTCTACGCCTGAGCTGGAAGAGGCCGCGAGGTTACACAATCAAGCGGTTGTGTTGGCTGAACAACTGGAAGAAAGGTTGGATAGCCTGAGCGAAGCAGGGAGTTTGCCTGCCGACTCGTTGACGGCATGGAGAAATGCCCTCGCTGCATGGGCGGAGGACCTGGTGGAGGTGCCTGGAAACGACAACCATTCCCACGAAGGGCATGATCACCAACATGAAAGTCCGCCAGATGTTACCGATGCACAGATGCTGGAAATTCAACAGCTTCTGTTGAAGCGTATGGAAGGAATTGAAGCTAGAATAAATCTTTTCGAGTCTTCGTCATTGCTTCATAACCGCCCCACCAAGTCAATTTACTAATTAAAAAGAGTCAATAGAATATGAGTCAGATGAAGGCTTATGATGTAGTGATAATAGGTGGTAGCTATGCCGGACTATCAGCAGCCATGGCCCTGGGTCGGTCGTTGCGTTCGGTGTTGGTTATCGATGCAGGTAATCCGTGCAACAAACAAACGCCCCACTCGCACAACTTCATCACACACGATGGAAATACTCCGGCAGTTATTGCAGCCCAGGCGAGGAAGCAGGTTGAATTTTACAACTCAGTAAAGTTTGTTTCCGATGAAGCAGTAGACGGCAAAGGGGTGAATGGAGACTTTGAAGTAATGACCAGAATGGGTGAACGCTTTCGTGCGAAGAAACTACTTTTTGCAACCGGATTAAAAGATACGCACTCTGTAAAAGGGTTTGATGCCTGTTGGGGCATTTCGGTATTGCATTGTCCGTATTGTCATGGCTACGAAGTGCGCGATCAAACATTGGGCGTAATGGCCAATGGCGATCATGCATTCCACATCGCCAAACTTATTTTTAATCTGAGCCGAAAGGTTACGCTTTACACCAATGGCAAGTCAACCTTAAATAGTGAACAAACAGCGAAACTGACGAAGCAAAACATTGCAGTTGTAGAAGACGAAATCGCGGAAGCCGTTCATGAGCAAGGCCAGGTTAAACAATTGGTTTTTAAAAATGGAAATCGCGTAAGCGTGGATGCTTTATTTGTAAAACCAAACTCCGTACAGCATTGCAGCATTCCTGAAAAGTTAGGCTGCCAGCTTACCGAGCAAGGCTTTTTGCAGGTGGATAACTTTCAGCAAACCACCGTGCCGGGTGTGTATGCCGCTGGCGATAACGCCACCCCCATGCGTGCGCTTTCAGCAGCCATAGCGGCTGGTGGTATGGCCGGTGCGGCATTGAATAAGGAGTTAACCGAGGAGTCCTTCGGCTGATCATTCTGGTAACAGCAAATTTTTTTGGTGCGTGAGGTGTTGACTACCTCCCGCCTGGTGGACAATGTTGTCGCAGGAAATTGCTGTAGAGCGTGGACAGGTGTTCGAAGGTTCCTTCGCCTTCCGAGATGCTGTGCGTGCGGTTGGGATACACCATCAGTTGAAACTGTTTGCCGTGTTTTACCAACTCATCAATCAGCATCTCGGCATTGGCGTAGTGCACGTTGTCATCGCCTGTGCCATGTATATACAGCAGGTTGCCCCGCAGGTTTTTGGCGTATGTAATGGGCGATCCTTTGACGAAGTCTTCCAGGTTCTCTTGCGGTAAACCCATGTAGCGTTCCTGGTACATGTTGTCGTAGGTTAGCTGGTTGGCTACTGCGGCTACCGCAATGCCGGTTTTGTAAATCTTCGGGTACTGAAACAACAGGTTGAGGGTAGCAGAGCCGCCACCGCTCCATCCCCACACTGCTACACGCTCCGGGTCTATGTATGGCCACTTCAAAATTTCTTTGGCTGCGGCCGCCTGGTCGCTGATGTTGAGCAGGCCTACTTTCCGGTAGATGGATTTTCTCCAGGCACGCCCTTTGGGTGCCGGTGTGCCGCGGTTGTCGATCGTGATGTAGAAATACCCTTCTTCGGCCATGTCGCCATTGAACAGAAAGTTATCGGCCACGCCATAGGTATCGTGCACGTTGGCGCCCCACGGCTCGGTGTAAACCATAAAAACCACGGGGTATTTTTTCGCAGGATCAAAATTATTCGGCCGAACCATCCAGGCGTCCATCTCTACGCCATCGGCTGTATTTACTTTGAAAAATTCTACTGTCTTTTCCACTTCCGCCTTTTTCATCTTGGTGGCAAATGGCTCTTGCCCGTTGATGGCTTGGTGAGCAGGCAGGGCGATCCACTCGGTTACTCGTTGGGTGTAGGCATTGGAGAAAGTGTGGAACGCGAATTTTCCGTTGGGCGAAACGTTGTAATCGTGTGTGCCGGGTTGCGTGGCGGGCGATACCTGTTCGGCTTTGCCGCTGCCATCGAGTTTGGTTTTGAACAGGTACTTTTGGGTAGCATTGGCGGGCGAGGCCAGGAACCAGAGTGTGTTACTCTTCTCATCCACTGCCCGAATGTCCATCACATCGTAAGCCCCGTTGGTAATCAGCTTCTCTTTTCCATCGAGCCCGATGCGGTACAAGTGCCGCCAGCCGTCTTTCTCGCTGAACCACAAAAATTCTTTGCCGTTGTTGATCCATCTGAAGCGGTGCCGGAAGTCAATGGCATACACGTTTTCCCAGGGAGTATACACATCGATCCACGCCTCATCTCTTTCCGAGTAGATGGCGCGCGCCTCGCCCGTGTGGGGGTTGCACTGGTAAATGCGCGATTCATTTTGCTTGCGGTTGAGTTGTTGCACCAGCAACTCGTTGGCGGCAGTCCACTCCATGCGGGGCAGGTAGTTTTGATGTGCCTCACCGGGAATAGCCAGCCACGTGGTTTTGTTCAGCGACAGGTTGACCACACCGATGCGTGCGGGCGAAGGCGTTTCGCCTGCGGTTGGATATTCCACCGGCACAATCTGCGAGTAGACCGAGTCGGTGTTGTTGATCATGTAGAAGTCGCGGATTTTCGAAGCATCTATTTGCCAGAAGGCAATGTGTTTGCTGTCGGGGCTCCATTGAAATCCATCGCGGCAGGCAAACTCTTCTTCATAAGCCCAGTCGAACGTGCCGTTGATCAGTTTGGGTTTGCGGTCGTTGGTCAGTGCCGTAACCTGTTGGGTGGCCAGGTCTTCCACATATAACTCATTCCGGCTCACGTAGGCTGCCCGGGTGCCATCGGGCGATAGCTTGGCAAACATCAGACTGCGTGGCGGCAGCCCCGCGCCCAGTTGGCGAAGCTGGCGGCTGGCCAGGTTGAAAACATAGTAGTCGCCACGTGTATCTAAGCGCCACACCTTTTGGGTGTTGGTAAAGATCAGCACCTGCCGACCATCGTTGCTCAACTGAAAGAGACGCACGGTGAGCGGTGTGCCACCGGGTGGAGTAAGTTCTGCCTTTGTAACCAACACCTGCCGTGTTTGGGCTGGCAGTGTGTACTGCACAATGTCACCGCCTTCGGTTTGATAATACGATTGGCCATCGGCAGCCCACCTGACTTGGGCAGGCGCGAAGGCATGGGCTGTTATAAAAACAACCAGTAGCAGAATTCTTTTCATCGGGTTGAAGCCCGGCCATTTATTGCCGGTGGTCAAAAATAGAAAACAGGTCTGGTATTCCTAAGTAGCACGCTGCACAGGAAACACGGCTAAGTTCAACAGTTCCGTATGCCGCACCACGCCTACGTCTACCAGCGTCAGGATGTCTTTGCGGGTAAGTTGCTTGAACAGTTCTTGTAGGGTGTTCACGGGCTTGTTGTTGAACGAAACCAGTATGTCGCCCTCGCGAATTTGTGAGCGCGATGCGGGCGAGTTGGGTTCGATGCTCACCACAAACAAACCTTTGTCGTTGGGCAGGCGGTGGTGACGGGCCACTTTCTGGTTCAGCGGAACCTCTTGCAGCGAAAATCCCAGGTACGCTTTAAACACCTTGCCGTTGGCGATCAGTTGGCTGGCAATTTCTTTGGCGGTGTTGATGTCTACCGAGAAACTCAGGCCTTGCGCACCCTGTATGATGGCCGTATTCACGCCCACCACATTGCCCGCGGTGTCAATCATCGGGCCACCCGAATTGCCGGGGTTCAGCGCTGCATCCGACTGTATCACATTGTCTACCAGCATGCCGTTTTGCGAACGCAACGTTCGGCCGAGGGCGCTTACCACCCCTGTGGTTACCGTGTGCTGGTAGCCATAAGGGTTGCCGATGGCAATCACCAGTTGGCCTATCTGAAGCTGCGAAGAGTCGCCTAGGCGCGCCACCGAATAACCGCTGGCGTAAATTTTCAGGATGGCCAAGTCGGTGTCAGGATCAATCCCCACCAGGTTGGCCTCTATCTCATTTTCGTTCAGCAGCGATATCATTATTTTTTCCGCGCCCTTCACCACGTGGCTGTTGGTAAAAATCAACCCATCAGACGAAAACACGAAACCAGAACCCGAGCCGGCAGGCTTCAGGCGGCCATTCTGTGTTCGGAACACATCAATCTTCACAACGGCATTTTTTACCTTTTGAACCGCCTCGATAATCATTTGCGAATAAGGATCCATCTCTTTGTGTTTAGATGCCTTCGCTTCAAAAACTCCACCATCGTTCAGGTGCGGAAATAGTGTCGTGTTTGGTGCTGACGAAAAGTCGCTTCACACCCTTGCTTTTGTTGTTCTCACCATAAATTTTTGTAACTTTTTGACTTCTTAAACCCCTAATTGGTTCCCCATGGCCAAGTTGAAGAACATTATTAAGCAGTTGTCCGAAAAAGATTTCAAATCTATTCACGATTCACTCATCGAAAGCAATGCAGAGAAATCGGCCTACCTGCTCAAAGCCCTGCGCGAAAGGCAACTGTCTGACAGTAAGATAATGGTAGAGCTGGAGGTGAACGCCAATGCTTATTATACGCTGCGCTCGCGCCTCAACCAAAAGATCGAGGAGCACCTGCTGCAACAGATGGAGAGCCCGCGCACCGACATTCTGCGCAAGGTGGCCAACCTGAACGAGGTTTTGTTTACCAAGAAGCGCACCATCTCCATTACCACGCTCAAAAAGCTGGAGAAAGAACTGATCGACTACGACCTTGCCAACGAACTGACGGTGGTGTACAAATCGCTGAAGAAAATTCATATCAATACCCCCGAACACTTTACTTACTCGCAACTGTACAACCGCCACGTGGCCTACATGCTGGCGGTGGATAAGGCCGAGGACCTGTTGGCGGATTACTTCAAAAAATACGGCAGCTACCTGCTGTCGGGCGATGCTACTGAGAAGCTGGGCCTGAGTCTGCTGCTGAAGGAGATGCAAAATGTGGCCAAGTTGTACGAATCGCACCGATTGTATGTGTACCAAAGCTGCATGTTGGTGTACCACCGCCTGTTTGTTGAACCAGATGAGCTGCAACAGGAGGGAGAGTCTATTGAAGATATTTTCGAACACGTTCAAAAGATATTCGATACCTACAACCTCGACCCGCTCTATTACCACCTTAATCTGGTGTTCGAGTTTTTGAAGTTAGAGTACTATAACCATTACAAGGTTTTCCGGCAGGCCGAGAAGTTTTACGAAGAGGTAAACGATGCGGCCTCGAACCTGCTGGTGAACTACCCTTACTACACCTTCTCGGCACAGTTCCTCATCTCCAAGCTGGAACGCAGTTTGCGCCTGGGCACCGAGAAGGAGTTGTATGCAGAGAACGAGAGTATTTTTCTGGAGTATGAACCCGACACCAACGATGTGCCCCGCCACCTCGTTTACATCATCTACCGGGCACTCTCCAGCTACTACGTGGGCAAGTATGAGGAGGCTGCCAAGATCATCAACAACTTTTTGAATGAAGTAAGTTTAAAACGCTTTCCGTTTGCACAAATGGAGGTGAAGGCGTTGCTGGCGTTGCAGTATTGCCTGTTGAAGGATTTCGATTTGTTCAATCAGCTTACCAACAGCATTCAGCGGCAGATCAGAATGTTAGGTAAAGACGATTGCGAGAACGTGTTGCTCTTTATTAAGATTCTGAAGATTGCCGTCAGCGAAGCCAAGAAAGAGAAGCCCAAGAAGATCAACGCCTTGATTCCAAAGTTCAAAGCCGCCACTGTAAACTACTTTGCGCCCACTGCTTTGATCCGCATGGACGAACAGTTTGTGGAGAACCTGACGGCTATAGAAGCGCCCTGATCAACGCCATCAAAAACCCATCGGGTATCAGGAATACCTACCCAGCCCGTGGCTTTGGTTTATACGTCCAGCTTCATAATGCTTTCGTGCGAGAGCGGCTTGTTGAGGTAAAGTTTAACGTTGGGATACTTCTTCGACCGGTTAAAATCCTGCGGGTTGATAGAAGAAGTGAGCATCACAATGCTGCACTTATTCTTGGCCACATTGGTGAGCTTTTCGAACTCATCCAGGAACTGGAATCCATCCATCAATGGCATGTCGATGTCCAGAAAGATCACATCGGGTAGCACCTTTTCGGCTACATCGACCTTTTCCATGTTTCTCAGAAATTCGATGGCGCTCTTGGCACCTGTATGCGTGTAGATGTTGTCCGTGATGGAAGCAGCTTCTATCATTTTCTGGTTGATGAGGTTGTCAATTTCATTGTCATCAATCAGCATGACAGTGCGATACTTTTTTCCAGCCATTGGTTACAGGTTTATTGTTTAAAAATAGACCTTCCGCTACTGATTTCCAAGCACGTTTATATGTCAAATTTGATTCCCTGCGCCAGGGGTAGCGTGCGCCCATAGTTGATGGTGTTGGTTTGCCTGCGCATGTAAACTTTCCAGGCATCAGAACCAGACTCGCGCCCGCCACCGGTTTCTTTTTCGCCACCGAATGCGCCACCAATCTCTGCTCCCGAAGTGCCAATGTTTACGTTGGCAATGCCACAGTCGCTGCCGGCATGCGAAAGGAATTGCTCCATCTCCTGCATGTGGTTGGTCATGATGGCCGAAGACAGGCCTTGCTTTACGCCATTCTGGTAGGCAATGGCTTCGTCTAAGGTTTTGTATTGGATGAGGTACAAAATGGGGGCGAAGGTTTCTTCCTGCACTATCTGCATCTGGTTCTTCACCTCTGCAATGGCAGGCTTTACATAGCAGCCCGACTCATAACCTTCTCCTTTCAACACACCACCGGGCAACACGAACGTGCCACCTTGTTCTTTCACTTTTTTCAATGCATCTGTATATGCTTTCACGGCCAGTTTATCGATCAGTGGCCCCACGTGGTTTTGCGGGTCGAGCGGGTTGCCGATGCGCAGCTGGCTATAGGCTTTGCTGAGCCGCTCTTTCACTTCGTTGTATACTTTGTGGTGCACAATCAGCCTGCGCGTGGTAGTGCAGCGTTGGCCGGCCGTGCCCACGGCACCGAACAGGGCGCCCCGAATGGCAATATCCAGGTCGGCATGTTCCGTAATGATGATGGCATTGTTTCCGCCCAGTTCCAGCAACGCACGGCCTAAGCGCTCGCCCACGGTGCGCCCCACTGCCTTGCCCATGCGCACCGAACCGGTAGCCGATACCAACGGAATCCTTTCATCGGCCGACAGAAGCTGACCTATTTTCGCATCGCCATTTACAATGCACGAAATGCCTTCAGGCAAACCGTTGCGTTCAAAAACTTCGCTTACAATGTTTTGGCAGGCAATGCTGCACAGCGGTGTTTTTTCCGAAGGTTTCCAGATGCACACATCGCCACACACCCACGCCAGCATGGTGTTCCAGCTCCAAACCGCCACCGGAAAATTAAAGGCGGATATGATGCCCACGATACCCAGTGGATGATACTGCTCGTACATGCGATGCTGCGGGCGCTCCGAATGCATGGTAAGGCCATGCAGCTGTCGCGACAAGCCCACGGCAAAGTCGCAGATGTCAATCATCTCCTGCACTTCGCCCAAACCTTCCTGGTACGATTTGCCCATTTCATAGCTCACCAGCTTGCCCAGCGGCTCTTTGTATTGCCGAAGCTGCTCGCCTATCTGTCGCACAATCTCTCCGCGCTTGGGTGCCGGCATCAAACGCCAGGTAGTGAAGGCGCGCGCAGCGGTATCTACCACTTTTTCAAACGCTTCGGCATCGGCTGCCTGTACGCTGCCAATCAGCTTGCCATCGGCAGGAGAGAACGATTCGATAAACGTGCCCTTGGTTTTGATCCACTTCTTACCGGTAGAAACGCCCGGGTTGGCTGCTTTGATGCCGAGTGTTTGTAACGCTTCTTTGATGCCGAAATTTTTCATTGTTCTGATGAGTTAATCCCATGCAAATGGCAAACACCTGTGGCGCCCGGAGCACCTCTGTTCAGGTGGCCACCACATGGCCTTTTTTGAGGGCTACAAAGTAACAGGTTTGGCTGTCTATCGCGAAGGAAATAGCCCTTATTTTTGGAACTACCAGGTTACGCCAAAGGCACCTCTCTCCTGGTTGGTTTTGATGCCTTCCACCAGCATGCCGCCATCTTTTATTTCGAGTATGCGGTTCAGGTCTTCCACGTTGTCTACAGGCACCTTGTCGATATGGGTAATGATGAAGCCTGCCTTCAGGCCTGCCTCTTTCCACTTGCCATCGCCCACCCGTGCCAGGCGCACGCCTCCGTCCAGGCTCAGTTGGGTCAGTTCTCGGTAGGTCATGTCTTCAAAAGTGGCACCTTCGATTTCATAAAAAACAGCCTTTTTCTCAGCCTCCTCGCTGCCTTCAAAATTCTTCAGCACCGCCTTTACGGTTTGTTCAGTTCTGTCCCTGCGGAATTTTACCTGCACCGATTCGCCAGGGCGGTTGCGTGCCACCCACTCCTGCAATTCAGAAACACTGTTTACCGGGTGCCCATCGATCGCGGTAATGACATCGCCACTTTGGATGCCCGATTCGGCAGCCGCACTGCCGCGGTTTACCCGCCTTACCAACACACCCTGCACCACGTCCAGGTCGCGGGCTTCGGCCACATCGGCTGTTACGTCTTCTATCTGTACGCCCAGCAATCCGCGTTGCACTTCACCAAATTCCAGCAGGTCGTCCACTACCTTTTTTACGATGGAGGTGGGGATGGCGAACGAGTAGCCGGAGTAGCTTCCCGTGGCGGTGGCGATGGCCGAGTTGATGCCCACGAGTTCTCCGCGCAGGTTTACCAGCGCACCTCCGCTGTTGCCGGGGTTCACCGCGGCATCGGTTTGAATGAAACTTTCTACCTGCAGGCTGTTTCGATCGCGCAGAATGCCGATGTTGCGGGCTTTGGCACTCACAATGCCGGCTGTTACGGTAGAGTTCAGATCGAACGGGTTGCCGATGGCCAACACCCACTCTCCGGGTATCACGCTGTCGGAGTCACCATATTTTACGAAAGGAAGGTTTTTTGATTTGATCTTTAGCAACGCCAGGTCGGTAGTAGGATCTCTGCCCACCAGCTTGGCAAAAAAGCGCTGGTTGTTGTTCAGCACCACTTCCAGATTCGTGGCCTCTTCTATTACGTGGTTGTTGGTAACAATGTAACCATCGTCTGATAGGATAACGCCCGAGCCGGAAGAGCGTGCAGGCTGATTAAAATATTCGTCCAACGGGTTGACGCTGAAACTGCCGCTGCCATAAATGGCCCGGATGTGTACCACCGCGGGGGTAACCAATTTCGCTGCTACCTCAAAGTTCAAACCTGCGTGTGATGATGCGACCGAGTCGGTGCGGTAGTTAGCCAGCCGTAGGTTCTGGCGTTCTTCTATCGATTGGTAGGGCATTTCCTGCTCCACGTACTTCAGCGTTACCAACGACCCGGTTACCGCCCCAACAAATGCAGTAACTACCACCAGCAGAATCAACAGCGTGCGCCTCATAACATTATTCTTTATCAATCTAATTTAGCTCATTAACCCAAAAAAGCCATTAGACTTTTTTGCGCTACACGCTGACGATTGAAAATGAATGGACTAATTGGTTATTAAACGTAAGATTTCCATTCATTTTCAATGTCAGGTTTAATCCCATAATCGTCAATCAATTATGGAATTAACGTGAAATCCTCTTCTGCGGTCGGGTATGTTAACAAAAAAAAAGTGCCGCCCTTGGCGGGGGCGACACCTTCCTACTTGCAACAGTGCTTCGAATTAATTTACGCGAATAGTCTGCTTCAACGTTTTCTTCTCGTCTTTCGGCACCAGTATCTCCAGGATGCCATTGTTGTACTTGGCGCTTATTTTCTGCGCGTCTACATTTTCTGGCAGCGTGAAGGTGCGGCTGAAGGTACCATACTGCGTTTCTACCGAGTAGAAGTTGTTTTCTTTCTTCTCTTTCGAGAATTTGCGTTCTCCGCTTACCGTCAGGTAGTTGTCATTCAGATCGATTTTGAAATCCTCCTTGTTCATGCCGGGCACGGCCACATGCAATTCGAAAGCTTTTTCGTCTTCCAGGATGTCTACACGGGGCACGAACGAGAACTGCGAAGAGCCACCCGAACGGGCAACGGCATCGTTAAAAAAGCGGTCAATCAGGTTGCTGAAGGATGTCGGTACGAAATCGTTCAGCGTGGAGTTGTATCGTACTAAGCTCATACATTTAATTTTTTTGGTGGAAAAATGTCAATTTTAATTTCACATCCTCTCGTCAGAAAAAGCGTACCATTGGTTATTTTAAGACATAATGTCCGAATTAGCCCAAATTAGAGTGCTTTTTTGTGCCATTATGACTCAATTAGGGCGTATTAACCCATTCTCCGGTATTTATAACCAGCGCCCAACTATCTGTGTATGCTTGCGTATCAGCTACCAAAACCCAATAGCATGATGCAGAGACTTACGTTCATGTTCCTTTTCTTCACTACTGTTTTGTGTGGACAAAACTTGCCCCCCGGCCCGCAAAGTGTGGCCGATGCGGAAATGAGATTTGCCGCCACCTCCAAAGAGCAAAGCACCAAAGCCGCCTTCCTGGCTCACCTGGGTGCCGATGCCATTGTTTTCAACCAAGGCGAACCTGTGAATGGCCCCGAGTTGTGGAAACAATTTCCGGAAAACAACGGTCTGCTGTTCTGGTGGCCGGTTTGGGCAGACATCGCTTCTTCGGGCGACTTCGGGTATACCACCGGACCTTGGGAATCAAAGCGCGACCGTGGTGACGGTGCCCCGGGAGGTTTTGGTTACTATTCTTCGGTGTGGAAGAAAAACGAGCAGGGTGTGTGGAAGGTGGCCATTGACATCGGCATTGGCTTTTCCCAAAAAGAAGAGGTAGTGCATACGTTAAAAACATCGAACAAGCCCCTGAAAGGAGGTGGGTCGGTGAATATCCAAAAGGAACAGGCCGAGCTGCTGTCGCTCGATCGGGCCTATGTGGCGAAGGTAAATGAAGCAGGAGGCTCATTTGTGCCGCATTATCTATCCAGCGAAGCGCGCATTCACCGCACCGGAAGCTGGCCATACACTACGCCTCAGGCCATACAAGCCATCGATGAGGCAGGAAAATCATTTCGATACGAACAGGTAGGCGGAGAGGTGGCCGCCTCGGGCGATATGGGTTATGCCTATGGAAAGGTGAAGGTAACAGTTACACGCGAGGGAAATACCCGCGAGCTGCCGCTGAATTACCTGCGCGTGTGGAAGAAAGAAGAGGGCCAGTGGAAAATTGTGCTCGATGTGGTGGGCGGATAAGGGCGCCCCGAACCAAAAACATTTCTGGACACCGGCAAAGGACAACTGACCGGCAAAGGACTACCGGCAGGAGGGGGCAGAGCCAAAAACTCTACCAGGGCCGAAGCGCGCTACAGAGAAACCCCGCGTTTCCACGGAATAAAATCGTATTGCTGCAACTGCATCGCTTTGGTTTTGTATTCGCCACTGGCCACGCGTATGATCAGGTCCAACAATTCTTCACCGGCTTGTGCGATGGTTTTTTCCCCCGTAATCACAGAACCACAGTTATAGTCTATAATGTCGGGCATGCGCTCTGCCAGTGCATGGTTAGACGATATTTTGATGACGGGGGCGATGGGGTTGCCCGTAGGCGTGCCGAGGCCGGTGGTAAACAGCATCAGCGTGGCGCCCGAGCCCGCCATGGCCGTGGTGCTTTCCACATCGTTGCCGGGTGTGCACAGCAGGTTGAGCCCCGGCTTCCGAACGTATTCGGTGTAGTCCAGCACATCGGTAATGGGCGAAGTGCCGCCTTTCTTGGCCGCTCCGGCTGACTTCATCGCATCGGTTATCAGCCCGTCTTTGATGTTGCCGGGCGATGGGTTCATGTCGAAGCCTGAGCCCACGGCTTCGGCCGCCTGGGCATACGCTTTCATCAGGTGCATAAACCGTTCGGCCGTTGGCTCATCGGTGGTGCGGTTAATCAACTCCTGTTCTACGCCACACAATTCCGGAAACTCCGACAAAATGGTGGTACCCCCCAATGTTACCAGCAGATCAGAAGCATGGCCCACGGCAGGGTTGGCAGAGATGCCCGAAAAGCCATCGGAGCCGCCACACTCTAAACCTACCACCAGTTTGCTGAGTGGGGCGGGCTGGCGCGTGGCTTTATTTGCGGCTACCAATTGCAGAAAGGTTTGGTGGATGGCTTTGGTAAGCAGTTGTTGTTCGGTACCTTCCTTTTGTTGCTCTAGCATCACGAGCGGTTTGCGGTGGGCACCCTGCAGTTCCTGTAGTCGGTTGATCAAGATGCTTACCTGCGAGTGCTGGCATCCCAAGCTTAAAATGGTGGCGCCCGCCACGTTGGGGTTGTGAATGTAGCCGGCCAGCAGGTGGCAGAGTGCGTCAGAATCCTGGCGTGTGCCGCCACAGCCACCCTCGTGCGTAAGGAAACGGATACCGTCTATATTTTCGAACAGCGGCTGGGGCTTCAACGCGGTGGTCACTTCGGCCGTGGTTACATCTACGTGTTTGCCCTGCCGGTAGAGGTCTGCCAGTTGTGCCACCATTTTTTTATACGGATTGGGGGCAGCAAACCCCAGCGCTTCTTCAAAAGCATCTCGAATAATCTGCACATTTCGGTTCTCGCAAAAAACCAGGGGCACCACCAGCCAATAGTTGGCAACGCCCACCTGTCCATCGGGCCGGTGGTAGCCCATGAACGTGCGGCCCTTCCACCGGGTTACATCGGGAGCCTGCCACGGCAGCGATGACGTGCGCCCACTGTATGGGGCCGCCTGGTGTTGGGTGTTTTGGGTGGTGATTACTTCGCCCGCAGCCAGCGGATGCAACGCACGGCCTACAGTAACGCCATACATGCAGATTTCGTCACCCGCCTCCACAGGCTTTGCCAGAAACTTATGTTTGGCCGGTACATCGTGCAGCAGCGTAATGGTTTGGGCGTTGTAATTTATCTTTTCCCCCTGCCGCAGGGGCGAAAGCGCTACCAGCACATTATCTGCCGGGTGTATCTTCAGTATCTTTTCTGCCATGTTGTTCGAATGGTTATGTCATGCTCCCCCATACATTTTGAACACCGGCTCGCGCAAGGCGGTGGCCGAGGCGCTGCACAGGTACAGCATCGTTTCGGCCAGGTGTTGGGCCGATACCCACTTAGTGAAGTCCGCCTGTGGCATGGCCGCGCGGTTGGCGGCCGTGTCGATGGTGCTGGGCACCACCACCGAAGTGATCACATTTTTGGAAGCACCTTCGGCATTCATGATTTCGGCCAGCTTCATCACCAGCGTTTTGGAAAGTGCATAGGCCACACTGCCCGTTGCCTGCTTGGCTTGCAGGGCAGGCCGCGCGCCCACCAGCACCACTCTGCCACCCTGGGCTTGTGTGCACATATGCCCGTGCACGATGCGGGCTACGTGGAAGGCGGTAAAAAAATTGAGTTCTATCATTTTAACTACGTCTGCCTGGGTGGTATCTGCCAGCTTGCCGCCTGCATACCCTCCGGCCAGCAGCAGCGCGGCATCCAGTTGCGGGTGCTGCTGTAACAGCTTATGTATAACGTCTGTGGTTTGTCTTTCCTGGGCAAGGTCAGCCTCATAGCAAACCACCGGTGCGGGCAGCGCTTTGCCGGGAGAAACGAGGGCCACCACCTGGTAGCCATTTTGTGCGAAAGCATCGGTAACTACACGGCCCAGGTTGCCAGTGGCACCTGTTATCAATACCGTTTTTTGCAGGGCACACATAAAAATTCTTGCTGAATTGTACTTCTAAAGTTAAACAGGGGGCAGCGATTCACAAATCGCATAATAATAAGTCTTTTTGAATTAATGCGGTTGCGATTGTGGCCCAATAGTTGTATCCTTCTAACTTGTTAAGACCTGTTAAACCTAAAATTCAAAGTTCTATGAGAGTGATGAAAACATTTTTGGTGGTGGTGGCCCTGGTGTGGGGTGCAGGCGTGACGTATGCGCAAGAAGGAGCAACCATTACAGACGAAGAGTTGTCGAAGTATGCCACTGCCATGGATTCGGTGAACGAGATGAGTGCCAGTGTCATGGTTACCATCTCCGACATGGTGAAGAACAGCACGGTGATGAACGCGGCCCGCTACAACGATCTGTCGAAGATAGCCAAGGATGATGCTAAGCTGGCAGAAGCAAAGGCAACACCCGAAGAGATTGCCTTTCTGAACGAGGTGGCCACTAAAAAGGAAGAGGAAACCGCGCGCATCAACGCGGCTTTTCAGTCGTTGGCGAAAGACTATGTAGGGGTGGCTGTTTTTAACAAAGTGAAGAAAGCACTCAGCGCAGATGCAGAGCTGAAAACCAAATACGACTCGCTGATGGACGAGTTGAAGAAAGACAACCCGGTGGTTCAGTAACCGATAGATTAGTCTTCACTTAGCAGAGGCTGCTTCCCTTTTTTGATGAATCAAACGCAGGAGGCAGCCTCTCTTTTTTTCAGCAGGAAGGTTACCTTTCCTCAC
This sequence comes from Bacteroidota bacterium, assembly GCA_049324055.1. Classification (GTDB taxonomy): domain Bacteria; phylum Bacteroidota; class Bacteroidia; order Cytophagales; family Cyclobacteriaceae; genus ELB16-189. Next base: position 249,853 of record JBMOLS010000034.1, on the reverse strand, counting down.
AGCCGTTCAACCCTGCATTCAGGCAGCCTGTCGACTCTCTCATTTAGTTACGCTGCTGCTGCAACCTATTTTCCCCTCGTAACGTTATCTGTTTGTGCTTGATAAGGGCGATGTATCAACAGGAATCGTAAAGATTTTTTAATAGTACCAGGTTGGCATTTTTTATATGGCCAACAGTCGTTTCTTCAAAAGAATAGAAGGTACAGATATAAATAGAAGGAGTATTTATGGGATGGGTAACATTATACATTACAGGAAACAGCGGTTTTAACAGCGAGGTGTGGCGCCAGTTGGAGCAGTCTGACATTTCGTTTATGCCAGGAACGGTAGAGGAAGACCGTAACCTGAGCTTGTATTGGGTGCCGGAAAACCTGCCGCTGCGCGAGGTGAAGAAGGCCATTGGAAGCAAAATCATTTTCAAATACCGGCTGCGGTTTTACAACAGCCTGGAGCAATTCGAACAAGCGCAGGTAGTGGCCCGGAAAGACCGTTTCACGGCCCGCGAGGAGGCGATGATACGCGAGATGAAAGACTGGCAAGCCAGGAAGATCAGGCAATCTGCCTGATCATTGTTTCAGGCAGGCACCTGTTTCAGCAGCGCCATCAGGGTAGATACCCCAATGCCTCCCAAAACCACCACACGAATCAACAGCGGGAAATAGTTTCCCTGCGTGGTAAGCCACACATACAACAGCAGGCTTCCCGAAAGGGCCAGTGAGCCCACACCCACCAGCAGCATTTGCTGTGCCCCCGATAGGTGAAGTACGGTAAACAACAGGCCTACTACCACCACCGCAGACGACAGCCCCACCACCTTTCGGGCAACGTTGCCCAATACGGACGTGGTTTGGTGTGGCAAATAGGTACTGAGAAAATACAGCAAAGCCAGCGACAACATGGAGATGATCAGAGCGGCCTGCGCACCCACCATGCCCATGTAGCCCCATGCGGCACTGAAGAGAACGCCAGCCACCAGCACCCATTCTGCCCTTTGCTCATAGGGCATCAGCCTTTGCCATAAAGACAGCGGAGGTTTCATTCCTAAAAGTAACATATTTCCCCTTTACCACGCCCGCGCCATCACCCCGCCCAGAGGTCGCGAAACACCATTCGCGTTATGATAATTTCGGGAAAGGGGTTAGTATTGGTGAAAGAAATACAACTACCCAATATGGAAAGACGCGATGCACTCAAAGCGTTGGCCGTGCTTACGGGTGGGGCTGTGCTGGTGCCCTCCTGTAACTTTCTGAAGGAAGATATCCTGGCCGCGTACAAAAACCTGCAGGTAACACCCAGCCTGCAGCAAATGCTGGCGCAGATCGCCAACACCATTATACCCGCAGGCACTTTAAAGGGTGCGGCCGATTTACAGGTGCAGGATTTTATTCTCGTGATGGTGAACGACTGCTTCAAGCCGGAAGAGCAGCAGGTGTTCATGCGAGGCATGCAGCATTTTAATGATTACAGCGATGCGGTAGGTGGCAAATCGTTCAAGCGGCTTACGCCCGAAGTGCAGGCGCAGGTAGTGGAGGCGGGCCTGGCCCTCGAGCCGAAGGAGGCGCCTGCTACAGAAACCGCAAAGGAAAAAGAAGCACGCGAGAACGAGCAAGCCGTGCGCACCTTCCTGCAAACCACCAAGCGCTTTACCATTCAGGGTTTCATGATGTCGCAATACATCATGACAGAAATTAAACCTTATAAGATGTTGCCTGGCGACTACCAGGGTGCTGTATTATTGAGCGACCTTAAAACCGAAGTGATCCATGGCTAATTTCAATATTGACGCGACTCAACAAAGAACGTTTCAAGCCATCGTGATTGGCTCTGGCATGAGTGGCAGTTGGGCTGCAAAAGAATTGTGCGAGCATGGCGTGAAGACGCTGGTGCTGGAAAGAGGCCGCGATGTGAAGCACCTGAAAGACTACCCCACCACGCACATGCTGCCGTATGAGTTCGAACACCGGGGCGCCATTCCCCAAGAAGTGCAGCAGGAGAATCCCATCGTGAGCCGTTGTTACGCCTTCCGCGAAGATGCAGCTCACTTCTTTGTGAAGGACAAAGAGCATCCGTATGTGCAGGAAAAACCGTTCGACTGGATTCGGGGCTACCAGGTGGGGGGCAAGTCGCTGTTGTGGGCGCGGCAGGTGCAACGCTGGTCCGACTTCGACTTTGAAGGCCCCGCCCGCGATGGTTTTGCCGTAGACTGGCCCATTCGCTACAAAGACATTGCCCCGTGGTACAGCCATGTGGAAAAGTTTGCCGGAGTATCGGGCAACCGCGATGACCTGCCCAACTTACCCGATGGAGAATTTCTGCCCGGCTTCGAGCTGAACATTGTAGAGAAATATTTTCAGGAGCAACTGAAAAAGCACTATGGCGACACACGCCACATGATATTGGCGCGCTGTGCGCACATTACCGGCAACCTGGACTACTACCAGCAGCAGGGCCGCATGAAATGCCAGAGCCGCAACCTCTGCCAGCGGGGCTGCCCTTTCGGGGGATACTTCAGCGCCAACGCTTCCACTTTGCCATGGGCGGAGAAAACCGGCAACATGACGCTGCGCACTCATGCGGTGGTACACTCTATCATTTACGATGAAGCCAAAGGCAGGGCCACCGGTGTGCGCATAGTGGATGCGAACACCAGGCAGATGGAAGAGTATTATGCCGATGTTATTTTTCTGAACGCTTCCGCCCTCAACACCAACCTGATATTGCTCAACTCCACGTCCGGCCGGTTTCCCAGCGGTTTGGGTAACGACAATGGCCTGCTGGGCAAGTACGTGGCTTTCCACAACTACCGCGCGGGCGTGTCGGCAGAATACGAGGGGCACCTGGAATACACCACGCAGGGAGGCCGCCCCACCAGTGGTTACTTCCCGCGCTTCCGCAACCTGCGGAAACAGGAAACAGACTTCCTCCGCGGCTACGCTGCCGGCTTCAGCGCAGGGCGCTACAACTATGCCGACCAGCAAGGCATCGGCATGACGTTGAAAGAAAACATTCTGAATCCCTCGCAGTGGACGAACTGGATGGTGGGCTCGCACATGATGGGCGAAACCATTCCCAAGGAAACCAACTACGTGGCGTTGAGCAAGGACCTGAAAGATGAGTGGGGCATACCGCAGCTCACCATACATGTAGACTATGACGACAACGATGAAAAGATGGTGAAAGACTACCTGGCGCAGATGACGGAGATGTTTGAAAAGGCCGGCTTCACCAACATCAAAACCCGCGATGACCACCGCGCCCCCGGCCTCGATATACACGAGATGGGTGGCGTACGCATGGGCCGCGACCCAAAGACATCGCTGCTGAACAAAGACCATCAGCTGCATGCCTGCAAAAATGTGTACGTTACCGATGGCGCCTGCATGACGTCTACCGCCACGCAAAACCCGTCATTAACCTACATGGCCTTTGCCGCCCGCGCAGCACACCACGCCATGATGAGCAGTAAGGGGTAACAAGACTGTCGGCACGCTTCGCTTGCCGCATCCGCAAAGATTTCCAAACAAAAACGGCTCGTGATGTACGAGCCGTTTTCGTTTTGCACTACTTATTGCTATTCACCGGTGGCGGCCCTTCGGGAACCAGGCCCTTGTACACATGGTCGCCTTTGCGTTGTTTGAATTCGGCTTTTACCGCTTCCACCTTCTTGGGATCTTCATACAGGTCCACCATCGTCATGGCCAGCGTTTTAGAAGCATGCAACATGCCTTTGTGGCCGATAGACATGCCCCCGCAGGCCACCACCGCCCACGAGTGCCACGGGGTGCCAATGGGCGCTGTTGCTACACTCAGGCGAAGGGTCGGTACCACCCAGCTCACATCGCCCACATCGGTAGAGCCGCCACCCGCGTTGGGGTCGGTTTCCTCTAACGGTTCCACTTTGGTGTGCAGACCTACCTGCGGCTTGCCGGTACTTTCCTGTATCTTTTTGGCGAAGGCCACTTCACCTTCTGTATAGCTCATGGGGCCTAACAATCCCAGGTTCTGCGTAAGGTATTCCGCACCGGTGCGGTTCACCAGCACTTCGTAGATGCCCGACACCAGCGTGATCTTATAATCTACATTCGCCATGATGGCGGCACCCTCGGCCATTTTCTTCACACGTTCATATACTTCTGTCATGCCTTCGCGCTTAATGTCGCGCACACGCACCCAGAGGCGCGAATAGTCGGGCACCACGTTTACCACCTGGCCGCCATCTTGTATGTGGTAGTGTATGCGTACGCTCGGCTTGATGTGTTCGCGCAGGTAGTTGATGCCGTGCGTGTACAGTTCCAATGCATCGCTGGCACTGCGCCCATTCCAGGGGTCGCCCGATGCGTGGGCCGCCTGCCCTTTGAACTCTACCACGAAGTCGACCAGCGCCAGCCCTGTTTGCACAGCGGCTTTGGTTTCTGCACCCGGATGCCAGTCCATCACTACGTCTACCCCTTCAAAGAGGCCGGCCCGTATCATCCACAGCTTGCCGAAGAATTTTTCTTCTGCCGGGGTGCCGTAAAATTTGATGGTACCCTTCAGCTTGCCTTGTGCGATCATCTCTTTGATGGAGATGGCCGCCCCGAGGCTGGCGGTGCCGAAGAGGTTATGGCCGCAGCCGTGGCCGGGCTCCCCCTCGTGCAGCGGGTCTTTGGTGGGCACCGCTTTCTGCGATAAGCCGGGCAGCGCATCGAACTCACCCAGGATACCGATTACCGGACTGCCGCTGCCATAGGTGGCCACGAAGGCTGTCGGTATTTCCGCTACGCCACGTTGCACTTGAAAGCCGTTGGCTTCGGCATAGTCGGCCAGCAGTTGGGCCGACTGCGATTCGTTAAAGGCAGTTTCGGCTGCCGCCCATATTTTGTCGCTGATGCCGGTGAGGTCGCCTGCGCGGCTGTCTACCGACTGCACCACTGCCTTTTTGTTGGCCGTCATGACGGGTGAGGGTGTTTTCTTTTGTGCGAGTGCCGGTGTAGCGGCCACCAGCAGAGCAAGGGTAAATGTGGGTAGGTTCATGTGGTAAAGCATAAAATCGATACAGGCAAGCTAACAGTTTTGACTGAAAAACCAGCGCCCGTTTTTGTGAGCGGCAGGTGGATGTTAAATGTTTTGCGTGGTTCAGAAACATCGGATTTCAAATCCAAAACCAATCAGCTTTTGCAATTGCAAATCGCGAAGTTACCCAGCCCCGGTTCGTGGGACACGAACCGCATAGGCGGAAACCTAACCGTTTAGATGAGCGAGGATGAAGCAGCTATGCGAGTTGTAGCTTGTAGCAGCTATACTCCTTTTGTCAACTCAACTGTCCCCTGCTGATCCGCTATTCTCTCTCCGCAGTCTCACATTGCGCGGGGCAGCGCGCGGCCATGCACGGCCACCTGCAGCGGCTGCACGAGCGCTAACTATTTCCGCATAAACGTTAGTAGTTTACACGCGAGCGCCAACTGATTTCCCATTGGCATTAACATTTTACCCGTAAGCGCCTGCAGCGCTCCTGTGAGCGTTAACTGTTTTCCTGCTTGCACCCGCGGTGTTCCTATAAGCGTTAATATTTTCCCTGTAAGCACCTGCGGTGTTCCTGTTGGCGTTAACTGTTTTCCTGTTTGCACCAGCAGTGTTCCCATAGACGATAATCGTTTTCCTGTGAGCGCCCTGCGTGAGGGATGGCAGCGGAAAGCCTGCCGGTGGCAACCTTGGGTGTAGTTGGCAACGGTAGGCCAGCCGCATGGTTCGCCCGCCACTGGCCGCAGGCACCGGCAGCTTGCAGCGTACAGCCCGACCCTGACGCGGGGCGGTCAGGGCGGGCCCTGACGCGCGGGACGGTCAGAACGGGCATTGACGCGGGGCGGTCAGGGCGGGCCCTGATGCGCGGGACGGTCAGAACGGGCATTGACGCGGGGCGGTCAGAATGAGCACTGAAGCGGGGCGCTCAGAACACGCTCTGACGCGGGGGGCAGAGCGGGCACTGACGCGCCCCAGCGGTCAGGGGCACGCCCACCACTCATAAAAATTACGACTTCACCGGTGGTTCCTTTCGCTACCTTTTCTTCCTTAATCGTTGATTATGAAGAAAATCTACCTCCTCCTCGTGTCGGTGGTGTGGCTGGCGGTGGCCGAAGCACAACCGGTGGACCCTTCGTTTTACAGCAACTATAAGTGGCGCAACATTGGCCCACAGCGCGGTGGGCGCTCGCTCGGTGCTGCGGGCAGTCCCGGCCGGCCCAACGAATATTATTTCGGTGCCACGGGTGGCGGCTTGTGGAAGACCACCGATGGTGGGCAGGAGTGGCAGCCCGTAACCGATGGCAAGATTTCGAGTTCGTCCATTGGAGCGGTGGCCGTGGCCGAGACCAACCCCGACATTGTGTACATAGGCGGAGGCGAGACGCAGTTGCGCGGCAGCATTACTCAGGGCGATGGTGTATATAAAACCACCGATGGCGGCAAGACCTGGCGCCACCTGGGGCTGAAGGAAACGCAGGCCATTGCGCGCATACGCGTGCACCCCACCAATCCTGATATTGTCTATGTAGCTGCACTGGGTCACCCTTACGGGGATAATGAAGAACGCGGTGTTTTCCGCTCTACCGATGGCGGCAACACGTGGAAGAAGATATTGTATGTAAGCCCCAAAGCGGGCGCGGCCGACCTGGTGATCGACCGCACCAACCCGAAGATCATTTACGCCAGCACGTGGCAGGTGTACCGCAAAACGTGGAAGATGTGGGGCGGTGGGCCCGACTGCAAACTGTGGAAGTCGGAGAACGGTGGCGATACGTGGGTAGATATTACGGCCAACCCCGGCATGCCAGCCGCACCCATCGGCAAAATCGGCATCACCGTGTCGCCCGTAGATAACAAAAGGCTGTGGGCCATTGTGGAGGCCAACGAGGGGGGCGTGTTTCGCAGCGATGACGGGGGCGCCACCTGGAAGCGTACCAACGAAGAGCGCAAGCTGCGGCAGCGGGCATTCTACTACTCGCGCATCTATGCCGACCCGTTGGATCGCGAAACGGTGTATTGCCTCAACGTAGATTTCTTCAAGTCCACCGATGGGGGTGTGAAGTTCGAAAGCATCAACACCGTGCATGGCGACCACCACGACCTGTGGATAGACCCCAACAACAACCAGCGCATGATCTTGTCGGACGATGGCGGAGGCGTGGTGTCGGTGAACGGAGGCAAGAGCTGGACGGAGCAAGACTACTGCACCACGCAGCTCTACCACGTTACCACTACCAGCCACGTGCCCTACCATGTGGCCGGGGCGCAGCAAGACAACTCCACCATTGCCATACCCAGCGATGGGTGGAACCACATGAACGTGCTGGGCGAGTGGGGCTACGATGTGGGCGGTGGCGAGAGTGGCTACATTGCACCCCACCCCACCAACCCCGATCTGTTTTATGCCGGCAGCCAGGGCGCGCTGCTGACGCGCTACGACCGCAGCAACGGCCAGATACGCGACATACAGGTGTACCCGCGCTTTTTCTCGGGCGAGCCGGCCAGCGCCTTACCCGAGCGTTGGCAGTGGACGTACCCCATTGTGTTTTCGCCCAAAGACCCCAACACACTTTATACCTGCTCGCAGCATGTGTGGAAGACCACCAACGATGGGCAGAGCTGGGAGAAGATCAGTCCTGACCTAACGTATGCCGACCCCGAGACGCTGGGGCCCACGGGCGGGGAGATTACCAAAGACATGAACGGCCCTGAGATTTACGCCACGGTGTTTGCGCTGGCGCCCTCTAACCACGACATCAATACCATTTGGGCCGGGTCAGACGATGGCAAGATCCACCTCACCCGCGATGGCGGCAAGAAGTGGACCGACATTACCCCAAAGGATTTACCGAAACATTCGGTAGTAGCTATTATAGATGAGTCGAAGCATGCAGCCGGTACCGCTTACGTGGCGGCCTTCCGCTACCAGGTAGACGACCGCCAGCCTTACGTGTTTCGCACGAAAGACTATGGCAAAACGTGGACGAAGATTGTAGCGGGCATCAAAGACGGCCACTTTGCGCGCTCGGTGCGCGAAGACCACGTGCGGCCGGGGTTGTTGTTTCTGGGTACGGAGCATGGTGCCTATGTGTCGTTCAACGCGGGCGACACGTGGCAGAGCCTGCAGTTGAATTTACCTGACACGCCCATCCGCGACCTGGTGGTGAAAGACAACGATGTGGTGCTGGGCACCCACGGCCGCGGCTTCTGGATTCTAGACGACATCAACCCTTTGCGGGAGATCAGCGCGGAGAAGCTGAACCAACCTCTTGTGTTGTTTCAGCCTGCCAACGCCATTCGCGGGGTGTACGATGCCGTGTTTCAATATTACCTGAAGAGCAAAGCCGACTCGGTGGTGGTGGAAGTGCTGGACGCCAACGGTGGGCTGGTGCGCAGGATGGTGGGCACGAAGCCCGAAGAGAAACCGGCCGCAGGCGACTGGTGGGGCAGGGGCGAGTCGAAGCCGACCACGGCAGCGGGGCTGAACTCCTTCAGTTGGAACCTGCGCTACCCGGGCGCCACGGTGTTTGAAGGTATGATCATGTGGGGGGCGCGGCCGCAGAACGGACCAAAGGCACCCATCGGCAAATACCAGGTGCGCGTAACGGTGGGCAGCCACACCGAAACCAAAACCTTTGAGGTGACGATGAACCCCAACCTGAAAGGAGTAACCGAAGCCGACCTGAAAGAGACGTTCGACCTGGCGATGAAGATACGCGAGAAGGAGAGCGCCAACAACGATGCCGTGATCCGCATCCGCCAGGTGCGCGCACAGGTGGAAGAACGCACGAAGGAACTGAACGATGCCACCTTCACGGCACAGGCGAAAGACTTCGTGGCCAAGCTGACGGCCATTGAAGAAGACCTGTACCAGACGAAGAACCGCAGCGGGCAAGATCCCCTTAACTTCCCCATCAAGTTGGGCAACCGGATTTCTGCCGTGCGCAGGAGTTTAGAGACTGGCGACAACAAACCCACCGCGGGCGTGTACACAGTGTTTGAGGAGCTGAGCAAAGAACTGGACGGCCACCTGCTGAAGCTCAACAACACCATCAAGGCCGGCCTCGATGCCATCAACCCCGTGTTGATGAACAAGCAGTTGAAAGCGGTGGTGGAGGGGAAGAGGTAGGGTTGGGATGTGATAGTTGTTGGTTGTTAGTTCTTAGTTGTTAGTTCTTAGTTGTTAGTGCTTGGTTGATAGAAGCCATCTCGAAAATTTCACGTCATTGCGAAAGAAGGGAAGCAATCTCTCATTTTGACCAAACGAGATAGCCGCGGTCGTTCCCCTCATGCAATAATGTGTAATGGCTTCTAAGATTTTGATATGGCTTCTGGTTTTTTGAACAACCAATAACCAACAACTAAGAACTAACAACTGTAAAACGAACTACAACCTGCAGGCATGCCGGTTCACCAGCCGCCATTGCTTTTTGTGGCGTACGTACACTTCGGTGTACAGCAGTGAAATTTCCAGCGACTTGCCTTCCATCAGCACTTTGAAGACGCCCTTGCCGGTTACCACGCCCGCGTCTTGGTAGAGCCGCGCGGTGGCCTCTTTCACCTGCACGCTTTCATAGTTGAGCTTGCCACTTTGCAGGTCGGCCAGTATTTCGGCTTTGTTTTCTGTCCAGCCATTGGAGTGGATGTACAACACGCGGTCGTCCAGCAGCAACGTGAGCGAGTCGTATTGTTTTTGTGCGAGCCATTGGAATTTGCGCTCGTGCAACGCCAGCAGTTGTTTTTCTTCAGCCGATTGGGCAAAGGCACCGAGGTTGACCAGGGCAACCAGAACAAGGATGAGTGTTTTCATGCAGTTGGGTTTGAACGTAAAGATAACATTTGAAAACGTTCCTAACGTCTCAACCTCCCTACCTTTAAACTTTCAAACGTTGCGACATTCCAATCTCTCAACGTTCCAACCTTTAAACGCTCAAACGTTCTACCCTTGCACCTTCATCTCTTTTCTTCGCTTTTCATCCAGCGAATATTTGCCTGCGCCAAACACCACAAACACCACCAGGCTAGCCAACACCACCAGAGAAATCTCCAGTTCCATGTGGTTGCCGATGGACATGAATCCTTTGGGATAGTTCACGAAAATTACGGCACCGATGAGGATGGGCAATTGAATGGCGCAGATGATGCGCGTGAAGAGGCCCAAGATGATCAGCGGCCCGCCCAGGGCGTGGGCAAACACAATGTAATGGGCCAGCACGGCCCCGCCATACATCATGTTCAGTCCTGCGGTGGTGGTTTCCAGTGTTTCGATGTTAACCATAAACTCGAACCCCTTAAAGGTGATGAATACACCCAGCACGATGCGGAAGAAATCCAGCCATCCCGGCCGGTGAGAGTTTCCCCAACCCTCCACGTTTGTGATGACACTCATGATTGAAAAGGTTTTGGTACTTACAAAGTTTACGAAAAATGGCTGCGGAAAACAACCCTGTTTCCATTAATCTGCCAGGAAGCCCGTTTACCGAACGTGTCGTTCGTTGATAAAGGAGGGTAGTTGGTTTTTAGAGTACTTACGCTATGTTCACTTTTTCAAAACCCTCCGTCACATGATCAGACTGGTTTCAATAACGATGTTGTGTTTGTTGGCTACAGGCGTTCACGCTCAAAAGGCCGCCCAGGCGCTGGAAGGCGACCATACGCTGAAGGAGCGCTACGGCATCATGAAAGAGAACTCACAAACCTTTCAGGATTACAAAGTGATCAAAGAGTACATCCTGGATGGCTTCTGGAAAATTACGCTGGACTCGGTAAGCGCGTTGGAGAGGAGCCTCGCAGAGGCCGAGGCGCGCATCAACACCCTGGAGGGACAGATGAAAACCATGGAGGCACGCATGGCCCAGAACGATGCCGCTATGAAAGAAATGGAATTCGATAGCTCGCACGTAACCGTGTTGGGCATCTCCTTCTCGAAGGCGCTGTTTCTCATCATCACCGGCTGCACCATGGCGGGGCTGCTGGTGTTGTGGGGCAGCACAGCCGGCGTGGTGCGGTTGCTGCAAAAATCGGTGAAGGAGAAAGACCTTTCTCTTTTTGGCCTCAGTGCCGAGTTCGATGACTTCCGCAAAAAAGCGTTGGAGAAAGAAGTGAAGCTCTCGCGCGAGTTGCAGAACGAACGCAACAAACTGGCCGAGTTGAAAGCAGTGAGGTGAAGTGACGAATGAAGAATGCAGAATGACGAATGAGGAATTTTTTGAAGCTGCTACATTCTACATTCGTTATTTTAAATTCTGAATTCTACATTCGCTATTCCCTCCTATACACCCTAACATAATCTACTTCCATGCGCTGGGGCCAGATGTTTTCATCCACGCCTTGCTGGCCGCCCCAATTGCCGCCCACGGCTATGTTCATAATCAGGTGAAAGCGTTGGTCGAATGGCCACTGCGGGGAGCCATTGCCTGTGCGGCCGAAGGTATAATAGGTCTGGCCATCTATCTTAAATAGAATGGCATCGGGTTCCCACTCCACCGAATACACATGAAAAGCCGAAGTGGCATCGGGCACCTGCCGGAAGCCTCCCTTCTGTGTGCCGATGCTGTGGTTATATGCTTCGGTGTGCACGGTGCCATGCACCTGCCCTTCGTTGAAGCCCACGTGCTCCATAATATCTATTTCGCCACTGTTGGGCCAGCCTCCGTACTTCCAGTCGGTGGGCAGCATCCAAATGGCCGGCCACGTGCCTTTGCCTTTGGGTAGTTTGGCGCGTACTTCAATCTTCGCATAGGTCCAGTCGCCTTTGCCGCGCGACACGATGCGGGTGGACGTGTATTCTTTGGTTTCTTTCTTCTCTTTGTGTGCTTCAATGATCAGCACGCCATTTTCGATGCGCACGTTCCGGGCGTCTTTGGTGTAGTACTGCAGTTCGTTGTTGCCCCAGCCACACACGTTCGGGCAGCCATCGCCCAGGTCGTAATCCCACCGGGTGGCATCGGGGGCGCCATTCACGTCAAATTCGTCAGACCAAACCAGTTTGTATTCTTTGGGCTCCGGGGACGCAGACGGAGTAAAATCAGGCGGTACCGCATCTTGGTCGCAAGCCAGTAACCAGAACGAGAAGATCAGTGCAATCATGGCAGGGGAGGATTTTGTGAACATTTCGATTAATCTTCGGAAATTAAATATAAAAATTTAAATCCGTGGGTGTAACCATTGCAAACAGGCGGGGTTACCCTACCCGAAATGGCTACTGAACATTGGACTCGCTTTCAGACAATGCATTGATGGTGAAGGTGCGCGATGGCGACCTGGACAAACTGGGTTTGCTCTTCGAGCGCTATAAAAGGCCCTTGTGTGGCTTCTTTTATGGCATGAACCGCAGCCAGGAGCTGAGCGAAGACCTGGTGCAGAACACCTTCTTCCGCATACTGAAATACCGCCATCTCTTCCGGGGCGATGGCGACTTCAGAACCTGGATGTTTCACATTGCCCGCAACGTGAGTCACGACCACTACCGGAAAGACAAACTGAAAGCGAAAGACCCAGTAGAAAACTGGCAGGAGCGTTTAGGGCATGAAGAAACGCAGTCGGCAGCCATGCAGCACGATGAGGAAAACCGCATGCTCTCCATGGCCATGGACAGGCTGCCAGACGACAAGCGCGAGATTATTTTGTTGAGCAAATACCAGGAAAAGAAGTACAAAGAAATTGGCGACATGCTGGGTTGCAGCGAAGGGGCGGTGAAAGTAAAGGTGTTCAGGGCATTGCAGGAATTGAAGCAGATTTATCATCAGTTGGAAAGAGCGATGTAAACAGAGGAGCTTATGGAAAAGCACAAAGTGGATGAGTTGATTGACAAGTACAATGCGGGTGTGGCCGATCCTGCCGAGTTGCAGCAGTTGGAGCGCATGATGGAGGAGGGGGCAGTGGCGCTGACGCAGTTGCGCGATCTGCAGCGCCTTGATGATCAGTTGATGCGCATGGAGCCTCCGCGCACTTCGCTGCAGATGGACGACCGGTTCTACGAGATGCTGGCCGAAGAAAAGCGCAAAAGCAAGCCCGTGGGTTTTGCCTGGCCCGGATGGAACTGGCTGGCACCACGATTGGCCTTTGCGGCCGCGTTGCTGGTGGCAGGCTTTTTAGGTGGCTACTGGCTGCAGCAACCTGCGGAGAAAAAGGAAGTGGCGGCTTTGACGCAAGAGGTTACCGAACTGAAGGAGATGATGATGCTCACCCTGCTGGAGAAGGAGTCGGCCACCGACCGCCTCCGTGCCGTGGGTCTCACCAACGAAATGGACCAGGCAAGCCAGAAGGTAACGCGGGCGCTGATCCACACGCTGAACAACGATGAAAATGTGAACGTGCGCCTGGCGGCCCTCGATGCGTTGAAAGCCTATGCCCGCGATAACAAAGTGCGCGAAGAGCTGGTGCGCGCCATCGCCAAACAGCAGTCGCCCCTGGTGCAGGTAGCCCTGGCCGAAGTGATGGTGGCCCTGCAGGAGAAAAAGTCGGTAACGGAATTGCAGAAACTGCTGGAAGATGACCGCACACCCGAAGAGGTGAAGAGCAGGATCAAAGAAAGCATTGAAGTATTGATATGAACGGGCTTACGTCCGGGCATGAAAACAAAATCAAAAAAGTATGGACAAGATCATAGTGATATTCGCGGTGTGCCTGACAGGCTTTGCCGCCCCAGCACAGACGCACACAGAAAAGATCAGCCGCGAACTGGCATTCGAAAAGAAGAGCGCGGCCAACACGCTGATGATTTTCAACATCAATGGCGATGTAGTGGTAACGGGCCACACGGGCGACAAGGTGATTGTAGAGGTAGAGAAGGTGGTGAGCGGCAAAACCGAAGCGCGCCTGGAGAAAGGAAAGCAGGAGATTCAGCTGGGCGTGGTAGATCGTGCCGACTCCCTCTTTCTCTACGTGCAAGGTGTTTGCAGCGAGTTTGGCCGGCTTCGCAGAAAGGAAAACTGGCAGCGCAAGTGGAATGGCTGGGGATATAACTGGAGCGACTGCAACGCCCGCGATTGCGACAAAGAGTACGACTATCAGATGAACTTCACCGTTAAGGTACCGGCCGGGGTGCATGTGTTTGCCTCCACCGTTAACGATGGCGATGTGGAAGTGAGCAACACCACCGGCACCGTGTTGGCCGATAACGTGAACGGCAGCATCCGGTTGAAAAACATCAGCGGTGCCACGCATGCCTCCACCATCAATGGCGATGTAGACCTCGACTACACCCGCAACCCGACTACCGACTGCCGGTACTACTCACTCAATGGCGACATCAACGCCTATTTTGTGAAGGGACTGGCCGCACAGGTAAGCTTCGACAGCTTCAATGGCGACTTCTACACCAACGTGGATGAGTTGGAAAACATGCCGGTGGCCATGGAAAAGAAAACGACCGACAAGGGTGTGAAGTTCAAAATCAGCGGCAGCCGGTACAAGGTAGGCAGCGGTGGTGCCATGCTGCTCGACTTCGAAACCTTTAACGGCAACGTGTACCTGAAGGAGAAAAAATAATGGAAGGGTTTGTAGTGAAAAAGAAGTGTTGAACTGAAAAAGATTGTTTATGAAAAAGTATTTGATAACTGTGGGATTCATTGTTGGAATGGTGGTGGCAGGCTGGGCACAAAATGAAGGAGAGATTCCCGTGCCGCTGTCGGATCCAGCGAAGAGAGGAAAATTGAAAGCGCACCTGAATTACGGGTCGATCGTTGTGAAGGGCACTGCGCGCAAAGATGTGCTGGTGCGGTATGCAGCCGCAGCCGAAGACAAGCACGGCCACCGGAGTGGCAATGAAAAAGACGGGCTGAAGCGCATCAGCAGCGGCACGCTCGACCTGGAGGTGTCTGAAAACGACAACTACGTAAAGGTGAGCTCCGACTCGTGGAACAACAAGATGAACCTGACCATCGAGGTGCCTTCGGGCTTCGACCTGGACGTGCACACCTACAACGATGGCGATTTGTACATCAGCAATATTCAGGGTGAACTGTCGCTAACCAACTACAATGGCGAAATAACGGCTGAGAACATTTCAGGATCGGTGATAGCCACCACCTATAATGGAGAGATCAAAGTAACGTTCGATAAAGTGACCGAGGGCGTGCCCATGTCGTACTCCACCTACAATGGCGATGTAGACCTTACCTTTCCGGCCGCCATGAAGGCCAGCTTCAAAATGAAGACACAGCAAGGCGAGATCTTGAGCGGCTTCGACATGAACGTAACGCGCAGCGGGCCCGTGCAGAAGAAAGACAGCCGATCGGGCACCTACAAAGTGGTGATTGACGACTGGGTGAAGGGCGACATCAATGGCGGTGGGCCGGAGATCACCATCAAAAACTACAATGGCGATATCATATTGAGGAAGAAGTAGAATAACCACCCGCAGCACGTACCAGAAAAGCCGGTTTTGAGTCGGCTTTTTCCATTATGCAAACGTTGGCAGAAATCGTTTTCGGCCACTCTTAAAAAATTTATCACAATTGAAACATCGCGGGACAAAGAATATTTCAAAACCCGTAACTTTTGCTCTCCAAAATTTGGTGAAACTGTATAGGTACACTCGTTTTCAACTTTTTAACTACTTATGAATTTAAACATCAAAGCACAGGCGCAGAACACTTTCGATGCCATCGTAGTAGGTACGGGCATCAGCGGTGGGTGGGCAGCCAAGGAATTGACCGAAAAGGGGCTGAAGACCCTGGTTCTGGAAAGAGGCAGAATGGTGGAGCACCCGAATTATCCCACGGCCACCAAAGACCCGTGGGAGTTTCCCAACGGAGGAAGGCCTACCCAGGAAGACCTTGAAAAGCAATTCAAGCAGGCCAGAACAGGTTACACCGTGAGCCAGGCCACCAAACATTGGTTTGTGAACGACTTGGAGAATCCCTACACCGAAAAAGAAGGCAAGCGCTTCGACTGGATGAGGGGCTACCACGTGGGTGGCCGCTCCATCATGTGGGGGCGCCAGAGTTACCGCTGGGGCGATTTCGACTTCGAAGCGAACCTGCGCGAAGGCATCGCCATCGACTGGCCCGTGCGTTACAAAGAAATAGAACCGTGGTACGACTATGTGGAGACCTTTGCCGGCATTAGCGGCCAGGCCGAAGGTTTGGATTTTCTGCCCGACAGCAAATTCATTACCCCGATGGAGCTGAATTGCGTGGAGCTGGAGTTGAAGAAGTCCATGAAAGATAAATTCGGTCGCCTGCTTACCATTGGCCGTGTAGCCAACCTGGCCGGACCATTGGCCCACGACAAGAGCCCGCAGCGCGGCACCTGCCAGTATCGTAACCTGTGCAGCCGCGGTTGCCCTTACGGGGCTTACTTCAGCAGCAACTCGTCTACCCTGCCTGCGGCCATGGCCACGGGCAACATGACGTTGCGCGCCAACTCCATTGTGTACGAGTTAATCTACGATGAGCAGAAAGGCAAAGCCACCGGTGTGAAAGTATTGGATGCCGAAACCGGTGAGCAGATTGAGTTCTTCGCCAAGGTGATTTTCCTCTGCGCGTCCACCATGGGTTCTACCTACATCATGCTGAACTCAATTTCCAACCGTTTCCCCAACGGGTTCGGTAACGACAGCGGAGAGCTGGGACACAACATCATGGACCACCACCTCGGTGTGGGTGCCAGTGGCGAGTTCGATGGTTTTGAAGACAAGTACTACTCGGGGCGCAGGGCCAACGGATTTTATATTCCGCGCTTCCGCAACATGGGCAAAGAAAAACGCGACTACCTGCGTGGCTTCGGTTACCAGGGTGGTGCCAGCCGACAGGGATGGCAGCGCCTGGTGGCGGAATTGAGCATTGGCGCTGAGTTGAAAGAAGCGGCCACCACACCGGGCAAATGGTCGTTGGGTATGGGTGGCTTTGGCGAGGTGTTGCCTTACCACGAAAACAGCGTAGCCATCAACAAAGATGTGAAAGACAAATATGGCTTGCCTACACTGATTTTTGACACCGAGTTGAAAGAGAACGAATTCAAAATGCGCAAAGACATGGCCAACGATGCGGCCGAGATGCTGGAGGCGGCCGGTGCCAAAAACGTGCGTCCCTTCGACCGCGAGTCGCAGCACGGGCTGGGTCTGGGCATCCACGAAATGGGTACTGCGCGCATGGGCAAAGACCCCAAAACATCGGTGCTGAACAAGTTCAACCAGGTGCACGCCTGCAAAAACGTGTTTGTTACCGATGGTTCGTTCATGACGTCAGCCAACTGTGTGAATCCCTCGCTTACCTACATGGCATTTACCGCCCGTGCGGTGGATTATGCCGTGAAGGAACTCAACAAGCAGAATATTTAATGTAAAACCGCTAAACCTTTACGGCAGTAACATGCCGGGAGCATAAAAGAAAAAAAATATGAACAGACGCGAAGCATTACAAAGAGCAGCCATGGTGCTGGGCTATGCGGTAGCAACCCCCACGTTGGTGGGCGTGCTGAACGGTTGCAAAGCCACCCCCGAATTGGCCTTCAAGCCGGTTTTCTTCTCTGAAGACCAGGCGCGGTTGGTGGCCGAGGTGGCCGAAATCATCATTCCTAAAACAGACACGCCCGGTGCGAAAGACGTGGGTGTGCCCGGCTTCATCGACCTGATGTTGAAAGATTGTTATAAGAAGGAAGACCAGGATCGGTACCTCGCAGGCCTTGCCGAATTCGACAATGCCGCCAAAACAGCTTATGGCGAGGCTTTCTTAGACCTCGACCCCGCCCAGCAAGCCGAGCATGTGAAGAAAGTGCACGATGCGGCCATTGAAGCTACCCGCAGCGGTGAACTGAAAGAACGCCCCTTCATTCTTACCACCAAAGAACTAACGGTAACCGGCTTCTTTACCTCCGAACCGGGCGCAACGCAAGTGTTGCAATATGCACCCGTGCCGGGCGCGTACCACGGCTGTCTGCCGCTGGCCGAAGTAGGTAAAACGTGGGCTACGTAAGCAAATAACGAAGTGAAAATTTGAATGAGGGCTGCCCATCGGAGCAGCTCTTATTTTTTGTGTCTGTTCATCTATAACTGTTCGGCAGTTGCAATGTCGAACACAGATCAATAGGATTTGTAATCCGCTTAACCGAATAAGAATATTTTGATGCAATCCGTTCACAACTAAATGTGGAAGGTGCGATGAATCAGACTTGCAATCCGTTAGGAACTACACCTGCCAGTGCGATCTTCGGTTGAAGTAGGGGCGCAGCACGGTGCGGTCGAGTAAAATAAAAGAGAGGCCCAGCGTCAGCAGCACGATGCCGTTGATGATCCACTTGCCACTGAATGAAATGTTGGGCAAGGGGTTTTTGATCACCTCTTGCGAAACGGGAAGGTTACTCAATTCTATGGTGGGATTGATGTTATCAAAAACGCCAGCACTCAGCAGAAACGCCAGCATGCCCGCTGCCACCAGCACGCCACACAGCAGCAGCAACCCGTTTCGGGGCGACAGCCCACTGTTTACTGGAACGCGGTGCAGGTTGCTCATGACGCGGTGGGTGAAGTTAGAGGAGGGGTGCAACAGTTGCTGGGCATGCGACAGCGCCTCGTGCATCTGCCGCAGTTCGTCCAGCCGCAGTTGCAGCGCAGGTGTTTGCTCCAGCCGCTGTTTTAGTTGGCGCGCCTGATCGTCCGTAAGCCGTCCGTCCAGATAGTTCAATAGTTCCTCATCCCATTTCTGCGTGCGTTCCATAGCTCACAAAGTTAATGCTTCCTGCTTTAATAATAATTTCAGTTCGTCTGCCAGCCTGAGGCGTGCGCGGTGTATGCGCACCTTAATGGTGTTCAGGTTCTGACCCATCATCTCTGCCACTTCCTCCAGGCTAAACTCTTTGATGTAAAAGAGTTGTATGGCCAGTTGGTCGGCTTCGTTTAGTTTTTGCAGCGCCTGGTATATAAAAACCTGCTTGTCGTTCCGCTCCAGGGCAGTATCTGCGTACTCGCGTGTTTCAATGGCTTTGCTTTCTAAGCTTTCGAACTGCACCCGGTTTTTTCTTTTGTAGGTAATGGCCGTGTTGAACACAATGCGGTAGAGCCAGGTGCTGAAGCGGGCCTGCCGATTGAAATTCTTCAGGTAATGAAAGGCTTTCACAAAAGCATCCTGTGCAACCTCTTCTGCCTCGGGCTTGTTTTGCAGTATCTTCAACGCAATGGTGTAGGCGTAGCTTTTGTAGGCATTCACCAACTCTGCATAGCAGCGCTCATCGCCTGCCAATACGCGGTCGATCCATTCATTTTCCTCTGTAACGGTGATCACGGTCGTTGGACGCGGATTATTTGTTTCAAGTTACACAATTCACACAGCAAATAATTTTGAAGTATTTTTGAAGAAGGGTGTAACGTTTGTTTGGCATTGCGAGTCAAAGGGGCAGAAACAACAATTACAGCTATGGGCGAAGAAGAAATCATCATTCCGGTATTAGGTATCCTGTTGCCGATCATTATTACGCTGGGTGCATTTATAATGGTCGTCTATATCCGGAAGTTCGAAAACATGGAGAAGATGGCAATTATTGACAAAGGCCTCAGCCCGGACTTGTTCAAACGCGAGCGGCCTACATCTGGTGCCCTGCGCTCAGGTTTGTTGCTGATCGGTGCCGGTGTGGGCCTATTAATGGGCTACTGGCTGGACCGCACCTTTAATATGGAAGAGGTAGGCTACTTTTCAATGCTGTTCATCTTTGGTGGCATAGGGCTGGGTATGGCCTACCTGGTGGAAGAGAAGAATAAATCGAAGAACGATTGAGTCCGTTCAATCGGCACCACGAAACCCGGGCTGCTGGCTCGGGTTTCTTTTTTTATGGCGGGTCTTGTACTTTGTGTCTTCATCTTTTGCTACCCATGAATGCCCTGTTCAAAAAACTCAACTTCAAAAACCAGAATACTTGCTATGTATTGAATGCCCCTGCCACCCTGGGCGTGCATTTGGAAGAAATGAAAGCAGCCACCACCATTAAAACCTCGCTGGCGGGCGCCCGGCAGGTGGAGTTTTTTCTGGCGTTTGTTACCAAACAAAAAGAGGTAGATGATTGCGTGAAGAAGGTGGTGCCGTTGCTGACCCACGATGGACTGCTGTGGTTTGCCTACCCGAAGGGTACTTCCAAAAAATACGTTTGCGAATTCAACCGCGACACCGGCTGGCAGGAACTGGGCAATGCAGGCTACGAGCCGGTGCGCATGGTGGCGGTAGACGAAGATTGGTCGGCCTTGCGCTTCCGAAATGCAGAAAACATCAAGAAGATGACGCGCAGCTTTGCCATGTCGGAAACGGGTAAGAAAAAGGTGGCGGCAGCCAAAAAGAAAAAGTAGAAGGTCTATCCGCCAAATATCCACTTCACCAACGTGATGGATGAAATGAAGATGATGGCGATGGAGGCAATATCCAGCAGCACCCCCGCGCGCACCATGTCTTTCATGCGAATGTAACCACTGGAGAAAACAATGGCGTTGGGCGGTGTGGCAATCGGAAACATGAACCCGATGCTGGCACTGAGGGTTACCGGCATGGCCAGCAAGATGGCGTTGGCACCCAGGTTGTCGGCAATGCCAAAAACCACGGGCACAAACACTTGCACCAGCGCCACGTTGCTCATCAGCTCAGACAGTACTACGCCCGTTACGATGAGTGTAAGAATCAGCCACACGTTGAATGACGTCTGGCCCGCGATCCACTTGCCCACCGTTTGAATGACGCCTACATTTTCCAGCGCATCGGCCAGGCACAACCCACCACCAAACAAAAACAGAATGCCCCACGCCATCTTGCGCGTGTCTTCCCACTCCAGCAGGAACGTGGCCGTTTTCAGGTTGGCAGGCACCATGAACATGGCCAGCCCACCGGCCATGGCCACGTTGGTGTCGTTCAGCAGGCTGCTGCCCAGCAACAGATTCAAAGGCTGCTGGAAAATCCAAAACAAAGACGTGAGCCCGAAAATGGTAAGCACGCGCTTTTCTTCTTTCCGAAGCGTGCCCAACTCTTTCAGCTTGGCGGCAATCAGCTCGTCCGAACCTTCCACTTTTTTGATGTGGTTGGGGAAGAGGATGCGCGTGATGATGAGGTAGGTGGAGAGCAGGGTGAGCACCGCCACGGGCACTCCCACCAACATCCATTTACCAAACTGCATCTTCTGTCCGTAGAAATCATCGAGCAGGCCTACAAACACTACATTGGGGGGTGTGCCGATAATGGTAGCCAGGCCACCGAGCGTGGCGGCATAACCCACCATCAGCATCAGCCCGAGGGCAAAATTGCGTTCCTTACGGGAGAAGTTTTCAAAAGAGCTGCCCGGTGCTTTGTTGATCAGGTTGATGACAGACAAGGCGATGGGCAACATCATCATGGCCGTGGCCGTGTTGCTGATCCACATGCTGAGGAACCCTGTGGCCAGCATAAACCCCAAGATGATGCCATTGCCCGAAGTGCCCGTGAGGCGTATCAGGTTCAAAGCAATGCGCTCGTGCACGCGGTGTTTCTCCAGCGCCAGTGCAATCATGAAACCACCCATGAACAGGAAAATGATGGGGTTGGCGTAAGGGGCAGCCGCCTCGCTCATTTTCATAACACCCGTTAAAGGGAAAATAACCAGCGGCAGCAGGGCCGTTACCGGGAAGGCTACCGCTTCCGTTACCCACCAGGTAATCATCCAGGCCGCAATGGCCAACACCTTGTAGGCATCGGGTGAGATGAACGTGCGATCGAGAGAGAAGTAGAGTGCGGCCGCCAGGGCCGGGCCCAGCACAAGGCCCACTCTCTGCACAGGAATACCTACAGCCTTGTCGGACACGGGAAGGGTTTTTGGTTTGTGAAAGAAAACAAAAAACGGGGATTACTCCCCGCTTTTTCTGATAATTGGTGTAGGGTTTTTATTCCGAAGGTGCAGTGCCCTCGCCACCCGCGGTTGCTGTTTTGGGGTTGGCCGGTTTCACCACAATGGCGCGGCCATCCAGTTCTGTTTCATTCAGGGCGGCAATTGCCTTCAGTGCCTCTTCATCGTTGGGCATTTCCACAAAGCCATAGCCTTTCGAGCGGCCCGTATCGCGGTCTTTCACAATTTTGGCGGAGCTTACCTGGCCAAATTGAGCAAACGCCTTTTCAAGGTCTTCGCGCCTGGTTTTAAAATTCAGTCGTGCAACAAAGATGTTCATGTGTGCCTGAGAAATTAGGTGAACAATAATTACTGCCTTGACAAACAAGGTATTACCAAGGTAATAAATTAACCCAAAAAAATCATTAGACTTTTTTGCGCTACGCGCTGACGGTTGAAAATGAAAGGGTTAAGGTAATTACCAAAGGGATTTCTGTTCATTTTCAATGTCAGCGTTTATCCCGGTAATCCGGATATTCATGTTAGGATTTATTGGCCCGAAGGGACCGAAATAGTCAATCCTATTCACTATTCTGGATTAATCGCTAAAATTTCAAGGTGCCCCTACAGGCCTATCAATTCGCGGGCATTTTGCAAGGCGTGGGCAGATGGCCGCGCACCGCCAATCATTTTCGCTACCTCTTCCACCCGCTCTGCCTCGGTCAGCTTCCGGATGAGGCTTACGGTTTTCTTTTGCGAGTTGTCTTTGTACACAAAATAGTGCGCCTCGCCCTTGGCGGCCACCTGGGGCAGGTGGCTGATGGCCATTATCTGGTGGCGCTGCCCCATCTCCCGCATCAATGCGCCTAACTGCAGGGCTACCTCGCCCGAAACACCGGTGTCTATTTCATCAAGGATCAAGGTGGGCATGGCGGTCTTTTCGGCCATCACGTACTTGATGCTAAACATCAGGCGGGCGAACTCACCACCCGAGGCTACCTGCGCCAAGGGTTTGGGGGCTATGCCTTTGTTGGCCGAAAAGAGTAGTTCTACCTGGTCGATGCCGCTAGGGCCTGGCATTGTCGGGTGGTGCTCGATGGCCAACTGCCCATCCGGAATACCCAGTTCTTTCAACAGGCCGCTGATGCGCGCGCACAGTGTGTTGAAAATGCGGGTGCGGGTTTTGCTCAGCTCGCTGGCCAGTTTGTCTACTTCTTTCCGGGCGGCTTCGCGGGCCTGCTGCAACGCGGCCAGTTGGTCGTCCAGGTTAATTACCTTGTCGGCTTTCTGCTGGAGGTTTTCCTGCAGGGCAAGCAAGTCGGCAACGGTGGAGAGGCGGTGCTTCTGTTGCAGGTGGTAGAGGTTGCTCAGCCGTTCTTTCACCACCTCCAGCCGCTGTGCATCGAAGTCAACGGAGGCCTCTTCGTTTTCAACTTCGCGCTGAATATCGGCCAGCTCAATGCGCATGCTCTCCACGCGTTTCAGCAGTTCCGAATAGGCGGGGGCGTAGTCGGCAATGGCATTCAGTTGACTCCGTATTTCTGCCAACGAAGCAACCAGCGAGTAATCCGACTGGCCCATCAGTTGCGATACCTGCGTGAGCCTGCTTTTGATCTCTTCCGCGTGTTCCTGAATTTTTAACTCGCTCTCCAGTTTTTCCTGCTCCTGGGGTTCCAACTGTGCTTTTTTCAGTTCTTCCAACTGAAATTGGATAAAGTCGGCTTCCTGTTTCAACCCTTCCGCTTCCTTCCCTAATTGTTCGTGTGCTTCTTTCGCTTTACAGAAGTTTTGCCAGGCCGCCTCATAGGCTTCGCGTTGTTTCTGGTTTCCCGCAAAGGCATCGATCAGTTGCAATTGAAACGTGCGCGTGCCCAGTTCCAGTGTTTCGTGCTGTGAATGGATGTCCATCAACCGGCTGGTGATTTTCCGGAGCACATCTAGCGTGACGGGCGTATCGTTAATGAATGCGCGACTTTTGCCCGATGCATTGATCTCCCTGCGGATAACCGTGTGGTCGTCATAGTCCAGGTCTTCTTTTTTGAAGAGTTCCTGCAGTTTGTATCCGGCCAGGTTGAATTCGCCTTCGGTTACACATTTGTCTTCGGCATCCCACAGTACTTTGGTATCGGCACGGTTGCCCATCAGCAAGCCCAACGCACCTAGCATGATGGATTTTCCTGCTCCTGTTTCGCCCGTTATCACGTTCAGTCCCGCGTGCGGCTCCATCTGCAGGTGGCGAATCAGCGCATAGTTTTGTATGGTCAACTTTTTCAGCACGGCAACTGCAATATTAGCGGATTTGGCAGAGTTTAAAAGACCTCTGTGGAGGGAGAAATGCGGGGCCAACAGGCCGGCTCGTTAGTTGCCGATTATTTTCTGGTACACGTTCCGCTTGGGGTCTATTGCGGAGAGAATATCGTACGCCTCTCTGCGCACCGAGAGGTTGCCATCTGAAAAAATGTTGGCGAGTTCGTTGGCTTTGGAGTCGAGGAAGGTAATCACAAAAATGGAGCTGGGGTTGAGCGACCACACCTGGCGCAGGGTTTTCAGGGTTTCCAGGGCAATCTGGCGGCTTTGATCGGGTGTCTTATCGAAGGTGTCGAGCGCCAGCCGGTGGTAGCGGTAGATGCTCTTCCGCAAATCGGTATTTTGGGGGTTGTTGAGGTTATCGATTAGGGCGTAACGGTTCCGGTTGCTTCCCAGCGACTGCCAACCCGGCCGGTTAGATGCTTGTGCATTGTTCACCACCATAAAAGCTTTCTGGAAGTGGGGGTTGCCGCCCAGTTCACTAAACGTGTCGTAATCCATACCTAAAATAATGTAGGCGTAAAATGCCAGCATAGAAGTAAGGTTAGTGATGTACGTATTGTCATTATACTCCAGCGGCAGCGACTCGATGTATTCAAACTCCCACTCGCGGTCGGCAAAGTTTAGCACTACGGTTTCGTAGTTGCTGTTGAAAACGGGGCGTGCGGACGTGATTTGCGCATTGGCCACAAAGTTGCCGATGGAGGGCATGCGGCTGATGTTTAGAAAGAGATTGCAATTGATGCGCTCGTGGTTTTGATACGAGTCGTTGGTCCACTTGCGCGTATTCAGAAACGTGGCGAATGCGCGCTCCATGTCTTTAAAAATGGCGCGGTCGCTCGTCTGTATCTGGTCTGCATTAATGGTTACCTTACAATTGAGTTCTTGGGCCAGCAGCAATGGGCTGGCAAGGAGTGCGATGAAGATAAGCAGACTACGCATGCGCTTGTTCAATTATTGCTTGAACGATGTCGCGGGCTACTTCTTTTTTGTCTTTCAGATTAAATTCTTGACGTTCCAGCTTCCGGTTGATCAGGGTGATCTTATTGGTGTCGTGCCCGAAGCCAGCGCCCGGGTCATTCAGTGAGTTTAGTACAATTAAGTCAAAGTTTTTGCCGGTGAGCTTTTTCTCGGCATTGGCCTGCTCGTTTTCTGTTTCCAGCGCAAAGCCTACCACAAATTGCCCTGCGCGTTTCATATTGCCCAGTGCGGCAGCAATGTCGTGGGTTTTAGTAAGTTCCAGTGTAATGTCTTCTTCCTTCTTTTTTATTTTCTGATTGGCCACGTGGCGGGGCTTGTAATCGGCCACAGCCGCTGCGAGCACCGCAATGTCTGTTTCGGGAAAATGGCGGGTGCAGGCCTCGTACATCTCTTGGGCAGACCTCACGCGTGTAACTTCAATGCCACGCTGCTGGGTGCTGAGGTGTGTAGGCCCCGATACCAACTGCACCTGGGCGCCCAGGGAAGCCAACTGCTCGGCAATGGCATAGCCCATCTTGCCGCTGGAGTTGTTGCCAATGAAGCGCACCGGGTCGATGGCTTCGTAGGTAGGCCCTGCTGTTACCAAGGCCCTCTTGCCTTTAAGCAACTGGCTGGTGGCCGTAAATACCTGCAGTTGATGCACAATTTCCTCCGGATCGGCCATACGCCCCAATCCCACCAAGCCGCTGGCCAGCTCGCCAAAGCCGGGCTGCAGGGCATGGTTTCCATACGATTTCAGTTGGTTGAGGTTGGCCTGCGTGGCTGGATGTGCCAGCATGTCCAGGTCCATAGCGGGCGCAAAAAAAACGGGGCAACGGGCCGAGAGGTAGGTGGCCATCAATAGGTTGTCGCACTGCCCGTGGGCCATTTTGGCCAGCGTGTTGGCGCTGGCGGGGGCAATTACCAACAGGTCGGCCCACAAGCCCAACTCAACGTGGTTGGTCCACTCGCCCGCCTCGTTTTTTACGAATTCGGAATAGACCGGATTTTTAGATAAGGTGGCCAGTGTAAGGGGGGCGATGAAATCCTTGGCGGCAGCCGTCATAATTATTTTTACCTCTGCCTGCTCTTTTACCAGCAAGCGGGTGAGCGCGGCTGCTTTGTAAGCGGCAATGCTGCCACTTACGCCCAGAAGGATTTTTTTACCCTTCAACATGGCGGTTCAATCAGGCCTCTTTGGTCTCTTCGGGCATTTCGCTGCGCATGCGGTACATCAGCTTGCCCTCCAGAAATTCTTCAATGGCGGTAGAGGTGGGCTTGGGCATGCGTTCATAGAAGCGCGAGATCTCAATCTGCTCACGGTTCTCGAAAATTTCTTCCAGGTTGTCTACCGTAGTGGCGAACTCGGCCAGCTTGCCGTTTAGTTCTTCTTTCAGGTTTACGGCAATCTGGCGGGCGCGCTTCGAAATAATCACTACCGACTCATAAAGATTGCCGGTTGGTGCCGCAATCTTGTCGATGTCGCGGGTAACAATGGATGGTTGTGCTGCCATGGTCTATGTATTTGTCTTGGTTTTTAATTCGTTCAATTTGCTGAGGCTGTCAGCGTAATATTTTTCGGCTTCCTTCAAAAACTTACTCTGCGGATAGCTGTCTACCAGTTCCTGGTAGTATTCCACCACTAACTGGAAGCGCTTAGCCTGCAGCGACACAAAACTGCGCTCGGCATATTTAAATTGTGCTTCCACCTTCAGGAAAGCAACTTCCTCAAGGTATTTCGAATCGGGGAAGTGATTTCGGAAGTTGTCGAAAGAGATCACTGCCGCCTGGTAGTTGCGCAACTTCAGGTATTGTTTGGCATTTTCATATCCCTTCTGCTCTAGTTTCTGCTGGCTCACCACAATCACTTCAATAGCCCTTTCGGTGAAAGAACTGTTGGGGTACATGTTCAGAAAGTTTTGCATGGCATTCATCGCTTCTATGCCATCGCTCTGGTCCAGGTTGGATGCAGGCGAAGCTGCATACAGCGAGTAGGCGTACATAAAGTGGGCTTCTTCGGACAGTTGGCTGCGCCCGTATGTTTCATAAAACGTTCTGAACTGATTCGAGGCCAATAGGTAAGTTTTTTCATAATACTGGCAGTAGGCCAGGTAAAACTCTACTTTCTCGCCTTCGGGCAGGCCGCGCACAATGGGCAAAATTTCCTCAAAAAGAATGGCCGCGCGGTAGTAATCCTTTTTGTTGTAGTAGTTCAGCCCGGCTTCGTATTTCACACGCCAGTCCTCACTCTTTTGAATCTTGCGGAATTTACTGCAAGAGGAAACAAAAAGTATCAAAATAAGCCCAAAAAGAAGCCTTTTACCCTGCATAAGCCTGCAAATATACGATACACACCAGAATTAACAACGCTGAATAAACGTGCGAAGGCGAGGGTTATTTTCGAACGATGAGCTTGCGGGTCAACACTCCGTCATTATCCAGGTACAGGGTGTAAAAGTAGATGCCGGCCGCCAGCTCTTCCGTCTGGATTTTTACGCGCGACTCGTAGTAGGGCAGCTCGTTTTCGCTCATGGTGCTGCCCAGTATGTTGTGGATCACAATTTTGGCCTTGACGGATTCATTGTGGAGGCGGTAGTCGATGAAGGCCTGGTCTGACACGGGGTTAGGATACACATCGTGAATGGTTATTTCTTTGGACGAGAACACCAGGCTCTTAGAGGGCTTCTCGTCTACCAGAATCGTCACGGGCACCTCGATGGCGCGCTGGGGGGCGCCCTTCGCAAATACCTCGAAGCGGATGCTGTTTTGTCCTGTTATTAGTCCGGTCTCCAAGGTGTAGTTTAGTTTATCGATGGTTTCACCCGGTTCGAGGCGCTTGGTAAATTCATCAACGCCCGGCTCGAGGCAGTTTTGGTCGAGGCAGAAGTATCCTTTCTGGGTGCTGCCCAGGTCTGAAGCTACCTTTCTTACCACGTAGAACTGGGCTTTGTCGCTGTTGTTCCTGATGCGAAGGGGTATCTGAAGGGTTTGACTGACCGATACCTGGAACGTCTCTTGACGGTCGATCAACTCGAAAGACTGCCCCCAAAGGGCTGCCCCCGATACCATCGTCCAAAACAAGAGCAACCAACGCTTCATAGGCATACACTAATTCAAGTGAAAATATACTTGAAGTCCGTGCTGTTTCCTACGAAAACTGAAAAAAACAGGGGTAGAAGAAACAATTTTTGGCGGCTATTGCCGTTGCGACTCCCCTTTTTCGGGGGGGGGACCGGCCGGAGGCGGGTTGCCGGGCGTCTTTTTTACAACGTCCTCTCTTAGAGGCCGCTCTTTGCTGCGCCACACAAACCCCTTCAGGCGGGTGTCTTCGCGCTTCAGTTCGTGGGGTGGAATGAAGGAAGCATCCGGCTGCACGTAGGCACTTACATTGTTTACCTGGCCATCCACAAAATTGATGCGCATGTTGCTGCACACCATTTTGTTCATGCCTGCCATGAAAGTGATTTTCAGGATCACCGAGTCGAGGTCTTGCTCTTCTTCTTGCAGCACATAATACAGGCTTTCGCCATTGCCTTCCACATTTACGTACTGCACGTCCGGGCCTTTGAACTGGGCCGTCATCTTGCGGCCTTTTATCTGGTTGAAGTTCTGCAGCGTGTCCTGCGAAATCACAAAGGAATTAGACAGCAGGTAAATTTTATCGATCTTCTTGTTGGCGAGGGCCACGCGAATGGTATCGGCCGTCATCTGGTTTCCGGAGGTCCACAGGGCGGGTGTTTTGAAAAACTCCAGCACGGAGTCGGCCTGCATGTACACCAGCGAGTCGGCCGTGCCCTGCAAATCCTGCTTGAAAATCTTCACATTGCGGTAGGCCAGCAATCGTTTCTTTCGTGGGTCGTTGCTTTCAACCGACACCAGTGTATCGGCACTTAAAAAAAGTGTATCGCCATCATCGGCCACCTTGGCTATCCATGCATTGCCGTACACTTTCGAGATGCCATTCGCTTTGTCGTAATAGCCATCGTCTCCATAAATCGTCATGTTTTCTTCTTTCGATATCATCACCACATTGGTCTTGGCACGGTAGAACTTCCGCAGGTCGTCCAGAAAATACTTTTCTCCCGTAAGGCGGTAGGTGGGTGTTTCAATAGTGCCCTGGTTGATGTTCGATTTTTTCTGGTTGGTGTCGTAAAAACCGCTTTGGTACACCGCTGTTTGTCCGTCTTTGTCCACAATGTGTGTGGAGTCGCGGAAGTAGATGACCTTGGTTTGCGAGTTGTATTGCAGCGTGTCGCTGGTAAGGGTGTAGTCGGGGTTGATGCCGACCACCTTTGTTTTGAACGAGGCCAGGTTGGTAACGAGGTTGTAGTAGCCCTTCTGGCTGGTGAGCGTGTTTACGCTGTCCACCAGCCGCCCGCCATTGAAGTAACGAGCCTCGTTTTTCATCCGGTAATAGTCCAGGAAGTCGGTGTATAGCGTGGCCGTGGCTAATTTGGTGAAGACCACGTTGCGCCTCAGCTTCGCAATTTTGGTGTTGCCATCGTACGACAGACGTTGTCCTGTGGCCGTAACCGAGTCGCCCTCGGTAATGCGCACCCGCCCATACGCCTCTACCGAGTTCTCGGCTTTGAAGATTTGGGCCGAGTCGCAGTAGATGGTGGTTTGGTTCTGCGTGAACACTACGTTGCCAATCACCCAGTCTACACGCTCACCGTTGATGACTTTGCCACGGCTGATGTCGGCATGTTTCAGGCGTACCCGCTTTTGCCCCTCGGCAATGCCGGAAATGAACAACGCCAGCAGACACAACAGAAAAACTCTTTGCATAAGGGGTCAAAATTACTACTTCGCCATCTATTTGCAGCAGCCCCAGAGCCAGAAGCGTGCCACAGGTGGCAGCGCGCCTGCGGCCCGGCAGAAAAACTATCTTTGCAAGGTGCTGAAAGCATTGCAACAACATATTCACCGCGAAGGACTCTGCCGGCCCACCGACAAAATACTGGCGGCCGTTAGTGGTGGCCTCGACTCGATGGTGATGCTGCATTTGCTACATGCGGCCGGTTACCAACTGGCCGTGGCGCACGTTAATTTTCAATTGCGTGGTGCCGATTCCGACCAGGACGAAGCTTTTGTGCAGGCGCAATGCCACCGCCTGGCCCTGCCTTGCTTCACCACACGGGTGGATACGGAAGAATTTGCAAAAAAGCACAAAGTCTCCATCCAGATGGCCGCGCGCACGTTGCGCTACCAGTGGTTTGCCGAAGTGGCGGCTGCGAATGGATTTACCCGTATTGCCACCGCCCACCATGCCGATGACCAGGTAGAAACCATTTTGATGAACCTGGTGCACGGCCAAAGCCTGGAAGGCCTGACGGGTATTGCCGTACGCAATGGAGACATTATTCGGCCGTTACTCTTTGCCACCCGCACCGAAATAGAACAATATGCGGCTGCCCACCAGATTGCGTGGCGCGAAGATGCCAGCAATCAAACCGGCTACTACCTGCGCAACCAGCTTCGCCTGGACGTGGTGCCGCTGCTGCGGAGAATCAACCCCAACTTAACGGCCACCCTGCAACGCGCCCAGGGTTTGGCGCAAGCAGAATGGCACTTTTTGAATGAGGCTGTGCGGCAATGGAAAGCCGCACACGTGCAGGAGCAAGGCGAGGAGTGGAAGCTTCTGAAAGCGGATTTGAACCGGCCCGATACCGTGGCCATTCTTTTCCATTTGTTGCGCCCCAAGGGCTTTAACTTAGCCCAGTGCGAAGACCTGGCGCAGGCGCTGGAGGGCCAGCCCGGCAAGCGGTTTGTGTCAGAGAACTTTCAGGTGGTGATCGATCGCGATGGGGTGTGGGTAGGCCCGCTGCCCGCTGACAACGGAGCAGTTGAGATTGCCCGAGGGACCACAAAGGCAACCCTCGGCACCTGCCACCTTGCTTTCGATTGGCAACCCAGTGCCGAGATACCTGCGGACGCGAATCGGGCGTGCCTCGACCAGGATCAGCTTGCATTTCCGTTGGTGTGGCGAAAGTGGCAACCGGGCGACCGATTTGTGCCCCTGGGTATGAAGGGAGAAAAAAAGGTGAGCGACTACCTGGTAGATGCTAAGGTGCCCGCATTGGAGAAAGATCGCGTAACGGTACTGGTCTCGGGAGACCGGGTGGTGTGGCTAGTGGGCCACCGCATTGCGCACCCGGCCCGCATTACGCCAACCACCCAAAAAAGGGTTTTAATCCATTTTCAACAGGCCGCTGGAAAATAAAACTCCCCGCGCGGCAACACCTGCGTGCTGCTGTCGGGGAGGAGTCTTTTGAATGCTCGTTCAACTATCTTACACGGTCGCGGCCAGCTTCTAATATGGCGTATTCCTTCCAGGTCTTGTAGGTATTTTCATCCAGTTGGTCGGAGGCGGAGCCTGTTTCGGCAGGCGCAAAGCTGCCTTCCGTTTCCCACCACTTTTTCGCGTTTTCTTTAGCTTTCGATCTATCTACATCAAAATAACTTATTACGGAGTCGGACACCATCCAGGGTTTGGCAATGGATGCGTACTTCTCAAAAATCATCGAGCGCATCTGCGTACCACTGGCCTGGTTGTTGAAATGCGATACCGTATACGACATGGTTTCCGGCTCGGTCATGATCATGTCCCAGTACTTTTTCGAAGTAACAATCTGCGCAGTGGTGAGGAGGTAGCCAAAGCCTTTTTCGATGGGTTCCTTGGTAATGTTGCACGATGCTTTCAGTTCTTTCTTCTTTTTACCAAAAAGTGTGTCGAGTAGGGCCATTTCAGTTAGGTTTTATGATGGAATATATGTCTTAGATACTCCACTTGGCCCAAATAGTTGCACAATGGGGTATTTTTTTTGAGTGAATTGGTAAAAAAGCGCTCTCAACCGGGATTTTTATCACGTTCCCTTATTGCCGTTAGGTTGCTTGCGGTTGTATTTTTCGTATTTCTGAAGGAAATCGTCCAGGCTCTCTACCGGTATTTTCTTGCCGATGATTTTTCTTTTTTCGTCAATGATGTACATGGTAGGGGTGGTGTCGGCATGATAC
Organism: Bacteroidota bacterium; assembly: GCA_049324055.1. Taxonomy (GTDB): domain Bacteria; phylum Bacteroidota; class Bacteroidia; order Cytophagales; family Cyclobacteriaceae; genus ELB16-189. The sequence goes on along the minus strand of JBMOLS010000034.1, from coordinate 217,795 downwards.
AGTTTGCTGTAATGCCCCACATAGGTGCGCGGCCCGTTTACGGTTACCCAGTTCATTTTCATCTCTTTAATGTAGTTGCGCATCTTTTGCATCGAGGTGTCGGCACTTACAGCATACACTTCCAGGTCGTACTTAGTTTTGTTTTTGTTGTAGAAGTCTACCAGCTTAGGCGTTTCTTCGCGGCAGTGCCCGCAATCGGGGTCGAAAATCCATAGCACCGTGTATTTTTTCTTGATGTCGTACAAGGCTTTGGGTTGAAAGTTCTGGTCTTGCATGATGAGGTTGGGGGCCGTGTTACCCACCAGGCTCAAACGCACTTTGTCCACATACTCTTTCACATTCTGCTTCACCTTTTTGTCGAGCCAGAAATCCATTTCACCAGTGGCAATGTATTTATCGAACAGGCGCACATACACCTCGTCCAGGCCCATAACGGGATGGCTTTGGTAGTGGATCACGCACGTCCACACCAGGTATTTGTAGGTCTCTTGGTTTTTCTTCACCTGTGCCACCAGTTTGTCGATGGCTTTCATCAGCGTGTCGGGGTTTTGCACGAAAAGCCGGTCGAGGTAGTCTTTTACTTTTTCAGCGTAGGTAGGTTTTGGTAAGCGGATCAGGGCATCATCGCTCAAATCGAAGTAGTCGAAATAGTGGTCGCGGTAATAGTGAAATTGAAAAGTGGAGTCCACCGAACCATCTGCTTTTTTGGGTGGCTCGGGCACCTCTATCTGCTTGGTGGAGGCCAGCAGGCGTGCCGTAAGCGTTTCAGGATGTTGGCTAATGACCTCATTCTGGTGTGCGAGTACCTTTTCGTTGATGGCTTTAAATTTTTCCTGTGCGTCTTTGCGGGCGGTTTCGCTGGCAGTGCTGTCGCGTAGCACTTTCACCAACGGATCGGCTTCTTCGTGGCGGGCCATGTTGAAAAGCATATTCTCGAAGAACAGGCGGTTGTCTTCATCGCCTGTTACTTTCATATTTTTGATGTAGTCTGCCTGGTCTGTCTCCAACATAAACCGCTGGTCTTCGCTTACCACAAATTCGAACAAGCGGGTTTTGTTCATCACCAGAAAGTAAACGCCTTGCGAAAGTGGCCGGGCGCCATCGAAGCTGAAAAATCCCTCGCTATTTACCCTTGCGGTGTCCTTCAAGTAGGTTTGTTCGCCATAATAAAAACCGAGAAAAGCGGTGGTGTCTTTCAGACCCGCAATTTTTACATCGATTTTGTAGCCGGGTTGTGCCATAACTTGGCCAGCCGCCAGAATCAAAACAAGTACCAGTAACCTGAAAACACGCTTCATATTCATAATCATCATCTGTGGTGTGCAAATTTCATAAAAACCCAACTTTAATCAAGCGCCATTGGAAGGCCAATATGTTAACTCTTCGGATGAGGGGCTGACTAGATAGTTAAAAAATCCTCCAACTGATCGATGTTCAGCTTTTTGGCGAATGATTTTTTTTCGGTTGTCGATAATGTAAATGGTTGGCGTAAGGTCTACATGGTATAATTCGTCCAAAGGTTCACGAACGCATAGCATGGCATCGTCCCTTAAGTCGAAATGATCGAAGTAGTGTACGCTATAATAATTGAGCCGAAAAGCCGGGTCGGGTGTGCCGTCTGATTGAAGGGGCGCCTCTGGAATTTCTATTTCCCAGTTGGCCAACAACATTCGTGCAGTGAGTGTTTTCGGATATTTCCTGATCAGGTTGTCTTGATAAGTCAGGTATAGCCCCTGAAGGAGCGGTTTGCTTCCTTCAAAAAAGAACGTGGCTTTCTTATCTACCCGGGCTGTGTCCCTTCGCAGGGTTTGCTCGCCATTGTAGTAGGCTAACAATACTGTGGTGTCTTTCCAACCCTTTACATGAAACCCCAACCCGTAACCCGACTGGGCCTGCGATAAAAATGATGAGAAGCAAAGTAGAACGAGAAGTATTCTGTTCATGGTTTACAATAATAAGCAGGCCCTTCGGTTTCTTTTCAAGATCATAGATGCCTGGAATGCCGGATAGGTAATCGTTAACAAAATTTAACAGCGGTGGGGCGCTGAGCTCAAATCAATAGCGCTCATTCCTTACTTTTGCGCAAACATGTCGGTAGCGGTTCAACAGGTGAGTAAAGTGTATGGTCAGCAGCGCGCGCTGGATGCCATCTCTTTTTCTGTTCAGCCGGGGGAGATTGTGGGCTTCCTTGGACCCAACGGTGCGGGCAAATCCACTACCATGAAAATCATTACCGGATATGTGCCTGCCACCGAGGGTGCCATTACCGTGGCGGGATTGAATGTGAACGAGCAGCCCTTGGCGGTGAGGCGTCTCATCGGCTACCTGCCTGAGCACAATCCACTGTACCTCGATATGTATGTGCACGAGTTTCTGCAGTACATGGGGCGCGTGCACGGCATGGCGGGCAGTACCCTGCGGCAGCGTGTGGCCGATATGGTGGCCTTGTGCGGACTTACTGCGGAGCAGAACAAGCGGATAGAGTCGCTTTCGAAAGGCTACCGCCAGCGCGTGGGTCTGGCCCAGGCATTGCTGCACGAACCTGAGGTGCTGGTATTGGATGAACCCACCACCGGCCTCGACCCCAACCAGATTATCGAAATCAGGCAGCTCATTAAAGACATCAGTAAAAACAAAACGGTTATCTTTTCCACCCACATCATGCAAGAAGTGCAGGCTCTGTGCAACCGGGTGATCGTGATTCACAAAGGGCGTATTGTGGCCGATGATACCATAGCTAACCTGCTTACGCGCAGCCAGGGCCAGAGAGCTTTCCGCGCAGAGTTCGAGGCCCCCGTGGCCCCGGAACGTTTGCAGCAGATACCCGGTGTAGAGCTGGTTACCGCGCTGGGCGCTAACTGTTACCGTTTGTCTTCTGCAGAGGGAATCGATGTGCGCGCGGCTGTGTTTCGCTTTGCGGCCGACCACCAGTTGGCGCTGGTAGGCCTGCAGGCAGAAGAGCATTCGTTAGAGACCGTCTTCAAAGAACTTACCCAAACCCCCGTTGCCTCATGATGGCCGTGTTTGCCAAAGAGTTCTATGGGTTTCTGAACTCGCTCATCGCCTATGTGGTGATGGGTGTTTTCCTTACCGCCACCGGCCTGTTGATGTGGGTGTTTCCCGATACCTCGGTGATGGAGTATGGCTATGCCGACATGGACACCCTCTTTTCCATGGGACCTTACGTATTTATTTTTCTGGTGCCCGCCATTACCATGAAGAGTTTTGCCGAAGAAAAGAAGATGGGCACGTTGGAACTGATCATGACCAAGCCGTTGGGCGATTGGTCTTTGCTGATGGGGAAATTCCTGGCTGCCTTTGCCCTGGTGTTCTTCGCGCTGCTGCCCACGCTGGTTTATTACTTCTCATTGCGGCAATTGGGTAACCCGGTTAACAACATCGACACGCCCGGGGTAATGGGCTCTTATGTGGGTCTGCTGCTGTTGGGTGGTGTGTTTTGTACCATCGGGGTGCTGGCCTCAGCGCTTACAGCCAACCAGATTGTTGCTTTCATACTGGCTGCCTTCCTGTGCTTCCTTTTCTATGCCGGCTTCGAGTCGCTGGCGGGCCTGGTTCAGGAGGGAACGTTTTCCTTGCGCGTGCAGCAGGTGGGCATATTGTATCACTACGAGGCCATGAGCAAAGGGCTGATCGACAGCAGGGACCTCATTTACTTTGTAACCATGGGTACGGCTTTTCTGGCCGCAGCCAAAACGGTGTTGAGCAGTCGCACATGGTAAACTGGCAGAGCAAAAAACTGGGTGATGTGTTGGGGCTGTGCAACGTGCTGGCTTTGCTGGTGCTGCTCAACCTGGTGTCTTCCTTTTATTTTTTCCGCATCGACCTTACCGAAGAGAAGCGCTACACCATCAAAGCTCCCACCAAAGAAATGTTGGGCCGCCTCGATGACGAAGTGTATGTAGAGGTATTCCTGGCGGGCGATTTGAATGCCGGCTTCACGCGGCTTCAGAAATCCGTGCGCGAAATATTGGAGGAGTTTCGCGTGTATTCGGCCAACCGGGTGCGATATACGTTTACCAACCCCACGGCTGCGCGCAGCCAGCAGGCACAGGCAGAATTTGCCCGCGATCTGGCCGCCCGCGGTGTGCAGATGCTGCCCGTTATCGAAAACCGCGATGGCGAACGGATAGAAAAAGTGGTGTTCCCCGGTGCCATCGTGTCTTATGGCGGCATGGAAACAGGTGTGATGTTGTTTAAAGGCAACCGCGCCCAGAACGCGCAGGAGGTATTGAACCAGTCGGTCGAGGGTTTGGAATATGAGTTGGCCAGCGCCATCGCGCGCCTGAGCAGCGAAGAGCGCAAATCGGTTACGTTGCTTACCGGCCATGGAGAGATAGACAGCCTGCAGATCGGCAGCCTGCGCGCAGCGCTGGATGAAATGTATGATGTGGCCCGAGTGGATATTTCTGAGGTAAGGCAGTTGCCGCAGACAGACGTAACTATTCTGGCCAAGCCGGTGTTTACTTTTTCTGAATCAGATAAACTAAAACTCGACCAATACCTGATGCGTGGTGGCCGGTTGTTGTTGTTTATCGATCGCCTCGATGCGCGGATGGACAGCGCCAGCCGCCCCGACTATTTTGCTTTTGCTTATGAAACAGGCCTCGAAGATCAACTCTTCCGCTATGGCCTCCGCGTAAATCCCAACCTGGTGCAAGATGCCGTGGCAGCCAAATATCCCGTAGTAACGGGCAAGGTGGGCAACCAGCCCCAAATCATGCAAATGGACTGGCCTTTTTTTCCGCTGGCGAATGGCAACCCCGACCACATCATTACACGCAACCTCGACCGCAGCTTGGCGCGCTTTGCCAGCGCCATCGATACGGTGAAGGCCCTAGGTGTGAAGAAGACCCCTTTGTTGTTTACTTCTCCGTACGCGCGCAGCATCACGGCTCCCGTGAAGGTGAGCGTGAACGATCTGCGCGGAAAACTCGATCCCAGCCAATTCAATGCAGGCCCTTTGCCGCTCGCCTGGCTGCTGGAAGGCACCTTTACATCTTTGTACCGCAACCGCTTTTTGCCAGCAGGCGCTGTGCAGACCGACTTCCTCGAACAAAGTGTGGCCACCAAAATCATCGTGGTGGCCGATGGTGATTTTGTGAAGAACGATGTGAATCCGCGCAACGGGCAGGTGCAGCAACTGGGCCTCGATCCGTTCAGTGGTTACACGTTTGCCAACCAGGATGTAGTGCTGAATATGGTGAGTTACCTGGCTGATGACGGAGGGCTCATCAACACGCGCAGCAAGGAAGTAAAAATCAGGCCGCTGGACCGTCAGAAGATACGCGAAGGTAAAGTGTACTGGCAGATGCTGAACATAGGGCTTCCGTTGGTGGCGTTAGTGGTGTTTGGTTTGGTGCGGGCCTGGTATCGCAGACGGAAATATGCTCGATTTGCATGAGGCAGGAAACGAAAAATAAGAGACTGGCTACCATGCTGGCGGTGCTGCTGGCTACCATTGTGTGTGTGTGGATGGCCGGGGGCCAGCGCAAAGGGGTAGACCCGGATATTTTCAAGTTGGATGAGTCGGTGCGGGTAGACAGCGTGGTGATGACGCAAGGTGCCGACATCCGCACCCTGCACTTCAACGACATCCGTTGGATGTTGAACGATTCGCTGGAGGCCGACCGCCAAATGGTAACAGTGTTGTTTGCTACCCTCAACCAGGTGGAGGCGAAGCGCCCCCTGGCAGAAGACCTGCGCGATTCCGTGGCAACCGTCTTAAAGCAGCGCGGAGTGCATGTTCAATGCTTTGTGCAGGGCGAGCCGGTAGCCGATATATGGGCGGGCGGCAACGCAGCCCAAACACAAGCCTGGTTTCTGAAGGCAGGAGAGGACGTGCCTTACGTGGTGGGCATCCCCGGCTACCGCGTTTATACTTCCGGCATTTTCGAGCAGCCCGCCCTGCAGTGGCGCAACAAGCGCGTGTTCAACTTCAACTGGCGTAACTTTAAAGAACTTTCTACACACTTCCCGCGCGAGGCTGAGCACGATTTCACCGTTACCATGGGTGAGAAGTATTTTGGGGTGCCCGGCCTGGCCGACATCGACACCACCAAACTGAACGACTACCTCGATCACCTCTCGTTGCTGGAGGCCGAGCGGTTCTACGCTCCAGGCGAAACGCCCTTGTTCGATAGCTTGCTGGCGGTGGTGCCCTCGTTTACCATTCAGGTGCAAGACATCTCGCAGCGCACCTATTCGCTCACCATTTATCCGCCCCTGCGGCAAAACAACCAGGTGGCAGGCCGCATTGGCCAACAGCCCGTTATATTTCAAAAGCAACAAATTGTACCCATTGCCCGCAAGAAGAGCTTCTTTGCGCCTACACCCTAACCGGCTAAAGGCTTAAAGGGCAGTAGTACAGCCTTTTTTGGGTTGCCAGGCTGCGTTTTTCCCTTTGCGTTTTCTTTCTAACTTTACCGCCCATTACAACCACTTTAAAGCCTAATTCACGATGAAGTTTATTGTTAACTCAAGCTACCTGCTCAAGCAGCTTTCCAATATCAATGGTGTAATTACTACCAACCCGGTTGTACCCATTCTCGAAAATTTTCTTTTCGAAATCGACAAAACAAACCTAACGGTAACAGCGTCAGACCTGCAGACCTCCATGATAACAGAGTTAACCGTGGAGTCGAAGGAGAAGGGGAACATAGCGGTGCCTGCGCGCATTCTGCTGGATACCCTCAAGAACCTGCCCGACCAGCCGGTAACGTTCTCTATTGACGAATCTACCTACAGCATAGAAATCAGTTCTGACAACGGACGCTACAAGCTGTCGGGCGAAAATGCCACCGACTTCCCCAAAGTGCCTTCGGTATCGAACGACTTTTCCGCCAACATTTCTACCGAGGTGCTGGCACGTGCCATCAACAATACCATCTTCGCTACCAGCAGCGATGAACTGCGCCCTGCCATGACGGGTGTGTATGTAAACCTGGGCGAGAAGAACACTACGTTTGTGGCTACCGATGGCCACCGCCTGGTGCGCTACCGCAGAACCGATGTAAAGTCAGACAATGGCAACACCATTATCATCCCCCGCAAGGCGCTGAACCTGCTGAAGGCAACGCTGCCCACGGAGAATACAGATGTGAGCATCGACTTTAACATGTCGAATGCGTTCTTTAAGTTCGGCAACATTCGCATGATCTGCCGCCTGATTGATGAGCGCTTCCCCGACTACGAAAATGTGATTCCTTCTTCCAGCTCTATCAAGATGACGATCAACCGCAACGACTTCCTCAGCTCGTTGAAGCGTATCTCCATCTATGCCAACAAAACCACTCACCAGGTGCGTTTGAAAATTACCGGCAGCGAATTGCAGGTGTCGGCCGAAGACCTGGACTTCTCTAACGAGGCCAACGAACGTCTTTCTTGCGAACACGAGGGCGAGGACATCGAGATCGGCTTCAATGCGAAGTTTTTGATTGAGATGCTGAGCAACCTCGACACCGACCAGATTCGCCTGAATATGAATGCCCCCAACAAGGCGGGCGTAATTTTCCCTGCAGAAAAAGACAAAGCCGAAGACATTCTGATGCTGGTGATGCCAGTGATGTTGAACCAGTACGTGTAAAAGTATTTCTAAACCTGACTTGTACATCGAGGCTGTCTCAAAAGGACAGCCTCGTTATTTTTTCTTTGTTTTTTAACTGCTTCGAAGAAGGATTACAAACATTGAGCTGTGGTGCCCGCCCGGAGGAAAAAATTTTGTGCACGTGCAGGATGTAGCGCAGGCGTTGGTTGCGGCCCTGCACAAGGGCGTGCGCGGCCAGCGTTACCTGGTGGGCAACGAAAACCTGACTTACCGCGAGTTCTTTGCCCGTGTGGCCCGTCATGCTACGGTGCGTCCGCACGTGGTGCCCGTGCCGGCCTGGCTCTTGCGGGTGGCAGGCCGCGTGGGCGATGTGCTGCGTACCTTGGGCGTGCGTGCGGCCCTTTCTTCTGCCAACGCCCACATCTTATGTGTGCAGAATTTTTATTCCAATGCCAAGTCGGTTCATGAACTAAAAGTGAGCTACCGCAGCACCGACCATGCCATACGCGATGCCGTGGCCTGGTGGAAGGAGCAGGGCGTGCTGCCCTGACTTCAGCAGATCACCAATGCCCTCAGGGCTCTGCTGCCGTAAATGCTCAGGTTCGAAAAAAAAACCGTTTACGAAACCGTATGCTGGTTCATGGCGAAAGCCTTCGGCCTCACCTACCCACCGATGAAATGTGCCCTACCGCTACCTGAACGGCTGACCGCCCTTTAGGGCCCCGCGCAACCGATAGCAAAAACAGGCCTTCAACAAAGTGCAGGCAGGTATTTGCAGCACAGCTACTTACCACCGATATTTACAGAGGCGGTTTTATCAACACCCCTTATGGTCAGGTTAATGGGCAAATTGGCTTCTCTTGTTTTGCTTACGCTGGTGGCAGCCTTGCAGGTAGAGGTGCCTCAGGGCATCACTGAGCGGTCCGTTACCCAGCAGGAGTGGAGCGATGCCGATGAAAAATATACGCGGCACCATCATCGCCTGATGGTAAGGCGTGCGGCACCCCAGGTACCTGCGGTGGCACTTGTGGCGTTGCACCAACCTGCCTGCAAGCAACGCCCCCGCCCCTTTGCGGTTACACAACTCTTCCTGAAAAACCTGGTACTAAGAACCTGATAGGTGAATGTATCGGGCGAGGTGCGCGGCTCGTGCTTCGCGGTTCTTATCTATCGTTGAACATTTTAATCTTTTTAAGCAATGAATCAATCCGTACTATGGTTGGCATTTAATCTTTTTGTGTTGCTGATGCTGGCACTCGACCTGGGTGTGTTCCACCGGAAGTCTGAGAAGGTGTCCGTAAAATCGGCACTGGCGTGGACTGCCTTCTGGGTGTTTCTGGCTTTCCTCTTCAATGTGTTTGTCTACTTCCAGATGGGCGAAGAGAAAGCCTATGAGTTTTTCACAGGCTACATTATTGAGAAGTCGTTGAGTGTGGACAACATCTTTGTCATCATCCTTATCTTCTCCTACTTCCAGGTGCCGGCCGAATACCAGCACAAGGTACTCTTCTGGGGCATACTCGGTGCCCTGGTGATGCGTGTGATTTTTATTTTTGCCGGTGTGGAGTTGATTGCCCACTTCCATTTCCTTATCTACATTTTTGGAGGGTTCCTCATCTTCACCGGTATTCGCTTCCTGCGCCAGAACGATGAACCGGTTGACCTTAACAAAAACCCATTCGTCAACTTCCTCAAAAAAGTATTTCCGGTTACACCGCAGTTCGTGGGCGATCGTTTTTTTGTGCGCAAAGAAGGACGACTTTGGGTTACGCCCTTGTTCCTGGTGGTAATGGTGATAGAAGGCACCGACCTGGTCTTTGCGGTTGACAGTATTCCGGCTGTGCTGGCCATCTCCGATGATCCTTACATCGTCTATACGTCCAACGTATTTGCCATCCTGGGGTTGCGCTCGCTGTACTTTGCGCTGGCAGGCATCGACAAATACTTTACCTACCTGAAGTACGGGCTGGCGGCCATCCTCATCTTCATCGGCTTCAAGATGTGCATTGCCGACTTCTTCAAAATACCGATTGAGATATCGCTGGCCTTCATCATCCTCACGTTGTCGGTGGCAGTGTTGGCTTCGCTGGTGATTCCGGCTTCCGGTGAAGGCAAGGAGAAATCCTGATGCGCGCTCCGCTGGGGGCGAATCGCTCGGGCCGACAGGTTGCGTGTAAGCGTTTGCCTGGGCAGGCGCTTGCGTTGGGCATAGGGGCAGTTCTTGTTACGGAAAGGTGTGACCTTTTCTACAGATAACCTTTCAGCGTTAGCAGCAGGTTCACCCCATTGGGCCAGGTGGTGGCAATGGGTAGTGTGCCGTTGGAAACATCCGAGGTGTAGGCAATCGTTTGGTGGGTGAATATCGGGCGGTAGCCAATGCCTAGCCCCAACGTGGTAGACGTATTGAGTTGGAAGAAGGTTTGCAGGGCCGGCTCCAGCGCCAGGTAATTAACTTGTTTGCTTTCGAACCGATGGGCTTCCAGATCGTAGTTCATCAATCCCCATCCGGCAAACAGCTGCAGGGTGGTGGTTGTTTTTTTAGATCTGTGAATGAGGTAGTCGGCCTCGATGCCTGCACCGTTGATGAAGAGTCGTGGCTGCTTGTCAAATCCTGCCAGGTTGGCCTCCGACCGGAATGAAGCGAGGTAGAACGAATGATACACCGAAATGGCAGCGCTGAAGGAGGCGTTGACTTCGCGACCTATTTTTACACCACTCAGCATGGTGTGGTGGTTTTGCAGGTGCGTAAAGCGCAGCGGCAGCGCGATGTACCACCGTCTTTCTTCGTGGTCTTGCTGACCGGAAGGCTGCGCGGGCAAGAGGTAGGCGGAAAGTGTGAAGATCGTGAGGGGCAGCAGCAGGCGAAGGCACCGAAGTTTCATGTCGTGCAACACATTAAGAAGCGTAAGGGCGCAAAGATATTCAAATTTGGATACCCAACAGGAAGGCTTTGGGCAGGGAGGTATCCTGTAGGATCAATGAATTTCAGGTACAAAAGAGTGCAGAGATTGAAAGTAATAGTGCTGGGTTCATGGGACCTGTTGGTTTTCGCTGCAGGCGAGAAGGTTCCGCGGCCACAGCACCGCTTTTCTATGCAGGCAGAAATAGATAGCTTTGGGAGGCCATCATGAAAACATTTCTGAATCCTCAACCTTATAACCCGGCCGGTGTGGTCGGCTTGTTGCGCATCGTCATCGGCTTGCTGATGGTGTACCACGGGCAGGAGGTTTTTCAACCTGCGCTGATGCAAGAGTATACCAAGTGGGAAGCTTTTAAGGGGGGCGCAGGCGTGTACATGGTCTATGCCGGCAAAACAACAGAACTGGTTGCCGGCCTGCTGCTTACCCTGGGCTTGTTCACGCGTGTGGGCGCGCTGCTGCTCATAGGTGCGCTGTCGTACATTGCTTTTTTTGTGGGCAACGGGCGCGTGTGGTACGAAGACCAGCATCCGTTTATGTTCGTGTTGTTCGGTGTGCTGTTCCTTTTCTACGGCCCCGGTAGCTGGAGCCTGGATGAAAAGTTTTTTCGCAAAACAGCCTAAGGGCATCCGTGGTGGGTTGCTCTTGTTGCCACTCGTGCTGCTGTTGGCCTGCACGGCCCGCAACAGCCGGCAGCCCGATGCCCGTGAAGTAACACTTACCTTTGCTCCGCTGCGTTGCCTGGTGCCTGCGCAGTATCAACTCACTACACCCGTTCGTTACATCCGGATGCTGCAACGGCTCCACGGGCCTGCCGAGGTGCAGGTGCGCACCGCGCAGGTGGAGGCCATGCTGGCGAAAGGCTACCTGTTCGACCTCTATGTGGATTCGCTGAATGCAGACCACACCCTCTGGTTTGTAGATGGCCCGTATGTACGGCTCAACAAAGACATCATCCGTTACCACGTGGGCACCATAGAGCAGACCTTCCGCAGCCAGATGGAAAGCGAAGGCGTTACCGTGAGGCGCGTAGACAACGCCTTCTACAATGGCCGTGCTGCCCAACTGCTGAAGGTGAAGTTTGAGTGGCGCAGTGGTGACGTGCGTAGCTATACTACCGAGTACATTTTAACCACCTACACCCGCTCGGTGTTGATCATGGTGAACCACTCCGACCCGCAGGATTATGAAGAGCTGATACGGCAGGTGAAAGCGAGTGAGTGAGAAACCGTGGAGGTGGTAACCACACCCAGGTCGCACCGATTGCCGAGGGAGTGGCAGCAGTTTATCAACTCCAAGTATGCTTATCCATGTATGAAATAGGCCGACTTCGTAGAAGAACATGAATGAGGATGAGGCAGTTGCAAATGAATGTATCCACATACTACTCAAAAAACCTCACCTTTACAACGCACCACCCGTGTGCGCGGGGGCGGGGCGTTGGTAGCATGTACACACTGCCGCCAGCATCGGCACCAAAAGCGTTAGTGAGTTCCGCATAAGCACCCGCAACGACTGCATAAGCGTTAACTGGTTGCGCGTAGCCACTCGCTACGGCTGCATCAGCGCTATCAGGTTATGCATAGTCGATGGCAGTGCCATCATAGCCACCAACTATTCGTGCATTCCCACCCGCATCAGCATCATAGGTGTTAGCGATTCATGCCCCGCCACCTGCATCCCCAACACAAGCGGTCATCACGGATGCATAGTAACCTGCAACAGCTGCATAGGCGTTGGTAATGGATGCGTAACTGCCAGAGTAGGGTTTAATCTTGTTTGACGGGAACAACGGCCTCCGGTAACAAAAATCTAATGAATTTCTAATCTCAAAAAAGTGAAAAAGGGGCCTTGAACGTGCCAATGAAAAAGCGGTTGTGCCAGAGGAGAAAAATATATTTTTAAAAAATATTATAAAAACCGGCAACCAACGCGGGGTAGGGTTGCGTTGTAATACTTAAATTTAAACATGTACCACTATGACACATGTGAGAAACGTAGACGCACTAACCAGGTTAGTCAGCCTCTGCTCCGGGTATGGAGGTACCTATAACCCCGGTCGCCCAACCCTCCAGGTAAAAGCGTTGGCAACACTGTTGAGCCAGGCTCAGCAGGCATTGCAAAACGTAGGTGTTCACAAAGCGCGCTTCGAGCAAGCCCGCAACGCCCGCCAGCGTCAGTTCAAAGAGGCGGTGGCGTTGGCGCAGCGGGTGGCGCGAAACTTCCAGGCTTTCCGGCCTGCGCCCGAAACACTGGCAGACGTACGTGTCTTCGTACGGTTGCTAACGGGCGCACAAAGCCGAAAGCAGTTGGAAGTAACGGTTGCCGAAGGCGAGACGCCCAAAGTGGGCCGTGGCAGGCCGCGGGCATTCGTAAGCCAGGCGCAGTATTTTGCCGAGATGGTGCAAATCATCCAGACGGAAGCTGCGTACAAGCCCAACGAACCTGCGCTTACTCCGGCAGCGCTGGCCGCGTACGCCAAACAGCTCAGCGACCTGAACAAGCAGGTGGCCGAAGCGCACATGGCTTACAAGCTGGCCATACAGCAGCGCAACGAGTTGCTCTACCACAGCGCCCAATCGGTGTATGCCACCGTGCAGGACGTGAAGAACTACCTCCGCGCACTCTTTACGGCCGACAGTGAGCAGTACCGTGCCGCACTTCGTTTAGTTGTAACCAAACCCGCTTCGTGATGCAACCAACGCCTAAGTAAAAACCTCTGCGGGACTCGTTCTTGCAGAGGTTTTGTTTTTAAAGGAAGTCTGTCACTCAAAAACAACAACCATGTTCAACCACTTAACCGAACGATCCCATGAAAACCTCACACACCATCGTATTAACGGCTGCCGCCCTGGCCACGGGCCTGCTGCTTGCACGCCTCTTCGCACCTGACGCCCCTACGGCAACGCCTGCGTTGTCGCCCCAGCTTACGCTGTCGCAGATTCTGTCCATCAAAGAGCTGCACCTGGTGCGGCACACCTACCACGACTTGTTCTTTCTGCACCGCCACAACCACCCCGAAAAAGCGCTGCGCGCCATTGTGCAGGTGCCGGTGGAGGTAACGGCCTACATCAACCTGCGCGAGGTGGAGCTGCTTTTCCGCAACGACTCGCTGAAGGAAATACGCCTGCCCCGTGCGCACCTCAACGCGCCACACTATTATATAGAGCGCATGGCGGTGCGCGAAACGCGTGGCTTCCAGGTGCACGTGGGCCGCGACCTCTACCCGCAAGTGGGGCGCTACCTGCAAACGGCCATCGCGACACGCATGGACAGCCTGCGCACTTCTGCCATCGCCCACCGCATTCTGGCCCAGGCGGAGACGGAGGGGAAGGCCTACGTGGTGGAGTTGCTCCACGGCATGGGCCGCCCCGATGTAAAGGTGGTGTTTGCCGATGAGGTGCTGGCCGCTGAAGTCGCACCCGCCACCGCACCGGCACGCGTTGCCGCTGCTGCCGGAAGTATGCCGCTGGGGTATTTGGTTTTTTAGTGGGTAGTTGTTGGTTGTCAGTTGTTAGTTTTTAGTTGTTAGTTCTTGGCTAATTGCTGGCAAACAACGCCCATGCGACTATCCAACAGCTATTCAATTGAGTTGAATGTGTAGATTGCTTCGTCAGCCCGCTGTGCGTGCTTCCTCGCAATGACGACAGCAATTCATCTCGGATTTGGAGTTGGTATAGGGCCCGTCATTGCGAGGAGCGATACCGCGAAGCGGTTGAGTGACGAAGCAATCTCAATTGGTGGTGCGCCAAACAGATATTCGGTTTGAGATGACTGTTGAGATTCCCCCGCATCAGGGCGGGCATGCGTCTGCTACGCGTGTTCTATAGAAGTTTTTGGTTGAACGTGCTCGCCCTCACCCCGTCCTCGTTACCTAGGACGCCCCTCTCCCCAGGGAGAGGGGCCGAGGGAGAGGGCTTCCAATAGATTTGTTCACCGCTCTGTCACCAGACTTTCACCTGGTACCCGAGGTTCAATTGCAGGGTTAATGGGAAGAGGCCGTGGTTGCCTTCCGTGTCGAAATAGTAGACCGGCCCCAGGTCAAACAGCAAATAGAGTTTCCGGAAGGTTCTTTGAATGCCCCATCGGGGGCCCCACGCAAAGTCGGTGTCGGCATAGCGAATCAGGCCATCGGTGTGGATGGCTTTGAAATTGGCTTGCAAGCGTGCACCCCAGTAGTTGCCCGAGTTGCCTGCAACCGTTTTTCCCTTCGATGCGCGTGCCGCCTGGTTGTAAATGTGTTTGTACGATACATCGCCATAGGGGGCCCCAAAATAGATCGGAGCCGAACCCGTGGTAAGGCTGAGGTTTTTGTAGGTACCTCTGATTCCGACACCACCGTTGGCGGTGATGGTGGCTTTGCGCGAGATCGGTTGTTCAAACTCAAGACCCGGGTTGATGATTCTTATGCGAAGTGCCTGCTGTAATTTGGTTTCCGCTTCTTGCCCAAAGGCATTTACAACGGTAAAGGTGGCCAAGAGCCAGGTCAGTCTTGTCAGGGAACGGAGGATGGGGGGGAGTTGGATGCGCATGGAGATACAACGCACCCAGGTACTGATTATTTTCCACGTGTCGGCTTCCGCCACGCTCTTTCGCCAATTTCTCCGGTTGCGTGACGCCCACCCCGCGAATGGGGGAAGCAATCTTTTTCGGGTTGCGTGTACCAAATAGATGTTGTTTGAGGAAAGTCATCTGAGATTGCCCCCCGCATCAGGGCGGGACTTGCGTAGCCCGCTGCGCGTGCTTCCTCGCCATGACTATAGAACTTTTTGGTTGAACGTGCTCGCCCTCACCCCGTCCTCGTTACCTCGGACACCCCTCTCCCTAGGGAGAGGGGCCGGGGGTGAGGGCGATAACAAAAAACCCCGGCTGTATTACAACCAGGGTTTTGCTGCAGGCAGCACTTTCGCACCTGCCTGTATCACAACTTAAACAACGTCTTCCTTATGCCACCTGGGCTTCCAGCTTCTGTGCCAGCACCGCTTTGGGTACTGCGCCCACTTGCTTGTCTACAATCTGGCCTTTTTTGAACACCAGCAGGGTAGGGATGGAGCGCACGCCAAACTTGGCCGTGGTTTGCGGGTTTTCGTCTACGTTCAGCTTGGCAATCACTGCCTTTCCATCGTAGTCACCGGCCAGCTCTTCTACTACGGGGCCGATCATTTTACAAGGACCACACCACTCTGCCCAGAAGTCCACCAGTACGGGTTTGTCTGAGTTAATCACCTCATCGAAGTTGGCGTCTGTCAATTCAATTGTTTTTCCCATGATATGTAATAATAAATTGGTTTCTCAATAGTCTACTGATTCCAACACAAAGGTATCTGAAATTGTTCCAATTTCGGCAGCCGGGGCGGCAGGTTTGGCTACTTCTGTCAACCACCTTACCTCGTTCTTGTCGGTAATCACACCTACTTCGGCCAGTTTTTTCAGCTCCCGTATCAGTGGGTTGGAAGGTTTTATTCTGGTGGCCCGTGCTAAGAGCTCTGTTTGTATGGCTTCCAGGTCATCTTTCAGGTAGAGCCGCAGGGCAGCATTGCCCGCGTTTTTTTTGCAGAGTTTTTCCAGAGTGTCCACAAAATCCTCATTGATGTCGTGCACTTCTTTGCGCAGGGCCAGGCCGGCCACGCGCTTGGCGGCCAGTTCATTGAGTAGGTCGATGCTGCGTATCTTGAACTCCAGGTTCATTTCGCCCCAGTTCTTACGCACCACATTGCCTTCTATGAACAGGAACAGCCCCGGCATCAGGAAGGCCTTGTATTTCAGATAGTCTTCGCTCCACAGGGTGAACTCATATTTGCCTGAATAGTCTTCCACCTGCATTTTGCCGAACGGCCTGCCGGTTTTGGTGAGGCGGTGTTCTACCGTGGCCACAATGCCGCCCACTTTAAACTCTTTGCCTTCGGAGGTTTCGATGTCGTTCAGCGCGGTGATGGGCGCATTGCAGAACGTGTCGAGTTCGAATTTGAAATTGTCGAGCGGGTGGCCGCTGATGTATACGCCCACCACTTCTTTTTCGAAGTGCAACTTCTCTATTTCGCTAAAGGGCTCGATGGGGTCTACCTTAGGTGGCGGCATTTCCGTGCCGCTGCTGCCCCCGAAGAGGCTGGCCTGCGCACTGGCTGCCTCCTGCTGAATTTTGGAAGCGTAGCGGATAACCTTTTCCGTCAGCGTAATGTCGCCCTCTTTGGCGGCCACATATTGTCTGCGGTGGTAGTCGGGGAAGCAGTCGAAGGCGCCACTCAGCGCCAGGCATTCGAACGTTTTTTTGTTGACCGAGCGGTTGCTGATGCGCTTGGCAAATTCGAAGATGTTGCGGTAGGGGCCATGGGCATCGCGCTCTTGTATGATGGCCTCCACGGCCGCCTCGCCTGCTCCTTTGATGGCGCCCAGCCCGAAGCGTATCTCTCCGTTTTTGTTCACTTCAAAGTATACACCCGATTCGTTGACGTGCGGGCCCAGCACTTCAATGCCCATCTTGCGGGCCTCGTCTATAAAGAAGGTAACGTTTTCTAAGTTGCTCTGCGAGTGGGTGAGCACGGCCGCCATGTATTCGGCCGGGTAGTTGGCCTTGAGGTAGGCGGTGTGGTAGGCCACCAGCGAGTAGCACGTAGAGTGCGACTTGTTGAATGCATACTGGGCGAAGGCCTCCCAGTCGGTCCAGATCTTGTTGCAGATGTTGGGATCGTGCCCTTTGGCTTTGCAGCCTTCAATGAATTTGTCCTTCATCTTATCGAGCACGTCTTTCTGCTTCTTACCCATGGCTTTGCGCAGCACGTCTGCATCGCCTTTCGAGAAGCCCGCCAGCTTCTGGCTTAGCAACATCACCTGCTCCTGGTACACGGTAATGCCGTAGGTGTCTTTCAGAAACTCCTCCATCTCGGGCAAGTCGTACTTAATGGGCTCGCGCCCGTGCTTGCGTGCAATAAAGTTGGGAATGTACTCCATGGGCCCCGGGCGGTAGAGGGCGTTCATGGCGATCAGGTCTTCAAACTTGTCGGGCTTGAGCTGGCGCAGGTAGTTCTGCATGCCCTCGCTTTCAAACTGGAATGTGCCCGTGGTTTCTCCGCGCTGGTACAGTTGGTAGGTTTTGGCATCGTCTAACGGCACCGCTTCTATGTCTATGGTGATGCCCCTGCGCTTTTGTATGTTCTTCAAAGCCGTTTTGATGATGGTGAGCGTGGTGAGGCCCAGGAAGTCCATCTTCAGCATGCCCGCACTCTCCACCACGCTGTTGTCGAACTGGGTTACCAGCATAGACGAGTCTTTGGCGGTAGACACGGGAATGAGCGAGGTCATGTCTTGCGGGGTGATGATGACACCGCAGGCGTGGGTGCCCGTGTTGCGCAACGATCCTTCCAGTATCACCGCCTGGTTTAGCACCTGTGCTTTCAGGTCGGTGCCTTTCTTCACGTCCTGCAATTCGCGCACTTCTTCGAAGGCTTTCTGCAGCGTGGTGCCGGGCCTTTCGGGAATCAGCTTGGCCAGGTTATTGGCTTCGGCCAGGGGCAACTCCATTACGCGGGCGCAGTCGCGTATTGAACTCTTGGCGGCCATGGTGCCATAGGTGATGATCTGCGCCACCTGGCTGTGGCCGTATTTGTCGATTACGTAGTTCAGCACCTTGTCGCGCCCCTCGTCATCGAAGTCAATATCAATATCGGGCAGCGACACCCGGTCGGGGTTGAGGAAGCGCTCGAACAGCAGGTCGTACTTAATCGGGTCTACGTTGGTAATGCCAATGCAGTAGGCTACAGCGGACCCCGCGGCCGATCCGCGGCCCGGCCCCACGCTTACGCCCATCTCACGGGCCTTCGAAGTAAAATCCTGCACAATAAGGAAGTAGCCGGGGTAGCCCGTTTTCTTGATGGTTTCCAATTCGAAGTCGAGGCGCTCGCGGATTTCGGGAGTAATTTCCTTGTATTTTTTCTCAGCGCCCAGGTAGGTAAGGTGGCGCAGGTAGTCGTCTTCGGTGGCAAACTCGGCCGGTATGTCGAACTTGGGCAGCAGCACGTTGCGCTTCAGGTCGTAGGCTTCTACCTTCTCCACTATTTCGCTAATGGTAGCAATGGCTTCGGGTAAGTCGCGGAAGAGCTGTTTCACCTCGTCCTGGCTTTTGAAGTAGAACTCATTGTTAGGCAGACCGTAGCGGGTGCCGCGCCCTTCGCCTATCGGGGTAGATTTAAACTCGCCCTCTTTGATGCAGAGCAATACATCGTGGGCGTTGGCTTCTTCTTTCTCTAAGTAGTACGATTCGTTGGCGGCAAAGTACTTCACGCCATATTTTTCGCAGAAGCGCAGCAAGGTGTCGTTTACGCGGTCTTCTTCGGGCATACCATGGCGGTTTAGCTCTGCGTAGAAGTCGGCACCAAA
The DNA here is from genome assembly GCA_049324055.1 of Bacteroidota bacterium. GTDB lineage: Bacteria > Bacteroidota > Bacteroidia > Cytophagales > Cyclobacteriaceae > ELB16-189. The sequence continues at coordinate 198,940 of JBMOLS010000034.1, read as the reverse complement.
TGTTTTGTGCCACCATTGAAAGGCCTCTTCGGCTTGGCGCTCGCCTACGTGCAGAATCAGGTGGGGCACCTCGCTGGTAAGGCCCCCCGTTGTGGCAATGAGCCCTTCGCGGTATTGTTCCACCAGTGCCTTGTCTATGCGCGGGTAAATCCCGTAAAGGCCCTCAATAAACCCGAGGGAGCTGAGCTTGGCCAGGTTGTGGTAGCCATGCTTGTTGCGGGCCAGCAGCACCTGCGTGTACCGCTTGTCGGGGTTGTCTTTGGTAAACTTTAGCTTCTTGCGCTCTTCGGCTATATAAAACTCGCAGCCTACAATGGGCTTCAACTGGTTCTTCAGTGCTTCGCTCACAAACTTGAAGGCGCCATAGAGATTGCCGAAGTCGGTAATGGCCACGGCCTGCATCTGGTGGGCTTTGGCTTTCGCGATGAGGGCCTTCACATCGGGTGTGGCCTGCAGCACCGAGAACTGCGTGTGCACGTGCAGGTGGCAGAAGGGCGCCTCCGTCAGCGCCTGGTCTGTATCTTGCGCAAAGTAGTCGAACGATTTCTTGCGGTCGCGCCTGGTGGAGTTGCCTGCCTCCAGGTTAGGGGCTTCGTACACAATGTCATCGGGTGGCACACCGTCTAATGGTTGCACAATTCTGCGCGCAATCAACCCGAAGAACGAGCGCGCGGTGGCGGCCACATCGTAAGAGGCATCGTGCGCATCTTCAAAGCCTTCGTTGAAAAGCTTTTCGTGCAACTCGGAGAGGCGCGGCATCTTCAATTTGCCTCCCATGCCCCCACTCAATTGGCAAAACTCCGTGGCGGCAATGCCCGTGTCGAGTTTGGGCAGTGCCATAAACGCCTCGGGCGCAAAGCCTGCGCGTATCAGTTCGGCACCGATAATGTTAATGTCGAACTCGATGTTGTGGCCCACCAGTTGGCGGGTGTTTTTCAGATCGGTAAGAAAAGCGGTGAGCACATCTTTCAGCGGCTTGCCTTCTTCCTGTGCGCGCTTGGTAGAGATGCCGTGCACGCGCTCGGCCTTGTAGGGGATATCGAAGCCATCGGGTCGTACAATATAATTGTGTTGCGACAGCAACTGGCCGTTGGCCCCATGCAGTTGCCACGCCAGTTGTACCAGCCGTGGCCAGTTCTCCAGGTCGGTGATGGGCGCAGTTTTATTATGCGGAATACCGGTGGTTTCTGTGTCGAAAATGAAGTACATGTGCAATCGTGGTTGCGGTCATAAAAATACGGGTTCGAGCGACCTGTAAAAACCTGTTCACTGTTCCCATATTTGGAATTTCGCCTATTTAATAGACAAAAACAGCCTCAAGCACGGCCACCCTGGTTTGATAATCAACGGGTTATGTTTTGGGAGGGAGACTTGCCCCAGAGGCAGTAGTATTTTTTAATATTTTATGAAAAACCTGTTGAATTGGGTCGTTGGCTTCGTAAAACGCGAGTGGTTTTTGTTGGTTATGATTTTTACCATTGCCGTGTTGGTACTGCTATTTGAGTGGCTTTAAGTAGGGGGGGCGTGGCGTGTGGGCACATTGAGTGTTCGCATCAGTTCAACCCAAACTAATCATTAGAAAGGCATCACTGCCCGAAGGGGTGACAAACGCGGCTAAAAATACCAGATTGTAGCGGTTAAACATCCGATGAGTCTGATACGACTACAGGAGTAAACTGCCCTTACAATGGACATCACCAACCAGGTTTTGATCATCACCGAAGGTAAGTTGTTGGTTTTCATTTGCCAGCCATGCAGTGGAGGTATTCTATTGCATGGCTTGGGTTCAATTTAGATTGCGTCAAAATAGCTTTTGCTTTTGGTGGATAATGCTTTGGGGAGTATTTTTGAACGGTTCAAAAAATCCTAACGCTTTTTCATACCTAACTATGAAGTGGATAATAGATCTCTTCACGAGTACGCTTGGCCGCAAGTTGCTCATGGCCCTCACGGGTCTGTTTCTCATCCTGTTTTTGGCCGTGCACCTGGCCGGCAACCTGCAGTTGCTGAAAGATGATGGCGGCCGTGCCTTCAACATCTATGCAGAGTTCATGAGCACCAACCCGCTCATTCAAACCATTTCTAAAGGCAATTTCTTTTTTATCTTGTTGCATGTAGGTATGTCGCTGGTGCTTACCATCCGCAACCGGAAGGCGCGCGGTCCGGAACGTTATGCAGTTACCAGTGGCAAGTCGTCCATCTGGGCATCGCGCAACATGGGTATTCTGGGCACTATTGTGCTGGCCTTCCTGATTACACACTTAAATCATTTCTGGGGCCAGATGCACTTTGGCGAGATGCCGAAGGTTACCTATGATGGCACCGAGTACAGAGATATTTATGCTACCGTAGACTACTGGTTTGCCAAAGGCTGGTACGTTGGCGTGTATGTGTTTTGCATGGTGGCCGTTGGTTTTCACTTGTGGCATGGGTTTGCAAGCGCTTTTCAGACCCTGGGTCTAAACCATATGAAGTACAACCCTGTTATCAACTTTGTCGGGAAGGCTTTCGCGATCGTTGTGCCGGCCCTGTTCGCATGGATCCCGATAAGTATGTACTTTAACTAACCGCATTCGCTAGTTCTATGATAAAACTTGATTCAAAAATTCCGGAAGGACCCTTAGCTGAGAAGTGGACCAAGCACAAGTTTAACCTCAAGTTGGTGAACCCTGCCAACAAGCGCAAGTACGAAGTGATTGTGGTGGGTACCGGCCTGGCCGGAGCGTCTGCCGCGGCTTCGCTGGCAGAACTGGGCTACAACATAAAAGCATTTTGCTTTCAGGATAGCCCCCGCAGGGCCCACAGCATTGCTGCGCAGGGGGGGATCAACGCAGCCAAGAACTACCAGAACGATGGCGACAGCGTGTACCGGTTATTTTACGATACCATTAAAGGGGGCGACTATCGCGCACGCGAAGGCAACGTCTACCGCCTGGCGGAAGTAAGTGTTAATATTATCGACCAATGTGTGGCGCAGGGGGTGCCCTTTGCGCGCGAATATGGCGGCTTGTTGGCCAATCGCTCTTTTGGTGGCGCGCAGGTGTCGCGCACGTTTTACGCCCGCGGCCAAACCGGCCAGCAATTATTGCTGGGGGCCTACGCAGCGCTGAACCGCCAGATTGCCAACGGCAAGGTGAAGATGTATAACCGCACCGAAATGCTGGACGTGGTGATTGTGGACGGCAAGGCGCGCGGCATCATTACCCGCGACCTGGTGACCGGTAAGATTGAAGCGCACAGTGCCCATGCTGTGTTGTTGTGCACGGGTGGATACGGCAACGTGTTCTTCCTGTCTACCAATGCCAAAGGCTCTAACGTAACCGCTTCGTGGCGGGCACATAAGAAGGGCGCTGCCTTCAGCAATCCTTGCTTCACGCAGATACACCCTACTTGTATACCCGTTACAGGCGACCACCAGTCGAAACTCACCCTTATGTCGGAGTCGCTGCGCAACGATGGCCGCGTGTGGGTGCCGAAGGTGGCGCGTCCTGGCCTCACCGCCAAGGAGGCCATGAGCATACCCGAATCAGAACGCGACTACTTCCTGGAGCGCAGGTACCCGTCTTTCGGAAACCTGGTGCCCCGCGATGTGGCTTCGCGCAATGCCAAATATGTGTGCGATGAAGGGCGTGGCGTGGGCAAAACCGGCCTCGCTGTATTCCTCGACTTCACCGATGCCATCAAACGCGATGGCAAGAAAACCATCGAAGCCAAGTACGGCAACCTGTTCGACATGTACATGCAGATTACAGGCGACAACCCGTACGAGGGCCCTATGATGATTTACCCTGCGGTGCACTACACCATGGGCGGCTTGTGGGTAGATTACAACCTGATGACGACCGTGCCGGGCTTGTATGCCCTAGGCGAATGCAACTTCTCCGACCACGGAGCCAATCGCCTCGGTGCTTCTGCGCTGATGCAGGGCCTGGCCGATGGCTACTTTGTGATTCCGTACACCATTGGCGACTACCTGGCCGGGCTGCCCTACGAAAAGGTGAGCACCGACCGACCTGAATTCAAAGAGGCCATAGAAGGTGTGAATAGCCGTATCAACAAAATCCTCAGCATTAAAGGCAAAAAAACGGTAGACGAACTACACCGCGAATTAGGCCTCACCATGTGGAACTATTGCGGCATGTCGCGCAACGATGCGGGTCTGCGGGGTGCGAAGAAGAAGATACAGGAGTTGAAGAACGAATTCTGGACCAACGTAAACGTGCTGGGCAGTGGCAACGAACTGAACCAGGAGTTGGAAAAAGCCATGCGCGTAGCCGACTTCATGGAGTTGGGCGAGCTGATGGTAGACGATGCACTGATGCGCACCGAATCGTGTGGAGGCCACTTCCGCGAGGAGTCGCAGACACCCGATGGCGAAGCGTTGCGCAAAGACGATGAGTTTGCTTTTGTCTCTGCGTGGGAATACCAGGGCGACAACCAACCCGAGGTGTTGCACAAGGAAGAGCTGAAGTTCGAGAATGTAAAACTGACGCAAAGAAGTTATAAATAATACGTGAGCGCGTAAGCCTTAAACCGGCTTGTACGATTTCACCCAACACAAGCAAGATAGTATGAAGATCACCCTGAAAGTTTGGAGACAGAAAGACAAGAACAGCAAAGGTGCATTTAAAACTTACCAGCACGACCATGTGTCGGCCGATATGTCGTTCCTGGAAATGTTGGACGTTTTGAATAACGACCTGGTGAAGAAAGGGGAGGAGCCCATCGCCTTCGACCACGATTGCCGCGAAGGCATCTGCGGTATGTGCAGCTTGTATATCAATGGCCGCCCACATGGACCGCTGCAAACCACCACGTGCCAGCTGCACATGCGCTCGTTCAAAGATGGCGAAACCATTACCATCGAGCCATGGCGTGCGCAGGCTTTCCCCATCGTGAAAGACCTGGTGGTAGATCGCTCCGCTTTCGACCGCATTCAGCAGGCGGGCGGGTATATCTCCGTGAACACTGGTGGCGTGCCCGATGCCAACGAAATTCCCATCCCTAAGAAGGTAGCAGATGAAGCTTTCGATGCAGCCACTTGTATAGGCTGTGGAGCTTGCGTGGCAGCGTGCAAGAATGCTTCGGCCATGTTGTTTGTGGGCGCCAAAGTATCGCAGTTTGCGCTGCTGCCGCAGGGGCAGGCCGAGCGCAAGGAGCGCGCAGAACGCATGGTGGCCCAAATGGATGCCGAAGGTTTTGGTGCCTGCACAAATACCCGCGCCTGCGAAGCCGAATGCCCCAAGGGTATTAAGATTACGAACATTGCCCGTCTGAACCGCGAGTACTTTAGCGCTATGCTCAGCTCGTACGAAGTGCAGACCGGCAGTGGGGGAGAATAATCCTGTCTTCGGAAATATGGAGCCAAACCCTGCCTCGTGCAGGGTTTTTTGCGTTCGGCCCAAACGAAGGATGGTGGCATTTCGTTATTTTCACATACTCGCCCGGCTATGAAAGACTATTACCATATTATCGGGGTCAGCCGCGAGGCTACCGAAGTGGAAATCAAGCGTTCGTTTCGTAAGCTGGCTGTTCGTTACCATCCCGACAAAAATCCTTCGCGCGAGGCAGAGCAGTTGTTCAAAGAAATCAACGAAGCCTACGAGGTGCTGAGCGACCCCGACAAAAAGTTTAAGTACGATCAATTGTTGCGTGCACCGGGGATCAACACCCACTGGCAGGAGGTGTACACCCACCCGGCCGCGCGTTATGCGCGTCCGTCAGACCGCACACTGTTTTTGCAGAGCATGCTGCGTTTTTCGCAGTTGCTGTTCTACTTTGGCTGCATCTGGAGTGGCTTGTTGCTGATCGACTTCCTGTTGCCTGCGCGCACTTGGGAGGAAACCGTGGTGACCGATCTAAAAACGATATCGAAGGTGCGCCCGCGCGAGCGCTACGATTTGCTGGTAACGGAAAACGGCCACCACTTTCCCGTACTGATGAGCGAGATGGAGAACTTTCCCCATCATTCGAAGTTAAAGATCTACACCTCATCGTTGTTCTCGGCCCTCATCAAAGTGGAGAACTACAACGGAAGTTTTGTGGTGAACAACCTGGGCACCATCTACCGCAATTTCAGTTTCGCGCCAATCATGTTGGTGGCATGTTGCCTGCTGGGGCTCATCATCCGCAAAGGCGTGGAGTTTCATGTTAACCTGGGTATTGTAGTATTTTTGCTGATGATTCTGAATATTGTGTTTCTCTACAAATCTATACTATGAGCAAAAATGACTGGAAAAAGCGCGAGGGAGTGGTGTACTCCACCAGCGAAGAATTTAAGTACCAGTACCGGGGAGGAGAGGAGGCCGCCACGTTGCCGCCCTCGCAGCAGCAGTTGAAAGTCATGCTCGACAAAAGTGGGCGCGCGGGTAAGCAGGTTACGTTGGTAACCGGCTTTATTGGCACCCAGGCCGATCAGGAGGCGCTGGGCAAGAAGCTGAAAACCCGTTGTGGCACCGGTGGTTCCGTGAAAGATGGTGAGATTCTGATACAGGGTGACGTGCGTGAGAAGATATACCAATACCTACAAAACGAAGGTTTTAAAGTGAAAATGGTGGGTTAGCGCCTCCACCTCTCATTTTTTCCAACTTGTCGACCTAAGCCTTCACGTAAGATTTGGCGCCATTTTAAGCAATTCGAAGCAGCTGCTTGCATTATCTTTAGCCATTCAAAACAATCGCTTTTGCTAATGAGGGCCATTTGGGGCATGATCCTGGTTTCGGTATGTGCAGGCTTGTCCTGCTTGGGCGTGTTTCCTTTGCAGGCCCAGGCCCAGGCCCATGCGCAAGCAGATACTGCGCGGGTAAACCTGCTGAACCGAATGGCTACCTCCTTGCGCGAATCCGATCATGACATGGCGCTGGCTTACAGCCGCGATGCGTTGGAACTGGCCAAGAAACTAAACTACTCCCGTGGACAGGGCATGGCGCTGGGCAACATGGGGTGGATTTACTACCGCAAGTCAGACTTCGTGAAGGCGCTGGAGTACTCCATCGAGGCCATTAAGATGGCAGAGGCGATTGGCGATAAAGCAGAGCTTGGCCGCAGCCTCAACAACATGGCGGCCGTTTACTTCGAACAAAAACAATTCGACAAAGCCCTGACAGAATTCAGCAAGGCCCTTGCCGTGGCAGAGCAACTGGACGATGTCAGGCTGAAGGCCCGCACGCTAAATAACCTGGCCTACATGTACCTGATGGGCAACAAACAGCTCGACTCCGCATCGGTATACGCAGACCGCGCGCTGCAAGCCAGCGAACAGCTACGCGACAGTTACCTGACGTCCTTTGCCCTACGCACCCTGGGCGATGTGTGGACGGCAAAAGGCAAGTACCGCGAGGGGGTGCAACTCTATCAACGTGGCATTGCCATGTCGGAGAAGAATAAGAACACCAGCATGAAAGCGGCCACCGCCCACCGCCTGGCGAAAGCCTACATAGCGCTGGATCGCCTGGCAGAAGCCACTGCGTTGCTGCAAGCCAACGAACGGGTAGCCATTGATATGGGCTACCCTGAAGAGTTGGAACGCACCTACGAGGTGCTGGCCGAACTGAGCCATAGACGTGGCGACAACGCACGCGCCTATGACTACCTGAAAAAATACACCACTCTGCACGACTCGATCTATGCAGAGAAGAGTTCTGAGCAGATTGCCCTGTTACAAGGGCAGTTCGATCTGAACCTGAAACAGGCAGAGATTGAGCTACTCACTAAAGATGCCGCTCTGAAGCAGGAAGAAATCAGCACACAACGTATGCAATTGTACATCACGATTTTAACAGCCAGTTGCGCATTGCTGCTCGTTATTTTGCTGCTATACGGCTTCCAGAAATCGAAACGCGTAAACAGGGAACTTCAAAAGCAGAAAGAAGAACTGGCCGTTAAGAACGCGGAGATAGAAGACAAACGGCAGGAGTTGGCGCGCCTCAATGCCACGAAGGATAAACTATTTTCCATTATAGGCCATGATTTTCGAAGCCCCCTCAACAGCCTGAAGGGCCTGTTGAACCTCATTGGCAATAAAAGCATGTCGCAGCAGGAATTTGAATATTTTTCAGGCGATTTGCGGAGGAAGATTGATGCTATTTATGATAACCTCGACAATGTGCTGAACTGGTCGGTGTCGCAACTGAAAGGTATACAAGCCAACCCCACGGTGATACAGCCTTTTGCCTTAACTGAAGAGGTTTTCGATTTGTACCAGGAGATGGCGCGCACGAAGGGGGTGGAACTGATCAACTCCATCAACCCCGACATTACGGCTTTTGCCGACAAGGAGCAGATACGCCTGGTGTTGCGCAACCTCATCGGCAATGCCATAAAGTTTACATCGGCCCGCGGCTTTGTGCGGCTGGCGGCCGACTGGGAGGAGGACATGGTTCAGATTTCGGTGGAGGATTCTGGTATTGGCATGTCCACCGATGACATGCAACGGCTGTTCGTGAAGGACTCGCTGTGGTCTATACAAGGTACGCAGAACGAAAAGGGGTTAGGCCTGGGCTTATTGCTGTGTAAAGAGTTTATAGAGAAAAATCAGGGAAGCCTCACCGTAAGCAGCGAACAAGGTGTAGGCACCACATTCCGTTTTACACTGCCCGTATCGAACGGCAAAGGAGGTGAGGGCGATGTGGGCACGTACGTACCCGGCCAGTTGGCGCGCAGCCTGGTGTAATCCGTAGAAGAATGATATTGCGATGAGAAATAAGAGGAGGCGCCAGTCAGCCTGGTGAAAACAAGTTG
>JBMOLS010000034.1:0-190101 GCA_049324055.1 Bacteroidota bacterium | reverse complement strand
GAGGTGAGGGCGATGTGGGCACGTACGTACCCGGCCAGTTGGCGCGCAGCCTGGTGTAATCCGTAGAAGAATGATATTGCGATGAGAAATAAGAGGAGGCGCCAGTCAGCCTGGTGAAAACAAGTTGGCTGGCGCCTCCGGTTGTAATGTAATCTTCTGCTGCCTTGTCCTACTTACCGTCCTTCAGCTTCTTCAGTTCTCCTTCGTAGAAGGCGATGTTTGCCTTTTGGTTTTCGGGAATGTTCTTGATTGCCAGTTCCCAGTTTTTAATGGCCTCTTTGGTGTTGTTGTTCGCTGCATAACCGCGGGCTAATCCCACGTAAGTGGTAAACTTTTCTTCCGGATGGGCCTTGAAGTTGTATTGGAATACCTCCAACGCTTTTTTGTTTTCACCCTGGTTTAACAAGGCGCGTCCATATTGATGAACTGCCTGCACGGTGGCGGTAGGCAACTTGATGGCTTTGTCCATCAGCGCATTCGCTTCGCTGTGCCGTTTCAGAGCGGTTAGCACCATGGCTTTGGTTTGCAGTGTATTGAAGTTCTCCTGGCCGATAAACGGCATATTGATGGCGGCATTGGCCCAGGTCAGGGCTTCCTCCAGGTTAATGTTGTTGTTTACGCAAAACTGAGCTGCCTGCATCCAGGCCTGGTGCTCGAAACCGGGGGAGCTTCTCAACTCATTGCGAATGCCAGCCAGGTACAAGTCGTTCACGTTGGGCACATCAATTTTGAAGGCTACTTTTTTATTTTCCCACTGCAGGTAGGCAGTAGCGTTGTTGGGGTTCCGGCCTTCGAAACCGTAGGTAAGGAATTGGGTGAAGGGGGCATCTTGTGGGGTGGCTGCAACACGCACCACATCTTCAGACGGGTTGTAAAAATAGCTGCCCCAACTGGTAGAATTTTTCGACAGTATCCACATCCATGGACCGTCTTTTTCGACCGCCAGGAACAGACCATACGCGCCTGCCGGCACCTCTTTGCCATCGATTTTCACCGGATGTGAAAAACTGATGACCGTGTTTTCGTTTGCACCGGCACGCCACGGTGCGGCCTTAGACGTACCAAACCCTTGATCGATAAAGCCGTAGTGTACGAGTTCGCCCCAGATGTGGCCAGTGCGGTCTGTGCCATTGGGTGCTGTAACATTCGGGCTGCTGTAGGCTATGCTTACTTCCACCGGGCCAATCCATTGGGTTACCTTGGCTTTTTGATTGTTGCCGCTGGGAGGCAGGGTAAGTTGCGCCCATGCAGAGAAGGTTAACAAAAGCATGGCTGCAGTAAATAATTTCTTCATAAGCTGATAAGTTTTAGCAAGTGTTGATTTTAAACATCTATTAAACGGTAGTTTGTAGGGGCAGGGTTAGCTCCATTTGCGGTATTTTCTGCCTAAATTTTTTTTCGCAGATCTTTCGGAACGCATACCAGCAGCGAGAGCGGGTTAACCTGCACTTCGAATTGAGAGGCTGCGGGCAGCGGTTCACCGTCTACATGAAAAGCCATGGGGCGCTGCAACCGTATAGTGGCCTTGGTAGCCTTGTGCAGGGTAACAAAGCGCGATCTGTCGAGCCTGCCGGCAAACATGTTGCGGGCAAACCCCAATGCATGGTGCAAAGGCACCTTCTTCACCAGCGAAAGATCGAACTGCTGATCGCACACGGAGGCCAGCGGGGCAATGCGGGCATTGTTACCAAACTGCGAGGAGTTGGCAAGGGCAATTAAGAATTGGCGACTTTGTATCACACAGTCAACCAATGTAATCTCGCTTTCAAACTCCTGAAACCGCACGAACTCGCGCAGCGTCAGGCGAGTGTAGTTGGCCAGGCCGCGCCTGCCATCGTTGCCAAAAAGATTGGCAATGTGGCCATCGAAACCGATGCCCGACACATTGATGGACAAATGCCCGTTCACTTGCATGGTGTCGATAGCCCGGGGTTGCAGCAAGTGCAGTTGTTGCAGCGCCTGCTGAAAAGACACGGGTAAGCCCAGGTGACGGGCCAGGCCGTTGCCCGAGCCTTTCGGCAAAATGGCCATGGGTATGTGGGTGTTTACCATGCCGCGCGCCACTTCGTTCACGGTGCCATCGCCACCGGTGGCAACCACCAGGCTCACCTGCTCGGCTACACCCTGTTGTGCCAACTCCACGGCATGGCCACGCTGCCTGGTAAACTCCAGGGTGCACTCCCAGCCCTGCCGGGCGCAATAGTCGATGATGCGCCCTTCGAGCGACTCGCGGAAGCCGGCACCCGAAAATTTATTGATGATGAACAGAACCTTCTTCATGGCGCGATGCCTGTAAATATAGATGATTCCGATTACGCCCTGGCATGGGGGCGAAGGAAGCAAAAAGCAATCTGTCTGTTGATAGAAGGTGTGTTATCAAAACTTCAAGATTTCGCATGGCCTGCCCGGCTTCTGATGCATGAAAAATCTGCTATGTTTGCAACGCATGAAAGTCGATTATGTTCCCCGTAAAATCAAGTTCAAAGCGTGGGACCGCGAGTCGCGGTTGCTGATGCGGCTGAACAGCATTGAATGCAGTAAAGGAGAGTTGGTAAAGAAGAACCACGTTTTGTTGCAGTTTACGGGCGTGCTCGACAAAGACGGGGAAGAAATCTACGAGATGGACATTTTGCTGGTCTACTCCGACAAGCACCTGGTGTTTTGGAATGAGGAGAAAAACGGTTGGTTCATTCGCCCCCTCGAAGGCAGCGGCAGCATGGAGCCCTTTCTCTTAAAGTCGGCTGAAAAGATGAAGCGCTTTTGCAGCTATTTTGAATTGGGTTAGCCCCCCTTCAGCTTTCCTTCTATGTATTCAACTGCTTGCCCGATGGTCTGCATTTTTTCGGCATCGTCATCAGGAATTTTGATATCAAAAGCCTGTTCAAATTCCATCACCAGTTCGGCATAATCCAGCGAGTCTATGCCCAGGTCTTTCACAAAACTTGCATCGGGTGTAATTTCCGATTCGGGGATACCTAATTTTTCTATGAGGATAGCAGATATCCGCTTCTTTACATCTTGCATAGGAGGGTTATAATACATCAAAGCTATAACAATTCTGCAAATTTTAATGGTGGCAGCCGGGCCCGGCAACACTAGAAGCGCAGGATAAATTCCGTACCCTCGCCCAGTTGCGACTTCACGGTAATGCGGCCTTCGTGCTGGCGCATAATCTGTTTGGACAAACTCAACCCAATGCCCGAGCCCGTCTTTTTGGTGGAGAAGAAGGGGATGAAAATCCGCTCTTGTGCTTCGGCATCAATGCCGGCACCATTGTCTTTTACCGAAATAACGGCACGCCCTTTTTCGTTGGCCACCGCCAGCAGTTCTATTTTTCTGTCGGTCTGCTCATCAAAGGCCTGTATGGCATTTTTGATGAGGTTAATCAATACCTGTTCAATCATGGTTTTGTCGGCCAGGATGAACAGGTTTTCCGGATTTACGCTTACTGAAATGGCAATGTGATTGTCGGCCAGTTCTTTCTTGTGCAGCATGGCCAGTTCTTCCAGCAAAGGTTTTACGGCCACTTCGGCCAGGCGTGGCTTGGGTATGTGCGACAGGTTTCGGAACTCTTTCACGAACCGAATCAGTCCGGCACTTCTGCGACTGATGGTCTGGAGGGACAGGTGCATATCGTCCAGATCTTCGCGCGGTATGCCTTCGTTTTGTTTGATTTTTTTCTCCAATTCCTCCTCCACAATGCCGGCCAGCGAAGAGATGGGCGTTACCGAGTTCATGATTTCGTGCGTGAGCACCCGCACCAGGTTTTGCCAGGCTTCCATCTCTTTTTCCTCCAGTTCCGTCTGGATGTTGCTCATGGATATCAACTTCACTTCATCGCCACGCAAGGTAAGCTCTATGGCATAGACAGACAGCTGTATGGTCTCATCACCGCTTTGTAGCCGCACCAGCTCGCGCCCGCCAGTCTTTAGTTTCAAAAAAGAGTCTATCAGCGACTCACCCACTTCCCTCAGGTCGTCCAGGTGTTCGGCACGGGTAACGCGCAGCAAACGTTTGGCCGCGCTGTTGATAATTTGAATGGTGCCGTCTTTCTTAAAGGTGAGCAGCCCTATGCCCACGTGCTGCACTATGTTTTTGAAGAATTGATATTCTGAGTCGCGTTCTCTGCGCGAGTTACGCAACTTGTTCAGGGCTTCGTTCATTTCCTGGTGCAGGCGTTGCACCGAAGGATCATTGCTGTCGGTTTTGAAAGACGAACTCAGGTCGTCATACCGGATGGAGTCGAGAAAGGAGGTAATGTCTTCGTTCGACTTTTCTACTGCTTTGATTAGTTGTGCTACCTGGAAAAAAACGGCTCCACCTAATGCCAGCGTGAGCAGCCAGTTAAACTCGTTCAGTTTAAACAGAAAGGCAAAAACAAAAACCGTAGCCACCAGAATCGCTACCCGTGTAACCAGGGGCGATTTCCAGTTAAACTCCATACTTCTCCATTCTGCGGTAGAGCGATGCGCGGGTGAGTCCTAATTCTTCTGCGGCCTTGGAAATATTACCGTTGTGCAACTGAATGGCTTTGATCACAGCCGCTTTTTCCACCTCATCCAGGTTCAGCGTATCGGCCGAAGGTGAATCGTTGGCCTTGCGGCTGAACAGAAAGTCGCTTTCCTGAAGGGTAGGAGAGTCTGCCATGATCACCGCGCGCTCAATGGCATGTTGCAGTTCGCGCACGTTGCCGGGCCACGCATACTTCTTCAACTTAGTAATGGCCTCATTCGAAATGGAGAGCACCTCTTTGCGGTATTTTTTGGAATAATAGTTCAGGAAATGGTTTGCCAACATAGGTATATCGTCCACGCGTTCGCAAAGTGGCGGAATGTGTACTTCTACGGTGTTGATGCGGTAAAGCAAGTCTTGTCTGAATCTGCCTTCTTGCACCATTTGCGCCAATGGCATGTTGGTGGCACAAATCAGGCGTATGTCTACGTCAACGGGGGTGTTGGAGCCCACACGTGTTACCTGCCGCGACTGAAGGGCGCTGAGCAACTTGCTTTGCAGACTCATGCTCAGGTTGCCAATCTCGTCCAGGAACAAAGTGCCCCCGTTGGCCAATTCAAAACGGCCGGGCCTGTCTTCACGCGCATCGGTAAAGGCGCCCTTCTTATGCCCAAAGAGTTCGCTCTCGAAAAGTGTTTCTGTAATGGCACCCATATCTACCGCCACAAACGAGTTGTCTTTGCGCAGCGATTTTTGGTGAATGGCACGAGCCACTAATTCTTTGCCTGTTCCGTTTTCGCCCAAAATCAGAATGTTGGCATCAGTCTTTGCCACCTTGTCGATGAGGGCAAAAACTTCTTTAATGGCCGGGCTTTGGCCAATGATATCACGAAAGGGCTGGCTGATCTGCTCTTCCAGCATCTGCTTGGCTTTGCGCAGTTTATCTACTTCGTTGTACGACTTCTTCAGTTTGATGGCCGTAGAGATAGTAGCAATCAACTTCTCGTTTTGCCATGGCTTCAGAATAAAGTCGGTAGCGCCTTCTTTCAGTGCACGAACCGCCATCTCAACGTCACCAAAAGCGGTAATCATAATTACCACCGCCTGCGGGTCGCGTTCTTTGATTTGGGCCAGCCATTCGAAGCCCTCCTTGCCGCTGGTGGTGTCTTTGCTGAAGTTCATATCCAGCAAGATCACATCGTACGTATCGTTGTTTAAAAGAAAGGGAATCTTGTTCGGGTTCTTTTCAATGATGACATGGTAGTTGTATTTCTTTAGCAGCATCTTGGCTGCCAGCAATACATCTTCATCGTCATCTACCATTAAAATTTTGCCTTCGTTCACGTTCAGATCAGGTTTAGCGGGACTTTAAACGAAAAATTATGCCAGTATGCAGGAGGTCTAAAAACGCCCTTTTTGGGCATTTTCCTGTGCTAGGACGCGCAAATATGTTCAAAAATGAACACAATACTGGCCCTTTTTGCAGATTTCTTACGGCTGGTAGGAAAATATTTCCAACCTGTTTCCTCTGATCAGAAAGAGGCGCTCATCGCTCAGCAGTGCCTCATCGCAGGCATAAGGAAGGGTGATGGTGCGTGTTTCGGAGGTGTACAGGTCGGTCAGGTGCAGTTGGTTGCCTTCGTGATAGTATACTTCTTCGCCTAAAAAATGAAAGGCGCGCAGACCAGGTTTGCCCAATGTGCGCGTAACTGTGCCCAACGAATTGATGGCCAGTATTCCCCTTTGTGGCGACAATAAGAAAAGGAAGTTTTGGTACTCGCGCAGGTAGCTGAAGTTTAGGCTGTCGGCAGGAGAAATTCCTTTCAACGCAAATTCCCGTTCAATCAACCCGAAAGAGGCTCCGGTTTTTTTCATGCTGTAGTCGGCAGCATCGAAAATCCATACTTCATTTTTGGTAGGGCACACTAACCAGGGAGAGATGGCAAACTCCGGCAGCACCCTGTGACTGTCGGCATCAGTCAGGTCTGCCGACAAAAATTCGAACGTGTTGGAATTTCGAAAGTACGCAAACGAGCGCACCCCATCGCGTGGGTCGAAGAGGGTAGGCGTGGCTGTATATTGCCTCTTCCCCAGCAACTGACCGTCTTTGCTGACCTTTTGGATTTCACCTCCTTGTATTACCACATACAAATCGCCCGGCCGATCGAGGCCAGCCGAATGTACAGGGCCGGGCAAATCTAATTTATGAAGAAAGTTTTGTGCAGAAGCCCGCGCTGCACACAGGCCATACGTTACCATCGTGCAGAGCAAGAATATATGGCGGGTAAATGGTCGTTTATTTAACCCTCGCCTCATAGTTCAAATGTTTTTAATTCCAGCCGCTGGCCATCGAATACCGCATAGGTGCTGAAGTGTACCCACTCGCCCAGGTTAACATAGCGGCTGCCCTCGCCTACTTTGAAATCCAATGGCAGGTGACGGTGCCCAAATACGTAGTTGTCAAAATGTGTGGTCTTCTCCATTTGTCGGCAGTAAGCCAGCAGAAACTCATTTTCCTCGCCCTGAAATTTTTCTTCCCTGCGGGTGTTGCTGATCCGGCTTTTCCTGCTCCAGTAGTTAGCAATGCCCATGCCGATGTTGGGATGGATCCATTGGAAAAGCCATTGACAGAACCGGCTATCGAAAAATTTCTTCAACACCTTATAGGTTTTGTCTCCAGGGCCCAGTCCATCGCCATGGCCAATGAGAAAGCGCTGGCCGTTGATGATGAGTTCTTGCGGTTCGCGCAAAATGGGTATGCCCAGTTCCTGCGGGAAGTAGTCGAACATCCACATATCGTGGTTGCCGGTAAAGAAGTAGATGGGTGTGCCGGCATCGCGCAATTCGGCCAGCTTTCCAAAGAAGCGTATGAAGCCCTTGGGTATGGTGTGTTTGTACTCAAACCAGAAGTCGAACAAGTCGCCCATGAGGTAAATGGAGTGGGCATCGTGGCGTATGCGCTCCAGCCAGGCTACCACTTTGCGTTCGCGTGCCAGGCTCGCCTCGTAGCTGGGTACGCCAAAATGAAAATCGGACGCAAAGTAGACTTTCTTCCCGGGAGGCAACTGAACAGAACCAAGCGACTTCATGCTGTGCAATGATAACCAAAAACGCAGTGCCCCGCTACATTATGCAGGCTGTGTGAAACGAAACAGGCTGCACAAGGCAGCCTGTCTGTTTTGTTATTGTGGCTGATAGCCACCGCCCGGTTCGTTGGGGGGTGTTTCAGCTTTGGTTTCGCCCAC
Organism: Bacteroidota bacterium; assembly: GCA_049324055.1. Lineage (GTDB taxonomy): Bacteria > Bacteroidota > Bacteroidia > Cytophagales > Cyclobacteriaceae > ELB16-189. Next base: position 182,404 of record JBMOLS010000034.1, on the reverse strand, counting down.
GGACGCCACTTCTGGCGCGGGCGTTTCTTCCTTCTTGTCTTTATCCTGCCCGTTGGTAAACTTCTGGTAGGTGGTTTGGTGGGCAAATGGCCGCTTGCCAATCAACCGCTCCAAGTCCGATTGGAAGAGAATTTCTTTTTCCAACAGTTCCTTAGCGATGATTTCCAGGTGTTCGCGGTGATCGCTCAGCAATTTCTTGGTACGCTCAAACGCTTCATCGATAATCTTCTTCACTTCCTTATCGATGCGCTCGGCAGTAGCCTCAGAATAGGGCTTGTTAAAGTTGTATTCTGATTGCTTGCTGTCGTAGAACGACATGTTGCCGATCTCTTTGTTCATACCGTACACGGTAACGATGCTGTAGGCCATTTTGGTGATGCGCTCCAGATCGCTTAGTGCCCCGGTAGAAATTTTGCCGAACACAATTTCCTCGGCAGCGCGGCCGCCAAAGGTCATGCACATTTCGTCCAGCAGTTGTTCTGTTTGATACAGGAACTGCTCTTTAGGCAGGTATTGCGCATAGCCGAGTGCGGCCACACCGCGGGGCACAATGCTCACCTTCACCAACGGATCGGCATGCTCCAGGAACCAGCCGGCTACGGCATGACCGGCCTCGTGGTAAGCCACAATCTTTTTCTCTTCAGGCGAGATGATTTTGTTTTTCTTTTCCAGACCGCCAATCACCCGGTCGATGGCATCCTGGAAGTCTTGCATCTCTACTTCCTTCTTGTCCCTGCGGGCGGCAATCAGAGCCGCTTCATTACACACGTTGGCAATCTCGGCACCGGCAAAACCGGGCGTTTGTGCAGCGAGCTTTTTGATATCTACTTCTTTCGAAAGCTTAATAGGCTTCAAGTGCACTTTAAAGATGTGCTCGCGGCCCACAATATCGGGTTTGTCTATGCTGATCTGACGATCGAAACGGCCCGGGCGCATCAACGCGCTGTCTAACACATCGGGGCGGTTGGTAGCAGCCAGGATAATTACACCGCTGTCAGTGGCGAAACCATCCATTTCTACCAGCAATGAGTTGAGCGTGTTCTCGCGCTCATCGTTGGCACCCGGCATGGCACCGCGGCCACGTGAGCGGCCGATGGCATCGATCTCGTCTATGAAGACAATACAAGGTGCTTTTTCTTTCGCCTGCTTGAATAAGTCGCGCACGCGGGCAGCACCCACACCCACAAACATCTCCACAAAGTCCGATCCCGACAAAGAGAAAAAGGGCACACCGGCTTCTCCTGCCACGGCTTTAGCAAGCAGAGTTTTACCAGTGCCAGGAGGGCCCACCAGTAGTGCCCCTTTGGGTATTTTACCTCCCAACCTGGTGAACTTGGAAGGCGTTTTCAAAAAGTCCACAATTTCTTTTACCTCTTCTTTGGCTTCATCCAGACCGGCCACGTCTTCGAAGGTGATCTTCACTTTGTTTTCGGCATCGAACAGGGCCGCTTTCGACTTGCCGATGTTGAAGATTTGCCCACCCGGGCCGCCACCGCCCGTCATTCTGCGCATCAGCATCCAGAAGCCGAACAATAGCAAAAACAGGAACCCCCAGTTGATGAGCATGCCCGTAATGTCGCTGCGTTCTTCAATCTGCAGGTCTACCTGCTGCTCGCGCGAAATATTTTTGGTAAGCTCCTCATACTTGTCCATGAACTTTTCGATGGACCCGATCTTCATTTTGTAATGTGGACCGTTTGGGTTTAAGCCGAAGGGGCTGCTGCGCTCTAATTCCTGTTTGTAGATGGCATTTTGCAGCGCTTCAGATTTCAGGGTGATTTCCACCAATTCTTCGTTCTTTACCAACACCAGCTTCTTCACATCCCTGCGCTCCACCATGTCTTCGAAGCGGCTCGATTGAATTTCTACCAGGTCACCGGCACGGTTGAAGTAACTTACTACCAATATCACGGCTACCAGCCCCAGAATGATCCACATCTGGTAATTAGGACGCGGCACTTTGGGTGGTAATACTTTATTGTCTCTTTCTTTGTCAGCCATTTCTCTCTCTTAAAAAATTTCTTTCTATAACGTTTATTCGCCTATTAAGTTCTTATTCGTCTATTTCCGTAATTTCCGCATCTCCCCACAGTTTTTCCAACGCGTAGAAGGTACGTCTGTCTTTGCGGAAGATGTGCGCTACCACATTGATGTAGTCGAGAATCATCCACTCTTTATTGTTTTTGCCTTCTACATGCCAGGGGTTTTCTTTCAGGCCCTTGAACACTTCCTCGTCTACAGAATCGGCAATGGCGTCCAATTGTTTGTCTGAACTGCCCGAGCAAATGATGAAGAAGTCGGCTACTGCATTTTTAACCTTCCGAAGGTCCATCACCACAATTTCGTTTGCTTTTTTTTCCTGCATCCCTTTCACAATCAAATCGCGCAACTTTTCGGTGTTGTGGGTAGGTGCCTTCTTTCTTTTGCCCATTAACTATCTTCGGGGTTTAATTGATTTTGATAACCTGCAAAGCTAACCAAAAATACCTTGTATAAAATCCCTGCCAGCACGCTTTTCGTGGGTAAAAATCTCCATTTTTTACCAGAATGTGCCTCTACCAACACGTATTTGATGGATTTGAGCCGCAGGCAGCCACAACCCGAAGGCACGCTGGTTATTACACCCAATCAAACAGCCGGGCGGGGGCAGCGCGCTACCTCGTGGGTAAGTGAACCCGGCCAAAACCTTACTTTTTCGCTGGCGTTGAAGCCCCGCTTTTTGCAGGCGCAGCAGCAGTTTCTGCTCAGCCAGACGGTGGCGGTGGCCCTGCACGATTGCCTCCAGAATCTGGTACACGGACTGATACGTGTGAAGTGGCCCAACGATATTCTGCTGAACGGCAAAAAAGTGTGCGGCATCCTCATCGAAAACCAGTTGGCCGGTAGTCAGTTGGAGACCTCGGTAGTAGGCATTGGCCTCAATGTGAACCAACAACATTTCCCCATACCCACTGCCACCTCGCTGGCCGTGGAGGCGCGCCAGGCGTTTGACTTGCAGCACGTGCTCGATGTATTGTGCACGCACCTGGAGGCGCGCTACCTGCAATTAAAAAAGATGGCCTTCGAAGCAGTAGTGAATGATTATCTGCGTGTTTTGCACTGGCGCAACGAAGCACACTCTTTTATTGCTAAAGGTAAGCACATAGCGGGAACCATTTTGGGTGTGGATGAAGCGGGCCGTTTGATGGTGGAAACGAGTGGCCGTACCGAAGTGTTCGATCTAAAGGAGATTTTATATTTAGCATGATGGATTTATTCAGTCAGTCCAGCCGCATCATCATTACGTGCAACAAACGACTGGCGCCTTATCTGGCGCAGGAGGTTAAAGAGTTGGGCTATTCGCCCGAAGAGGTTTTTGCTACGGGGGTCTTACTGCAGGGCACCATGCAAGACTGCATCCGCCTGAACCTGAACCTGCGGTGCGCCAGCCAGGTACACTATTCGCTCAAAAGGTTTAAGGTCGACAGCCCCGAAGAGCTGTACCATATCCTCACCCGCTTCGGCTGGGAAGACATCTTGCACGAGCAAGGTTATTTTTCGGTTACCAGCCATGTAGATCATTACATGGTAAACAACCCGCTGTACATCAATGTAAAAGTGAAAGACGCCATTGCCGACCGGTTTCGCAAAGTGAAAGGGTTGCGCCCCAACTCCGGCCCCGAGCTCGACAAAGCGGTGATTAATCTCTATTGGAAAGACACAGACGCAGAAATTTTTCTGGATACCTCGGGCGAAACATTGGCCAAGCATGGCTACCGCAAAATTCCCGGCAGGGCCCCGATGCTGGAAGCATTGGCTACGGCCACTCTAATGGCCGCGCGATGGGACAGGCAGTCGGCTTTTGTAAACCCCATGTGCGGATCGGGCACGCTGGCCATTGAGGCAGCGCTGCTGGCTACGCATCGCAGGCCGGGGCTCTTCCGCGAGAATTATTCTTTCATGCACATCAAGGGATACCAGCCCGAACTGTACAAAGCCGCTTTACGCGAGATCAGAATGCAAGTAAAAGAAATCTCGGGCCTGCGCATAATCGCTACCGACATTAGCCAGGATGCCGTTGACATTTCGAAAGTGAATGCAGCCATGGCAGGTGTGGAGCAACTGATTGAATTCAACGTGTGCGATTTCGCAGCCACCAGGGTACCACCTGCACCCGGTGTGGTTTTTATCAATCCCGAATACGGAGAGCGCCTGGGTGACCTGAAAGAATTGGAGGACACGTATGCCCGCATAGGTGACTTCATGAAAAAAAATTGCCAAGGTTACCTGGGCTACATCTTTACCGGAAACCTTGACCTTGCCAAAAAGATAGGGTTGAAAGCCAGCCGTAGAATTGAATTCTACTCAGCTAAAATTGATTGCCGTTTGTTGGAATATGAACTCTACCAGGGCTCGCGCAGGGCACCCAAAGAAGCCACAGAATAAATTGAGACGCCACCCCGGGCCGTGGTGTTTTTGAGATGACTTCTGATTACCCACCGTAGTAGAGCGTTATCTCTACCCTTCGGTTTTTGGCACGGTCTTCTTCCGTCAGGTTGTCATTCAGGGGATGGTGCAGGCCTTTGCCTTCCGTTGTCAGCCGTTCGGCTTCAATTCCTTTTTTAAGAAGCAGGTGCTTCACCGCCTCAGCGCGTTTCAACGACAGCCGTTGGTTGAATTTGTCGGAACCGATGTTATCTGTGTGGCCCTCAATTTTTACTTTCAGGTAGTTGTTTTCTTTCAGGGTAACCGTAAGCTCTTTCAGAAATTCTTCCGTGGCCTCGTCCAAATCGGAGGAGTTGAATTCGAAGGCAAAGTGCAGCGTTACCTTTTCAATAATCAGGGGCTCCTGTTTCAGCTTACCGGCTTGTGCCATTGCTTCCGGGTTTTGTTCTACCGGCTGCATTTTTTCAACCTCCACGGCTGGGGTAGCATTTTGTAAACTGTCGGCCGGAGTGGAGGCGGCCACCACGCTATCGGCTGTAACGGGTTTGGGCAGCACTTTTTTTGATTGCAGCGCCTGCTGACGCTCCTCTGCTGCCTTGCGCCTCTTCGCAGAAATTTTCTGTGCACGGGTAGGCACCAGCTTGCGAATGGCCAACGCTACTTCCACTGCACCCAGGTTTCCCGGGTTGGCTTGCAGCGGAAAATCGTACGATAAACCCACCGAAAAATTTTCTTTGTGCCATTGTATCCCGGCAATTCCAGAACGCCCCACTGCATACTTCAGCAACAGATCCACCTTATCGCCTTGATGACGAACGGTTCCGTTGAGTTCTTTTTGCAGACGCACGCCTGCATTTGTGGTAAAAATGGCTGCGCTGTAACTCATCAACACCTCGGGAATGACGGAAAAATAGTTTTGTTGGTAGAGCGCCCATCCGCCATTGAAAATAAACGTGGACGATAGATTTTCGGTGCCATCCAGGAAAGAGGCATCGGGCTTATTGAAGTCAAATAGCGAAAAGCCAAAATAGTGAAGCAGTTTACCACGCCTGTCTGTTTCATGCCAATAGATGCCGGAGCTGATGGTCCAGAAGCGGTTGCGCAAGGTTGCGAAATCTTCGCCACTGAAATGAGATGGATCGAAGCCGCGATCGGGCACGTACTGGGAGCCGGTGTAAAAGCCGTCTAACCCGATGGTGCGCTGCTGGTACAACCCTTTAACACCCAGCGACAGCGTTTGCCAGCGGCTAAGTCGTACATGCAGTGCGTAGGTGAGGGCAGCCTCCTGCATGCGAAAGATACCGGCAGACTGGTCGTTGTGCAACGCAAGGCCTATACCGGCCCAAGGCCGGCCCGTGCTGTTGTTCAGCAGCGGGTAGTCCATTGCCAGAAAGTTGCTGTTGATGGCAAAGTCGCCACCGGTTTTTTGATGACGGTAGTTGGCGGACGCAGAGGCATAGCGGGTTAATCCCGCCATGGCGGGATTAACCCGCAAGTCGGTAAAGTTGTATTGCGAATAGTGAAAATACTGGGCGCAGGCCAGCCACGGACTGCCCCAGATCGCGATCAAAGTCATCCACTTTTTCAGCATCACCTAGTGTACCAGTAAGATAGAGCCAGTTTGTTTTCCATTCAGCAGTAGCGGATTGCCGGTTGTCGTTTGGCCCTCCACCTTCCAATAATAGACACCGCTGGGCTGCCGCGTTCCATTCACAAAGCCGTTCCAACCGCTACCCGTGGCACGGGCAACATCGTTGGTTTCAAAAACAACAGACCCTTCACGGTTGTAAATGCGGAAGCGGAATTCGGAAGCCTGCGTGAGTCCATAAATCAGCAGCGCATCGTTCTTACCGTCACCGTTGGGCGTAAACAAGTTGGGTACAAAAGCAACGTCTTCTACCTGCACCAACACGGTGGCTTTTGCCTGGCAGCCTATCGAGTCGGTGGCAGTAACCTGATAGGCGGTAGTTTGCAGCGGTGTGGCCTGCGGGTTGGCAATGAAAGCATTGTCTAATCCGGTTGCGGGCGCCCACTCATATCCTTCGGCAGACCCGCTGGCCTGCAGTGAAACAGATTCACCCTTGATTATTTGAAATGTTTCGCCATTCAGTTGCAGTTGAGGCACGCTGGGGCGGATGAGGAATTTTTTTTCGTAACTGCAGCCCGCATTGGTAGCCCGCGCCACCCATGTTTCTTCCTTTTGAACCACTACGGAAAGCGAATCCTGTGTCAGTGCCGGGTTGTTGTTCCACTGCACGGTGGGCCATCCCGGTGCGATACCGATGCGCAGCGTTTGATTCAGGCAGGCATGGATGATTTCTTCTTCCGAGGCCGTTCCCTCATTCACGTGAATGATCCAGACCTTATTCTTGGAGCAATCCATGCCCTGCGGAACAAATGAAAATAATGTGTCGGTTGCGCTGGCGTTGAAAGACAATTGGCTGCCTGTAGCGATCCATCCTTTTGAAAGGGAAAACCAGAATGCAGGGCCTTCCGCATCCAAGGTAACCATTTGGTTTTGGCAAGCCTCCACGCGCACGTGGGCCAGGTCGAAACAGGGTAGCACTCCGCCCGAGCACACCTGGTAACTTCCGTTGTAGGCATTGTCTATGGCCTGCACCTGGTAGAAATAGCGGTTGTCTGTCAGGCTGTCGACAATGAAAAAGTGGTTGGTGCCGGCATTGCCGTGTTGTGTTTTGTTTCTGCGGGCGGTGGTAAGGTTGAAGGCAGGCATCACCAGGTGCGATGTCTGGGTGCCAAGCCAAACATCGTAGGTAAGGCTGGCAGAGTCGGTGTGGTCGTCAACAGGTGGTTGCCAAACGATGAATGTTTTGCCAAAGGTAGAGATGGCGAAAGCCTGCGCAGGAACAGCAGGACGGTTGTTAACCTGTGGGGTTGTGTTTTCGAGTACGCGCAGAAGGGGCGCATCGGGCTGCTGCACTACCTGCAGCAAATCCAGATCGCCATCCCTGTCGAAGTCGCCAGCGTTTTGCCAGGTAACATTTTCACCATCCATCGGCTCTTGCTGGAGCGTGGTATCAGCCAGGTAATTCACAGCAGGCGAGCTGGGGCGCCACAACCACTGTTCGATTATCCCATCGGAGGTAAAGTCGCCTGCAAACAACTGAAGGGATTCCTCGGCAGCCGCGGAACGAGTAGTCGTAAAGGAAGTGCCGTTGTTCTGCCAGATTCGATGCCATGTATCTCCACGTTCATCCGTCCCCACCGCCATTAAATCAAACTTACCATCACCATTGATGTCGCCTGCGGTTACAGCACCGTTTACCGGGTCGGGCAAAGCGCTGAGCTCAAAATGAAAACCACCCTTATTGTTAAAAAGCAACGTCACCGGAGCTCCTTCGCTATTCAGCCCGGTGGCCACCCAGTCGTTTCTGCCGTCTTTATCAAAATCAAACACGGTGACCGTGCGCACTTGCCAGCCGGCACTGTCCACCATCAACTGGTAACTGTTGTGGGTTCTTTTGTAAACCTGTATGCCTTGCTCACCGTAGGCAATGAGGTCTTCACGTCCGTCATTGTTCAAATCGGCCAGGGTAAAATCGCTGTCGAAATGCAGAACGGGTTCCGTTAATTGCTGAAATTGAAAGCCGCTTTGATGAATAAACACAGACACGGCTTTGGTGGCCGCAAGCGTTTTCCCGGAAAAAACCAGGTCTGGCTTGTTATCGTGGTTCCAGTCGGAAACGTGCCAATAGCCATCCGTGAAGCCAAGGGGCTGTGCGGTCTGGAGTGATAAACCTTGCGCTCCCTCATTTTTGAACGTGAGTAGTATCTGTTCGCCCTCGCTGTTTTTTCCTGTGGCTACCACATCCAGCAACGTATCGCTGTCGATGGCAAGCCATTCTGCTTTGATGTCGGTAAGAGGTTCGTTTAGTTTTACCGACAACTTTTCCTGAAAGCGTTGACTGAACGCCTGCGTGCAGGCCATCAACAAGAAACTGAAAAACCACTTCATGGTGTTCAATCTTTAGGTTTGTTCACAATCTGAAAAGTGAGTGGAATGGAAATGCGCGCACGCACCGGTTGGCCGTTTAACGTGGCGGGTTGCCAGGCGGGCATATTTTCGATGAGCCGTAGCGCTTCTTTGTCGAACGCCTCTCCCAGCGAGTTCTGTGAGGTAACCTGTTCGGGTTTCCCCTGCGCGTTGATGACAAATGAAACTGTTACTACGCCCTGAATGGAATCTTTCAATGCCTCTTCCGGATAATGCAATTCTTTTCGGAAGTAGTCGTAGAGATGGGGGTAGCCGGCCACCGGGGTTGCTTCCACATAAACAGGTGCTGCCGCGGTTGTAGCTACGCTGTCTTTGTCAGGGCGCGCTGTCTTTGGCTGCGGCTTTTCAGCCAACGGTTTTTCTGATTCTTTGGGTTGCACAGCTTCGTTTTGCAGACGATTGGTGGAAGCCGGTGTTGCCGCAACCTCGGTGTGTGCCTTCGTGGCGCTATCGGCTTGCACTGACGTGGGCTCTTGTGGCAGGGGTTGTGGGGCGTTTGGCACGCCAGCCGTTTCGTGAAAAGCATAATAGCCCACTATACCCAGCGTGGCCATCGCCACTATCGCAACTGTGTTTCGCAACCATTGCCGGTTGCTTTGTTTTTGATTTTCATACTGCTTTTCAAGGGCATCGAAATTCATGTATTGCCGAATCTCTTCATCCGTTATCTCCGGGCGTTTTTTCATGATTCGTATTTTTTGATTCATCTCTTTTTCAAATACATCTTCTTCATTTTTTCCAACAGGCGGTAGGTACGCACCTTGGCATAGGTTTCGGTGATACCCAGTATTTCTCCAATCTCTTTAAAAGGGCGCCCTTCAAAGAATCGCAACTCAACCAGGTTTAACTCCTCGCTTTTAAGTTGCTCCAGCAGGCGGGGCAGGTGCTTCTCCCACTCTTCACGGGTTTGATCGGCCGTTAATTCATCGTGCAGGTTTTCCAGTGCGGCTTCGTCTAAAACCACGGTGCGCGTTCGTTTGGTTTTTCTGAAATAGTCGTGGCATTGGTTAATGGCAATGCGGAACAGCCAGGCCGAGAACGGCAACCCACGAAATTGGAATCTGCCGATGTGGGTAAGTGCGTTTAAAAAAACCTGCTGGGTAATGTCGGCTGCTACCTCTCTTTCGCCCACGCGGTGCAACACAAAGAGGAAGATGCGCTTAAAGTAGCCCTCGTAAAGCGGGCGGAAGGCACCGGGGTCGGTTGCCGCGGCCCGAATCAGGGTGGCCTCCTCGGTAGCCGTTGCGAAAGGTTGTGCCAGTTTTTTGTCCGTCATGCGGTGTTCATCATCCGGAGTTAAAAGAAGTTAGTAGCAAAAAGATACACTTTGTCTGTAGGAAAATTGCGTCAATGTGCATTTGTAATCAAAACAGGAATGAATACCCGGCAAACTTACACCGGCCCGCACCGCATCGGAACCAACCCCATCTGCAACCTGCAACTTCACCCAATTCTTTTTGTGCAGTAACGTAAATCGCTATGAATCAAATATTGACCCGCGCGTGGGAATTTTTGCACCATGGCCCGTGTTTACCAGTTGTAAATTGCCGGTGCCCATTCTGGCAAGCAAAATATCAAAATATTACACGATGTAGGCAGCACGTGTAATTAAGTGGCAGCGGTGGGCGGGCGAAGCTAATTTTCGAATAGCAAATTGTAAGAGCTATGAAATTGGTTGGCAAAAATCTACTTCCCGAAATTCACTTCAATCCTATTTACCGAGACCTGCTGGTGGTGGCCACCATGGGGCTACTGGTGGCCTTGGCGTTGGTTTCGGTGGCGTTTATGATATTCCATTAAGCAAGAATAAAAAAAGTCGTCTGCCACGCAAACGACTTTTTGACTTAATGTATTCCGAAGTGCGTTAATTCAATGCGGGTGCGGCTTCCGGTTTGGCCGATACCCATTCTTCGCCATCTTCAAACACCTCTTTCTTAAAGATGGGCACCTGGTGCTTCAGTTGCTCTATGATAAATTGGCACGCCTCAAAAGATTCTTTTCTGTGTTTGGATGATACGGCTACCACTACGGCCACTTCGCCTGGCTTCAACGTTCCTACCCGGTGGCTCACAGCCCAGCCCAGTAGCGACCATTTCTGGGCCGCTTCGTCAATGATCTTTCTCGTTTCGGCCACAGCCATACTTTCGTAGGCCTCGTACTCCAGCCAAACCACCTTTTTGTTGTGGGCGGTATCGCGAATGGTGCCAATAAAAACATTAACGGCCCCAGCACCCAGGCTAGAGGCCGTTTCGATTACTTTTTGTACATCGATCGGCTTTGCGGTTATCTTTATCATAGCTGTATTTGGTTAGTGAGAAGGAAGGAATGCGAGATTGAAGCTAAAAAAAACGAGGGGTGCTTCAAAGCTATTTCGTGCATTTCCCATCATCCCCCGCTAACAGGCGGAATGAGCGCAATTTCGTCCGTTTCGTGCAGTACCTGGTGGTCTTCGCTGTAGGCCTGGTTCACGGCAATGAAGAGCGAACGCAGTTCTGCCAGGGCAGGGTAGTGGGCCAGCAGGTGGGCGCGCAGGGCCTGCACCGTATTGCCCTCTATTTTAATTTCCACTTCGCGGCCGCCCAGTATGTCGCGGGCAATGCCAAATGTTTTAATACGGTAGTTCATCAGGTTGCATCGTTCGTTTATCCTAAACCCGAAACGAAAACAGGGTTTGGTTCGTTGCTTTGATTATCTTTCGAAAGGTAAAATTACCACATGCTGTACGATAACCACGGACGGAAGCTCAACTATTTGCGGCTGGCAGTTACAGACCGCTGTAACCTCCGTTGTTTTTATTGCATGCCGGAAGAGGGCATTAAGTACCTGCCCAAAAAAGCGCTGCTGTCGTTCGAAGAAATTGAACGGCTGGTAACGCTGCTGGCATCTATGGGCATCAGCAAGGTGCGCCTTACGGGAGGAGAACCTTTTGTACGTCAGGATTTGATGCACCTGGTAAGGAAGGTGGTTCAAATTCCGGGCGTGGAAGAGTTGCACCTGACAACCAATGGAATACTTACTGCCCCATACCTGCCGGAGCTGAAGGCGTTGGGCGTTCGCTCCATTAATTTAAGTCTTGATACGCTGAACAGCGAACGGTTCTATGCCATTACCCGCAGAGACGAGTTTGCGCGTACGCGCGAAACCCTGGACCTGATCATGGCCCAAAACATTCCGCTGAAAATTAACACCGTGGTGATGGAGGGCAAGAATATTGAAGACATTCTTCCCTTAACGGAACTGACTAAAGAGTACAACGTATCAGTGCGCTTTATTGAAGAGATGCCCTTTAATGGGGAGGGGGCGCACTACGCATCGTTAAACTGGACGCACAAAAAAATCCTTCTTCACCTGCAGCAGGCCTACCCGAACTTGCAAAAACTTCCCGACCCACCCTTTGCTACGGCCTACCATTACCAGGTGCCCGGCTACAAAGGCACCGTTGGAATTATTGCCGCCTACAGCCGTACCTTTTGCGGAACATGCAACCGGCTGCGCATTACTGCCCAGGGCGATTTGAAAACCTGCCTCTACGATGGCGGTGTGTTGAATCTGAAAGAGCTGATGCGCAGTGGTGCCACCGATGCTGACTTGCATACGGCCCTGCTTCGTGCTTTCAAGGCGCGCCCGAAAGATGGTTTTGAGGCGGAGAGGAAGCGCGAAAAACTGGTGAGTGAATCAATGTCTACTATTGGAGGTTAAACACAGCCTTGTTAGAATGAAAAAAGTTTTAATATTGATTTTTGTTTCTATTTCGGTTGCAGGTTACACGCAAAAAACCACGCAGGCAATCGCGGTAACAGGCTTGGTTAAAGAGTCGAAAACTTTCTCGGTGGCCGATATCGAGCAATTGAAAGTTCATGACATAGGCGCTGTAACCATTACCAGCCACACGGGCGAAAAGAGGAGCGAACTTACCTCGTTGCGTGGTGTTTTGTTGAAAGATCTGCTGAATGAGGTGGTCATCTCTGCAGAAAATCCCAAGGTGCTCAGTGCCTACTACTTTGTTTGCAAAGCCAGCGATGGTTACACGGTTGTTTTTTCATGGAATGAACTGTTCAATGCAGCCACCGGGGATGCGGCTTACCTTGTAACCGACAAGAACGGAGAAAGCATGGCCCAGATGGATGATGCCATCTTACTGATTTGCCCCCGGGACGTGCGCACGGGCAGGAGGCATATAAAATCCCTGGCCACTATAGAAGTGAAGCGCGCCAATTAATTTAATTAAGCCACATCAACGGTGATGCCCGACTTTTACATCCTGCTAATCGGCTTCTTTTTCATTGCTTTGATCTATGCCTCTGTAGGCTTTGGGGGTGGTTCCAGTTACCTGGCGCTGCTGGCCGTAATGGGCGTGGGTTACGAAACCCTGCGACCCACCGCACTGCTTTGCAACATTGTGGTGGTAACGGGCGGCACCTTCATATTTTACCGCGAAGGCAAACTCGATTTTAAAAAAGCGGTGCCCTTTGTGGTAGCCAGTGTGCCCTTCGCTTTTTTGGGGGGCTATTGGAAGATAGGAGAATCTGTCTTCTTCTTGCTGTTGGGGTTGAGTTTGGTACTGGCGTCAGTCTTTTTGTGGATTCAGCCCAAAGAAGCCGAACCCTCCAGCGTCAACCGTCCATGGGCCAATGCAGGTCTGGGTGGGGCCCTGGGCCTGCTGTCGGGAATGGTGGGTATCGGGGGAGGAATTTTTCTGGCGCCTTTACTACACTTGTTGCGGTGGGATGTGGCCGCAAAAATTTCGGCACTGGCTGGCTTTTTCATACTGGTAAACTCGGTGGGCGGTTTGGCAGGTCAGTGGGCCCGGCTGGGCACACTCGATTTTGAATTTATTTTGCCGCTGCTGGGTGCCGTTTTGGCTGGCGGGCAGGTGGGTTCCCGACTGGGTGCGCGGAAGTTTACCGGGCTATATATCAAGCGCATCACAGCTGTGCTCATCCTGCTGGCGGGTATTAATATTTTGCGCGACCATCTGTAAAAGAAAAGACCCCGCTTTGGCGAGGTCTTCATAATAAGAATATTTTGATCAGGAATTACTTGAGGAACTTGTGGGCCCGCTCCATCAGCATCTTTCTGTCTGCGGTAATGGTAGGGTCGCTGTAAATACGCGAAGATAACTCGGCCACCACGCCCTTTTTGTAGCCCAGTTTTTCGGCTACCTGTTCGCAAAAGTGTATTTCGCTTTTAAACACCTGGCCATCACTTTTCATCAACTGAATAAGGTGATAAAGGTTTTCAAACTTCTGGTCTTCCGTAAAGCTGTCCAAGTTTCCAATCGGCCGGGGGCTTTTGATCATCGCGTCCACCTCGTCTTTTGTCAGGCCGTTTGCTTTGCCGATCATGTGGATTACTTTCGACTCTTTTTCAGCCACAGACGAATCGCTGGCGGCCAGGTTAATTAGAACATTCAATTGCTCCTTGATCATAGGATTAGAATAAATTTTCGCGAAGGTAAACGGTTATAGCTACGAAATTTAGATAAAAAACGATAATTTCTTACACCGTTTAAAAAAAATACTTGCTAAAATCGCAGCGTCAAGCAACCCCTTTCATGTTGATGGGTCTTTCGTTCAAAACAAGATTTCTATGAAGCGAACATGGGCATTGATCGTATTGTTGTGGGCGGGCTACTCGGCTGCTGCGCAACAAAGCGAAGTAAGAAAGGTAGAGGCCTTCAAAGGTGTGCGGGCAAGTGAAGCGATTGATGTGTACCTCAAGAAAGGCGACAAAGAGTCGGTGAGGGTAGAGGTGGAAGGTACGAGTTTATCTAACGTGTTAACGGAAGTATCGGGTAGCTACCTGAAGATACACATGCGCGAGGGTAACTACCGCAACCGTAACGTGAAAGTCTATGTTACCTATGTGGCCATCGAAAAAATTTCAGCCTCTTCGGCATCTAATATCTTTTCAGAAGGCGTAATCAAGTCCGACAAACTTGATATCAATGCGGCCAGTGCAGGCTCGGTAGAAATAGAAGTGGAGGCGGGTGACGTAACAGCCGATGTAGCTTCGGCTGGTGATATTACATTGGAAGGACGTGCGCGCAACTTTACCGCAGAGGCGTCTAGCGCAGGTTCGTTGGATGCTTACAACCTGGAGTGCGAAGTGGCGAATGTGTCTGCATCCAGTGCCGGCAGCATCAAAGTATCCGTTACCAAAGAGCTCGATGCGGAAGCGAGCAGTGGTGGCTCCATTCGCTACCGGGGTAACCCCACCCGTACCAATACGGGCTCCAGCAGTGGCGGCTCGGTTAAAAAATCTAGTTAAAATAATTGTTAATTTAGTGGTTAAAAGGCCTCGCGCACGCGAGGCTTTTTAGTTTTGGCAGGGTTGCCAATGGTTTGCAGGCGGGCTTCCAGTTCATTCTCCTGGAAATGTACCCACGCCAGGTGAAAGCGCTTGTAAAATGACGGGTCCGCTTTGGGCATTTCCTCTAAATGAACCTTTTTGAAACGAAAATTGATCATATCACTCTGATTTTTTGTCTATTTCGAGTCTATTAGACGCAAAATGGTGCGCTTTAGTTTACATGGGCGGTAAAAAATGCCTGTTTTCCCGATAGCCTGCCCGGCAGCCAGACGAATGGGCCTTTGGCCGGGTAATGCTCGTTTTTAATCGGCTATGCATCGTTAGCCGCCATTCCTTCCTATTTTGCGCGTAATCTGTTAAAACGGTATGAAGAAATTGAATTTTGGAAGAGACATTGGGCCTCATGGTTTGGCCGTACTGGTTTTCTTGTTGGTAACGATTCTGTTCTTCAACCCACTCTTTTTGGGTAACAAATCCCTGAATCAGGGCGACATTAACCAGTTTTTGTGGGGCAGCAAAGAACAACGCGACTACCGGGAGGCAACCGGTGAAGAGGGCCTTTGGGCCAACACCATGTTCAGTGGTATGCCGGCCTATATGATAAACATGGATTGGAGCGATGGCGTGGTAACCGGCATGAAACGGGTTCTATCGGTGTTTCTGCCGCACCCGGTGAATAACATTTTCCTGGCTTTTCTGTGCTACTACCTGCTGCTGCTCAGTTTCCGGGTGCGGCCCTACCTGGCCATAGCGGGTGCGCTGGCATTTGGAATCACTTCTTATATGATCATTGGCCTCTCGGCCGGCCACAACGCGCGCATAGGTGCCATCGCGTTTATGCCACTGGTGATGGCCGGCATCCACCTGGCGTTTACGGCCAAGCGGTGGCTTGGGCTGGCAGCCACGGCCGCAGGGCTGGCGTTGCACCTGCGCGAGAATCACCTTCAGATGACCTACTACCTGCTGCTGCTGGTGGTTATTTATGGGGCCATACAGCTTTTCTATGCCTTCCGCGAAAAGCGCTTGCCGCAGTTTTTTCAAACCATTGGCATACTGGTGGTGGCCGCCACCCTGGCAGCCGGTACATTTTTCGGCCCGATGTGGGCTGTGAATGAACTGAGCCGGTACTCTACCCGTGGAACATCAGAACTTACCTCCACCTCGGGCGACACGGCCGGCACCGGCTTGCCCAAAAGCTATGCGTTTCAATACAGCTATAGCCTGGCAGAACCACTTACGTTGCTGATACCCAACTTCTTCGGAGGTAGCAGCAGCCTGTATTTGTTTAACGATACAGAGAGCAACACCTACCGCGCACTGGCCCAGGTGGGCGATCAAAACGCGGTCAACCAGTTGGCCCAGTTTACCTCACCGTATTGGGGCGATCAGCCGCTGTCCGCGCCTTACTATGCGGGCGCCATCATCGTGTTTTTGTTTGTATTGGGGCTTATGACGGCCGAGCGCAAGTATGTGGTGTGGCTGGTAGCCGCCAGCGTGCTGGGCATTATGTTAAGTTGGGGTAGCAGCTTTGCCGCTTTCAATTATTTCCTGTTCGACTACCTACCAGGCTATAACAAATTCCGGTCCGTCACCTTCGCCATGGTGATGGTGTTTTTTTCTTTCCCGCTGCTGGGCATGTTGGGGTTGGAAAGATTTCTCACCACTGGTCTCACCAAAGAGAATAAGAAGAAGTTGTTGATTGCTTTTGGATCTACCACAGGGCTTTGTGTTTTGTTGGCGCTTTCAGCGGGCATGTTACCCTTCTCCCGACCGTTGGAAAGCCAGTTGCCTACCTGGTTTCTTAATGCTTTACGCGATGACCGGAAGGCGTTGTTTCAAAGTGATGTTTGGCGCAGTGCTGCCTTCATCTTCAGTATCGCCATTTTATTGTACTTCGATATTCCGAAAAAGATTTCGCCCACGGCTTTTAATCTTTTTCTGATGGCTATGGTGGTGATCGACCATGGCATGGTTTCTTCGCGGTACTTCCCGGAAGAAATCTATCAGCGCAAGCGCGATGTAAGCAAGTTCGAGCCGGGCCGGGCCGATGTGGAAATGATGAAAGACACCGGCACTTTCAGGGTGCTGAACCTGGCTAATTTTTACGAAGCCAGAACCTCTTATTTCAACCGGTCGTTGGGCGGATACCATGGTGTTCGGCTGAAGCGCTACCAGGAGCTAACAGATTCATGCATTTTGCGCGAAGCAGACGAATTTATACGCGATGCGCAACAGGGCCGTTTGAATTTTCAGAACCTGGGTGTGCTGAATATGCTGAATGCGCGCTACCTGTTTTATGGCGATGATGTTTTTCGTAACACCGAAGCCAATGGCAACGCCTGGTTTGTTACAGAGGTGGCCAAAGTGAATAACCCCAACGAAGAGCTGGCGCAAGTGAGCCTGGTGGACACCAAAAAAGTGGCGGTGATAAACGATGTCAAATTTAAATTGCAGCAGTTACCCCAGCCACAAGACAGCACCGCCTACATTCGGTTGGTTGATCAGAAACCGTATTGGCAAAAATACGATGTAAACACTTCGGCACATGCACTGGCCGTGTTCTCGGAGATTTACTACCCCAAAGGGTGGACGGCTACCATCGATGGAAAAGAAGCGCCTATTTTACAGGCAAACTATGTGTTGCGTGCCCTTGAGGTGCCGCCCGGTAAGCACAGCATCGAATTCATCTTTCAACCCAAACCCTACTTGGTAGGCAACAAGGTAACCATGGCATCTTCGTGGCTGTTATTGCTGGTAGTGGTGGGGTCAGTTTTCTTCAGTTGGAAAAAAGAAGAATAAACGTTTATTTAATAACTGCATTTACAACTCCATGGCTTTAGCTACCATGGGTTAAGGCTCTATACCCGCAATTATGCAGTCGCCCATTGCACAGCAAGATACCACCAACCAGGCATTTCAACTGGCGGCAGACTTTGCTGCACATACATCGCGCTCTGTTTTTTTAACGGGCAAAGCGGGTACGGGCAAAACCACCTTCTTAAAATACATCAGCCAACACACAACAAAGAAAACGGCCATCGTGGCGCCTACAGGTGTGGCGGCCATCAATGCGGGCGGCATGACGATGCATTCGCTGTTTCAATTGCCCTTTGGTATTTATGTGCCGGGCTACGTTGCCCGCCAAACCAACGTGCAGGTAACCAATCGCAATACTCTCTTTCGCAATTTGAAGCTGAGCAAGCCCAAGCGCGAACTGCTGCAGGAGTTGGAGTTGCTGATAGTAGATGAGGTAAGCATGGTGCGTTGCGACATGCTGGATGCTACTGATACCATTCTGCGAACCATACGCAGGTCGACCAAACCTTTTGGTGGCGTGCAAGTATTGTTGATTGGTGATTTGTTTCAGCTGCCACCCGTGGCGATGAACGAAGAGTGGTCTATTCTGAATGATCATTACGAAAGCCCCTTCTTTTTCGATGCGCACGTGATGAAGCAATTTCCGCCACTTTGCATAGAACTTAAAAAGATTTACCGCCAAAGCGAGGAAGAATACATCAGGCTGCTGAACCATGTGCGCAACAATGAAGTAACCGATTCGGATTTGATTTTGCTGAACAGCCGCTATCAATCAGATGCCGACAAACTTCATGATCGCATTACCCTCACCACGCACAACTACAAGGCCGATGTGATCAATCGCGATGAGTTGAAACGCCTGCCCGGGGTTTCCTTTCAGTACGAAGCGCAGGTGGTGGGTGATTTCTCTGACAAAAATTACCCGGCCGACCCCGTATTGACATTGCGTGAAGGTGCGCGCGTGATGTTTATTCGTAACGACTCAGGGGAGGAGCGACAATACTACAATGGCCGTCTGGCTACGGTGGTCTCACTTTCACCCGAAAAAATTGAGGTGGAGTTTGAAGATAGCCGCCTGCGCTATGAGTTGAAGCGTGAAACCTGGAAGAGCATACGTTACCGCTACAACAAGGAAACCGATCAGGTAGATGAAGAAGAACTGGGTTCATTCAGTCAATACCCTATTAGGTTGGCGTGGGCCATTACCATTCACAAAAGCCAGGGGCTCACGTTCGACAAGGTGATCGTTGATGCCATCGATTCTTTCGCGGCAGGTCAGGTGTACGTGGCATTGAGCCGGTGCCGTTCGTTGGACGGCCTTGTGCTTCGTTCGCGGCTGAATGGCGCACAGATTTCTACTGACGAGCGCGTGCTGGCGCACGCACGCAAACTGGAGTCGGATACGAAGCTGTTGCAAATCCTGGACGAAGCGAAACGCGATTTCGAACAGGAGCAGTTGGTTCACATCTTCAACATCGAGAAAGTACACACCTCGCTGCTGGAATGGCTGGACGAATTGCCTGGAAAAAAGGTGCCCGACCCGGATGCGGCCCTTGGGTTGGCGCAGCAATTGGTGGCAAAAGCGGTTGAGTTGATAGAGGTATCGAAGAAATTCACGCGGCAGCTGGAAGAACTGTTGGCCAATGCCAACGCCACAGGCGATTTCGGTCCGTTACATACACGTGCGGAAAAAGCGGTGGCCTACTTTCACGATTTTTTGAAGAAAGAAATCCTGCAGGGCCTACAGCAACATCTGCAGGAACTGCGCGGGAAATCGAAAGTTAAAAAGTATGCAGCCCAAGTGAGGGAACTGGCTTTGGTGGTGTCGCGCAAATGCGAAAGGCTACGCAATGCTACCCTGGCAGGCCAGCGCTACTTTGTTGGCGAAGAAAAAGAAGAAGAGGCGATAGCACCCGTGAACACCAGGCGCGAGAAAGGCCAAAGCGCCTGGGAAAGCCTTGCCTTGTTTCAAAGGTTTAAGTCGGTTGAAAAGGTAAGTTCACAGCGTGGCCTCGCAAAATCAACCATAGAAGGCCACCTGGCAGGTTATATCCTCACAGGCGAAATCAACGTAGACGATCTGGTGCCACCAGCCAAAAGAAAGGCCATAGAAGAAATGTTGGAAATGCAGAAAGAAGGTACCTTGGGCGAAGTAAAGAATAAGTTGGGTGACCAATATAGTTATGGAGAAATCAAGGCTGTAGCCAATCACCTTCAAAAAATTAAATCCACAAGCGAGTGACGCTACTTCATCGCGTTGAACAGGCATTTGCAGAAAGATATGGGGCCAAGCCTCAATTGTTTGCCGCGCCCGGGCGCATCAATTTAATTGGCGAGCATACCGACTACAATGAAGGCTTTGTTTTGCCTGCGGCCATTCAACACCACGTGCTGTTTGCCGCAGCACCCAATGGCACGCAGGTTCACCGCATCTACGCACTCGACTATCGTGAGGAGGCTCAATTTTCAACTGGCGAGGCGAAACCCGGTCGCGGTTGGGCGCCTTACCTGATGGGCATGGTGCATGGATTTCAGCAATTGGGTTTTCAAACATCGGGCATCGACTGTGTTTTTGGCAGCAACATCCCCATCGGTGCGGGGTTGTCGTCATCGGCAGCGTTGTGTTGCGGATTTGGGTTTGCGTTGAGCGAACTGCTTCAATTACAAGTGGCACCGTTGGCGATAGCAAAAATAGCGCAATACGCAGAGCACCAGTTTGCAGGTGTGAAGTGTGGCATTATGGATCAGTACGCGAGTTTGTTTGGCGTAAAAGACGCGGCCCTGTTGTTAGACTGCCGCGACCTGAGCCATGAGGTAATTCCGGTGGATATGGGTGAATACCGGATTCTGTTGATAGATACCAAGGTAAAGCACGAGTTGGCCTCTACCGCCTACAACGACCGGAGAGAAGCCTGCGAAGAAGGCGTAAAGCAACTGCAGCGTGGGGGAGAGCGCGTAACCTCCTTACGCGATGTAACCCGCGCGCAACTCTATGCCTATCAAGACCGGCTGGGAGACGATGTATTTGTGAAGTGCCTGTTTGTGGTGGAGGAAATAGCGCGCACACAAGAGGCCGCGCGCTTGCTTAAGCAGGGCGACCTGGAAGCCTTTGGCAGTAAATTGTACGACACGCACTGGGGCCTTAGCCAGGCTTATGAGGTGAGCTGCGAAGAGCTGGACTACCTGGTAATGCTGGTCGAAGAAGACCGAACAGCAGTAAGGGGCGCCCGGATGATGGGCGGTGGATTTGGCGGCTGCACAATTAATCTGGTGCGAAAAGATAAAATAGACTACATAAAGGGGTATGTTCACGAAAAATATTTTGCTACTTTCGGAAAAGAACCTGACTTTTATCTGATGGACTTGTCGCAAGGCGTCCATCGTGTTACCTAAAGCCTTAATAGATTGGTGCTATGCAAAAACTCCAGACTGCAGATTACATTGTTTTCCTTATCTACTTTGTAGTAGTATCTTCTTACGGTTATTGGATTTACTCCCGAAAAAAGAGGACGGAAGTAGATTCTAAAGATTTCTTCCTGGCTGAAGGCTCGCTCACCTGGTGGGCCATCGGAGCCTCGCTGATTGCTTCTAACATCTCTGCCGAACAGTTTATTGGCATGTCGGGTTCAGGATTTGCCATGGGCCTGGCCATCGCCTCGTACGAATGGATGGCCGCAGCCACCCTGCTGGTGGTAGCCATTTTCTTTCTGCCCATCTACCTGCGCAATAAAATTTACACCATGCCTCAGTTTCTGGCGCAACGTTACAGCCCTACCGTTGCAACCATTATGGCTGTGTTCTGGTTGCTGGTGTACATATTTGTAAACCTTACATCCATTCTTTACCTCGGTGCGCTGGCAGTGGATACCATCAGCGGCATCGGCTTTACCACCTGCCTTATCGGCCTGGCCATATTTGCCATTTTTATTACCCTTGGCGGCATGAAGGTAATTGGCTACACCGATGTGATTCAGGTTTTTGTGTTGGTGTTGGGCGGCTTAGCTACCACCTACCTCGCATTGGAACTCGTGGCCGATCGCCTGGGTGGCGATGGTATTTGGGGTGCCTTGCAGTTTGTGCGCACCGATGCCAGCGACCATTTTCATATGATATTGAACAAAGGGCAAATGATGATACCCGATGGTAAAGGAGGTACTTCCGATGCCTATCAACTACTGCCGGGCGCAGCCGTGTTGGTGGGCGCCATGTGGATTGCTAACCTGAACTATTGGGGCTGCAACCAATACATTACGCAGCGGGCCCTCGGTGCCGACCTGAAGACCGCGCGCGCGGGGTTACTTTTTGCCGCTTTCCTGAAAATTATCATGCCGGTTATTGTTGTGTTGCCAGGCATTGCGGCTTATGTGCTGTACAAAAACGGTTTCTTCCAAACCGAGATGCTCGACCCTGTTACGTTGGACGATGGCTCCGTGAAGGAGGTACTGAAATCAGACAAAGCATACCCTGTGCTGCTTAATTTGTTGCCGGTGGGTTTAAAGGGTTTGTCGTTTGCAGCGCTCACGGCAGCAATTGTGGCTTCCCTGGCAGGCAAGGCCAATAGCATCTCTACTATTTTCATTCTTGATCTTTACAAAAAATATTTTAAGAGAGATGCCAGTGAAACCCATTTGGTAAATGCCGGCAAGGTTGCCATTGTAGGGGCAATGATCATTGCAATTCTGGTAGCTCCCCAGTTGAGCCGGTTCGACCAGGCTTTCCAGTTCATTCAGGATTTTACAGGACTTATTTCTCCCGGTGTAGTTGCCATCTTTCTGCTAGGCATGTTTTGGAAGAGGGCAAACGGAATGGCCGCGCTGGTAGCGGCATTGCTAACGCTACCGCTTGGTATTGGTTTCAACGAATGGATGCCGGGCATTCCTTTTCTGCACCGCATGGGCTATGTATTTGTTATCCTGGTAGGGGTAATGGTAGTGGTAAGCCTTGCCAAGCCTAAGAAGGCAGGCGAAGGCGAAGTGGAAGTAACGCCCGATATGTTTAGAATCTCTGGCGGGTTTCTGGCAGGCGTGCTGCTGGTATTTGGAATTCTGGCCGCGCTCTACATTGTTTACTGGTAATAGCCAACAAATACCAACCATGCTCCTGTTTACCTTTTTCGGAAAAGTATAAACAGGATCGTGCTTGCACCCAGCAGGTAGGGATAATACAACCTGGTCATGATATCGAAGGGAGATACCAACTGGTTGGCAACGGCCAGTGCCGCCAACAGTTGCGCACCATAGGGCAACAGGCCCTGCACAAAACACGACATCGTATCCAGAATGCTGGCGCTCCTCCGTAAATCAACCTGATTGTTCTCTGCGATGGTTTTGGCCAATGGCCCCACAATCAAGATGGTGATGGTATTGTTAGCGATGGCTGCATTCACTACTGTGGTGAGCGTGGCTATGCTCAGTTCGGCTCCCCGCGTGGTGCTTACTCTTTTGGTTACGTGGTTCAGAATGTAGTCAATCCCACCATACAGGCGAATCAGCCCTACTATTCCACCAATGGTAAGGCAGATCAGACTCAACTCGAACATACCAGCCATTCCGGAATTCAATGTGGACAGGGCCGTCCATCCGTCTATGCGCTGGGTAGCCAGGCCAATAATAAGCGACAATAAAATGCCTGACACCAGTACCCAGATAACGTGAATGCCCGACAGCGCAGCAACGAGAATAAACA
Source organism: Bacteroidota bacterium (assembly GCA_049324055.1). GTDB lineage: Bacteria > Bacteroidota > Bacteroidia > Cytophagales > Cyclobacteriaceae > ELB16-189. The sequence continues at coordinate 159,150 of JBMOLS010000034.1, read as the reverse complement.
AGTAAGGGATGATTTTAATTACGGAGTAATCGTGAGTGCTCATGTCGGGCACATCATCGGGAATGGCACCCGAGAATACGTATAGCAAAAAAGTAATGATGGCGGGCGGCAAAGCAATCCAAATGTTTACTTTGAACTTGTCGCGCATGTCTACACCTTGCGTGCGCGTAGCAGCGATGGTGGTGTCCGAAATCATCGAAAGATTATCGCCAAACATGGCGCCACCCACCACAGCGCCCAAACCTATGGCCAACGTACCCGGTACTGTATCATTGATGCCCGCGGCAATAGGTGCCAGCGCCACCACCGTTCCAACCGATGTACCCAGTGAAATAGAAATGAAACAGGCTGTTGCAAACAGGCCTGCAATCATCAGGCTGGGCGAAAGGTGCGACAAAGCAAAGTTTACCGTGGACTGCACTGCGCCCATGCTCTTACCTAATTCAGCGAAAGCGCCTGCCAACAAAAAAATCAAGATCATTAACATAATGCCCGGATCGCCCGCCCCCTTGGCAAAGGCATCCATCTTTTCCGAAAAAATAACCTTGGGAAAAAGGAGCAGACCCACCAATGCCGACAGCAGGAAAGCCACCAGCAGCGGAACTTTGTAGAAATCCTGCAGGATGAGCGATGTTACAAAATAGGCTACCGTGAAAATTAACAGGGGCGCGAGCGCCAATAAACTACCTTTTTTCGATTCCATTCGTTGAAAGAAAGAAGGCGCGAATATAACGCAATAGTCTATTAGTTTAATAGATAAATAGTGCGATTAATCATCTAACTTTGACAACATGAACCGAATAGACCGACTGACGGCCATACTCATTCAACTGCAAACCAAAAGGGTTGTAAAGGCCGAAGAGATTGCCGATCGGTTTGAGATAAGCCTGCGCACGGTGTACCGCGATGTGAAAGCCCTGATGGAGGCCGGTGTGCCAATTGGTTCGGAGGCAGGTAAGGGATACTTTATTGTGGATGGCTATCACCTGCCACCCGTTATGTTTACGCAAGACGAGGCCAGCGCCATGATGATGGCCGGCAAGTTGGTCGAGAAGTTAACGGATCAATCGGTGCGTAAGGCTTTCGACATGGCCTTGACCAAAATAAAGTCGGTGCTGAACGAAGCCGAAAAAGATCACCTGGAAAGTTTACAGAACCACATAGAAGTGATGATGCCGCGCATTTCGCTGCCTGCCAATAGCGGCACATTCTTAACCGATATTCAGCGTGCTGTGGCAGCAAAGCAGGTTATTCGCCTGGAATATTTCAGCAACCACCAGGGTGAGCTCACCATTCGGGAGGTGGAGCCCATAGGCCTTTTCTATTACAGCGCTGCCTGGCACCTGATAGCCTGGTGCCGGTTGCGCAATGGCTTTCGCGATTTCCGCTCCGACCGCATCAAAGCGTTAACGATACCCGGTGGCACATTCGAACCGCGCAGCATTTCCACCATGCAGGAATATTTTAACAGCATAGAGCAGGCCAACCGCGAGATGCAGAAGGTTTCCGTACTCTTCGACAAAAGAGAGGCATCGTATGTAATCAACTCTCGCCATTTTTTCGGTTTTGTATCAGAAGAAGTTTTGGAAGACCGCGTGCGCATGCATTTCCTTGTCGGCTATTTGCCATCGTTGGGCCGTTGGCTGCTGTCGTATGCAAGGGGCATAGAAGTAGAGGGTCCCGATGAGTTGAAGCAGGTGATGCGCGGGCTGGTAGAAGAATTGCAGGCTATTTATTTGAAAGAAGACACACTGGCCTGACCGGTAAAGAATTCAAAAAAAAATTTCATTCACTTTTTGTTGTTGACATAGGGCTGTCAGTGCCGGGTATTTGCTTTGATTATTCAATTCAAAGCGCGCATGTATAGCCAACCCCACACCCTACGCAGCAACTGGCCGGTGCAGGCCCTTTTCAACTTTCTGTGCGATATCGACACCTACTCGCAGTGGCGAAGCGGCCTGAACGCGACCGAGTGGCTCTCAGCCGACCATCATGTGGCGGGGGCAAGTTACCTGGAGGTTTTCCACAGACCAGAAGCACCAGCCCGCCAGGTACACGTTTTGGCCTACCACCCCGCGCAACTTCGTGAGGTTGCTTACAAACAGGCCAATGTGGAGTACCAGGTATTGTGGCAGTTCTCTGCCGAGGGCAGTTGCACTGTGCTGCGTTATTCGGTGAAGGTGAACTGTCCGCCTTTGGTTAAGTGGACGGAATCTTTTTTAACCGAACGTGCGCTGAAAGAGTTAGGCAACGACTTGCAGCGGGTAATAGAGTTGCTGGAAGCCGACCCGGTCGGCCATCAAATGCCAGAAAAAAGTCAAAAAATTCCGGACTCACTCAACACTGCTGACACCCCGTTGTCATAAGGTGACACGAATTTTACATCGATAAAACAAAACGATTATGGTAACCGTAGCAGAAAGAAGACCCGTACGAAAGGAAGTAAAGCCCATTAATTTTCTGTTCTACCGCACACAAACTACCGTGGGGCAGTTGGTCAACTTTTTAAATGTGGCCAAAGACCTGCAAAAGGAAGCGGTGCAATACCACCTGCGCATGGTGGGGCCCGTGCACTGGCATTACTTTGGTTTTGCAGGAGATGAGTCTAAAGAATTTACATTGGAGGTTGCTGTGCCCGTGGAGGAAATACCCTCAGAATACGATGGCAGTTTTCATTTTAAACGCACCGAACCTTTTCGGTGTGTAGCGTTGCAGCACGAGGGGCCGTGGCTCGATTTGCCACAAGCCTATGGTGTACTGTTTCAGTACATTCAAATGAATGGCCTACGGCCTACCGGTGCCAACAGGGAAATTTACCTGCAGGCCGATTTTCAACACGCTGACGCCAATGTTACAGAAGTGCAGATTGGGATTGAGTAAAAAAGCCATGGTAAGAAGAACAATTTTGTTGTTGGCTGGAATGGTTGTGGGAAGTATTTGTTTGATTTTAATTCTTTAAGAAATGAGAAAAGTGATATTGGGTGTAGCCGTGAGCCTGGATGGCTTCATTGAAGGCCCTAACGGAGAATATGACTGGTGCTTTACCGATCAGGACTATGGTATGTCTGATTTCATGCAGCGCATCGATGCGTTGGTGATGGGTCGTAAATCGTATGAAGTGGCGCAGCAGTACGAAGGCGAGAGCCCGTGGAAGGGCGTAACCAGCTACGTTTTTTCGCGAACGTTGCAGAGGGCAGACAAAAATGTGGTGCTGTTGCGGGGAGATTTAGCCCAGGAGATGAGTCGCCTGAAACTACAGCCGGGCAAAGATATCTGGCTTTTTGGCGGAGCTGACCTCACCACCCAATTCATACAAAAAAATCTGATTGATGAATACTGGTTGTCGATTCACCCTATTGTATTGGGCAAAGGCAAGCCGTTGTTTCAAAATGTTTCCGAACGGGTAAAACTAAAATTGGTGCAGCACCAGGTCTACAATACCGGGTTGGTATCGCTAACCTATGTACCCGATAGATCGATTAACTAAACAGTTTTATTACTTATGCTAACGCTGAAAAAATCATTCTCCATTGCCGCGTCAAAAGAAAAAGTGTGGCACGCGCTTACGGAGCCGGAACAAATCAAGCGATATTTCTTTGGAACGGACACTGTTACCGATTGGCAGGTGGGAAGCCCGGTGTTTTTTCGGGGCGTTTGGGATGGAAAAGCCTATGAGGACAAAGGAACCGTTTTGGAACATGTGCCGTTTACGAAGTTAAAGTACAACTATTGGAGCTCGTTCAGCACCAAACCCGATTTACCGGAAAACTATGCCAACATTTCATATTTGTTGGAAGAAAAAGACGGGCAGACGATCTTCACCGTTGTGCAGGATGGCATTGATACAGAAGAATTGTTGAAACACTCCGAAGGCAACTGGACGATGGTGATCAACGGATTGAAAGAACTGGTAGAAAATCAGTAGTTATGGCAAAGAAAGCAGCCGCACCGAAAAGCAGCCGCAGGAAAACTGCTGCGAAAAAATCGTGGACCGACAAGGTGAATGATCCCTCCAAGGTTCACGTAGTAAAAAAACTCGACATCGACTTTTCGGACATGCGGGCCGGAGAAAAGATGTTGATTGCCACACCCAAGATCATTCACGACTATGTGAGTGCCATTCCAAAAGGAAAAACTGTGAGCATGGTTACCATGCGGAAAGACCTGGCAAATGAATACCGAGCAGACAACACTTGCCCGCTTACCTCCGGCATTTTTCTGCGCATGGTGGCGGAGGCCGCCCACGAGCAAATTGAAAAAGGCGCTTCCCCCGCTAAGGTAGCGCCCTTTTGGCGGGTGGTAGATGAGAAGTCGCCTATGAACAAGAAATTTACCTTTGGCGCTTCGTTTGTGAAACAACAGCGCGAAAAGGAGGGGTTGGTTGCGGCAAAGAAGAAATAAAGTTACTTCGCCAAAACCGGCAGGCTGGTAACCAGGCCAAGTAGGTCTTTGTCGTCTACGTTTTTCTTTTCATCGGCCACAATCAGGAAGTTCTCGTACACAATGTCCAGCTCTTCGCCCTCCACCTTGTGTCCCAGCAGTTCCAACCGGTGTTTCAAAGCTGCACGGCCGCTTCTGGCGGTTAACACAATCGAAGAAGCGTCTACGCCCACATCGGCCGGGTTGATGATTTCATAGTTCTCGGCATGTTTCAGGAAGCCGTCCTGGTGGATGCCAGACGAGTGTGCAAAGGCATTGCGCCCCACAATGGCCTTGTTGGGCTGCACGGGCATGCGCATCATGCGGCTCACCAGCTGGCTGAGTCCATACAATTTTTCTGACTTGATGTCGGTATAAAGATTGAGATCTTTGTGCGTTTTTAACGTCATGGCTACCTCTTCCAAAGAGGTGTTTCCTGCGCGTTCCCCAATACCGTTAATTGTTACTTCCGCCTGCCTGGCTCCGGCAATCAAGCCCGATATGGTGTTGGCGGTAGCCATGCCCAAGTCGTTGTGGCAATGCACGGAAATGATGGCCTTGTCGATGTTTTTTACATTGTTGAAGAGGTATTCGATGCGTTTGCCATACAAGTGTGGCAGGCAATAACCGGTGGTGTCGGGAATGTTAACCACGTCTGCGCCCGCAGCAATAACGGCTTCCGTCATTTGTGCCAAAAATTCCAGGTCGGCACGGCCGGCATCTTCTGCATAGAATTCTACCTCAAAGCCCTTGCTCTTGGCGTATTTCACGGCCCACACGCCTTGTTCCAGCACCTGTTCGCGTGTGCTCCTGAATTTGTGTTTAATATGCACATCGCTGGAGCCGATACCCGTATGAATGCGCCCGCGTTTAGCATAGCGCAACGCTTCGGCTGCCACGTCAATATCTTCCTGGCGCGCGCGGGTAAGTCCGCACACCGTTACATCTTTTACGGCCCGCGAAATGCCAATCACAGAAAGAAAATCTCCGGGGCTTGAGATCGGGAAGCCCGCCTCAATCACGTCCACCCCCAAGGCTTCGAGCTCGCGTGCAATCGCAATCTTTTCTTCTGTTGCCAACTGACAACCCGGAACCTGCTCGCCATCGCGCAGGGTAGTGTCGAAGATGTATATTTTGTTGCTCATGGTTTTATGTGCGTTAAGTCTACTTGTTGGTTGCAATTACTTCACTGGCTACGGCCTGCAGTTGCAGTATCACCTGCTGCCCCATGGCCTGTGTATTCAATACTTTGTCTTTCGGTGTTTCGCTGGTGGCGATGTCTTTGGTGCGATAGCCTGCCTGTAAGGTTTGTTCTACCGCGCGGATCACCACGTCTGCCTCTTCCTTCAAGCCGAAGGATATATCGAGCAGCAGTGCAGCCGACAGAATGGATGCCAGCGGGTTGGCAATACCTTTTCCGGTAATGTCATGCGCACTTCCGTGGATGGGTTCGTACAGGCCCACGCGGTCGCCCACCGATGCCGATGCCAGCATGCCCATGGAGCCGGCAATCTGCGATGCCTCATCGGTAAGAATATCGCCAAAAAGATTTCCGGTAACCACTACATCGAAACTGCGGGGGTTCTGAATCAGCTTCATGGCAGCGGCATCGATAAACTGGTGTTCCAGTTCTACATCCGGGTATTGCTTCGCCACCTCGTTCACGGTTTCGCGCCACAGCCGCGAACTTTCCAACACGTTGGCTTTGTCTACACTTGTTACTTTTTTCTTGCGGGTGCGCGCAGCCTGAAACGCTTTGTGGGCGATGCGCTCCACCTCATACTTTTGGTAGATCATCAGATCGAAGGCCGTTTTGCCATCGTCTTTCCTGCCCTTCTCCCCGAAATAGACGTCTCCCGTCAGTTCGCGGAAGAAGAGAATGTCAGATCCTTTCAGCACTTCTGGTTTGATACTGGAGGCATGCAGCAGTTCATCGAATAATTTGATGGGGCGCAGGTTCGCGTATAACCCCAACTCTTTGCGCATTTTCAACAGGCCTTGCTCCGGCCTTACTTTCAAAGTAGGATCATTGTCGTATTTGGGATGACCAACCGCCCCAAAGAGAATGGCATCGCATGCTCTTAACTTCGCCAGTGTCTCGTCTGGCAGCGGATTGCCGGTGGTTTCAATGGCATCGTGGCCAATGGAAGCTTCACCAAATTCAAATTGATGGTCAAAAAGTTCGGCAATGGTTTGTAGTACTTTTTTTCCCTCGGCTGTTACTTCTTTGCCAATGCCGTCTCCGGGTAGTATGATGATCTTTTTTTTCATGCGTGCGCCAGGTCAAACTCTTTAATTTCTTTCTTAAGACTCAGCAGGTAGTCGATGTCATCGTAGCCGTTAATAAGGCAGGCTTTTTTATAGGGATTGATTTCAAAGCTTTCTGATTTGCCGGCTACCGTAATGGTTTGGTTCTCCAAATCAACCGTAACCTGGGTTTCGGGGTTGGATTCCACACTCAAAAAAACGTGTTTCAGGAACGCATCGCTCACCACCACTGGAAGCAATCCGTTATTCAGCGCGTTGTTTTTGAAGATGTCTGCAAAGAAGCTCGACACGACCACGCGAAAACCGAAGTCGTAGATGGACCAGGCGGCATGCTCGCGGCTGCTGCCGCATCCAAAGTTTTTTCCGACCACCAAAATTTTGCCCTTGTATTTGGGTTGATTCAAAACGAAATCGGCAATGGGCTGATTGTTGCCATCGTATCTCCAGTCGCGAAACAAGTTGTCGCCAAAACCTTCGCGTGTAGTGGCTTTCAAAAAACGCGCGGGTATAATCTGGTCGGTGTCGATGTTTTCTATCGGCAGCGGAACAGCCGTGGATCGCAATAGGGTAAATTTATCTTTGCTCACTTGTTCAATTTAATTTTGACTGTGCTCAATCTCAATCTTCATATAAACTCTCGCACATCAGACACCCGGCCAGTAATGGCTGCGGCTGCCGCGCTGAGCGGACTTGCCAGAAATGTTCTGGCCTTCGGCCCTTGTCTTCCTTCAAAATTTCTGTTTGAAGTAGAAATGCAATACTTGCCTGCGGGCACTTTATCTTCGTTCATGCCGAGGCAGGCAGAGCAGCCGGGGCTGCGCAATTCAAAACCCGCTTCTTCGAAGATGGTATGTAAGCCTTCTTCTCTTGCCTGGGCTTCCACCTGCTTCGATCCGGGTATAACCCAAACCTCTACGTTGGGCGCTTTCTTTTTTCCTTTCACAATGCCCGCCACCTGGCGCAAATCTTCAATACGTGCGTTGGTACAGCTTCCTATGAAGACGTAATCCACCGGCTTACCCAGCAGGGCGCTGCCTGGTTCAAGCCCCATGTATTCCAACGACTTCTTAAAAGAAGTCTGTTCATTGATTTCTTTCAGCTCGTCTACGGTGGGTATGCGATCGGTAATTTTGATGCCCATGCCCGGGTTGGTGCCGTAGGTGATCATGGGCGTAATGTCTTCAGCCTGGTACGACAGCACTGTATCGTAAATCGCCCCTTCATCACTTACTAGTTTTTTCCATTCGGCTACTTTCTGATCGAAGGCTGCGCCTTGCGGGGCGAACTTCCTGCCCTTGATGTATTGGAAGGTGGTTTCATCGGGTGCAATCAATCCACCGCGTGCGCCCATTTCAATACTCATGTTGCAAATGGTCATGCGGGCTTCCATCGAAAGGCTGCGAATGGCGCTGCCACTGTATTCAACAAAATAGCCAGTGGCACCACTGGCTGAAATTTTAGAAATGATGTATAGAATGATGTCTTTGCTGACGACACCTTTACCCAATGAGCCGTTGATTTCAATCTTCATAGTCTTGGGCTTGTGCTGCAGAATGCACTGCGTGGCCAGCACTTGTTCTACTTCGCTGGTGCCAATGCCAAATGCAATGTTGCCAAACGCCCCATGCGTGGAGGTATGGCTGTCGCCACACACGATCGTCATGCCAGGCAGTGTTAAGCCTAACTCAGGACCGATGATGTGCACAATGCCCTGATAGGGGTGCCCCAGGTCGTACAACTCAACACCAAATTCTTTACAATTTTTACGCAGGGTTTCCACCTGGTGCCGCGACAGCGCCTCCTTAATGGGCAGGTGCTGATCTTTGGTGGGCACGTTGTGGTCGGCTGTGGCTGTAGTTCTTTTTGTGTTGAAAACACCAATGCCGCGCTTACGCAATCCATCAAACGCCTGAGGGCTCGTTACTTCATGAATAAAATGCCGGTCGATGAACAAAGCATCCGGATAGCCCTCTGCTCTCTTCACTACGTGGCTTTCCCAGATTTTCTCGAAAATAGTTTTTGGTCTCTCTACACTCACAACAATCGTTAGTTTGGTACTACCCGAAAAAAACAAAACCGGCCTGACATCAATGTCAGGCCGGTTTCGAAAAAGATTAAGGTTTAGTTATGGAGTATCATTTCTTCAATGATAATCACAACACACGAAGGTGCACAATCTTTGAACCATCATCAACAAGGTTGTCAAAAATTTTTAACTACTTACAACTGTTTGGTAGTTGCTATGCCTGTTTCCACCACGGCAATGGCAGCTTTAATTCGCTCACAGAATCCACCACCATATCGGGTTTGTAGGCATAGCGCTTCAGCTCTTCCTTTTTCGTGATGCCACTCAACACCAGGATGGTTTTATAGCCCATCTGCACGCCACCTTTGATGTCTGTGTCCATGGTGTCGCCAATGATGGTAGTTTCGGCTGTTTCCAGACCCAATGCTTTGCGCGCAGCGCGCATCATAACAGGGCCGGGCTTGCCCACCACAAAAGCCTTTACACCCGTTGCTTCTTCAATCATGGCAGTGGTAGCGGCAATGCCCAGGTTGTCCCATCCTTTTTTCTTGGGCGATGGGTCGCGATTGGTGGTGACGAATTTGGCGCCCGCCAGAATCATGTCCACGGCTTTGGTTACCATCTCCAACGTAAAATTTCTGCCTTCGCCCAACACCACAAAGTCGGGGTCGCTGTTAACCAGTGCAATCCCATTTTCATGCAGGCTGGAAATCAACCCACCTTCGCCCAGCACGTAGGCAGTGCCGTTTGGTATTTGGCTTGCTAAAAATTTGCCCGTGGCCATGGCGCTGGTAAACACGTGGTTCTCGGTAACAGTAATGCCCATGCGCGCCAGCTTACGCACGGCATCCAGGCGTGTGCGCTGGCTGTTGTTGGTCATGAACATGAAAGGTATTTCACGCTTCAACAATTCGGCTACAAACACATCTGCACCCTGAATCATGGTGTCTCCTCCGTATACCACGCCATCCATATCAATCAGTAGTCCTTGTGCCATGGCTTTTTATTTAATAAATATATTCTTCAAATATCGCTTACGAATATCACGATAGACATAAAAATCGGAATCAATTGTTCCGATTTCTTTCAGGTTGTTTGTTTCCGCTGCGGCAATCAGTGTAGCATCGGCCAGATCCATGGGCACATCTTTGTATTTTTCCGAGAGCGCTATCAAACGCTTCACATGACGGGATTCGATTTCCACCAGATGCAAGCCTCCCCGGTTAATCCATTCCAACAACGCAATCTGAACTTTTAGGCTGAATGCGAGCAGATGCGAAGCCTCTGTAATAACAGGCCACGTGGTAAATAATGGTCCTTTAAAATTTTTTAGGAATGCAACGGCTTGCGGATGGTAACGATCGCTTTTGTCGAACAAAGCGATGAGAGGGCCGGCATCAATGAGAATGCTTTTCATGGAACAACTCTTTAAACCGCTTTTTGTAACCTACCGATTTATTTTTGATGACACTGCCTTCCTGGCCAAAGAGATCTACACCGGCCTCATGGGGGTCTTTCGCTTTCTTTTGTTGGAGGTACAGTTCAATGGCCTCCTTTACCACAACAGATTTAGAGATGCCTTCGCGCTGGCAATAGGCATTTAGCAGCTCTTCTTCTTCTGATAAACGCACCGTAAGCATGGCGTTCTTGTTTTGTATTACAATTGTAATACAAGTGGGTCAATTAGCAAGCCTACAAAAAGCGAAGTTTTAACCCATTCAAACCAAATACTCGAACAAATTCTCGTTCTGGTTTACCAACGTATAGTTCAACTTACGTTCGTCCATCCGCTGGATCAGTTGCTGAAAGTCGGTTTTTGACTTCACTTCGATACCAATCAATGCAGGGCCGGTCTCTTTGTTGTGCTTTTGAATGAACTCGAAGCGCACGATGTCATCGGTAGGCCCCAGTATTTCATTCACAAACTCCTTCAAGGCACCGGGTCGCTGCGCAAACCGAACAATAAAGTAGTGCTTCAAACCCTCGTAAAGCAACGACCGCTCTTTGATCTCCTGCATCCGGTCGATATCGTTGTTGCCACCGCTGAGCACGCAAACTACTTTCTTTCCTTTTATCTGTTCGCGGTATTGATCGAGTGCGGCAATGGAAAGGGCACCGGCCGGTTCGGCAACAATAGCATCTTCGTTGTAAAGCTGTAAAATGGTAGAACTCACCTTGCCTTCTGGCACCAACAGCATATCGCTCAGCAGGTCTTTACAAATTTCAAAGGTCAACTCGCCCACTTTTTTTACCGAGGCACCATCCACAAAGCGCTGAATTTTGTCCAATACTACCGGTTTACCCGCCTGCAGGGCTTCCTTCATAGAAGGGGCTCCGGTGGGTTCTACTCCAACCAGGCGTGTTGTCGGAGAGAAGACCTTGAAGTAAAGGCCTACCCCGGCCGCGAGGCCGCCACCCCCAATGGGTGCAAAGAGGTAATCGATGCCGGTGAGTTCGTCTAAAATTTCTTTGCCCACGGTACCTTGCCCTTCAATCACTTTCGCATGATCAAAGGGAGGAATGAAACTGGCATTTTTTTCTTTCGCGTATTGAAGGGCATGTGCCTGGCATTCATCGAATGTGTCGCCTATCAACACAATCTCGGTTAATTCACCCCCAAACATTTTTACCTGATTGATTTTTTGTTTGGGTGTGATGGCGGGCATATAGATAACGCCCGGAATGTTGAGGTGCCGGCAAGAAAACGCCACGCCCTGGGCGTGGTTGCCCGCGCTGGCGCACACCACGCCATTGGCCTTTTGTTCGGTTGTTAAGCTTTGAATGAGATTGTAGGCTCCCCTGATTTTATAGGAACGCACCACTTGCAGGTCTTCGCGCTTAAGGTAAATTTCGGCACCGTACCGTTGCGACAGGTTTTTGTGGTATTGCAAAGGCGTTTTCAACGCTACCGACTTTAACACATAAGCAGCCGCGTTGATGTTTATTTCATTGTTTACCTCTACAGTCATTGTATGGTTGTTGGTTGTTGGCTATTCGTTGTTCGTTTGTTATGTTAATAGACATTCGATGCAACGAATAACCAACAACAAATGGTTAATTGATCATACTGGCTTCGACCGTGGCCTTCTCAGGGCGCAACTGCCTTACGGCTGCACCGGCCTGCCACAATTCACTTTCGCGCAGTTCTTTCAGTTCCTCTGCCAGCTTTTCGCGGTAGTCGGGTTTGCTGCACGTTTCGATGGTGCGCCTGGCTTCGGCACCACTCTCTACGCTTTCATACAATTCCTTAAACACAGGCAGCGTAGCCGCCTTGAATTTTTTCTTCCAATCGAGGGCTCCGCGCTGCGCGGTGGTAGAGCAGTTGGCATACATCCAATCCATTCCGTTTTCGGCCACCAACGGCATCAGGCTTTGCGTCAGTTCTTCTACCGTTTCGTTGAATGCTTCGGAAGGAGAGTGGCCTTTTGAACGGAGCACTTCGTATTGTGCCTCGAAAATACCTGCGATGGCGCCCATCAGCGTGCCGCGTTCACCGGTAAGGTCTGAGTAAACTTCTTTTTTGAAATCTGTTTCGAACAGGTAGCCAGACCCCACACCAATGCCCAACGCAATGGCTTTTGTTTTGGCCTGCCCGGTAGCGTCCTGGAATACGGCATAGCTGGAGTTGATGCCTTTGCCTTGTAAGAACAGGCGTCTCACAGACGTGCCAGAGCCTTTGGGAGCGGCCAAGATTACATCCACATCGGCAGGGGGTACAATGCCGGTCTGCTCTTTGAAGGTGATGCCGAAGCCATGAGAAAAATACAAAGCTTTCCCTTTGGTGAGGTGAGGCTTGATGGTTGGCCATGTGGCTATTTGTCCTGCATCGCTCATCAGGAATTGGAGTATGGTGCCGCGTTTGGCTGCTTCTTCCACTTCGAAAAGTGTCTCGCCCGGAATCCAACCGTGGGCAATGGCTTTGTCCCACGTTTTGGTACCCTTGCGTTGCCCTACAATTACGTTGAAGCCGTTGTCGCGAAGGTTCAGCGATTGTGCGGGGCCCTGCACGCCATATCCGATAATCGCAATGGTTTCATCGCGCAGTACTTCCAGTGCTTTTTCCATGGGGAATTCTTCGCGTGTTACCACTTCTTCCCACGTTCCTCCGAAATTGATCTTTGCCATGTTGTATTAAGTTTAAGTTTTTGATCTGGTATATTGTTAATTAAGTCAGGCTACCTGACGGTTGCTTGTTTCATTCAATGCAAAATAGAGATGACTACCCTCCGTGTAGGTGGCCTGCTCTACCTCAATCAGCTTCTCTAACTGATGTTTGACTTTCTCCATCATGTCGGGTGTGGTGTACAGCAACAAAATGGCACCGCCCCTGCGAAAGTCGTCTTCGTTTTCGTGGGCAAACATTTTCTTGATGCGAATGCGCCTGCGGTTCAGCACGTTTACAATCCTGTTCAAAATTGAAAAGTTGTTGTCCGCGGCAATTTCGAGGGTGTATTCTTGTTTTGTCATAGTCATCATTCGTTAGGTTTCATTTTGTAGAGGGTGGTGCCTCCAACAGCACTTCGGCCACCCCGGCACCGGCAGGCACCATGGGGAATACGTTGTCTTCTTTTTCTACTACCACCTCTAAAAAGTAAGAGGTTTCTGCGGCCAGCATTTCTTTCAGTGCCGCTTCCAGGTTTCTTTGTTCGGTAACTTTGGCGGCAGGAATGGCATAAGCTTCCGCGATTTTTACAAAATCGGGATTCTGCATTTCCGTAAATGAGTACCGCTTGCCGTGAAACAGTTGCTGCCACTGGCGCACCATGCCCAGAAAGTTATTGTTCAACACCAGAATTTTTACCGGAATGTGGTATTGCATGATGGTGCCCAGCTCCTGGATGGTCATCTGGTAGCCACCATCGCCAATCACGGCAATTACTTGTTGCTGCGGAGCGGCCACTTTGGCGCCCATGGCGGCAGGTAAAGCGAAGCCCATGGTGCCTGCACCACCCGAAGTGATGTTGGTGCGCGGATTTTTGTATTGGTAATACCGCGAAGTAACCATTTGGTGTTGCCCTACGTCCGTAACTACTACCGCCTCGCCCTTCGTAAGCTGCGACAGCGTGTAAATCACTTCAGCCATTTTCAGGCTAGATGTGTTGCGGATTTCTTTGGCAACTACTTTCTCGAATTCTTCCTGGTTGAGTTTTTTGAAACTCTCTATCCATTCGGGGAAGGCGCTTTTGTTACACAGTTTGGTGAGCTCCACCAAAGCTTCCCTGGCGTCTGCATGCACAGCCACCGTGGGGCGAATGATCTTGTTGATTTCGGCCTTGTCGATGTCGATGTGAATTACTTTGGCCTGGCGGGCGTACTTGCTCACATTACCCGTCACACGGTCATCGAAGCGCATGCCGATGGCAATCAGCACATCGCACTCGTTCGTATTTACGTTGGGTCCATAGTTGCCATGCATACCCAGGTAGCCCACATAGTTGGGATGGTCTGTTGGAAATGCGCCCAGGCCCAACAACGTGCAGGCTACCGGGATTCCGGTCTTTTCTGAAAACTGACGGAGTTCTTCACTGGCACCCGACAGCAGGATACCTTGGCCTGCGAGGATGTACGGCCGTTTTGCTTGTGCAATCAACGCTGCTGCCTCCTTTACTTCCGTTGGTTGCAGCGTGGGTTTGGCGCGGTACGTGCGCACCGATCGGCACGGCTCGTATTCAAACTCTTCTATCAATTCGTTTTGCGCGTTCTTGGTAATATCTACCAGTACGGGGCCTGGCCGGCCGCTGGCAGCGATGTAGAACGCTTTGGCTATGGCGGGCGCAATGTCTTTGGCTTCCGTTACCTGCACGTTCCACTTGGTGGCAGGCAGCGTGGTGTTGATGACATCCGTTTCCTGAAAAGCGTCTGTACCCAACAAATGCGCAAACACCTGCCCGGTGATGCAAACCACGGGCGTTGAGTCGATCAGCGCATCGGCCAGGCCTGTTACGAGGTTGGTAGCCCCCGGCCCTGACGTTGCGAATACTACGCCTGTTTTTCCCGATACGCGGGCATAACCCTGCGCGGCATGAATGGCGCCCTGCTCGTGTCGAACCAACAGGTGCGTGAGCTTGTCTGCATAATGATACAACGCATCGTACACCGGCATGATGGCGCCCCCCGGGTAGCCGAAGATATGCTCTACCTTTTCTGCCACCAGGCAACGCAACAGCGCTTCCGAACCGCTTATCTTCAAACGGGTTTCGGATTTTTTTTCAGTCTTCGTCAGTAACGCATCCATCGGCAGCTGTTTTTACTTGTTTCGCATATTTGTACAACACACCACTCTTCACAGGCAAGGCCGGGGCCTTGTAGTGCGATCTGCGGATGGCGAGGGTCTTCTCGTCTACCAGCAGATTGATCTGGTGTTTCTTCACATCTATTTCAATCCAATCGCCATCTTCTACTAATGCCAGCAGGCCTCCGTCAAATGCTTCGGGTGTAATGTGGCCGATTACAAATCCATGAGAGCCACCACTGAAGCGGCCATCGGTAATCAGCGCAACACTTTTACCCAAGCCTGAGCCCATAATCAGGCTGGTAGGCTTTAACATCTCAGGCATACCGGGTGCTCCTTTCGGCCCCACATAACGGATCACTACCACATCACCCTCTTTTATTTTTCCTGATTTGATGCCGTCTACCAAAGCAAATTCGCCATTGAATACGCGGGCGGTGCCTTTGAATCGTTCGCCTTCTTTGCCAGTGATTTTGGCTACGGAGCCTTTTTCTGCCAGGTTGCCGTATAGTATTTGCAGGTGCCCCGTTTTTTTGATGGGCTTGTCTACCGGCATAATGACATCCTGCGATGCAAAGTCAAGGTCTTTGGCATGCCCCACATTTTCTGCCACGGTCTTTCCGGTTACCGTAAGGCAATCGCCATGGAGGTAGCCTTTTTGCAGCAGGTACTTCATCACCGAAGGCACACCCCCGATTTTATGAAGCGCTTCCATCAGGTATTTTCCGCTCGGCTTCAGGTCGGCCAGCAACGGGGTTTTGTCGGATATGCGTTGAAAGTCATCCTGCGTGAGCTGAATACCTACGCTTTTTGCCATGGCGATGAGGTGCAGTACGGCATTGGTAGAGCCGCCCATCACCATCACCAACGTGATGGCGTTTTCAAAAGCCTTCCACGTCATGATGTCGCGGGGCTTGATGTCTTTTTCCAGAAGCAGACGGATGGCTTTGCCCGCTTCTATGCACTCATTCGATTTGTCTTTGCTCAGTGCGGGGTTAGAAGAGGAGTAGGGCAGCGCCATGCCCAGCGCCTCGATAGCCGAGGCCATGGTGTTGGCTGTGTACATGCCGCCACAGGCACCGGCCCCCGGGCACGAGTTCTGGATAATGCCTTTAAAATCTTCTTCGGATAACTTATTGGCCAACTTTTCGCCCAGGGCTTCAAAGGCGGAGATGATATTTAACTCGCGCCCTTTGTAGTGGCCACCTGCAATGGTGCCGCCATATACCATAATGGCGGGGCGGTTCAGCCTTCCCATGGCAATGAGTGAGCCGGGCATATTTTTGTCGCAACCTACCACGGCTATTACGGCATCGTAATGTTGGGCACCCACCACGGTTTCAATAGAGTCGGCAATTACTTCGCGGCTCACCAACGAGTAACGCATGCCCTCTGTGCCGTTGGCAATGCCATCGCTTACGCCAATGCTGTGAAAGATCAGTCCTACCAGTTTCTGGTCCCACACGGCTTGCTTTACTTCTCCTGCCAGTGCGTTCAAATGCATGTTGCAGGTGTTGCCATCGTAGCCCGTACTTACAATGCCCACTTGCGCTTTGGTAAGATCGTGCTCCGTTAAGCCGATGCCGTAGAGCATGGCCTGAGAGGCCGGCAGCGTTGGGTCTTGCGTAATTGTTTTGCTATATCTGTTTAGTTCCATTGATAATGAGTTGCTGGTTATTCGTTGTTAGTTGTGGGTGTTCGAAATCTTTTTAAAAAAAGCAACCCACAATCGCCAATGATTTAAACAATTACGTACGAATAGCTTTTGTCCATTACAATGCACTTGTAGGCTTCCTGCACAATGTGCCCCAGCGAATGTTCCCACGTTTTATGGAAGGTCTGCCCCTCTATCGATTCAATACCTATTACTTCCGCAGCCGTGCCGCAGAAGAAGGCGCTGTCGGCATCGAACAGTACCTCGGGCTTAAAGAATTTTTCCACAACAGGAATATCCAATTGGTGGCAGATGTCGATAACAGTCTGCCTGGTTATGCCGGGAAGAATGTTACCAGGCGGGGGTGTGTATAGAATGCCGTCTTTTTCGTAGAAGAAGTTGGCACCTGGGCCTTCGGCCACAAAGCCGTTCATGTCCATCATCAGGCCTTCATCGAAACCGCGGCCTTTGGCTTCCATGGTAGCCATAATGGAGTTTACATAGTGCCCGCAAACCTTGGCTTCCACTTTTACCGAACGAGGGTTAGGGCGTTGGTAGGTAGAGATGCAAACCTTTACCTGCTGATCGCCAAAATACTTGCCCCATTCCCAGGCAGCAATCATCAGCGAAACTTCCTTCGGTGCGGTGAGCGACATGTTGGGCCCGCAGAAAATCAACGGACGTATGTAGGCGTTAGAGAGTTTGTTTCTTTCCAGAAGTTGGTAGGTTATCTGCGTTAGTTCTTCCACGGTGTGTTTGAAGGGGATGCCCACCAGTTCTGCGCTGCGTTGCAGGCGTTCGTAATGCTCGTGTGCTTTAAAGATTTTGGTTCCGTGAATGGTTTGGTAAGAGCGGATACCCTCGAACACACCGTATCCGTAGTGCAGGGTTTGGCCAAAAAGATCAACCTGCGCGTTGGATGCTTTCACAAATTTGCCATCGAGGAAGAGTACCGTGTTGTTGTTGTAATACATATGGTTTTAAACAATCGTTAGTTTGCGTTCGGTTATATAAAACAAAACCGCCCTGATGCTTTGTATCAGGGCGGTTCTGTTGATGTTTTCTGTTAATTCAATTCACCATCGCCCTGCATTTGGCAGAATAAGGACGATAACAATAATCACCACCAGGTTCAGGGCCTTGTTCACTACTGCCTTTGGAACGTTATGATTTAACTGGCTCTTCACTTTTTGTTGCGATGATGGTGCAAGATTGGGTAAATAATTTCGAGATTCAAGGCCAACGGCAAATAAAATTTTTAGCAACGGTATTAACAAATGTTAGGTAGTTCTGTATCTTTTCACCTATGATCACATGAAATCGCCATTTGCGGCATTCCACCCAAATGAATATGAATCGTGCGATTCCGTCTGTCCAGTTCAAAACAACTACTAACCAATGAAGGCACCAGTCCCCGCACTCGTTTTTCTACTGCTTACTTGTATCAACTGCACAACCCGCAAGGACTCCATGAACACAACTGCTCCGCAAACGCCTACTGTTTTTTCGTTAACCAATAGCCAAGGCATGAAGGCCGACATAACCAACTATGGTGGCAAGGTGATGACTTTATGGGTGCCCGACCGAGCCGGCAACCTGGGCGATGTGGTGTTGGGTTATGATTCGGCAAGCCAATACCCCACGGGGAATTTGTATTTCGGAGCGCTGATTGGCCGCTACGGCAACCGTATTGCCAAGGGTAAGTTTTCCATTGATGGACAAACCTACCAGTTGGCCACCAATAACGGGGAGAACGCGCTGCATGGCGGGCCCGGTGGTTTTCACAACGTGTATTGGCAGGCAAAGCCGGGTGAAGATGGAAAGTCGGTGACGTTGACCTACCTGAGCAAGGATGGTGAAGAAGGATACCCCGGTAACCTGCAGGCTAAGGTGGTTTACGCACTCACCGATTCGAATGAGCTGGTCATAGAATACGAGGCCACTACCGATAAGCCCACCGTTGTCAATCTCACCCATCATTCGTTTTTTAACCTGGCCGGTGCCGGTGTGGGCGACATACTGGGGCATGAGCTTACCATTTATGCTGATAAGTTTAACCCGGTGGACGCTGGGCTGATTCCCACCGGTGAGTTGCGTGACGTAACGGGCACCGCGTTTGATTTCCGCAACCCGCACGCCATTGGCGAACGCATCAACAACGAGGAAGAGCAGTTGAAGCTGGGCGGGGGCTATGATCACAACTTTGTTTTAAACAGATCAGGCGATGGACTTTTGTTGGCGGCCCGAGTGTACGAGCCTACTTCGGGCAGGGTAATGGAGGTATGGACCACCGAACCTGGCCTGCAATTTTATAGTGGCAATTTTTTGAATGGAAATGACGTGGGCAAAGGCGGCACACCTTATGCGTGGCGCACCGCCTTCTGTTTAGAGGCGCAACATTTTCCAGATTCACCTAACCAACCGACATTTCCAAACGTAGTGCTTAGGCCTGGAGAGGTTTACAAACAAAAGACGATTTATAAGTTCTTTGCGCGTTAGAAGTTGTTAATAGTTGTTGGTTGATCGAATAACCGATAGCCGACAACTATTAACGAACACGGTTTCTATTCGCTTTTCAGATTCTTTACAGGGTTTGCCAAAGCGGCTTTCACTGCCTGGTAACTCACGGTAAGCAAGGTGATGCTGATCGATCCCAATACCGCACCCACAAATGTTTGCCATGGAAGCGGAATCCTGTATTGAAATTGCATCAACCAATTGTTCATGAATAGGGCGGACATCGGAATGGCGATGCAACAAGAGATAATCACCAGCAGTATAAAATCTATGGATAGCATGCGCCAGAGGTTTGAGACGGTAGCGCCTAAAACTTTTCGAATGCCAATTTCTTTTATGCGCTGTTCGGCTACGAAGGAGGCAAGCCCAAAAAGACCGAGGCATGAGATCAGTACGGCAAGCGTTGCAAAGAATGCAGCTAACTTGCCAATGCGTTCCTCGTTCGAGAATTTCCTTCCATAATCCTGATCAACAAAACTAAAACTGAATGGAGACCCGCTTGAAAAGATAATAAGCCGATCTATGTGAGGAGGAGGTTGAAGTAATGGTTCCAGGAAATATTTTTCGTTAACAGAAGGCTTTACAATTTTAGAGATGGCCATCTCGACCTGGTATTTTGCTTCTGCGCCTTCGAGTAAAAGGTACGTTTCGTACGCGCCCAAGCTCGCTAAGTCGTGATTGTATTGCGTTACCTCATTCTCATCCTTTAGAATACCGAGCGTTGAGAAAGAGGCAACAAGTTCAAATTGCTGCGTTGAGTTAGATGGCGGAGGCTCTATCAGACCGGCTACCTCCAGTTGGGTGCTGTCGTTATATGTTATGTAGCGACCAATAGCATACTCTTTGCCAAAATATTTTGTTGCAATGGTTGGGGTAATAAGTACTCTTCCTGGCTCACCCAATGCAGAGGGACTGCCATTTATTACCTTGAAGGAGAAAACTTCAAAGAGAGAAGGATCAGCAAAAATGAGATGGTCTTCAAAGTATTTAGTGTCATCATTACTTTTAATAACCACCCGGCCGGGTTTTCGAATGCGTAAAAATTCTTCTATAGATACAGACGCTTCCTTAGCCAGGGGCCCAAAGGGAGCCGACAAGGCTGTAGCATAAATGGTCATGTCACCATATTTGACTTCAGATTTTGCCTGAAAAATTCTGTCTTTATTCTGATGGAATCCATCATAACTTGTTTCATGAACAACAAAGAGCAGTATCAAAACAGTAACGGCAATACCTAACGAAAGGCCAATAATATTGATCGCTGAATAGGCTTTGTGATTCAACACATTTATCTGCTATTTAATCTTAGCGCCAAGGTTTCGATACGTCTCTTTTCACCAAACCGGATTGCCAATTAAGAATAGGTGGAAACACTCTGTGGTGCTGTTCAAGGATATAAGTACTGCTAAGAGCTATAAAAAGAGGATATTGGTGAACTTCTTGCCTACTGGATCAACTCAAGTAATTGTTCTGGGTTTAAAAAACGGTAGAGAGGTCGCGATCGAAGATTGGTTTGAAAGCAAAGACGACTTACACAAAGAAGATATTAGAAAAGGATAATGGAGATTTCTGAAAGAGTGGTAGAGACAGATCGGTAGTATAACATTCTTCACTCTCCAGCCCCCGCGTCCGCTTGTGCCCTTTCCTTTAATAACATCATTCTGTCCCACATCTGCGATGTCGAACCCAGTTAACGGGGATTTTAAATCTGCTCTACCAATAACCCCAATTCAAACCAGACCTCGGTCGCGGAAAAGCGGCAAAAACACCCCTATGTTAACGTTTGAATATAATTTTGTAAAAAAATAGGGTCATTTTTAACCCTATGTGTGCCAGATTAGCCTATTTTTGCCGCAAATCCCAATAAATAACAACCACCCTTATGGCACACTTACGTTTTGAGGCGCTGAAGAAACTCAGCGAACGAGCACGTGTACATGTCGACTTACCCAGCCCCAAAGTTTCCGACTTCTTTGGCGAGAATGTGTTTGGCATGGACCAGATGCGCGCTACCCTGGCCCCGGCCGTTTTCAAAAAGGTTAGCAATGCAATCAAAAACCACGAAAAAATTGACGAGGCTACGGCAGATGCCGTAGCACAGGCAGCCAAAACCTGGGCGCTGAGCAAAGGTGCCACGCACTTCACCCACTGGTTCCAACCGATGACGGGTGGCACAGCCGAAAAGCACGATTCATTCTTCGATGCGTTGGCCGGCATAGAGAAATTTAAAGGCAGCGAGTTGGTACAACAAGAGCCCGATGCATCGTCATTCCCTTCAGGAGGTATCCGTTCTACTTTCGAGGCGCGTGGCTACACCGCGTGGGATCCAACTTCGCCCATGTTTTTATATGGCAAAACGTTAAGTATACCTACCGTATTTGTTTCATACACGGGCGAAACGCTCGATAATAAATCTCCTTTGCTGAAGGCTTTGAAGGCGGTTGACAACGCAGCTACTAAAGTGTGCCAGCTTTTTGATAAAGACATTCAGCACGTAGTAGCTTCGCTCGGCTGCGAGCAAGAATACTTCGTGGTAGACAAAGACCTTTTTAACGCGCGTCCTGACCTGGTGATGGCAGGCCGAACGGTCTTCGGTCATGCACCCGCACGCGGGCAGCAGATGGAAGACCATTACTTTGGTTCCATCCCCTCACGTGTGTACGATTTCATGAAGGAGTTTGAAATTGAATGCTGGAAGCTGGGCATACCGGTGCGAACCCGCCACAACGAGGTAGCACCCAGCCAGTTTGAGGTAGCACCTTTGTTTGAAGACGTAAATGTGGCCAACGACCACAACCAGTTGATGATGGACGTGATGGGCCGCGTGGCAGAGAAGCACAACCTGCGCATCCTCTTCCACGAAAAACCATTTGCAGGCGTAAATGGTAGTGGTAAGCACAACAACTGGTCTTTGATTACCGACACAGGTGTAAACCTCTACGCACCCACCAGCAGCGCGCGCGATAATCTGATGTTCCTCACCTTCTTCATCACCACCATCAAGGCCGTGCACGAGCATGCCGACTTGCTGCGCGCCAGCATTGCCACACCGGGCAACGACTTCCGCCTGGGAGCCAACGAAGCACCCCCCGCTATCATGTCGGTGTTTATTGGTGCACAGATGACGGCCGTATTGGACGAGCTGGAAAGCAAGGGCAACGTGAAGATCGAGAAGGGCGACAACATGTACATGAAACTTGGCATCGACCAGATTCCTGAAATCATCCTGGATGCCACCGACCGCAACCGCACTTCGCCTTTTGCCTTTACGGGCAACAAGTTCGAGTTCCGCGCGGTGGGCTCCAGCGACAACTGCGCCACAGCCATGACGGCCCTCAACACCATTGTGGCCGAACAACTGGACGACTTCTTTGAAACGGTCAACAAAGACATTGAGAAGGGCACCGAGAAGCGTATGGCTATTGTGAACGTGTTGCGCAAGTACATCAAAGAATCCAAAAACATCCGTTTCGAAGGCGATGGCTACTCGGAAGAGTGGGTGAAGGAAGCGGCCAAGCGTGGCCTCAACAACATCAAGAACATGCCTCGCGCACTCGATGCGTACGTAACCAAAAAATCGTTGGCGCTGTTCGAGAAGCATGGTGTGCTCTCACACAAAGAAGTGGAGGCGCGCAATGAAATACGCCTGGAGTCGTACATCAAGCGCGTGCAGATTGAAGCCCGTGTGATGGGCGATCTGGCCATGAACCACATTGTGCCTACCGCTATTGCTTACCAAACCAAGCTGATAGAAAATGCCAATGGCTTGAAAGGCCTGGGTATAGACAACGCGGCTGTGGTGCAAACCATCAAAGAAATTTCGGGCCACATCGATACCATTAAAACGAGCGTGCGTGCCATGGTGGAAGAACGCAAGCGCATCAACAAAATTACCGATACGCACAAGCGCGCTTTGGCGTACTGCGATGACATCAAAGAAAAATACTTTGAGCAAATTCGCGATGCAGTAGATAAGCTTGAATTACTGGTAGACAATGAAGACTGGCCGCTGGTGAAATACCGCGAGTTGCTCTTCTTGCGATAGATTTTTTCTTAACCTAAACCTGTAAACCACGGCTCCGACCTTTTACCAAGGCGGAGCCGTACCTTTTTAGGGGTTTTATAAATGCACGGTTGTTTGTTTGCGTGCCGCTTCGTAGAGTGCCTCTGTGTCCTTCAACTGCAGCAACAGCAGGCCATAGAACCACAATAGCGGGCCGGTGGCCAGTTGCGCTGCCAGCCCCACGTTGCGGAAGGCCCCGTCCATCACCAGAAAATGATTAAACACCGATTTCCCCACCCGCACAGAGATGGACAGAATCAACAACGCGAAGAGTACATTGGCCAAACGGTGGCCGCGTGGAGAGGTGAACAAATAGATGGCGAAGAACAGGGATTGAATAACCCCCAATGAGCTGAGCAGTAGCAGGAGGGCATCCGTTGTCAAGGCCTGTTGCTTTTACCCGTTAGTAATTGAGTTTGGTTATTCACCATTTCCAACACCGCGTGGCGAATCAGGTGGGGGTGGCTCCAGGGCACAAAGTGGTCCATCGATTCTTCCAGCATCAGCTTCACGGGCGCATTGGTTATCATGCGTTGGGCAAACTCCGCATTGGCGGGTGGCACCAGCGAATCTTTCAGCCCTTGTATCACAATAGAAGGGCAGCGGATGGCTCCCCATAGCGGCAACATCTTCTGCAGTTCGGGCTTCAACTGGTATATTTCATCGTTAGAGGCGCGCAGCGAGCGGGGCAGCATCCATTTGAAGAAAGGTGTCGCCAGTGGTGCCCGAAACCACTCGTGGGGTTCCAACTCCGGATCGAGGGAGGGGGCCACGAACACCAGGCCATCTACCAGGTCGGGGTAGTCCATGGCCATGCGCGCAATCACAGGTCCGCCCAACGAGTGCCCCACCAATATGATGGGCCGATTATTTTGGTGCGCCTCTAACAAGGGTTTAATGGCAGCGGCCTGCTTTCTCAGCGAAGGTTCGGCTTTGCCGAAGTTAGAAGTACCAAATCCGGGACGGTCTACAGTAACCAGTTGCGCTCTTTTCAGCAGACTGGTGTCAGCCATAAAGTCAATAAAGGCGCTGAGTGAACCAGGCGAGCCATGCACAAACACCACCAGTGGTTTGCTCTCCTCACCGACTTTCAGGTAGGAGATGGGCTGGTTGCCCACATAGTATTGATGTAACGTTCCTTTGAAGGGCTTGTCAGAAAAGAATTGATCTACTTCTTTTCTGCTCATGCGAAATTGGATGCACGAATCGATGAGCAACAACAGCCCTACTAACAGTAGACTGGTGATGATTGTCGTTTTGCGAAGTACCCTTTTGGCGGAGGTCATTCGTGTTACATGTTCAGCAGCTTGCGGTACGCGGTGGTGTTGTTCAGTATCTCAATCGCTTTCTTGATATCGGTATCGCGTTTGAAGCCCACCTCAATGGCGCCCCGTTCGTAATAATAGTGCGAGGCGATGTCTTCTTCCAACAGACTTTTGATCTGGTCTTTGAAAGTCTGTAAATCGTTTTTCTTGCTTTCGGCCAGGCGTGCCTGCATGGTTTGCAGTTGGGGCTTCAGTTCATCATAGTAACGTTCGCGCTTGGCCTCTTCAACTAACTTGGCCAGTTCGGCTTCTACGGGCGAGCGATACGTGTAACTCTTGCCTTTCATCCAGTTGGCAAATTCGTTATACTCTTCATCGGTTAGCGCAAATTCGGTAGCAGGCGCAATGGCCGGGTGCTTCGATGCATACAATGTGGAGTAGTCGAACAAGAAGCCATTGGTGTAAAGCACCTGGGTAAGGGTGGAGGCATCAAAGCCTTCGGTTACAATATCAGGATCGATGCCACCACCATCGTACACAATGCGGCCGCGCGATGTTTTGAATTCTTTTTTGAGAGAATCGGGTATTGCACCCGCACTGCCATCTTCTCTGCGGTGTGTGTAATCCAACACCTGTATGCAGCGGCCCGTGGGTGTGTAGTATTTGGCCGTTGTAATTTTTACCTGCGAGTTGTACGACAGGGGGCGGCTGAGCTGCACCAACCCTTTTCCGAAAGATTTTTCACCGATGATCACTGCGCGGTCGTAATCTTGTAATGTGCCGGCTACAATCTCTGAAGCGGACGCACTGCCGCGGTTAATCAATACTGCCACAGGTATTTCGGTATCAACGGGGGGATTCAGTGTTTCGTAGTGAATGTTGCTGTCTTCCACTTTGCCTTTGGTGGTAACCACTTTCTTTCCTTTCGGGATGAAGATGTTGCACACGTTCACCGCTTCGAACAGCAGGCCGCCCGGGTTGCCGCGCAGGTCGAGGATGATGCCCTTGGCACCTTTTTCTTTTAGCGCCACCACTGCATTCTTCACTTCTTTGCCTGCATCGGGTGTAAAGTCCGATAGCTGCACGAAGCCGATTTCGGGGCTCACCATGCCGAAGTAAGGCACGTTGTTGACTTTTATTTTCTCGCGTTTGAATTCCAGCACAATCGGGTTGGCCACGCCCACTCGCTTCACAGTTAGTTTCAAGGGGGTGCCCACTTGTCCGCGCATCAGCAATTCTGCCTCTTCCATCGAAATTTTGGTGAGGTCCACTTCGTCCATCTTGATTACTTCGTCACCAATTTTCAATCCCGCCTTAGCGGCCGGGTAGCCTTCATAAATCATGGTAACCACCGTGCGCTGACCAATTTCGCGGGTAACGGCACCAATGCCACCGTACTGGCCGGTGTTGATGGTGCGGAACGTTTCTACTTCATCTTCGGGAATATAATTGGTATAAGGATCGAGCGAGTTCAGCATGGCATCGATGCCCGTGCGGATCAGCTTGTTGGGATTTACCTCGTCTACATACAGGGCGTTCACCTCTTTGAACAGCGAGGCAAATATGTCGAGGTTCTTGGCTATCTCGAAGTAACGCTCGGCTGGGGGGGTGAACGAGAGCGCAGTCAGACCAACTACCACTACCAACCACACGGCAAATCTTTTCATACAAAACATTTATAGGTTAAAGATAACGAAATGAGCATTGACATAGTTTCTGTTTTTTACGTTTGATACCGGTCGAAACTTTGGATGGGCAATAATGCAGATTTTTCGTACGTTAGATACGTCAAAATGGGGGAGGACCTTACCTGAAACCGGGGATGGCGCCTTGTAGCGGCTTTTTGTTATTTACCATCACAATCCAACCCAAAAACTTCATGAAAATCAGATTAGTTACGTTTTTTCTGGCGATTTGCCTGGCGGTAGCCTGCACTGCGCCCGATAAGTATGCCACCCGCACGGGCGAAAGCGGTGGCTTTTCCTACGAGTATGTGGAGAACGATCCGTTGAAAGTGCGCATCTACACGCTCAAAAACGGATTGAAAGTGTACCTCAGCCAATACCAGGCGGAGCCCAGGCTGCAAACCCAAATAGCGGTGAAGGCCGGTGGCAAAAACGACCCAGCCGAAACCACGGGACTGGCACACTACCTGGAGCACATCATGTTCAAGGGCACTTCCGATTTTGGCACCCTTAACTGGGCCGATGAAAAGGTGTACCTCGATAGCATTGAGCACATGTTCGAGCACTACCGGGCGCTGACTGATTCAGTAGAGCGGGTAAAGTATTACCGCCTCATCGACCAGGTGTCGAACGCGGCCTCGAAGTTGGCTATTGCCAACGAGTACGATAAGATGGTGTCGGAGATTGGCGCGCGCGGCACCAATGCCTACACCAGCGAAGACCGCACCGTGTACATCAACGACATTCCGGCCAACCAGATTGAAAACTGGCTGAAGCTGGAGGCCAACCGCTTCCGCGTGATTGTGCCGCGCCTGTTTCACACCGAACTGGAGACCGTGTATGAAGAAAAGAACCGCAGTCTGGACAACGACTATTGGAAAACCTACGAGGCACTCTACCAGGGAGTATTTCAAAAGCATCCTTACGGAACCCAAACCGTTATTGGCACCATCGACCACCTGAAGAACCCTTCCATTACCAACATCAAAAATTATTTCAACACCTACTACCGACCCAACAACGTTGCCATTTGCCTCAGTGGCGACCTAGACTATGACAAAACCATTGCGCTGATCGATCAGTATTTTGGCGACTGGCAGCCCAACGAGCAGTTGCCGGTGTGGACCAAAATACAAGAAGACCCCATTCAGCAGCCGGTGGTGAAGGAAGTATTCGGGCCCGATGCGGAGTGGGTGAACCTGGGCTTCCGTTTTGATGGCCGCAGCTCGGACGAATACAACTTGTTGCGTCTGACGGATATGATTCTGTCGAACTCGCAAGCAGGGTTGATAGACCTGAACCTGAAGCAACAGCAAAAAGTGTTAGAGCCCGCCAGCTACGTGGATGTTCTGAATGACTATGCCGTTCATACTTTCCAGGGCAAACCCCGCGAAGGACAAACACTGGAGCAGGTGAAGGACTTGCTGCTGGAGCAGATTGAGCTGCTGAAGAAAGGCGAGTTTGAGGATTGGCTGATCGAGGCGGTAATCAACGACTTGAAGAAAAACCGCATTCAGCAATCTGAATACAACTGGTCGCGCTCCAACGATATGGTAATAGCGTTTACGAACGACATACAGTGGCAGCAGATGGTGGAGTCGGTCGAAACGTTGAAGCGATTTACCAAAAATGACATCGTGAAGTTTGCCAACGAGAAGTATGGCAACAACTATGTAGTGGTATACAAGCGCAACGGCAAAGATCCGAATGCCCGTAAAGTTTCGAAGCCGGAGATCACCCGCGTGGCGTTGAACAAAGAAGCCAAATCTCCTTTTCATCAAGAACTGCTGAACAGCAAGCCCCTTAAGTTGGAGCCTCGTTTCCTCGACTACAGCAAAGACGTGCAAAAACTGGCGATGAATAAAGACGTGCCGGTATTGTATGCACCTAACTCCGAGAACGAGCTGTTTACCCTGTATTATCTTTCGGATGTGGGTACTAACAACGATCCCACCTTGAAGGTGGCCGTGGAGTACCTGGAGTACCTCGGCACCTCGCAGATGAGCAACGAAGATTTTAAGAAGGAGCTCTACAAGATAGGATGCAATTTTGGTGTTTTTGCGGCCGAAGACCGCACCTACATCTACCTGAATGGTTTGAGCGAGCACATGGACAAGGCCATCACACTTTTTGAACAATTGCTGGCCGACCCGAAACCCGATGAAGCAGCGCTTAAAAAAGTGGTGGATGGCATCTTTAAGAAGCGCGATGACGTGAAGAAAGATAAGTTCGCCATTTTGTATGAGGGATTGCTTAACTACGGCTTGTATGGCGCAGAGTCACCTTTTACCAACGTGGTCTCCAACAAAGATTTGCGCGAACTGAAGGCAGAACAACTGACTGACATCATCAAAGGATTTACGCAGATGGAGCACAAGGTGCTGTACTACGGTCCCCGCAAGGCAGACGAGGTGGTGGCTACCTTAAACCAACTGCACCAGTTACCAGAACAACTGAAGCCGCTGCCGCCACCAGTTGAATTTGCCATGAAAGATGTAGCCGATCAAGGCGTATTTTGGGCCAACTACGACATGGTGCAGGCGGAAATCATGTTCCTTACCAAGGGACCGGCCTTTGACGCGAAACGCATTCCGGCTACGCGCATGTTCAATGAATACTTCGATGGCAACATGAGTTCGCCTATTTTTCAGGAGTTGCGCGAAGCACAAGGGCTGGCGTACTCTGCGTTCGCCTACTATGGCACCGCCAACCGACCTACGGGCAATGACTTC
The DNA here is from genome assembly GCA_049324055.1 of Bacteroidota bacterium. Lineage (GTDB taxonomy): Bacteria > Bacteroidota > Bacteroidia > Cytophagales > Cyclobacteriaceae > ELB16-189. The sequence continues at coordinate 130,289 of JBMOLS010000034.1, read as the reverse complement.
TTCTACGGCTACGTAGGTACCCAGGCCGACAAGCAGGTGGAAGCCATGAAGGGATTGAACGATCTGATCCACAATTTCCCGCGTACCGAAAGTGGCTTTGAGGTGGCCAAGAGCGCATTGATGAACCGCATAGAAAGCGAGCGCATCACCAAAACAGGCGTGTTGTTCAACTACCTGAACGCACAAAGGCAAGGGATCGACCACGACATACGCAAAGATGTGTATGAACAGGTGCAAACCATGACGCTGGACGATGTACAACAATTTCAGGAGCAGTATCTTAAAAACGCTAAATACAACGTGGTATTGGTGGGCAGTAAAGACAAGCTGAATTTTAGAGACCTTCAAAAATATGGCAAGGTGCAAGAGTTAACCCTTGACGAACTGTTTGGTTACGAGAAAGTGCAGAAGATAAACGTGGAAACGCCCAACCAATAAGTAGAGGGAATTAAGAAGGTCACCAGCCTGTTTCGCACAGGCTGGTGATTTTTTTGCCGTAGTTCAGTTGCCGGAAGCACTGCTTGCCTGAAATCCGTACACGGTATTTTTGAAATGCACAAATTGGCAATTGCTAACTTGCATTTGATTCCAGGACGGGCAAACGCCCAAAAAAAGGAGGCCAACAGGATGAAGCAAGCCAATAACAACCCCGTTCAATCTGTTCAAGTGGTTCATTTTCACGAAGCAGCTTGGCTCAACAAACCCGATCTGGTTGCCACAGAAGAGCCGCTGGAAATCCGCCTGGGTTTTGGCCGCGAGGTGCGCGAACAAAGGAGCCTCAGTGTAACCATGCGCTCCCCGGGTCATGATTTTGAACTGGCACTGGGCTTTTTGTTTACAGAAGGCATTGTTCAATCGTTGGATGACATAGAAAGCGTTAAATACTGCGAAGACGTGGGCCGCCAGGAGGAGCAAGGAAACGTAGTGCGCGTGGAGCTGAAGCCTTCAGTGCCACTTGATTGGTCCAGGCTGCAACGCAATTTTTACACATCTTCCAGTTGCGGTGTATGTGGCAAAACTTCTATAGAATCAGTACAGCAGCGTTGTGAAGGTATCGATTCCGACTTTCAGATCCATTCGGAGCTGATTGTTTCGCTGCCCGACAGATTGAGGAACGCACAAATGGTTTTTCAGCATACAGGTGGGTTGCATGCGGTGGGTGTGTTCGCAGCTAACGGTGAGTTGCTGTTGCTGCGCGAAGATGTAGGCCGCCACAACGCCCTCGACAAAGCCATTGGTGCGCTGTTGTTGAAAAAACAGATTCCGGCCACCGGGTGTGTGTTGCTAGTAAGCGGGCGAGCGAGTTTTGAGTTGGTGCAAAAAGCCGCCATGGCTGGTTTCGCGGTAATGGCAGCCGTAGGTGCACCATCCAGCCTGGCCGTGTCGCTGGCTGAACAATTAAATATGACGTTGATTGGTTTTTTGCGAGGCAGTTCGTTCAATATTTACTCGGCTGCTGCGCGAATCAAACCATAAGGTTTACCAATGCTTCGAAATCGCTACCTTCGTAATTAATGAAAGAGGCAGATCCCATTATCCGGCAACCACAACGCGAGGCCGGTGGGCTGGCGGCTGTGGCCAGCTCCTTGCAGCACATTGCCAAAGAGGTAGGGCTGGTGGAGGGAACAAAAGCCTTGCTGAAGGTAAACCAGTTCGATGGCTTCGATTGCCCCGGTTGTGCCTGGCCCGATCCGGATGAACACCGGTCGGTGGTGGAATTTTGCGAGAACGGTGCGAAAGCGGTGGCAGAAGAGGCCACCACAGAAAAGTGCGATGCCACATTTTTCAGAAAGTACGCTGTGTCAGAAATGCAAACATGGACAGATTTTGAAATAGGTAAGAGTGGCCGCATAACAGAACCTATGATTTTGCGAACAGGTGCCACACACTATGAACCCATTTCGTGGACAGATGCATTTCGGTACATTGGCGCAAAACTAAGAAGCCTGCCCTCGCCCAACGAGGCGGTGTTTTATACTTCGGGCCGCACCAGCAACGAAGCGGCCTTTCTCTACCAGTTGTTTGTGCGCATGTATGGCACCAACAACCTGCCCGATTGTTCCAACATGTGCCACGAGTCGAGTGGCGTGGCGCTAACGGAAACCGTAGGCATTGGCAAGGGTTCGGTAAAGCTGGAAGACTTCTACCTGGCCGAAGTGATTGTGATCATGGGGCAGAACCCGGGTACCAACCACCCACGCATGCTTACGGCCCTGCAAAAAGCAAAGGCCAACGGTGCGAAAATCATTGCCATCAACCCGCTGCCGGAGGCGGGGCTGATTGGTTTCAGGCATCCGCAAAACCCGCTCAATCTGATCGGCAAGCCCACCACCATTACCGATCTATGGTTGCCGGTTCGCATCAACGAAGATGTGGCTTTGCTGAAAGCCATGCTGAAGAAGTTGTTGGAAAAAGAAAACGAATCGCCCGGCCAGGTCTTTGACAGGGCATTCATCAACCATCACACCACCGGGTTTGAAGCGTTGCTGGCGCACCTCCGGCAGGTAAAAACGGCCGACCTTATTAAACAGGCTGGTGTGGAAGAACGGCTGGTGGATGAAGCCGTGACGTTGCTGGCCTCAAAAAGTAAAATTATTGTTTGCTGGGCCATGGGTCTTACCCAGCACAAAAATGCGGTAGACAACATCCGCGAGATTGTGAACCTGCTGCTGTTGAAGGGCAGCATCGGCAAACCCGGTGCGGGCACCTGCCCGGTGCGCGGCCACAGCAACGTGCAGGGCGACCGCACCATGGGTATTTACGAGAAGCCCGGCAAGGAATTTCTGGACAGGCTGGAAGCCAACTTCCAATTTCAACCACCTCGCACAAATGGGTACGATACGGTTGAAACCATTCAGGCCATGGCGGAGGGAAAAGTGAAAGTGTTTTTCGCCATGGGTGGAAATTTTCTCGCAGCCACTCCCGATACGGACTTTACAGCGCGCGCACTCAATCAATGCGAATTAACGGTGCAGGTTTCTACCAAGCTGAACCGCAGCCATTTGGTTACCGGCAAAGAGGCCATTATCCTCCCCTGCCTGGGCCGCACCGAGGCAGACGTGCAAAACGGCCAACCACAATTTGTAAGTGTAGAAAATTCCACAGGTGTGGTGCACCAATCACGGGGTAACCGCCAGCCGGTGTCCCATCAGTTACTCAGTGAAGTGAAGATCGTAACTGAACTTGCAAACGCCACGCTGCCAACCGGTAACCTCAACTGGAGCGAATTGGCCGATGATTACGACCACATTCGCGATTTAATTGAGAAGACCATACCCGGTTTCGAGCGCTACAATGAGCGGGTGCGCAAACCCGGTGGTTTTTATCTTCCCAATGGTGCGCGCGTGGGCGAGTTCAAAACCCGTACGGGCAAGGCCCACTTCACCATCAATGCGGTGGCCGAACATACATTGGGCGAAGACGAATTATTGATGATGACCATTCGAAGCCACGATCAATATAACACCACCATTTATGGATTAGACGATCGCTACCGCGGCATCAGACATGGCAGGCGGGTGATTTTTATGAATGAGCAGGACGCTGCACACATGAACCTTCAAAAAGGTGACAGGGTAAACATCTCCAGCCACTATGACGGGGTAGTGCGCACGGCCGAAAATTTTGTGGTAGTGCCATATACTATTCCTACTAAAAATGTGGCTACTTATTTTCCCGAAGCCAATGCCGTAGTTCCGTACAATCACTTTGCCAGAGGCAGCCAGACTCCCATTTCAAAGTCGGTAGTGGTGCGTTTAACACGATACATAGCAAACTAACGAGCCACCCGGTAGACATTTTTCTCCCACTGCTCTAACCGTGGATGCATGAAGCGAAACCAGACCGGGGGCAGCAGCGCCAGTAAAATCATGGTGGGGTATCCGTAGGGCAACTGCGGGCTTTCGTCATAGTGTTTCAAAACCTGGTAGCGCTTGTGTGCATAAGCGTGGTGATCGGAATGGCGTTGTAATTGAAACAGGAAAAAATTGCTGACCAGGTGGCTTGCATTCCACGAGTGCATGGGGTTCACACGCTCATATTCGCCTGAGGGGAGTTTACGCCTCAAAATGCCGTAGTGTTCAATATAATTCACCAACTCCAGCAACGTAAATGCAATGATGCTTTGGGCGAAGAAGAGGGAAGTGATCGCGATGGCTGCGACAGCCGTAGATGCAAAGAGGGCAACCAACAGGCCACAAAATACGAGTGGTAAAATGGTGAACCAAATCATTTGATTACGCCAATGAAACACACCCAGGCCTTTGCGTTGCAGCGATTGACGTTCCAGGTGCCAGGCATGTCTGTAGCCATCGAACACAGAGCGAATCCAAAACCGATAGAAGCCTTCGCCCCTGCGGGCGGTAGCCGGGTCGGCCTCGGTGGCAACCTGCACATGGTGGCCCCGATTGTGCTCGATAAAGAAATGCATGTAGCACACCGTCATTAACAGCACCTGGCTGTAGAACTGCTCCAGCTTAGATTTTTTGTGCCCCAACTCATGCGCCACCGTAATGCCTACACCACCTGTAATAACACCACAACTCAAAGTAAAGCCCAGCCAATCGGTGGGCGTTTGCAGATAGCCGTGGGCCACGATGTACGCAGCCCAGCCTAACAACCCTACCTGCAGGTAGGTCCACAGGTAAGTAACGAACCGGTAATAAAAAACCTCGCTTACCTTCTTCTCCTCCTGCGGACTCACATTGCTGGTGTCGAGGCCGATCAGTTGGTCGATGGCGGGAATCATGACGAATGAAAATACCAATGCCGAGAAATTATACCAGCCACCCAGGTAGACACCTGCCACCAGGCAGGCAGGAATGAGGAGGGCAGCCAGAAAGCCGATGAAGCGCAGCACACGCATGTGCCGAATTTACAAAAAAGGCAGGGATTTAGAGCCATTATTGCTTGGAAGCTACGTTGTTAAACAGTGGCTTGCGTTCAAGCTGGGCGTTTCGTTCAATTTCCCTCAGTTCATGCCAGTTGGATTCCACAAATGTGTTGAACAATGTGGCAAGGCTATCGTAGCGTGCGCGTTGAAAAATGCTTTTCACGCTGGCCTGTTGTGCCCATTGCACTTGTTGAACAAATTCGGGCGAAGCGGCCAAGGTTCCGACCTCCTCGGATAGTTGATGAATGTGCTCCAGTACACTCTTGCAGGCCGCATCGTATTCGTCTACCACATGTGGGTTGCTGATGCTTTTGGGTGTAAACCTGATTTTTTCGAGCTGTGCCACCTGCGTTTGCAACGATTGGATGGTAACGGCACCGGATACTCTGGCCAGTTGTTGCACCAGTTGTTTCAATACTTTCGAACGATCTGTTTCCGTCTTCACCACGCGGTTCCACGATTGCAGCACACTGTCTTGCAGCACCAGGTATTCATCGGTTAGCGAGTCGAGGCGCGTAAACTGCGTTCGCTCCTGAATGTTGCCGGAAGAACCACAACCGGCAAGGGCCACATACAATCCGATTAAGGCAACTGGAAGACTTCGTTTCATCTATTGATGATTGCTAATTAATATCCTCTGTAAGAACCTTGATATATCAATAGATCGGTGAATGCGCGCGGTGCCCGTATATTTCATGGTTTTTTTGAAGCTTTTTCCTTTTACGGGCCGCAATGATACAGGGTTTACCCCACTTTGGGCAAGGGGTGTAATATTTTCGGCCACAATGCACTGTTAAAGGGGCTTGAACTGCTCAAAAGCTTCCCGGCAATGGTTACAGTAGTAAATGGCGCGGCACAAAGTGGGGCCGAAGGGATTTTTAAGCTCGGTGTCGGTACCTTCGCAACGAGGGCATTGGGCGCGTTCCATTATTTCCAGATCGGTAAACAACCGATTGTCGGGTGGGGGCGAGAGCCCGAATTTCTTCAACGCCTGCTTCCCTCTTTCGCTGATTTTATCCGAACTCCAGCCATCGCGAAATGAAACGGCCACTTCGGGGTTTTCAACACCATACTTGCGCAACACCTGCAACACTTCTTCCTTCATTAACTCCAGTGCGGGGCAGCCTACAAAAGTGGGGGTCATCTCTACGCGCACCCGGTCGCCCGCAATGTCAATGGCGGTGATCACACCCAGGTCTACCAGCGATAATACCGGAATTTCGGGATCTTTTACTTCCTCCAGCCAAGAACGGACCTGGTCTTGTGTCAGTGCCATCACTCAGGGATAAACCACATCAAAAGAACCCGCCACCACCTGGTTAAGGTGGTGCTTCATGTGCTTTACATAGTCGTGCGCAAGCCACTCAATGGTTTTTAAGCTCACCTCTTGCTTGCCCGTATCGCACGTGCTCGCCAGGTTTTCGTTGGGAATGCTTTTAAGAATAGCTTGTATTCTGCGATTGATCAGCACCCAAAGCTGAATGACTTCTTCTTTCGATGCCCCCTGGTAAGCGGAAGCACGCACCCAGAAGTCCTGGTCGTATACAATTTTAGGATTGGTTTCGTACTGGGCCGTAATGAATCGCCTCAGGTTATTTTGTGCCGAGTCGATCAGGTGGCCGATTACCTCCTGCTTGCTCCACTTTTTGGGAAGCGGTTTGGCGTTGAATTCAAAATCGGGAATGGCGTTCAGCTTGCGGCTGAATTCGGTCAGTATGCCATCCAACTCTTTAATGACCTTTTCCATTACCACTCTGCGGTTGGGTCGATGCGGAATACCTCGCTCATTTCATCGAGCAGCGGCTGCAAGTATTCGCTGTGTTGGCCCATGCGTCCGCCCAATACGGGATTTTGCAGTTTCCAGTCGGGTCGCGCAAGTTGGGTTTCACTTAATACTTTTTCTACCTGCTCCCGCCAACGTTCCATCAGCACTTTTTCACCGCCAAATATTTTTTCATCTATCAGTTGCTGTTCGTAGGGCGATTCTTCGAAAATACCCAGTGCATAGGGAAGGGCCACCTTCAGGGATTGTTGCAAACGGCTGATGCTCTCTTCCGTGGCGCGGCCGAGCTGTTTTACCCACGTATTGGCATGCAGCGTGTGGTAGCGAAGTTCGCCACGCACTTTGCGCGCCAGCTGTGCCAAAGGTTGGTAGCTGGAGTCCATCAGCATCTCGAACCGGATGGCTTCCGCTGTATCGTACAGAAAATGTCTGATGAGGCTGAAGTCATATTCGCCATTCGGTAATTCAACCAGTATGCTGTTGTGAAATTGCGCGGCATTGCGTGTAAAGGCTACCGTGTCCGGGTCTTGTTCGCCCAACTCGTGCAGCAATTGATACAGAGCCTGGCTGTGGCCCACTTTATCCTGCGCCATAGACGAAAAAGCAATGTCTTCTTCCAGCAAGGGGCCGAAGCCGGTCCACTCAGAATTGCGATGGCCGAGGATCAACTGATCATCGGCCATCTTGTATAAAAGTTCTTTAAGCGCGATGTGCATGGTTAAACTTCCGATTCACTGATGTTCTTCTCTTCGCGAGGCTCCAGGTTGATGATGTAGTAGATCAGCAGGAGCGTAGCCAGCAGACCGAACAGCGGCCGGCCGCCCCAAATTACATGTGTTAACACCGTGATGATCATCAACGAAGAAAACACTAACTTTAGCACCTGCGCTTTGTTACGTTGGTAGGGGTTCAGTTTAAAGTATTCCGCCACCCTTAAAATCCCGAAAATCAAAAAACTAAGATAGAGCACCCATCCACCACGGTCGATCTCAATCCACAACAGCACAGACCCAATCAAACCAATCGTAATCAAAATCAGGTCTTCTTTCCTCAGTTTAGTCATACAGTTACTTTTTTAGAACGCTCCAGAAATTCTTTCAATTTATCGCCTCCTTTGTAATCTGCCGCGTCTCTGAATTTCTTTTCGGGCAGCGTGTTCCAAAGATCTGCTTCACTTGCATCGGTAAAACGGAATTGGCGTGTGGGTATTGCCCACACATTGTAAACCGTTTTTCCTGCAGCCAGCACCTTGGCCTTCCACATGGCTTCCTGTGGTAGTACGGCCGCTACGGTGCCAAGGTGCAGTGGCTGCTTGCCTCTTTTGGGCAGCACGTAAATTTCGTAATTCAACAACTCACCGGCTTGTTCGGCCATTGGGGGCAATACATCGAACACAGAAGTGTTGCCTTCGGTAGTGGGCGAAACAAACACGCTGCGCGTATCGGTTACGCACAGCGAAACACAGGTAAACCTTCTGGTAAAGGTTTCTTTGGCCAGCACAAAAGCCATTTCCAGATTAGGAGCGTGCACGGCCCCTTCATGCTGAAAGGGTTTTCCTTCTTTGGGTTTCACAAACACTTCGAAGGTGCCAAACTGATCCAGCGGGGCCTTGCGCCTTGCTTCGGTTACTTCGGGCAATCTGTTTACGCGCGGATCGAGTGACTTCATGAAATCTTTTGAAATTAAAAAATCTGTTTCAAAATCTCCTCATTCGGGAGATAAGTGGCAGTGAAATCACGCCAGCGGGGTGACATATTGGGCCTCTTTTACCTTTAACGCCTCGCGCACCCAACGCCCACGCTCCTCGGCAATTCTGCGCACGGCTAGCCGCTCTTTATTGCAAGGGCCATCGCCATTGATTACACGCTTAAATTCCTCCCAGTCGGGTTCGGTGTAATCCCACTTACCGGTATCGGGGTTTTTTTTCAAGTTGGGATCAGGAATGGTAAAGCCCAGTTCCTGTATTTTGGGCACATACATGTCCAGAAACTGATTGCGCATGTCATCGTTGGTGCCCATTTTTACTCTCCATTTCATTAGCACTTCCGTGTGAACGGAGATTTTGTCGGAAGGTCCGAAGAAGTGCATCATGGGGGGCCACCAGCGGTTCAACGCCTCCTGAAACATTTGTCGCTGCTTCTGGGTGCCGGTAGCCAGGTAGATCACACAATGATGTCCGTATTTCAGGTGGAAGGATTCTTCGGCACAAATTCTTTCCAGCGCCCGGCAGTAGGGGCCATAGCTGCCTTTGGCATTGGCCAACTGGTTTACAATGGCGCCCGCATCCACTAGCCATGAAATAAAGCACGAATCGGCCCAGGTAAATGCCGGGTAGTTGAAAATGTTAGAGTATTTCGATTTGCCGTTGATGAGGTCTTCAATCATCTGCTCGCGCGTTTTGCCCAATGTTTCGGCTGCGCTGTACAGCAACTGGGCATGGCCTACCTCATCTTGCACTTTGGCCATCAGCGCCAGCTTGCGCTTAAAGCCGGGCGCGCGGGTAATCCAGGTGCCCTCAGGCAGAGCGCCAATTATTTCGCTGTGTGCGTGTTGTTCTATCATGCGGATGAGCTGCTTGCGATATAGCTGCGGCATCCAGTCGGTAGGCTCTATTTTTTCTCCTCTGTCAATGCGGGCTTCAAATTCTGCCAGCAGCACCGGGTCTTCCTGTGCTATACTGTCTGTCTTGATTCCCTCGAACGTATTTCCCCCTCCGTACATAGCAAATGATGTTAATGCCTAACAGGCGTTTGGCAAATTTAACAAAGAAGGGAAATAAATGTTGCTTTGCACAAAAGTTTTAGCAAATGCTGAAGGCTGGCCTTATTTCTTCAGGCCGTTCACCAGCATATCGGCCAACTGATTGCCCAGTTGCGGATCAATTTTTCCGGCAGGGTCGTACCACTGGGGCATCCAGTTGAGGGATGAGAACAGTGTCATCACGGCCAGCTTTTTGTCGATGTTGTTTTTGAATTCGCCCGAGGCCATGCCCTCTTCAATAATGGCTTTGAAGCGGTTGATGTAGTTGATGCGCAATAGCAGGAAATCGCGCAGGTAAGGCTGGCTCAGGTGGCGGTGTTCGTTCATAAACACGGCCGAAGCTGTAAGGTCTTTGGCCATAACTTCGATGTGGCCAATAATGCCCTTCTTCAGTTTTTCGCTGGCTGTCAGGTTTTGCTTTTCCACCGCGTCCAGCGATTTGCGAAATTCTGCGGCCATGTCGAAGCAGAGGTGCTGCAGAATTTCTTCCTTCGATTTAATGTGCGAGTATAAGCTGGCGGCTTCTATGCCAAGCTTCTGCGCCAGGTCGCGCATAGATGAAGCTACGTATCCCTTCTCTTTAAAGAGTTGAGCTGCTTGACGAATGACTTGCTCTTTGCGCGATAAATTTGTTACCACCTCCATGAATCAATCGTTTTGCGTTTAGATCACAACGAAGGTAACTAATATAAACGTGATGCTGAAACGAACAGGCCGTTTCAACAATACATTTCATTGCTCCTAACGAGCGGTAGTTCTTCACAAACGATTTAGGCGAGCTCTCTCAGATCTACAGGTACCACCCGCGACACACCTTTTTCGACCATCGTGATGCCATAGATTACATCGGTGCTACTCATGGTACGTTTGTTGTGTGTAACAATAATAAACTGCGACTCTTTGCTGAATGTGCGAATGATGTTGTTGAACTTGTCGATGTTGGCATCATCCAACGGAGCATCCACCTCATCGAAAATACAGAAGGGTGCCGGCTTCAACAGGTACATGGCAAAGAGCAGGGCAGTGGCCGTTAATGTTTTCTCTCCACCCGATAGCTGGTTGATGGTAAGCGGGCGTTTGCCCTTCGGCTTGGCAATAATGTCTATGTCCGACTCCAGCGGCTTGGTGGGGTCTACCAGCTTAAGATCGCACTCATCGCCTTCAGTAAACAGCGAGCGGAACACGTTAATAAAGTGTTCCTTGATCTTCTGGAATGCTTCCATGAAGGTCTGGCTGGCCACCGTTTCAATTTCGTTAATCGTGGTAAACAGCGATTCTTTCGCTTTCAGCAAGTCATCTTTCTGGGCTAAGATAAAGTCGTTGCGTTGTTTTATTTCCGTGTAAGCCTCCATGGCCATGGGGTTAATCGGTCCCATGTTGTCCAGCTTCTCGCGTATTTTGGTAACATCGTTGCGCAGCTTGTCTTCATCCAGCTTGGCCAACTCTTCTGTTTCTTCAGGCGCTGCCTGGCTCACCACCGAGTCGAGATCTACGTTAAATTCTACCGACAGTCTCTCTTTAACCGAAGTGAGTTGCAGCTTGCTTTCGCTCAGTTGGTTTTGCAGCTCCATCAATAACGTATCAATATGCTGGCGCTGGTGGCTGATTTCGCGCAGGTCTTTCTCAAACTGGTCTATCTCTCCGCGGCCCGAATAGTATTCTTTCTCGGCTTCGCTCAGGCCTTTCTCCATTTCTTCTTTTTCGGCATAGAGGGCCAGCAGGTCTTCATCGCTGTTGTGCGTGGTTTCTACGATGGCCCGTATCTCGTCTTCATTCTTAGCCAGTTCGCTCATGTTTACTTCTATACGCTGGGTGCTCTGGTCCATCGACTCCTGCTTGAAGCGGATTTCCTGATCCACACTCTTCACCCGGTTCTCTTGCTGATGGAAGTAGATGTTTTGTTCGTTGAAGGCCGAAGACTTCTGGCTAAGCACTTCGTTTTGTGCCGCCAGTTCTTGCGCCAGCGCTTTCATGCGTTCATCGTGCTGCTCCAATTCATGCTGGGCAATCTGTGCCTTCGGCTTCAGCTCATCCAGCTCTTTCAGCAGCCCGTCAATTTTTTCGAGAATATCTTCCCTGCGAAGATCGGCCGTGTTCAACATCTGGCTGAACTGCTCCTTCTTCGTTTTAATGGAGATGTACTCGTTGTTTACCAGTTTGATGGCATTTTGTGCCTCTTCAATCTGTTGTTTCAGCGTGTTGTTGCGCAGCCGCTCCAGCTCGCGTTGGCGGTCCAGCAGCGAGTGGCGCACATCTTCCAGTTTCTTGGTAAGGTCTTTTATTTCCTTGTCGAGCTTTTCAAGGTTCTTCGCGCGGCCAATTTTCTTTCCTTCAAAAAGACCTACCGAGCCGCCCGAAAGGCTGAACTTGCGCTTGGTTACTTTACCGCTCTTCGCAATGAAAATGTTTTCATCATTGGCAGGCAGTGTTTTTACATCGCCTTCGTAGATGTACACCCGGTCGAGTATGTACGACATCAGTTTGGTGTACTTTGGGTCGAACTCGATGATCTGCGTGGCGGGAAAGGCGTTGGGATACATCTGGATAGGCGAAGAATGAAACTTCTCGAACGAATCCAGGATGAAGAAATTTGCTTTGCCTTTGCTGGCATCGCTCAAAATATTAATGGCCTCGTAAGCCTCGGCTTCGTGGTCTACGATATAGTAGTTTAAAAATGGCTCCAGGTAGTTTTCAATGGCTACCCTGTATTCTTCTGTGGTTGAAATAATATCCGATAGGAGTGGCGCATTCTTGGTCCAGCCCACATTCTTCTTTAAGAACTTGATGGCTTCCGGAAAGCCCTCCAGGTTTTCTACCAGCGACTTGGTGAGCTGGTACTCATTCTGGCGAGCATCGAGTTTACGGCCGGTTTCTGTCATCTCTTCGCGAATCATCTCAATGGTTTTCTCCATCGAAGAAATGCGGCCGATCACATCTTCCTCTTCTTTCTTCAGTTTATCGAGGTAGCCATTTTTGGTATCGATTTCCTGTTGCAGCACATCTAACTTCTTCTCGAACTCGGCCAGGCTGGCGCTTTGCTGGCTGGTGTCGGTGGCGGTGCGTTCTAACTCCTGCTTGAAAGAGGAAACTTGTATCTCGCGAATTTCTACCGCTTTGTTGATCTGGAAGGCTTCTTCCTGCTTGGCACGATGAAGCTGGCGCGATGCATCAGCTTCGCCCTGCAGTGTATATGTAGCAGCTTTTTGCGCCTCGTAGTCGGCCTTCAGGTTTTCCAATTTACGACCGATTTCATCCAGCACGGCACGGGCCGAATCGCGCTCAGCTTCCAGGCTCTGGATGCTGAACCGTGCTCGCTCATTGCTTTTTTTATCCTGGTCTATTTGTTCCTTCAGGTTGTTCACCCGGTCGTTCAAAAAGCGCAGGCGCTCGTTTTTAATCTGCTTCTCGCTTTCGTACTTGCGTATGTTGGCCACATGATCGTTGATGGCCTTCTGGCGGGTAGAAAGTGTTTTTTCTTTCAGAATCAGTTCAGCCTTCGATTTTTCAATCAACGCTTCCTTCTCGGCAATTTCGGCTGTTAGCTTTGTTTTGCGATCGTTCTCGGCTTCTACCTGTTTGTTTACGGTGTTGAACTTCTCTTTCTGCTTGTTCACCACCACCTTGGCCAACTGTATGCTTTTCTGCTTGTAGTCTTCTTTAACCTTATAATACGTTTCGGTTTGTTTGGCCTGCTTCTCCAGGCTCTTCATGTTTTTCTCAATCTCAAAAAGCAAGTCTTCTACACGTTCCAGGTCAGCATCGGTATCTTCCAGTTTCTTCAATGTTTCTTTCTTGCGCTTCTTGAACTTCGAGATGCCCGCAGCTTCTTCAAAAAGTGTTCTGCGCGAGTTGTCGCGATCGTTCAGCAGGTCGTCTACCATGCCCAACTCGATTATGGCGTAGCTGTTGCTGGCCACACCCGTATCCAAAAACAAATTGGTGATGTCTTTCAGGCGGCATTCTACTCCGTTGAGTAAGTACTCGCTGTCGCCCGAGCGGTACAGTCTGCGGGTAATGGTTACCTGAGAGTATTCGGTAGGCAGCAGGTTTTTGGTGTTGTTAATGGTGAGCGATACCTCGGCCATCTGCTGGGGCGAGCGGCCGCTGGTGCCGTTAAATATTACGTTCTCCATCTTTTCCGAACGCAGGGCACTGGTCTTTTGCTCGCCCAAAACCCAGCGGATGGAGTCTACTACATTAGACTTACCGCACCCATTGGGCCCCACAATACCGGTAATGCCCTCATCAAAATTGATAACGATTTTATCGGCAAAACTTTTAAAACCTTTGATCTCCAGCTTCGATAACTGCATGTTCGGTAAAAACTAAGTGATTGTTAAAAAAACAAGGAGGCAAAGATATAGGCAGGGGTGAGAATTGGAAACTTGCCGATTCGCAAATCATCCACATTTTATACAGTGGTTAGTAACATTGCATAAATCGTTTTATCATTGTTTTTGGGTACATTTGGCAGGATGGACAATATTCAATTCTGGATTTGGCTGGCGGTTATCGTAATCACCTTTCTGGCCCGTGCGGGTAAAAAGAAGAGGGAGGACCCCATAGACCCTGCGGGCGAGGAAGACCAGCCTAAGCCCATTTCGTTTGAAGATCTGTTGAGGGAAATACAGGCCTCTAAACAACCGGCAGCGCCCCGCCCTGCCCCGGCCTCAGCGCCACCTGCACAGCAATATGTGGACTATGACGATGACCTGCAGGAGGAGACCAAGCCTCTGGAAACCATTCGGCCCGACTACCGAAGCGATGACTCCATCTACGAAACCTATGAGAAAGCTAAGCAAGAGGCCTTCAATCGGCAGTCGTTGGAAGAGACCGCCAAGCTGGAAGATACCATGGTGCGTTTCGATGCCTTCTCTAAATACAAGAAGCGCAAGGATGAAAAAGTCTTAATTTCGCGCTATTTGAGGGATTTTCAGGACCCGGAGGGCTTTAAGAGGGCCTTTGTGATGAGCGAAATACTGAAGCGGAAGTTTTGAAAAGATTGATTTTTTAGGCCAAATATTACTCGGATAGGGGTAACTTTTTATTTGAAGCTTTGGTGTGGCCCGAATACCTCATCTTTACCTGATAAATCGGGTTACAATAGTTTTTTGAAGGTTATGTATAATTGCGTAATTTTTTAAACTCCTAATTTACCCCTGAATGATTATTATATTACTAATCAGTTTGTTAACGACTTTTGAGCCGCCACAAGATTGCCCCACCATCACCGCCTCTGCCGTTGTGAAGGACGCAACAGACGGCCAGGCAGATGGGGAGATCACCATAGAAGCCAAAGGAGGTAAGGGCAAATTGAGGTATTTCCTCTTTAGGGATGGGAAACCCGTTAACAGCAATACCGAATTGGAGAAAACGATAAAGAACCTGAAAGCGGGCCGTTACATCTGCTCCATCGTAGACGAATCGGGTTGTATCAAAAAACTTGAGATCGAACTGAAATGAAGCAAATAATGCGGTTTTCGAGGGTATGCTTATTTTTAATAGCATTTCCATTTTTAGCGAAAGCTCAAACCACTTATACAGGGGGAACATTTACCTCCGGGGCGCTTCAGGTTCGGATAACCATCTCGCATCCTTGCGAGGGGGCCCCCCATGAAGGTTTTATCCGGTTTGAGGCATTGAGCTCGGTAGGTGTGGCCAGACTACAAGTGGTGGGGCCCATAAGCCTTTTTACCCAAACACCCATTCCTCCCGGAGGATATGTGCACAATGCAGCCAACACCTTGCCTCCTGGCGTTTACAACTACCTGATTGTAGATGATAAAAACACAGCAGACCCGGCTGATGATGACGTGGTTAATTCCGTTGGCTTGGGTGGGGTAGAGCCATCCCTCACACTGGTTGATTTGGTTACCATATCGCTTTCAGAAGATGCCAATAGTGCCAACACATCCTGTATTGCCCCCAATGGATCGTTTACATCTACTGTAAGTGGTGGCTCCAAAGACTTACCATCCGGAGGAGACTATGCCTACACATTGACTTCTGGTGTAACAACGATAGCCAGTGGTACCACAAATGGCGTAGCACCGCTCACATTTTCCGGCCTAACGGGTGGCACGTACACCTTAACAATTAATGACACATATTCCACATGTGGAGGCTCGCGCAATTTTGTAATTGCCAATCCGCCACTGCCCACCGCGCCAACGGGCGCAGCCAATGCAAGTTATTGCGCAGGTCAGGTACCGGCTTCCATATCAGTCACTGCGCCAACAGCTCCGGAAGAAATTGATTGGTATAACGCGGCTTCTGGCGGGGTATTACTGCAAGCCAACAACAGTACTTTCAGCCCCGGGGCGCCAGGCACTTATTATGCAGAGACACGCAATAGTATAACGGGTTGTGTAAGTGCCTCACGTACGGCAGTTACCCTAACAGAATTGCCTCTTCCTACAGCCTCGACTACCGGAGGGGGCGCAGTTTGTCCTTCCGATCCGCTACCCACCGTCACTATCACGCTAACCGGTACGTTGCCATTCGATGTAAGTTATGATACGCCCGGTGGTACGGTAAACCTAAACGATTACAACTCCACTACCATCACCATCAACAATGCACCGGCCGGCAATTATACAGTTTTGTCATTGGTCGATAATGGTGGTGCAGGATGCGTTGCAACCGATTTGGGATCTACTGTAACTGTAACCGTTGTTCCGGCACCCACGGCAACTGTTAGTGTTTTGCCAGTAACAACATGTGCGGGCGAGACTGCCACTCTGACTTTTAACATGACGGGAACACCGCCCTTTGATGTAGACTACACTGATGGAACCAGCACGTTTTCATTCAGCACCAACAGCACCACCCATACGGTTAATGTAAACCCAACCGTTACTACAACCTACACCATCACCTCCATCACAGATGCTACCATTTGCGCGGGTGCGGCAGGAGCCAATGCGACCTTAACAGTTAATACACCACCCACCAGCGCCAATTTGGTAGCGGTGGGTGCCACTACTATTTGTGAGGGGCAATCCGCAACCTTGCGCGTAAACATTGCAGGCGGTGCACCCAATTACAATTTCACAATTAATAATATCCCGGGGGCGTTCGTTAATTACATCAGTGGCACCGATATACCGGTTACCCCGGCTGCCACTACCACCTATACATTTGCTACCGTTGTGACAGACAACAATGGTTGTACGGTGACGGGCACTGGTTCTGTTACCATTACGGTTAACCCGCTACCTACAGCAGCTGTCAGCGGTGGCGGCACGGTATGTTTCGGTACCCCTGAGCCAGATGTTCAGTTTACCTTCACGGGTACGCCACCATTCGATTTTATTTACTCGAATGGTACGGTTTCCACTCCGATAAATGACTATGCATCCACCACCTTCACTATTTTCAATGCGCCAGCGGGTACCTATTCTGTTACGTCTCTGGTAGATCAGGGTGGGGCAGGATGCACCGCCACTTCTTTAGGCACACCGGTATCGGTGGTTGTTACTCCTCTTACAACACCAACCATTTCGGGCCCGCCTCCGCCAGAAGTATGTGTGGGTGCATCAGCGACCTTTACTACTGAAAGTGGAAAGACAAATTACCAATGGACATTCACTGGTACAGGTGCGGTTATTTCGGCAGGAGGGGGAGCAACGGACGATTTCGTTACCCTTTCCTGGAGCGACTCGGACAATACGGTAGCCAAGTCAGTAAATGTTCGATATGTAGATAATGGGTGCACTTCGCAAATAACCTCGAAAACAATCACCGTACGACCCAGGCCCGATCTATCATTTAGCCCGGCACCCCCCACCTCTGTGTGCGAAGGAACCGGGGGACATGTGTACACAACCAATAGTGGACTGAATAATTATAATTGGTCAGTTTCACCGGGTGGAACGATTACTGCTGGTGGAGGGCCTGCCGATAGAACGGTCACTATTACCTGGCATACACCAGGTATCCAATCGGTGAGTGTAAATGCAGACAACGCTTTCGGTTGCAGCGACAATACCCCTCCTACGGTAAACGTTACCGTTAATCCTTTGCCTTCGGGACAAATTTCCGGAGATGCCACCATTTGTAGTGGTACAAGCACGCCCCTAACATTTACTTTGCCTACTGGCACTTTCAATATTGTTTACACCGATGGCTCCTCCAACTTCAACGCAAATGGCGTGGTGTCGGGTGGTACCGTTAATGTAAGCCCAACCGTTAATACGACTTATACCATTGTAAGCATTACCAATGCGGCAACCGGATGCTTAGTCACCGTTCCTGATGCTGCCATCACCGGAAGCGCCACTGTTACCGTAACTCCTGCGCCCACTTCAGGCTTGACCGTTACAGCGGCCGATGCCACCGTTTGTGAGGGAGGAGCTACAAACATTGTTGTAGCTAATTCAGAGGTGGGCGTTACTTACCAATTGCGGGATGACAATGGCGACACGCCCGTTGGCCCGCCACAGCCAGGCAATGGGGCCGCGCTGAACTTGCCAACAAACGTATTGACAGCCAGCACCACCTTTAATGTACTAGCTACGCTGGGTGGATGTTCTGTTGAGTTGACACAAACAGTGGGGGTTTCTGTTGATCCGGCACCTGACCTCAACCTCGCGGTTAGCCCCGTTCTTGATCCGGTTTGTACCGGTGGCTCTACCAGCATTAGAGTGCAGAACTCAGAAAATGGTGCCAGCTATCAATTAAGAATTAACACCACCGACATCGGTTCAGCGGTAGCTGGTAATGGTGGAGATATTTTTCTTCCCACAGGCGTTCTTGCAGCAACCACCACATTCAATGTGTTGGTAACAAGGGGCGTATGTACGCCAACGCAACTTAATAACACGGCTACCGTTACCGTTGCCGGAGCAGTAGATCCAACTTTAACGATTACCGCAGCTCAGAATCCGGTATGCGAAGGCTCTGCAACCGTAGTACAAATAGCGAACTCCGAAGTGGGCGTTTCCTACCAACTCAGAAACGATGCAGATGATAGTAATGTGCTGACGCCTGTACCCGGTAACGGAACAACCATCGATCTGCCTACAGGCAACCTTTCTTCCAATGTGGTCTTTAATGTGCTGGCAGTTTCAGGAACCTGTAGTATTGAGATGAATCAAACGGTAGCCATTGCCGTTACCCCATTGCCAAACGTTGGCCTAACCGTTGCTCCGCAAGATGCAGCCGTATGCCCCGGCTCAAATACCAATATTGTAGTGCAGGCCTCGGAATCGGGTGTTTCTTACCAATTGCGAAACGATGCTGATGATAGTACGATAGGAACCCCGGTAGTCGGAACGGGAACGGCCATCAATTTGCCCGTTTCAAATTTAACTGTAACTACCACCTTTAATGTATTGGCTACAAGAGGTACTTGTTCGGTAGAACTTGCACAAACACCCAGTGTAACGGTTTTGCCTATTCCTGCTAATGGATTGACGGTTGCACCACAAACTCCTGAAGTCTGCCCCGGTGCTTCCACCGGCATAGAAATCACGGCCTCGGAGAATGGTGTTTCTTATCAACTGAGAAATGATGCCAATGATGCGCTCGTAGGCGCTCCAGTGATTGGTGATGGTGGAAACATTGTGTTACCAACAGATCCACTGTTCGCTACTACCACCTTTAACGTGCTGGCAACGGTAGGCGGTTGTTCTGTGGAGTTGATCCAAACGCCCACAGTAGCCGTAACAACTTTGCCCAACACGGCTTTGGCCGTTACTGCCGAAGCCACGCCCATTTGCGCTGGAAGCGGAACGGACATACGTGTGGCTGCTGCGGAAAACGGGGTAAGCTACCAGTTGCGAAACGATGTGGGTGATGTGCCGGTTGGAGCACCCGTGGTTGGAACAGGTGTTGATTTATTGTTGCCAACGGGTGTTTTGACAGCCAATACCACTTTTAATGTATTAGCCACCAGAAATACGTGCAGTGTCGAGTTAACCGCTACGGCAGCGGTTGTTGTGAACCCATCCCCCAATGCGGGGCTTGTCGTGACTGCTGATGAAACCACCATCTGTGCAGGACAGGCCACCAGTATTCAAATAGCGGCATCGGAAAATGGTGTTAGTTACCAACTAAGAAACAATGCCGATGATTCACCCATCGGGATTGCCGTTCCCGGAAATGGAGGACTGATTAGTATTCCTACAGGTAATTTGCTGGTAACTACCACTTTCAATGTGCTGGCTACTGTAGGCTCTTGTTCAGCCGAATTAACACAAACGCCAACGGTTACCACGGTGCCCGGTGCCTCGGCCTTGTTGCCAGTTTCTGCACAGGAGGCGGCAATTTGTACCGGGAATGGAACGAACATATTGGTAGATAATTCTGAAGCAGGCGTCTCGTACCAACTACGGAATGATGCTGACGATTCGTTGATTGGAACACCCGTTGCAGGAGATGGCAATACCATTTTATTGCCTACAGGTATTTTGACAGCGACCACGACATTCAATGTTTTGGCCAGTTCAGTTACGTGCGATGTGGAACTGGTTAACACCGCCACGGTAACCGTTAGCAATAATCCCAATACCAGCTTGCTGGTTGCCGCAACCAGCCCGGTTTGTGTTGGCGAGAGCGCAACAATTACTGTGTCTGCTTCTGAAGTGGGTGTGCAATACCAACTTCGGGATGGCGTAACACCTGTTGGAGCGCCTGTGCCCGGAACTGGTGGTTCAATAAATTTACCAACGGGGGCCTTATTAACATCTACCACATTCAACGTGTTGGCTACCAGTGGTGTCTGCCCTCCGGCACAGCTTACTAACACAGCCAGCGTAACGGTTAACCCAATACCGGGTAACCCGGCCACTTTTGGTGTGGATACATGGATTGCTTATGTGTACAACGATGGTGCCATCAGCGGCCCGGCTGATGTTGATTTCGCCAGTTCCAAATACCGTGGATTTTTGTCGGAGACGGACATCGATGCGCTAGGCGCGTCAACATATAATACCGTCACCGATGTTTTTGATTTGAATCTATCCAATTCTATTCCCATCGGAGGGCCTAATGTATGTGGAACATTCTTGAATGATTACAGTGTGCGGTTCCGGATGACGAAAACTTTTACAGAAGGTGTGTACACCTTTACATTAGGGGCCGATGACGGAGTACGTCTATTTATAGATGGCAATCCGATAACCTTAAATAGATTAAGCGTACTGAGTCCGACCAACTCATTCACAGATCATTCATATGGCGAATACAGAAGCGATGCCCAATGTTTAAGCGCAGGTACCCATGACCTGGTGATTGAATACTATGAAAATGGAGGATTTTCCAGAGTGAGATTTGACTATTCGGTTGCTGCCGCGCCCACGGTATCTTCACCCGTAACTGTATGTGTTAACAGTGCGGCTCCTAACCTAACAGCCAACGCTACAGACCCGGGTATAACAGGATATGCGTGGTATGCCGATGCGGGGCTGACTATCCAGGTGGCAAACACTCAAAACTACACACCCTCAGCATCTGAACTAAATATGATGATGGCAGGGACCACGAATTTTTATGTTACCGCAGTATTTGCCTGTGGCGAAAGCCAACCCGCGTTGGTAACCGTAGACGTGGTAACAGCAGGTGACATCGTTATGGCTGCGGATCCTGTGCAGATTTGTCAGTCAGCAGGCACTTTCGATCTTACATCGGTGGTAACTGCTACACCTTCGGGTGGTACGCTCACCTTTACGGGTACTGGCGTAACAGGAAGTAATTTCGATGCATCACAGGCGCTCGGCAATTATGCAATCACGGTTGATTATGTGGCCGGAGGTTGTACGGCCTCAGAAATCCTGAATGTTGAGATTATTGATGATGCGACCATTACAGTGCCTGGAAGCGCCACCACACTTTGCGAAGCCTCAGGTACTTTAGATTTGACTACCTTGGTTTCGGCTTCACCTGTGGGCGGGTCATTTACGTTTGGAGGCTCAGGTGTCACTGGCAATATCTTTGATCCAACCGGCCTGTCTGGAAATATTAACATTACCGTAGGCTATACATCGGGCACATGTACCGATTCCGAAAGTTTTGTCATCAATGTAGTTAACACTGCCACGATTAATACCAGCAATACCACTATATGCCCTAACGCTGGCTCTCTCGACCTGTTAACATTGGTAAGTGCATCACCTGCCGGAGGTACCTTTGCTTTCTCCGGGTCTCCGGCCATTTCGGGAAACATTTTTAACCCTGCAGGTGTTGCAGGCTCCACGGTAGTAGTGAATGTTTCTTACAACGCGGGTGGATGTGTTGCGGTGAGCACCCTGTCGGTTACCGTGCGAAGCACCACCGATGGACTTTGCGGAGGGGGCGGTGGATGCACTATCATTCCGATTATTTCGAAAACAGACGCTACATGCGGAGGCATCAACGATGGCACTATTACCATCAGTGCCATTTCAGGAGGTATAGCTCCGTATGAATATTCTATTGATAATGGAACTACCTTTACCGCAATTACTGCGTTGCCGGCAGTAGTAACCGGTTTGGCCAGCGATGACTATGCCGTAATCATCAAAGATACTCCCGGCTGTCTGTCGTCCGTGAACACAATCATCATCGACAATAACATTACCATTTCGGGCTCTGTGGTGGCAGCAGATGTAACTTGTTTAGGAGGTGACGGCTCCATTCAGGTTAACAGCCCTACAGGTGGAACTGCTCCCTACGAGTTTTCAATCAATGGAGGAACGGATTTTCAAACCAGCGACCTGTTCCCTGCGTTGGCGGTTGGAAGTTATAGCGTGGTAATCAGGGATAACGCGGGCTGTTTGTCTTCCATCATTCCTGTTGCGGTTGCCAATGGATGCACCACTGGTGGAACGGGCACGTGTGCTTCGGTGGTGATTGTTCCAAAACCCTCGCCTGCTACCTGCACCAATTCAGATGGTGGTATTGTGTTCAGCATAAAGCCATTCACACCGGTAGTAAATAGCACAGGTGTGCGCATCTCTATTACAGGTGTGTCGGCCACCAACCAGACCATCGCGCGCACGATTTTTAACGATTCAATCTTTGTGAACCTTCCACTCGGTACCTACGACTATGAAATTGAGTATGGAGACCCTTCTTGTATCAAAACAGGTCAGGTTACGATAGACCGCTCTGGAACAATTGGTGTGCCTGTGGTAACCAATGCGGTAAGTCCTGCGTGTTTTGGCGCCTCGACTGGTGGGGCAACGATAGATGTTGCCGGAGAAACGGGCAACCAGTTGGAATGGTCTTTGGATGGCGTGTTGTGGAATACGTTTGTAGCAGGCAATCAGATCACAGGCCTTCCCGCTGGCGATCTGGTGGTTAGCGTACGCAGAAATTCGTCCGACCCATGCGCATCGGGTGCGGTGGTAAGTATTGCTGCTCCCGCTGAAATTGTGATGACCGCTTCTACTACCAATGCAACGTGCAACAACAATGATGGCACCATATTCATTAATGGGGTAAGTGGTGGCGAGGCGCCTTATCAGTTCGAATTAGACGGAGTACCGGTAACACTACCCGCAGACAACGTCATTCGCGAGTTACCGGCAAAAACGTATAGCCTTACCGTGGTAGACGCAAAAGGTTGTCGAAAAGATTTTCCGCTCATCAATGTAACATTCCCTGGCTTCATCGATATCACTGCGCCTGTAGGGTCGGCCCCCTCGTGCTTCCCCAGTGGTAACAACGGTGTCATTAGCTTCCAAATCAATACACCAGGGGCATTCTTGGTAGGATACACAACCGACCTGGCGGCCGAGCCTACCAACTATTTTAACCCGGCCTCTGCCAACGTGCTCATTCCCGGTTTGTCAAATGGAAATTGGTTCATCTGGATGAAGCGGGCGGACGGTAGTGGTTGCGTTACCAAGTATCCAGACCCCGTCTCTGTACAAGGCGTATCGGCAGTCTCGTTCGATGCCGTAACGGCAGATGTGGCCTGCTTTGGCGAAACGGCATCGATTTTGGTTAGCAACTTAAGTGGCGCGCAGGGCGTGGACTTCGCCTATACCCTCACCAATTCAGACGACAACTCGGTTGCAACGGGCGCGATATCGTTTACGCAGTCGTTGGGAGATTTCAGCATTACCGGCCTCAACCCGGGTAACTACTCGCTGGTCATTTCACAGAACCAGTCTTCTGTGGTGCCTGCCTGTACTAATCCTATCCTGTCTGAGGCGCAGCAGTTCCAAATCGGGGGGCCATCGGGCGCACTGGATACGCTCTACGTGGTGCGAACCATTTCGCTACCCGATTTACCCACGGGCACCGCCTTGGTAGGAATCGATCCCAGTGGCTCCGAACCATACGAGGCTTCCCTGGAATTGGTTGAACCCATCTTTGCTAGTCAATCTTACTTTGCCGACTGGGCAGCCGTTAACCTAAATGGGCAAAACCTGAAATTTGAGCGCACATTTACTAATATGTATGCAGGCCTTTACGAGTTGCGTATTCGCGATGCGGCCGGCTGCGAAAAAACCTATTCCATTACACTGGATGTTGACACGAACATCAGTATTCCCAATATCTTTACACCCAATGGCGATGGTGTGAACGATGTGTTCTTTATTCGAAATCTGCCTGGCGAGGCAGCCCTGGTAGTAACGAACCGTTGGGGTAAAGAAGTATTTCGGTCAGGGTCTTATCAGAACGACTGGAACGGGGGCGATGTGGCGGATGGCGTTTATTTTTACCGTTTGGAACTGCCGGGTGAGGCGGTAACAGGGTGGGTAGAAATTGTGCGCGGAGAATAGGCTACACGTTAGAGAGAAACTGTAGCGTGTCTACACCATCTGCAAAATCCCAGAGTTCTGGCAGTTGTGCCTTCCCAAAAGGCACACTGCCCTTATACCAACCGTTAGCAGTAACCACACATTGAATTTTGCTTTGCTGTGCATTTAGTTTCTCGCGTAAGTCTTGTTGGTTGCGGTAGGTTTCGTAATACACCACCGAAATAGGTGAGACGAGCGAGGCCGATTCCGTTACCAAAACGAAGCCGTTGTCCAGAAAAGGAGTTCTGCCCACCAGGAAAATCGACTTGTTGTAGTCGTAGTTGTTTACGTACTTGTGATGGTTGGCAACCGAAGCATGCGTTTGCCACGCATCGACCACTTTCGCGGCATCAAAGTCTTCCGGTAGGTACAGCTTGGAAACATTGCGGCACCCCAATCCGAAATAGGCAAAAACATCGTGACCTAAATCTGTCAGTGCCTCCGTGGGTTCATCGCCCACGATGATGGCACAGGAAGACCGGTTTTTACGGATAATGTGCGGCACGGAGCGGAAGTAATATTCGAAATAACGGCTGGTGTTGTCGCTGCCGGTGGCGATGAGGGCTTCTACACCGTTCAACCGTTCTTCGAAGGAGAGTAACGTTCGAAATCCAGGCGCTATGTCAAGGAGCTGGCTGGCAAGAAAGGGTATCAAAACATCATCTTGCGAAGAGGTTTTGGCAACCAGGTGGTGGCCACTGATGAGTACGCTCAGAAAGTCGTGGAAACCGACCATCGGTATGTTGCCTGCCATTACTACGCCCACTTTTCTGGCTTTGGATGGTTCCAGTGCGTAGCCCTTTGTCCAATCAGCCAGTTTGGTGTCGTTCAATAAGTGTAGTATTCCGTTCCAGGCGCGCTGACTTTGTTCGGGCGTAAACCAGGCGTTGCGATTGTTGGCCTGGCGGAACAAAACGGCCTTATCGGTTTCCGAAAGCGTTTGCATTCGCTTTCCCAGGCGGGCGAACGCTTCTATTCGTTGCTCAAGTGTCATTTTCTAAACTTTTGATGGCCGTTGGTTGTTTTGATGAGAGTTGAAACAGCCGTATTTTTGCCACCGATCCTTTTTTGGGCAAAAGTACGAGTAGAATACGGATTTGAGATTATGGCCATTAAGATAACCGAAGAGTGCATCAATTGTGGGGCTTGCGAGCCTGAGTGCCCCAACACCGCTATTTACGAAGGCGGACGCGAGTGGAATTGGGCGGGAGGTACGGCTCTTACCCATGTGGAGATGGAAGACGGCTCGCAGGTAGATGCCAAGCTTTCGCAAGCACCCGTATCTAATGAGTTTTACTATATCGTATCGGGTAAGTGTACGGAGTGTACCGGGTTTCATGAAGAACCACAGTGCGCGGCCGTATGCCCGGTAGATTGCTGCGTGCCCGACCCCGACTATGTGGAAAGCAAAGAAGAACTGCTTGCCAAGAAAGCCTGGCTTCACAACGAACAATTACAAAGCTGAGTTCTGATTTAATGACTGGCAGGGTAATACAGTGCCCAAGGCAATACCATGCCTATCTCATTTTGGCTCTTTTGATCAGGTACGCCTGCAACACCTGGTAGTAGTCGGTGCGCGCATTGGCTTCAATGAAATCGATTTTCAACTGGTTACATTTCATCTTTAGTTCCCGATGAAAGCGGCCAGCTTCCGCCACATACTTGTTGCGAATTTCCACCGGATTCAGTTTTAGTTTTTCACCGGTTTCCAGGTCAATAAATTCATAGGGCCGTTCCTGGAAATGGAATGCCAGCTCTGTTTCATGATCGCTTACGTGAAAGAGCAGCACCTCGTGCTTGTTGTGTTTCAGGTGTTGCAAGGCTTTGAAGAGCTCGGCCGGGTCTTCTCCACTGTCGAACATATCGCTGAGTAAAACTACCAACGAGCGCCTGTGCGTTTTCTCTGCCACTTCGTGCAGCACGGCCGCTACCTGGGTTTTCTTAAGGTCAACAACCGGCTGTTCCAGTTTGCGTTCCAGCGAAGCAAAAACTTTGTCGAGGTGCGAGGGCGTGGACTTGATGGGTGTGTATTCTTCCACCTTGTCCGAAAACAAGCAGAGCCCCACGGCATCGCGCTGACGGTGCAGCAGATAGGCCAGGGCCGAGGCGGCATACACGCTGAACCGTAGTTTTCCAATGGTCTCGCGCGGATAATACATAGAGGGTGAACAGTCGATCACCAGCAGGCAACGCAGGTTGGTTTCCTCTTCGTACTGCTTGGTGTAAAGCCGGTCGGTGCGGGCAAACACTTTCCAATCGATGTGCCGGGTGCTTTGGCCTTCATTATAGAGCCGGTGTTCGGCAAACTCCACCGAAAAACCATGGTAAGGCGACTTGTGCAAGCCGGTAACAAAGCCCTCTACCAACTGTTTGGCCAGCAGTTCCAGGCTGCCCGATTGCTTGATTTCTTCAAAGTTTACCTTCACAGGGTTGCAAAAATGGCTAAATGGTGATTATTTAGGTGTAGCTAAATCATTTCGAAACGTTTAAATATCCATTTTGTTGGCCTCAGTTTGTAATATTTTTTGAAAATACTATCTTCGATTTTAACAAGTACCCCAAACTCCTATCTAAACCTACTAAACGCTCAGTGCTGTGGAAGATCAAAAGATGAATGGACGAGATGAAATTTTCTCGGAAAAAGTAAAGGCAGGCAAGCGCACCTACTTTTTTGATGTGAAATCGACCCGGTCGAACGACTACTACCTCACGATCACCGAAAGTAAAAAACGATACAACAAAGACGATGAAGGCTTCACGTACGAGAAGCACAAGATTTTCCTCTACAAGGAGGATTTCAACAAGTTTCTGGAAGCCTTAAACAACACGGTAAACCATGTGAAGACCGAACTGATGCCGGAAGTGGATTTTAGCCAGTTCGACCAGAACCGCGAGGAGCGCGAAGAGGAGGGTGTAAGCAAGCCCGCCATGGATACCGAGTTGAAATGGGATTGAAACCTTAAACCTAAACCTAAACCGGAAAAGGCCCTGAATCGAAAGATCGGGGCTTTTTCTTTTATTCGGGGGCCATTTATGCTACGCTCGTGGGTGCCTTGCCGCAAGATGTTATATTTGCGGCCTGATTTTAAAAAATGCATCCGGCATGGGCTTAAAATGTGGCATCGTAGGCTTACCCAATGTGGGTAAATCCACCCTTTTCAACGCACTTTCTAACAATAAAGCAGAAGCGGCCAATTTCCCTTTTTGCACCATCGAACCCAACGTGGGTGTAATTTCCGTGCCTGACGAACGCCTCACCATCCTTGCCGGTTTGGTAAACCCGCAAAAAGTGCTGCCCACCACCTTCGAGTTTGTAGACATTGCCGGCTTGGTGAAAGGCGCCAGCAAAGGGGAGGGCCTGGGTAATCAGTTTTTGGCCAACATCCGCGAAGTAGATGCCATTGCCCATGTGGTGCGTTGCTTTGAAAACGACAATATCATCCACGTAGCCGGCCGGGTAAACCCGGTGGCCGACAAGGAAATTATTGATACAGAGTTGCAACTGAAAGACCTTGAGTCGGTTGAAAAGAAGATTAGCAAAGTAGAGCGCACCGCCAAGAGTGGCGATGCAAAGGCCAAGAAAGAGTTGGCCACACTGCTCTTATATAAAGAAGCCCTATCGGCAGGGAAGAATGCCCGCACTGTTCGGGTAGATGCCGAGGACAAAAAGGCAGTAGAAGATTTGCAGTTGCTTACCGATAAGCCCGTTATATACGTAGCCAACGTAGATGAGGGCTCCATCCATACCGGCAACAAACATGTGGATGCTTTGAGGGAACATGTAAAGTCTGAAGGCGCAGAGGTGGTAATGGTATCGGCTGCCATTGAAGCACAAATTGCAGAGTTAGAAAGTGAAGAAGATCGCCAGGTTTTTTTGCAGGAGTATGGCCTACCCGAATCGGGTTTGAATAAATTGATACGTGCGGCTTATCATTTACTCGATTTGATTACTTATTTCACCGCGGGTGAAAAAGAAGTGCGCGCGTGGACCATCCACAAAGGGTGGAAAGCGCCCCAGGCTGCCGGGGTTATTCATAGCGACTTCGAAAAGGGCTTTATTCGTGCCGAGGTAATCAAAATACCCGATTACCAGAAATACAAAACCGAAGCCGGCTGCCGCGAGGCAGGAAAACTGGCTGTAGAAGGCAAAGATTACGTGGTGGAAGATGGCGATGTGATGCATTTCCGTTTCAATGTATAGTCCCCGACCAGTTTTTTTCAGTGCTTCAAATTCTATAAAACAACGATTTCGGTAGCGGGTGTACCATTTTGATTAAAATTTCCTTGATATAGGGGGGTTGATTCACCTGATTTTTAGTACTTTAGCTATCCGCTAGTACTGATTTTTTAAGCGGAATTGTCATTTTTTACCCTAAGCAGGATTGCGTGAGAATCCGGATTGTTTTTTCGCTGAAGAACCGTGGGGCCTATGTGCCTTTTCACCACCAGTTTTTGTTGGCTCAAACCATTAAGGGTTTGTTGGTTACGGGTGGCCGAAAGGAATTCCTCGATTATACTCAGTTCAATTTCTCTGGCCTGAAGGGGCAGATCAAAATCAGCCGCAAGGGCCTTCATTTTTACTCATCTAAAGTAACACTGGTTTTTTCTGCCTCCGATAAGGTATTCATCGAATATTTATTGAGTGTGCTTTTTGCGCAGAGGGAGCTGGTAATTGGAAGCCTTCAACTGGTGCCCGAAACGGTAGAGAACGAAGACCCCGTTGCCATAGGCGATGCGGTGAAATTCTTGTGCATTTCGCCTCTTGTGCTGCTGCCGGCCTCTTTTAACGATGAAAGCGGTAAACGTTTTATCTCTCCCGAAACAGACGAGTTTTCGGATCTACTATACGACTCTACCATGGCACGCCTGGAGGCCAGCGGTAAATTTCCGGCCGACCGGCTGGCTGAATTTTATAGATTTCAACTGGTGCCCGATAGAGACTACCTGCATCGCCTTCAGTCGGCACATAAAAAGTTTGCACGCATCTACCCGCTTTACGATTCGGATATTAAATACGAAGTGCGAGGCTACACCTTTCCTTTCACGTTATACGCGCCCCAGCCAGTGCAGCAATTTATTTATGAACAAGGTTTGGGCTTCTTCTCGCACAAGGGCTTTGGTATGCTGGATGTTGCCAGCCCCGACTCCATCAAGTCGGAAGCCGACATGGAAGAAACCTACGCTTAACGCGGATTGACGGGCAGTAAATAATAACCCACCAGCAGGTCTGCCCGGGGTTGCAACGAGGTGTAATAAACCAAAATTTCGTACAGGTTTTCTGTCTGAAAGTGGCTTCCTTCAAAATAATAATTGTCTTTGTCGGGTGCGTCTACCAGGTATTGGTAGTCGTACCAGCCTTGCTTCAGTAACACGCTGGCCTCATAGGCACCGGTGCTGGCGTTGTAGCGCATTTTGTTTTCGGGTAGCCGATCCCATTGGTTAAATTGACCAACCACATACACCGAGGCACCGGCAAGTGCTGCCGTGCGCAACGAAAAATTCACAAACAGGTACTGGCCACCCAGTTCGTTGTTGCGCGTATCCAGGTCTTCAATATAATAGTTGCCATTCAGGTCGCGGTATTGTGCATAGACCTGGCTGGCGCGGCTGCCATCGGGCTGCACGTACAACTCGAAAGGTTTTATGTTTCTGTCGAGGCGAAGCGTGTTCTGACCGGGAAAATTCAACGAACGGAAATCCACAAACCGGAATTCGTTGCCTGCCGCCCACTGCTTGTCTTCATCGAAAAAACGATATTCCAACTGACTGATGTCTTCGCGCAGAAAGCTCGGTTTCAAGTCGATCCGGGCATTGTCCCAACGTTGGTTCTGCCGGATAACAACATGTAGATTTTCGTATGGATTGATGGCATTGAGGTTGCGGTAGTTTACGGTGAAGTTGATTTGCTGGTTCGATGCGGTGAGGTTGCCCTGACCCGCCAACTGGTTGTTAGAGGCAAGGTTTACGCGGTTGTCGAAAACGAGCATGCGCTTCGTGATGATGATATCATCGCGGTCGCCCTCGCGGTAAACCACTAGCAAATAGTTGCCCGGAATTTTTACGGGAGGAACCGCAAAGCGGTAGTGCACATAAGGCAAGTGGGTGTTTACAGAATATTGGTATTCGTTAATGGGAAATTCGTTGTACTCTTTCAAGAAATCCAGGTCCATCAGTGCCGACTTGGTCCAGTCGAAATTGCAGTGCACCAGGCGCACATAATAATTATTCCTGGTTTCCTGAATATCATCGAAAGCCAGCACCAGACTTTGCTGGGTAAGGGGCGTGGCAGCGGGTTGCAGGTTATCGCGAAAGCCACGGCCGGCCGGAAAAAGCATAACCGTTCTTACCTGCTCTTCGTACACCCTATCTTGAAAAAGCAGTTTTTTTTGAGATTGGGCCCAAAGGCACGGAAAAAAGAGCACTACTAACAATACACTGCGCATAGGGTAAATCTAAACGAATAAATGCGGAAAATTGTATTCCAACCAATTAACGGGCCATTGTGTCTAACAGGCAGATAGGGTTCATGCAGGGCGAAAAGGAGCTAATTGAAGGCTGTGCCAGGGGGGACAGGGCCGCGCAGCGTGCTTTGTACGAACGCTATTCTAAAAAAATGATGGTGGTCTGTCAGCGCTATTCCAAGTCTTCGCAAGAGGCAGAAGACACCCTGCAGGAGGGCTTCATCAAGATCTTCCGATCGATTAAGGATTTTCGGT
Organism: Bacteroidota bacterium; assembly: GCA_049324055.1. Taxonomy (GTDB): domain Bacteria; phylum Bacteroidota; class Bacteroidia; order Cytophagales; family Cyclobacteriaceae; genus ELB16-189. The sequence goes on along the minus strand of JBMOLS010000034.1, from coordinate 99,407 downwards.
TTGAATCGAAGCTCGACACATGGATAACCCGCATCATGATCAACACAGCCCTAAACAACCAAAGGCAAAAACTCTATCTGTTGCCGATGGTAGATGTTAACGATATCACGTTACCCGAAAAAGAAGACATCAGCCTGTCGGGGTTTCACCTGGCCGAACTCATAGCCATGGTGCAGTCATTGCCCGATGGGTGCCGCGTAGTGTTTAACATGTTTGCGGTGGAAGGTTATTCGCACAAGGAGATAGGAGAGCTGCTGGGCATTAGTGAGGGCACATCAAAATCGCAATACAACCGCGCCAAAACGCTGTTGAAAGCAAAACTGGAAAAGGAAAAGACGTATGCAAGAGAGGCAAAGATTTGAGGAGAACTGGAAGGAGGCGTTTGAGGGAGCCGAACTCACTCCGCCCGACCGCATTTGGACCAACCTGGAGTTGGACCTGGCGGAAGGCGAGAATGAGCGCATGAAGAAACGGGTGGTGTTTTACCAACGCATGGCCGCGGCATTGGTACTGGTGTCGGCTTCGTTGGGACTTTACGTGTGGACAACATTGAGTGACGATTCGCAGCAAACCATGGCTACCAACGCTGTTTTTGAAAAGGAAAACAGCCCGGAAGCATCCGCACAAGAAAGCCTGGTTGCATCTAACGACAGTCAACATACAACCGAAGCCACCCACGATGCCGCGCTGACCCCGGCAAGTTCATCGCAATCGGGTAGCGTGAGCGGCAAACAAAACGCTGGCGCAACACCGGGTACAGGTTTGCCGAACTCGACTTATCGAACAAAAACCAAAGACGTAGGCACAAAAGCCAATAGCCCGCTGATGGCCATGGCCAATGAGAGCCAGCAGCCAGAGCAGGTTTTGATGGCTGAAGATGAATCCGCCATGGCACCTCCGCTGAATACCGAGGCAACTATTGTCAACGAAGAAAAACCTGAATCGTTGGTTGCGCAGACAGAACCTATGACGGAGGAGGAAGCATTGAAAGTGTTGCAGCCCTTCCTGGAAGTAAAAGAAGGAAACAAGGAAAAGCGAACGTCTGCACGCGAAACCTTGTGGCTGGCCATGGGCGCTGCCGCAGGTAGCTATAACCCCGGTGCGGGGCTGGCAGCCAACGGGGCCGATCGGGCGTTGAACGTGCCCGCCTTTTCTACTGCCGATATGCGAAGCGGTCAGACCAGCCGAAACCAGGTGGGCTCTGCTTATTCCATTGGCGTTGCCATGGGTAAGAAATTGAGCGACCGATGGGTGGTGCAAAGTGGATTAAGCTATGTTAACCAGCAGATCGACTACTCATCTAACCTGCTTGCCTTCACTTCGGCCAACAAGGCGCAGTTGTATACCCCCGAGTATGCAACTACTTCGGGCATTACGAACGATGGTAATTTTTCCGCACTCACCACCACCGATCCGTACACCATCAACAGCGCCATTGAATTGATTTCCATACCCGTGCAGGCTGGTTACTTAATTGTCGATAAGAAAGTAGGCTGGCAGGTGAATGGCGGTTTTTCTTCGGATCTATTTTTACGCAATACCCTGGTGGATGAATCGGGGCAGGTGGAGAAATTTTCGCAAGGTGCCGGTGAAGAATCTCCTTACCGCACGGTTAGCTGGTCGGGTTTGTTGAATACGGAGTTGAGCTACCGGTTGGGCGATCAATACCGTTTTTCGTTGGTGCCGGGCATGCGGTATGCACTCAATTCTGTTCTGAAAGAAGGAACCAGCACGCCATTGATACTGGACATGGGATTTCGTTTTCGTTATATCGTGAAGTAAGGAAACCGGATGGCACGTTCGATCAAGAACTTTTGGTGGCGATTTACACATTCCGCCATTTTTCCACTCTGCTACATTTTTTTACTGTTGCTGATAGCGGTGCTTCTTAAGAAGGGGCAACCCTGATTTTCATTCAAATGGGCATCGGTTGGAAATAGCTAATCCGCCAGGTCTTCAATTTCCAGCATCAGCTTTTCCCATTGCTCTGTGGCAGAGGCCAGTTCCTTTTCAATCCGGGTGAAGTCTGCCTGAAGCAAAGCAAGCTCTGCTGGTTTGTCATACACTTCCGGATTCCCCAAAGTGGTTTCTAATTTCGATTTTTCAGCCTCCAGCTTCGTTACTTCCTCTTCCGCCTTTTTCAAGGCCTTGTTCAACTTCGTTAACTGTGCTTCTTTTGATTCCGATGAAAGTACCGGAGATTCTTTCTTTACCTCTTTTTTAGGTGCAGGTGGGGCAGGGGCCGCTAGTCCTTTTTTCTCGTTTTCCTTTTTCCAGTATTCGTATTCCTCGTAGGTGCCGGGGTATTCTTTTATCTGGTGATCTTCAATGTACCAGATTTTATTGGCCACCTGGCTCACAAAATGCCGGTTGTGCGATACGACCACAAATGTACCCTTGTATTGTTGCAAAGCCTGTATCAGAATGTTTTCTGAGATGAAGTCGAGGTGGTTGGTGGGTTCATCCAACAAAAGAAAGTTGGCCTCGGAGATGAGCGTTTTTGCCAGCGCCACCCGCGACTTTTCGCCACCCGAGAGCACTTTGATTTTTTTGAACACATCTTCATCCGAAAACAAAAAGCAGCCCAACACATTGCGCAGCTCTTGTTCTGTTTTGCCGCTGCCTGCTTGCTTTAATTCATCCAGTATTTCGTTTTCTACGCGAAGCGACTCCAGCTGGTGCTGCGCATAGAAGCCGTAGATTACGTTGTGACCTATGATGCGTTCGCCTTCTATCGGTTCAGTGCCGGCAATAATGCGCAACAAGGTAGACTTACCTTTTCCGTTGGCGCCAATCAAAGCAATTTTATCGCCTCGCTCAATGTTCGCGTTGGTATGCTTTAAAATCTGCAAGTCGCCATAGGCTTTCGAAAGATCCTTCATGGTAACTACGTGCCGGCCCGAGGGCTGGCGAAACGTAAACCGGAAGTTTACCGCAGCCGTGTCACTCACCACTTCTTCTACCAGGTCCATGCGCTCCAATGCTTTTACCCGCGATTGCACCTGGCGTGCTTTGGTGGCTTTTGCACGGAAGCGCTCAATGAATCGCTCGGTTTGCCTGATCTTGGCCTGTTGATTTTCGTAGGCGTTCTGTTGAATCTCTTCGCGCATTTCCTTCTCCTGCAGGTAGTAACTGTAGTTTCCCTCGTAGGTAATCAGTTGCTGCTGCGTCACGTCAACCGTTTTGGTAATTACGTTATCCAGAAAAGTGCGGTCGTGCGAAACAATGATGACCGCGCCCGGATAGTTGCGCAGGTAGTCTTCTACCCATTCAATGGAGGGCAAGTCGAGGTGGTTGGTAGGTTCATCGAGCATGAGCAGCGATGGTTTTTCCAACAGCAGTTTGGCCAGCATTACACGCATGCGCCAACCTCCTGAAAATTCTTTCAGCGGCCGGTGCAGGTCTTTTGTGCTGAAGCCAATTCCCTCCAGCACTTCTTCCGCTTTGGCCTGCATGGTGTAACCATCCAACTGATCGAACTTTTCCTGCAGCTTGGTCAATTTGTTTACCAGGTCGTCCGAATATTCGGTTTCCAGTTTGTGCAAAATCTGTTCTATTTCGCGTTGGGTGTCTACAGCATCTTTAAAGGCCTCCATGGCCACGGTAAGAATGGCATGATCGGTTTGGTAAGAGAGCAGGTCCTGGTTTAAAAAACCAATGGTACAATCTTTGGCTTTGCTAATGGTTCCTTCATCCACACGGTAATCGCCATTAATGATTTTCAGCAGCGTAGACTTGCCCCGACCGTTCAGACCGATCAACCCGATTTTGTCGTCAGGCTTGATGAACATGGAGGCATTTTGATAAAGCGCCCGCCCGCCAATGAAATATGAAATATTGTTTACCGATACCATCTGCCCTGCGTTTCGTTAGGTGGCTTGTTGATTAAGTGGCAAAGATATATTCAAAAGGATAAAAATGGAGATTAAACGGTGGCTGATAACCGGGCGAGGTGCCTTAACTTCGGGTTTCGAAATCAGATAACTTATGACCAGATACAAATCTGCTTATTCATTGCTTTTAGCCGCTCTCGTTTTGTGCTGCAATCACTCCTCGCGCGAAACAAGCCAGGCAACAGCCGCTGATGGCTCGCTGCCCGCGTTAACGGAGGCAAGCCGGTCGTTGCCGTTGCAGTCTATCAAAATGCCGGCAGGTTTTTCAATCGAGGTATACGCAGAGGTGGAAAATGCACGGTCGTTGGCGTTGGCGCCCGATGGTACCGTGTTTGTGGGCAACCGCAATGAAGATAAGGTGTATGCTATAAAAGATACCGATGGCGATAACAAAGCGGATAAGAAATGGATCCTGGCCTCGGGCCTGAACATGCCCAATGGCGTAGCTTTTAAAGATGGCGATCTATACATAGCCGAGGTAAGTCGCATTACGCGCATCAAAAACGTATTGAGCAAGTTGGGCAACCCTGGCAAGCCCGAAGTGGTGAACGATCAATTTCCCACCGAAACGCACCATGGCTGGAAGTACATTGCCTTTGGCCCTGACGGAAAACTGTATGTGCCGGTAGGTGCGCCTTGCAACATTTGCGAATCGAAGAAACCCATCTACGCCAGCATTACCCGCATGAATGCCGATGGATCTGGCGTGGAAGTATATGCCAGTGGCGTGCGCAACACGGTGGGATTTACCTGGCACCCCGACACCCAACACCTGTGGTTTACCGACAACGGCCGCGATATGATGGGCGATGACATTCCTCCCTGCGAGTTGAACACCGCTACCAAACCGGGGCAGCACTTCGGTTATCCTTACTGCCATGCTGGCACCATCAAAGACCCTGAGTTTGGCGACAAGAGGGCCTGTAGCGAGTTTGTGCAACCGGCCCGGGCTTTGGGCGCGCATGTGGCGCCACTGGGATTGAAGTTTTATACGGGAAATATGTTTCCAACCACTTACAAGAAGCAGATCATCCTGGCAGAGCATGGCTCCTGGAATCGTTCGAAGAAGAGTGGCTACAAACTCTCGTTGGCCAGGGTAGATGCCAATGGCCAGGTTACTTCGTACGAAACTTTTGCTGAAGGCTGGCTAAATCAAGAAACGCAAAAAGTGTGGGGCCGCCCGGTAGATGTGTTAGTGGTGCCCAATGGCTCCCTGTTGGTATCCGATGATCACGCAGGCGTAGTCTACCGGATTTTTTATAAAGGCTAACAACCCTAACCACTAAAAGTCGTCCGCAATCTCGTCAATCTTGCGGCCTTTGTCTTCCTGCATCATTTTCAGAACAGGGTAGCACCGGTAACGCAACCTGATTTCCTTTTTTGAATGATCATTGAAGGTGAGGCTGAGGTTGGGCGTTATCCAATTGTATGAATCGGTGGTTAGAATGTATTTCGGTTCGCCAAATGATTTCACCAGTCCCTTCATCAATCGGGTGTCCTTCGCGGTGATAACGGTAATTTCATACACCAGGTTTTTGTAGGTCTTTACTTCCACCTGTCGTACTTTTACTTCGCCAATGCTTTGGTAAGCGGGATTTTCCACTTCGTAAAGTTTGGCATCGAATTCATTTTTTTCTTTCACCCCTTTTTTGAATACCGCGCCCTTCACGCTGTCTATGTGGCTACCTAGTTTAAGGTCTTTGAATCCGTTTCTTCGGTCCAGTTCTTCTGTATTCTGGCAGAATGCGAAGGTGGATATCAATAACAGTAATGTGAGCAGGCGCATCATCACGGTTGTTTGGGTTCTATAAATTGAACGGTAAAGGCAACACTGGTGCGATCCCACAGCAGCACAATATCCGCCATGTTGTTTCGCTGGTCTATGCGGATGGTGAAGGGTTCGTAAACAGTGGGCGCTGCAATGGCAACCGGGGCAACATCAAAACGCATCACGTCCATCAGGGGGTTGTAGTTGTACGAGCCCCACAGGCCCACCTCTTTGTTGAGAATGATCGTCCACTTGTCGGCATAGGGGATGGTGAACAGCGAATAGGTGCCTGCAGGCAACAGTTGTTTGTTGATGAAGATATCTTTGGTAATGGTGATCTCGGTAGCCTCGTTGGCGCCCGTGCGCCATACTTCACCAAACGGCACTAGTTTGCCGAATATTTCGCGGCCGCGTTTGTGCGGCTGACTGTAAGTAACTTTTAAATACGTGTCTTTATATCGGCACGACACAACAGACAGAGGGCTTGGTTTAGGCGGCAAAGCCTCTTGTGCGTGTAAATGGGTTAGGCTGAAAAGAAAAAAAGCGGCAAGAAGATACTTTTGAAGACCCATTCGTGCTAGTTACTTTGAAGCGAAGATAGCAATTTTGATTCCAATCCTTAACTTGGCATCCCTATTACACATGGAGCGCCCCGCATTCGATGACATCTACATGGAGTTGGCTGTTAACCTGGCCAAGCGTTCGCACTGCATCAAGCGGCATGTGGGTGCCGTGCTCACGAAAGATACCCGCATCATTTCCATTGGCTATAACGGTCCGCCTTCCGGCACGCACAATTGCGATGAGGAGTGGCCCGACACCGGTTGTCCCCACGACTCTAAAGGCGGATGCTCCTTGGCCATTCACGCAGAGCAGAACGCCATTCTCTATGCAGTAAAAAACAAAACATCTGTAGAGGGGGCTACACTCTACGTTACGCTATCGCCCTGCCTGGCTTGTGCACGTATCATTTTCAGCATGGGTATCCGCAGGGTAATCTATCTCAAATCGTATGCGGAATACAAGGGTCTACCCAGCGATGAGGGCGTTGACTTTCTCAATAAGTTTGGCATTGAGTGTGTAAAATACAGGGGCACGTTGCAAAACGTTACCCACATGATTTAACACTACCTGGCAGCCAGCGCCTTTTCCATATCTGTAATTAGTTTGGCTGTAACGCCTTTTGTTTTGCGTGCTTGTTCGGTTCTAAATACCTGCAAAGCGCGTTCGCACGTTTCAAAGAGGCCCACCGGGTTATGGTCGTGCTTGTAACTGCCCAGGCACCATTCCATGTCGGCCTGCAACTGGCTATCGAGGTTAAGGGCTTTTAGTTTGGCCAACACGGTTTCACAAACAGCTTCAATAGAAACAGCCGAAGGCTTTTTCTTGGGTGTTGCACTCTTGCCGGCAGAGGGGCCAGCTTTAGCAACTTTTTTTGCGGGAGCTTTCGCCATGATTACTTATGATTTTGGTTTGTTACTACAAAGTACCGCCTTGGCGCGGGTGTGCACAAGCGATATCGGCAAAATCTACGCAACCGTTATAGCCTTTTTGCCAGCAGAAAGCATTTCGAAGCTCCGAAAATCAGCAACCAGATGCGCAGGTGCTGCAACGTGACGGGTGGGCAGCATACTTATTAAATTTTCTTTTACTACTGCGAAGCAGTGGCGCATGTATGAAGAGGAAAAAAAAGAAGGGGAGCAATCCTTGATTGCTCCCCTTTGTAAGTATCAAGCGTTGCTTGATTACTTCTTCTTCTTAGCAGCCTTCTTTGCTTTCTTGGCTGCTTTCTTAGCGGGTTTTTTTGCCATAGCGTTTAATGTTTTAAGTGAAAATTTTGTTAAACGTTAGCGAAAGGTATAACAAAAATTTATTCTGCAAAAATTTTTCGCAAAAAATTTTCAATTGCGTGAAAATTTTTGGAAGAACATCATGAACAGTTGATGTCGTAACTCATCATCACATGTATCACGAAATGATATTCACCTCGGTAGATAATTCAATGTTGAATTTCATCTTCACACTCTTCTTCACTTCGTTGGCGAGCGAAAAAATCTCAGCACCTTTTGCACTACCGTGATTAACCAACACCAATGCCTGATGTGTGTGTACACCTGCATCGCCTTTGCGTTTTCCTTTCCATCCACATTGTTCAATCAACCAACCTGCTGGAACTTTAACTTCTTGATTTTCAGAAACGTAACCGGGTATAGTTGGATAAGTTTTTTTCAATTCGTTGAACTGATCAGGTGTTACCACCGGATTCTTGAAGAAGCTTCCTGCATTGCCAACTTTAGTAGGGTCGGGTAGTTTGCCCGATCGAATTTCAATCACTGCTTCGCTTATGTTTTGAATGGTTGGTGATGAAATTTTTTTGCTCGCCAACACTTCGCGAATGGCACCATAGCTGGTATGCAGTTGATGATTTTTTTTTCGCAACCTTAAAGTAACACTTGAAATAAAAAATTTTTCCTTCAACGTTCCTTTAAACACACTTTCGCGGTATCCAAACTGGCATTCCGCGTTGCTGAAGGTGCGCACTTCGCCCGTGCGCACGTCAACAGCATCAACGTTATCTATCACATCTTTTACCTCCACACCATAGGCACCAATGTTTTGCATGGGTGCAGCTCCTACCGTGCCGGGTATTAAACTCAGGTTTTCAATACCGCCCCAATTGTGTTGCATACAATACATGACGAACTCGTGCCACACTTCTCCTGCGCCCACGCGCACGAAAATGTAATCGTCTGTTTCGTGTAGGATTTCTATGCCTTTGATTTCGTTTTTGATCACCAGGCCCTTGAAATCATCCAGAAACAAAACGTTGCTTCCTCCGCCCAGTATAAGCGACCGCTGCTGACGATAGGTTACGGTCTGGATGAGTGCCACGAATTCCTGCACGGAGCGAACTGTGCAAAAGAAATCGGCATACACATCGATGCCAAAGGTGTTGAATGCCTTGAGGGAAACCCGTTCGCTGATGGGGATCATGATGCCCAATCACGAAAAAAGCTGGCAGAAAGAAAAATGGCGCGTGGCTTTTCGCTAAAAAGATTTGGCCAACTCTGCCTCCGACAGTTTAAAAATACAAATGCGCGGAAACCGGCCCGCCAGAAACGTAGTGCCGCAAACTACCAGGCCATTATCATGGGTTACAGTTAAAGCCGCCACTTCAAACGTATTGGAGAAACCAAGGTAGCGTGTGCCCAGCAAGGAACCATCGGCAGGATCGTATCCAATCAACGCAATTTGCCTGTTGCGTGTGTTGCTGGCATAGATCACGCGGCTGCTTCCTTCAATTGTAGCTGAGATAATTTTAACGGGTGCATCGGGCACCAACTCGGGCATGTAGTTACCCGTCAGGTTGGTGCTTGAACTTACACCGCTGGTGGTAAGCGACACAGATGGCAACAGGTAGTTATCGCCAAAATTGAAACGGGCCGCAGCAAACTGACTACCCGCAGTGGGTACCAGGTAACTTAACCCTCCATTCTCTTGCTGGCCCTGAATTACGCCCACAGGGTCGTCTTGATTAAGATTTGTAAACACCACCGACAAGGTGTAATTGTAAAAGCCATTGAAGAAATACAAGCTGCCGGCTTTGCCTACCTGGAAGGGAAGTTGCCTTCCTGTTCGTAAAAAATGATTGATAATAGGTTCTTCTACCGCATCGCCCGCACCAATGGTAAATCCTTTCGATTGCAGGATGCTGCCGGCCGGGTTGACCACGGAAAGCACAGTCAACTTGTTTACATGATCGTAATTGAGCAACAGAAAATTTGTGCCGTCCTGCGCAGCAGCCGAAGGATAAGAACCACCCACCTCCACTACATTGGTAATCTCTCCGTTGCTGTTCAGGGTTACCAATTGGGTTTGTAAGGCTATGGTGTTCATGGCGAAGAAAAAGTATTGATCGTTCGCTACCATCAACGGGCCTACCGGGTTTACCAGGTCATCCTGCACTTCCACTTCACTCACAAATTCACCGGTTGCATCCACTTTCAGCAGATAGATTCCTGAAAAATTGGAGTCGGCTAGCCTGCGCCCGCCTAAAACCAGGTAACCTTCGTCTGGCGTTTGCTTGATATCGATGGGAAAGTATGATGTGTTGAAATGGTCGTTGTCGTAAATGCGGGTGAAGTAGGCTTTGTTGGTTTCGGGATCGGCCTCATTGTTGCACCCGGTCGCCATCGATGCGATGAGCAGGAATAGAAGGTATCGCTTCATACGTCTATTGATCTAATGCTTTGAAACTATTGCTGAGGAAGCGCAGCGGGAAGAGCACACCTGCCGATACAGTGATGTTGCGCATGGTGAGGTCATCTTGCGCATCGCCAATGCCATTCAGCCGGTCGTTACCAAATCTGTTGTTCACATTGGCCATGTTGCTCATGCCCTGCCGATAGGCCACATCGAACACCAGCCGCACATTGCCTAGGTTATAATTGACGCCTGCGCCAGCCAGCCAGCCCCAGTAATTTTCGAACAGGTCTTTTGCCCCCACAATAACCGCTTCGTTTTCGAATGCGTTGGTGCCACCCGATGCATAATCCACACCCGATACTTTTACTGATTTGGTGGCATCGATCAATAAACCGTAGAATGCCCCGGCCTGAACGTACGGTCTTAACTTGTTGCCGGTGAATTCATATTTTACCAACAACGGTAGATCTGCATAATCAATCTGCTGTTCCTGGTTGAAGGTAAGTTCCAATCGTTCGGCTGCATTTTCGGGGTTGGTCCACCGATAGTCGTTATGATAAGTAAACCGACTGTGTCTGTAGGTGGGTTGAACGCTGAAGGAAAAACCTTTGAAATAAAAAGTTACCTCCAGCGATACCTGACTGCCCGTTTTGTTGTAGGAGTCGTAGCTCTTCTCGGTGCGGGTAGCGTTATAGTTGGTGGGTGTAATGATGGTGTACCGGGTGTCGGGCACCACATCGGTAAGATTAGCACCCGCCTTGAAACCCAGCCACCATTGCTTTTCGAGAAATTTCATGTTCTCGTTGCGTGCACGGTTGTTAAAGCCTTGTTTCTTTTTTACCTGTGCATGCAAGGGCAGAGCAAGCACTACGAGTAGCAGGGGTAGCAGTCGAAGCATGGGGTTAGCGGGTTACTACCAGTTTTTTGGTTTCGTGTAAAGCACCGGATTTGATCTGATAAAGATACAGGCCGGACGACAAATCGCTCACGTTCACATCGGCAAAATGTTCACCGGCCGGTTGTTGTCCATCCACCAGTGTTTTCAACACACGGCCATCGGTATGCAGCAGCGTCAGTTGCACGTGCAGGTCGGTATTGATGCGATAGCCAATGCGAACCTGATCGCGTGCTGGGTTGGGTGTGGCATCGTACAGCGAAAAGCGTTGCGAGATGAAATGATCTTTAACCCCCGAAACCACCTGGGTTGCCACTGTAATGGGTTCGTAGTTGCCGGTGCCTTCTTCTTTGGGGCCGTTGATGAAGTTTTTAAAGAAGATGTCGTTGTTGATTTTATTTTCATCTACCAGTAGCCAATCTTTCAAAATGGCCGCGTACACCTGGCGGTAGTCGTACTGCATGTCTACGTTGCTCTGGTTAAGGTCGGGTACGTTGCCCAGTACGCCCGGGTTTACGCCCAGTCCAAACATAAACACGGGCCCGCCTGTGCCGTGGTCGGTTCCATAGCTGCCATTGGAATGCACACGTCTGCCGAATTCGGAAGTGGTAACGGTGAGCACCCGGTCTTCCAATCCGCGCAAACGTAAATCGTCCTGAAAAGCCTTCATGGCCGAAGAGATGTGGTACATCAGCGCGGCATGTACGCCCATGGTTGGGTCGTAACTCTCGGTTTGTTGGGCATGTGTGTCGAAACCACCGATTTTTACGAGGAACACTTTGGTTTTTACGCCATCGCCTCCACCATCTAACAAGCGGGCGATGAGTTTTAACTGAGGAGTAAGGTTATTGCGCAAGCTGCCCGCAGGTGCGTTGAAAGGGTATTTTTCCGGATAGGTTACCTGCGATTCGGGTGCCCGCTGATAAACTTCGTAAAGGCGCTGTGCATAATCTTCGGATTTGTCTTCGAGCCCCAATATCCAGTTAAGTTCTTTACCGTAGGGCGTATCGTTTAAAGCAGCAGGTGGTTTGCCCCTGGGGTCAATGCCTTCGTCAGAAAAGCCTTCCAGCTCGTTTACCAATTGGGCAAAACTTTCGGGATTGTTGAGTGAAATCGAGGCGGGGATGTTGCCATCCTGGTGAAAGATCAGCGACACATCGCTGCCCATCTCTATGGCCAACGGATCTTTCATTTCCTCGTTGGGGAAGTCGTTGGGGTAAACTTGTGGCGCAAATTCCATTTGAAGGTAGCGGCCCACCCAGCCGGAGGAGAAATAATCATCGAAGCTGCCACCCATGAAAGAAATATCGCGGCCGCGAAAGTGCGAGCCGTTGTTGTTTTTGTACGAAACGCCCTGAATAATCCCCATACGGCCCCGGTCGTACAGGTCTTTCATGCCCAACATATCCGGGTGAAGCCCTACCTGTGCTGCCGTGGGCAATGTGTTGTCGAGCGGAATCATTTTGCGCAAACTGTTTTTGGCCGGTATGGCAATGTTGGCCCTGCGGCTGTAATACAGGTCGTATGCTTCCACTGGAATCACCGCGTTCAACCCATCGTTGCCACCATGCATTTGCAGAATGATGAGCACGCGATCGTTCGTGCTCTGCTGCGCCATCCGCGTAAGCGAATTTTCGCCCATTAACTTAATGGGTATGCCGCCAATGGTAAATGGCAACGAGGCCAGCGATAATTTTTTTATGAAACTTCTTCTCTTCATGGGTCTGAGTTAAAATAATTGATACTCGGGCGACTGCATCATGGCATTAAACAAACTGCGCAACTGGTTGGTAACCACTTCCAGGTCTACCGGGTTATTCCACCGGAAATTCCAGGCGGCCTCCGGGTCGGGGTCTATCTGTGGCGTTTTGAGGAATGCGGTCAGAAAATAGTTTAAGCGCTCTGCCGTTAGCCCGGCTGCATCATCCTGTGTTCCATCGAAAGTAAGATTGTCGGAGAGCGGCAGCAGGTACTTGGCCAATTCGATGATGAGCAGACGTGCATCGGATGCGATGGCGTTGGGAATGTGATCGCGCACAAACTGCACCACATCGATTTTCAACGCCCCGTCTTCCATTTGGTTATCGGTTACCAACTCGCGAATAAATTTGTAGCGGTTGGTGAGGTAGTTGGTTGATATCCAACTGCGGTGGTAGATGGGAAACTGGTGATAGGCATCGTAACCGGCCACATCGAAGGGCTCGTAAAAGTGCATACCCATCTCCGACAGCGAACGAAGTAACCCACCGGTCTTTTCATAAAATGCTTCGGCCTCGTTTACCGGATCGGGAAGAGACAATTCAAAGAAACGCATGGTGCCCAACATCAGGTCGAGGGGAGATTTGATGATACCTCCAAAATTGTCGTCTAACACAGGGGCTGTCGCTTCGTAGAAATGCTGACTGCTGAACAAATCTTCCAGCACGGGTTGAAGCTTAAATCCATTGGCTGAGAAGGTAGCGGCCATCTCTGCAATAATGGTGTTGTCAATTTCAGGTGTGATGTGGTGGTAGACAAAGAAGCGGTAAATTCTACGGCAAATGTTTTTCGCAGTTTCTGGTCTGCTGTAGATAAGGTCTATCAGTTGGCTTATTTCGTCCAGCGCGCTGGCCTCGGTGGCGGCAGTTCCGTTAAGATACAACGGATTGGGTTGTATCACCTGGTTGTCGAATCGGTCGCTGAATTGTTTGGCGGTATTGTCGTGGCCGGAGGCATTCAGTGGATTGCCGCGCACTTTGCCACGGGGCAACCCCGTTTCTTCATCTAGGTTGGTAAACGTGTCATCAAAATCCCAACCTGATAAAACGCGTGCAGCGGCTTGCACATCTTGTTCGCGAAAAACAAAGTAGTCGCCTGGGTCGGTAATGGGCGGAAGTGTGCCTTCCAGGCCACGACCGATGCTGTACAACTCCAGCAGTTCGCGCGCATAGTTTTCATTGGGGCTGCCGTTTACGTTCAGGTTGCCGTCCAGCAGCCGAAGCATGGCATTATCTACGCTCACTTTTTTTGTGAGCTCGCGAAAGTTAACGGTGGCACTGGCACCTTTGTCGAGCGCAAATTGCCGGAATAACTGATTCTGAAAGTAAAGGGCCCGGCTGCTGTCTATTTTGGTTTGAATGGCGGTGAGGACGGTGTGCAGGAAAAAAACAATTTTTTCGCGGGCAGAAATGGCTAAACCCGGCTCGCCCGCCAGCCCTGCCCCCAGCATCTGGTGCAACAGCCACCCTTTGAAAAACTCTTGTAAGTCTGAGTCGCCAGAATTGGCATCGGTGGTGCCGGCAAGGACCCATTCTGTGTGGGTGGCCGGGTCTATAGGCAGAACAGGGTCCGGCAGCAGTGTGCCGTACAATTTTTGAAGGGCCAGGTCGGGCGTGAGCGTTGCAAAATTGTCTACCTGTGCCTGCGTGGCACCGAAGGTGGCCCGGTGAAGCAGGTGTGCGGCCCGCTTAGGGCCCAACACACCGGTAAAAGCAGTTAGTGGCATGGGTTTGTTCTTCTCAAAACACTATATATATAATGAAAATACAAAACATCAGATGTAGCAGTCGAGTAGACATTAGCATCGTTTATTGTCAATTAATTTCTGCCACTTTTGTTTACCTAACGCTTAATAGGTACTTTGAAATCGTGTAAAGTCTCCCCGCTCATTTCAAAGAATGATGTGGATGAGTGTATTGTAACAAAAAAGAACAGATGAAACTGATTGAATGCCCGCGCGATGCCATGCAAGGTATCAGTACGTTTATACCCACAGCAAAGAAAGCAGCCTATATTAACCAGTTGTTACGGGTAGGTTTTGATACCATCGACTTTGGTAGTTTTGTTTCGCCCAAGGCTATTCCACAGATGAGCGACACAGCCGCAGTACTTGATCAATTGGATATGTCTGCTACCTCCACCCGATTGCTGGCCATTGTGGCTAATGTACGAGGTGCAGAACAGGCGGTGCAGTATGCAAGCATCGCCTACCTGGGATTTCCACTTTCTATTTCAGAGACCTTTCAGCAGCGAAATACTAACAAATCGATAGGTGAGGCGCTGAATGAAGTGGAGCGCATACAGGAGCTATGCGTAAAAAGTAACAAAGAGTTGGTGTGTTACATCAGCATGGGCTTCGGAAATCCCTATGGCGATCCATACGATGCCGGCATTGTGGGGCATATGGTAGAGAAGTTGAAAACACGGGGTATTCGCATCATTTCATTGGCCGATACCGTTGGGGTATCGAGTCCCCCGTTGATTGTGCAGCTCTTTACCGAAATGAAAGCGTCTTTTCCCAACATGGAGTTTGGGGCCCACCTGCATTCTCATCCGGCCAAAGCCGTTGAAAAAATTGCCGCGGCCTTTCAGGCAGGTTGCGATCGTTTCGATGGTGCGTTAAACGGTTTAGGCGGCTGCCCCATGGCCAATGAAGACCTGGTGGGCAACTTGGCCACAGAAACCATATTAGCTTACCTGCAAGAAAAAGGGGCTGCACCCGCTCTTAACTGTGCCGAGCTGACCCAAGCGCTGGCCTTGGCAGCAGAGGTTTTTCCCAAAATAGTGTAAATTTATTACATGCCTGCCCGCAGGGCGCGCTTCGTATAAAATGGAATGACGGGGTGGCCTTAATTTTGCAGTACAAACCCAGCTATGAAAAAGATGCGTTACTACTTTGGCCTGGTTCTTCTGCTTGCGGCAGTTACCAGCCATGCACAATCTGCCAAAGAACTTACTCAAAAAGCCATGGATCTGATGGAGAAACGGGATTTCATGGAAGCAATTCTGCATTTGAACAAGGCCATTGAGGCCGACCCGAAATATACCCAGGCGTACTACGTGCGAGGTAATATCAAAACTGCCTTCGAAGATTTCCATGGGGCCATGAAAGACTATAATACCGCGCTGGACATGAACCCCAAATATGCCGATGCTTTTTTTGCAAGGGGCAACACCAAAATGAAGTTGCAGGATTACTACGGAGCGATTTCAGATTTTACATCGGCCATTGCCATTAATGAGAATTACGTGGAGGCCTACTTCAACCGCGGGCGAGCCAAACAGTATCTGCAGGCATATGAGGATGCCATTAATGATTGTTCGAAGATCATACAGATCAACCCGAAAAGCATTGATGCCTACTACATGCGCGGCTTGCTGCGCATAGAGTTTGGCGATACCAAAAACGGTTGCCTCGATTTAAGCAAAGCGGGTGAACTGGGCGACCTGAAAGCGTATGAAGCCATTAAAGAGAAGTGCAATCAAAAAACCGGTAATGAATAAGGCCGGGGCCTTCTGCTAGCGCGTGAGCGCATACATTTTTCCCGGTAGCGACTTCACCACATTTTTAAACTCCAGGTTAAGAAGCAGCGAGGCAAGAGGCCCCAGTGGTATGCCGGTGCGCCATGCTATTTCGTCTAGCTGCGTTCCTTCTTTTTTCTGCTTCAGCGCATTTACAATGGTCTGCTCCTCGTCACTCAGATCGCGCCACGTCATGGGGCTGGTTGCGTTGTGGTGAGTAGCTTCCGTTTGTGGCTGCCAGTTCATGATGTACTCCAGGTCCTTCACGCCCGTGTAGAGGTGGGCCTTATTGGTTTTGATAAGTTTGTTGCAACCGGCAGAAAAATTTTGCTGCAGGCTGCCGGGCACCGCGAAAACATCTTTGTTATAGCTATTCGCGATGTCTGCGGTAATCAGCGCACCGCCTGTTTCGGCCGCCTCCACAATGATCAGCGCATCGCACAATCCCGCAATGATGCGGTTGCGGGCGGGAAAGTTGTGTGCATCGGGTTTGGTACCAAACCTGTTTTCGGTCAACAGTCCACCCAGCTCTGTCATCTTGCGTGCGGTCTCCTTGTGGGCGGCCGGGTAAATCACATCCAGGCCGCTGCCCATCACACCGATGGTAGGGAGGTTTTTCTTCAATGCCTGTTTGTGTGCCTGTATGTCAATTCCGTAGGCAAGTCCACTTACAATAATCACCTGGTGCGCCACCAGTTCTTCTACAATCCTGTCGACCATTTCTTTGCCGTAGTTGGTGGCCTGCCGGGTGCCTACCAGGCCCACTGTTTTATGGTGTTGCAGGTTTGCATTGCCCTTCCAGTACAAAAGAGAAGGCGCATCTTCAATGGCTTTAAGCCTTTCGGGATAGCTTTTGTCAGTGAAGAAAAGCAACGTCACGCCTTCTTTTTCTGCTTTCAAGAATTCCTTTTCAGCATCGTGGAACGGGTTGCCGCTGGCGATGGCCTGCGCGGTAACTTCGCCAACACCGGGAACCTTGAGCAACTTGCCTTTGGGTTTTGAAAACACGGCCGAAGCCGACCCGCAGTAGGCAATGAGTTGTTTCATGAGATGATCGCCAACACCCGGTACAAAATGGAGGGCAAGAAAAGCAAGTCGTTCCTGATCCATGCGTGGCTGCTAAAAAAAGATGTATCAAAATGCCTAAATGACGCGGCATTTTCAACTGTTGATGGATAAAGAAAATCTAACGAGGCGATTAGTGCAGACGATCGCGCACTTCGGTAAGGAAATGACGTATTCTCCGCAGCGAGTCAATCACTTCCATTTTGTCTTTTACGGCCTGCGAGTCGTTCTTCAGCATTTCTTTGGCGCCCTGGAGTGTAAAGCCCTTCTCTTTTACCAGGTGGTAAATAGTGCGCACATTTTCGATGTCTTCTTTGGTAAACTGACGGTTGCCCTTGCGGTTCTTCTTTGGCTGAATGATTTCAAACTCTGATTCCCAGAAGCGGATGAGTGAGGGGGCAACGTTGAACATTTCAGCTACTTCACCAATCGAGTAGTAAATTTTTTCAATTTCTTTCTCTTTGTATGCCATGGAGCAGCGTAAGTGCTTGGGTTTCTCTGGGTTTTCGCTAAGAACTTCATGCAAAGTAATAATTCTTACTGCACCCTGCAATCGGGGTGGGTAAAAATAATCTACAAGCTATCAACGTGGAATTGTGGAAGAATACACCCAGCCATCGTCATTTATCTGCAAGGTACTTTCGGGAAAATCTTCTCTGGTAAGCTGTTGTATGCGCTTGATCACTCTTTTTTCCGCATCCACTTTTACGGGCGACCGTGGCATTTGCCAGGTAGCGGTGATGTGTGCTTTCAAAAAAACACCCTTGCGGGTGGTGTGCACATTAATGATCGGTGCCCATCCGTTTGGCCCCGATACGTTTATGCCTCCAAAGGTGCAAAAATTACCCAAGCTGTATGCTATGAAACGATCTTTGTACACTTCTATGGCTCTTGTTACATGCGGGCCATGCCCAAAAATTACGTCTGCCCCTGCATCAATCAGCGTATGTGCCAATCGGTACACATCGCCCCGATTTTCGCCATAATAATATTCTTCTTTGCGCGGCACGTGCTGGTGTTGGGGCCCCTCTGCTCCGCCATGAAACGACACAATAACAATGTCGCTGACGGAGTCGAGATGAGTTACATATTTCCTGGCCAGTTCCAGATCGTTAATGTCTACACAGCCACTGTTGGGGGCCAGCGCCAGCAGGCCATAGCGCACACCGTCCTTTTGTAACACGGTGTAGGGCTGGGTTAGCTGCCCCGCATGTTCTATGCCTGCCTGCTCCAGCAGCTTCATGGTGTTTTTTCGTCCACCCTCACCAAAGTCGCCCGCGTGGTTGTTGGCCAGGCTGATCAGATCGAAACCCGCATCCACCAGGTTTTGCACATAATGGTCTGGACTGCGAAACACGTAGCACACCTTGGGGTCGCGGCAGGTTTTGGGCGTGCCGCCTTCGGTTAACAAAACACCTTCCAGGTTGCCGAAAGTAACATCCGCGGAAGCGAGAATGGATTGCACCTCCTTCATAAGGTCGCGGCCATCGTTAGGGGGCAACACACCGGGTGCGGGGTAGTTGCTACCCATCATCATATCGCCCACGCCCACAATTTGTAAGGTATCTTTGGTTTGCGCCTTCAGCAGGCTACAGCCAAAAAATAAGAAAATAGCAAACAGATTTTTCATCAGTCGGTTACGAGAGAGCGCAAAGAAAAGAAATTGGCGAGATTAATCGAGTGAAATAATCGACTGGCTGCCCACTTCTACCAGGCGCTCGTACTCTTTGTTGCTGAGGTCGCGCTGGAAAAAGTTGATGGGGTTGATCTGCTCGCCTTTGAACAACACTTCGTAGTGCAGGTGCGGGCCTACCGAATCGCCTGTGTTGCCTACATAGCCGATCACCTGGCCGCGCTTTACTTTGTCACCTTTTCCAACGATGAAGTGCGTCATGTGTGCATAGCGTGTCTGGAAATCGAAACCGTGATCGATGTACACCACATTGCCAAATGTGGCGGAGTATTCGGCTCGCTCTACTTCCCCATCGCCTGTGGCATAAATAGGCGCACCTACGGGGGCGGTAAAGTCGAGGCCCTTGTGGGGGCGCACATAGCCATACTTGGGATGGAGGCGCAGGCCAAATAATGTGTGCAGGTAGAGCAGGTCTTCGTTGCTAACCGGTTGAATGGCGGGGCGCGAAGCCCACTTCTGCTCTTTGATGCTGAGTTGCGTAAACAGTTCTTCGAACGACTGCCGTTCGATACCGAGGCGAGTTAATATTTTGTCGGTATGCTCATACGTGTCGCGTATCAGCAAGTAGGGGATGTCCGCATTTTCTTTTTCTCTACCACCCACACCGCCTTCGCGCACCGCGGCACCCAGCGGACTTAAGTCGAGAATGGCACGATAGGTATTGTCGTCATTATCTTCCAACTGTGCCAGCTTATGGTCGGTTTCCTTTAGTTGGTCTTGCAGCACCTGCCACTCCGATTTCAGCGCCTCATTCTCGTTGCGCAGTTGGGTTTCGTCCCAATCGGGGTAGCGGTAATTGAAGTACAGCAGACTGGCGGCACCCAGCAGGAACGAGATGCCAAGAAAGGCAAAGGCACGTTTAGCAAAAACACGGCCCGTTACTACTATTGGCTCATACTTGCAAGTGTCAGGGTTGTAGCGATAATGAGCGGCCATCAGTCGAGTGATTGGTTGAGTTGACGACCGGCCAGCGTTAGCAGGTCAAATTGTTCCGAGCCAATCCCTTCTACCATTATCTTCAGCGGGTCTATGTTCTTCCCGTCTTTAATTACCTCGTAATGTACGTGGGGTGCAATGGATCCACCACTTACACCCATTTTTGCAATTTCGTCTCCTTTCTTCACACGCTGTCCATTCTTCACGGTTATTTCGCCCAGGTGGGTGTAGCGGGTTACGTAGCCATAGCCGTGGTCTATCTCAATGTAATTTCCAAAGCCGGCCTGCAGGTCGCTTTTCTTCACACTTACCACGCGGCCATTGCCCGTTGCTAAAATAGAAGAGCCGCGCGCACCGGCAATATCCACACCATCGTGGTGGTATTTGCCCTTGTGCCAGGGGTTAATACGTGTGCCGAAGCCCGATACCAACATTTTGGGCGCCAGGTCTGCCACCGGCATGGCACCTGGGAAACTGGCAATCTGCTGCAGGTCGCTTTTGTGCACGCTGGCCCACACATTGTAATGTTGATTAGAGATAGTGGCCTGATTGTGACTGACTTGGACGCGGTGGCTCAGTTGCGACACCGTCTGGTGGAAGGCCGTTTCCTCGGCTATCAGAATTTCTTTGAATTTAGGCTTCGTTCTTTTTTCCAGGGTGAGGTCGAAGAATTTGGTGTAGAGTTTTTCCTCCTCCTGGTGCAAGGTTGCCAGGTTTTCCTGGGCCTCTTTCAAACGGGCCGTTAACACCACCTGGTGGCTGCGCAGCGCCTTGTTCTCCGCCACCAGTGCCTTTTCGGCAGGGGTAATGATGAGGTAGTTTTGCAGGAAGAATAAACCCAAGAAGAAAATGGCCCCGAAACACAGCACGGCAATCACCGTAAGGCTTACATTAATAATAGAGATGCGCGCACGCTCGTAGCGAAGGGTTCTGGCGTTATAGACGTATCTTGTATTCGTCATGCGTGGCTTTTCTCTTGCGGAACGGTGAATCTTTTTTTCCCAACCCAGGTAAACCTTCCTCTATGTATTTTTTTTCAAATCCTTTATTAATGGCCCTCAGGGGCGTAAATTTGGCGTTTTGAACCGATAAATATAGGTAAATTTTACTATTAGCAAACGTTTGTCATGGGATTAGAAGTAATGGATTCGGGCACAATCAGGCGGAAATTTCTCGATTTTTTTGCCGCTAAGGGCCATCAGATTGTGCCTTCGGCCCCGCTGGTGCTCAAAAACGACCCCACCCTGTTGTTCACCAACTCGGGTATGGTGCAGTTTAAAGACTACTTCCTGGGCAACTCCATTTCCAAGTACAAGCGCATTGCCGATACCCAAAAATGCCTTCGCGTAAGCGGTAAACACAACGACCTGGAAGATGTGGGCTTGGATACTTACCACCACACCATGTTCGAGATGTTAGGCAACTGGAGTTTTGGCGATTACTTTAAGAAGGAAGCCATTGCCTGGGCCTGGGAACTGTTGACAGAAGTGTACCAACTGCCGAAAGACAGGCTGTACGTTACAGTATTTGGTGGCGACAAGGGCGACAACCTGCCCGTAGATGAGGAGGCGAAAGCGTTGTGGAAGCAGTTCGTGAGCGAAGACCGCATCATACACGGCATTAAAAAAGATAACTTTTGGGAGATGGGCGAAAGCGGGCCTTGCGGTCCGTGCTCCGAAATACACATAGACCTGCGCCCCGAGGCGGAAGTGAAGCAGAAGCCCGGCCGCGAGCTGGTTAACAACGATCATCCGCAAGTGGTGGAGATCTGGAACCTGGTGTTTATTCAGTTTAACCGGTTGGCTTCGGGCGCGCTGGAGCCACTGCCCGACAAACACGTGGACACCGGCATGGGCTTCGAGCGGCTGTGCATGGCCATACAAGGCAAAACCTCGAACTACGATACCGATGTGTTTCGTACGCTGATGGACTTTATTGCGAAGGAGGCCGGAGTTACCTACGGTGGTTCAACACCCGGCAAGGGCGCTGCCACCGAGAAGCAAGACATTGCCATTCGTGTGATGGCCGACCATATACGTGCCGTGGCTTTTGCCATTGCCGATGGCCAGTTGCCCAGCAACACGGGTGCCGGCTACGTGATACGCAGGATATTGCGCAGGGCTGTGCGGTATGGATTTTCTTATTTGAATTTCAAAGAGCCTTTTATTCATCGGTTGGTGCCCATTCTGGCCAACCAATTAAAAGAGGTGTTTCCCGAGTTGCATCAACAGTTGGATTATGTGACCAGGGTGGTGCATGAGGAAGAGATTTCGTTCTTGCGGACTTTAGAGAAGGGGTTGAAGCGTTTTGATGTTATTCAGGAAGGGCTGACCGGAAATCTTATTCCGGGCGTTGAAGCGTTCGAGTTGTACGATACATTTGGCTTTCCATTCGACCTTACTTCGTTAATTGCGCGCGAGCGAGGCTTCGCTGTAGACGAAAAGGGCTTTCATGAGGAAATGGCCAAGCAAAAATCCCGCTCCAAAGCCGATGCCGCAAAAGAGACAGGCGACTGGACTTTGGTGGGAGAAGACCAGAAGACCGAGTTCATAGGCTACGAAAACCTGGAGGCTGTAGCCAGGCTGGTGAAATACCGCAAGATCAAACAGAAGAACAAAGACTTTTATCAATTAGTGCTGGATAAAACACCCTTCTATGCGGAGAGTGGTGGTCAGGTGGGTGACACGGGGTTGATTGATGCGGCTGGCGAAAAGATAAAAATCATCGACACCAAGAAAGAGAACGACCTTATCGTACACTTAACTGAGAAATTGCCCGCCCAGTTGGAAACAGATTGGAAGGTGAGTGTGGATGCAGGCAGGCGCCACCTTACCATGAGTAACCACTCGGCCACACATCTGTTGCACGCGGCTTTGCGCACCGTGCTGGGCAAACATGTGGAGCAGAAGGGCTCGCTGGTAAATGAAAAAATGCTACGCTTCGACTTTTCGCACTTTGCGGCCATGACGGAGGAGGAAATAGCCAAAGTAGAAGCGTTGGTGAACCAGAAAATCCGCGCCAACATTGAACTGAACGAACAGCGCAACGTGCCGATAGAAAAAGCAAAAAGTTTAGGTGCCATGGCGCTGTTTGGCGAGAAGTACGGAGAGTTTGTGCGGGTAATCACATTCGACCCTGCCTACTCGGTTGAATTGTGTGGGGGCACCCACGTGGCAGCCACCGGTAAAATCGGTTTGTTCAAAATTATCTCAGAGAGTTCTGTGGCCGCAGGGGTGCGAAGGATTGAAGCCGTTACGGCCGAAGGTGCCGAGCAGTTTGTAAATGAAGAGTTGGCCCTGCTGAAGGAATTGAAGTTGGTGCTTAAAAATCCGAAAGACCTGCTGGCCGCTACGAAAAACCTGGTGGAAGAGAAGCAAGCGTTAGAGAAAAAACTGGAAGCTTTGAACCAGGAAAAAGCTAACCTGTTGAAAGACGAGTTGGCCCGCAAGGCGGTGAAGACCAATGGCCACACTTTGATTCTGGAGCAGGTAGAAGTGCCCAATGCCGAGGCGCTCAAGAACATAGCGTATGCGTTGCGCAACCAGTTCGAAGACCTGATATTGGTACTGGCAGCCAATGTAGCTGGCAAGCCCCAGGTAGGTGTAATGATTGGCGAAAAGCTGGCAGCGACTAATCAATTCCATGCCGGCAATATGGTAAAAGAGTTGGCAAAGGAAATCGATGGTGGTGGGGGCGGGCAGCCGTTCTTTGCAACAGCAGGCGGCAAAAACCTGAATGGCCTTTCGGCAGTTCTTGAAAAAGCAAAAGCAATGATCAACTGAAACCGTTGCGTCTCTTTGTGTGTTTTGCCATATGATTTGATCGCATAGCACCCAGAGGGCCGCGCAGCACTACATCATGGACAAATCCATCCGCGAAAAATACGAGCCGGTAATAGGATTGGAGGTCCACGCCCGGTTGCTTACCGCGAGCAAGATTTTCAACAGCGATGCCACTGCTTTTGGGAACGTGCCCAATACCCATGTAAGTGTCATTACCCTGGCCCATCCGGGCACCTTGCCGCGCCTGAATAAAAAAACGGTAGAGTTGGCCATCAAAATGGGCCTGGCGTGTAACAGCGAAATTTCACGTGTCCAGATATTCGATCGTAAAAATTATTTCTACCCCGATCTGCCGAAAGGCTACCAGATCACACAAGACCGCACCCCCGTTTGTAAAGGGGGCCACATCACTATTCGTTTGAAAGACGGAACGGAGCGAAACATCCCACTCAACCGCATCCACATGGAAGAAGATGCCGGTAAGTCGCTGCACCTGGAGGGCGAAGCCGATACCGCAGTTGATTTTAACCGAGCCGGTGTTTCGTTAATTGAGATCGTAACAGAGCCCGCCATGTTCTCTTCGGAAGAGGCGGGAGCGCTGATGACGGAAATCCGTAAGATGGTGCGCTACCTCGATATCTGCGATGGCAACATGGAAGAGGGTTCGCTGCGCTGCGATGCCAACGTATCGGTACGTCTGCGCGGTGCAGTGCAACTGGGCAAAAAAGTGGAAATCAAAAACATGAATTCCATACGCAATGTGCAGCGTGCCATTGACTATGAAATAGAAAGACAAATACAATTACTGGAAAAGGGCGAGGCCATCATTTCGGAAACCAGGTTGTTCGATGCGGCCAAAGGGCAGACCTTTGGCATGCGCACCAAAGAGGAATTGAACGACTACCGCTATTTTCCAGATCCCGATCTGAGTCCTCTCCATGTGTCAGACGAGTGGCTGAATAAAATCAAGGCGCATATGCCTGCGTTGCCGCGCGAATTGTATCAAAAATACCTGCACGACTATCAGTTGCCGGAATACGATGCTTTTGTGATAACAGACAGCAAAGAGATCGCGTTGTTTTTTGAGGAGGTCTGTCAGCACACTACCCACTTCAAGGCCGCCTCGAACTGGGTGATGGGGCCGCTGAAGCAATACCTGAACGAATCCGGCAAGGCAATTCACGAATTGGCCATTACGCCCAAAAAGCTGGCTGAGGTGATTGCGATGATTGACGAGGGCAAATTGAATTTCTCGGTGGCCTCGCAAAAGCTGTTTCCCGTATTGGTTACGGATGCTTCGCGGTCGGTGGCAGAAATTGTGCAGGCGCTTAACCTGGTGCAGCACAGAGACGAAGGCGCTATTGCTGGAATGATCGATCAGGTGATTCGGGAATTTCCACTGAAGGTAGAAGAATACCAGAATGGAAAGAAGGGAATAATCGCTATGTTTATGGGAGAGGTGATGAAGCGCAGCAAAGGCGCTGCGGACCCGAAATTGGCGAACGAACTATTGTTGAAGAAACTAACAAAAAAAATATGATGAGGTGGATAATTGCGGGTTGTGTGTTGGTGGTGATGGCTTGCTCTAACCAGAAGAAAGATGTGGGCTGGGAGGTAACGGTGAAAGGCAAAGTGGGCTACCCGGGCGAGGGAACCATAGATATCCAGGAGTTGAGCGACCGCGAGGGCGCCTTCAAAGACACGATACTGCTTAAAACTAACTACACCTACCAGAAGAAAATCCGATTGTCGGAACCGGGCTACTACCGACTGTCTTTTTATAACCGCCAGCACGTGGATTTTATTCTCGATAAGAGCAACCTTGAAATAAACGTAGATGGCAACGACCCTATGGGCTTTGTGGAGATCAAAGGGTCGCCCGATCATGATTTATTAGCTGAAGCACAGTCTATTTTACAGAGGGCGCAAAGTACCCCGCAGGCAGCAGCCCTGGAGCAACAGTTTATGTTAGCCCAGCGCGATGGCAACCAGCAGCGATTAGAAGAGGTGCGTACCCTGTATATGGATTTGATTAACCAATCGCACGACTCGGTGGTACATATGTTGGAAAAGAAACCTATTTCGCTCGGGCTCATCAATCTATTGATGAACAATAACGTACTAGACAAAGATAGGTATATTGATTTTTACAGCAGCACCGCAGCCCGTGTGCAAACAGAGATGCCTGGTTCCAGATTTGCCGCTCAGTTTGTGGATATGGTAGAGAAAATGAAGATAACGGCCATCGGTTCGCAGGCACCTGAAATTTCGTTGCCAAACCCCAATGGTGATACGGTGAAGCTGAGCTCTTTCAGAGGCAAGTATGTGTTGGTGGATTTTTGGGCCAAGTGGTGTGGGCCGTGCCGCAGGGAAAACCCAAACGTAGTGAAAGCCTACCACGCCTATAAAGATCAGGGTTTTGAAATACTGGGTGTGTCGCTTGATCGCTCCAGGGAAGACTGGGTGCAGGCCATACAGGAAGATGGTTTGGAGTGGACGCATGTTTCGGATTTGAAATATTTCGATTCGAAAGCAGCAGCCGACTATAACATCACTGCGATACCGTTCTCCATTTTGGTAGATCCTAATGGTGTGATTATTGCCAAGAACCTGCGCGAGCAGGCATTACATAAAAAACTGGCTGAGATTTTTCAGAAACCATGAAGTGGTACGTTCTCCTGGCGATCGCAGTTGGCTGCTTGGCGTGCGGCAAGTTGCCCGAAGAAAAGGCGCCCTCTTTTGTGATGGAGACATTCGCACTGGAGTCGAACCCCGGTTGCGTGAGCGATACCGTGGCCTGCGCTACGTTTAAGGTAGATTACCCGAAGTTTACACATCTCGATTCAGCCGTGCAACAATCGTTGATGGGCCGCATTACGTATTGGCTCAGCGGTGGGCTGGAGGAAGAGCCCAAAACACTGGCCGTACTGGGCAACGACTTTATCAGAGATTTCGACCAATTTTTAGCCGACATGCCGGGCTATGGACTCGGCTGGACTTACAAAGCCAACGTGCAGGTATTGGTTGCCTCCGACACGTTGATCAGTTTACAGGTGAATGTAGAATCGTTTACGGGCGGAGCGCACGGCTCGTATGCCACCAATTTTGTGAACATCGATCCCCAAACGGGCACCACTTATTTGTTGGATACATTTCTGCGCCCCGGCTATCAGCAGGTGCTGAAAGAATTGGGCGAACGCGACTTCCGCCTGCAGCGTGAACTTGACGAGGCCACTTCGCTGGAAGAAGCCGGCTTTCATTTTCCAGAAAACCAGTTTAGCCTTAACGACAACTATGGCTTCCGCAAAGAAGGTATTGTGTTCTTTTTCAACAGCTACGAAATTGCCGCCTATTCAGAAGGTCCCACCGAAATTCTGATTCCCTACGAGGCACTGGGCGGCTGGTATCGAAATGAATAGCTGCTTCCACCCTGAGGGTTTGGAAGCAGCTAATATTCATTCATTTTTTTAGTTAGCCACAACCATCATTTCATCCATGGTTGTTGTTTTGCTTTCATTGGCTGAAAGGTCTTGGCCGTTGTTTAGCTTGAAAGTAATCGGCAAGACCATCCGTTGCTTTACAAATTGCCCGTTCTGCCTGCCGGGGTTCCATTTTTGATTCATTAGCAACAATACCCGAAGTGCTTCCAGATCACAATCTTCGTGTATGCCCTTTATCACTTTGTGATCGCTTACTGAACCGTCTTCATTGACAATGAATTCAACAAACACCCGTCCCTCAATACCCTTTCTCCGCGCTTCCAAAGGATACCGTATTTCCATGGCGATATTTCTGTAAAACTGTTCCATTCCCAGGCCAGGGGTTGCCGATTCTTCAACAATGGTAAAGACATCTTTATTTTGTGCCATTTCGATGGCTGATTTGATGTTCTTACTCATTTCGAGAATCACATACATTTCATCGGAACTGGCCCCTTCTCCTTTTGGAATACCGATGAATTCCTCAATGGATGCCTGTTCGGTGCGTCTGGCTTTCAGATCAAAATATTTCTTCTTTCCCTCTTCATTCATTAGCAACACAACGAATTTGGAACTGGGGTAGGAGGTTTGCAGTTCATTCAATCGTTTTTCTACACGGGCAGGTACTACCAGCGCCATGTGCGAATTTTCAGTAATCTCGCGCACTTCGTTGAGCTGATCCTGGCAGGCTACAACCACAAAGAAAGCGGCAGCTACGCCCAGTGCGGCAGTTACCTTCCAACTGTTGATTTGTTTTTTGAGAGTGTTCATCATCTTGATGCGTTTAAGCGTGAGTGATTTATTAAAATGATGGGTCATGGCATATCCGGATTGCGCCATTGCCACCTTGGCCAAGAGTGTACAGTAAGCAAACAGCGATTTCGGGTCGGTACTTTTGGCGTCCGCTTCGTATTCATGCAGTTGCTCCAGTGAAGTTTTATACATCCACACCACAGGGTTGAACCAGCACACAATCCGCACCAGGCTGATCAGCAGCAGGTCGGCCGTGTGCCATTGCCGCGCGTGGGCGGTTTCGTGGGTAATGATCTGCAGTCGCTCATCTTCAGTCAATACATCCATTTGCCCTATCACTATCCAGCGAAAGAAGGAGAAGGACGGCATACGCGCGCTCGTCTCGATCAACACCAGGCCGTTCACGGTTTTGCGGGGCGATTGGTAAATGAACAAGCCTAGGCGGAAGAGTTGGTAGGCAAAGAATGCAAAAAACAAACATACACCGGTGCTATATACAACCAGCAGCATGGTGGGCCAAAGCGAAATGCCCGTGGGTTCGGCCGGTGCGGAGTTGGTTGCAGTCAACAGGCCATTGCCTACCACCAATTCGGGCAATAGTTGTCCCACCGAAGGTATGGCGCCCACGGGATTATTGGTTTCTATGGTGAAAAGTGGAAACAGAAGCGAAACACCTACAGACGCCAGCAGGTAAATGCGATTGGCGCGGAAATCGGTTTCGTGTTTCATCAACAGCTGATAGAGCGTGTAAAACACAACCAAACCCAGGTTGGCTTCAATGAGGTAGTTTACAAACGTGCTCATGCTTTTTTGTTTTTAATTTCTTCTAATTGTTTCATCAACTCGTCCAGTTCGTTGGCTTTCAACGGACTTTCTTTGGCGAAGAAAGAAACCAGGCTGGCAAACGATCCATTGAAGTAGCCCTTCACCATGTTGTTCAGGTAAAACTGTGTGTACTTCTCTTTGGCAACAATGGGAAAGTACTCGTGCGTTTTGCCATAGGCTTTGTGGCCCACAAAACCTTTGGTTTCCAGAATGCGCACAATGGTAGAAACCGTATTGTAGGCGGGCTTGGGCTCCGGCAGGTGCTCAATAATGTCTTTCACAAATCCCTTTTCAATGCTCCAAAGAATTTGCATGATCTGATCTTCTGCTTTGGTAAGTTCTTTCATCATTCTTGCTTTGACTTTTTAAATACCACTGTACCACATTGCACATAGGGCGAGGAGCCCGTCATTCCGAAATTGGTTTGTTGGCTGAATTCGGCCAGGTGTTTTTCGAATACAGATTTGTCGTCCGCGTCCAACGGCACTCGCATCAGGTATCCCACATAATCAACTGCTCCGGTTTTTTCGAAATAGAATCGGAGGAAAACCTTGACGTCTACAGGGAAGTGTACATTTTGTTTTTCCAGGTATTCACCCAAAGATGTGTGCAGTGTTTCCCAATTCTGCAACTCCGTTTCGCCTGCGTCAGGAAATACACTCTTCTGTTCGGGCCTGCTGTCGTAGGCAGAAGTGAAGTGCGACTCAATCACTTCAATGCTGTCGCGCGCCAACGATTCAAGTGAAAAAACCTGTTGGCTTTGCGCTTTAAGGGCCATTAAAAAGAGGGGTAGAATCAGGAAGTGTTTCATTAACTATTGTTTACGTTTCAAAACTAATAAAATAGTTAATAAAGACAAAGCGATTGACGATTCTAAGAGAAAAAACACCTAATTAACTGTAAAACAATAAGATAGTATGTTGGCACCCATGCGCAGTGCCTCTTGCCGTTTGGCTTCGGGGTCGTTGTGGATGCGGGCGTCTTCCCAGCCGTTGCCCAAATCGCTCTCGTACGAATAGAAAACCACCAGTCGGCCTTCGTAAATCAAACCAAAGCCTTGGGCGGGTTTGGCATCGTGCTCGTGTATTTTGGGCAGGCCTTTCGGGAAATTAAACTTTTGATGATAAATGGGATGGTCGGGTGGCAACTCCACAAACTCCAGTTCCGGAAACACCTTCTTCATTTCAATGCGCACAAACGGGTCTAGGCCATAGTTGTCGTCAATGTGCAGAAAGCCGCCTGCCACGAGGTAATTGCGCAGGTTGGCAGCCTCATCGGCCGAAAACACCACGTTGCCGTGGCCGGTCATATATATATAGGGGTAGTTAAAAAGTTCGCGGCTTCCCACCTCCACCGCGTCTTCCTCTACGGCCAGGTTGGTGCCCAGTTCACGGTTGCTGAACCGTATCAGGTTGGGCAGAGCCGTTTTATTGGCATACCAGTCGCCCCCACCATTGTATTTAAGTTTGGCAATTTTGAGTTGGGCCGCAGCCTCGGCCATAAAAAACAGTGCTAGTACCACTGCCCACGCATATTTGCCCACCATCGAAAATTTTTTTCTTACCTCCATTAAACCATGTGCCTGTTTGCACATCTAAGCTACCAAAGAAACAAAAAACCTACACAAAAGTAACACACTATGAAAACGAACAGATTGTTAGCGGTATGGAAGTACGTAACGTACGTGGCTGTATTTGGGTTGTTAACCTTGAGTGCCTGCGAAGACCGGCTGGACTTTACGGCTGCCGATTCGGAAAATGTGGAAGACGAAGCAGCCACCGATAGTTTTTTTGAAGACTCAGACGATATGGCCACGCTGGCCGTATCGGCAGAAGGCGGGGCATTGAGCGGATCGCGCGAGGGTGCCAATGGAAGAATGGGCGTGCGCCCCAACGACAGTCGCTTCGATTGCGCAACGGTAACGGTTGAGTTTGCGGCAGACAATACTACGGACGTACCTCACGGCTTCATTACTATTGATTTTGGCGAGGGCTGCACAGACCCGCGCGGCAACGAGCGCAAGGGAATCATTCGGGTGGAATTCAAAGGCCGCAGGTTCCTTCCCGGCTCCACCATCATCACCACATTGGATGGCTACGAAATCAATGGTGTGAAGTTGGAAGGCGTGCGTACGGTGAGCAACATTTCGGGCAGCACAGAAGAAAACCCGAAGTTCAACATCACCCTGGTGGGTGGTAAAGCCACCTGGACCAGCTCAACGGGCGAAGTGATGGAGGCCACCCGCGAAGTAAACCGTACCCGTGAGTGGGTGCGCGCCACCAACCCCGCCAACGACCAATGGATTGTAACCGGCACAGCCGCTGGCGTAAACCGCAACGGGCGTGTCTATGAAATGGAAATTACCAAGCCGATGGTTTACAAACGCGAATGTGCACTGAGCGACCGGGTGTTTATTGCCGTAGAGGGCACCAAAGAACTAACTGTGGATGGCAAGAAAATTACCATCGACTATGGATCGGGGGCATGCGACAGATTGGTAACCATTACCATCAACGGGGAGTCGAAAGAAGTGAGAGTGAGGGGTAGCATTTAAGCGTACACACACGTTGCGTGGAAAGCCTTGTTACAAGACAGGGCTTTTTTTATTTCGTTTGATAAGCGAACTTCCGACAAAAAACGAGAGATGAGCGTTTCGAAATTATTTTCGCTGGAAGGGCGCGTAGCAGTGGTTACGGGGGCAACTGGCGTTTTAGGTGGCACCATGGCCAAAGGCCTGGCCGAGGCGGGTGTGGCCGTAGGCATTTTGGGAAGAAGGATGGAGGCTGCCCGCGCGCTGGCCGATGAAATTTGCGCACAAGGTGGAAGGGCCTTGCCGCTGCAGGCCGATGTGCTGAACCAGGGCCAACTGGTGGAGGCGCACCAACAAATGCTGAAAGCGTTTGGAACCATCGATATTCTGGTGAATGCTGCGGGCGGAAACATGCCGGGCGCGGTGGTGCCCCCCGATAAAACTTTCTTCGACATGAATGTAGGAGACTTTCAGCGTGTGGTGGACCTTAACCTTACTGGTTCGGTGCTTCCCTCTCAGGTGTTCAGCGCGGTAATGGCGCAAAAGAAAAAGGGCGTCATCATCAACATTGCCTCCATGGCCTCATTCAAACCCATTACCCGCGTGGGAGGCTATTCGGCCGCGAAGGCCGCCATCGCCAACTTTACCTCCTGGCTGGCGGTAGAGATGGCCCGCAAATACGGTGAAGGTATCCGCGTGAACGCCATTTCGCCCGGCTATTTCCTGACAGAACAAAACCGCACGTTGCTCACCAACCCCGATGGCACCTATACTGCCCGCGGTCAGGCAGCGATAGATCATACACCTTATGGCCGCATGGGCAGACCCGAAGAATTAATAGGCACGCTCTTGTGGCTCTGCTCCGATGCCTCCGCATTTGTAACAGGCATTAATGTGGCTGTAGATGGCGGGTTCAACGCCTTCTGTGGTGTGTGATGTGAGTAGACGACTGACAATTTCGAGAACAATAAAAGAGGCTGTCTCAAAAGGGCAGCCCCTTTTATTTATTTTTTGCTTCAAACAACGGTTACGCTGAGGCTGCCTTTGCCTTGCGCATCCAGAAAAGCAGAATGGTAAATAGCACGATCAGAATGGCGGGGAAGGCAATCATGGTTTGTAAGGTAGCTTGACCGGCCGCCAACTCCAGCGCATCGCCTTGCAGGCCTGCTGCCGTGGCTTGTTCGCGCGCGCTGTCGATCCATCCCCCAATAATGGGTTGCCAGATAGACGTAGAGAACATGCCGAATGCACCTACTACCGACATACCAATGGCACCACTCGAGGGAATTTTTTCTGCGGTGAAGCCGATCATGTTGGGCCAGAAATAACAGACGCCCATGGCAAAGAAAACAGCGGCTACGTACGTCATTGCTCCGGTTTGCGTACTGAATAAAAAGATGCCGATGGCCGTGAAAATAGCCGAGCCCAGCAATACGCCCGTCTGGTCAAACTTGTGTACAAACTCACCGCCAAAATACCTTCCCACGGCCATTAGCCCAGTAACCAAGGCCAGAATAACCATCGGCTCTGCACCGCTCTTCGCCATGATAATACCTGTCCACTGCTGCGGCCCAAACTCAGAAATGGCCGTCAGCGTCATGCATGCGCATATGAAAATGAAAAGGGGAGTGGCCATTGCTTTCAGGTTTCCGCCCAGCGAGGCAATGTCTTTCTTCGGTTCAGGGAAGGTCTGACCATAAAAGAGGTAGGCATAGATGATGGTGGGAATCAAAATGATCCATATCTGCGCTTCCCATCCCAAATTGAGTTTGGTCATGGCCAGCGATACCAGGCTTCCCAGCACAATCCCCCCGGGGAACCACATATGGAACCGGTTCATGAGTGTATTCATGCGTTTGCCCGAGTAAGCCGTGGCAATCATCGGGTTGCAGGCAGCTTCTGTACAGCCATTGCCAATTCCAATAAATAATGTGGAGATCAGCAGCCCTACATAGCCACCTGAATAAATGGTCATCAGTATGCCGATGGTGTGCGCCACAAAAGCGAACTGCATGATGCGCTTCGGGCCCAAGGCGCCATAGAAAATTCCACCCAACACCATGGAGATGGGGAATCCCAAAAACCACATTTGGTTAATGAAGCCAAGTTGCGTGGCGTTCAGTTGAAATGTTTCTCCCAACTGGGGTAGTATGCCCGCGCGAATGCTGAAGGAGAAGGCCGTTGTAATCAACGCGAAACAACTGGCGTAGAAGAGTCTGGTTTGATTCTGGTCGCTCATTTTGTTTTCAAGTTTAGGCAAGGTTGGTTTGGTTTTTCTGGTTAATTTCGAAATCTCTACCGATTGCATAAACAGGGTGGCTGCAATCGTTTAAAATTCTCGGTTTAAGGTATAAAAAATCCTGAACTTATAGTATTATTGACTATAATTCGGAGGGTGTAAATACGTAGTTGGCCGGTCTTGTAATAACAAGTGGCCGATTTTCGCCCGCTCATTAATATTAGGCTTAGAACGATTTAAGAAACGATAAGATGGTCGTTACGAGTGTCTGCATTCAGTTCCATTTAAAAGGAAATGATTCGGGCTATCCCCGGGTGACCATCGGTAAAAAAAATGTTAACACATGAAACGGAAACTACGCATGGGTATGGTGGGTGGAGGCTTGGATGCCTTCATCGGGGCGGTGCACCGCAGGGCCGCCAATTTAGATGGTGAAATTGAATTGGTAT
Organism: Bacteroidota bacterium; assembly: GCA_049324055.1. Classification (GTDB taxonomy): domain Bacteria; phylum Bacteroidota; class Bacteroidia; order Cytophagales; family Cyclobacteriaceae; genus ELB16-189. The sequence continues at coordinate 65,614 of JBMOLS010000034.1, read as the reverse complement.
GTGGCGCCTTCAGCAGCAGCCCTGAAAAATCGAAAGCGGCTGGAGAGGCCCTGTGCCTGAACCCTCACCGCGTGTATGGAAGCTTCGAGGAGATGATCAAAAAAGAAAAGAACCTGCCGGGCGACCAGCGCATGGACTTTGTATCGATTGTAACACCTAACCACCTGCACTATGCGCCTGCTAAGATGGCGTTAGAGAATGGCTTCCATGTTATTTGCGACAAGCCGCTGGCCTTCTCGCTGGCGGAAGCCAAATCGTTGAAAAAAATAGTGGACAAAACAGGACTAGTGTTTGCGCTCACCCACACCTACACGGGCTACCCCTTGGTGAAAGAGGCCCGCAACATGGTGGCCACCGGTGAAATTGGCAAGGTGCGTAAGGTCTATGTGGAGTATCCGCAAGGCTGGCTTTCTACTTTTCTGGAAGGTACCGGGTCGAAGCAGGCGGGCTGGCGCACAGACCCCAGCAAATCGGGGGCGGGTGGAGCCATTGGCGACATCGGAACACATGCCGCCAACCTGGCCGAATACATTACCGGATCCAACATCACAGAAATTTGTGCATTGCTGAATATTGTAGTGAAGGGCCGCAAATTGGATGACGACAGTTCCATGCTGCTGAAATTCGACAACGGTGCAACGGGTGTGTTGCTGGCAACACAGGTGGCAGCAGGCGATGAGAACAACCTCAATATTCGTGTTTATGGCGAAAAGGGTGGATTAGAATGGCGCCAGGAGGAGCCCAATACGTTGGTGGTGAAATGGCTCGATAAACCCAAAGAAATTGTGCGGGCGGGTTGGGGCTACCTGTCGGAACAGGCAAAGAAAAATACACGTACACCTTCTGGTCACCCCGAGGGTTACCTGGAAGCTTTTGCGAATTTGTATATGGCATTTGCCAATGCCGTGCGCGACTACAAGCCTGGTAAAAAGATAGATCCCGCCAAATACGATTTTCCCGATGTAGAAGATGGTGTGAGGGGGATGGCTTTTGTGGATACCGTGATCAAGTCGGCCAAGTCGAACCAGAAATGGACGAAGTTGAAGGTGTAATGGCAGGCCATTGAAATGACTTTTAATTTTATTTCCTGAAATCTTAATCATGAAGACAATCAAAGGCCCCGCTATTTTTCTGGCCCAGTTCATGGGCGATGAGGCACCATTCAACAACCTGAAGTCCATCTGCAAGTGGGTGGCATCGCTCGGCTACGTGGGTGTTCAAATCCCCACGTGGGACAGCCGCTGCATCGACCTGAAGCTGGCGGCCGAAAGCAAAGACTATGTAGATGAGTTTAAGGGCACCGTGGAATCGTGCGGCCTGCAGATCACGGAACTATCCACGCACCTGCAAGGTCAACTTGTGGCCGTGCACCCGGCTTACGATATTATGTTCGATGGTTTCGCACCCAAGTCTGTTCGTGGCGATTCAAAAGCCCGCACTGCCTGGGCGGTAGACCAGCTAAAACTGGCGGCCAAGGCAAGTAAAAATTTTGGCTTGAATGCCCATGCCACTTTTTCGGGTGCGCTGATGTGGCATACCGTGTACCCCTGGCCCCAGCGCCCGGCAGGCCTGGTGGAAGACGGCTTCAAAGAACTGGCCAAGCGTTGGTTGCCCATACTGAACACCTTCGACAAGGCAGGCGTAGATGTTTGCTACGAGATACACCCTGGCGAAGACCTGCATGATGGTGTAACCTTCGAGCGCTTTTGGGAAGCTACGGGCAAGCATACCCGTTGCAACATATTGTACGATCCCAGCCACTTTGTTCTTCAGCAGTTGGATTACCTGCAATACTTAGATTTCTATCATTCGTTCATTAAGATGTTCCATGTAAAAGATGCGGAGTTCAACCCAACGGGTAAAAGCGGTGTCTATGGCGGATTTCAGGATTGGGTGAACCGACCCGGCCGTTTCCGTTCGCTGGGCGATGGTCAGGTGGATTTCAAATCCATCTTTTCCAAATTAACACAATATGGCTACGATGGCTGGGCCGTGTTGGAGTGGGAGTGCTGCATCAAACATCCTGAACAGGGTGCCAAAGAAGGTGCGCCTTTCATTCAAGATCACATCATCCGCGTAACAGAAAAAGCATTCGATGATTTTGCTTCTGCGGGAAAAGACCCCAAGTTGAACCGGAAGATTCTCGGTTATTAATCAGGTATCAGTAAAAAGTAAACAACAAAAAGAAATAAAGACCATGAAAAAGTTAATCGCAGTTTGCGCAGTTATAGTGGCACTACAGTCTTGCGGATCGAAAACGGAAAGCACCAACCAGGAGGATTATGGAACCCCTGAGGCGAGCACGGCAACACCCGAGGTTTCAGCGGCCGATATTATTGCGCAGGGCGCATCGCTGGTGAAAGCAAGCGACTGCAAAACATGTCACCACGAAACAAACAAAATCATTGGCCCTGCACATACCGATGTGGCCAAGAAATATGAATTCACGAAGGCCAACGTAGAATACCTGGCCGGAAAAATAATCAATGGAGGCACAGGTGTTTGGGGCGAGATTCCGATGTCGGCCCATCCTGACATTGCACAGGCCGATGCCGAAAAAATGGCGCGGTACGTACTGTCGCTCGATGGCGAAACCGAGCACTGAGCATACAGTTGGCTAAACGTTTGAGTTTTGATTTTTGTAGTTTACTAAACAAAATTATCGTGAGAAATTTACTCGCGCTGTTGGCGCTGGGCCTTTGCCTGCAATCCTGTTTCAACGATAAGCCGCGTGTGCTTGTGTTTTCGAAAACCAAAGGCTACCGCCACGAGTCGATTCCCGCTGGCAGGGTAGCGTTGCAAAAGTTGGGAGAAGAAAATGGCTTCGAGGTAGATACCACGGAGAACGCTGCCTATTTTCACGAAGACAGCCTGAAGAAGTACCGGGCAGTTGTGTTTCTCAGTACCACGGGCGATGTGCTGGATTTTCAGCAGCAGAATGCATTCAAACGTTTTATCCAAGCTGGTGGCGGTTATGTAGGCATACACGCGGCAGCCGACACCGAGTACGATTGGTGGTGGTACGGAAAATTGGTGGGTGCGTATTTTTTAAGCCACCCGCAACAGCAAAAAGCCAAACTGTTTGCACAACCCTCGGAAGTATTTAAGCAGAATCTGCCCGACCCGTGGGAACGGTTTGACGAGTGGTATAACTATAAAAAAATTTCTCCCGACATCAATGTGCTGGTGAAGTTGGACGAAGCCTCTTACGAAGGAGGTGAGAATGGCAACAATCACCCCATCGTATGGTATCATAATTTTGATGGAGGGCGCTCCTTCTATACCGGCCTGGGCCATACCAATGAAAGCTTTGAAGAACCTGAGTTTTTGCAGCAGCTATTGCTGGGGGTTAAGTATGCTATAGGCGAGCGGAAGCCGGACTATGCCAAAGCAAAAGACAAGGTGTTGCCCGAAGACAACCGCTTTAAAAAGGTGGTGTTAGGTTATAATTTCGATGAGCCTACAGAGATGACCATTCTGCCAGACGGTCGCATATTGTTTCTTGAGAGAAAAGGGGGCGTGAAGATGTACGATCCGCAGAAAGACACCATTACACTGATCAATAAATTTAACGTGGCCACCAAGTTCGAAGATGGCATGATTGGGCTTACCAAAGACCCGAACTTTAGCCAAAACAATTGGTTGTATATTTTTTATTCCCACCCCGAACGATCGGCCAACGTGCTCTCGCGGTTTACCTTCGTAAACAATGCCATCGACATGAACTCTGAGGTGGAGTTGCTTGAAGTGGCTACGCAGCGCGAAACTTGTTGCCACACGGGAGGCTCTCTGGCTTTTGCGCCAGACGGAAATTTGTTTATTTCTACGGGCGACAACACCAGCCCGTTCGAGTCGGATGGTTATAGCCCCGCAGATGAGCAACCGGGCCGTTCGCCTTTCGATGCTCAGAAGTCGTCAGCGAACACCAACGATTTACGCGGCAAAATTCTGCGCATTCACCCTGAGCCCGATGGCACCTACACCATTCCTGAAGGCAATCTTTTCCCCAAGGGTGAGCCCAACACCAGACCTGAGATTTATGTTATGGGCACACGTAATCCTTACCGTATTTCTATCGATGAAAAATCGGGCTATCTGTATTGGGGCGAAGTAGGTCCAGATGCCGGCAACGACAGCGAGCAACGTGGCCCCCGCGGCTACGATGAAGTGAACCAGGCCAAGGCGCCCGGCTTTTTTGGATGGCCTTTGTTTGTGGGCGGCAATTATGCCTATGCCAAATACGACTTTGCGAGCAAAACGGCTGGCGCGCGGCACGACCCTGCCCGCCCCATGAACACCTCACCCAACAACACGGGCAAACAGGAGTTGCCACCGGTAAGCCCGCCATTCATCTGGTATCCCTATGCTGCCTCGCCCGATTTTCCGCTGATGAAGGAGGGCGGTCGCAACGCCATGGCTGGGCCCGTTTACTATTCTGAAAAATATAAAGATCAGCCCAACGCTTTCCCGGCCTACCTCGATGGAAAACTGATCATTTACGACTGGATGCGGAACTGGGTACGCCTGGTAAGCCTCGACCCGAATGGCAATATCATGGACATAGAGCCTTTCTTATCGAACCTCAGCTTCAACAACATCAGCGATATGGAGTTTGGACCTGACGGCAAACTCTACACGTTGGAGTATGGTACCCAATGGTTTAAACAAAATACGGATGCGCGCTTGTCGCTGATTGATTTCAACAAAGACAACCGCAGCCCTGACGCAGTGTTAACGGCCGAAATTACCAAAGGAGCTGTTCCACTTTCAGTTCAACTTTCTGGTAAACAATCAAACGATCCTGACGGTGATGCCATCACGTATGAATTACTGCTTAACGGAGAGACGATCACTTCGAAGGACGGCACGTTCAACCAGACTTTCGACAAGCCCGGGATCTACCGCCCCAAATTGGTGGTGCGCGACAGCAAAGGCTTTGAATCATCGGCCGAGGTTACCATTATTGCGGGCAATCAGCCACCCGTGTTAGACATTGCCTGGGAGGGCAACAGCCAGTTTTATTTGAATGGCACTTCGGGCAAGTACCGTGTATCTGTTACCGACAAAGAAGATGGTAGCCTGGCAGATGGCACCATTAAGCCCGAACGCGTTACCGTTACCTTTGACTACCTGGCGCAAGGCTACGATAAAACGGCCATTGCGCAGGGGCACCAGCGCGCTGAGTTGCCCGGTAAATTGTTGATGGCCGAGAGCGACTGCAAGTCGTGCCACCAGGTAGATGAAAAATCGGCAGGGCCTGCCTACCGCGAGGTAGCCCAGCGTTACAAGAAAGATCCGCAGGCCATAGAATTGCTGAGCAACAAAATCATAAATGGTGGGTCTGGTGTGTGGGGCGATGTGGCCATGGCTGCGCATCCGCAGATCAGCAAAGAAAATGCTATGCTGATGGTAGAGTATATTCTATCGTTGGCGAGCGATGGCCAGAAGAAATCGCTGCCTGCATCCGGTACGGTAAACTTCAACCCGCCTCCGCCTGCGCAGGGACAGATGCCAAAAGGTGTTTATCTGCTCACTGCCTCTTACGATGACCGTGGCAATGGCAACATTCCTTCCCTTTCGGGAGAAAAGACGCTGGTTTTGCGAACTCCTTATTTATCGGGCGCAGACGTTACAGAAATGAACGGCCCGCGCAAATTGAAAACCCCTGATGGCGGAGAGGCGATTGAGAATGTGAAGCACAATAGCTCTGTAGTGTTTAAAGGTGTGGACCTGACGGGAGTGGGTAAGATGCAATTTACTATAGCCGAAATTGCCTTGATGAGCAAGGGGGGAGGCATAGATGTTTACCTCGGCTCCAAAGAGGGTACCAAGTTGGGCGGTGTTAACTTTGAAAACGCACCGAAGGTCAACATAATGACGGGTGTAGATCTGCGAACCGCTGGCCTTTCCTTCAAAACGTTGTCGGGCGTTCAGGACCTGGTGCTGGTGTTTACCAACCCCGATGCCGGTGATGGTGACTTGTTCATATTTGCGGGTACTTCGTTAGAAAAATAAAATTAGCTGAGCCATGAAGAGGAGGACTTTTATTGCGCACACGGCTGCCGCACTGGCGGGCGTTGCATTAGCAGGCGATGTGTGGGCGAAGAAATCGAAGGGCAAAGCCATTGGGTTGCAACTATATACCCTCCGCCAGGTAATTAATAAAGATGTGAAGGGCACCCTCAAGCAACTGAGCGACTGGGGTTACCAGGAACTGGAAACGTATGGTTATAACAAAGGCATGCTCTTCGGCATGAAGAGCAAGGAGTTTGCCGCTTATGTGAACAGCCTGGGCATGAACGTGGTAAGTGGCCACTATGGGATGGATGTGGTGCGCGGAAATTGGGAGCAGGCCGTGGCAGATGCCAGGGAGGCAGGCCAAAAATATGTGGTAGTACCCTGGATTGTAGAAGCCGAACGCACAGAAGATGGCTATAAAAAAATCTGTGAAGAGCTGAATAAGGCAGGCGAGGTAGCCAACAAATATGGTTTACGCATGGGCTATCACAACCACGCCTTCGAGTTCGAAGTGGTGGGCGGACAGGTTGCTTACGACAGGATGTTGAACGAACTTGATCCTAAACTGGTGGGCATGGAACTGGACATCTACTGGGTGGTGCGTGCCGGTAAAGACCCGCTGCAATATTTTTCAAAATACCCGGGCCGGTTTGAGCAATGGCACGTAAAGGACATGGACAAGACCGACAAAGACAAGAACGCAGATGTGGGCACAGGCTCCATTAATTTTAGGCCCCTGTTTGCGCAGGCAAAGAAAGCAGGTATGAAGCACTTCTATGTGGAGCAAGAGTCGTACCCTGCCGACCCGATGACCAGCACCAAAAATTGTATCGACAACCTGAAGAAGATCATTTAGCGATTTGAAACGTTTTATTTTTCTGTTGGTGGGAATGATGGTCTCGGCAATAGGCTGGAGCCAGGATGTTTCCCAGGTGGTGAGGGGAGTTATTACCGATCAGGCAACGGGGCGTGTGCTCTCGGGTGTTGCGCTCTCACTTAAAAAGAACGAGTTTACTGTTGCAGGTGCAGTCAGCGATTCCTCCGGTGGTTTCGAGTTGAAAGCTTCCCCGGGCAGGTACGCCCTGGAGGCGAGCCATTTGGGTTACCAAACGTTGGTGGAAGAACTGCTGGTAACGGCCGGCAAAGAGAATAACCTGCGCTTCACGTTAACCGAGCTTGCTACCGAATTGCAGGAAGTAAGCGTGGTCGCAGCCTCTTACAATCCAGCGCCCGGTGCATTTGATATTTCCATCGAGAAAACACTCAGGGTACCCGCTAATTTCTTCGATCCGTTGAGAATGGCAGCCTCATATCCCGGCATGGTGGCGGCCAACGATCAAGGCAATGCGTTGGCAGTGAAGGGGTATTCACCCAATGCCTTGTTGTGGAAAATAGACGGTTTGGATATTGTCAATCCCAATCACCTCGCCAACGCGGGTACCCTGGGCGATAAGCCTGTTTCATTTGGTGGTGGTGTCAGCATACTCAGTTCGCAGGTGCTTGACAAAACAAGCATCTATTCTGGTTGGTTGCCCGCACAATATGGCAACGCACTTTCGGCTGTGGTAGATATGGGCATGCGGGCAGGTAATAAAAACAGGCACGAGTTTACTGCCCAGGCCAGTTTAATAGGGCTGGATCTAGCGGCTGAAGGGCCGCTTTCGTATAGCGGTAAAAGTTCTTACCTGGCCAACTACCGGTATTCAACGGTAGGGCTTTTGTCTTCTGCCGGCCTCGACTTTGGCGATGAGGCCATTAACTTCCAGGATTTTACGTTTCATCTGGATTTTGATCAGGATCAAAATGCACATCTGTCGGTATTTGGTTTTGCTGGTTTGAGCAGTAACAGATTTCAGAGAAAGCCCCAGGATGAATGGGAGACAGAGAAAGACCGGTACAATATCGATTTTGAAGGTCAGGTGTTTGGCGTAGGTTTTACTGAACAGTGGGGCAACAAAGTACGGTGGAAATGGGGCAGCAGTCTTTCGGGGCAGTTTCAAGACAGGCGGTCCGAAAGCGACATAGTGCCCATTCAACAATACATTTATCGCGAACGTTTTAACAGCGACCACTTACTGTGGTCAAACCAGCTTTCAGCGTCTACGAAATTGGGAGAGAGCAGACTGCAGGCGGGTGCATTGGTTAACTACCTGCACAACGAACTGGCGGTAGAAACGGTAACGCCTTTGTACTTCGATACTTTCTTCCCCAACTTGTCGGGTATAGTAAGCGGTGCTTTGGTTCAGCCTTATCTCAACCTGAGCCGCCAGTTTGCCCGCTCATGGCAATTGGACGCAGGCATGCGCTATGTGTACTTTACCTACAATAACTCAACTGCGCTTGAACCCCGGTTGAATGTGCAGCGGTTGTTTGCTTCGGGTTCGTTGTCGTTGGGCTATGCGCGTACCAGCCAGTGGCAGCAAGCCCAGGCCTATCTTTTGGAAAACAATCGAGATTTGAAGTTGAGTGTGGCAGATCAACTGATGTTGGAATACCGCAGGCGGTTCAACGACCAATCGAGCCTGGTGGCCTCTGCCTATATACACTCATTAAACGATGTGCCCGTAGCCCCCGGTTCTCACAACCAACCCTATTGGTCGATGCTGAACCAGTGGGACGAATTTCCGGTGGCGAACATGACCAGTGTGGGGCAAGGTATGAACCGCGGTGTGGAGGTGGCTTACGAAAAACGCTTTTTCAATCAGTTTTACTTTTTGGTTAATGGCTCCGTCTATCAGTCGCAGTACAAGGCGCCAGAAACGCAGTGGCAAGAGGGGCGCTTCAGTGGCGGCTATACATCTGGCTTCCTGATAGGCAAAGAATGGGGTTCTGATCGTTCCTTTGGTGTGCACGTTCGCTTTTTGTACCTCGGAGGGTTGCGTCATCCAACCATCGATATGCTGAATTCGGTTAACTACGGCACCACGATTTATGCGGGCTCTGGCTACCCCACCAAGCTGCCAGACTATTGGCGCCCCGATTTGCGGGTGGCCTGGCGCAAAAACAAGCCAGGCTACACGCGCACACTGTCCATTGATATTCAAAACGTGGCCAGCAGGCAGAATGTGGCCTATTATTATTACGATACCTTTACAGGCCGGGTAGAAACCAAATTGCAGTTGGGCATTATTCCCGTTTTGGTGTACCGCGTTGATTTCTAAGAACCTGCGAAAAATCATTCTTGCAATCGTTTGAAATTCTTCTTTTTACGGAAGGCGATCTGTACTTTTGCCGCTCCAAAAGCAACAGATCAGTCTAACTTTATGATAGCATCCTTATTACAAACCACCTCTTATGCGGTAAATAACGTTCACTTGAAGGAGTGGGTCAGCCAAATGGCCAATTTATGCAAGCCCGATCAAATTCGCTGGTGCGATGGTTCGGCTAAAGAATACCAGGAAATGTGCGACCTGCTGCTCGAAAAAGGCACGTTCATCAAGCTCAATCCAGTAAAAAGACCCAACAGCTACGCCTGCTTTTCAGACCCCAGCGATGTAGCGCGCGTTGAAGACCGCACCTTCATCTGCAGTCGTAGAAAAGAAGATGCCGGCCCCACCAACAATTGGGTAGATCCCAGAGAAATGAGCCAAACGCTGCGCCCCCTGTTGGAGGGCTGCATGCAAGGGCGTACCATGTATGTTATCCCTTTTTCCATGGGCCCCATCGGCTCGCCCATTTCCCATATTGGCATCGAGATAACAGATTCGGAATATGTGGTGGTAAACATGCACATCATGACACGTGTGGGCACCAAAGTGGTGGAGGCCCTCGGTGAATCGGGAGATTTTGTAAAGGCTTTGCATACCGTAGGGGCACCCCTGCAACCGGGCCAGCAAGATGCCAAGTGGCCGTGCAACCCCACCACCAAATACATTGTGCACTACCCCGAGGAAAGGTCGATTGTATCATATGGCTCGGGTTATGGCGGCAATGCCCTGTTGGGGAAAAAATGTTTTGCCCTGCGCATTGCCAGCGCCATGGCCCGCGAAGAGGGCTGGCTGGCCGAGCATATGCTCATACTGGGTGTAGAAGATCCCAACAAGGAGAAAACCTACGTGGCGGCCGCCTTCCCAAGCGCTTGTGGTAAAACCAATTTTGCCATGCTTATTCCGCCCAAAGAGCTGAACGGTTGGAAGGTGACGACAGTGGGCGATGACATTGCGTGGATAAAGCCGGGTAAAGATGGCCGCTTGTATGCCATCAACCCCGAAGCGGGTTATTTTGGTGTGGCACCCGGTACTAACGAAAAAAGCAATCCCAACGCCATGGCTACCATTTCCAGGAACACCATTTTTACCAACGTGGCCATTACGCCCGATGGTGACGTGTGGTGGGAGGGGATGACCAAAGACATACCAAAGGATTTGATTGACTGGCGCGGGCAGAAGTGGGACCCTAGTTCAGGGAAACCTGCTGCCCACCCCAACGCACGTTTTACAGCCCCTGCCAGCCAGTGTCCGTCTATCGATCCCGACTGGGAAAATCCCAATGCCGTACCCATCGGGGCCTTCATTTTCGGAGGGCGCAGAAGTACAACCGTTCCATTGATTTACCAGGCCCACAACTGGAACTACGGTGTTTACCTGGCCGCTACCATGGGCTCTGAAATGACTGCGGCTGCCTTTGGCGAAATTGGCAAGGTGCGCAGAGACCCCTTCGCAATGTTGCCATTCTGCGGCTACCACATGGGCGATTACTTCAACCACTGGCTGCAGTTTGGCCGCGACATACCCAACCCGCCTCGCATTTTTGGCGTGAACTGGTTCCGCAAAGATGAGAATGGCAATTTTGTGTGGCCCGGCTTTGGCGACAATATGCGTGTGCTGAAATGGATTGTTGAAAAGATACACGGTCGCAGTAATGCAGTGGAGAGCCCCATCGGCTGGATGCCCCATTACGATGACATCGACTGGACCGGCCTGAAATTCAGCAAGCAGCAGTTCGAGACAATCATGACCATTGACCGCGAAGAATGGAAGGCTGAACTGCTGGCCCATGCAGAACTGTTCGAACGCATGTACGACAAACTGCCCAAAGAGTTCATTTTCATGCGCGAGTTGCTGCTCTCCAGCTTATGGCGTTCGCCAGAGAAATGGAGCCTGGAACCTGAGGTGTAAGAAATACCAAGCGTTTCAGATAAATACAAAACGGACCTGCCATGGGTCCGTTTTTCTTTTTTGAGCGGGAAACGGGCCTCGAACCCGCGACCTGCAGCTTGGGAAGCTGCCGCTCTACCAACTGAGCTACTCCCGCTTGTCAGCCGAAGCTTTAGCGAAGGCTGACTTAAAACAATGCTTTTATCAAAATATGCTATCAGCTACCTTTCATAGAAAGCTGATTCTTATCCTCAAAATTACGAGAGCGCCTTAAATTTCCAATTCGTTATTCACTCCAATTAACGATGGCTGCTTTTTTTGACACTACACAGAAATCTTTCTTTTCCTCGAAACAATATCCCACGAGGTGGTGGCCTTTTGTTGAGTAACCACTACAGCCGTTTCGTGCAGGGCAACCGTGGGGCAAATATGATAAGGCACTCCATAGAGTACATCGCCCACCTGATAGGCATGTCCTTTCGGGGCGCGCAGCACCAGGTGTTCTTCGCTGTGGCCGATGGCTTGCAGGTTGGGGGCGTTGAGGAAAGAAACGCGGTTTGCCAGCGGATTTTCGGAGGCGATGGCCTTATGACCCAGATCGGTGGTAATGGTCTCAGCATCGGGTAATGAAACAATTCGGGTTAATACCAATGCGGCAAACTGAAAAGGCTGTTCTGCCAGCAATTGTTGATAACCTTTGTCCCAAAAAATAAATGTACCGGGACTGCATTGCACCTCTTTGCGCTGGGCATGGATAGGGAAGGTAGGCGTGCCACCAGCAATAACGGTTAGCGTTGTATTAAACTCTTTGAGTATTGCCTCCCGCAGCGCCTCGACCGGTTGAAAGCCTTCATCGCATTTTTTTGTACGTTCAGCCAGGTCGGTGTCGCGCAGGTGGCCATCGTAGGCGTGTAGGCTGGTCAGTTTCAGGTGGGGCGAACGATTGATCTCTCTGGCCAAAGCAAGAGCATGCTGCGGTGCGATGCCGGTGCGGTTCATTCCTATGTTTAAGTCGATAAACAAGTTCACGGTGATGCCCGCGTTCTGCGCGGCACGATCCAAAGCAACCACAGCCTTTTCATGGTCAACAAGGCAAGAGAACTTCGTTTTCGGAAATGCTTTCACCAGATCAATCAACCGGCCGACTTTGGGGCCCAACGGTTGATAGGCCAGTAGCACATCGGGCGCTGTGAGCCGGGCCAGCATTTCGGCTTCTGCAATGGTAGCGCACTTGAATTGGGTAATGCCCGCGTCCAGCATAAGCTGGCATACCTCCGCACATTTGTTGGTTTTTACGTGGGGCCGCAGACGCGTAACGTCTGGCACAAACTTTTTCAATATTCGTATGTTCTCTTGAATTCTTTCCGGGTAGAAGAGTAATGCAGGACTGTCAATTGCATCTGCATTGCTTAATAGAAACCAGTCGTTCATGCCAATGACGATTTGATGTGTTGAATGATGCCGGTAATGCGTTGGGTTTCTTCGCGGATGCTGTTGAAATTGCCTGCTGCAATTTTCTCTTTGCGGAAAAGGTGGGAACCGATGCCCACGCACCGCACACCTGCCTTGAACCAGGCGCGCAGGTTTTCTTCCGATCCCTCTACACCTCCGGTAGGCATTACCTTTATCCACGGGCAGGGAGCTTTGATGGCTTCCACGAAGCCGGGGCCGCCCAGGTAGTTGGCCGGAAAGATTTTTACCATATCGGCACCCAATTGATGGGCGTGCACAATTTCGTTTAGCGTGCTGGCACCGGGTACCCAGCAGATATGGTTGCCTTCGCAGTAACGGGCCACTTGTGCGGGAATAACGGGCGACACAATAAATGCTGCCCCTGCCTCATAAAATGCCCTGGCAGACGTTTCGTCCATAATCGTTCCAGCCCCCAGCACCAAGCCAGGGAGTTGTTTCTGCACAAAAGGGAAAACCTGTTGAAATATTTCAAGTGCATTTTTCGATCGGTTGGTTAATTCAAACAACCGAACACCACCCTCGTAGGCCGCTTTCAATACCCGCTGCGTTACTTCCAGGCTGTCGGGATTGAACAAGGGCAAAAAGCGATGTTCATCTATCAGGTCGTTCACTTGTTGTCGGGACGGGCGCATGAGGTACTAGCGAATGATTCTTCCAAAGGTACTGCCGGTTTTTAAAAGGCTCTCGATCTCATCCCGGCTGGTGAGGGCTGCATCTCCGGTGATGGCATGTTTTAAGGCCCCTGCGGCCACGGCAAAGTTGATGGCGTGCTGCGGCTCTTCTTCATGCAGCAATGCATAGATCAAGCCACCCATAAAAGCATCGCCCGTACCAATGCGCTCTACAATGGTGCCCAACTCGAACACACGCGAATGGTACAACCTGTCGTGCAGCAATACGCCCGAGTAAGCCTGGCTTCCGGCTGGCAGTTGCTCGCGGAAAGTCATGGCCAGTGATTTTACGTGAGGGAGTCTTTTCTTCAAGGCTTCTCCACACGAAAGCAAAGCCTCATCGCGCGACAGCGCAGGGTTGGTGTTGATATCGAAATAGATGGTAGCCGTATCGATGTCGCCATAGATTACATCGCAATAGGAGAGCAGTTCGGGCATCACCTCAGCGGGATGCTTGCCGTACTTCCACATTTTACTGCGGTAGTTGAAGTCGGCCGATATTTTTAAACCAGCCTGGCGCGCTTCCTGCAAGGCTTCCCGGCAAACCAACGCCACATTGCGCGAGACTGCCGGAGAGATACCGGACCAATGAAACCATTCGGCACCTTTAAAGACAGTTTTCCAATCTATTTCACCTGGCTTTAGTTCGGCAAAAGCCGAGTGAGCGCGATCGTAAATGATATGGCCAGGTCGGAGAGAGGCGGCCGATTCGGAAAAGAACACCCCGATACGTCCTTCTCTGAAAAGGATAGAAGATGTGTCGATTCCGTGTTGGCGAATGTGGTCGCGGGCGGCAGAGCCCAGTTCGTTGGCGGGTAGCACACTTGTCAGGCGCGTGTGGATGCCTAATCGCGAAAGCAGTACTGCAACGTTGGCTTCTGAGCCTACATAGCCAGCCTGAAATTGTTGTGCCTGCGAAAAGCGTTGCACGCCTGTATCTAATCGCAACAAAAGTTCACCAAAGCAAACAACGGTGTGGTTCTTCATACTTCGCTACAGGGTATGCAGTTCAAAGACCGCTTCTATTTCAACCGGTATGTTGTCGGGCAGTGAGCCCATGCCCACTGCGCTGCGCACGCCTATGCCATGGTCTTCGCCCCATACCTTGGCAAACAGCTCGCTACAGCCGTTGATAACGAAAGGATGGCGTTCGAAATCAGGCGTTGCATTCACCATCCCCAGTACTTTGATCACTCTTTTGATTTTGTTGAGCGAGCCCAGATTTTGTCTGAGGGTAGCCAGGATGGCGAGGCCTACCTGTTGTGCAGCCAGCTTTGCTTCTTCGGCATTCATATCCACACCCACTTTGCCGATGATGAGCGAGCGGTCTTCTTTTACGGTGCCGTGCCCCGATACGTACACAAACTTGTCTACCTGCAGAAAAGGTTTGTACACGCCCAAAGGCGTAGGCGGAGGCGGCAGGGTGAGGTTGAGTTGCGCAAAGCGCTGATCGGGCGTGAGGTCGTTCATAGGTCAGATGATTGCGTTCAGTATTAGCACACCAATGAGTCCGCAAATGGCAACAATGGTTTCCATCAGCGACCATGATTTGATGGTGTCGCGTATGCTCAGGTTATAGTATTCTTTGAAGAGCCAGAAGCCCGAATCGTTTACGTGCGAGAACATGAGGCTGCCTGCGCCTACAGATAGCACCATCAAACTCGGGTTTACATCGGGGTTGGCAGTCAGCAGCGGTGCCACAATACTGGCAGCCGTTAACCCGGCCACTGTGGCCGAGCCCACGCACACACGAATGACGCAAGCGATGCCCCAACCTAAAATCAGCGGATGTACCGCCATGCCATCCAGCAAATCGCCAATCTGGTTGCTCACTCCGCTCTGCAACAACACTTCCTTCAGCGCCCCCGATCCGCCCACGATCAAAATGATCATCAATACGTCTTTGGTAGATTCGTTATAGATGTTCATCAGGTATTTCATCGATAGGCCCCGGCTCAGGCCCAATGTATACGTTGCCACACACAACGAAATCAGCATCAATATGGATGAATCGTTGAGGAAAGCGGCTATGCCTTTGAACGCGGAGTCTTTGGCAACTGACAGATTGATAACGGTGGTAACTGCGAGCAGCAATACCGGCAGCAGGGAAGAGAACAGGCTGTTGAACATGCCGGGTAGTTTTTCTTCCGGAAGCTCTTCTGCCTGGAATGATTTCATGAAGGAGGCGTTGATGCCTTTCAGGCTTTTGGAGAAGATGGGGCCGGCAATGATAACGGTTGGTATGGCAATGAATACGCCATAAAACAGTGTGGTGCCCATGTTGGCGTTGAACTGCGCCACGAGGGCCGCAGGCGAGGGGTGTGGCGGCAGAAATCCATGTGTTACCGACAGGGCCGCAATGATGGGCATGCCCACGTACACGGCCGGTAGTTTGTACCGGTAAACAACGGAGGCGATGAGCGGAAACACCAGTACAAAGCCCACATTGTAGAACAGGGGAATGCCGATTACAAACCCTGTGATGACCAGCGCATATTGCAGGTAGCGCTCACCAAATAACTTCATCAGTCCTGAAGCGATGCGTTGTGCGGCTCCTGTTTCGGCTACCAATTTACCCAGCATGGAGCCAGCAATGATTACCACCGCCAGCGACCCCAGCATGTCGCCCATGCCTTTTTGGATAACACCACCCATTTTAACGGCATCGATGCCAAGGGCCAGGCCTCCGGCAATCGATACGATTAAAAAAGAAAGGAAAGCATTGATCTTAAAATACGAAATGAAGACCACCAGCAGCACAATGCAGGCCAGAACAATCAGTAGCGACATAGGCGGTCAACTGATTGGTTGGAAATATTTTTTTGGCTTACCGAAGCCATTAGAATTTGTCTGGAATCTGGATGATGCGCACCACAATTTCGTGCGGGTCGCCATCTTTATCCAACAGGTTGAACTTCACCATGGGGTTGTCGCGCTTGATGTTGCTCTCTACGTTGATCACCTCATTGTCTTGCAGGTGTTTTTGAATTTCGTTCTGCAAGATGATCAGCGCATTGGCAAAATCTACCTCGAGTGGGCTGGGATTGTAAGAAGTTGTTTTCATTCCTGTCAGGTCAAATTTCCGTTATTCGGTTTGTTTGCAAGATAGCCACTCCCACAAGCAATCCGTTGCCGGAAGATGAAGGAATGACGGCTACCAGCGGATGAGCGCAGAGGCCCAGGTGAACCCGCTTCCGAAGGCAGCTAAACAAATTACGTCATTTTCTTTGATTCTTCCTTCTGCCCACGCCTCGCTCAGTGCAATGGGTATGGACGCAGCCGTGGTGTTGCCGTAGCGCATGATGTTGTTGTACACCTGGTCATCGCGCAGCGCCAGCTTCTCCTGTATGTATTGGCTGATGCGCAGGTTGGCCTGGTGGGGCACCAGCAGGTTGATGTCTTCTTTCTTCATGTGGTTGGCCGCCAGGGCTTCACCAATCACTTCCATGAAGCGCACCACGGCATGCTTGAATACCTGGTTGCCATTCATCACCACCTTATAAGTGGTGGTGTCGAGAATTTGCTCGGGCTGGCGTTCGGCATGCGGGCGACTGCTGCCCGGGTCTTTCACATATAATTCTTCCGCAAAACGACCGTCTGAGTGCAGGTGTGTAGACAGAATGCCCGGCTTATCCGCTGGTTGCAGAATGGCTGCACCAGCACCATCGCCAAAAATAACTGCAGTATTCCGCCCCCTCGTAGAAATATCGAGGGCGGTGGATTGAATTTCGGCACCCACCACCAATACGGTTTTGTACATGCCGGTTTTGATGAACTGATCGGCCACCGACAAAGCGTAGATAAAACCCGAGCAGGCATTGCGTATGTCGAGGGCGGCAATGCTCTCTAGCCCCAACTCGCGTTGCAACAATACGCCCGAGCCGGGAAAGAAATAGTCGGGTGTGATGGTGGCAAACACAATAAAGTCGATGTCTTTTTCGGTGAGGTTGGCCCGCTGCAAGGCCATGCGCGTGGCTTTGGCGGCCATGTTGGCCACGGTGTCCTGCGCGGGGTTGATCCACCTGCGCTCCTTAATGCCGGTGCGTTCTACAATCCACTCATCGGTGGTTTCCATCAGGTTGGTAAGGTATTGGTTGGTGATAACCGTATCGGGAACATGGTGACCGAGGCCCACGATTTTAGAATGGCGCATAGCAAATGTTTGAGGCGCCTAAGTTAAGTAAATGTTACGGAAACCGAATGGGTGTTAGGGGTCAGAAAACTCCCAAAATGCTGTTCCTAAACAGCAAAAAATGAAAAAAGTGCTGCTTTAAAACAGCACTTTTTAGATTTCGAGTAGTTAAATCCTTCAGCGCTTCACCAATCCTTTCGTATTGTCGTCCGAATGGCGGTCGATGAGTTTGTGCAGCGGGTCGATGCCTGCCTTGCGCGGGCGGTCTTTCACCCGGATGGTGAACTGGTTGTCTTTCTG
This sequence comes from Bacteroidota bacterium, assembly GCA_049324055.1. GTDB lineage: Bacteria > Bacteroidota > Bacteroidia > Cytophagales > Cyclobacteriaceae > ELB16-189. Next base: position 47,924 of record JBMOLS010000034.1, on the reverse strand, counting down.
AATGATTTTGTGTTTGCGCAGGTACAACAGACTGTCTTTGCCCGCCTTGCTACGCCCATACACACCCACATCTATCCAATCGCTGATGGCAATTGGCGTTTCCATGCCGGTGCTGTCGGCCCGCATTTTTTCTGACGAGGTGTACAGCGTTACTTCAAATTCGTTGTTGGGCAGCTCTTTGTAGAAGGCCGAGTCGGTCTTGTTTTCAAAAAGCGTAATGGTTTCAAACATGTCGGTAATGATGTACTGCAAGCTATCGGGCGTAACCTGGCGGATGTGTTTCAGCAGATCGGCCGAGGTGGGGTAGGGTGCATCTTTGAAACGCCACTCTTCATTGAACCTGCGGAAGGCCGCATTCACGCTGTCTTCGCCAATGTAGTCCTGCAGGGCAAAAAATACAAGCGAGGCCTTGTTGTAGTGAATGTAGCCCTGACCTTCCACAAACTGCAGCGGCTGCTCTTTCTTGCTTTCGCTGGCACGGCCCTGCAGGTACCGGTCGAGTTCATACTTCAGGTATTTTTCAATCATCTCGGGACTGAGGTCCTGTTTCATCACCATCAAGGCAGAATACTGCGACATGCTTTCGCTCAACATCGCGTTGCCCTTCACGCCCGCCTCCATTACCTGGTGGCCCCACCACTGGTGGGCTACCTCGTGGGCGGTAACGTAGTAGGTCATGTCCAGGTCTTTCTCGGGGTCGTCTACTTTTTGAATGAAGCCGATGCCTTCTGAAAAAGGCACTGTGTTGGCGAACGACTGGGCGAAGGTGGCATAGCGTGGAAACTCCATGATGCGCATCTGGCGGAATTGGAACTTGTTGAAGTTTTTGCTGTAGTAGTTCAGCGCATCTTTCATGCTCTGCATCATGCGGTCGAGGTTGTACTCGTGGCCCGGGTGGTAGTAGATCTCCAGGTTTACATCGTTCCATTGGTCGCGCTTTACGGCATAGCGGGCCGAAATGATGGAGTAGAAATTACACATGGGTGCATCCATCTTGTAATGGAAGTACCTGCGGTTGTCTTCGCTCCATTCTTTTTGCAGGTAGCCCGGTGCAATGGCTATCTGGTCGTTTTCGGTACTTACCACCATCTCGAAGCGAATGTGATCGGCATCATCGCCAAACAAACTCTGCGCCAGGCCGCGCGGGTCATTGCGTTCCAACATGCGTTCTTTGGGTTGTAAGCCTTGCTTTCTACGGTCGTCATCATCGTTCAGCTCGGCATTGTTGTTGTAACCCAGGGTGGGGAAATAGTAGTTGTTGAAGAAAGTTCCATTGAAGACAATGTTGGTGTTCGAACCGCCTTCCACAAAGCCGCGGGTGGTAAAGGTTACTTTGAAATCCATCTTCACCGAGTCGCCCGGCTGCAGGGGTTCTGCCAGCTCGTAGATAAAATACCTGAACCGTTCGTTCGCTTCTTTCACCTTCGCCTCGCGGTCGAACTTCACATGGTTGATCGACAATTCCTGGCTGATGTTGTGCTGTATGTGTATCTCTGGTATGGCTTCGTTGCTTTTGTTTTTCAGGTAGTAGAAACCTTCCGCCACAAAGTCGCGCTGCGAAGGGTAGATGTCCACCTTCAGGTTGGCTTCTACAATTTTAGGCAGGTTCAGGAATTCGTACTTTTTATATGCCTTCTCGTACTCGGCCGACATCTTTTCCTGATCGTCCGATTTCACAAACTTGTTAATGATGGCGGTGTTGTAATAGATGTAAAATCCGCTGAAGAGGAACACACACAGCATGGCCAGGGCAAACGTTACCATGGGCCGGGTGAGGCGTAACTTGCCGGTTTTCCAACGCATGTTCATCACCGCTTCCGATCCACGCACCGAGAAAATCACGGCCACGGCAAACAGCAGGCAGGCAAACGCAAACCAGTACAATTTGAACCACGAGAATGGGGTCACGAAATGGCCGTATGAATTCATGTCGGAGTAGGGGCCAATGCTGCCGCTGGCAAACTGCCACAGGTTATGCTCTAAGCCTACCTGACTTAACACCGCGCGGATGATGAAGAACACTACACACAATGCAAAGCCGAGAAACTTGTTGTTCACCATTACCTGAATAAAAATGGCCAGCAATGTGTAGAGCACCAGGAATGACAGTGTGCTGGTATAAAGCGTACTGAAGTAGATGGGCAGCTCGAATTTGTAGTAGCCGTACGAGGCCTGTATCACCACTCCGCAAATGATCAGAATAAACAGCGTAATGAGGTAGATCCACAACAACCCCAGGAATTTGGCCGCCAGCCCTACGAAGCTGGGCATGGGCGAAGTGTCTATGATGAGGTTGATTTTTACCTGGCGCTCCTTCCACACCAACTCACCCGCATAGAAAATGGCGATGATGAGAAAGAACAGATCGAACACATTCAGCAGGCCGATGACGTTGTACGTGGTAGGGTAAGAGCTGGTGCCATAGAGTTGGTTGATGTTGATGGCATTCGCAAACAAAAACAACACACCGCTGATCATGATGGCAATGAACGGTATTTCGCGGATGGTGATCTTGAAATAGAACCATGAGAACGAGAATAACTGCTTCACGTACGTGGAGAAATTCACCACCTGCCGGGCCATCGGTATCACAATGCTCTCGGGCCGAATGGTGGACTTTTTCTGAACGACTGCCTTCTTGCGTATGATACCCGACCTGACCACATTAAAGGAGAAGGCGAAGTAGGTGATCACCAGTAGCACCACGGAAAAGCCTACCCATATCAGGCGGTTGTAGAGCATGATGCCCTCCAGCGGCACCAGCAATGTGTTTCTTTCGGATGGCGTCCAGTAGCGGGTAACAAATTCAAATGTGTTCAGGGCAAACGGGTCGAGCAGGGCGGCCAACTCTTTATACTCCATGTCGCTTACAAAAGTGTTGGCCAGCTCGTAGGCGATGATGAGCAGAATGCCCTGTGTGTAAATCATGATGGAGTTACGCGCCAGTGCACCGGCCGCGAAAAAGATGGTGCCCGAAATAAAGAGGTTAGTGAGTGTGAACACCAGGAACGGTTGGAAGTAGTGCCACGCATTGAAGGCAAGTATTTCCTTGTCTTTCCACTCCACATCCCACGGCAACACTTTGCCGATGGCAAAGCCCGACATAAAGCCCAGCCAGATGCCGCAATAGATCAGCACCACCACCAAAAACGAACCGGCAAAGCGGCCCATCAGGTAGTCGAACTTTTTCAGAGGCGTGCTAAACAGAATGGCCTCGGTGTTGTGGTCGAAATCGCGGAGCACGGCCACACCCATCACCGCAGAGGTAATCATGGTGAGCGCGAACGACATGATCAATGTCATCATCGACAGCACATACGGTGCGTTGGCTTTGATCTGCCCGGCCGCACCGCCTATGCGCACTACGGGGCTGGCCACGGCCAAAAAGCACAGTAAGAAGATGATGCCGAAATAAATGTAGTTGGCTGCCCGCCCCTTGCGGTAGTGCCACTCGAACCGAAAAACTTCTTTGAACATAAGCGATCCGGTTTAAGCATTTACAGTGGTGGCACGGGCAGAAGCAGCCATGTGCGCGAAATACACATCTTCCAGGTCTACGGCCACGCGCTCGAACTGCGGGTCGGGTTGGCTATCGCTGAACACATGAATCTCCGGCACACCGGCTATCAGCCGGTCGGAAATCACGTTGAATTGCTGCTTGTGTTCTTCCAGTTCTGCCTTCTTCAGTTTCTTCCTCCACACCTTACCCTCTATTTCGGCCATGGCATCGGAAGGGCTTCCCTTAAACAGCACCTGGCCCAGGTTGATGATGGCCATATCGGTACACAACTCCTTCACATCGTCTACAATATGGGTGGAGAGGATCACGATGGTATTTTCGCCCAATTCGGAGAGCAGATTCAGGAAGCGATTGCGTTCGGCCGGATCGAGGCCCGCGGTGGGTTCGTCCACAATAATTAGTTTCGGGTTGGCCAGCAATGCCTGCGCTATGCCAAAGCGTTGTTTCATACCGCCCGAGTAGCCACCCAGGTTTTTGTTGCGTGCAGCCCACAGGTTGGTTTTGTGCAACAGGGCTTCCACCACCTCTTTGCGCTCCTTCTTGTTCACAATACCTTTCAGCACTGCCAGGTGGTCTAACAGCGTAACGGCATCGATTTTAGGATACACGCCAAACTCCTGCGGCAGGTAGCCCAGTATTTTTCGCACCTCTTCTTTTTGGGTAAGCACGTTGATCTGGCCGAGCATGATGCTGCCCGAGTCGGCTTCTTGCAGCGTGGCGATGGTGCGCATCAGCGAAGATTTGCCGGCCCCGTTGGGCCCCAGCAGCCCGAACATGCCCTGGCGGATGGTGAGGTTTACATTTTTGAGGGCTTGCACCCCATTACTGTACGTTTTGTTTAAGTCCTGAATGACTAATTCCATAGTTTTTGAAGGGGTTAGGTGGAATTTTCTGCAAATAAGTAGCTTATGTATGCCGTTTGTTACGGAAAAGATAGAGAAAACAGGAAAAATGAAATGTGTTTTATTTATTTTCGGAATATGAAGCGGGTGGTTTTTGCCCTTTCCGTGTTTCTGCTGGCTGCGGGCACCTTGTCTGCACAGGTGATTGTGCGGAATGATTTTGTAATCAACCGGAAGGCCAGGCGACTTGAGAACAAAGGCATCACCTTTATCTCCTTCAACCTCGATGCTTATCCCAACTGGAACCAGTTGCTGAATGGCCGGGGAGGTCGCACCATGGTAATAGATGTACATGCGATACGCCATCCGAAGCAGGTGTACAGCTACGAAGAAATCGCAGAAAAAATTTATACAGCTGAACAGATTACGGGCCCCATGGTGAACCGTGTGCCGCTGTTTCTAACCTGGGCGCCTCCCGTGGTAAAAAAAATTCCGGCACCACGCCTCCGCAGGCAGGTAATGTAGCAACGACTTCCATTGACCAGGTGGCCACAACCTCTGTGCTCTTCTTCCATCCTATGAATTAGTTGGCGATCATGGCAGGCTGAACGCCCTGCGTACCTGCCCACCAATTTCATTTTACTATTCGCAAAAGTGTTTGCTGCACCCTGCCTTTACTTCCAGTGCTGGCGCAGGAAGCGAAGCCAGTTGCCGCTGGTCACTTTTTCCACGTCTTCGGCTGTGTAGCCTCGCTTAGCCAGCAGGGCGGGCAGCTTTTGCAGGTCGGCAATGGTTTCTATGTCGTGTGGACTTTGCTCTTTGCCGAAGGCGCCATCCAGGTCTGAGCCGATGCCGATGTGGTTCGCGTTGCCCGCCATCTGGCAGATATGGTCGTAGTGGTCTATCAGTTGCTCCAGTCCGCAATTCATCCCCTTCGGGGTAGATTTGCCTTTCTCCCAGCCGGGCACCATCATCCAGGCATCCAGCACACCCCCGATCACGGCACCGCGTTGAATTAACTCCTTAATTTGCGCATCGCTGAACTGGCGGTTGTGGTTTACCAGGGCGCGCACGTTGTTGTGGCTGGCCCACACCGCACCGTGGAAATGATCCATGGCTTCCCAGAAGCTGTCATCACAGAGGTGGGTGGTATCTAATATAATATGGAGTCGTTCCATTTCTTTCAGCAGGTCGCGCCCTGCGGAGCCCAAGCCACCCGTGGCGTTGGTGCCCTGGGCATAGCGCCCCGGACCATAGTGGCCGGGCCCTACTGCGCGCAGGCCATAGGCATAGGCAAACTCCAGGTGCTGCACCGTTACCATCGAGTCGGCCCCCTCCAGGCTCAGGATGTAGCCTATGGGTTGTTTACCACCCTGCTGCCAGCGCGCCAGGTGTTGGTCTAACGTGGTGCGGTCGGTAATAGGGGTAAGCTCGCCTTCCGCCTCCATGGCCTTATACCACGCCAGTTGACCCAGCGTGTGTGCCCACGCCTGCTGGGGCGAGTGCCAGCCCGGCAGCGGGTTGCCCGGTGCTACATAACGGGCAATCTGCGTGGCCACCACCAGGCCGATGTTTCCTTTGCGCAGCTCTTCGAAGCACACCACCCCGTTGCCACGGTCGGGTTTGTCCGTCAGGTGCTTTTCGCGCGCGCGGATGGTTTCAATGGGTTGGCGCAAGTCTCGGTTCCATTCCATGGCATTCATGGCCAGGTCCAGGTGGGCGTCTACAATAAGGGGAAGGCTCATGGGATAAAAATAGTAAAAGGAGGCGGGCCTGAGAAAAAAGCGCACCTCCCTTGTTGCAAAAGCAAAAAAACCTCAAGGCATTCGGAACGGTAATGACCTCTGCCGACAGTGCCTTCGCCCCGACTTTTTGGTTCCGGCCTTAGTTTCTGCGAATTACCTCGGCATTGCCGCGGTGCGACACATTGCTGGCGATGCCTTTTTCAATCTCCAGCCGATTGTTAACATACACTTTGGCAGTGGAGGCACCGTGCGCTTCCACCAATGCGTGGTTTACCTCATAGCTGTAGGCGCGAAGGCCAGAGGCTCCGGTGATGTCAACTTCCATAAAATCGCCTGTTCCGCTGAGATCGAGAAAAGAAGCTCCGGTTAATTGAATGCTGAGGTTGCGTGCATTCAGTTGCCCGTCTGCCGCAATAGCGCCCAGCATTTTGATGGTGACATCTTCTTCATCAAAGCCGCGAAAGGTAAGCTTCCCTGCACCCCGTGCGTTGATCTGTTCCAGCCGGGGCATGGTAATGGTTACTTCCAACTCCATGTCTTCGCTGCGCTCGTTCTTCCAGAAAAATTTGCGGTTGTCTTCAAAATCCACCACCAGTGTTTCACCATCTACATATGCGCGATACCTTCTGCGCTCGCTTTCGGGCCCATCGAATGACACGGCAAATTCATCTCCTTGCTGAATGCGCACATCCAATAGCCCCTCCACATCTATGGAGTTGAAACCCGACAGCCCTAGTTCATCGCGCACCAACCCGCCCGATGCCACCGTTCGGGTACTTTCGCACGATACACACTCCAGGCCGTGCTCCGTCATTTTCCACGTGTGGGTTTCATGGCGATGGCTGAAATAACCGCCATCGTAATAGTTATCAATCAGCCGCCATAGTTCTTCTTCAATTACAAACGGTACGTTGTAAGGCACGAACAAATCCATGTCGAGGCGTTGTGCGCGGAAAATGGCAGCTTCCTTGAAGAGAATGTTCGAGTTGAAAGTAAGTATGCTGTCGGTCTGGGTTACCTGGTAGTCTACCATTTGTGCATTGTTTACCGCTTCTTTGCGGGTGGCACCTTGTGCGCCATAGCGCAACACCAGGCGCACATCCTGACCTTCGTGGCCCCGAAGCGTCAGATCGGTTACATCGTAGTCATCATACCCCACTTCCTTCAGGCGCAATACCATTTGTTTGCCATCCAGGTGAAAGGTCTGTTCGGTTTTGTATTCGCCCTCTTCTTTGAAAGCATACACCATGCGGGGTATCTGGAAGCTCAGCACGGCCACACCCACGAAGAAAAGTACGAACAGTGTCCAACCTACGTAAGCGTGGAATACGATTTTGCGGGCCACGATGGAGCTGCCCAGCAAGGCCAGGAACAGTGCCGGAATGAAACCAATCAGGAAAGTGAAAAATACCGTCCATGGCGAAATGCTGTGACGCAGCGCATCGATGGGGAAGTTAGGCGCGTTGATGTACCAATCGTTGAAGAAGCTGCCATCGGGCATTCCAAATAAACCCACCGCCACACCAAAGGCCAGTATCAACGAGATGATGATCGTTACGCCCAACAATGTCATGAACACACCAATGGCAATCCGCAGCACATCTACAGCCGCATTAAACAATGGCCCTAAAACCTTAGCCATTCCGTTGATCAGTGCAGCAATCAAGCGAAAGGGAAAAAGTACCACTTTAGCCAGCGGACTTTCATCCTGTCCTTCTTTTTCATTCAGGCCACGTTTCACAGTAGATTCGATGTTCGACAGCGTAACGGGGTCGCCCTTCATTTCCATTTTTTCGGTGATGGTCTTCGCTTCGGGCAAAGCAATCCACAGGATGATGTAGATAACAAGACCTAAACCACCAAAGATGGCGAAGATGATGAACAGCAGGCGTATCAGCGTGATGTCGGCACCGAAAAAGGCAGCCACACCCGAAGCCACACCGCCTATTACCTTGCGGTCGGAGTCTCGGTACATTTTCTTCACTGGGGTCTCCTCTTCCAGCGAGTTGTTCACCGGCAAGGCTATCCAGAGAATGATGTACACCAGCAGCAAGCCACCATAGCTACCGAGCACCAGCAGCGCAAAAAGCAAGCGCGGCCACACGGGGTCTATATTAAAGTAGTAGCCCAGACCTGCACACACGCCACCCAGAATTTTTCTGCGCTCATCGCGATACAATTTTTTGTCGGCAATGCGGGGACCACCTGTACCTGCCGACTGCTGATTTTCTTTCCTGGGTTCGCCCGCGGCAAATTCCTGTTCCTCGGCCGCTTTAAAGTCGTTTACGCTACCCATGGTAGCAATCAGGCTGTTTACGTCTTCTGCGGTAATTACCTGTTTGCCTTCGTTGAGTTTAGAGAGGAAAATTTCTGCGATGCGACCTTCTATATCGGCCAGAATTTCGCTGCTGTCATCGAACGAGGCAAAGTAACGGTTAATCGAGTCCAGGTACTTGCGCAGCGTTTCGTAGCCATCTTCTTCTATATGAAAGATGATGCCACTGATGTTGATGCTGATATTCTTTTTCATAAAGATGGAGTCAAGAGGAGGTTAAGCAGGTGTTTGAGATCGTTTGGTTATCATTTCGGTAGAGTGTACCAGTTCGTTCCACGTTTCGGTAAGCCCTTGCAGAAAATTGCCGCCTTGCGTGGTAAGCGTGTAGTACTTGCGGGGTGGCCCCGATTTAGACTCCACCCACTTATAGTCTACCAAGCCCGAATTTTTAAGGCGGGTAAGTAGAGGGTACAGGGTGCCTTCCACCACAATCATGCGGGCCGAGGTCAGTTCATCGATCATGTCCGAGGCGTACACTTCGCCCCGCGAAATGATGTGCAAAATGCAGTATTCCAAAATACCCTTTCTCATCTGCACCTGTGTGTTTTCTAAATTCATAAAAACGCTCCGTTTAGAGTATGTAGGGATTTATACGGCTAAAGTACTATGCATGGCCAAGTACTTGGTGAAAAAATATCGAAAATGTTTAAAAACCTTATTTTTGACTACTTTTGAGGGGGTCAGATAGAAAACGGTATTCAAGGCCCAAGTGGTAAAGAAAAATTGGTGATGAGATACTAGTTTTCGACAGATTAAAAATAAGTGTGAATTGCGCCCGCGTGACCAATGCAGGCTATTTTTTCGGGGCTTTTGGGATCAGAATTTGCTTTCATTATAGCACCATAATGGTATAGTGGTTTTCGTTTGAACTTTGAGTTGTCATTCATCGTATACTTTCAAGTATTGAAAATATTAGTATTTTTGAACGTCCTAAACACTCCAAGAAAGTGGAAGACAAAAGATTTGACCAAATTCTAGAAGGGTTTTTCTACTTCTTTGGATTCTCTGAAAATCCAGCTGAAAAAAAGGCTAAGGCTATTTTGAGAAAGTCCGCAGCAGAAAGCATAAAAAACGACCTAAAAAAGGTCAATAAGGATTACCGTGCTAAATTAGAAGAGTTACGTAAAGAAGCTCTTTGCCTTGAGTAATCATCCCAATCACAGTAAGAAGAAAGTAGTTGTTAGGCCCGACCAAGCGGTTGAGGGTACTAGTTTTGAAGGGATTAATATGAAGTAGTTTCGACTTAATCTGACAGTTGGGTTAACTTAGAAGTGCAAACTATCAAAGTTAAACCCTTTAAACTGTCAGAAAATGAGAACAGAAACGAAGTTAATCAAAACGAAATTAGGTCTTATCAATTTAGCTGAACATTTGGGTAATGTCAGCCAGGCGTGTCGCATGATGGGTTATTCGCGAGACAGCTTCTACAGAATCAAAGAACTTTACGATACAGGTGGAGAACTGGCTTTAAAAGAAGTAAGTCGCAGGAAGGCTATTCCGAAGAATAGAGTTGAGCCGGAAGTTGAAGAAGCTGTTGTCCGAATGGCTATCGATCAACCCGCTCTGGGGCAAGTTCGCGTGGCCAATGAACTTCGCAAGCGCGGTGTGTTTGTGTCTCCTGCTGGCGTGCGCTGTGTATGGCAGCGTCACGACATGGAGACTTTCGCAAAACGGCTGGCTGCACTTGAAGCAAAAGTTGCTCAGGAAGGAATCATTCTCACTGAAGCACAAATGATCGCCATGGAGCGTAAGCGAGAAAAACGCGAAGCCCAAGGAGAGATTGAGACTGAACATCCGGGTTATCTAGGTGCACAGGATACTTACTACGTTGGCAATATCAAAGGCGTAGGAAGAATCTATCAGCAGACCTTCATTGATACCTACTCGAAAGTTGCTTTTGCCAAGCTATATGACCGTAAGAACGCGATTACTGCTGCAGATATGGTAAACGACAAAGTCGTTCCATTCTTCGAGGAGCAGGAAATTCCATTGCTGCGTGTCCTTACCGATCGCGGCACCGAATATTGCGGAAAAGCAGAGTATCATGAATATGAACTCTATCTACGAATCGAGAACATCGAACACTCGAAAACAAAAGTTAAAAGCCCTCAGAGCAACGGGATCTGTGAACGCTTCCATCGTACGATTCAGGATGAATTCTACGCGGTAGCCTTCCGGAAAAAGTTGTATCAATCACTGGAAGAACTCCAGGTAGACCTCGATGTGTGGATCAAAGAATACAACGAACAAAGAACGCACTCGGGAAAGTATTGCTTTGGGAGAACTCCTTGGGAAACGTTTCTGGCTTCAAAACAGCTTGCTATTGAGAAGATGGTTGATCAAAACTATCAATCAGCATGATCACTCGTCCGCATTGCTCACTCATAGGCCGCAAACAGCCGCAAGCGGAAAATAAGTCAAGGGTGGCTTTGGCTGTGCGAAGGATTTTGCGCGGCCACTCGCGCAGCCCTTGACTTATTTGGAGCGGTGGCTACCTTTGCCTGTGAGGAAGGAATGCCTACCCAACTGTCAGATGAAGTCTTAGCTATTACAGATTATACCTGATCCCGAAACTCTAAAAGAGTTAGAACTACTTTCTCCGGGATGCACCAAAAAATGGATGGAGTTAGCTGAAAAAGAGATTTTGAATAGGCAAAAAAATGAAGGCCGGATAACATGGACCTTTTCGCACAGCACAATCTTAGGGCAAATACTGGCATTTTTAAGCAGCACAATGATATTTAGTGTTGGTGCTTACGCGCTGTATTTGGGCCATCCCACGGCTGGAGCCACAATAATAACCGGAAGTGCAGCAAGCGTAATCGCTGCGTATTATTTCAGGACCAATAGCAAAAAGAATTAGTTCTTTCATTCTGGTTTAGCATCTTTAAAAGTCCGCCCAAACCTTCGTTAAAGGTGTTTTTTTTTGAGTCCCCTTTGCAATCTAAGTCCTCGAATTTTGAATTCAGTCTGACGGTTTTTATGATCAACTTTACTGAATTGGCTGATAAACCTGTTGCTAATTGTCATAAATCTGAATCAACTGACTAACTGAGGTTATATACCGGTTACCAAAATGTTTAAAAACCTTATCTTTGACTACTTTTTCGGGCTTCAACAGAGGCTTACAAACAGAAGCAGGGTGGTATCTAACGCGTAATCAATTCAGTTAAATGAGGTTTTGGGGAAGCTTGTTGGGGTGTTTACTGGCGTTTACGGGGCAGGCTCAATACACCCATCAGTGGATTAACTATTCCCAAACTTATTATCGCATCAAGCTGTCGCAAACCGGCCTGTACCGTCTTTCCTTTCAGGAATTGAAAGATGCCGGTGTGCCGGTGGAGGGGATTGATCCGCGCCTGCTGCAACTCTACCACCGTGGCCAGGAGCAAGCCATACTCTTTAAACACAACCAGCAGCCGGCCAACAATGTGTTTGAAGATGGAGAGTACTTTGAATTTTATGGCCAACGCAACGATGGCACCCGCGATGCCGCACTGTACCAGCCTGCCAGTTTACAGCCCCATTCATTTTATAACCTCTACAGCGACAGCTCTGCCTACTTTCTAACCTGGAGCAATGGTGTGCAGCAGGGCAAACGCATGGAGGCCATCGATCTGGTAAATTCTACCAACCTGCCCAAGGAAAACCACCACCTCAATGAAGTAAGGTCTGTCTACACCAGTAATTATTCGGTGGGCGCTACTTTCAACACCTATATTCAGCAATCTTTTTTCGATGAGGGCGAAGGATGGACCGGTCCAATTATCTGTACCATCAATAGTGGGTGCACAGGCCAGCAGGATTTTGCGTTCGACCAGTTGACGCAAACGGTTCAGTCGGCAGGGTTACCGAAATTGGAAATACAACTGGCAGGCCGCGATGTGTTGCCGCACCAGGCAGAAATTTATGTTGGCCCGAATGGCGGTTCTTTAAGGCTGGTGGCCACACAGAGTTTCTTCAATTTCGAAACACCGGTGGTTACTGCAGACCTGGCCTGGAGCGACATCGCTGCCGATGGACGCCTGACGGTGCGCGTGAAGGCGCTGGGAGTGGGCGGCCTGCGCGAACGCATCAGTGTTTCGTACATCCGCATCTTCCATCCTCAGGCATTCGATCTGCAGAACGCCTTAGAAAAACGATTGACATTGGCACCTAATGCGGGTGGGCGCTCTTACCTGGAGTTGCTGAACCCGGCCGCCAACACGCGCATTTTCGACATTACGAACACCAACCAGGTAGCCACCATTGGCACACGCAGCATCACCAACGGTATCAGCGCAGTGGTGCCCAGCACCATACAATCGCGGCAACTACTGGTTACCAGCCAGGCATTCAACGCTACGGCTACCTACATCCAGAAGGTATCCTTCCGGCAGATCGATCCTGATCAAGCCAATTACCTGATTGTATCGCACAAACGGCTCATGTTTCCGGCCCTTGGCTACAGTAACCCGGTGCGTTCGTTTGCAGCCTACCGCGCCTCGGAAGAAGGAGGTGGGTACGATACCCTTACGGTTGACATGGATTTACTGTACAACCAGTTCAACTACGGAGAGACATCGCCAGTTGCCATTTACGAGTTCATGAAATTCATGGTGGAGCAAGGCGCCCCGCGTCACCTTTTCCTGATTGGAAAGGGACGCGAAGTGCATGCAGACTTCCACCGCAAAACCAGCGTGCCCGCCAACGAATACCGCGACCTGGTGCCCACTGCGGGCACTCCGGCCTCTGACATGCTGTTTACAGCAGGCCTGGCCGGAACACCACATGTGGCGGCCGTTGCAACGGGAAGGCTTACGGCCTCCACCCCGGAAGACGTGGCGGTGTATCTGAACAAAGTACGCGAAGCAGAGTCAACCCCGTTCAACGATTTGTGGCACAAGCGCATTTTGCATCTCAGCGGTGGTATTCAGGAAAATGAGTTGCCGAAATTCAAGCAATACATGGATGGCTTTGCAGCGGTAGCCGAGGGCTTGTATGCGGGCGCCCAAGTGAGCACCGTGGCCAAGCACTCGCCTGAGCAGGTGCAGTTCATCAATGTAACCAGTGCAGTAAATGCGGGCCTGAACCTGATTACGTTCTTCGGCCACTCTTCCAGCAATGCAACAGACATAGACATTGGTTATGCCTCGGATCCGTTGTTGGGCTACCGGAATGCGGGCCGCTATCCGGCTTTTCTGGTGAACGGCTGCAATGCCGGTGAGTTTTTTAACAATGGAAAAAATTTTGGCGAAGACTGGATCTTGTCATCCAATAAGGGCGCGCGCAATTTTATTGCCAACAGTTCTTTTGGGTACGATGGCCCGCTGCGGTTGTACACCGAATATTTTTACCAGGTGGCTTTTGGCGACCAGCAGTTTCTGGACAAAGGAATAGGTGAAGTGCAGACGGAAGTAGCCAAGAGGTTCCTGTCGGTATTTACCAACCCATCGCCTTTGTTTGTGGCCCAAACGCAGCAGATGGTTTTGTTGGGCGATCCGGCCCTACGTGTATTTGGCGCATCGAAAACCGACTATGAGGTGACCAATGAAGGCTTGTTCATCACCACCTTCGATGGTAAACCCTGGAATGCGCTGTCCGACTCCATTCAATTGAACATGGTGGTAAAGAACTTCGGAAGGGTAGCGGGTGCACCTCTCCACATAGCGGTAACCCACACGTTGAATGGCACGGTGTCATCCATCACCCAAACTTACGAACCGGTTTACTTTCAGGATACCCTGCGCCTGGTAATCAAGCGGGGAGATGGAAATTTTTTTGGCGAAAATCGCTTGGATGTTCTTGTGGATGCGGATGACGCAGCGGAAGAGTTGAACGAAGAGAACAACCGCGCCACAATCAGTGCCACAGTGCTATTCAATGGTACCAAAAACCTACTACCGGCAGACTATGGCGTGGTGACGGATACCGCGGTGGAGTTGATTTTCCAGAACACAAGCCCCGGTGGCAATGCAGCTACCTACCTGGTTGAAATAGACACCACACACCTTTTTAACTCTGCCTACCTGCAAACCCGCACCATCGAAGGGGGGCTGCTGAACAGATTACCCTTCGAACTGTTGCCGAAAGATTCCACAGTATATTATTGGCGAACGAAGCTGGCCAACGATGGGGCAGCACAATGGGAAAAAACTTCTTTTGTCTTCATACAAAATGGTGAAGACGGGTGGGCCCAGTTGGCGGGCGCGCAACTCGCTAACAATCCACTGAATGGCCTGGTGCGCGATGCCACCGCTTTTCAACTCGATTATGAAACCAATCGTGTTTCTGTTTTCGTGAAAACATTTGGCAGCACCAATGCCGCCTCGCACCTTACCGGATCTTTTCAGGTAAACGATGCCGAATTTTATTTTTCTCCGCAGGGGTTCAATTGCCGCGATAATACCATCAACCTGGTGGCGTTCAACAAAACCTCTTTGGTTCCGTATCGCGGAGTTCCCTTTACGTTTGCCAATAGTTTTGGCCGCGCCTGTGGCAGAGAGCCACAAATTATCAACAGCTTCCTGCCGGGCGAAACGGACACCGGAAACGGAGACGACCTGGTGCAATACGTTGACAATATTGCGGCAGGCGACTCTGTGATATTGTTTTCCATGGGCGATGCAGGAGCAGCAGCATGGTCTGCGTTGGTGAAAACGAAGCTGGAAGAATTTGGCATTGCAGCCACCGCGTGGGATCAATTGCTGCCGGGTGAACCTTTCATTTTCCTGGGTAGAAAAGGAGCGGAAGCAGGTTCTGCGAAGCTCATCAGATCTGAGTTGCCCGATCCGCAAGGGCAGGAACTGCAGTTGACCGAAGAACTCTCCGGAAAAATTCCGGTGGGCTCCATGCGTTCAGTTGTTGTGGGGCCATCGCTTCACTGGAAATCGCTGCTGATCCGAACCGAAGCCACACAGCCGACAGATTCTATACGAGTAGATGTGCACGGCATACGCGTGGGAGGCCAGGAGGAGGAGTTACTGAGTGCTGTTTCTTTCAATCAGTCGCTGGAAGAAATAGACGCAGCCACCTATCCTTACCTTCGTTTGTCGTTTTTTACACAAGATGAAGAGGGACTTACCGCTACTGACATCCGCCACTGGTTCGTGTTGTACGATCCCGCTCCGGAGGGAATGGTTTTTTTGAATGGCAGCGCAGAGCCGCAAACGTTGCAAGAAGGGGTAAGTTGGTCTGCACCTTTCGGATTTACCAATATTTCCACTGCCGCGTTCCCCGATTCCGTACAGGTGGACGTGTTGTTATTCAACCAGCCGACCGCCACGGTCACAACGCAGCACTTTAGAATCAAGAGCCCCGCGCCAGGTGATACTTCCGTTTTTTCTGTGACAACCGACACACGGAGCAGGGTTGGTTGGAACGATGTACGCGTTTCTGTGAACAGGTCGGGCGCGGTGGAGCAGTTTCTGCCCAACAACACGGTAGCCTTCGAGGGGCTTTTTGAAGTGGTGCCCGACCGGGTGCCCCCAGTACTGGATGTAACGGTAGATGGCCGTTACCTGATGAATGGAGATTTTGTGTCGCCCAGCCCCCTCATTACCGTTACGTTGAAGGACGAAAACACTTTTGTGCCTTTGGACACTACGGGGTTTCAGATGTTCTTACGCTACCCCTGTGCCGAAGCCTGCGAACCGCAGCGCATTTTTTTAAAACGGACAGATGTTACCTGGCAGGTTTCACCCGATGGTAAAGAGTTGAAAGTAGATTTTAGACCTGCCACACTACCCGAGGGTGAATATGAACTGTGGGTGCAAGGTGCCGACAAAAGCGGCAACCTAAGTGGCAACGATTTTTACCGTGTTAACTTTAACGTACTGGAAGCGGCTACTGCAGCGCTGCTGTCACCGTACCCCAACCCGTCAGAGTCGGGATTTTATTTTGAGTTTAAACTATCGGGTAGCGAGCCGCCCACCCGCGTGCTATTGCAATTGTTCAACAGCCAAGGGCAGTTACTCCAGGAGTTCACCCAAAATGACTTCGAACCTTTGCGGGTAGGGTTTAATCGCCTGCATTGGTTGCCCGATTCGCAGCAGGAGGTGCCTTCGGCTGCCGGTTTGCTTTTCTACCGTTTTGAGTTGGAAACTGGCGGACAGAAACTGCACACAACCGGGAAGTTAATGCGCGTACATTAACTTTTACCGCACAGCCATTTTCTGCAAGGCTCTTCCACTAACCTATACAGCACCCACGAGAAGAAGACAAGGAATAAGAACACCATAACAGGTTGTCGGGAAACGTATTCAATAAATAGGCCGGCAATAATACCCGCATGAAGCAGATAGAATGCGTAGGAACTTTTACCCAACTGCTGCATAAGAGCACTGGAGAGCAATTTGGAAAGCCAGCTTGTCTCTTTCATGAGTCCAAAGTAAAGCCAGGCGACTGCGCCAGGTAGCATGATGTTATTGAGTAAAACACCTGCAGGTCGATCCAGGCTTATACGGTTAGATAAACTCAACCCGGTCATGAGGAGGATACAGACTATCATGCAGGAAAATCCTCCCCACGTGTGCCATGGGTAAGGGTTGGTGCTGAACCTGGTTGGCGAACGTGTAACCCAAATCGATAGTTGGATACCGCAATAAAATTCAAAGCAACGGCCTGCAAAAGTGTAAATCAACACAAAGGAAGTTTGTTGAAATGACAGAACACCAGGCGATGATGCAAATGCCAAAAGAACCAGTCCATAAATAACCATTGGCTGCCACCACCATCCCCATTTACGGCCCAACAAGAAAATTACAGGTGCCGCCAGGTAGAAAGTTTCTTCCACCGTTAATGACCAGCCAGGTCCTATTCCGGTAAACTTCAATTCGTTGCTGAATCCTTTTAGTAATGTCAGGTTCATCAAAAAAGTATTCAGCGAATAGTCATGATTGCTTTTTGTTAAGAACCAGTAACCGAAGGTGAGGGAGGTAAGTAAAAACCAGAGAGGAAAAATGCGCGCAAAGCGTTTCTTTAAGTAGAGGGTGATTCCTTCCCGGTCGAACACACTGTTTTTATACAAAGAGGCGATGAGAAATCCGCTCAGTACAAAAAATAGAGACACCCCCACGTGCATCTCGTTTAGCAAATGGTGCAGCCAGGGCCATTTTGCTACCTGTACCGGATTGTAGTGATGAACAAAAACCAGGAATGCCGCCACTGCGCGAACCCCGGTAAGGGCGGGATAATAGATATGCGAACCTGTTTGAATGGCTATTTAATTTTTATGAAAGATAAACCAATCCTCATTTTTTTGACGATTTGATATTTGTAAAGTAGCTTGAGCGTTTAACCTACACGGATGACTAAACATTTTGGCTGGCTGTTGATTTTTTGTTTGTGGAGTGGAGTGGGGTATGCCCAGTTGAACAATCCCTATAGCCTGAAGTGGCGGCAGATCAAAGCAGATCAGTTTCGGATATTGTACCCGGTTGGCTACGAGGTGCAGGCCCAGCGCATGGCCAACACCATTGCATCCATTAAAGACCCTGCCACAAAAACCATGGGTGGGCGCGTGCGGCCGGTAACGATCTTGCTTCAAAACCAAACCTCTGTGTCGAATGGCTTCGTTACGCTCGCGCCCTGGCGGTCGGAGTTTTTTGGCATGCCCCCGCAAGACTATAATTTTATTGGTACCAACGATTGGCTAAACCTGTTGGCCGTGCACGAATACCGGCATATTGTGCAGTTTTCGCGCAGCAAAACCGGGTTTAACCGATGGATTTATACACTGTTTGGCGACCAGGGATTGGCGGTAACCGCGTTTGTTGCGGTACCTCAATGGTTTTGGGAGGGTGATGCGGTAGCCATAGAGACGGCCTTTACACCCACCGGTCGTGGCCGGATACCTTACTTCAACCTCTTGTTTCGCACCAACTTGCAGGAAGGGCGCGTGTTTAACTATAACAAGCAGTACCTGCGTTCTTACAAACACAACATCAGCGATCATTATGTGCTGGGCTATAACATGGTTTCTTACTTACGCAAAAGAACGGGCCAGCCCGACATTTGGGAGCGCATAGCAGGGGAGGCGTGGAGCAAACCCTTCATCCCTTTCACTTTTTCGCGGGCCATCAAAAAAGAAACCGGTATGTACGTGCGCGACTTATACCGCGAAATGGCCAATGAGCTGCGTGCGCAATGGAAGGCAGAAGTGGACACGTTGCAGTTGACCAGTTTTGAGAAAATAAATGCACGCACCTCATCTGCTTACACCGATTACCTCTACCCGCAGGTGCAGCCCGATGGCAGTGTGCTGGTATGGAAGCGCGGTATTGGCGACATCGAACAACTGGTGCTGCTCAACGCAGGGCAGGAAAAATTGGTGAAGACGGGCGGGCCGGTAAGTTTAGGGGGCCAGTTGTCTGCCGAGGGAGGGCGAATAGTATGGAATGAATTTCGATACGACCCGCGGTGGCAAATGAAGAATTACCTGGTAATCCGTTCGTACGATTTGAAAACCGGCAAAACACAACAGCTTACCAGGCAGACGCGCTATGCCGGTGCTGCTCTTTCGCCCGATGGCGCAAGAGTGGCTACCATTGAAACCGGCACGGACTACACAAGCAGGGTGGTTGTTCTCGATTGGCAATCGGGAGAGGTGGTGCATACGTTCGCCAATTCTGAAGGGGCCGCGCTGAGCATGCCCCGCTGGATTGACAACGACCGGCTTGTGGCGCTTCGCACCTTTGCCGATGGCAAAACCGTTTCGGAATTTAACCTGGTGGCCAACACTGTAACGGACTGGCTCCCACGCACGCATGAAAACTTGGGGTATCCCGTTCCGGCAGGCGATTATCTTTTGTTCAACTCTCCCCGCAGCGGCATCGATAATATCTATGCATGGCACACCTCTACCCACGAGTGGTTTCAAATAACCAACAGCCGATATGGTGCCTTAAATCCAGACGTCTCGCCCGATGGCAAGTTTATTTACTACAATGATCAAAGCCGCGATGGGCTCGATGTAGTACGCGTTCCTTTCCGCCCTGAAGGCTGGAAGCAGGTGGAACCATCTCCCACTTCCCGCAAGGACGTAAATGAAGTACTTGCCCAGCAGGAGGGCCACCCCGACCTTTTGAGCAACGTGGGCAACCAAACCTACCACACCAAAAAGTACCCCCGTTGGAAGGGCATGTTTAACGTGCACAGTTGGGGCCCCTACACCAGCTCTTCACTCAACGCCATCAATGTGGGCATTGCTTCGCGCGATTTGCTGAATACCACTACGATCGATGCAGGCTATCGGTACGATCTGACCGAACGAACCGGAGCATGGAGCGTTACGGCCAGCTACCAGGGGTTCTATCCGATCATCGACCTTACCTTTTCGCAGGGAACACGCCAGGCCACCAATGGTTTTAATGTGAATGACGAGGTGCGTACCGCCACCTTCAACTGGAAGGAGCAAACCATCAAACCAACGCTTCGCTTGCCTTTGCTGCTTACGCGATCGCACTTCAACACAGAATTGGTGGTGAAGAGCGGCATCGGCATCACACGGGTGAGTGATTTTACCAACGATGTGGATGGTAAGGGGCGCGAAATTACTTTGATGGGCGAATCTGCCACCTTCTACAACCTGCTGGACAATGGCTTGCTGCTTACCAACGATTTTGAGCTGACCTTCAGCCATTTGATGAGGCGCAGCAGGCGCGATTTCCAGAGTAAGTGGGGCCAGCGGCTGGAAGTGAAAGCCACCGGGGCCTTGCGGGGCAGCGATTTCTCTGCCAGCTCGACCGCGGCAACAGGCTACTTGTTCTTCCCGGGTTTGTTCAAGCACCATTCTTTCTTCACCATTGGGGCGTTTCAACATGTCAAAATCAACTTTTACCCCGACAACTATCTGTTACGCAATCAGATACCGAAGCCGCGTGGCGGTTTTTCGTTTCCGTTTGCAGAAAATTTTGCTTTTGGATCGGCCAACTATGCCTTGCCGCTGTGGTACCCCGACTTGGCATTGGGCCCTGTGTTGAATCTACAACGTGTGCGGGCCAATTTTTTCTACGATTATGGCCTGGCCGAAACCGATGTGGCCAATACCGTGCGCACATTTTATCGAAGAAGTGTGTACCAATCTGCGGGTGTTGAACTGCGCTTCGATGGCAATATCATGCGCCTATTGGGGCAGTTCGATGTGGGCGTAAGAGCCTCTTACCAGATTACCGGCCAAACGCCTTTTGTGGAGTTACTGATAGGCGGCTTCGGGTTTTAAACGGGCTTGAAAATCGACCAGATTGCCTTATTTTTGGAGGCTTAAACAGAATTCTAACCGCATTAACACATACACATGGCAGAGATAGTTCGCATGCCGAAGATGAGCGATACCATGACGGAAGGCGTGGTGGCCAAATGGCATAAAAAAGTGGGCGATACCGTGAAGTCGGGCGACCTGATGGCTGAAATTGAGACCGATAAAGCCACCATGGATTACGAATCCTTTCATACCGGTACCATTCTTTATCTGGGCGTAAAGGAGGGGGAAGCCGTGAAAGTGAATGACGTACTTGCCATTGTGGGAAACAAGGGTGAAGACTATACTGCCTTGCTCGCAGGAGCTCAAAATAACAGTGGTAGCCAGGCAACCGCAGCCTCGGCTAAAACGGAGGTGGCTGTAAAAGAGGCTCCTGCCGAAGTGGCGCAGGCCATCGATACTTCGGGTATCAAGGCCGAAATTGTGTTGATGCCTAAAATGAGCGACACCATGTCAGAAGGCGTCATTGCTGCCTGGCATAAAAGAGTAGGCGATTCAGTGAAGTCGGGTGAGTTGCTGGCCGAAATTGAAACCGATAAAGCCACGATGGAATACGAATCGTACAACACTGGTACTTTGCTGTACGTGGGTGCGCAGGCCAAAGAGGCGATTGCGGTAAACGCAGTACTGGCAATCATTGGCGAAAAGGGTGCCGACTGGCAGACTTTGTTGAAGGCCCACCAGAGCAAGCAGGGCGCCCCTGCTGCTGGCGGCCCGGCAGCGCAGCCAGTTGCCGCTGCGCCTTCTTCAGCGTCTCAGCCAACAGCGGCTGTGGAAAGTAATGCTGCTAACGGAAGGGTGAAGGCATCGCCCCTGGCCAAGAAGATGGCTAAAGACTTAGGTTACGACATCAGCAAGATCAGCGGTTCGGGAGACCACGGCCGCGTGACACGCAAAGACGTAGAAAATTATAAGCCCGCTGCCGCCCCTGCGCAGGCGGGCAAACCTGCCAGCACATCCGTTGTGTTGCCTCCGGTGGTGGGCAAAGAAAGTTTTGAAGAGGTGGCTGTATCTCAAATGCGTAAAACCATTGCACGCAGGCTTTCCGAAAGCAAGTTCAGCGCCCCGCACTTCTACCTTACCATGGAAATTAACATGGACAAGGCCATCGAGGCGCGTAAGAGCATCAATGAAATAGCCCCTGTAAAAATATCTTTCAACGACATGGTGCTGAAGGCAGTGGCAGCAGCCATTCGCCAGCACCCCGATGTAAACGTGAGTTGGCTGGGCGACAAGATGCGCAAGAACCACCACATCAACATAGGGGTGGCCGTTGCCGTGAAAGACGGATTGGTGGTGCCGGTAGTGCGCTTTGCCGACAACAAGTCGCTGTCGCACATTGCGGCCGAAGTAAAAGAACTGGCACAAAAGGCACACGATAAAAAGTTGCAACCCAGCGAGTGGGAGGGCAGCACCTTCACCATCTCCAACCTGGGCATGTTCGGCATAGAAGAATTCACCGCCATCATCAACCCCCCTGATGCCTGCATCCTGGCCGTAGGCGGCATCAAAGAAACGGCCGTGGTAAAGAATGGGCAACTGGTGCCCGGCAATGTAATGAAGGTAACACTTTCGTGCGATCACCGCGCGGTGGATGGTGCGGTGGGTGCAGCCTTCCTGAAAACGTTGAAGGGCCTGTTAGAAGATCCCGTTCGCATTTTGATTTAACAGCATGGAGCCCATTCATGCAACAACCATTTTGGCCATAAAGCACAACGGCAACGTTGCTATTGGGGGCGATGGTCAGGCCACCATGGGAAACACCATCGCAAAAAGCAACGTGCGCAAAATACGCAGGCTGCACGAGGGTAAAGTGCTGGCAGGCTTTGCCGGCTCCACAGCCGATGCATTTACGTTGCTCGATCGCTTCGAAGAAAAACTGGGTGCCTATGGCGGCAATATGAAACGCGCGGCCATCGAACTGGCCAAAGACTGGCGCACCGACCGCTTTCTGCGCAGGTTAGAAGCCATGTTGATAGCGGTAAATAAAGACGAGTTATTGATTGTGTCGGGCACGGGCGATGTGCTGGAGCCGGACCACGAAGTGGCGGCCATTGGGTCGGGCTCTATGTATGCACAGTCTGCAGCCCTGGCGTTGAAAAAACACGCCACTCATCTATCCGCAGAAGAAATGGTGCGCGAAAGCTTGAATATTGCAGCCGATATTTGTATCTATACCAACCATAATCTGATTATAGAGAAGATATAATTTCCCCACCTGGAAGGAAAGGTATGCGTAGTGCCCGATATCCATTGCCTTTTCGCTCAACCTATCTATCGGTTATTAATTTATTGCTAAGCTTTGGAGCGCTTGCCCAAAGCTATCAACATCAGAATTTCAACGAACTGAACGGTCTGCCTAGCACTGAAACATATCAGGCATTTCAGGATTCAAAGGGTTTTGTCTGGATCGGAACCGACAACGGTGTAGTTCGTTTTGATGGCGGGGAAATGAGACTGTTCAGTGCCGCGCAAGGGCTTACCGATAACACGGTATTTGGTTTTTTCGAAGACAGGAGGGGTAATATCTGGTTCAGAACTTTCTCTGGCTTGATATCCTACTATGCAGATTCAGCGCGCAAGGTGGTTACCTATCCTTTCAACAACCTGATTGTAGATTCACTGCGGGCAAATATTCTGAACGATGTTAAGGTAGACAGCGCAGGAAGCCTCTACTTTTTTCCCAGCATGACGGGGCCATCGTACGTAATTGATGCCGCAGGAAAGATTTCGCTGTTAGAAAAAGCCCGCGACACATCGTTTATTTATTTACATACGATTGACGCACAACGACATGAGTATGCCATTGGTATTGTTGGAATACCGCGCCTCCTGAAGGGTATCAAAGTTGGCGACCGTTATTTCCCGGCAACAATCGACCTTAACTTCCACAGTAGCCCCGTGGCCACCTACCGTTATCACAACGATGCCCTCTATGTGGTTGTAAATCGCAATGTTTTTCGAATGCGTAACGATCAGCTTGACTTGCTGTACACGTCCCCTGAACCCATCATAAGTTTTACCATTGACAAGAGTGGCAAATTTTGGGTCGGCATGTTTGGGGGAGGCGTTCAGTATTTTCAAGACGACTCCTTTGTATTGGCCACACCAATACGGCAATTAGCGAATGCCTCCGTAAGTGGTATACTTCAAGACCATGAAGGTGGCTTTTG
Source organism: Bacteroidota bacterium (assembly GCA_049324055.1). Lineage (GTDB taxonomy): Bacteria > Bacteroidota > Bacteroidia > Cytophagales > Cyclobacteriaceae > ELB16-189. The sequence continues at coordinate 24,071 of JBMOLS010000034.1, read as the reverse complement.
GTTCACTACGCTAGACCGCGGGGTTTTCTACTTTCCTCATTTCGAAATAGAAATCAGCCACTCAGAAATGGGGGCTGAGAGCAAAAGAAGTTGTGTGGGCATAGGGAAAAACAGAGCGTTTATTGGTAGATATAATGGAGAGGTTACTGAACTTTTGCCCGGGGGGAAAGAAAGATTGGTATACCGGGATACGACAGCCATCATGGCCATTCACGAAGACAGAAATGGGGGCATCTGGTGCGCCTCGTTAACTTCGGTTTTTTTATTGGCGCCAGATGGTGCCGTGCGTTTCAAAACGGTGGTGTCCGGAATAAGGGGATTTTACGAGAGTGGAGCCGGAGAGGTGTCCGGATACAGCGCTGCGCACACATATACTTTTAGTCAGCAAAACGGTCATAGGATTGATTTGGCGATGAAAAGAAGACCAGCGAAAATAATGACGTTGGGAGGCGAAACATTTGTAGGCACGCTAATAGGGCTTGAGCATTACGATGAAAAAGGCAGGCCACTTCATGCCGATACTTTTTTGTTAAGAACCCGAATTGGAGCGCTTTCGCATTATAACGGTTATGTGTTGATTGGTACCATTGGAAGAGGCTTGTTTGCTTACAAGGGCAATAAACTAACAAGCCTAACCCAGGGAAAAGTACCGGTTGAGAGTGTTTACGCTTTGTTAACGGTGAAGGATCAACTGTGGGTGGCCACCGAAGGTGGTATCTTTGTGGGCAATCTGAAGGATTTGACCCGTGGGGAGATGAACTGGAAACAACTTAACCGGGCATCGGGTCTCTTGTCGGACAAATGCACACACCTGGCACAAATCGATGATAAGGTTGTAGCGTTTTCCGATCGCGGACTCTCATGGATACCGTTAAATCTGCAGCGGTTTGCCGGCACTAAACCGGTTATTTATGTGCAGGCAGTAAAGATTAACAATGAGGAGATGCTGAGTATTCCGTCTCGATTAAAGTGGGATGAAAACAATTTGTTGATAGATGTTGGTGCGCTCGCGTTTAACAACCGTAATCTCCAGTTTCGCCAGCGACTTAATAATCAGCCCTGGAATTACTCTACAGATGGCACCATTGCCTACTATGGCCTTGGCTCGGGAACCTACCGGCTGGCCATTGAGGCTTCGCTGAATGCAAAGGACTGGGTTGCCTATGCGCAGCCCCTTCAATTCGAAATTTTACCACCCTGGTGGAGTACCTGGATATTTCGCACGGGGGTCTTCGGATTGATTGTTCTGATTGGCTTGGCAGTATACCGTATACGCGAAAACGCTATTAGAAGAAAGCAGAGCTACCTGGAACTGATTAACTCTCATCAACAACGCCTGATCGATGCCGAAATACAGGCGCAAGAACGCGAGCGCAAGCGCATCGCCAAAGACCTGCACGATGGGGTAGGCACTGCACTAAGCAGTATTAAACTGTTGGTAGGAAATGCGTTGGAAGACGACCCCCAGGCGCGCACCCAGCGGGTGCAGGAAATAAACGACAACCTCACCGAAGTAATAGCAGATATTAAACGAATTGTGTACGACCTCCACCCACCCTCGCTGGAGCGTTACGGACTAAAAGTGGGCCTCGAGAACCTGGCTGAAAAAATCAATGCGCACGGGGTCATATCTGTTATTTGCGACTACTACGGTCAAAAAGAGGTGTCTGCATCTGTTTCCATCATGATCTATCGCATTTTGCAGGAATTAATCAACAACACGCTGAAGCATGCGCGTGCCACCGAAATACGCATTCATATCAACCAATTTGATGATGAGATCAACGTAATGTATGAGGATAATGGCATTGGCATGGTGGGGAGCCGGTTCAACGGCCTGGGCCTGCATAGCATCGAATCGCGTATCAGATCTTTGCAGGGCCGCATGAGCTGGGAGTCGAATCATAAAGGTACATTTTATAACTTTGACGTACCTTATCACTAACCTATGGGCAGCGCGGTGCACCGCATTTTGTTGGTAGACGATCATTTTTTGTTCCTCGATGGGCTGGAACTGCTGTTAAAAAAAATACCTCATTTCATAGTGGTGGGTAAAATCAACGATCCGCTGCATGCTGTTGATTTCCTGGCCGATAATGCCGTTGACATGGTGTTAATGGACATCCAAATGCCTGGTATTAATGGAATTGATCTGCTGAAACGCATCAAGTCGCGCTACCCCAGAATAAAAGTGGTTATGATCAGTATGCACGAAGAAGACGACTTTGTGCACGAAGTGATGACGTTGGGCGGGGAGGGCTTCTTGAACAAATCGGTAGACAGCGACAAAATGATGGAAGAACTTCATCGCATTAGCTTGGGGCATAAGGTTTTTCCGAAGCGCGCCAAAAAGAACACACAGACCGAATATTTTTCTGACCGGGAGTTAGAAATACTGCGGTTATTGGCAAAGGGAAAAAACAGCTACGAAATAGCAGAACAGCTCTTCATCACACTGAATACGGTGAAGACGCACCGCAGAAACATGTTGCGAAAACTCAATGCCTCCAATACCTCGCAACTGCTTAAAATCGGCTTTGATAACAACCTGATTTAAACCGTTTTCGAAGTTTGTTAACAGAGGTTTTTCGAAAATACCTCTTTAGTGGTATTTACAAAGCATGGCCGTTGCCGGATTTTAGTGCTTGCGTTATGGATAAATCGCTGGCCAAACCCCACCTGACGGAACGCGAAATTCAAATTCTTTCGCTCATTGCGCGCGGCATGTCTTCGCAGCAGATTGCCCTGAAGTTGGCCATCAGTTTCGAAACCGTGAAAGTGCACAGAAGAAACATGTTAAAAAAGGCTCGTACCCATAACACCTTTGAACTGATAAGGCTGGCAATTCAGCGCAAGTGGATTTAGTCCTGATGAGCGGCCCCTTTCTGCTGGTTTTCCGTAGGGGGCAGATTAGCATCATCGGGCGATTTATCTTCCAGTAAGATGACAAAAGGCTTCAGTGAGTCGGAGTAGCTCATTATTATTTTCAGAATGCCGATACACGGCACGGCCAGAATCATGCCGGCAATGCCCAGAATTTTTCCACCAACCAACAACGCCAGTATGGCAGCCAACGCGTTGATGCTTATTTTCGATCCGGTAATCTTTGGGGTTATCCAGTTGCCTTCTAAAAACTGAACCAGTGCGTGTACGCCCACTACGCCTACGGCATACCAAACGCTGTCTTTTGTAACCAACGCCAGCAGTGCCGGCAGTGTGGCGCCAATGGTAATGCCAATGTAGGGTATCATGGTTAAGGCACCCGAAAGAAATCCGAAAAAGATCGCGTGGTCTATGCCGAGCAACAAAAGACCTATGCTGTTCAAAATGCCCGCAATGAGCACAACAATGGTAAGGCCACTGATGTAGCCGCGTATCACTCCTTCAATATCTTTTCTCCAAGTTAGTTCGCTATCGGTGGTGAACGACAGGAAGAACTCTTTGAATTTTTCGCGGTACAGCAGGAACAGGAAAATGTAAATAGGTACCTGCACAAAAAAGTAAGCGAGGTAGGAGGTAGACACCAGCACCTCGCCCATGTATTTGGAAAGGTTGGCCAGACCCTCCTTCAGCATTTGCGTTTGCTCTTCGGTGCTGATGCCCAGCCATGAATTGATGGAGTCGCTGGTTTGGGTGATGAGTGCAAAAAACTGCTCTTCCAGGCCGGGCAGACTGTCTACCAACTGCGCCAGTTGACTTATAATAAACCACATGGCCAGCGAGATTACCACAAATGCCGACAGCAGCACAATCACAATGGCCAGAATGCGGCCCGTGTGTTTTTCAAGTTTTACTACGGGTGGATTTAATACAACAGCAAAAATGGCAGCAAATGCAAGCGGAATTACAATGTTGCTCATTAAAATAATGCCGGTAATAGCTAAAGCTAACACCATCATCATTTTGTAAATGCGGTCGAGTTGGCGTGGCCGATCGATCATCATACAAATTTGAATTCCTTTTTTGAAAGATCAAGAATTTTCAATCGCTTTCAAAATGATGCCGCACGCTTCGTCTATCTCGTCATTCGATATGGTGAGCGGAGGGGCTATGCGAAAGCTGAATGGGTGCGAGAGAAACCAAAAGCAGATTACGCCATGTTCCAGCGCATAAGAAACCACCCGTTGCACTTTGTCTGCCGAATCAAAATCAATGGCAAACAATAACCCTGCCCTGCGTACTTCGCGTATGGATGGATGTTGTAGCAAGTTGGCAATCCGTTTACCTTTTTCTTCAACGTATTTCAGCAGGTTCTCGTCTTTTATTACTTGCAACGTAGCCAATGCGGCCGCACAGCATACCGGGTTGCCGCCAAATGTAGTGATGTGCCCCAGCATTGGGTGGTGTGTGAGCAAACTCATTTTTTCCCGGCTCGAGATAAAAGCCCCGATGGGAAGACCACCACCGAAGGCTTTGGCAATCGTGAGGATATCGGGCACGATATCGAACTGTTCGAACGCAAATAGCGTACCCGTGCGCCCCATGCCACACTGAATTTCATCCAGAATCAATTGGGCCCCGGTTTCGGTGCAGCGGGCACGCAGCGCCTTCATGTATTCTTTATCGGGAATGCGCACACCGGCATCTCCCTGAATGGTTTCCATAATTACTGCGGCAGTGCGGTGCGTAATGTGCTCCAGGTCTTCCGGGCGGTTAAAGGTAATGAAGCGCACATCGGGAAGCAGCGGGCGAAAGGTTTGCTTTTTTGTTTCGTTGCCCGACACGCTGAGCGAACCATGCGTGCTGCCGTGGTACGATTTGCGGAACGAAACAATTTCCGTTCGGCCTGTAATACGCTTGGCCAACTTTAAGGCGCCCTCGTTGGCTTCGGTTCCCGAGTTGACAAAATAGCTGCAGTCGAGGCTGGGCGGAAGGAGTTGAGCAAGCTGATGGGCCAGCCTGTTAGGTGCGGATTGAATAAACTCGCCATACACCATTACATGCAGGTGCTTGTCGAGTTGTTGCCGGATAGCCGCCAGTACTTTGGGGTGGCGGTGGCCTATGTTGCTTACGCCAATGCCAGAAATAAAGTCTATGTATCTTTTTCCATCGGGGCTGTAAAGGCAATTACCCTCGGCCCGTTCAATAGCAATGCCGAAGGGGTGCTGGGTGGTTTGAGCCAGGTGGTTGAAAAAAATTGCTTCGCTATAGTCCATGCTACAAAACTACAGCGAAGTATCCGATTAATCAGCGCTCAGATTGGGTAACACAATTTCGAACGTGGAGCCTTCGCCCAGTTGCGATTGCAGGCTGATGGTGCCCTGTAGTTTATCTACCGTGCTCCTTACAATGTAGAGCCCCAGCCCCGAACCCTTGCTGTCTGCGTTGGCACGGAAAAACATCCTGAACACTTTCTCCTGGTATTCTTCGGGTATGCCAATGCCATTGTCGGTAAAGCGGATGATGGCCTGACTGGCCTGAACGGTAATTTCAATGCGCAGATAAGACTCCCTCCGCTTATCGCGGTAGCGCACTGCGTTGGAGATGATGTTGTTGAAGATGATGAGTAAACGGCCCTCATCAGAATAAAAGCTGTGCACGGCATCAATAATAATCTCACTTCGTACCTGCTCAGCGTCTTCCATAAACTTCAACGAATCGATGGAGACCTGCACCAAGTGGTGAAAGTTTATTTTCTGCGGCACAATGTCCATGCGGGCATTGCGCGAGTAGTGTATAATTTCTGTAATGAAGTGGTCGAGCCGGTCTACACTTGTTTTCATCAGTTGCAGGTACTGCTCTGCATTCTTCTTGTCGGGGTCTATTTGAATCATGTTTAATAAACCTTTTACCGACATTAGCGGTGCGCGCAAATCGTGCGAGGCACTGTACACAAACCGATCCAGCTCGCTGTTGATTTTGCTTAGCTCCTCGTTCTGTGCCTTCAGTGTATCTTCTGTCTTTTTCTGTTGGGTTATATCGCGGGCATAGATGGTTAGCCCCGTTACCTGGCCATCTCCTACAATGGGGTACGTTTTTATTTCGTAAGTGCGCAGTTCTTTATCTAGCCAATAGCTGTCTTCGTATTTGCCGTGGTTGCCATTCAATCCAGCCTGGTAGCGTTCCTGCCAGAGCGCTTTCAGTTCGGGCGAGGGCAGCATATCGATAATGTTTTTGCCTTTGGCCAGCCGCACCCCAAATGCTAGTTTGTAATTTTTGAAAAATGCCTTGTTGAAATCGATCAGCTCGTATCGTGCGTTGATCAGCCATACGCTATCCTGAAAGGTGTTGAGGATAGAACGAAGGTTGGCCTCGTTTTCGGTAATGCGTTTTTGATAGGCCTTCCGTACGGTGATGTCGCGGCTAAATATGGACAACACCTGCCGGCCATCGGGCAGGGGGGTGCACTTATAGTGTATCTCCCAGTGGTAGAAGCGGCCATCCATTTCAAACACATCCTCCACCTTTACCGGCATGCCGCTCATGGCGGTAAGGCAACGGTCTTTCCAAAGGCGGGTCAATGCCGGGTTGATCTGCTGCATAGACTCCAGAATAGAAGAACCGCTGCGTAGTTCTATGCCGTACGTTTCAAAAAAAATCCAATAGAACCCGGGGTTGAGTGTAATTACCCGGAAGTCTTCATTTACTAACAGTATGTTCGAGTCTGCATCTTCAATGATGGAAGCGAATAAATCCTGCCAACTGCCAACCTCTGCCTGCTCCAGCATCGTCATAGTGTTGCCCGTTTTTTAGGTTTTTTGGTCAGTGTGTTAATAATTCCGTAACACATTGGGCCGTTAAACGTAAACGAGGACGGGCCGGGTGCCTGGCGGACGCCTGTTTCTGTCATGAAAAGGGAGACACACCCATGTTTAGGCCCTCCATTTTCGATCGGCTTGATTAAAACCGTAGCAGGTTTTATCTTTCTTGCCATGAATCAACGCGTATTGGTGCTTAATCAGGACTACAGCCCACTGATGGTGTGCTCTGTAGAGCGCGCTTTTGTGTTGGTTTTTCTCAACAAGAGCGAGATGGTCAGGTCGGCCAATGGGCATAAAATTCACTCCGTTTCGCGCAATTTTCCCATGCCATCGGTCATACGGCTCAACCGGTATGTGCATGCTCCTTACAAGGGTGTCACCCTTACCCGTCAGAATATTTTCAAACGCGACAACTTCCAATGCCAGTATTGCGGTACTAAAAAAGACCTCACGCTGGACCATGTGGTCCCGAGTTCCCGTGGTGGAACTCACAGCTGGACCAACCTGGTTTCAGCGTGCAAAAGATGTAACGCCAAGAAAGGCGACTACACCCCCGAAGAAGCCGGAATGCCACTATCGCTTAAGCCCTATAAACCGTCTTACGCACTCTTTCTACGCGACATAAGCGGCATGAAACAGGAAGAGTGGGACGACTTTCTGGCCGGTGCCTGACGGGGATTTTAAATTACCTCTCAGAAGTTGGAAGCAGTGCGGCAATTAGCTATTTTTATTGGTTAGTTAACTTCTTACCAAACCCCATGTTGCACATGAAGCATGTTTATCTGCTGATCGCTGCATGTCTGTGTGTTGTCTCCTCTTTGCTAGCCCAACGTATTGAAAATGTACGTGCCGAAGTAACGGCCGATGGCGAACGGGTGGTTATCACCTACGACATTGCAGCGGCCTCCGAAAACCAGAGATTCAAAGTCTCCATCTACGGCTCGCACAATAATTTTGCGACTCCTCTTTCTATGATTACGGGCGATGCGGGTACCGGCCGTGAAATTACCGGAGGTACGGGCAAGCGTGTGGAGTGGAGTGCCAAAAGCGAACTGAAGGAATTTAAAGGGGATGTTACCTTCGAGGTGCGCGCAGATATTGTGCCGGCAGCAGGATTGTACTTCCAAAACCCGGTGGCAGGGGGAAGTTTCAGACGGGGAAAATCCATAGACATCACCTGGGCCGGGGGTGCACCGGGCGAAAGCCTGCGCATAGACCTGATGAAAGGCGGAACTGTGATCAGTCAGGTAGCGAGTATTCAAAACAACCAACGCTACACGTGGGTAGTGCCCTCATCATCCAGTAAAGGAAAGAATTACCAGTTGCGTATTACATCCGGATCTGGGGTGGCCACCAGCGGTAATTTTGGCATCAAGAGCAAAGTGCCGTTGGGGTTAAAGCTGCTGCCCGTGGTGGCCGTGGGCGGTGTGGCCGCTTTGTTGTTGAGTGGCGGTGGCGATAAGGGGCCTTCAAATTTGCCTGAACCCCCCAGTCCTGAAAACTAACTGAACGAAGAACAGCATGGAATCCAAAAATATGAGGCTACTTTCTCTATTCCTATTTTTTGTCTTTAGCCTTTTCAGATCCCACATAACAGCAGGCCAGGGATTTGATTTAGAATGGGCTCATACAATTGGCAGCTCGGTAGACAATGACGTGGTTGAATCCATTGCCACCGATGCCTCCGGCAATGTGTTTATCGGTGGCCGGTTTCTCCAAACTGTTGATTTTGATCCGGGCACCGGTGTAGTGAACAGAACTGCCGGTGGTGCTTATGATGCTTACCTGGCGAAATACGATTTGGCAGGAAACCTAAACTGGGTTATTCAGTTGGGCGAGACGGGGGGCGGTAATTTCTGGGAGGATGAGGTAAGAGATCTGAGGCTCGATGCAGCAGGCAACGTGTACGTTACAGGCTATTTCGGAGGCGTGGTTGACTTTGACCCGGGCACTGGCACAACTTTACTTACGAGCGCTGGCCAACGAGATATTTTTGTGGCCAAGTACTCTAACGCAGGTGCTTTAATCTGGGCCAGAAGAATCGGATCAACCGCCAGCGAAACCGGATCAGGCATTTATGTAGATGGCAACGCCAATGTGTTTGTGGCGGGTTTTTACAATGGCACCGTTGATTTCGATCCGGGAACCGGTGTTCAAAGCAGAACATCCGTAGGGCAGAAAGATTTATTTTTCCTGAAGCTTGATAACCTTGGAAACTTTGCCTGGGCCACCACACTGGGCTCAACGGCCGATGATGAAGCCGTTACCATAGCAGCCAATGCAACCTATGTATATGTGGCGGGAAACTATGGGGCACAGATTGACTTAGACCCGAGCGCTAACGTAACCGGACCGAGCAATCAGGGCTTATCGGATGGGTTCTTCGGGAGGTACTTTTCATCTACCGGTGAGTTAAATTGGTGGGCAACGATACGCTCTGCAGGCGAAGACAATATTTTCTCGTTAGATATTGATCAGAATGATCAGCTTTATTTGGGTGGAATTTTTGGGGCAGCAGCGGCTATCACCAAAAGCAGTTCAACCACGGAACCCCTTTCTTTTGTGGGGGGAAATATAGATGCATTTATAGCCAAATATGATGTAGCCTCAACCGGGTTGCCTACCCTTTTATGGGTAAACGAAATCTCAGGGCAAGGTTCCGAATTTGTGTCGCAGGTTTTGGCGGATCAGAGTGGAAATGTTTTTGCGAGCGGTTTTTTTGAACAAACAACAGATTTCGATCCGGGAGTAGGTGAAAATACGCTCATCTCGGCAGGCCAGGGCGATGCATTTGTGGTTAAATATTCAGACGCTGGTGTTGTTCTCGATGGCGGATCGATAGGCGATGTAAATTTTGACGGCTTTACCAGTCTTGATGTGGATGCCAACGGCAACCTCTACGTGGGCGGGTATTTTAGTGGCACCATAGAGGTGGATCCGGGAATTTTTTTGAACTCGAATAATGGCAGCTTTGATGGATGGTTTGGCAAATATGTGCTTAGTTCATCAACGCTGGCTGAAGAACCCACCGCCTCACCCACCGCCCTAACCTTCACAAATATCACACCCTCTTCTTATGCCTATTCCTTTACGTTGCCCTCGCCCGCTGCAGACGGCTACATTCATATTCGCAAGGCAGGATCTCCACCCACGGAGGTGCCTCAGGACGGAACAGTTTATACTGCAGTTTCAGATCTGGGCACCAGCCAGATTTTGTATGTAGGTACGGGTTCCTCATTTACTCAGTCCTCCGCAGTAGAGGGCACCACCTACTATTACGCCATCTATGCTTACAACGGCTCCGGCAGTACCATTAACTACCGCACGGCCGATCCCGCCACGGGTTTTGTCACTCCGGCAACGCTCGACCCCGAGCCCAGCGCCCAGCCTTCCAATCTCGTGTTTGGGGAGGTCACCTCTACGTCCATTTCCTACGATTTTACACCCGTGTCGGGTGTGGGTGGTTATTTGCACGTTCGCAGAGAAGGCAGTGCACCTACTTTCGTTCCGCAGGATGGTGTCACTTACTCTGTCGGTCAGATATTATCGGACGGCAGTGTGGTACAACATGCCGACAATTTCCCAGATGGTCAGGCAACTGGCCTCCTTCCTAACACAACCTATCATTGGCGCATCTTCGCTTACAACGGATCGGGCTTTTCTACGAATTATCGGCAAGTATTACCATTAACGGGAAGCCAGGCCACCACCTCTGCGCTGGCTACAGAACCTACCGCCCAGCCTACCAACCTGGTGTTTTCTAATCTGCGCGCCACCGGCTACGATTTCAGCTACACGGCAGCCAATCCGGCACCAGAAGGCTACATCGGCATACGCGGTATTGGCGAAGCGCCTACCACTCCACCCACCGATGGTGTTACGTATGCGATTGGGGACCCCGTAGGTAACGGCTTTGTTAACTTCATTGGGGGTGCCTCCGATACAGATTGGGTGCAAAACAACGCCACAGAAGGCACAACGTACCACCTTGCCATCTATTCGTTCAATGGCAGTGGAACGGCCACCAATTACCTCACCACCAACCCCTTGCGCGGCAGTGTAACTCCTTCCAGCGATAACACACCGCCCGTAATTGGCACCAACACCACGCCCACCAAAATTGCTGCCGGACAATCGGTAAGGGTGTCGGTAACGTGGACGGATGCCCAAAGCGGTGTGGAATATGTAGAGCTTCGTTACGGGCCTACAAATCAGTCTGGTTGGACCGAGATTGACGCGTTAATGACCAACGTATCAGGGAACGTTTGGGAGTTTACTATACCGGCTTCTGAGGTGAAGGAACAAGGAACAGAATACCAGATGGTGGCATACAACGGAGTGGGTTTGTCTACCGAGTCGGCCGTCTTCCGCGTGGTGGTAGATCATCCCAATGGACTCACCATCCCTTACAGTGCCTACGGAACGCAACAGAGCAACTACCGCATTTTGTCAATACCGCTTGTGCTGGAGAAAAAATCGATCAATGATATCTTCACCATGCCACTGGGGGCCTACGATCCTAAAAACTGGCGCATGTTCCGCTATGGCAACGGTCAGTATACAGAAATGACGGGCACGGCTACTATGGATGTGGGGCGTGGCTACATGTTCATCGCGAAAGAGAACAAAGGCCCGTTGAACACAGGAGCCGGAGTTACGGTCGACAATGGATTCAATAGACCCTTCACCTTCACGCCCTCCAACGGGTGGAATTTGATTGGTAATCCCTTCAATTTCAACGTGCGCTGGGCCGATGTGCAAGCCGAAAACAACGCTTTGGCCACCGTACCCCTCAAGGTGTTCAGTGGTGGTGCCACGTTTTCTGATGGAACCACCCTGGCTGCATTTTCGGGCGGCTTCATCTTTGTAAACGGCACTGCCCCCATCACCATTCCCCATGTAAAGTCTGGCAGAACCCATGAGCCACCACCCCCCATGCGTAACGCACTGGATGCCGACCAGTGGATGGTGGACATCTCTTTAAGTTCGGGCGACCTGTCGGCAAAAGGAGGTATCGGTATGAGCGTTGCGGCCACAGCGGAATACGATCTTTTAGATGATTTTACCGTACCCCGCTTTCTCGATTTTCTGGAGTTGAATCACCATAAGAAACTGCATGGCGCTAGTTATGCCAGAGACATGGTTCCCCTGGCGAATAACTATGAATGGTCTTTTGAGGTGGTCTCCAATTCAGCGGAGGAACTCATCACACTTTCGTGGGATAATTCTTATTTCGGTGCCAACACCAGGCAATTGGTGCTGTGGGATGAGGGCCTGCAGCGCGGCATCGATATGAGAACCACGACTTCTTACACCATGTCGAAAAACCAGTCGCGGGATTTCCGGATTATTTATGGCGATGCCGACTATGTGAAGGAAAAGGCCAACCCGCGAAACCTGGTGTTTCATGGAGCCTACCCGGTGCCTGCCACCGAAAAAGTGACATTTGCCTTTTCCACACCCGAAGCCACCGAAAACGTGGCAACAACGGTAGAAGTGTACGACCTGCTGGGGCGGCCGGTGGCACAAGTGCTGAACAAGGCCCTACCCGGTGGTTACCAGGAGGTGGTTTGGCAAATAGACCAGAACCAAAGACCGCTGCCGGGCGTATATGTGAGTGTTGTGAAATTTGGCAACCAGATAGCCCAAAAGCGGCTGGTCATTAAATGAGAAATAAAACACCCAAAATTAAATACCTATGAAAAAGCTGGTCATTTTGTTAGTTGCGCTTGCAGCAATAATGCCGGCAAGCGCCCAGCAGGCAATTAAAGGAAGAAGTAATTCTGTTAAGTTGGACATCAGCTCCAAACCGATTTCTTCGCCTCCTGTGCTGGTTTGGATATCGCCTGATCAAACAAGTTCTGTTATCACGGCTACCCAGCTTACGCTGAAGGTGGGCGTGAACTCCGTGCTCAACCTTAAGAATGTAACCGTCCTCATCAACGGGCAACCCCAGGCCGACAGGGGCTTTGCCGTTACCTCGCCCGATGCTTCTAAGTTTGCCAGGTTTGTAGAGAAACAACTCACCCTCGCCCAAGGCCAGAACGAAATCAAAATAGTAGCCGAAAACGAGAAGGGTGAGATCACCACCGAATCGAGGCTGGTGAACGTGGCCGCACCGGTAGTAATTGCCAATACCGAGCAACGCACCGACTATGCACTCATCATTGCCACCAACGAATATGACGAATGGAGCGACCTGACCAACCCTGTCTTCGATGCCACTGCCATTGCCAAGGAGTTGGAAGATAATTACGGTTTTAAGGTGGAACGGGTGTTTAATAAAACCAAGCAGGAAGTGCTGACCAAAATACGCGAGTATGCCAAGCGTAACTACGGCACCGATGACCAGTTGTTTATCTTCATTGCGGGCCACGGCCAGTTCGATGAACTGGGTAAAGACGGGTACATTGTGTGCAAGGATTCTAAAACCAATGACGATACATTCGACAGCTATATTCCTTTTTCTGTGCTGCGCACCACCATCGACAACAATCCCGCCAAGCATATTTTCCTGACGATGGATGTTTGCTTCGGGGGGACCTTCGATCAGGCCATAGCCAAACGCGGAGACGACCGCGACCAGATGTATGCCGATATACCACAGGCGGAATACATCAGCAAGAAATTGAAATTCAAAACCCGCCTGTACATGACGTCTGGCGGCAAACAATATGTTCCCGATGGCCGTCCCGGCAAACATTCTCCGTTTGCGTCCAAGTTCCTGGAGGCGCTGAGGGGTTATGGTGGCGCTTACCGTGTCCTTACGGCCAGCAAAATCTGGCTGTCGGTGGAAACTGCCAAGCCAGAACCTAAGTTTGGCGACTTTGGCGACAATGAACCTGGCAGTGAATTTGTATTCCAGGCGAGGTGATCAGAACGATATTACTTGGGGTAGTGGCGCTGCTTTGCAGCGCCACCGACAAAATACCCGACCAGCAACAATTTCAGCGTGGGCTGATTTGGGAAGACAACCGCTATAACCTATTGCCGGCCACCTACCCATCGGCTGCCCTGCTGCCAGCAGCGCAAAGCCTGAAAATGTACTACCCACGGGTGGTGTCAGAACCACGGCAAGACTTCACCGGTGTAGCCTGGGCAGCCGTATGGAATGCGCGCACTGCGGCCGAAGCCATTGCCTGCAACGAAACCAACCCCGCAGCGTTAATCAGGTTCGCGTTTGCTCCAGCCTATAACTACGCACTGGTGCGCAAAGAGCCCGATTGCAAGCAGGCTATCAGCCTGATGGACTTGCTCGAGTCGATGTCGAAAAACGGAACGCCTTACTTTTCTGAGTTTGGCGAATTCTGCGCAGCCGAAGTTACGGCCGATTATTTTCCGCTGGCCAAAAGCAAACGCCTGTCGGGTGCGTTGAAATTATTCAATACCAACGATACGCGCGAGTTAAAGGTGCAGTCGGTGAAGCATGCGTTGGTGAACAGGCATGCCGTACTGGTGGGTATGATCTGCCCGCCCTCATTTCAGTTGGCGCAGGAATTTTGGCAACCGCGCGAGCAGCCCGACAAGCAATATGGAGGCCATGCGTTGTGCGTGGTAGGTTACGATGATACCAAATTCGGTGGCGCCTTTGAAGTGGTGAATACCTGGGGTAAGGATTGGGGGCAAGGTGGCTTTACCTGGATTCGTTACCGGGATTTTGTAGACTTTTTTCCCTACGCCTTTTCGCTTTTTCAGGTAGGCAGTGCCGCCTGTTCATCACCGCTGGAGGGCAGCGTAACGTTCAGGCTTTCTACCGGTGAAGAACTGAAGGCAAGTGCCGATGGGGTGGAGGGCGAATACAGAATATCCAAATCTTTGCCTACGGGCACAGAGTTAACCATTTCTGCCAACATCAACCGGCCCGCTTACTTCTACAGCTATTTTGTGGATCCGAATCATGAAACATTTGCTGCCTTCCCCATGAAGGGGTCGTTAACTCAACCCATTTTGTTCGACCAGGTGCGCATACCCGAAGGGATGAACTTTGTGCGCCTGACAGAGCCTGCCGGCACCAATGAGTTGTATTTTGTGTTCTCGCCCGAAAAGATTGAAGCACAAACATTGGCAGGGTCGCACCGTGGGGCCACCATGGCTGTTAACGCGGGGGTTACCTGGAACAAGAACGCACCCGGCTTTTCTTCTACTATGAAAACGCCCGTGGTAATAAAGGTCTATCTCGACCAGAAATAGTTGGTCATCACGGATGGGAAATCCTTTGCTGTGCCCCATAGATGGTGGTGGTTGATGATGACCGTGGGCCACGATTGGGCGCTTATTATGTGTTTTATTTCAAATAACAGAAGAAACCGGTTGGGCGAAAAATTATGATCTGCATGACGGCTGTGGGCAGCAAGTGGAGCCACTACCTTCATATCTGGTAAGAATACATGATCGTAATTACTTGCCAGGTCTTTATAAATTCTGATACTTTCGTTGAATTGCATGGCAACACTATGTTCTTCAGCCTTGGTTACTTCTCATGGTATTCACGGTAATCGTGCTCCAGACCCGAACAAAACAGTGGGGTAAGTATTAGCGGTAAGACCAATAATTTTACCCTGCACTTTTTTAGTTCAAACAATGGTGCCCTTTCAAAATCGAAGTGTAAAAACGGTTCGTTGATCGGGCTCTGAGGTAACGGTAAGGGTTCCGTTGTGCATCTGCATGATTTGCCTTGAAAGGCTGAGGCCAATACCAGAGCCGGTTTTTTTGGTGGTAAAGAAGGGAACAAAAATCCGGCTCATAGCCTCCTTGATAATGCCGGGTCCATTGTCGGCCACCTCTACCACAACGTGGCTGTCCACATAGCGGCCGGTTAGCTCAATGCGCCCGTTTGGCGTGTGGGCCAACGCCTCGATGGCATTCTTGATCAGGTTGATCAATACCTGCTCAATCATCTCCTCATCGGCTTGTATCGTGAGGTATTCAGATTCGCACGTGTGCACAAATGCAATCTGCGTTTTCCTGAATTCCGGTTTCATTAACTGGCTTACCCGCTCAATCAAATCTTTCAACAGAATGGTTTTTAGCCGGGGTTGGGGCAACGAAGTGTATTCGCGGTAAGCGTCAATGAATTTGATCAGCCCCTTGCTGCGGCTTTCAATGGTGTTCAATCCTTCGCGCAAATCTTCGGCACCCTCATTCTTCAATTCATAGCCGTTTTCTTTTTTCACCAGGTCGTAATCCAGTATTTCGCGCAGGGTAGAGGTAAGCGAAGAGATGGGCGTGATGGAATTCATGATTTCGTGGCGCAGCACGCGTGTCAGGTTTTGCCAGGCTTCCAGCTCTTGTCGTTGCAATTCCGTTTGGATGTTCTGGAGTGTGATGAGTTTTACCTCGTTGCCGCGAATGCGTATTTCAGTTGCCTGTATGGTGAGCTGAAAATCGCTGCCCTGGCGATGGAGCGAGCTTTTGCCAGGAGCGGTTTCTGTAATAGACTGGTACAGGGCCGGGTTGATTTTTTCTAATTCGTGAATGTTTTTGAAGTTGGCAGGCACGCCCATAAAACGCCTGGCATTGGCATTGATGAGTTGCACGTTGCCTCCGGCATCGAACGATAGAATGCCGGTGCGTACCTGCTGCACCACGGTGTTGAGGTATTGCCAATGTTCTTCTTTCTCCGATCGTGCTTTGCGGAAGGCCTCTAACACTTCGTTGAAGGCTTCATTCAGCTCGCGAAAGCTTTTGCCCAGCCGGTTGTCGGAGGTGAAGCCGGAAATGAAGTCCGAATATTTAACGGATTCGAGGAAGCGGGTGAGTTTGCGGTTGGTTTGCGATGAAAACCGGTAGAGTTCCAGTAATTGCATCACAATGATGAAGCAGGTGAGGCCGGCCGCAAAAATCATGTTGGGCCGCGACACCATGTACACCATCAGCGCCATGGTGATGCCGATCAGTATCACCCTGAAAGCAACCCGAAACCGGAAGTCGTTAAATGCCATGTACGCTATTGCTTTCTGAGTTGTACTGCCATCGGGCCAAGTAAGTTAGCTGATTACACTTGAACGAACAACCAGCGGCCTGACATAGGTGGCGCGTCACTTTTTAAAGCCCGTGTTTCTCCAGGCGCCTGTATAGCGAAGAGCGGGTGAGGCCTAACTCGGAAGCGGCCTGGGTAATGTTGCCGTTGTATTTTTTCAGCACTTTGCGGATCAGCAGTTTCTCTACTTCGTCCAGGTTGTATTGGTCAAGCGCGAGGCCCTGTTCGGCTTCCTTGCTATTGCTTACCGAGAAGTTGAAATCTTCAGGCTGCAGCACCGAGGAGTTACTCAAAATAACCGCCCGTTCGATGGCGTGTTGTAGTTCGCGTATGTTGCCTGGCCACGGGTGTTTGTGCATACGCGTCATGGCGCCTTCGCTTATCTTGTTAATGCTCTTGTTGTAGCGGTTGGCATATTGTTTCAAAAAATGATTGGCCAGCAACGGTATGTCTTCCATCCGGTCGCGCAGGGCCGGTATTTCTATTTCGATGGTGTTGATGCGGTACAACAGGTCTTGCCGGAAGCGGTTTTCTTTCACCATTTCGTACAGGGGCATATTCGTGGCACATACCAGCCGGATGTCAACGTTGGTTTCTTTGTTGGCCCCCACTCGGCTTACCCTCCGGTTTTGCAGCACGGTAAGCAGCTTGGCTTGCAGGGGCATAGATAGGTTGCCAATTTCATCCAGAAAGAGCGTGCCCCCGTGGGCCATCTCAAAGCGGCCGGGGCGGTCTTCCTTCGCATCGGTGAAAGCGCCTTTTTTATGGCCAAAGAGTTCGCTCTCGAAAAGTGTTTCGGTGATGGAGCCTAAATCTACCGACACAAACGATTCTGCCTTGCGCGCAGAGTTGCGGTGGATGGCCCGCGCAATCAATTCCTTGCCCGTTCCATTCTCGCCCAATATCAACACGTTGGCATCGGTGTGGGCCACGCGTTCTATGGTTTGGAAAATGCGCTGCATGGCCGGGCTGGTGCCGAGTATGTCGCTGAATTTCTCATTCAGCGCCTGGTTGATCTGTTGGTTTTTGATTTTCAGCGTCTGCACCTCATCGCGTGTTTCGCGCAGGCGCATAGCAGAAAACAAGGTTGCCAGCAGCTTTTCGTTCTCCCAAGGCTTCAACACAAAATCGGTGGCCCCGGCCTTAATGGCCTTCACCGCCATTTGTATGTCGCCATAGGCTGTAATCAGTACCACCACAGCCGATGGGTCGATCTGCAGAATCTTCTCCAGCCAGTAATAGCCCTCGCTGCCGCTGCTCACGTCTTTGGTGAAGTTCATATCGAGCAGAATCACATCGTAATCTTCGTTACCCATCAGGGCGGGTATGGCCTCGGGGTTCTTTTCAATGTCTACCTGGGCAATGTGCCGCTTCAAAAACATTTTGGCTGCTTTCAACAGGTCTTCGTTGTCGTCAACGATCAGTATTTTTCCTTGCTTGCTTTCAGACATAAGGTGGTTGAAATTGGTCGGTTGTGTCCGTTTTTGAACTTTTTTGAACCCACTTAGGGCAATATTGATACCGGACGTGCCAAAGGGGCCAAAAGTGCCGCAAAAGCAGGTAAATAAAGCAAAGATAATTGAAAATGCGTCCGAATGCGGACATATACGTTCAAGTTTGAACGTAAAAACAGTCTTCTAACCGGCTTTTTAGGGTGCGGGGCAACGGTTTAGGGGCTTGGCACGTTTGTTGGCAAAGACAGCGCGAACACAAACTATTAATCTCTTTTCATGGATAAAAAAATTGCCAAGAAGAAGTGGACCTTGAAGCGGATTGCTACGTGGGGCGGGGGAGGTCTGCTGATTATTTTCATTTCCTATCAATTCATTTTTGCTGACAGGCGCTCGAAACTGAAAATCGAGAAAGACAAGATCACGATTTCTGAAGTGAAGAGGGGTGTTTTTCAGGAATTCATTCCTCAAACCGGAACGGTGGAACCCAGCCGCACGGTATTTCTGGATGCCATCGAAGGCGGTAACATCAAACGCATCGTGGCCGAGAGTGGCGCCATGTTGAAAAAGGGCGATGTCATTCTGGAGATATCCAACCTGAACAGGGAGATTACCGTGTTGAGCCAGGAAGCAAGCTTGAACGAAAGTATCACGCGCCAGCGCGACACGCGCCTGCTCATTACCCAAAACGATTTGAATCAACGCCAGACCTTAGCCCTGATCGATAACCAGTTGGCCATACTGGAACCTCAGTATGAACGCCAGAAGGTGCTGTTCGAAAAGAAGTTGATTTCCAAGCAGGAGTTTGAACGCACCGAAGCAGATTACCTTTATAATAAAGAGCGAAGGAAAATTACCTACGAGGTTTATAAAAACGATTCCATCAACCGCATACGCCAGTTGCGCGAATTAGATAAGGCTGAACAACGCATGAGCCTGAGTCTGGAAGGCGTAGGCAAGATTCTCGACAATTTGGTGATTCGTGCCCCGATAGATGGGCAGCTTTCAACCCCACACTGGGAGATTGGACAGGCTGTGAACCAGGGGCAGCGTTTAGGCCAGGTCGACATTGTTGGTAGCTTCAAAGTGCGCGTACCGATCGATGAACTGTATTTGCCTCGTATTTCTACAGGCCTCCGTGCCACCACCGATTTTGCGGGTAAAACCTACGGGTTGGTGATTACATACATCTATCCCACCATTCAGAACGGCCGCTTTGAAGTAGATATGAACTTTGACGGTGAAACCCCTCAGGGCATCCGCAGAGGCCAGTCTTTGCGCCTGCGCATTGAGTTGGGTCAGTCGTCTGAAGAACTGTTGTTGCCGGTAGGCGGCTTCTACAAAGACACCGGTGGAAACTGGGTGTACGTAATGGATGCCGACAACCGTGCCGTAAGGCGCGACATTAAACTGGGCCGCAAGAATACAGAAAACTTCGAGGTGCTGGAAGGGCTGAAGCCAGGCGACAAGGTAATCACCTCTTCGTACGAGAACTTTGGCAACAATGAAGTTTTAATACTGAACTGATGCAACTTTTTGGAAAAAGGGGCGTCTAATCAGCGTAACCGTTAGCAAAAACACCAGTATCATACAACTAAACAGAATCCTCAACCATCTAAATAGCAAAAACGCATGAGCATGATCAAGCTGAAAAACCTGGAAAAGGTGTATACCACCGAAGAAGTAGAAACCACCGCCCTCAACAACATCAACCTTGAGATCAAAGAGGGAGAGTTTGTGGCTATCATGGGTCCCTCAGGCTGCGGTAAGTCTACTTTGTTGAACATCTTAGGTCTGCTCGATAACCCCACCGGGGGCGAGTATCACTTTGGCGAACACGAAGTCTCTAAATATTCTGAACGCCAGCGCGCACAGTTGCGCAAAGGTTCCATTGGCTTCGTGTTTCAGAGCTTTAACCTGATTGACGAACTGACTGTTTACGAAAACGTAGAGCTGCCGTTGCTGTACATGAAGGTGCCCAGCGATGAGCGTAAGAAGCGAGTGGAAGAGGTGCTGGAGCGCATGAACATCATGCACCGCAGAAACCACTTCCCTCAACAGTTGTCGGGTGGTCAACAGCAGCGCGTGGCCATCTCGCGTGCTATTGTAGCCAAGCCCCGCGTAATCCTGGCTGACGAACCGACTGGTAACCTCGACTCTGCCAATGGTGAGGAGGTAATGAAGTTGCTGAGCCAGTTGAACGAAGAAGGCACTACCATCGTGATGGTAACACACT
This sequence comes from Bacteroidota bacterium, assembly GCA_049324055.1. Lineage (GTDB taxonomy): Bacteria > Bacteroidota > Bacteroidia > Cytophagales > Cyclobacteriaceae > ELB16-189. The sequence continues at coordinate 3,704 of JBMOLS010000034.1, read as the reverse complement.
CACCCTACGATGCCAACTACGCGCACCGTATTGTAAACCTCTTCGATGGTAAAGTGGTAACTGAGAACATCAAAGAACATTTCCATATTTAATGGATAACGCCCTTGGGGCTTTGCTGCGCAAAGCCCCAAGCGAGACTTTAAAAATATTACATCCCCTCAACGTTCTGCAAGGTAGCAATGGGCGGGTAAAGATTTCAGGACGATTCAACCAATGGGTCCTGATGCGTTCTTCATAGTTTAGGTTTAGGTTAGGAAAGAGAGGCTGTCTTACAAGGGCAGCCTCTTTGCTTTTAAGCCTCCGCTGCTGGAAGGGTTTGGGCCCAAACGTTTTGTCAGGAGGCGTTGCGGCCCACCATTATTTTGTGCCCGGTGCCTGAGCGGGCAGCAGGCTGTTGCTGCCTGTCATCTGCCAATGCCCTAACGACATGGGTATGCAGCCGATCTCGTTCAACTCATCGAAGAAATTCTTCAGCACGAATGGCTCACCAGCTGCCTCCTTCATTTTGGCATAGTCGGCCATGGTTTGCTCCAGCAGGTATTTGCCGGTAATGTAGCTGCTGCCGTAGCCCGGCTGGCGCAGGTAAAGGTGCTGCTCAAAAATCAGCAGGTCTTTCTCTGTCTTCATCCAGCCGCGCGGTGTAAACTCGCTGTGGATGCCGCCCGCTTCTTCCATCGTCATCTCGTTGGCATGGGCATATAAAGAACCCAACCCGCGTGCCGCCCGCTGGGCAATCATGATGTAGACAATTTCTTTTACGCGCGGGTCGTCATTGTAGAGGCCGGCTTGCAGAAACATCTCCTCCACGGCCGTGGCCGTGCCTTCGTTGCGCGAGTCGAAGATGTTGTACAAGAGAGGACCGCGCCTGATTTCGCTGGCGTGTGGCTCCAGATCCATGCGGGCCAGTTCGAACCAATGGTAAAAATGAGAGTACAGGGGGCGGGGATCGTAGTGCAGGGTAATGAGGAAGAAGTTGCGCTTTTCGCTGGGCACGAAGCTGCCGAGGTGGGCACGCAGGGCCGGCTCAAAATAGTCTTTCACCGTTACCACCTGGTCGTTGTTCAGGAACGTCAACAGCCGTTGTGCACCTTTTTCTGCCATCGCCTGAAAGGCTTCCGGTGAGGAGGCGTCCACCAACGGGGGCAGTTGGCGGTTGCGGTGTTCTTCCAGTTTCAGGGCCGTCCAGGCGCGGGCCAGCTCGCGTTTCAATATCATCACTTCATCTTCCCACGTAAGTGGCACCAGGTGCACGTTCTGCTGATACCACGTATAGTTTTCTTTGCCTATGCCCGAGGCCCCTGTTTTGGAGGGCGCCTCTTTCTCCAGCCAGTCTGCCAGTTGGTTGGTGGACGTGATGGCTGCGTCAATGGCTGCCTCCAAATCGGCATCGCCCTTCACGCCCGGGCGTTCCAGCAATTCTTTCAGGTCGTTTACCTGCGCCCGTATGGGCCGTATGCCTGCCACCCACAGTTCGCGCGCGTTGCCGGTAAGGTTCTGTTGTGCCTGCGCGTTCAAGGGGGGTATCATACGCAAGTCGTTCAAGAACTTTGTTTTCGCTTCCGCGCTCAGCGGAAACGAGTAAGTCCACACTTCGGTGGTGCCGTGGTGAGTGGGCCCTTCGTGTGCGGGCACATCGCTGCGCTCCATATATATAGACGTGTAAAAGGCCGGGTCGCGCTGCCACGGTTTCAGAATGCGGTGGTTGAAGTCGTAGCCGTTCATTTCTGCCCAAACAATACGCCAGTCGGCTTGCTGCGCCACCGGCCACTGGCTGTAGTCGATGGCCAACAGTTGGGCCTGCAATTTTTTGAAGTAGGGCCAGCGCTGCTCGAACGTGGCGGCTGTATAGTCGGGTGCACCGTCTTTCAGTGGTGGCCGCTCGAAGGCGCGCCAGGCCTTGAACAAGGCCACCAGGTCTTCGTAGCGGTTGCTGGTCGGTGTGGATTCAAGTTTGGTTTGCTCAGGCTGGCAGGCCAACAGCAAAAGGAGGGAGAGTAGCGGCAGGTAGCGAAGTGTTGATTTCATAAACGAGCGAACAGATTTCAATAGTTGTGTGTGTGAAAGTAATGAAAAGCCCCGTGCGTGGCAGACCGCTTGCATAATTAATGCATCACACCCTGCCCGCTGCCAAGGCGCTGATGGGTGCATGCACCCAGCGCATGGGGCGTAGGTGCAACCCGTAGGCCGTTGGTTGGTGTGCACAGCCAGGGCGAAGAGAGCCGTGATGACACTACGACTGCCGACCCATTACGTACGCTGCGTGGTAAGCTGCGTTCGCAAAATGAGGGGCACCTTCCCGCTGGCGATGAGGCGCACCGGTAAAGTGGGGGCGGGCGCCCTCCTTCTGAAATGGTGTACCGGTAAAGTGAAAGCAGGCGTTCTGTAGCTGATGGAACGCACCGGTAAAGTGAAGGTAGGCATCCTGCAACTGGTGGAACGCACCGGTAAAGTGATGGTGGCCGCCATTCTTCTGAAGTGGCGCACCGGTAAAGTGAAAGTATGCACCGCGCACCTGAAAGATCGCACCATGAGCGCCACTTCTTCTGTTCGTTGTGTGCTGGTGGAGGGCCCACCCGGCATATATACGTCCAACGTCTGCCAAGGCATTTCAACGGTGCACTTTGTACAATAAAAGATTACTTCTGTAAAACATGTTTTTTCATGAAACAAATGGCTTCCGTTGGCAGTATACTGAACATATAACTTAAACAACAAAAGTTATGAGCCATGTTAAAAACCTGCAGGCCTTTGGGAAGCTCATAGGCCACTGCACCGGGTACGGAGGAGCCTACAACCCCGGACAACAAAACCTTCAGGTGAATGCGTTGGCCACCCTGTTGAACAACGCCCAACAAAAAATCCATGATGTGCAAGTGGCAGCCATTGCCTACGACCATGCCGTGAACGACCGGGCTGAACGCACGGACGAGGTGGTGGCGCGGGCCGGCCGGGTGTTGAACCTGCTGAAGGCCATGAACCTGCCTGCCGCCACGCTGGCCGATGCGCGCGCGCTGGTGCGCAGCCTGCGGGCAACGGTGGCGGCTGCGCCCGAACCGGAAACGTCCCCCGAGGCAACGCCTGCCGGGCGCAGAGCCCGCGGTGGCGACTATGGTACCCGCATTGCCCGCTTCGCCAAGCTGGTGGCATTTGTAGAGACGTTGGCTTATCAGCCCAACGAGCCAGAGCTTGCGTTGCAAGGGTTGCGCCAGACGCTGGCCGCACTACAACAGGCGCACGACCGCGTGAACACCGCCTACGTGGCACTGAACAACGCACGGCTGGAGCGCGACAAGGTGATGTACCAGGGGCCTTTTTCGGTGGTGCGCACCGCCCTGGCGGTAAAGCGGTATGTACAAGGTGTGTATGGCACGGTAAGTAGTCAATACCGCGATGTGTCGCCCCTTCGTTTCACCATGCGTTAACCGTTATGGAGGAGTGGTTGTAAAACCCCTGTGGCCAGGCCGCAGGGGTTTTTTGTTTGGGGTAGGGATAGGGAAAATATAGACAATTGAATATATTCGGATGTTGGCAACTATTGCCAGCATTCAGCCGCCTCGGTGAGATATTTCGTCTTCGCTCAGGAGAGTCGGGGAAATAGGAATTTAAGAAAATAGGAAAACCAAAGTCTCTCTGGGGACAGTTTATCACTCCGCATGGAGTAAATTCGTTCTGCGCTTCGCATCCACGGGAAAGGTAAAATGAAA